>CAVSCT010000024.1:0-6341 GCA_963726555.1 uncultured Alphaproteobacteria bacterium | reverse complement strand
GAGAAACGCTTTTTCTCGGACCAAAGAACAATGCGACGCAATGCTTCACGGAGCTGATTGTGCGCGGGCCTCGATACCCTCCCACCCCATCGAGCTGCTTGTTCCTGGGGGCTGCGCGTCCTACTCTTCACTGTTGCGCCCGCGTGTGCCCTCGTCCTTCCCCCAAAGGAGATCAAAATGAAAACGAGCCTCATTATAGCGGCGCTCGCTGCGGCATTGATAACCGGCTCCACGGCCAGTAGCCAAGCCATTCCGGCAGCCCCGCTCAGCAAGAGCATCCAGCAAAACAGTTCTTCTCTCGTCGAAAGCGTACTAATTCGGCGCGGATACCGTGGCTATCGGCATGTCGGCCTTCCCGCGCGTGCGCCTTACCGCAGCTATCGGCGTGTCGGCCTTTACCGGGGTTACCGGCATGCCGGCATCTACGGATACCGGGGCTACCGCGGGTACCGTTGGGGCGGCGTTGGCTTGTATCGTAACCGCGGCTGCTGGTGAAACCGTCTACGCGCCAACGAATAACAGCTAAATTTTTAGGAGACTGAACTGCTACCGGAGCTGGCTGGCAAAGGCGTTTGCCAGCTCCAATTTTCCATCGTCTCCGACATTGTGGAGGGCAGCGCCGACCCAAATCTCTATGCCTGCGATCCGGGAAACGAGGACGAGGTGCGAAGGGGTACCGCGCTAAATCAACTGGCTGGCAGGCGTCACCGGTAAAGACCAGGCAATCGCGTTTGCTGATCGCATGTTGCGAACACTGAGCGAGCCCCATCAGTTGATGGGCCACACCGGCGCTGCCGCGCCAGCATCGGCGCCCTGGCTCCAGAGCAGGGCCGCAGCGCCGACGAACTGCTAAAGAATGCAGACATCGCGCTCTATCACGCCAAGTCGATGGGCCGCGGGCGCTACGTGCTGTTTGATCCTGACTACAGCTCCGAGAAGCAGTCACGTCGTCGGCTCGAGGCAGACTTGAGCGTTGCGCTGAAGGAGCATCAGCTCGAGCTTTATTATCAACCGATCCGCGATGTGAAGACCGAAGAGGTGAAGTGTTGTGAAGCGCTGATGCGCTGGCATCATCCTCAACTTGGCTGGATGAAGCAAAGAAGAGCGGTTGGATCACTATCAGCACAAAGAATGATCCGCGCCATGTCCGCGTTGGGTCAAAAGCCGACTTCGGCGCCGACCAATGACTACGTCAGCTCAGAACGCGTTAGCGGACGTTTGAGTGGGGCTCGCAGGTGACCGCTTAGGGCCAAGAGCTGAAAAACCGTCTCATCCACAGGCGCATCTCGCAGCGCGCAACGCCGCTTGACGCATCGCGGCAACCCGATAGCCCACGCCTCCAATAGTATGACCACCGGGATGGAGATCAGCCTCCGGCGCGGTCAACATGCGTGCGGCGCAGCGATGAATGAGAACTCGACGTTTTCTCCTTCACGGAGGGATCATATGGAGGCTGTAACAGGACTTGCGCTTCAATTCCCAAAGGTCGCAATGCTCGTTCACAATCAAAACCGCCTGGCCGTCGACAACCATAGCTTCGATGTCATGCAGCGTGCCTTTGATGGGGTCTGCTGGTCGCTGGGGATATCCCGCCGCCCTCGTGAGGGCGAGATCAAAGACATATCTGAAACACGCGACGCAATCGCGCTGACTGTCCTTAGGTGCGCCTCGGCCGGAGCGCGCGATGTGCAGGCTCTCAAAGTGAGCACACTCAGGAGCCTCTTCGCAAAGGCCACGCTTCCACTTGCACCCCAGCTCGCATAACCCCACCGCGCATTATAAGTCCTCGCTGTCGTCAGCGTGGGCTATACTAGCTACGAGTATCGGTAGGCAGAGGGGGTAAGCGTGCCTCGTTTATTCCGAGCTATTGCTGCTCTCGTGATTTGCTGCGCCATGAGCGGGTCGGTTTGCGCCGCAGGTGGCGAGTCAAATTTGCCGAGCACCTGGCAACGATTTGCTGAGGTGAAGCCGCGCACCGAGACAGAAGTCAAGAAAGAGGCATCGCGATCACAGGCAGCAAAGCACCAAACTCTTCTGAAGCATCGCGTCGAGCAGCTTCGCAAAGCCGGAAAACAGGCCGCTGCGATTCCGATGGCGCAACGCTCTCTTGCCCTGGCCGAGCGGCGGCATGGACGCGAGCACCCCAATGTAGCAACCGCGCTCAATACACTTGGCCACCTCTACGCGCGCGAACGCAAGTACACGCAGGCCGAGCAGGCATTTAAGCGCGCCCTCGAAATACGTGAAAGAACGTTAGGGGCCAATCACCCAGATACTGTAGCAAGCCTCAACAACTTGGCCGGTCTCTACCAAGATCAGGGAAAGCACGCCCTCGCCGAGCAATACTATAAGCGCGCGCTCTCCACTCAGGAGAAGTTGCTTGAGAGCAATCCCAAGAGCGCTCCTGACGTGGCCACGACCCTGAGCAACTTAGCCACTGTTTATCAATCGGAAGGCCGCGCCACGGAAGCCGCTCAACTCAGCGACCAAGCGCGCTCACTTCGGGAGCGTGCAGCGCCTAATGAGGATAGTCGCAAGCGGGTATTCCGCGCGGAAAGACGAACTGCGCCCGTTCCCGAATCGGGGACGCACCCCCAAGGCAACCCTCAGCCGGAAGCAAAAACCTACCCCGAAATGGCGGCTCCGCAGGAGGGTGCGGAAAAACCCACGCCGCCTGGTCCTCCACCGCAGCAGGCTTCGGGAGGAGAAGAGAAATCAGACTGGGACGTGGTGCCAGTCTTTTACGGGACCGACCGCGATCACGAGGCCAATCCAAAGCGGCTTGCGTATAACGCTGACCGTGCGCACCGGCTAGAGCTTGGGCGTGCCTTCGTGACGGTGCCCAAGATTCATCAAGTGCCTGAGATCGAGCGCCCATGGGCCATTCGCATTCCGTACTTCGACGTAACAATCTACGAACAGGCGGAGGACCCGAAGAAGCATTTCACACTGCAGGAGATCAAAGCGCTTACGAAGGCCGACTTCTTGCGGCTCGTTCGTGCGCGGCTCGCCGCCTCCAACGCCTTTAAAAACCACGCGCTGGTATTCGTGCACGGCTACGACACCTCGTTCGACAACGCGCTCTATCGCACGGCCCAGATCGCCTACGACCTCCATTTCGATGGTGCCCCATTCCTCTACAGTTGGCCCTCCGGTGGCGCTGTGACGAGCTACACGTACGACAGGGAGAGCGCCGAAGGCTCTGAACCTTACCTGCGGCAGTTCCTCGATGTCGTCGTGAAGGAAACCGGAGCCAAGACCATCAGCGTGATTGCCCACAGCATGGGCAACAAGCCGCTTCTCGACGTCCTACGAGACATGAAATCGGCAGCCCCCAAAGGCGTGGTAGTGAGCGAACTCATACTTGCCGCACCCGACGTGGACGCTGACAACTTCACGAACTTGGCGCAGCAGATCAGAGGGCTTGCAAAGGGAGTGACGCTTTATGCGGCGGCCAATGATCGTGCGCTTCTCGCTTCGCGTAACTTCTGGGGCCACTACCGAGCTGGCGACGTACCAGCCACCGGTCCGCTCGTGGTGGTAGGCGTTGACTCAATAGACGTGAGCGCAGCCAGCACAGATGTTTTCGCTCTCAACCATTCGGATTACGCGCAGAATAACGATCTCCTGACCGACATCGCAAAGCTGATCACGACTGGGCAGCGTCCGCCTGATCGGCGTTTCGACAAGCTGAAGCCGGTAAACGCAGGGAAAAAAGAGTACTGGCGCTACGTACCGGGCGCGCCGCCGACCGAAACCGGTACGCCCTGAACGATGCGATCACCTCGCCCAAGGGTGACCTCTACGTGTCTCGATCATGGCGCCGTCTTGAGCGAGAAAATGTAGCCTGCAAGATCGCGAACTTCCTTCCGAGCAAGATGCGGATCGGGCATGGGCGCGTGGGGCGCCATGAGCCAGTTGGTCAACGCATCGATGGATTGATTTGGTCGGTTGGCAATGCTCGGAAAGCTGGGCACATCCGCCGGCGTGGGGCCGCCGGCACTTTTGTCGATCAAATGGCAGCCGACACAAAGTTTGGCGGCGATCGTTTTGCCGTCTGCGAGATCGGACTCTTCGACTCGGTCAGGTTCGGCTCTATGCCGAGCTCCAGTTCCTGAGAGGTCGCTGAAACTCCGGACGCCGCAAGAAGGATAATTGCAGCCGCCAGCAGCTCACCTATCCGACCCGGTAGTCTATTGCGTGCCACCCAAAGGAGGCGCACCTTAAGTTCGTGGCCCTGCGCGATCATCTTATCTCTCCGCAAAAGTCGTGGTTGCATCATACTTAAAAAGGAAATTTCACGTGCGCATTCTGAACGCGGCTGTCGCACTAGTTTTGTCCGCAGTCGCAGGTGTCGTCTGTGCAGCTGAACTTGGTGACCCGCAGCGCGGCCTTGTCTTCGCGAAAAAGGTTTGCGTGGAATGTCATGCGGTGGAGGCCGGTGAGAAGGTATCTCCCAATATCATGGCGCCGAGCTTCGACGCCGTCGCAGAAACCCCGGGCATGACCGAGCGTGCTCTTGTCGTGTGGCTGCAGAGTTCGGATCACGCGACGATGCCAAATCTCATGATTGCGTCGGGAGACGTTGATAACGTCGTCGCCTATATCATGAGCTTACGCGCACGAAACTGAGTGGCGATGAAAGTGCTACGGTGCCCCGGGCCGTGGCGGAGAAGCCAAGCTTTTCCAAGCAATGGGCAGCCGTCTGCCAGACCAAATCCTGCGAGGGGCTCCATCACGCCATGGGTTCACATCAAAGCTTGGGTTGCCGTCATAAGGGGAGCCGTCCGCCGCACGAAGCGACCGCAGGGCCGAGGTCTTGCAGTCCTTGGTCCGCCGATCGGTTGGGGTCGGTGGCGCGCCGCAAGGTCTCGGTGACGATCGCATCACGAGAGATCGTTGTCCCGAAAAGGCGCGACGCCACGCCCGCGACAATTTGATTGCGATCTTCTTCAACGCCTTCGCTTGCCATCGTGGCAGAGGTTCCGATGCAAATCGGCGGATGATCCGGATCGCCGACCCGTGCCCGCAAGCGGCGCATCAACATCGCGACATCGGCGCCCTGGCGGCCTCGATAGGTGTGCAATTCGTCCAAGACGATAAACTTCAGGCCGCGGCAGTTTTCGATGACGGCCTTATCGAGCTCGGACTGGCGGGTCATGAGCAACTCGAGCATCATGAAGTTGGTGAGCAGGATATCTGGCGGATTGTTCCTTATCCGCTCCCGCTCTTCGGGGCTTTCCTGTCCCGTGTAGCGAGCAAAAGTGACTGGCACGGGATGGTTTTGGCCAACGAGAAATTTTTTCAACTCTTCCAGCTGGCTGTTGGCGAGAGCATTCATCGGGTAGACCACGACAGCGCGTGTGCGCGCAGTCTCCCCCAACGCTTTGCCTTCACTACCGCGTCCACGATCGGAATAAAGAAACAAAGAGACTTTCCAGATCCAGTGCCCGTGGTAACTACGAAGCTCTTTCCGTCGAGCGCCAGACCAATCGCCTGCTCTTGATGGCGACGCAGCTTGAGGCTCTTGTCAGGATCAGTCCTGGGTCTGGCCGCGGATCTCGAAAGATCTGTGCGCAGTCGGCGATCAACCCCTTGGGGCTGACAAGGCTCTGGACCGAGCCACCGCCATCGTAATGCGGATTGAGCTGAATAAGCGGCTCCGGCCAAAACCGGCGGCCCGCGTAGAGCTCATTCACCTTGTTCTGAATTTCGACCGAGCGGATACGGGTGAAGGAGCGAGCAAATCTCGTGTACTGATCGAGCAGATGGTTGTCTAAGGAGAAGACATCCATCAGATCAGTGCTCCCTTGACGTCACGCAGACCGCGCCAGTGCCTGGCATTACCTTCCCCCTGCGATTGCGGCGGTCGCTCTTCCGCCATCACCACGACGACCTGACGGTCGTACTTGGTAATGGCACGGACGCTGCCCTGGCTAGGTCGATCAGCTCGCCGAAGTTGTTTTTCGCGTCTGCAGACGTGAAGGTGCGCATTCGGATCCCCGCCCTAGAGATGTTGGTTATTTTCGACGCATAAGCAATGGCTTCCACTTGGGCATACTATTGGGTTGGAGACGCGCGAGCCAACCCTGCTAGGGGGTGGCTCAGCTACGTTAGGGGACACATGCGTCGTCGAGATGAAGTCGGCACCGAGCTCTGTGCCGAAATCGAACTCGCAGCCGCCGCACTCGCCGACAGACTGGCCGCCTGCGATCTTGCCTCGCATGGCGTGGGGCGTCGTCACGATGAGGCAGCGCCCGCTGTCCGCAAACTGGCCGACGAACTCCGTTTCAGCTCGACGGCGTGGTGCTGATGATGCGGCGCTTGCGTCGAGAACCGAC
>CAVSCT010000023.1:0-29583 GCA_963726555.1 uncultured Alphaproteobacteria bacterium | reverse complement strand
AACAACGAGCGTATCTGTGCCAAGAAGAGGTCATAATATGCGAGTCACGGTGCTTTGCGCTCTTTGGCGCCTCACGCGCAAACAGCGCTCACTTTACAAAGCTGAGATACGACGCGAGGCCCTCGATTTCATCTTCCGATAGTTTGCTGGCAATTCCCGGCATTGGAACGGCAGCCGCCGCGTGATATCCCTCACCCCACTGAGCGAGCTTTCTTTTCAGGTAGTAGTAGGACTGGCTGGCCAGGCGAGGAATTGCCCTGATCCCTTCAGCATTGGGCCCGTGGCACGCGACGCAGGATGGAATATTGGAGGAGTCGGACTTCCCCGCGATAGAGGGCTTCTCCGGCAGGGGCGAGCCGGCTATAGCCGTCGGTTGCAGGCTCAGGACAAAGCGTCGAGAAATAGGCAGCTAAATCGTGTGCCTCCTGCGCGCTGAGAGGCGCCGCGGCGGGCCACATGTACTGCTGAGAAAGAGGATTATCGCGGCTATGAACTTTGAAACTCAGAAGCTGGGTTTCAAGTGATTGGCCTCTCTGGCCGGCCAATTTAGGCGCAGTCGCGTAACCTTGGCCTGAGGGCCCATGGCACCAGGCGCAGTTGCTGTCAGCGAATGCTTTCCCGAAGCTCACGGTCTCCCCGTCCCCAGGTGCTGCAGCGGCAGCGGAGCTTAAAAGGGTAAGAATTGCTATCGTCGATTTCGTAAGCTTCATGGTCGGACCAGACCTAGTTCAAGTTACTGAGATAGGCTGCGACGGCTTCGATTTGTGATTTGGACAAGCTATGCGCGACTTGCTGCATGACCATCGGATTGTCGGACGCCCCCGCATACCGCCCCCGCTCTCTGCTCCAATTCACCAATGTCTTTATGGTGTAGCCATAGAGCGGCCTGCGAAACGAGGCGCACCGGCCCGTGACCCCTCGCCTCAGGACCGTGACAGACCGAGCACGCAGGAACGTTGTCATTGGGAGCACCCTCTTCATAGATTAGCTTTCCCTCCGCGACGAGCTCCCGCGCGAGCCCTGCCAAAGGGTCTAGGGCTCGAGACCCGCAAACTGCTCGGCAAGCGCCGATCCCATCGACGGGCCAACGCCATGTACTCGCGACATGATCATACCGTTATGACTTTCACGCGTTCCCGCGACGAACGCCCGCAATTGATTTCAGGTACTCCGGTGTCTGTCCTGCGAGCCGCGGCATCGTAAAAAATCCGCGATAACCTTGCCCTGACGGTCCGTGACAGTCGGTGCAACGATCTTGCCCTGCGAGCCCGCCCCGTAAACGCCGGGCCCACCCATATCGGCCGCATGGCCGACGCCCGGAGAAACCAATTGTCAGGATTGCCACTGGCACTGCCAATTGTGAGATAGCGACCCTAAGCAGGGCTGTGCGCGTTGCGCTAAGTCTTAGGGTACACTGAAGATTTGGTCCCCTTATCATCGTGACCCCTAAAACGCCGTCCACGCATAGAGCAGGACAGTGTTGTCGTCCCTGGCGTTGCGGAATGTGCCATCCGCGTTCTGCACGTAATCGGTGCTCGCCCCATTCAGTTTGTCGTAATGCCAGTACTGCACGCCAAGGCGCGTGTTGAGCCAAGGCCAAAACGCGGGGCCGCCTCGGCTCCAAGGCGAGTAGCCGATATCGATGACCTCTCCGCGTGTGTTGGGTGAGCCGTTATCGGTACCGAAGTAGCTGAAAGGATTGCCATCGCTATCGAAACCTGAGTTTGTGCTGCCAGCTGTGTTGAAATAGCCGAGTGTGACTGAATACCGGGCGTCATACGCATACGTTACTGAGGCATTGAACTCTGCGAGGTGGTTTTTTGGATTAGCTGCGGCGCCGTTAAAGACGCTTCCATCGAGCTTTTCCCATTCATAGATGTAGCTGATCCTCGCCGTGAGGAAATGCACATCGCTGAGGTATTGGAACTGCGCATCCCACCCAACATCGGTAATTTTGTCGGCGGGAGACACCATAGTCACATCAGGGATGACGTTGGCGTTCATGCCAAACGTGCCGAACATGACCGAGTAAACATCCCAGGTCTTCTCGATTGCCAAGCGCCAATAGGGCGCTGCCCCGTCGAACCCGATGCTGGGTGGACCTTCGCCGAGCGCCTGAAGCGCGCCTTTGTCGAGTGTATCGTAGGCGGAAACGGCCGCATAAAACATGTTGTTCGCAAAGACGTAAGCACCACCTCCAGCAACGATGCCGCCCACGCTCTCGATCAGCGGAGTGAAAGGCCCTGGAGCAAACGCACTTGAGATCGACCCGCCGCCGGGGATGCGCCAGGCGGGCGTCGTATTCCAGGGATCCTCAACCGTCGGGTTATTGTTCGCTGTCAGGCCATAGATAAGGTCGATATCGGCGAGTTTGGCTCTATTCGCGTAGCGAATATCGGTGTTGTCGAGGAAAAAGGCCTCATCGGTGCGATCATACGTCGCCTGAATGAACGCGCCCAGCTGGCAGTAGATCTGGCCTCCGTAAAAGATACTGGAGTCCTGGAGCATGACATTGTTGTTCGTTTTTAAACCGTTTGGCTCCTCCTTCCGGTTCACCGGCAAGTCAGCCAGATCTTTTTGGGTGTGCGTGTAGGTCGGCACCAGCATGACGGAGATCGGGATCTGCGGGGTCGGATCCGCAGCTACGCTGTCGTGACATCGCGTGCCACCGGACGTATAGCCATTGAGCTTGAACTGACGACCATAGGGCGTCAGTTGGGGGAACACTCCGTTGTGGCAAGTCGCGCAAGGCTGCCCCGTTTGACGGGCAAAGCTCGGCACGGCCCAGGCTGGTCCTGCACTCAGCGATAGCCCTGCCGCCAGGGCCAAGGCAGAAGCGCCAGCCCCGCCGAAGATGTAGAGCGGTGATAGATCAGCGCCAACCGCGCGATTTCCCCCAGGCGTCATCCAAATAGTCCCCCCAAGTGCTCAGCGTACCACTTGATTCTCGGGGTGGCTTTGTTTCCGGCTTATTGACATTAAACTTCGTCGCATTTCTCGAGTGAAATGTTGCGGCGTTGTCACCTCCGTTTGATCTAGATCAAGGCGATCGTCCCCAATTGCCGTGAGAAGGGAGGGAGCGGTTTTTCCTGCTGCTGAGCGAGGGGCTCCAAAGATGCAAAAGCCCCGATCGATCTGCGCCGGATGCCCGTCGCGCACAAAAGGGTTTTGCAGCGCGCTCGGTGAAGGCGATCTTTGCGTGCTCGGTTCCGTGAGCTGGCACCGGCGCTTCCGCAGCGGCCAGGCGATCCATCTCGAGGGCGAGGTCCCGCCCTCCTTCTGCGCCATCGTCTCGGGCGTCGTGAAACTGGCGAAAAGCCTGCCCAATGGCAGCCAGCAGATCGTGGGGCTATTCGCCGCCGGTGATTTCCTCGGCCGCCCGTTCCGCGGTGAGGCGCGTGCCACCGCGATCGCGGCAAGCGAGGTCGAAGTCTGCTGGTTCCCGCGCGCCACCATCGAAAGCCTCGCCGCATCGTCCGGCGCGGTGAAGGACTGGCTGTACGAGTACGTCTCCCACGAGCTCGATAAGGCGCAGGAGTGGATAATTCTGCTCGGCCGCATGACAGCGGAGCAGAAGTTGGCTGTGTTCCTTTTGAAGGTGCTGCGCACGACGGCCGAGGGGAGGGTAGGGGCAGCGCAAATGGGCGAGATCGCGATCGAGCTGCCGCTATCTCGCACGGAGATCGCCGACTACCTCGGGCTGACAATCGAGACAGTGAGCAGGCAGATCGGCCGCCTGCGCGAGCGCAACGTCATTTCCGTCGGCAATAACCGCAGCGTGGTTGTACACCGCCCCGATGTGCTGACGGCCATCGTCGACGGCGCGCGGCCGGGAGGCTACCCCGCGCTCGCTCCCAACCGGGGGGATGCATGATATCCGCGGTGTTGCGACATCCCTATGCAAGAGAATTGCTTCACTGACGGCGTCCCCCAGTCTTTTGGCGGCGGCGTGCTGTTACCCTTGGTAGGCAAACTTCTCGACGCCTCGGCGCACCGCTCGTAGCAGTCAGTTGCTCACGACCGTCTCCCGCCTGAGCCGCGGTGTTGTCACGTTGCTAGTTGACGGCCGCAGATGTTTGCAGCGAGGGCTTCATAGCTTCGCTGCGAAACTGGCGAAGTGTCTTTCATGTGCACCGTCCAGCGGCTGTAGGATTTTTCGGTGTTGAGATCGTCTAGCTTGCCGGCTTGGCCCGTACCGGGAAAGCCCATGATGAAGACGCGCGGCTTCATCGGAGTTGCAGGCCGCTGCTTTCCCAGCCGCGGACCAATCTCACGTACGATCACCAATCTGCTCAAGTAGCTGACGGCCATATCTCGCTCGATGCCCTCCGCGGTTTCTTGGCGCTTTGGCCCGGCCATGATCCCGGTGGTGAAAATCACGAGGTCGAGGATGTCTGCGGGCAGTGCCGCGGCGACGCGTTGAGCCTCATGCATAAGGCTCAGGTCCGCTTTGATGAATTCGACGCCCGACAAGTCGGAGTCGCGAAAGGTTTGCCCGACGACCAGAATGCTCGCGCCGCGCGATGCCATGAAACGACTGAGGGCGCGCCCGATGCCGCCCGTTCCGCCGACGATCGCGATCTTCATTCCTTTGAGGTCGAGGTTCTTAGCGTCGACGCGACGCCATACCAAATTCTTGTCTCGCTTCATGACGGGCGTTAGGACCGCCATCGTGGACTCTGCCAATCGCGCGGCGAGCGTTCTTGGTCGATTGAGAGTTGGCGAGAAATCCATGCGCGGCACCATCGTCCTTGAGCGACATCTGGAAGTAACGCGCCAAAAAGCGACCCCCGCCGGGTTGGCGGCGTGCCATTAAGCGGCGCCTCGATTTGACATGGATCAAAGCGGTGGGTGCGGCCGGCGTGCGTGAACTATCCGCACTGAGGCCACAACAACTTTCGGCCGAGCCGATTTCCCGAAAAAAGCAAGTGGAGCGTACATGACCGACCAGTTCACCCGACAGGCCCAGGAAATCTTTGCTGCCGCCAAAGAAGCCCGCATCCCCGAAAACGTCCAGGCAATTGTCGAGAACTCGGTGGCCAAGACCCGCGAGGCCTACTCCACGATGAACTCCGCTGCCAAGGACGGCGTCAAGGTTCTAGAGGACGTAATGGTCGCTGCCCAGGTCGGCGCAAAGACGATCGGCGAGAAAATCCTCCGCAACACGGAAACCAACGCGGAGGCCGCTTTCGACGCCGCCCGGGCGATTTCCCGCGCTGGGACCTTTCCCGAGGTTGTCCGCCTGCAGACGAGCTTCCTGCAAAATCAGTTTGCCGTTGCCAGCGCTCAAACCAAGGAACTTTTCGAGCTTTCGACAAAGGTCGCCCAGCAGACGTTCGAGACGATGAACTCGGCTGCCACCAAGACTTTCGACCAGATTAGAAAAGTTCGCTGAGTCACTGTCCTGTCTGCCGCGGCAACTGACACCTGTTCAATGAAAATTTCGTCGAGGCAGGCCAGCCCGCGCGCCAGCGCGCCTCCGCGCGTGTTTTCGCCCGCCTGGGGGCGTCGCCACACTTTGATACGCAACTTCACTCAGTCGGCACAGACCTGTGGCTTGACCCTGATTTCTTCTAGTCGCACCCGGCTGCCAGCCGCGTGAGCGGGGTCTTCAAAATAACTCTCGGATGTCGGGCGTAGGGCGCGCTCGAGTAGCGTCAAAGGATGTGTGATGTCTGTCCAGGATCGCCAACCAGTAGCTCGAGTCACGAGCGATGCAACATCGGTTGAGTCGAAGATTGGCTCTGCTACGCGCGTGCTTGCCCCCAATGAGTTCTTGTTTCGGGCAGGCGAAGCAAAGACCTGTTTCTACCGTGTGAACTCTGGTGCCGTTTGTCTCTACGAACAAAATCGAGCTGAGCACCCCGTCGTCGACTTTGCCTTTCCCGGTGACTTCGTAGGGCTCGGGTTCTTGGAGACCCATGCCTGCTGTGCACGCGCGGTCACGAAGACCGAGGTGGCCTGCTCGCCCCTCGAGGCACTCGCAAGCGCAATCGAAGACGATCCCAAGGCACAGGCAAAGCTCAACGATGCCGTTGAACGAGAATTCGAGTTTCGCCGTGCCGCTCTTGTTGAGGCGGGTCGCAGCTCCCCTCTCGGGCGGCTTGCAGCGTTCCTGGTGAGCTTATCGCGCACCAATGCGGACGAAGGGCGCGATCCCACCGTCATTGGCGAAAGCTGCCCATCCGTGTTTGCTGCCGCGTACCTCGGGCTGAGCATCGAAGAATTGACCGCCCTGCTGCTCGAGCTTGAGCGGCGCGAATTGATCAAAGCCTATTCGGGTGGCGTTCGGCTGAGAGACATTGGGGAACTGGAGAAGCTTGCCAGTCGGAGCGTCGCGCCCGTTCGCAAATCACCGAAGAACCACGCCGACAATCGCACCCAGGGCGTCAGTTTGAGCGGAGGCCAAAATGCTTGAAGTACTTTGCAGCACGAAAGGCATTCAGGCCGCGAGGATTGGGCCTATAGCGGTTGCTCTTCTCATTGCGGCTTCGAGCGGCGGTTGCGCTACCTTGATGCAAGCTGTGCAGCCGACCGCTGCTCTTGTCGAACCGGAGTTGAACAGTCGATCGAGTGCTTCTGATGAAGTAAGCGCCAACTCCGCAACGCCCCCGGTTGATAGCCAGTGGATCACCCACGTCTACCGCGGGTGGGCTGGCCCCTCATCAGAAATGTAGACGTGACGCATCGCTGTTTAAGCATGCCCGGCTCCACGCTGCGCTGCGTGAACGTGCCACACAAAATCATATCGCATAAGCGTCATCCGAACACGCTATGTCGCCGACTCGGTGGATGCAGAGGAGAAGACATGTCGTATCCGTTGATCCAGATCGACGAGAAAAAGATCATTCTCTTAAGCGGGTTTCGGAGTGAGTCCGGCAGGCGCGTGGTCGTGACAGCAAGAAGAGAGTTGGAAGCGGCAGCTAAGCGGCACAGCGATGCCGTGGCTTTCGGTTATGTTTCGGGACGCTGGATGCCAGCAGCCTAGTTGTCTGGGGAGAACCGCTATGCATCGAATATCAATGCTCGCTAAAACGTCAGTCCTGCTATGCCCACTGCTGGTGGGCCAAGCTCAATCAGCCCCCATTTCGCATATTGGTGCGGCCTCAACCCGCTCTGAGGATAGCTCTGCCGTTCAGCAGATCGGTTGGCGCGGCTGCGGATTCTGGCAGGCCAAGTGCGCAGTGCGTTGGGGTCCTGGAACATGGCGGTACGGGCGGTGCATGTGGCGGCACGGCTGCTGAAGCTCAGGACGTAACAGGGGCCGATGGACCTCCCTAGTAAGGGCATTGATCCTGAGACGCTCGCGCTGATCGCCTGGGCGGTTGATGCAGTCTGGGAAGAAGTTGCCTTCGCCTCAGCCAACAACGACGCCAACTCGACAGCTCTCCGCGCTCTTATGGCGGCCAGGATTATGTCGGCAGTCCGCGACGGTGAGCACAAACCCGAGGCGTTTAAGAAATTGGCAGTCGAGGCTTTCGCGAGGGCCTAATGGCTCCCACACTCGCCTGGGTGGCGATTGCAATTTCACGATGTGGCCGGGCGCGGGTGCAGCCGGTTATTGAAGACCGGAAAGGTACTCCGCAACTGCCTTCTTATCAGCCTCACTCAACAGTAGGGCAATGCGATCCATCACTAGGTCCGCTCGATGGCGAGCAGCGAAGCGATTCAACTGATCGATAATATATGCCGCGTGTTGACCGTTCAGATTGGCGGCGCTGGACATCATTTCCATCATCGGCGCTTCATGCATCATGCTCGGACCGATCATCCCACGGCCTATGATCGGCACTTGCGGCTGGCCGGGAGAGCCATGACACACGGTACAAGCAGGAACACCCGTTGAGTCAATGCCAGCAGAGAAGATGCGCTCCCCCACGGCGGCCAAGCTTGTGTCCTTAACGGCATCAGAACGGATTGCCTGCTGACTGTAGAAGCTCGCAAGATCGGCCGCGTCGGCATCAGTAAGCGCTGCAGCGATCTTTGCCATCACGTCCGACTGGCGATCCCCCGTCTTGAAAGCACTGAGCTCGTGATAGAGGTAGCCCGCTGCTTGCCCGGCAAGCTTCGGGTATTTCGGGTCGGAGCTGTTCCCGTCGGCACCGTGGCACCCGGCACAAGCTTCAGCAAGCTGGCGACCATGCTCTCGATCGCCAACAGGCGCATCGGCGGATCGGCCGTCCCTGCCTATCATGGGCGTCCGCTGCACCTGCTGGCCGAGTGCAGGGTCGACGACGACGGCATGAGCGGCCGAAAGGAGCGATAGAACAACAACGATGGCCTGAGCGATGGCGTTCATGATCCCGGCACGATGCGCATTGGGCTGCGATTAAGTGGTGAGCCAGAGTTTAACATCCGAAGCCACCCTTCGGTGATCGAGGGCAAACATGATCGACGCGACGCCTTCGATTAAGAAGAAGGTGATCAGCAAGAAGGTTAGAGAGAACGCTCCACCCGCTGGCCGAACGATCAAGAGCGCGCCCACAACGATGGCAAGAATTGCGGAAATGAGGGACCACCAAAAACGCGGGACCCCTCGCATTTTGAAGGTCACGAAGAGACCAACTAGCCCGCTGAGGAGGAACAACCATCCGACAACAATGGTGACAGCCAGGGTGGCGATGGGCGGAACGATGACAGCCGCCGCTCCTAGACAGATCAGAACGAATTCCCTCGATCAGGTAGAAGACCCAGTGCTCATGAAGGGACGCCAACACTGCGTGGCGGAGACGATCAACGCCGCCCTGATAACGACATCAAAGCCTCCGTGTTGGTTTCGGGAAGGCATGCTCGCGTCCACAGGTAGAGGGGCAAGCACAAATGGTCTCTCGCTCTAACCTGGCCGCATCGAGATCCGCTCGATGCATCGTCACTGTCAGCCATTCGCGTCCGGCGGATCGTCTTTTGCTCCGCCTCTATCCCACAGTAGCGTCCAGGATGTCGCCGCGGCGATCACGACAGCCATAAGAACTAGCAGAATCAGCATTTGTATGATGCTGAAGTTGGGAGCGTCGCGAGCAACGAACCAACCCGCGATTCCGGCAGCGCAGGTCATTAGCAGGCGAACAAGCCAGTTCAACATTCGGGAAACTCCTTGTGAAAGCTCTCCATTTATTCCTTTAGAGGTTGAGAACTCGCGGGGCCTTGATAAGAGTTCAACAAAAACTCAACGGCGTCGTCGTAACGCAGGTTGACGCGAACAGCGAAGCTGCCGGACGCGGGATCATGAGCGGCGATGTCGTCTTGCAGACGAACCAGGACGTTGTTTCGACCCCAGACGACATGGTTCGGAACGTCGATAGCGCGACGAAGGACGGGCACCAAACGATCTTGCTGCTTCTCTCGAATGCCCGGGGAGACACTCAGTCCGTCTCGTTGTCGCTGTAGAATTTGAGAACTCGCCAGCGGTCCAGGCGAGCGAATCCCCTGAAACGGAAAGAGGCAGAGGCCCAGAAGGGCTTATCGCGGTGGCCTTTAGGAGCGCGCTGGCCGCGACGGCAGCGGGTGCGCCCGACTTCTGCTTTGGGTCAGACTCTGGAAGATCCGAGCATGTCCGCTGCTCGTCCGCTTGCACCCCCCCTTTAGCGGACGAATGCTGAGGCAAGTCTCAAGGTCTGTGTTGGGCATGGATAGGATCGAGGTGAAGGCCCCGAGTGGGGTGGCCGTTGTCCGCTGAGAACTCAGGCAGCAACCACCCCAACTCTCCCGCCGCGCGGCAAGATAGTGCTCCTGACCGGCAGTTAGGATGCTGGCAAGCCGTTGGCGTCGCGACTGCGCGAACTTTCGTCCACTTGAACCTTGTTTGAACCGATGAGTACATGCTCTGGCGTGAGTTCTATCTAGGGGTAGTCACCGTTGACCAACTCCGAACAGAAAGTATTGGTCCTGCAGGGCGGCGGGGCGCTCGGTGCCTATCAAGCCGGGGCGTATGAAGCCCTAGTCGAGGCGGGACATTGCCCTTCATGGGTTGCCGGCATTTCCATTGGTGCCGTCAACGCGGCCATCATCGCCGGCAACCAGCCGCAGCAACGCGCACCGCGACTCCGGCAGTTTTGGGATCTCGTCTCCAGTCGGCTCATGGGTTGGCCGATTGGCTACGGTGATACGTCTCGACGCATATTCAATGAAGCGAGTGCGGCGCTTGCCGCCGCCGGAGGCGTGCCGGGCTTCTTCGAGCCGAGGTTTCCTCCTGCGGTGATGATGCCTCAAGGTACCCAAGGGGCGATCAGTCTCTACGATACCGAGCCGCTGCGAAACACGCTGCTCGACCTCGTCGATTTCGATGTGTTGAGCTCGGGCTCGGTCCGATTGAGCGTCGGCGCCGTTCAGGTGCGCACGGGAAACATGAAGTACTTTGACACCGTCTCGCACGAGATCGGTCCCGAACACATCATGGCGAGTGGCGCACTGCCGCCAGGATTTCCCCCCATCGAGATCGACGGAGAGCCCTATTGGGATGGAGGTCTGGTCTCCAACTCTCCGCTCCAGCACGTGCTTGAGAGATGCGGACCGCGCGAGGACTTGGTCGTGTTCCAGATCGACCTTTTCAGCGCTCGAGGAGCGGTACCGCAGACGATATTCGAGATCGCGCAACGCGAGAAAGAAATCCGCTATTCGAGCCGCACACGGCTGAACACGGACGTGTTTCGAGAGCTTCAAGCCATACGCCGGGCTGTCCACCACTTGGGCCCGAGCATGCCGGAGGATCTGCGCAATAGCCCGGATTGGCAGCTTCTGGACGGCGTCGGGTGTGACGCTGCGATCACGATCGTCCAGCTCATCCACCGGCGCGCGGCCTACTGGACTCAGTCCAACGACTACGAGTTCTCACGCTTCACGATAGACGAGCACTGGGCAGCCGGGCGCGCGGACGTGGAGCGCACGCTCAACCATCCTGCCTGGAAAAATCGAAAGCGCCCGAAAAATGGCGTCGAAGTTCTCGATCTCACGCGCGATGTGGACACAATGCAAAAGGACGCGCCATGAAAGCTGACGAAGTTTTGAAGCGTGCGTTCGCCATGCCGCTGACGAGCCCAGCTTTTCCTCCGGGCCCTTACCGCTTCGTCGATCGCGAGTACCTCATCATCACCTACAAGACCGATCGGCCCGCCCTGGAAGCGGTAGTCCCCGAGCCCCTGTCGTTCGATGAGCCGATCGTCAAATATGAGTTTATCCGCATGCCGGACTCCACCGGCTTTGGCGACTATACGGAGTTGGGTCAGGTCATCCCGGTAAAATTCAAGGGCCATCAGGGCAGCTACACCCACGCGATGTTTCTCAATGATGGGCCGCCCATCTACGGCGGCCGCGAGCTCTGGGGCTTCCCGAAGAAATACGCGCAGCCGTCGCTCAGCGCTGACAAGGACACGCTGATCGGGACGCTGGATTACGGCGCGGTCCGCATTGCGACCGGTACCATGGGTTTCAAACACAGGGCGATCGACACTGCAGAGGTTCGGATCACTCTCGAGAAGCCGAACTATCTTCTAAAGATCATCCCACACGTCGACGGTTCGCCGCGCATCTGCGAGCTCGTGGACTATCGTCTCGAAGACATAGTCGTGAAAGGTGCTTGGACCGGCCCTGCATCTCTCGACCTCCACCCTCATGCCTTGGCGCCGATAGCCGAGTTGCCGGTTCGTGAGGTCGTTTCCGCAACACACATCATCGCCGATCTGACACTCGGACTTGGCAAAGTAGTGCACGATTACCTCAAAGGTTGAGGACGCGAAACCATGCAGCTCAATGGCAAGGTTGCTCTCATCACCGGCGCGGCTAGCGGCATCGGACATGCTATAGCGATGCGCTATCTCGAAGCCGGCGGACGGGTGGTTATTGCCGATCTCAACGCCGAGGGCGCGACCAAGGCGGCTGCAGATCTGGCTGGTGAGAAATCGGCGATTGGCATCGGCATGGACGTCTCAAATGAAGCCCAGGTCAACGCGGGTGTGGAGCAAACCGTTGCCGCATTTGGGCGGATCGACATCCTTGTTTCCAACGCTGGCATCCAGATCGTGCACCCGATCGAGGACTTTCCGTTTGCCGATTGGAAAAAGCTGCTGGCGATCCATCTCGACGGTGCGTTCCTGACGACCAAGGCGTGCGTGAAGTATATGTACAAACAGAACTCGGGATCGCTCATCTACATGGGATCTGTGCACAGCCACGAGGCCTCGCCACTGAAGTCGGCCTATGTGGCAGCCAAGCACGGGATTCTCGGTCTCGCGCGTACCATGGCTAAGGAAGGAGCGAAGCACAACGTGCGCGCCAACGTCATCTGCCCGGGCTTCGTGCTGACGCCGCTCGTTGAGAAACAGATCCCGGCGCAAGCGAAAGAGCTCGGCATCTCCGAGGAGCGGGTCGTGAACGAGATCATGTTGGGCGAAACCGTGGACAAGCAGTTCACCACGGTTGAGGATGTCGCAGAAGTTGCGTTGACACTCGCCGCCTTCAAGACAAATGCGCTCACAGGTCAATCAATCGTCGTGAGCCACGGCTGGCACATGAGCTAACCGTGATCGGCGTGGCGTGGCGCCCCAATGCCCAGCAGCGCGCCGACTATTAGGATGGGTGACACGCCGCCGATCTCGGCTGCGATGTGCTTCCAGCCCAGCCCTTTTGCCCGCTTGACGGGAAAGTGGCTCAGCCTGTCAAGCGTCTGGCCGAATAGCACACCGCGCACTGCGACCTGCGTCGATAGTGCGCGCAACCATCTCCCGAGGGCAGCGTTCCCCAGCTTCCCCAACCCAAGGAGGAAGCCATGAACTCTATCTCGAAGACACTTGTGCTCGCCGCCGGCGCTCTCGCGCTTGCCGCGACCTCCGCATCGGCCGCCGTCGTCTGCAATGACGAGGGTGACTGCTGGCACGTGAAGGGCGAGGCCAGGTACAAGCCCGAGTTCAAGCTCCACGTGCATCCCGACAATTGGAAGTTCGCCGAGAAGGAGCATTACAAGTGGCGCGAGCATGAAGGCCACGGCTATTGGCGCGGTGGTGTCTGGATCGGCATCAACTAAGTGCTCACGCCAAGAAAAAGCCGCTCCTCATGGGGCGGCTTTTTTTGTTCAGCGGACATTCATCCGCGCCGGCGCTTTTTTCATGTACGGCAATTCAATGGGGCAACAACATGAAAATGCTCGGATATGTGCTAACTTCCGCCGCGGCCGTCGCAGCGATGTCCGCAGGCGCTTCTGCAGCCGACCTCTATGACTATCCTCCGCCACGCGGCGCTTACGTCGCTCCACCGCCTCCGCCGCGCTATTACCCGCCCGCGTACTATTACGCACCGCCGCCGCGTCCGTATCCGTATTACGCCGCGTACCCGTACTGGGGACCGCGCTTCGGCTATTGGCACCGGCCATATTGGCGTGCGGGTTACTGGGGTGGTCGTGGTCGCGGATGGGGCCGTCGCTGGTAAGCGCTATCAACACCCCCGAGTGGGACGTTCACCCGAGAAACTCCAAAAACCGAGGGGCACGAACGATCGATCTATGACCGGCCAAGTCACGACCGCTTCACCCCGCTCAGCGGAATGAATGCTGAGGCGAGTCTCAACATCTGCGTTGGGCCACAGGCGGACGCTGGGAGGGTTCAACGAAGGGGCCCGATGCGCCTGGAATGCGCAGGCGTGCCCGACAGCAGCTCGGCGATCCAGGCGGTGGAGGTGTACTGCTCCAGGAGTGTGAGAACGGCGATCGCCAGCGGCACCCCCATGAACGCACCGGAAATCCCCCACAGCAGCGCGGCGAAGAAGACCGCGAAGACGACAAGAAACGGAGAGATCGAGAGTGCGCTCCCTGACAAGCGCGGCTCGAGGTAGCTGCCGATCAAGAACTGGATGAGGCTGACACCTGCAAAGATGAGGGTTGCGGCCTCCCAGGATCGAAACTGGACGATGGCGAATAGTGCTGGCAGAACCGTCGCCACGAACGGTCCTATGAATGGTACGAAGTTCAGCACGAACGCCAAGACGCCCCAGGCTGCCGCTAGCTCGACCCCAAGCGCCCAACACAACAGCGCGACCATAAGCCCGGTAAAAGCGCTTGCAGCAGTTCTGATGACCATATAGCGGCGGAATTTCTCGGCAACGAGCTTGCTTGCCCGTAACATGCGTGAGGCGAATTCCTCGGGGCATGCCGCTTGAAGCTTGGCCTTGAAGTCTCTCACTTCAAGGAGCGCAAGCATCATGAAGACGAGAACTAGCATGGCAAATGCGACCAGCGTCCGGACAATTGACGCAAGCTCTTGAGCCGGCCGGACGAGCCAAGCAACATCGAATCTTTCGAGAAAGATGCCAACGACGAATATGCCATGGCTTTCGAGCCATTGCGTCAGCTGCACGTAGAGCTCCTGCAGGTGCGCCTCGTTTGCGACCATCCAGCGGCCCACTTGTCCGATGCCCCAGACGCTCAACGTCAGCAGTGTGCTGAGAATGAACACCGTCAACAGGAGCGTTATGGCCAGAGCGATAAGTTGGGGCAATCGCTCCTCCAGCCACTTCTGCACGGGCCAAACCACTGCGACCGCAAACAGCGACACTGCCGCGGGCGCAAATACGGATCGGGCAAAATAGAGCGCGGCGAGGGCAAGAACGGAGGCGCAAATGATCAGCGCGTTGCGGCCGTTCCCTGACACGATCATTACTTCGTCGCAGAATCGCGCAGCATGACCTTGCGCATCCTTCAGGACGTCAACGTTGCCCCAGACTCGGCGGCTTATCTACCGGCACCTCGCTCGGCAAGTCCATTGTCCTCAGCCAAATCGACGGGACCATTTTGGCCCGCACGATCTCCAGGAACGTCGATGCGTTGGGGCGCCAGCAGTCTGAGGCATCCGTCGCCTCCGACCTCCAGCGTGTGAATGTAGAAATATGTGTCTAGATCGTTCGTCGCCTCCATGATGGGGGACGGCGCCGACACGATGACGAGACCGCCGCATTCGCCGATCCAGTCGATATGCCGATGCCCATGCATCAAGACAATTCGCTTCGCCATCGGTAGCAAGCGGCGAAGGAACCAGTTGCCGTTGACGAGGGTCGTTCCGATGCGCTCAGACAGAACTTTTGCCGCGCGAGGATACTCGACCGGATGGTGGTGGAGCCCGATGAGCCAGCAGGCCTGCGGGTGCTGCGCGAAGACCGTATCGATCGCGCTCGCCTGCGCTTCCGAAATCACCCCGAGCGCATTGGTGAAGGAGAAGTTGGAGTCCGAGTTCGAGTCCAAGAGGATGATGCCCAGACCATCGTCGCGATCGGGCGGCAGAACCATTGGGAAGACGTCGTTCCACCGATCCGAAGCCGCCGTCGAGAAAACCGGGCGGCCGGTCTCTGCGAACCTCTTCAAGTCGGCGGCGTGCGGCCTTAGCGCGTCGGTCAGCGTCTCGCCGATCCGGCCGCGCGAACGGTCCACCACACGCACGCGCGACCCTTGCACGGAGTTGATCGCGGACAAGGTGCGGATCTTGCGCAGCCGGCTGTTCGGACCGAGGGAGAGGTCGAGCCGCGCCGGATTGGCACGATCGACGATGTTGATGTCGTGATTGCCGGGAAGAATGAGCACTCGTTCGGCGATGGCGGGATGCGCTGTCAGGGCATCGAGGAACTCGGCCCACTCGGTGGAGCGGCCTGCGTCCGTCGCGTCCCCGGAGATGAGAACCGCATCGAGCGGGGCCGATGCGTCGAGTTCTTCGAGCCGCGCCAGAACCCGACGCAGCCGAGCATCGCCGCGCGGACCCGACCTGCCGCTTTCGATACGGAAGCCGTAGCGCTCCCCGACGACGTGGAGATCCGACAGATGGGCGATGCGCCAGGTACGCGCTCCGGACGTGTGCGGGTGAAATCGCTGGAGATCCCGCGGGGGCGCCATCGTCGCGTCCGCAAGCCCCCATACGAGCGCGGCCACGGCGAGGTAGCCGCTGACGACGACAATGGTATTGGCGAGCACAACCCAGGCCAGTTGGCCCGGCGCGAGCAAATCGCCCACGCTGCCGATCCAACGCGATGACGGCCAAACTACGATCAGCACCAACAAGGCCACTGCGCTGATGAGAACGCCCGACACCGCCGCTGCGCCAGATCGAAAGCGCTCGCGCCGGCGCGCGTGGGCGCCTTCCGGCAGCAGCCGTTCGGCGAGATGACGGAATGCTTCGCGGCACATCGTGTAGCCGGGCTCGATTGCAAGCGCGTTCAACGACCAAAAACTGCTCTCCGCAAGATGGAAAAGCCTCCTGCCGAACAGCCAACCGAGAGTGGCGACGGCAAAAAATACTGCAATTGGCACGATGCCGATTAGCGGAGAGGTTATCTTTCCGGCGAGCTTCGCGATCCACGCCGAGGCAATCAGAGGTGCGAGCCCCACGATCACGGCTGGCACGATAAATAGGATGAGCCACGCGACGATCAGCTTGGCCAGGCTTATCTCGCCGAGCAGGCTGCCGGCCATCGACAGCAGCGAGTTGGTCTTAGTGCTGGACGCATCATCTTCGATGTCGCCGTGTCGAGGATCAACGATCGGCTTCACGTGTCCGCTCCTCGAGTGGTGTCCGGTCAGCATAGCGAGCCGCACGACAGCATACCCTCTGCCGGCGTGCAGACGATTGAGGGTCGGTGCGGGCCCCGCAGCGGTCTGCCGGCATATGATGCTAGCTCACGGCAGGTGCCGCTGCATCAAGCGTCCATGTTGCCCTTGAGAATCCAACATCGTCGCCGATCACCGTGGTCGGCCCTATCGGCAACGGTTCGGGGCTTGCGATGTCGAGCTTGTGGAACTCGATCTTGTTTTTCCAAACCTTTCTCAAGAAGTCTTCGAACACCTGCATGGTCAGCTGCTCGCCGGGAGCCAAGCTGTCACATGCGCACCGCCGACCCCCCGCGGAATGTTGAGACCGGCCAACAATGGTGGCTCGCGAGGGCAGCACTTTTCAGTTACAGTGGCCCCTCGGCGGAGACTTAGATCCGTTCGATTGGATCGCTAAGGCATTGTCACTCACAATTCGACAACGCGGATACAACGTGTGAGTAATCTTGGCGTTGCTGCTGGCGTCTCGTGGCTCACTGCCATATGGCGGATGACGGTTTTCCTCGCGGTCTGGCTGGTCCTTACTGGCGCCGATCCTGCCGACCTTCCGGCTGGCATTGCGGCAATTGTTGCGGCTACCTGGACGAGTATGCGCTTGCTGCCACCGCGCCGGTCGCATGTCTCCGCCCCCGCGCTCTTGAGCCTCGGGCTGCGCTTTTTTCGCCAGTCCGTCGCCGCGGGTTTCGATGTCGCTTGCCGCGCGCTTGATCCTCGGCTACCGCTGCGACCCGGTTTCGTGATTTATGCGGCGCGCCTTCCCCCAGGACCGGCCTTGAACACGTTCTGCACGTTCATAAGCCTCGCTCCAGGAACCCTTCCCGTGGGACCCGATGACAGCGGGGCGATCGTTGTCCATTGTCTGGATGTCGGCCAGCCGGTGGCTGCTCATCTGGCGGCGGACGATAGGCTTTTGACGCAGGCGATCGGAGGCGGGTGGGATGGCTGATTTTCTCATCGCGTCATCCGGCTTGGTGCTGGCAATGGTGGCGATCGGCCTCATTCGCGTGCTGCGTGGTCCGGCAAATGCGGACCGCATGATGGCGGCGCAGCTTCTCGGCACTGGCGGCATCGCAGCGCTGTTGTTGATGGCGGTGGCGAAGAACTTCACTGCTCTGGTGGATGTCGCACTGATACTGGCGCTGCTCGCCGCCTTCGCCTCGGTCGCCTTTGTCATTGGCAGCTCCTATTCCGACGCCGTCGAGGCGGAGGCGGCGGAGCGCACATGAACATCGTAGCCGACATCTTCACCATCTTCGCGGTCACCACCGGAGTTTTCTTTTTTATGGCGGGCACGGTCGGGCTGCTGCGCTTCCCCGACGCGCTGACCCGCCTGCATGCGCTCACCAAAGCAGACAATCTCGGCCTCGGCCTCATCGTGTTTGGCTTGTTGCCACGTGCGGACGGGCCGCTCTGCGCGTTGAAGCTGGTCGCCGTTTGGCTGCTCGTCCAATTTGCCGGAGGCACGGTCGCCCAACTCATTGGGCGCGAGGCGCGACGCGGCAGGCCGCACGCATGACGATCGGCTTCGCCATCGACTGCGGCCTGGCTGCCTTGGCAGCGGTCGTGGCTGGCTTGACGATCATCGCCCGCGCCTCCTTTGTCGCCGTGGTAGGCTTTGTCGCACTAGGCCTGCTGTTGGCACTCGTCTGGGTACGCCTCGATGCGGTTGACGTGGCAATGACCGAGGCGGCGATCGGCAGCGGCTTGACAGGCGCACTGCTGCTCGGTGCTGCAGCGCGCCTGCGGGCCGGCGAAGTGCGAGCGGAGGCGGAGCATCTAGGACCGGTCCTGCGCATCGCAGTGGCGCTGCTTTCCGCCGCGGTCGCGGTGGCGCTTGCCGTAGCAGTCGTGCTCCTACCCGACCCCGCACCGACTCTCGCGCCGGCGGCGGCCGAAAACGCCGCAGCAACCGGCCTTGGCAATCCCGTCACCAACGTGTTGATCGCCTTTCGCGCCATGGACACGTTGTTGGAAAAGATCGTCCTGCTACTCGCGCTCATCGGCGTGTGGTCGCTGGCGCCCGATCGCGTCTGGGGCGGGCGCCCGGCACCGCTGCGTCAACCCGACCCCGATGGTGCACTCGCCTTGCTCGCGCAGTTGCTCCCTCCGCTAGGAATCCTCGTCGGCATCTACATACTTTGGGAGGGCGCCGACCACCCCGGCGGGGCGTTCCAAGGCGGCACGATCCTCGCCGCCATGTGGCTTCTTGTGATGATGGCGGGGTTCGCCGATGCCCCACCTGTTAGTCGCCGATCGCTGCGGCTGGTGCTTATTGCCGGACCGGTCGTGTTTCTCGTCGTCGGCCTTGGTGGGCTCTTTTTTGGCGACGCGTTCCTCGCATATCCCGCGGCCTACGCCAAGCCGCTGATCCTCTTCATCGAGTTTGCCATGACGTTGACCATCGCGGCGACGCTCGGGTTGCTGCTGGCGGGGGCGCCTGCCGGGGAGGCCTCCCGGTGAGCTCGGCGACCCTATTCGGGCTATGCGGCGCGGTTGCCGTGGGCTTCGGCCTCTATGGCCTCATCGCGAATCCACAGCCGCTACGCAAGATTATCGCCTTCAATCTTCTCGGCGCCGGCGTGTTTCTGTTCTTCGGCGTCGTCGCACGCCGGGGCGCCGCAGCGGGATTTGGCGGTGATCCGATCCCGCAAGCGCTCGTTATCACTGGAATGGTCGTCGCTTTCGCTGCGACGGCCTTCTCAGTTGCACTGCTGCTGCAACTGTTCCGGGCAAGCGGCAGGACCTCGTTGCGCGCTGACGCGATGATTAGCGCGGACAACGACCCGCCGGACACATGACGCCCGATCCGGCCCCTGCATTGGGAACGACGACGATGCAGGGGGCCCTGCTAGTGTTGTCGATCGTCGTCCCCATCATAGGCGTGCTGCTTGCATTTGCTGCGGGCGGGCGCAGGGCCGAACGGATTGCCCTCGTGATCATGCCGTTCGGTGTTGCAATCGCAGCTGCGGTTCTTGTCGACGTCCGACTCTCGGGCACTCCGCTCGTCTATCTGCTCGGCGGATGGCCTCCGCCACTCGGCGTCGCGCTTCGCGCCGACGGGCTCTCTGCCGTCATGATGGCAATAACGGCGGTGGTCATATGCGCCGTCGGCATTTTCGCGCGCGTGGACTTCGGCACCCCAGATGACTTTGTCGAGGCCCGCGCGCCGTTCGCGTTCTGGATCCTGCTGCTCGCGGTTTGGGGGGCGCTTAACACGGTCTTCCTGGGCGGGGATCTCTTTACTCTCTACGTCGCGCTCGAGCTTTTGACCTTCGCCGCGGTGCCGCTGGTTTCCCTCGACGGCCGCGGGAAGACACTCCAGGCGGCGCTTCGCTATCTGCTTTTCGCACTCCTGGGCTCGGTCCTTTATCTGGTCGGTACCGTCCTGCTTTACGGCGCCTATGGCACGCTTGACATCGTCCTCCTGTCCCACCGTGTTCATGGGTCGCCTGCATTGATCGTCGTCGCCGCACTGATGACGGTGGGTCTCCTTGCGAAGACCGCACTATTTCCGCTGCATCTGTGGCTACCGCCTGCCCATGCTGGCGCTCCGGCTGCGGCCAGCGCCGTGCTTTCTGCGCTGGTGGTGAAGGGATCATTCTTCATCGTGGTGCGGCTGTGGTTCGACGTGATGCCGGCGCTTCCGGGCCCGATAGCTGCGAACCTGCTCGCCGCGCTGGGAGCGGCGGCCATCCTGTTCGGCAGCGTCGTCGCGCTGCGACAGCAGCGGTTGAAGCTCCTGATCGCCTATTCGACGGTGGCGCAGATCGGTTATCTATTCCTGATGTTCCCGCTCGCATTCGACCCGGTAACAGCGCAGTTCCACAGCGCCGCCCTGGCGGGCGGCATGGTACAGGCGATGTCGCACGCGACTGCGAAGGCCGCCATGTTCATGGCAGCAGGACTGATCTACGCGGCGCTGGGGCATGACCAGATCGCCGGGCTGGCCGGCGTCGCCCGCAGACTGCCCATGAGCGTGCTCGCCTTTGCGGTGGGCGGCGTCGCGCTGATCGGGCTACCTCCGAGCGGCGCCTACCTCGCGAAGACGCTGCTGCTCCACGCGGCGACCGAGACGAGGCAGTGGTGGTGGGGCGCCGTGATCCAAGCCGGCGGGATTTTCACCAGCAGCTATGTTTTATTGGTGCTCGCCCACACAGTGGCGCCGCCAGGCGCGCCGCTTGCGTTGCGTGTTCCGGTACGGCGCAGCGGTGAAGCGGCGGCGCTCGCCCTCGCGCTGGGCTCGCTGCTGCTCGGACTCGTTCCTTGGCAGGCCTATCTCCCGGCTCCCTACGCAATCGCGTGGAATCCGCTTAGGCTCGAAACGCTGTCGTCGGCGCTATGGCCGATCCTCCTTGGCGGAGTGCTGGCGATCTTGATGGGGCGAGGCGAGCTTCGACTTGCCGGCATCCCTGATTTTGTCGCCGCGGCGTTCTACTCGGCCCGACGCATGGCCGTTGCCTTGGCCAGCAGGCTCGTGCGGGTCGATGGTACGCTCCGGCAATGGCCGGCAGCAGGCCTCTCGCTTTTGGTGATAGCGATCATGTTTGCTGGCGCGATGCTGGCGGGGAGTTGACCGCAGATCGCACCTTGATAGCGATACCTTCGCTAGAATAGCGTAGCTCACCGCCGACTGCGTGGTCTGGACTACGAAGGGACACGGTCAAATGTCTGCGTGCGTCCGTTATTTGAAGGTAGTCCGTCTCTTGCCACGCGGTGCGTTGGTGGTATTGCCCCTGCTCGCAGGGTGCCAACAAGATAACCAAACATCCGCACCTACAGCCCGCCCGGTTCGGACCATCACGGTTGAGAAACGTGAGGCCGGCGTGCCGATCACGCTGACCGGCCGCATTGAAGCGGAGGACGAGGTGGCTCTCGCATTCCGCATTTCAGGCCGGCTGCTCGAAAACGGTGGCAAGCTTGGGGATCGAGTGCAGCCCGGCCAGGTGGTGGCGCGCTTGGAGTCCCAAAACGAACTTAACACACTGCGGACGGCGCAGGCCAACCTCGCGGCTGCCCAAGGGAAATTGACCCAGGCACGCAATCAACTCGAACGCCAGGATACGCTTCTCAAACAGGGTTGGACTACGCGCGTGAATCACGATCAGGCGACGCAAGCGCTGCAAACTGCTCAATCGCAAGTCGACGCTGCCGAAGCGCAATTGAAGGCGGCGCATGATCTGGTGAGCTTCACTGAGCTCAAGGCAGATGCCCCGGGTGTTATAACGGCCAGGGGCCCCTTAGCGGGCGAGGTCGTTCAAGCCGGCCAGATGATCGTCCGACTTGCCCGCAAGGACGGGCGCGATGCGGTCTTCGATTTTCCGGCCCAATTGATCCGAACGGCGCCGGGCGACCCCCAGATCACGGTGAGTCTTGCGGATGATCCCGCGGTGACGGTGCAAGGCCGTATTCGCGAGGTTGCGCCGCAGGCCGACCCCGTGACCCGCACCTTCGAGGTCAAGGTCGGCTTGACGGATCCTCCGCCTGCTATGCGACTTGGCGCCACCGTTACCGGTCGCATGGAAACCGAGGCCGTGCCCGTCATGGAGATCCCGGCGACGGCGCTCACCGAGTTCAATCGTCAGCCTGCTGTCTGGATCGTCGATCCATCGAGCCTCACGGTATCTGCAAGAAACGTCGATGTTTTGCGCTTTGACCAGGCCACGGTCGCGGTCGACCAAGGGCTCGATGCGGGCGAGATCGTGGTCACGGCTGGCGCACAGGCCCTGCACCCGGGCCAGAAGGTGCGCCTTCTCGGATCGGAGCCATGAACGGGTTCAATCTTTCAGAGTGGGCGCTCAAGCACCGTTCGCTCACACTTTATTTCATGATCGTCGCGGTAGCGGCGGGTGTTGCATCGTACTTCCGTCTTGGCCGTAGCGAGGACCCCTCCTTCATCATAAAAACGATGGTGGTCCAAGCCGCATGGCCCGGGGCTACCGTGGAAGACACGCTCAAGCAAGTCACCGAGCGCCTCGAGCGCAAGCTGCAGGAAACGCCGAAGCTCGATTTCCTACGCAGCTTTACGCGCGCCGGCGTCACGACGATCTTCGTCAACCTGAAGGGCAGCGCGACCGCCCGTGAAGTTCCAGACATCTGGTATCACGTCCGCAAGAGCATCGGCGATATTCGTCACACGCTACCGACTGGCATCGTGGGACCAGGTTTCAACGATGAGTTCGGCGATACGTTCGGAATCATCTATGGCTTCACCACTGACGGTTTCACCCATCGCGAGCTTCGTGACTACGTCGAAGAGGTCCGCTCGAAGCTCCTGCAATTACCCGATGTATCCAAGATCGAAATCCTGGGCGCCCAGGATGAGAAGATTTTTGTCGAATTCTCGACGAAAGAGCTCGCCAGCTTAGGCATCGATCGCTCCGCCTTGATCGCGGCGCTGCAGGCGCAGAACGTCGTCCAGCCAGCTGGCACAATTCAAACGGGTATTGAGACGCTGGCTCTTCAGGTGTCCGGCTCGTTTCGCTCTGAACAAGATGTATCGGACGTCAATTTCGTCGTCGGCGGACGCATGCTTCGCCTCAGCGACATCGCACGGGTTCGGCGGGGCTTCTCCGATCCTCCCCAGCCGCTCTTTCGCGTCAGCGGCAAGCCGGCCATCGGACTCGCCATCGCGATGCGCGAGGGCGGGGACATTCTTGCCTTGGGCAAGAACATCCAGCGGGCCATGACCGCGATCACCGCGGACCTCCCGCTCGGAATCGAGCCGACGCTTGTGGCGGATCAGGCGGTCACGGTCGCGGGTGCTATTTCTGAATTCATGACATCCCTTTGGCAGGCGGTCGCGATCATCCTGGCGGTCAGCTTTATCAGCCTCGGCGTGCGCCCTGGCCTGGTAATAGCGCTCTCCATTCCCCTGACGCTTGCCGTTGTATTCTCGGTCATGGCGCTGATGGGCATCGATATGCAGCGCATATCGCTCGGCGCGCTTATCATCGCCCTCGCGCTGCTCGTCGACGATGCGATGACGACTACCGACGCCACGCTCACCCGGCTGGCGCAAGGCGATGATAAGATCCAGGCCGCGACATTCGCGTTCCGCACCTACGCGTTCGCCATGCTCGCGGGCACGCTCGTGACAATCGCCGGCTTCGTCCCCGTCGGCTTCGCGGCCAGCTCGGCGGGCGAATACACGTTTTCGCTTTTTGCCGTCGTCGGCATCGCGTTGATCGTGTCCTGGTTCGTGGCGGTCGTTTTTGCGCCGCTGTTGGGCGTCGTGATCCTGGCCCCGCCGAAGGGGACGCAGACCGCCGAGCCCGGCAAGGTCATTCGTTTGTTTCAGGGCCTCCTTACGGCCGCGATGCAGATGAGATGGGTGACGATAGCGGTCACACTGGCACTCTTCATCGGCGCCTTTCTTGCGCTTCCGCTCATTCCGCGACAATTCTTTCCGTCATCGGATCGCCCTGAACTTCTCGTCGACCTGAGCTTGCCGCAGAATGCTTCGATCTACGCCAGCGAAGCGGTGGCCCGCCGGTTCGATGCCGTCCTCAACGGCGATGCCAACGTTGCGCGCTGGAGCACCTATGTGGGCCGAGGCGCCATTCGCTTCTACCTGCCGCTCAATGTCCAGCTGCCGAACGATTTCTTTGCCCAGTCAGTGATCGTCGCTAAGGATGTCAAGGCGCGCGAACGGCTTCGAGACAAACTCGAGAAGGTGCTGGCTGACGATTTCCCAAGCGTGATCGCTCGCATCTACCCGTTGGAGCTAGGGCCGCCGGTCGGATGGCCCGTGCAATATCGGGTGAGCGGGCCAGAAGTCGCTCAGGTACGAGAGATTGCTTTCAAGCTCGCCCAAATCGTCGCGACGAACCATAAGGCTGCAAACATTAATTTCGACTGGATCGAGCCCGCTCGTCAGCTGCGCATTCGCATCGATCAGGACGAGGCTCGCCTCTTGGGCCTCAGCTCGCAAGCTATTGCGAGTGCGCTCAACGCAGTGATAACAGGCACAACAATTACCCAAGTTCGCGATGACATCTATTTGGTCGATGTCATTGCGCGCGCGACCGATGAACAGCGTGTCTCGTTAGCGACACTACGCACCCTGCAGGTCGCGTTGCCTGGCGGACGCACGGTTCCGCTCAGCCAGTTCGCCACCTTCGAATACGAGCAGGACTATCCACTGATCTGGCGACGAGACCGTGTTCCAACGCTGACCGTGCAGGCCGACGTCGTACCAGGAACGCTGCCCGAAACAGTGGTCAACGCGCTTGAGCCCGCCATTGACGGCTTGGCAGAGAGTCTCCCGCCCTCCTACAACATTGCCACGGGTGGCACCGTAGAAGAGAGCAGCAAATCGCAAGCCTCCGTGATCGCCGTCGTGCCAGCAATGCTGCTCATCATGCTCACCGTGCTGATGCTCCAGCTAAGAAGCTTCCAGCGCCTATTCCTAGTCCTCAGCGTGGCACCATTGGGCTTGATCGGCGTCGTTGCCGCCCTGCTCCTCTCCGGTCGGCCACTTGGCTTCGTCGCCATACTGGGCATCCTGGCGCTGCTCGGCATGATCATCAAGAATGCCGTAATTCTCATTGGCCAGATCGACGCCGAAAGGGCCCAAGGGAAGAATGTTCGGCAAGCCGCAATCGATGCCAGCAGCGCCCGATTCCGGCCGATAATGCTTACGGCAGTGTCGACTGTGCTTGGCCTAATCCCGATTGCGCCGACTGTCTTTTGGGGGCCAATGGCCTTTGCGATCATGGGTGGATTGCTGATCGCCACAATCCTCACGCTGGTGTTCTTGCCAACCCTGTACGTGACTTGGTTCAGCGGCGTGGAGCCTCAGCCGGCTGCTCCATCTGCTGCATAGCAAGCGTAAAAGACTGATCAAGCTCGCACCGGCTGCTGGGTGGCAGAGCCCAAGAGCTCGAGGCACGCTTTCGACGGCCATCCGGCCTCAAGTCATTGCGGCATTCGGCGGCTGGAGTTCGGCGATGGTCAGAAGTCCTACCGCTGCAAAGATTGCGGGGCGCACCTTTAGCGCCCTAACCGGCACGCCGCTCAACTGCATCGGCAAGAGGCCTGGCTCGGGTATGGCCAGCGCTCGTCAACATGTTAGTCTTAGAATGCAAGGCGCGGCCCCGCATCATCTTGCCGAGCTACCTCGGATGGCGCGGATGATCGCGCGCGAAGGCAACAACCTCAGCGCCGCCGCCGACGAACGCTGCACTGCCTCGGTCCTCAACATGAGGCTGGGGAACATAGCCTCCCGATGCGCCGCGCGACCCGACCACTAAACCAACCTAGCTCGAAGACGCGAATATTCCTGGTCGGTAATCGATCCTGATTTCTTGAGCTGGTCAAGCTTGCCGATCTCGTCCGCGGCGCTGAAGCCAACGACGCGCCGCAGCTCCTCTCGTGCCTGCTGTCCTTGCTGGGCGGCTCGCTCCGCCATACCACCTGCCTGAGTGATCATGTAGGCGAGCACGCCAATGTAGGGGAACAGGATCAGGCCGATCACCCAAAGCGCCTTGCCCCAGCCGGAAATGTCATGACGCCGGAACAAGTCGCCAAAGACAATGATCAGCAGCCAAAACCAAACGACGAACACAAACACGGTGAAAACGTCGGCCAGAAAGTTGGCAAACGTAAACCCTCCTTCGAACGGCATCACGATCCTCCCACGTGTTTACACGACGGCGCGAACGTCGCTAGGCGCTCGCCAAACGGTCCAAGATATTTTGACCTACGGCTTCATTGCCGGAACTTGTTCGCCCATAGACTTCGTGGCCGGAAGCTTGCCCTCGTCACCCATCGTCTTGGGCGCCGTGGCATCAGGGCGGGGCGGTGTGGCCGTATTCGGATCAGCGGTGGTCGCCCCCATATCGGGAACCTTGCCGGTCACCGTATCTGTTGCCGGCAGTTTGCCTTCATCGCCCATTGTTTTAGGCGGCGCCTTGGTGACGGGACGGTCCTGAGCAATTGCCGGAGTGAATGCGGCTCCGACCAAGGCGATGGCAGCAGCGGTCATTGTGATACGTTTCATTGGTTGGACTCCTTAGCGAACAGACGGGAGCACACGCATCTCTCAGCCCTCGGTGCCTGCGTTGCGTACCGAGGAACAGTAAGTTTGTGCCCTAGGGAGATATATTGTCTACTCTTTTGTCCGACATCGTACAAATGCTACAAAGACGGCCCTTGGGTTGAAGAGCTGCTAGCGACGCCGCGCGCCGCTTTTGAAGGCAGCAGGGAGGTTTTCCAACGCGGTTAATTAAACGTTTGCTCAGAGTCACACAGACCATTGTTTGTATGATCCCGATGTTTGCTCCGGGTCGAAACGGTCATTAGCAACGGAACAGTCGACGTCAGCTAAGGGCTTCGAGGACGCAAACTCGGAGCTTATTTGCAAGAGCGATTTTTGTTCATGGAAAGCCTCTATCAGCAAGTGACGTCGCGACCCTCTTAAGCCCGAGTTTTCACGATGCGCTTCTTCAGCCGCCTCGAGACTGGATCGCTGTCCCGTGATCTGCGCGAGGTTTGATGACCATGGAACCGGCTAAAGCCGCCATCACACGCGATCCCGTGCTTGTCGATCTTGCGCTGCAGGGCGGAGGCTCGCATGGGGCGTTCACCTGGGGCGTTCTCGATCGTTTGCTCGAAGAGCCATGGCTTGAAATCGACGGTATTTCCGGCACGTCGGCGGGCGCGATGAACGCCGCGGTGCTCGCCGACGGCTATGTCAAAGGCGGGCCCTCGGGCGCGCGGGAGGCCCTTGAGAAATTCTGGCGCCGCGTCTCGGATGCTGCTCGCTTCAGCCCTTTCAAGCGTGGGCCGCTCGATGTCATTCTCGGCCGCTGGACACTGGATTCTTCGCCAATTTACGTGGCCATGGATCTCATGTCGCGGCTGTTTTCGCCCTATCAATTGAACCCGATGGGAACGAATCCATTGCGCGAGATTCTGGCCGATCTCGTCGATTTCGAGCGGTTGGAGCAATCGTCCATTAAGCTCTTCATCACGGCCACCAATGTGCGGACTGGCCGCGGTCACGTGTTCAAGAACGGCGCCATTACCCCGGACGTTCTGCTCGCCTCGGCCTGTCTGCCCACCATGTTCCAGGCCATAGAGATAGACGGCGAGCCCTACTGGGACGGCGGCTATGCCGGCAATCCCACGCTTACGCCCCTCATTCGAGAGTGCAAATCGCAAGACACCATTCTCGTTACGATCAACCCGATCGAACGCAAGGAACCAACGCGCTCGGCCGCCGAGATTCTCAACCGGCTGAACGAGGTGTCCTTCAATGCCGTTCTCCTGAAGGAGCTGCGCATGATGGCGCTCCTTCGGCAAGTCGCCGATCCGGGCAACATCGAAGGCGCACAATGGGCGGGGATGCGCATCCACCGCATTGGAAGCGAGATGTTGACCGAACTTGGCGCTTCCTCGAAGCTCAATGCTGAATGGGAGTTCTTCACTCTCCTGCGCAATGAGGGGCGAAGGTCGGCGCAAGTCTTTCTGGAGACGCATGCGATGGACTCTCGGGAGCCGCTCCACCCTCGATATCGACGCTTTGTTGGAACAGGTCTGACACGTGGGACTTCTCGGCATTCTTGTCGCTCTCGGGCTCCTGATCTGGCTCGCCTATCGCGGCTGGAGCATTCTTCTACTTGCGCCCGCCGCCGCCGTCCTCGCGGCAGGATTGGCCGGGGAGCCGTTGCTCGCCCATTGGACGCAGACATTCATGGGAAGCGCCGCGCGCTTCATTATGCAGTTCTTCCCGATTTTTCTCCTCGGCGCCCTGTTTGGCAAGTTGATGGAGGACAGCGGCTCCGTGTCGACGATCGCCAGCTTCATGACCGAGCGCCTCGGCGCGAAGCGGGCGGTGCTGGCGGTGGTGCTCGCCGGCGCTCTCGTCACCTATGGCGGCGTCAGCCTCTTCGTCGCCTTCTTCGTCATCGCTCCCATGGCGCATGCGCTGTTTCGATCGGCGGGGATTCCAAGGCGTCTGATGCCGGCGGCGATCATGCTCGGCGCCTCCACTTTCACCATGTCGGCGCTGCCTGGAACGCCATCGATCCAGAACGCGATCCCGATGCCGTTTTTCGGTACCACGCCATTCGCGGCGCCAGGCCTTGGAATCATCGCCTCGGCCATCATGCTGGGGTTCGGCCTATGGTGGCTCTCCCGGGCCGAGGCCAAGGCCCGGAGCAAGGGCGAAGGTTACGGCGAGAACGCGGCTTTGGTGGAAGACGCAATTCCCGCCGTCAATGCGGCGGAAGATCTGATTGTCCGGGAGCGGGCGACGACCTCAGGCGCGTTCGATCCGGCTGAGATCGCCCACAGCGATCAAAGCGCGGTGGGTCCGCCGGTTGCCCTCGCCGTCTTGCCGCTGATCATCGTCGTTGGCGTCAATCTTGTGATGTCGCTCGGCATATTGCCACGCCTCGACGCATCCTACCTCGCTGACAAGGCCTGGGGCGCGACGTCGCTGTCCGCCGTCGGAGGCGTTTGGGCCGTCGTCACGGCGCTCGCGGCGGCGATCATCGTGCTGATCGCGGTCAACTTTTCGCGCCTGCCTTCGCTTCGCGCGACCATGGACGCCGGCGTCAATGCGTCCGCCCTACCCGTCTTGAACGTCGCCAGCCTCGTCGGCTTCGGCTCGGTCGTCGCGGCGCTCCCCGCTTTCGCAATGGTGCGCGACTGGGTGCTCGGCATCGACGGCGGTCCGCTGGTTTCGCTTGCCGTGGCGACAAATGTTCTCGCCGCGCTAACCGGCTCGGCGTCCGGCGGCCTGACAATTGCGCTCGACTCGCTTGGCGGCGCCTATATGAAGATCGCCGCCGAGCAGGGCATCGACCCGGGGCTGATGCACCGCGTCGCCGTGATCGGCGCTGGTACGCTCGACATGCTGCCGCACAATGGTGCCGTCGTCACCGTGCTGGCCGTCTGCGGCGCAACCCATCGCGAAAGCTATTTCGACATCGTCATGGTCGGGATCGTGAGCTCCCTTCGTCGCGCTCGTCGCGGTGATCGGATTGGGAACGGCATTCGGGTCA
>CAVSCT010000022.1:0-21777 GCA_963726555.1 uncultured Alphaproteobacteria bacterium | reverse complement strand
ATTGGCCCATCGCAGACGTTCAATTCATCTCAACATTCGTCCGCTGATTGGGGTGAAACGAACAACAGCGGACATGCTCGGATCTTCAGAGTCTGACCCGGAGCGGAACTCGGTGTGTCGGAACTTAAGATTTTCGAGGTGGCCAAGGTAGCAGCATCGGCACCCGTTCACGGTAGCTTCGATAGGTGTCACCGAAAGTCGCGACGAGGTCGCGTTCTTCAAGCAAAATCCCAATCAGTATGTAGCCCGTTGTCGCAACCGCAAATAGTAGGTGGCCCGTCGTCATGACAGGCGTCGCCCAAAAAGCGAGAAGCAATCCGAAGTAAAGCGGGTGGCGCACGAACTTGTAGAGAAGCGGCGTCCGAAATTCGGGCGCCATGGCCTCTTTGGCCAGCCAGTGGTCGGTAACCTGTCTGAGACCGAAAAGGTCAGCGTGATTGATGAGAAACGTGCTGAGGAGCACGATGCCCCAACCGATGAAATAGATGGCGTACAGGAGCCTCGATCCGATCGCGTTATCGATGCGCCAGATCTCATCTGTGATGGGCCGCCACTGCCAATAGAGCAACCAGAGTACAATGCCGCTCACGAACGTGCTGCGCTCGATCGGCTCGGGCACGATCGCTGTCGATGACTTCTTAAAGCCCCGGCGGGCCATGCCGCTGTGCTGGACGGCGAAGAGCGCAAGCAGCAGAACGTTGACCGTGAGCGCCTCACCGAGCGGTACCAATGGTCCGCTGTCGATGGACTTTGGTACCCAAAGATTGCCGATGAAGCCTATCGCGTAGGCTAAGCTCGCCATGGCGAGCACGTAGGCGACAACCCCGTAGAAGAGGATCGCGATCCTACCCATCGGTGCTTCCCTGCATGTCCGCGGAGATGCAGAACAATAGCCTCCGATCCGCGTTTGGCCCACTCAAAAAGTGGACTGGGCGACCGTGGACGTCAGAATGCCAGCTCGTCCATTGCGCTGCGCTCCAATCCGGTGACCAGAAGGATGTGCTTCTTTTCCGGATGGCGGAGCCCAGAGCGCCACCTTCACTAATTGTGGCCTTGATTTCGCAGATTGCAGAGCCGGGTCACATTGTGCCCGAGACCGGCCCGCGCTCCCGCCCCGCGGTTGCCCACGAGCTACCGCTGCCCGCGGCTTCCGCGCGCCTTCTCGATAACCGCTTTCAAATGGGCTAGCAGGTTGGCGTCCGTGATGACGTCGTTCGAGTAGCCCTCAGCATTCAGCCGCTGCTTGATCTCGACGATGCTGATGCACGCTCCAGAACGAGCCAGTCCAAATGCGCGCTCGAGGGCTGTCGTGTTCGCTTGCATGCCCTGAAGGTTAGCACGCACGTCGGACCTTGCGCGCGATCGATCTGTTAGAATGACACTATGCCCGCCGCGCGCACCCACCCCGGCCAAGTCTTGCGCGAGAAATTCCTTGTGCCGCGGCACATCGGATGCGCGCGCTCGCCAACGCTATTGATCTCCCCGTCAAGCACATCCGCGAGATCGTGCGCGGAAGCCAGGCGATGACGGCCGGCATAGCTTCGAAGCTCGCGAGATACTTTGAGACTACGCCTGAGTTCTGGCTTAACCTCCAAGCTGCCTCGATCTACGTGACGAGGACGACGAGGAGGGCGACGCGCCGGCTTGATTGGGCCCGTCAACTTGGCAGGGAGCTCCGGCTCGCCAGCCTCATCGCGGATGCCGACACAGTCGTTGACCCGAAGCGGCCATCGACAATTCGCAATCGCACGCTATTGGTGATGTCGGCGTCTATACAGAAGCGGACATTGGCCAGCTCGAGTTCGCAGAGGCGGCCAACTGCGAAGCTTAAGTCCGCTCTTGAGCGGACAGCTGGCGCAGCCATCCCATTAGCCTCCGAATACGCACCGAACGACATTCCTTCGGAACTCTTGCCAAGGCTCTACGTCTGCTGGCCTTGTGGGATAAACTCTGTTTGACAGGACAACGACCGCCTTCTTTGCGGCGACGTCGCCTATCATGAAGCATCCAGTAAACCCACCTTTTGCGAGAATGTTCTTTCCGCCGATGCCACTGAGCGACTGAAATGTTGGGTTGTCACCCCATCCGAGCGCACTGCGGAAACTTTTTCCAGGATAGTAATCGAGCGTCATAAGTTCGACTGCGCGCGGGCTGAGGAACGCTTTTCCATTTACAATGCCTCCGCCGAATATTGTCTCGATCCAGTGCAGGATGTCGGGAACAGTGGAGAATAACCCTGCCAAGCCGGACTGGATGCCAGATGAGTATGCGACATCCGCCTTTTCGTCGTTCGGGACGCCCCAGACGAGTTCGCCATCGGGGCGGTACCCCGTCGGTACGATGCGTTCTTTGTCCAGAGATAGAGGATCGAGCTTGCTGTTACGCATACCCAGCGGCGAGAATATCCGTTGCTCGGCGAGTGTATCCAAGTCGCTCGCTGCCACCCGGCGTATGAGCTCCCCTAGCAAGATGGCGGTCGCGTCAGTATAGAGATAGGTCTCGCCCGGCACGGTTTTGAGCGAAGCTCCGTAGAAGAGCTGCAGCAGCTCGGGAAAGGTCCAAAGCGACGTGTCGCCTTTCCAATCATCGAAGTACGGAGACGCCAGCTGCACCGTGTAGCTCAACAAGTGTTCGATCAGAACCCCGTCTTTGTTGTTCGCGGCGAATTCAGGAATGTACTTGCACACCGGCTCCGTAAGGCCACAGCGCCCCTCGTCGATTAGGAGATGCGTCAGGGTAGCGGTTACGATGGTCTTGGTGAGGGAGGCGACGTCATAGATGCTGCGCTCGTCAACGCCCGACCCACTTTCATATGTCGGCTTCCCGAATGCGCGCACATCCTGACTACGGATGTCCGTCACTCCCAATACGCACCCAGGAAAAATCCTCTTCTCGAGGGCCCGTCGCGCTAACGCCGCCAGATGTTCGTCTATCATGACAAGAAGAAACGCTTCAGCTGGCGACAGCCCTCGCGGAGCCATGCCTTGCAAAAAAGTCTATTGCCGCCTGGAGCCGGCCGCCGGAAGCGTCGAGTATGGTCTTCGCGTCCTCGAGCGCACACCCTTCAAGCAGTAGGATGGCGACCTTCACGTCTCTATTGGACCGGCGGAGAACTTCGCGTGACTCTTCCTCGCTGCGACCGGTGAGCCGCATTAGCATCTTCAGTTGGCGGTTCACGAGCTTCGCATTGGTTGCACGCATGTCCACCATCATGCCGCGATAGACGCGGCCGAGTCGGATCATAACCAGTGATGAGAGCACGCTCAGTGTAATTCGCTGTGCCGTTCCCGCATTCATGCGCGTTGAACCCGCAATCGGCTCCGGACCGGTCTCGAGTAAGATAGGATGGTCGGCTTCAGCAAGGAGAGGTGTGCCGGAGTTGTTAGCGATCCCAATCGTAAGAGCGCCGGCTCGCCGTCCCTCGCGGAGACACGCCAGGGTGAAGGGCGTTGTGCCGCTCGCCGCCACCGCAACCAACACGTCCGCAGAGCTTATGCCGTGGTGCCGGGTCAGCTCAGCGGCTCGCGCAACCTCGTCTTCAGCTCCTTCGACCGCCTGGCCCATTGCCTTTTCGCCGCCGGCTAGCAGGATCAACAAGCGCTCGCGCGGCCAATTAAAGGTTGGCATGAGCTCGACGCCATCCTGCGACAGCGAGTCTGCCCGAAGTGCCTGCGCCGGCATAAATGAGCCGCCCATTGTTTCGAAGCCAACCCTCCATACCGAGTGCGGCCTGTTCGATGGCCGACCGCGCAGCGCGCACTGCGGCAACGGCGGCCAATTGGCCCTCTATCATGGCATCAAGGACATCTGCAGAGTCCCAGAGATCAATATTCGCGTAGCGTGGACTTAACCGCTCCGTATCCATGGGCACTTTCAAAGCGGCGCTAACCGCCCTCCCAATGATGGGTTTCGCTTCGCAAACGAAGTCGCTTCTATATAACTCTGCAAATGGCTCGAACCGTGCTTTTTCTTGGAGTCGACGGCGGTGGCACTAGCTGCCGAGCGCGTCTTGCGGACGTTCAGGGCATCGTACTTGGAGAAGGCTCGGCTGGACCAGCGAACATTCGCATTGGGCTTAAAGAGAGTTTTGGTGCCGTACTCCAAGCGGCCGACAAGTGTCTGTGTCAAGCAGGGTATAAGCCGGGAGAGGCAGATATCATTGCCTGCTTGGCAATGGCGGGAGCCAGCGAACCCATAGACCTCGCCGCGGCCCGCGACTACGAGCATCCCTTCTTCCACGCAGTCTTCACGACCGACGCACATGCCGCATGCGTTGGCGCGCATGGAGCCAGGGACGGTGGCATTATTATCGTCGGAACCGGTAGCGTGGGTTGGGCGCTACTCGGTGGGACGGTGCATCGCGTCGGCGGATGGGGCTTTCCTGTGTCCGACGAAGGAAGCGGGGCATGGCTCGGCTGCGAGGCAGCGCGTCGCGTTTTGTGGGCCCACGACGGATGCATCCCATGGACCGGTCTACTACAAAAGCTGTACGAGCGCTTTGAGTGCGATCCGCATCGGATTGTGTGCTGGATGGGAGCTGCGCTTCCGCGTGACTTTGGGTGCCTTGCTCCATTGGTCATCGACTACGCGGCGCAGGATGATTCAGCGGCCCGCGAGCTGTTGCGACTGGCGGCGGGACACATCGACTTGATCGCGAAGCAACTCGCCGATCTAGGCGTCGCACCGATTGGCGCTTGCGGGCGGCCTCGCGTCCAGCATTGAACCCTGGCTCGCGCCGGCAACCCAGAAGCTTCTCGTTCCGGCCGAAGGTGATGCGCTGAGCGGGGCTTTGAGCTTGGCGCGCCAGGAACTGACGACCGCGCGGCTGAAGCGAGCATGAGGTAACAGCAGAGCCATGAGCGATGCCGAAACTCAGATGTCCCTAGAAATCCACGAAGCCCCTGGGGCTATCATTTGTCAGGCGGAGAACCTTGCGCAGCCGCTCGGGGAACTCGTCGCGCGATTGCAGCGCCGACCGCCACAACTAGTCGTCACCTGCGCACGCGGAAGCTCGGCGCACGCCGCAACGTTCGGCAAACATCTCATCGAGCTGTACCTGGGCATACCAGTTGCCCCCGCTGCGCCCAGCATCGCGAGCATTTATAACCGGCCACTGCTCCTAAACGATCAACTGTTTCTTGCGATTTCCCAGTCGGGGCAAAGCGACGACCTGGTCGCGATGGCGCGCGCAGCGAAGGCTGAGGGCGCGATCACGGTCGCGATTACAAACGCTGTCAATTCCCCACTCTCGACCACTTGCGACCACGTCATATCGATCTGCGCCGGGCCGGAGCTCAGCGTGGCGGCAACAAAAACATTCGTGGCAACGGCTGCGGCGCTTGCGAGGCTCGTCGCAGCGTGGGCGCGCAATGAAACCCTGACAGCCGCGCTCGGGCGTTTGCCAGCAGCGATTGGCCGGCGCCGCGGCCTTGGACTGGACCGCGGCACTCCCTGTTCTTGCAGAGGCCGCCAGTCTCGTTACCATCGGCCGCGGGCCCACGCTGGGGATCGCGCGGGAGGCGGCACTCAAGCTCAAAGAGGTCTGCAACCGCCACGCGGAGGCCTTCAGCGGTGCCGAATTCTTGCACGGTCCCGTGGCGCTCGTGTCCTTCCGCTATCCCGTGTTGATGTTCATGCCGGCGGATGCGGCGATCCGCGGCATGCAGCGGCTCGCCTCGGACCTGCGCCTAAAAGGCACCGCATTATTCGTAGCAGGGCCTTGCGAGGGGAATCACGGGCAATTGCCCATCCTTCCCGCGGACCAACCTGAGACTGACGCTATTTGTCTCATTCAAAGCTTCTATGCCATGGCCGTGCAGCTGGCAAAGTCCCTCCGGATCGACGTCGACCAACCCCGGCATCTCAGCAAGGTCACAAGCACCATATGAGTGACTCCCGATCCTTTGCCGTGGCCGCGGACAACGTCTTCGATGGCACCGAAGTTCACGCGGAAAGCGGCGTCATCATCGAAGGCGGGCAGGTGGTCGCGGTAGAACCTCTGCGCAAACTGGCCGGCTCCATTCCGGTGCATGCGTTGCCGAAGGGCGCTTGGTTGGCGCCCGGCTTCATTGACGTTCAGGTGAACGGCGGCGCGGACATCCTTTTCAACGATTTCCCGACCGCCGAGGGCATAAGCGCGATCGCTGCGGCGCACAGACGGTGCGGAACGACGGCGCTCCTGCCAACGCTAATCAGCGATTCAGCCGATAAGATGCGTGCCGCGCTGTCCGCGGTGCAAAGCGTTGCGCCCGAGAACCCGAGCGTCCTTGGCATTCACTTCGAAGGCCCGTTCCTATCGCCGGAGAAGCCTGGCGCACATGATCCCCTGATGTTCCGCACGCCGGATCGCCGCGATCTTGAGCTGCTGACCTCTTGGCCCGACGGCGTCGTGCTCATCACCTTGGCACCTGAGCGGGTTCCGGCCGAATTCATCAGCACGCTTGCTCGGTCCAACGTGCGCATATCGCTTGGCCACTCAATGGCCACCTACGAGCAGACGAAGGCGGCGCTAACGGCCGGACTCACAGGCTTTACCCATCTTTTCAATGCCATGCGTCCGCTTGCTGCCCGCGAGCCCGGACCGATTGCCGCCGCCCTTGAGACACCCAACGCGTGGTTCGGCATGATCGTCGATGGGGAGCATGTCGATCCTGCAATGCTGCGGCTCGCTTTGCGCGGCTCGGCCCATCCAATGCTGGTAACAGATGCCATGCCGCCGGTCGGCGGCAGCGCATCGCGCTTCATGTTGAGCGGGGTCGAAGTAGAGACTCGTAACGGCCGTTGTGTGCGCAAGGATGGAACACTTGCCGGAGCCGCACTCGATATGGCAACGGCGGTCCGTAACGCGGTTCGGCTTCTCGGCGTGCCGCTCGTCTCCGCCCTGCGCTTTGCGTCCAGGGAGCCGGCCGAGTTCTTAGGACTTGGTCACAAGCTCGGCCGTCTAGCCCGTGGCTTCCGAGCCGACATGGTTGCCTTGGAACCAAGTCGTGTCCAAGTGCTGAACACCTGGGTTGCGGGACGGGGCGCACTGTAAATTGGGCATACTACAACTGTACCAAGCCAGTGCGTTACTGTGACAGCGGGCCGAAGCCGCCGATTTCGAAGCCCTCCTCCATCGCTTTCTTGCATTTCGGACAATTGATCTCGCTGTCAGTCATGCTGTTGCCCCATTGACTTACCGCGCGGAACGCACCGAGACACGATGCATGACCGCTTGTGGAGGAGAGTGCACTCGAGGGAGGAACGACTTGGTTCGGAGAGTTCCTCAGTCGCCAAAGGTCGCCAGCGCCGCGGCAAACCCATTGCCGAACATATGCGCAGCGATTGGAGCGGTGAACGCGCCCGTGCGGCACCGTAGCGCGCCACAAAGAATTCCGCAAAGAAAATGCCGCGCCCAGTAGGGGGGTGTTGCTTGCTACGGTCCTCATTTCGCAGGTCACGCGAAGACCCGACGCCATGAGTTCGTCTATGGCGCTCGTTGGCCTGACGGCATAATTGAACGGGTCCGGCGATTTGCTCTCAAGGTCTGGCACAGGTGCAGCAGGGAGTAGTGCGACAACAACATGCCTATGACGAGATCTGGGCGGTCGTCCGCCAGAAATTGATCGGACTGATTAAGGCGGCTGATATGCGAAATGCGAAGGCGGTCCGAGTTCAGACTACGTTGAACTCGATCGGCCAACTCGGACTGGAGCCCAACAACTAGAATATGTGCGCGCACGACCGGCCGCAGCACGTTCCTACCGTCTATCGTGCTGCGATTTCCCCCGCCTTCTTGTAGGACTTTTGCGACGAGCTCACAACGGGGATGCACGCAATACCAAACCTCAGCTCCGGTCTCCGATATCGATGCGGCTTAAGCTCGGGCTGCGCGAGATATAAAAAGAGCCCCGCCGAGTTTCCCCGGCGGGGCTTTCGTAGATGAGACGGCCAGAGGATCAGCCGTGCCTCAGGAGTAGGCATCGCACAATCGAACATCCCTTCCGACCTTGGTAGTTCCTGAGACGGAGTATCCACTGTCATCCAGTCGTCACAGAAGATTTCTACCTTGAATGTTCCGGTCCAACCCGACCGCTCGACCACTTGGGCCCCGCGGAAGCCGCGGGGCTTTTTCGTTTCCACGCCGGCAACGGAAAACCCGAACCGGCAGCGTTGACGGTAGGGCCTCGGTTGCTACCTTCCCGTCCCACAATCGAGGCCCTGAGGGCGCCTCTCCGACCAATACGCCCGTCCCCCCGGGCGCGGATCGAGGCGCCCTCACCCTACACGTCATGCAGCTGTTGCAGATGGTTCGTAGCCTGACCTCTCGCGGTCGTCCGACCGTGGAGGCCACTCGAACAGGCTCCGCACATGTTGGTGGGGCTTTCTGCAAGGCCCTGGACATGATTGCCGTCTGGGGCCTTGCGCTTCCCGAACCGCTCACCGGACAACGAGCTCGGATCGTCCGTGTCTGACCCATTGCGGCTGCAGGGGCCAATTTATTTTGCGTCGCGAGATTGCGTTTCGAATCGCCTCGCCCGCGGTCGCGAGCAGTAAGGTGATGGGGGGCGGGGCTCTACCAGAACGTGGTTACGCTCGCCAAAAGATTGAGCGCACTGCCGGTCTCTGGCGAATAGATTATGGGTGTCGGATGATCAGTGTACCCGAGCCCAATGCCGGCCCGAAGACCCGGAGCAATGGGTGCGATATACGCGCCGGTTATCGACAAACTGCCCGCATGCGCGAGTTGACCCTTCTGCAAAGCGGCATCAACAAGATAGTGGCTGAAAACGTTTTGGGAGATCACCAAGGATAGCATGTCCCTTGGTCGGGAAGGCAGGAGGCCTATCCCGTAGAGGCGCAGCTCGTAATACTGACTGAAACGATTGAATTCTGGCGGCGCATACATTGCGCTGACGCCGGCATAGGCCCCCCTTGCGGCCTGGCCCGCGACCGGCGCAAGTTGGACGAACTGTCGATCGGCCAGAACATATGCTGCGTAATCGCCGGTGCGTCGGCCGCCCAATGCGTAATCGGTATAATGGCTTGAGTTGAACATCGGTGCGGCACGCACCCAGGTCATGAGCTGACCGGGAGCCGCTTCATTGCGATAGCCGAACTCGTTGATCACGAGAACCCCGGTATTCGGCGTGGACCATTCCAGGCCAGTCGGGTTTGCGATCTTCTCAGCGACGGGGCCATCCGGACTGCTCGCTCGCTGAACGCCGAGTTTGTTGTAGAAACCGTAAGGACTGGTCTGCTCCCCTGAAGTGATGCCAAGCTGAGTGAGCGAATCCGGCTATTTCCAACCTCAATTGAGGAGAGAAGGGAATGGCACGGAAGCGATACACGACGGAGCAGATCATCGGGCTTCTGCGTGAAGCAGAGGTTCGGCTGAGCCAGGGCCAGCCGATCGGCACGACCTGCCGAAGCATCGGCGTCTCAGAGCAGAGCTACTATCGCTGGCGGCGCGAGTACGGCGGTCTGAAGCTCGACCAAGCCAAGCGTCTCAAAGATCTCGATCGCGAGAACGACCGCCTGAAGAGGGCTGTCTCCGAGCTGACGCTCGACAAACTGATCCTGAAGGAAGCCCTCGAGGGAAAATACTAAGCCCTTCCCGGAAGCGCGCGTGCGTCGAGCACGTGCGTCCGCAGCTGGATGTCTCGGAGCGTCGCGCGTGTTCTGTCGTGGGACAGCCACGTGCGACGCAGAGGCGACATCTGAAGACGCCTGACGACGAAGCGGCTTTGACGGCTGACATTGTGCGGCTGGCAAGTCGGTACGGCCGCTACGGCTATCGGCGCATCCGCGAGATGCTGGTTGCCGAAGGCTGGCGGGTCAACGTCAAGCGCGTCTATCGCATCTGGCGGCGGGAAGGGCTGAAAGTGCCAAATAAGCAACCCAGGCGAGGCCGCTTGTGGCTCAACGACGGGTCGTGCGTCCGTCTCAGGCCCGAGCGTCCGAACCACGTCTGGTCCTACGACTTCGTCCAGGATCGGACTGAGGATGGTCGCGCCTTCCGCATGCTCGTTGTGCTCGACGAGTTCACGCGCCGGTGCCTGGCGATCGTCGTTGCGCGACGGCTCAGATCCGACGACGTGCTCCACTGCCTGGCCGATCTCTTCGTAACCCACGGTCCGCCCGAGCACATTAGGTCAGACAACGGCCCGGAGTTCGTCGCGATCAATGTGCGCGACTGGCTCGGCCGGATTGGCGTCAAGACGCTCTACATCGAACCGGGAAGCCCTTGGGAGAACGGCTACTGCGAGAGCCTGAACTCAAAGCTCCGCGACGAGCTTCTGAACGGCGAGATCTTCACGACGCTGCGCGAGGCGCAGGTGCTGATCGAGAACTGGCGACGCCACTACAATGCCGTTAGGCCGCATTCCTCGCTGCGATATCGGCCGCCGGCCCCAGAAGCGATCTTGCCGCCAGCATCCGGTCTGCCCTACGCTCCGCTTCGGCCAGCCCAAACGCTGGCTGAGCAGGGCCGGATCCTAACTTAGATCCTGGTATCGCTCTGAGCGGCAGGCCACCCCTCGAGGATTGGGCCAATGAGCGGTCCCCGCCGACAATCGCCCCGCCAAGCTCGGTACGCTCCTTGCTCAGGTGCGCGTTGGCCCAGGTCTTGGCCGCGTCGGAGACGGTCGCGGATTTCGGGGAAGCGGTACGTGAAGTCGTGGCCATTGCGCGAAAAGACCACGACCCGCTCGCCGCACGGGCCAGCCGTACCATTCGAGTCCTTCGAGACCACGGCCGTGAGTTCCGCTCAGTGGGGAAAATTTTTCTGGGGTAAGGTAATCCGGAAAATGCAACCCTGTGGATGGGCTGACGAGACAGAAAGTCGACCTTCGTGACGTTCAATAATCATCCGGGAAATCGCGAGACCTAGTCCCATCCCTTTCGGTTTCGTCGTTACGAACGCCTCAAATACAGTCTTTAGCATATCTGGATCAATGCCCGGCCCTGAGTCTTCCACTTCGACAAAAATTGCCTTGGCACCATTTTGCTCGCTTCTGACTTTAAGCACGCGACGGTCAGCTCCCACTGCGTCCATTGCTTCAACGGCATTGTGAACCAAATTCAAGATAACTTCCTGTAACTGACCCCTGTTGCCCATAACTAACGGCAATTCGGATGCAAGGTCCACGTAAGGCGTAACATCCTGAGCGTTCAGTTCTGCCCGCAAAACGCGTAAAGCTCCGAGAACCAATTCATTCACATCGAGGGGCTCTCGTGCATCAGCGGCCTTCCCAAACAACGTGCGAATGTCGTCTAGTACTTGGTTAACGCGAAAAGTGGCACTAACCATGTCGTCTAAGGATAACCGCACCTCTTCGAGGTTGGGCGGCGCATGTTTAAGAAATCGCAGTGCCGCGCTGCCGTTGGCTGCGATAGCTGCCAAGGGCTGTTTTACTTCATGCGAAATTGAAGCCACCACCGCTTGCAAGTTCATGAGTTTATTATCGCGCTCTCGTTGCAGCAGAAAATTTGAACGAGCGACGCGCACGTAAAGCCTTGTTGTCTCTCCCAACAGAACCACCAAAACGACGGTTGAGGTGACGAGCGAAAACACGCGGCCTGCGTAAGAGCCTAGACTGTATCGTGCTGAGCTGAGCACGCCAACGAACATTAGTTCGATAATCAACGCCAACGCCGCGACCATTAGCCAGTAATCGAGCACGGAGCGGCGGCGGTGCCACAACAGAGCAAGCACAGTCGCGCAAATCAGTGCCATGAATGCAAAAAGGAAACGCAACAGCCATGTGAAGTTGGTTCTATCAAGTGAAAGCTCCGGCAGATATTCATCTCCCGTGCTGGCAAGCCATACAAGTCCAAACGCCAAACTACAGAGGATCGCTACACTCCAACCAATCGCGAATGAGGTTGAAGCCTCCGTGATGCGTTTCGTGTCTTTCTCGTCTCTTAGCCAGACATAAATCAGCAAGGCTGCGGGGAACCCAGTATGCCAAAACACGTAAAGCCACGCCGTGTTTTGCAGACCGCCGCCGAGTAGGCCGGTCGGCGAAAACGCGCCCGGCCAGCTAACTGCGTGCGGAAGCACTAAAAGCGCTGCGAAGAGATATCCGTTCGCGAGCGCCAAAATGGCTCGTGTACGGAAAATCGAAAACTGCGCGAACAACATAACAGAGGTGATGGAGTCGGTGACAAATATCGCGGTGTCGAAAGACGGAATGAAGGCAACCATCTGCGGCAACGGCACGCTGCCGTACGGGGCCAGAATCGCAAAACCCAAGAGAAGAGCAGCGGCGACCGCAAGCGCTGAGCGCCTCTGCCATGACGTTGCCGGCAGGTCCAACAACGATATCGCACCGCTAGTCTGGTCCGTCGCTCGCGCCCTGATCATGTCGCTGTTGGCCATTGGCCCCTGTACCTTGCCCGGATATTGAGGGCACTTGAACCCATCGGCATAGATTGCTGGTCCAATGACTTGCACCACAAGTACGGCATCCGTGTTTGATGGGCGACCGTAGGGTTTTTGCTTATTGAGCAAATGGCTAAGAAGCAGCCAGCGAACTGACACAAAAGCGTGATCACGAAGCGTGCCCGCCTAAATTTTTTGGCCGCGCTTGTCGCGACGGCTAAATTCTCTTTTTGAGCGGAAGATTTCGTCGCTTCGATTTTTGGCTAACACGAACGAATCCCCGTTGACCATTCGCATGCTAGTGCACAGTCTTAATATTAAGGGCAACGGCTAGAAGGGGCTAGGTTGCTGCCGCAGATACAATCGAGTGTTTTCGTTGTCGACGACGACGCATCCGTGCGTCGGGCGCTGCAGAGGCTCCTCCGATCCGTCGGCTTGCAGGCTCAAGTATTCGGTTCGGCGGCGGAATTCCTGAACACAAAGCTCCCCGATGTTGCCAGCTGTCTCGTACTCGATGTCCGGTTGCCTGGAGTTAGCGGGCTAGATTTTCAGGGCGAACTGGCGAAGGCGAAGATTCAGATTCCGATCATTTTCATCACGGGCCACGGCGACATTCCAATGTCTGTCAAGGCCATGAAGGCGGGAGCCGTAGAGTTCCTGACCAAGCCATTTCGCGACCAGGAGCTGCTGGACGCTATCCAGGTCGCACTCAGTCTCGATCACACCAGGCGAGAAAACGAGAAGGCAGTGTCACTTCTACGGACACATTACGACACATTGACCTCGCGCGAGCGAGAGGTGATGGCTCTGGTCACGGCGGGTCTCATGAACAAACAGATCGCCGCGCAATTGAACATCAGCGAGGTCACCGTAAAGGTTCATCGCCGCAATGCCATGGAGAAGATGGGTGCGAGGTCGCTGGCTGATTTGGTGAGGATGGCTAACGTTCTGGGGATTCGGCGCGCAAATGCATAGCCATCTAAACCTTTGTATAGTATCGCCGATCCATTCGAGGTGAAGAATGGTTCTGCATGTACGTGGCGCTAAAATTCGGCCCTAAGTGACCCAATGCCTTGCACGGTCAGTGCCAAACACTGTGAGCATTTTAGTCTGCCCCAACCAAGCACCCGCTCCACCACTCCTTCGTTGTCGAGAGATCGCTTGACCCCAGACATTGCGCGAGCTGCGCACGATCCTCCTGCTTGAGCTGGCCGAGGCGTGGCGGCGGCGGATCATCAGACAAGCACCTATCTAGCGACTTCCCCTCGGCCTCGCACTTCGCAAACTCTTTCAGCATCTCCTGGTCCGCATCGCTAAGCCCCTCAGGCTCGGGTGGGCAGTCTGGTCCATCGGGGCATCCAGGGATCATCGCGGTCGGCGTGGTAGCGGGGATCGCCCCTGTGGTCTCAGGGGCAGCATCGGGTGCGGCGACGGGAACCCCGGGCGCAACGCTCGGGGCTGAAGTGATGGGTGACGGCGCTGCCCCAACATTAGGAGCCATGATCGGCGCTGGCATCGCCATCGGCGCGGCGGTCACCGTGGGCATGGGCTCGGCCACACCTTTGAACTGCGCTTGGGCATGCCCGCTGAGAACCAGAAATGCGACCAGAAGCGCCGCGTGCTTTGCGAGGGACATCAACGTTCCTCCCCGATCAAACCGATCATATGTATACGCCGCAACTATTGGCGAGATAGCGCGTGCGTACTTTCTGAGAGTGACCAAACGTGGGCGAGCAACGAGCCGTGCATATTGGTGGGAAATCTCTTCAGGTGTTGCTTGGTGGATTTTGTTTCTCGTCGTTTTGCGGTTGTCCGATCGGCGTGGCGCTTTTATGGTCAATCCGGCGTCTTTGCTATCCCCGGTTTAAGGGATACATGTCAGTCAACGTTAGCTCGCCGCATCAGAGGCGGCACCGGGGCTCTGCCCGACATGCGCGCCGACGTGTTTCGGGGGGCGACGAGGATGGCGGCAGGCTCTTTTATGCGTCCCGTTAGGACTGGCCGCGCATCTGTTGCTGGTGGACGGCGCCGCACCACGACTTTGCGGCTGCAAGCGTCATCACTTTTCGGCAGCTATGTGTCAAACTCGGCCGGAAACTCGACGGACGCGCTGAGTCCGCTATTCCCGCAATAACGGACATCGTCGTCTATCCCGCGCCCATGCCTGCTCTTGCCAGCCTTTGATATTTGGTCCGGTCGTCGCGTGCTATCCGTGGAGCGGTTGCGCGCCAAGCTGCAGGTCATCCATTACGTTCCCGGACCTTGGGAACTGTATCTGATTGAGGCCGCTAACGTGGCCGCGATCAACGTCCGCGCTACGCTATTCCCACAAATTGATATTTCAGAGTTGTTGTGGCCCGAATGCAGCGCCAAGTGCCTTCGAGTTTCAAGGTCTGGTCCTAGCTTACGAACGAACTCGGGGAGCTGCTCGAACTCACCGTCTCGACAGAGCAGATGCACGTGGATATCGGAGACCGAGCAGAGGGTTTGGTAGCGCTCAACTGGCATCGCACGCGCGCGAAACAAGTTGGGGGCGACCCGAGGCTGGTTCCGGGACGTGGATCCGAACCACGGTTCACAGCTCCAAAGGCTGGCGTCCTATCACTAAACGATCCCGGAGGGTGACCCGCCCATCCGTCAATTCAACGCCCTGTAGATGACATAAGCAGCGATGAGCAAGGTGACGCCTCCGATGGCGATAAGGAGGTGCCCACTGGCGCCGACGTATTGGGCTATGAAAATCACGCCAATGGCCAACGAGACGACAATGAGGGTGCCGACGGCAAGGCCGACGATTTCCCCCAGCGGGGGCCATCCATCCATCGTCCTCTCTTTCACTCGATGTGGCCCGGAGCCCCGCTTGTTATAGAGCTCCGGGCCGTCGCTGCTGACGGGAGATAAGCGTCAGGCGGCGAACTCGCTGTTCATTTTTGTTGGGTGTTTGCCGATGCGGGAGGAGCCGTTGCGCTTTGCGGAGGAGTCTGCGCAGTGGCAGGCGTATCGCCCGACGGAAGCGCCGTTTGTCCAGGTGGCGAGGTGTCGATCGGCTTTGGCGGCATCGGCGGAGCCGGGGATTGATATTCCTGTGCCGCGACCGACGCGACGCCAACCAACACAAGGCCAATAGCCAAAGCGGTACGCATTCTGATCCTCACTTCCGCTTGCTGGCGGGCTTGCCTTTCTGTAGGCGCACGCCTGGGCCGTGCTCTGGGCTCTCATCCATAAACTCGACGCCGGCTGCTTCAAGAGCGCGCTGCCACTTGTTCACCGGGGAGAGCTTTGGGTCACTGCCGCGAGATTCAAAGCCTTGCACCGTCTCGGCCGCCGTGCCCGACTTTTCAGCGAGGGTGTCACGGGACCATCCGACGAGCGCTCTAGCGGCGCGTAGCTGTGCCGGCGTTAGCATGCTCGGCTGCGCGATGCGCTGAAGGCAACTCGCAACAAGACGTGCATCTGACCCTCTCAAGATCGAGCAATTTTATCCTCCGACTTAAAGGGATGAAAACCGCCCCGGATAGAGGGTGAGACCCATGACGATAGATGATCTTCAGATTCTACGAGACTGGGCCGAGGCCAAGGTAAACGCTGGCCAGTGTCCTTGGTGGGCCTGGTATCAATACGTAAAGCTGCGCGAGGCCTTGGATGGCGTCATAGCCGCCACGGTATGCGCGGGCATACAAATCGTTCCTCCGCCGCCAGATTTCAGAGATCGAACCTCGAATAGTGGTTTCTCGCACTCGACCAGATAACTGTTCGCCCCAAACAGCGAGCGCCCCGCCGCGGGTCGATCACATCGGCGCCCCACACGGCAAGATCGTTCGGCGCGCCACCGTGTGAAAGCGAGGCCGCGACACTATTCTTACACTGTTAAAGCAGTGTCGGCCCCCCATGACGTGGCTCTCGGGCTCAACGGAAGAGGCGTTCAAGCTCGCCCGCAACTACGCCGCCGACCAATGCGCATCGTGCAGTCGGGTTCCGAGCGCAAGGACCTGCTGGCGGCATGAACAGCGGCCTGTTTATCGGCCATGAAAATGCACGCGCTCGGCGATGCTCAATCCTTCAGCGGTCGGAAACCAGCGGCCGTCTTTGAATACGACTAACCCTTTGCGGGCAAGTCGCCGCGCCATCATGTAGGCCTGCGGCGGGAAATAAGAGATGGGCTTGATGGCGAGTAGCTCTAGAAGAGCAATTTCATTGCTTTCCATTACGCACCTCGACAATTGGACCTGACCTTTAAAGTAGCAAGTTCGCGGAAGTTGCCACCGCGCACGGCCGATGTGACCTGTGGAAAACTCGCAGTATTTCTCTGCGTGAGGCGCAAACTGCACAACTCGTGAGCATCGCGTCGCTGTGTCGCCTGCCGTGGCAACGGAGGCGGTGCTCACGTAAGAGCATGGAGCAAGAGAGGGGGACCAGCCTGGCTCAACTCGCTGCCGCTGGTAGGCTCGTCGTCGTGGAATGCGGCGCTTGCCCAAACCGGCGGCTGCTGAAGCCCGTCGCTCTCGGATTGCCGTTGGCGACGGCGATAAACCTTGCGGGCGCACTACTCAAGTGCAGCAAATGCGGATCGAAGAGGGTGCTGACCTTTCCTGAAAGCGCTCGCGACGCCCGCCAGAGCCGGTTACGTTAAGACGTTTCCGCTGAGGGGTAGGGGCGGAAGTGACCCGCTAGTCCATGTTTCCTTACATCACGATGTAGACGACGGCGCCCATGCCTCTCATCGACATCATGATCGACCAGCTCTCCTCCGCCCGCAACATCGTGGAGGACGGCGCCGAGGTCATTCCTGTGTGGAGGATCAGCACGGCCGAGGGCTCCTACCGGCACTGTCACAGTAACGCACTGGCTTGGTACGGACGGGCCATATAGCATTTGCTTGTGGATAAGCTCTCATACCATCGCCACCGCTATCCGAGCATCGTCATCCAGCAGGCCGTCTGGCTCTATTTCCGCTTCGCTCTAGCTACCGCGATGTCGAGGACATGCTCGCCTAGCGGGGTATCGACGTGTCCTGCGAGACGGTCCGCCGTTGGGCTTTGAAGTTCGGCGCCATCATTGCCCGCAAGCTGAGACGAGGACGGTCTCGGCCGGACGTGCGGTGGCATCTCGACGAAGTGTTTGTCTCCATCAACGGCAGACAGTTGTACGTCTGGCGCCGTGGACAGCGAAGGCGAGGTCCTGGACATCCTGGTTCAGCCACGCCGAGACCGCAAGGCGGCGCTCAAGCTGATGCGAAAGCTCCTGAAGAAGCAGGGCGTCACTCCAGACACCGTCGTGACCGACAAGCTCGGATCCTACCGCTCGGCGCTGCGCGAACTTGGCATTGCGCGGCGACACAACACAGGTCGCTGGAAAAATAACCGCGCTGAGAATTCTCATCAGCCATTGCGACAACGCGAACGACGGATGAAGTGCTTCAAGTCACCCGGATCGGCACAGCGCTTTCTCTCGATCGACGCCGCCATCTACAATGTGTTCAACGTGCAACGCCATCTGATCTCGCGCCGAACCCTGCGCTCATTTCGCGCTCAGGCGATGCTGACATGGCGCCATGCGACCGTCGCCGCGTGAACCGTTGTGGCCATGGCCATTCGGCCTGCAAATTTCCGATTAACGTGACAGTGCCGATCCGCCGGCCTCCTCACGCATCAGGGTAATGTCAGGGTACGTAGCGACGACGGACCGCCAAGAAGCCGAGCTTATCTTAGCCTGCAGTGCCGGCCCTATGCAGACGTCGGGACTCGCCTCAGCATTCGTCCGCTGACTGGGGTGAAGCGGACGTGCAGCGGACATGCTCGGATCTTCCGCTTCTGACCCAAAGCGGACATCACACATTAAGCCGGCTCCGCCCTTTGCCCGACGGCGTTATCCGCCTAATAACGTAACCGTCACGCGCAGGAAGGTCGCCGGGATCGAAGTGGCATCCTTGCGTGGGCTCGCGTTCTGGCTCTCGAACAGCGCCTCCAATTCCTGCCTCAGATCGTCAGCGCGACCGTTTTTTTCCGCCGCCTCGAATGCGTTCATGGTGGGGCCATAGTAGCGTCGGAATGCATCCACGAGCTCGGACGGCGGGCCGGGGAAGTTGAACGTGTATGTATCGCGGGCGAACGATACGTTGTCCCGCGCAACGCCCGCGCTGCCAAATCGCTCGACCACGTTCCCCTCGATCCCCCATGTCATCGGGCTGATGAAGCCTTCCGGCGGTGGCGGCGTATAGGCGGCACTGATTTTCAGGATCTGTGCGACCAAGGTCGGATCATTAGGAATCCAGTTCCCCATGATGATCCGCCCACCGGGGCGCGTCACACGCACCATCTCCTTGGCCACATCGAATGGCTTCGGGGCGAACATGGCGCCGAAGAAGCTGACGACGAGGTCGAACGACTTGTCCTGCAGCCCGGCCAGATCAGTCGCATCGCCTTCCTGGAACCGGAGATTCGTGAGACCCTGCTCCTGCGCACGCCGGTTCCCGGCCTCAACAAGGTTCCGCGCGATATCCACGCCCAAAACGTCCGCGCCAAGTTTCGCCGCCGGCAGGGCCGTCGTGCCATCGCCGCATCCGAGATCCAGGACCTTGAGCCCGTTCTTGATCCCAAGCGTGCCGACAAGAGCCTCGCCACTCTCGCGCATGCTTGCGGCAATGCGAGTGAAATCGCCTTTTTCCCAAAGTGCTTTGTTCGGATTCATTGGGCTCTCCCATCCCTTTGTCGCGCGGCCAGCCGCGTGACGCGCCAGTATCGGAGGGAAGTTTTGTGCTATGCAAGCGAAGTCATTTGTCGCCCGGTTTTCGGACGCAAGCGGACGTTGCCGCAAAGGGGAGTGACTTCGTAGTTTGATCCAGAGCCCACTCTGCTCTCTTCCCAATTCTGAATATGGAAATGACTGAGCCCAGTTTGGTCGGCCGTTGAGGACGCGTGGATAGCTGGACTTCGCCCTTGGATCATCACCTGGACATCCCGACGACAGACTAGGACTAAGTTGGGGCGACGACAGTGTAAGCGTCCGTGCGGCTCGTGACCGCCCCCGAACCCCATTGGAGATACCGATGTCAGAGTTGGACCCTTCGCATATCATGCAGGTCGGCATGGGGTTCTTTGCATCAAAGACCCTTCTCTCGGCGGTCGAACTAGGGCTCTTCAGTGAACTCGCCCGAAAGCCCCAGACCGCTCACGAAATCGCCACGGCTCTAAAGCTTCACCCTCGCGCCGTTCCTGATTTCCCGGATGCGCTCGTAGCTCTAGGGCTCCTCCAGCGTGCCGGTGATGGACCTGAGGGAATATATTCCAATACACCAGACACCGCTGCGTTCCTCGACCGCAACAGCCCTGACTACATCGGTGGCATTTTGGAAATGGCAAATGCCCGCCTCTACCGATTCTGGGCTGATCTGTCCGAGGCGCTCAAGACCGGTTTACCGCAGAACGAGACTAAGCACTCTGGCGAAGCTATGTTCGCCAAACTCTACGAGGCACCTGAACGCCTTGAGCAATTCATGAACGCGATGTCCGGTGTCTCTGCCGGAAATTTCAGAGCTTTCGCGCGTGGCTTCGATTTCTCAAGATACCGAACCTTGTGCGACGTAGGTGGAGCAACTGGCCAGTTATCTTGCATGGTCGCTGCAGCAAACGCACACATGAGCTGCACTAGCTTCGATCTCCCGAAGGTCGTGCCGATTGCCACTCGAAGGATCCAGCAGGCCGGCCTGTCGGATCGCGTCAAAGCCGTCGGCGGGGATTTTTTTGTCGATCCGCTGCCCCGGGCGGACGTGATTACGATGGGCATGATCTTGCACGACTGGAACGTCGACAAGAAAAAGATACTTATCCGGAAGGCGTACGAGGCTCTGCAGCCGGGTGGAGCATTTGTCGTGATCGAGGCTTTGATTGACGACGAGCGCCGGAAGAACGCCTTCGGCTTACTGATGTCGCTCAACATGCTGATCGAGTTCGGCGATGCCTTCGATTACTCGGGCTCGGATTTCGTTCGTTGGTGCCGCGAAGCAGGCTTCCGAGACTTTAAGATCATGCCGCTGACCGGGCCATCGAGTGCTGCCATCGCTTACAAATAGCGCGCCCCTGAAGAGCGCGCTGTGAGAGGGGCTGCATCTGACCTGCCCCAGCGATAGCCTCGTGAGAAAGCTTCAGACATACGATTTCTGCAATTGGCCCAACGCAGACGGTGGATGAGACTCGAGTACTCGTCTGCTGAGCGGGGTAGGTCGTTGCTCGGGCGCGGATGGATCGTCAGTCTTTGACCCAAAGCGGACCTCCGAAGATCGAGTTCGGGTTGTGGCAGCCATAGAGGTGGTGAAAGTTCAGTACGCTTTACTGGGTCGTGTCGAAGCCGCTGCGCGGTCTTGCGCGGAGCCTTCCTCAGCTTGATGAGCGGCGCGGAATTGAAGCGCGTGAAGCCGACCTTGTGGGCAAAGCCGAGGAGGGCCTTCACGGCGGCGACGTACGTATTGACGGTCGCGGCACTGCTGGTCGAGCCATCCGCCTTGGTGCGCATCGCTTCAAGCGCGGTCTGCACGTCCTCGACGGTGGCGCGCTTGAGGTTCAACCCGGCAGCCGCCAGGGCTTTGCGGAAGCGGCGGCCGATGCGCTCATAGGCGCGCAGGGTGTGGCGCGAGCCGTCGGCGTGCGACTTGAGCCAGACCACGAGCAGGTCGCGGTCGGTCGTCGCATTGGTGTGAACCTGGGGCAACCTCTCAGCGGTGGAGCCCGCGATCTCGGCGTGGCTGGTGGAGGATATAGATAATTGCTAAATATTTGCAGCTTCGTTCTTCGGTGTCGCGCTGTATTCCTCATTGGATGCATCGACCGAAGATGCCCACGATCAGCACTGTCTCGAAATCATGGACAACAGCGGGCTGGTCGTAGCGAAGGTCGGGTAAAGGGGAACCTCCAAAATGCGGGTCTCAGCAACGAGTGCGCCCCGGGGAGCTACTCAGTAGACGCCGCCGAGGCTCAGCATGAGGTTATAGTGCGGCGTGCCGGGCCCCTCGTGGCGGTAGCTTCGGGCACGCTGCGGTGGTGCGTCACCCGCGAAACCACGACGATGATCAGGAGCTTATGACCACCGGCGGTTTCACTGCGCCTGCGTTGGGATCGACGACAGCGGCCGCGCCTCCCGCGTAGTGGGCGGCGCACTCTGTTGCGTGTCAACCGATGTGGGGACTGGGCCGCCGATCGCCATGTGGCCTGGCAGTGATTCGGTAGAGACCACCCCGTTGGCACCGGCTTGAACAGCGGCTGTCCCGCAGGGGCACCCGGCACCGCGTTGGCCTTCCAGGGAGCACCTCCGTCTGCGTCGCGGTGACCGTCTGCGCCGTGATGGGAAGCCCGACGCAGCGTCCCGATGCCGATAGCGATTGGCCGGCCGGGCATGCGCCGCACACCTTGTCGCTGTGCGAC
>CAVSCT010000021.1:22500-461610 GCA_963726555.1 uncultured Alphaproteobacteria bacterium | reverse complement strand
TGGCCTTCCGCGATCAGCCTGGTGAACGGCTCGAGCACGAGCTCCTCGCCTTCCTTGATGTAGTCGAAGATCTCGCGCCGGAAGATGAAGTAGCCGCCGTTGATCCAGATCTCAGAACGATCGGAGGTGCAATTCCTTCACCTTGCCTTCGGGGTCTATGTCGGCGAGGTGATATGTGAGCGGGGGCCGGTAGCTGTAGGCCAGGAAGCAGCCGATCTCCCGCTCTTCTTGAACGCCTCAACCATCTCATCCAGCGGCGCATCGTCAGCCCGTCGGCGTAGTTGGCGAGGAAGCACTCCTCGTCTCTGACGTAGTCGCGCACGCGACGAAGCCGCTCGCCGATCTGCCGCCAGATCCCGGTGTCGACAAACGTGATCCGCCAGTCCCTTTGATCTCGGATAGGAGCTCGACCTCGCCCGCCGTCGCATGCACGCAAGTCGTTCGAACCGCTGTTCCTCGTAGGTGAGGAAGTAGTCCTTGATGGCGATCGCCGTAGCCGAGGCACAGGCATGAAGTCCTTGTGTCCGTAGTGCGCGTAGTACCGCATCACGTGCCAGATGAGCGGGCGCGGGCCGACCATCTGCATGGGCTTGGGAATGTTGTCGGGGTGCTGGCGCATGCGCATTCCGTATCCACCGCAGAACAGAACAACCTTCATGACCTAACACCTTCGCGGCTTCGATTTCGGCGTAGCTCCGGGATGGGAACGACCAATGGCCGCCCCACTCGGCGATGAACACATCTGCCGGATGATCTCGTCTTTGAGATTCCACGGCAGGATGAGAACGATAGTCGGGCTTGGTCTCTGTCGATCGCTCCGGCGGATGGATCGGAATGTGCGTGCCCGGCGTGAAGCGGCCGTGCTTGTACGGGTTGCGATCGACCGTGTAATCGAGGAAGTCGGTGCGGATGCCGCAGTAGTTGAGCAGCGTGTTGCCCTTGCCCGGTGCGCCGTAGCCGACGATCGCTTGCCCTCGGCGCTTGGCAGCGATCAAGAATTCACAGGAGATTGCGCTTCGTGCGCCTGCACTTGCTCGTCGAACGACGCATAGGTCGCGAGCTTGCGAAAGCCGACGCCGACGCTCGCGCTCGAGCAATCGCCGCAACGCGGTGGCTTGGCGGCGCACCGATCCTGCGTGCGCAAGCATAGACGCGCAGCGAGCCGCCGTGGGTAGGCAGCTCCTCGACATCGAAGAGCCGAGAGCCGTGATGCGCCGAGCATCTCGTCGATCGTCACGAGCGAGAAGTACGAGAAATGCTCGTGATAGATCGTGTCGAACTGGTTCTCTTCGATCAGTCTTCGCAGGTGCGGAAACTCGATGGTGATCACGCCGTCGCGGCTCAGCAGAATGCGCATCCCGGCGACGAAGTCGTTGAGATCGGGAACCTGCGCCAGCACGTTGTTGCCCGCGATGAGGTCGGCTTTGCGGCCTTCGCGACGAGCTCCGCGGCAAGTCGCGCGCCGAAGAAATCGACCCGCGTCGGAACGCCCTTCTCGATCGCCACTTTGGCGACGTTGGCTGCCGGCTCGATGCCGAGCACGGGCACGCCGAGCGGAAGAAAGTGCTGCAGCAGATATCCGTCGTTGCTCGCGAGTCTCGACGACCAAGCTGTCCGCGCCGAGACCGAGGCGCGCGGCGATCATTTCGCAATAGGCCTTCGCGTGCGCGACCCAGGACGTCGAGTACGACGAGAAATAGGCATATTCATTGAAGATGTGCTCGGGCCGGACGTACTCGTTGAGCTGTACCAAGAAGCAATCTCCGCAAACGCCAGCGCGCAAGGGGAAATACGGCTCCATTGCATCGAGCTGATCGGGGCGCAGGAAGCTCTCGCACAGCGGAGACATCCCGAGATCGACGAACGTGTGCTCTACGTGTCCGCCGCACAGGCGGCACGGATGTGCGCCTGCGCGTGAGGAGGTGTCTTTCACTGCGACGGCTTGAACGTTCATACAAACACCTCCACCCGGCTTCGCAGCGATCGGCTAGCCCTCAAACAAGCAGACGATCACTCACGAAGCTCCCTCACGTGAGCCTTGCGACTGTCCAGGCCCCGCAAGAAGCGTGCCGGGCGTTTCGGATCCGCGTTGGGTGCAAGAAAAAAGCAAATCGCGATCCGCCGCTCGCTTATTGGCCCCGAAAAAACTTCAACGCGACGATGCGGCAGCGATCGGGGGGCCGTCCATCGCTCGTTGCCGACTAAGTAAACTCGATCAGTTTACGGAGCTGCCCGCGGGGCCGACATGACGCCTTTGGTGGTAGGACGAAACACGCCCCTACCTATTTTTCGCGGCGCCGCGAGCAGGTTGCGACGCGAGCTGGCGCGTCCAGGGGCGATGCACGATCGGAAGCTCACCTGATCGAGGTGGCCGGCATCATAGAATTGCGGTTAACAGCTCGCGTGCCGGGAGATTTGAACTGGGCGCCGGCCTAGCTTGGGGGAATTCGACACGAACTTGTGTCGCTCGCGAAGCCGCGAAGCATCTGCCGCGGCGCGGACGAACGCCCAGAAATGAAACGGCGAACGAACGAGATTGTCTCGTTCGTTCGCCTCGAGAATACCAGCAAGGCTATTTCAGGGGTACCATGCGTTCCGGCTCGCCGAGCTTATATGCGAGCCCGACGCGCGCAACCCAGAACTGATCGTCCCACTTCGCGGTCGCCGTGCATACCGCAGGGATCGAGGAGCAGTCCGGTGTGTAGGTATGTGTCTCACTGCCAAGGTCGACAAAAAGCGCCTCCGCGCGAACCAGCCAATGGGGGTCGTGCAGGAATTCGACGCCGCCGCCGCCGGTCCATCCGACCTTCGTGTCTTTGTTGGACTGCTGGAATGCACCGGCATTGACGCCAGATCCGCAACCGACGCAGTCATCACCAAGCTTGTGATCGACCTGTGCGTAGGCCAGACCGCCGGTACCGTAGAGCAACCAATTGTCATGGACCACGAAGCCAAGGCGACCCCGAACTGTGCCGAACCAATCAATCCTGCTCTTGAGACTGGTTGTTTCATCAGTCAAAGCGGGGTTTGGACCGGTCTCGATGTCAAGCGCCGTGGGCTTAGTGTTAAGAAAGTTGAGATCGGTCTCTATGCCGAAGACGATAGGGCTACAGCAGCGTTGCCAGTTATAGCCGGCATAGCCCCCAAACGTGACTCCGCCGTCGTCGTCCTTGAACCTAGTGCTAAGCGTCTCGTTATTGATTTCAACTCGTTGGCGCGCGAAGCCCAAGGCGGCGCCGAAGTAGGCCCCTGCAAATGGTGCTTCGCAGCAGGGAGCCGGAGCTGAATGCTGGACCATTCCATCCGCCCGTGCGTGCGTCCCGAGCAAGCTCAGAACCAAGATGAAAAACACCAGCGATGGCTGCCGTATCATTTTGATACCCCCAATTTCGCACCGCCTGTCGGTCGCCGAGCCATTTGTGTTAGAACCCCGCCCACAGATTGCGCAGGGTCAGCTAACAGGTTGTCCAGACCAAACGGAAAGATGATTCGGGGGCCCTCGTCGACCGGCCATGAACTGAGTTGGGCACAAAGGCAGGGAGCCTGATGCTCTGAACGCACATCTTTTGCAAATGTTGGAGGAGCAACTAGCGACTGCGAGGAGGGTTGGTGCTCTCGAAGGCGCGGCGAGCGCGCAGCGTTAAAGAAGCGACCACTGTTGCGCCGCAACGGCCCAGCCCATGATCACGGCGTTCGAGGCCACATGCGCAGCGATGGGATCGGACAGCTTCTTCGTGCGATACATCAGCAGGGCATAGACGGCGCCGGTCAGGCCGGCGGCGACCCAGCGTTGATGCATGAGGCCGAACGCGAGCGTTGAGCCAATGAATGCCAGCCACCGAAATTCACCAAATCCGACGCTTTCAAATCTGGTCGAGATCAGCGCGCGCGAGAGATAGCCTCGGAAGGCCAGCTCCTCAGCCACCGGTACAAGGGCGATGGAGCCGAACGCGCGCAGGCATAGCCAAATGGCCGCGAGCCATTCCGGCAATGAAGCAAGCCAAGTGCCGATCGGCAACTCGAGCCCCTTACCGGGGTCTGTCGCGATCCATACGGCGCCCACGGCCAGTCCGATCGCGACTGAGCTCAACGAAGCGCCGGATACCAGCGGGAGGTAGGCGGCTCGAAACCACCACAGGGTCGCGGCGATCGCGGCTACCTTAACTGTGTAGAGCCACTGATCGTGTGGGGCAAATGCCGACGCCAGAATGCTCGCGGCCACCAGTGCCATGAAGGGCGCCAGGAACGCTAGTGTAGCTTGCGCGCCCGACGTCTTCCCGTAACCGGCAGCGCGCTCCGCGTTGCGAACCGGCTGCGCGGCAAAAAAAGGCATTCTTCGCGAGACCGCCACGCAGCTAAGGGTGACGATGAGAAAGCTGATCCAGCCAGCTTCCGAGTGAAAGCCCTGGACGGCAACCGCTGGCGAAACATGTGCGCCGACGCTCACCAGAACTGCGATACGCAGCGCATTCAGAACCCAGATTGCAGCGATGCCGATAGGGAACAGCAGCAGCACGTTGGGAAAGCGGAGATCTCGACGGAAGACCCACATGTAAATTGGAAGAAACGCAACTATGAGCGCCACGCCTTCATAGCCCGAACAGGGGCCGAAGACCTGAACCTTAAAGTTGCCAGCTCCCAGAATCCGATGCGCATTGTCGAGCAGCACGTTCGGTTCGTAGAGCGTCAAAAACCAGTGCGACAGCGTAAGCGTCGCGCTCGATAGGGAGTCCCAACCCTCCTGGGCAAGGCGGCCGGCGCCAACCGCGATGCTCGCACCGGCAACCGCCACCGCGATCTCGATCGGCGTTAACTTGAGAAGGCGCCGCCAGAAGCTCAAGGGCGCGGCCACGAGTGCCATCGAGGCGCCGGTCGCAAGGAGAAGGCAGGAGTATGCCACCAATACGCGTAAGGACAGCTCCGCCGTGCTCGAAAGCACGAACCTGGCCACGAGCAGAGTGGCAAAGAGTGCGGTATTTCCCAGGAGGTAGAATTTCAAGCCATCTTGGGCAGCGGCTGTATTGTGCACCTCGATGATCTCTTGCCGTCGTGGCCATGCGACGATGGCGAGCAGAAGGAGGGCAACTACCGCGATTTTCGCGAGAGTATTCGCGTAGAGTACTGGGTCTTGCCAGTACGGCAGATCGGACGGCAGGTCGAAGTCGAACAGGAACGTGCCAAGAAAAATCTCGCTTGTAACGAGCGCGGCAAATATCCAGAAGCGCCGCAAATTCAATGGCTGCCAATTTCGATCGGACCCGCTTGCGTAATCCGCAGCTAGCACGCGCTTGATCGATTCTGGCTTCGAGGACAACACCACTTCAATCGGACGTGGAACTGTCGCGGAGCCGACGAAGCCATTCGTCGGCGCCTAGACATGGGCCAGTCACTTATTTCTCGATCTGCTGAAGAGAATGGCGCCGAGGCCCACCAGCAGTGTTATCGCAGCAAGACCACTTGGGCCATCGAACTCGGGCACCGGGGTGACCTCAAAGAACCCGGCAAAGGCTTGGTCTATCATCGTGAGGCTCATCAGTAGCGCTGTCGCGCCAATTTTCTTCATGCTCATGATGCTCTCCCATCGCAGCAGTGCAGATCTCCGCGCGGCCGCTGCAGCCGGCGGACCGCCAGAATAGAGCTTCAACCTCGGCAATCGAAGATAGCCAGGGAGGGTACGAAGACGTAGCTCGGGCATATACGCCCGATGAGGTACTGATGTCCGCAATCCGCGCCAAACGCGCAAAACGTCGCCTTTGAGAGGATCAGCTGTGCGGGAAAATTTCGTCGCTGCGACCCGATAAGCGGTAAGCGAGGAGACCCGAACCATTCGTGAACGGCGAGGTCGAGCTGACGCAGACCCTCCGCCGGAGATTCGAACGGAAAAAGGCGAAAGGCATCCGACCAACCGGCAGTGCGGTAGTCCACGGGCCACGCCTCGACTGGAAACCCAGCCTTGCGGAAAGCTCCCATGGCCCGCGGCATGTGCCACGCCGAGGTCACGAGCAGCCAGCGCTCACCCGGCTTTGGATTGACGAGCGCCTTGGTCTTGACGGCGTTCTCCCACGTGTCCCGAGCCTCGCGTTCCAGCAGCAGCCGACGATCGCCGATGCCGAGGTCGCGCAATACCAACCCGGCGGCATCGGCACCGATAACAGGAGCCGACAGAACCTCTGCGCTTCCGCCCGTTAGCACGATCTTTGATTCAGGAAAGCGTAACGCAAGAGCGGCTGCTTCCGTCAAGCGCTCGGCCGCCTCGTCGATGGCGTGCGCATGGCGCGCCGTGCTGATGCGTGGGTCTTCCATCCCGCCGAGGACGATGATGCCCTCTACTGCGCCCCCTGAAAGATCGGCGCGCACAAAGCGCTGTTCAAGTGGCAGGATCAGCCACGTACTGAGCGGAAGGACGCCACCGAAGAGCAGAAGCGCCGCGCTCACCAGCACCAGTCGCCGGCCTGCATTCTGGTAACGCGCGAGTAGAAAGCCAGCTCCGGCGAGCATCAAGATCAGCAGCAACGCGGACGGCTGCAGGCAGAGCCACAGGACTTTGGAGGTATAGAAAAACAACAGCGTACCTGTGCTTCGCGCAGGATGCGTTTCGAATGAATCGGTCGAGGGCGCCGCGGGATCCGCGTTGAGCGTTGCAAGGCGGCGCCCTCTGCGCCGGGCACACAGAGGTGATGTCCGGCCTGGAGACCGCTAATCCTAATCGCGTCGGCTGGAGGTCTCTAGGACGAGCGTTCGGCTAGGTTAAAGCGGGCAATTCCTCATTCGCCCCCCACCACGCAGGGCGTCGAGACCTTCGTCTCTTGAGGGCTCACCCGGCCTATCAGCCAAATAGGGTACGCGCATTAAACCGCCATCGAGCCTATTGTGCGCTCCCGCGAACGATGTTTGACGGTGGGGGCGTTGTCCAGAGACCACCCGCTGACGGATGAGGAGCAAGACCAAGCATTTGCCAGGGCGGTCGATCAGGCGCGCGAGAGGGCGAAAGCTCTCTATCTTCAGAAAGTCCGCGACAGTACGTTGAACGCAGTGGCGGATGCGTTCGACGAGGGCTTCGAAGCCGCTATGGATTTCTATGCCAGCGAAGAATTTGAAGTCGTGAGCGACAGCACGCCGAGACACTGACGGCTTGACAGTAAGCGCCACCCCGCCAATGCGGCCCGCGAGGCCTGTTTCCATTAAATCAACGACAGTTATGCTACGGGACGTGTCCTTGCGGGTCGCCCTTCGCTGTGACAGTCTGGTTCTGTGAGACACCGCCTCCTCCGTCGCTGGTTTGCGGCTCTCGGCATGATAGCCATGCTCGGGGCGTTGACGGTTGCGCCGTCGACGACGTGGGCCACGATGGCCATGGCCGGACCGAGCACGGCAGTGCAAGCCGGCGCCGACATGCCGTGTCACAAGCCCGCGAAGCCTTGTCCGCATTGCCCGCAGAAGGCGTGCCCGGACATGGGCACGTGTCTCGTCAAGTGCTTTCAGCCGCTCGCGACGCACCCCGCAGAGGTGCATGTCCCGGCGCTGTTGACCGCTTCGCTCACCCAGCCGGCCTCCTCCCAGGTTGGGGCTCAGTCCTCGGCAACCCCCCTCCTCCGCCCTCCCATCGTCTGAACCGCGTCAGTAGGCGCTTGTACGGCCGCGGCTGACGCCGTGAGCCGGAGCGCTGCGTCGGTCATCGTGGCCGACATGAGGTTCAGCACAATTGGAGACACACACATGCAACGCAGATCATTGCGTGCGGCCGACCAGCGCGGCGCGCTGCTTGTCGTCATGAGCACCACCCCATGAGCGCGTTCCACAGAGCGGCACTGACAACCGCAGCGGTGGTCGCGGCGGCAGGAGCGGGGTTATGGGCCGGTCAAACCGGGCTGCTCAAACTTCCGATGCTCGACAGTGCGGCCATGACGCCCGCCTCCGCCCCCCCGCAGCCGCAAGCTCAACGGAAAATCATCCACTACCGCAATCCTATGGGACTTCCCGACGTCTCGCCGGTGCCCAAGAAGGACTCGATGGGGATGGACTACATCCCGGTCTACGAGGGCGAGAGCGAGGACGGAGGCACGGTCAAAGTCTCACCCGGTAAGATCCAACGCACCGGAGTCAAAACGGAGCCGGTAGGCAAACGGCAAATCGCTCGAAACATCCGCGCCCCGGGCATCGTCGCAATCGATGAGCGCCTCGTCACCGTCGTTGCCCCGCGCTTCGATGGCTTCATCGACAAGGTCGGGCCCGTCACCAGCGGTACCCACGTCAAGAAGGGCGATCCGCTAATGACGGTGTTCGGGCAGGAGCTGCTCAATCAAGCCGCGCGGCTTCTCATCGAGCAGAAGGGCGAGGATGCGGGTACGACACCCGGCTTCAAGGGACGGTCTGGAACAGTAATTGGCGCCCGCCGCCGCCTACTGAATTTCGGCGTGCCTGAGGCGTTCATCGACCAGATTGAGCGTGACCGGAAGGTTCCCGACACCATCACCTGGCCGGCCCCGCGCGACGGCGTGGTCCTCGAGCGCAACGCGGTCGATGGCCAGGGCTTCAAGGCCGGCGACGTGCTGTTCCGCATCGCGGACCATTCGGTGGTGTGGGTGATGGCCGATGTCGCGGAGGGAGACATCGGCGCGCTGAAGGCCGGTCAGCCAGTCAACGTGACCACCCGCGCTCATCCGGGCCGCGTATTCAGCGGCAACGTCTCGGTGGTCTACCCGCACCTGATGAAGGAAACCCGCACGGTGCGCGTCCGCGTCGAGTTGCCCAATCCCGATCTCGCGCTACTGCCTGACATGTATGCCGACGTGGACATTGCCACCGGCTCCGACGAGCCCGTGGTGGCCGTTCCCCAAAGCGCCGTAATCGACAGCGGCGCGCGCCAGGTGGCTATCCTCGATCGCGGCGACGGACGATTCGAGCCACGCGAGGTCAAGCTTGGACGCAAGGGCGATGGCTATGTCGAAATCTCGAGCGGTCTCCAAGAAGGCGAGAGCGTCGTCATCAACGGCAACTTCCTCATCGACTCGGAAAGCAATCTGCAGGCCGCGCTGAAGGGGCTAACGGCGTCTCCTGCCAAGGAGGTCGCCCCATGATCGCTCAGCTCATCGCCTGGTCGGCCCGCAATCTGATGCTGGTGCTCATCGCCACCGCCTTCGCGGTGGCGGCGGGCGTATGGGCGCTGACCCACCTACCCCTCGACGCCATCCCGGATCTCTCCGACACGCAGGTCATCGTCTATACCGAGTATCCCGGGCAGGCCCCGCAAGTCGTCGAGGACCAGGTTACCTATCCGCTCACTACCTCCATGCTCACCGTGCCGCGATCGAAGGTCGTGCGCGGATTCTCATTCTTCGGCGTGTCGTTCGTCTACGTCATTTTCGAGGACGGCACCGACATCTATTGGGCGCGCAGTCGCGTCCTCGAATACCTCAATGCCGCATCCAAACGCCTGCCCGCCGGGGTGACACCAACCCTCGGCCCTGACGCGAGCGGTGTCGGTTGGGTCTACCAATACGCGATCCTCGGCAAGAACAAGTCCCTTGCCGACTTGCGCTCGCTGCAGGACTGGGAGATTCGCTTCGCGCTGTCCAAGGCGGAGGGCGTCGCCGAGGTCGCCAGCGTCGGCGGCTTCGTCAAGCAATACAACGTCGTCATCGACCCCGGCCGCATGCGCGCGCTCGGCATCTCACTGCAAAAGGTGCGCGAGGTCATCCGCGACAGCAACATGGACGTCGGCGGCCGCACGCTCGAGCTTGCCGAGCACGAGTTCATGGTGCGGGGCCGCGGCTATCTCAAAGGCGTGGCCGATCTCGAGAAGATCGTGGTCAAGATGGACGGCGGCACGCCGGTGCTGCTCAAAGACATCGCGCGCGTTGAAATTGGCCCCGACGAGCGGCGCGGCATCACCGAGCTCAACGGCGACGGCGAGGTCGCCAGTGGTATCGCATTGCAGCGCTCCGGTGCCAACGCGCTGACCGTCATCGACAACGTCAAGCAGCGCCTCGACGAGATCGCGCCGTCGCTGCCCGAGGGTACCGAGGTGGTCCCGGTTTACGATCGCTCGGAGCTCATCCACCGGGCGATTGCCACCCTCAAGAAGACCCTCTTTGAGGAGAGCGTGGTGGTCGCGCTGGTCTGCATCGTGTTCCTCCTGCATGTGCGCAGCGCGCTCGTAGCGATCCTGATGCTGCCGGTGGGCATCCTGATGTCGTTCGTTGCCATGAAGGTCCTCGGCATCGGCTCCAACATTATGAGCCTCGGCGGAATCGCGATTGCCATCGGCGCCATGATCGACGCTGCGATCGTCATGATCGAGAACGCACACAAGCATCTCGAACGCGCGGCGCCCGATAAGCCACGACTAGAGATCCTCGTCGAGGCCGCGTCCGAGGTCGGCCCGGCACTGTTTTTCTCGCTGCTCATCATCACCGTGTCGTTTCTGCCGATCTTTACGCTGGAAGCGCAGGAAGGCCGCTTATTTGGACCGTTGGCATTCACGAAGACCTTCGCGATGGCGTCGGCGGCGATCCTGTCGGTGACCTTGGTGCCGGCAATGATGGTGATCTTCGTGCGCGGCAGCATCATCCCCGAAGCTCGAAACCCGCTCAACCGGGCCCTGATTGCCGTCTACCGGCCAGTCATCCGCGGCGTGCTCAAGGCGAAGGCGCTGACCATCGTGCTGGCGCTGGTCATCCTTGGTGTCTCGGTGTGGCCGGTGCTGCATATCGGCTCGGAGTTCATGCCGAACCTCAACGAAGGAACGCTGCTCTACATGCCTACCACACTGCCGGGCCTATCGGTCACCAAGTCGGCCGAGCTGCTGCAAACCCAGGACCGGATCATCCGCGCGTTTCCTGAGGTTGCCTCGGTCTACGGCAAGGCCGGACGCGCGCAGACGGCAACCGATCCTGCGCCGCTCGAAATGTTCGAGACGGTCATCAACCTCAAACCCAAGGAGGATTGGCGCCCCGGACTCACTCTCGATGCGCTCATTCAGGAGATGGATCGCTCGCTGCAGTTCCCCGGCGTATCCAATGCCTGGACGATGCCGATCAAGGCTCGCATCGACATGCTGTCGACCGGCATCCGCACTCCAGTGGGCGTAAAGGTCATCGGAAAAGACCTGTCCGAGATCGAGAATGTCGCGCGACAGATCGAAACGGCTCTCAAATCGGTTCCCGGCACGTCCAGCGCCTATGCCGAGCGCGTGGTCGGCGGCTACTACCTCGAGGTCATCCCCGACCGGGATCGGCTGTCACGCTACGGCCTCATGATCTCGGACGTGCAGAACGTGGTTGCGACCGGGCTCGGTGCCGAACCCATAACCACCACCGTCGAAGGGCGCGAGCGCTACAGTGTCGCCGTCCGTTATCCTCGTGACCTGCGTTCGGACCCACAGGCGATAGCCAAGGACGTGCTGGTCGCTCTCCCCGGCGGCGGCACCGTGCCCCTCGGCGAGGTGGCCGACATCAGGATGACCCAGGGCGCGACCAGCATCCGCACCGAGAACGCCAAGCTTGCAACCTATATCTTCGTCGATATCCGCGGCCGCGACCTCGGTGGCTACGTTGCCGATGCCAAGAAGGCGGTAGCCGAGCAGGTCAATATGCCCCCGGGCACATACGTCCTGTGGAGCGGCCAGTTCGAGTATCTGGAGCGGGCCGAGGCCCGCATGAAACTCGTCGTACCTGTCACGCTGATGATCATTTTTCTGTTGCTCTACCTCAACTTCCGGCGCCTCACCGAGACGCTCATCGTCATGCTGTCCTTGCCCTTCGCGCTCGTCGGCGGGATGTGGCTGATGTGGTGGCTCGGGTTCAACATGTCGGTGGCGGTGGCAGTCGGGTTCATCGCGCTGGCCGGTGTCGCTGCCGAAACGGGCGTCGTCATGCTCATCTACCTCGACAACGCCGCCGAGGAGATCCGCGAGCGCTGCCGCGAGCAGGGGCGCACCTATGCGCGGGCCGACCTCTATGAGGCCATCATGATCGGTGCCGTGGAGCGGGTGAGACCAAAGATGATGACTGTAGTCGCCATCATGGCCGGTCTCTTACCCATCATGTGGAGTACCGGTACCGGCTCGGAGGTTATGCAGCGCATCGCTGTACCAATGATCGGCGGCATGGTTTCGTCGACGCTGCTCACCCTCATCGTGATTCCCGCCATCTACGGCGTCGTCAAAGGCTGGCGGCTGCCGGCCGCCGCGGAGACGAGAGAGCCGGCAGCTGTCTTGCGGACTCTATGAGCGCTACTCTCTCGATCTTGAGTCGAGGCTAGAAGCTGATCAGGGCGCCGGCGCTCACATACCGGAAGTCGTCGAGGTCGACGGCGGTGATGCCCGAAACGTCGGCCGTCTGCTCGCGATACTTAATCCAAACCGACATCGCGGCGGCATCGAGTTCCTGCACGGCGCCGAGACCGAAGCGCTCAAGCTCGCTCGATGTGGCGCCGGCCGCCAGCGCAGCGGGCGACAGCTGGTCGATATAGGCGCCGTACTCGCCAAACAGGACCGTGTGCCCGAGCGGAAGCCATTGCCGTCGTACGCCGCCTTTGACATACCATTGATGCGAGTTGGGCTCCGTGAAGCCGGCGAGCGTCCGCTCGTCGTCGTTGTCCTCCTCACCATACGCAGCATGAAGCAAAAGACCGGTCGCCAGGTGCTCCGCGTAGCCTCCCGCCTGGAAGAAGCGCGCGAGAGTTGGAACATATTCTCCAGCATGTCGCGGTTGGGGTTCTCCAGATCGATGAAGATGACGTCGGGCTCGATCTCGGCGATACGGCGTGCGATGCCGGTCACGTCATGGATAATCGTCAGATGGTCACAGCCCGCTTCCCGCAGTCCGGCCTCGATGACCGAGGCCGCGGTTTCGTCAATAATAACGATCGAGAGAGTAGTCGACCGTGCCGGCATGCGTGGCTCGTGCTCCCCGGCGGGCGGGATGGAAATGCCCGACCGCATCTGCGGGAGCGCGCTTTAGCACGCAAGCCGGCGCCGCGGAACAGGCTCGACGTTAACCTCGGCCGACATCCCGCCCACAACGAGGCACGTGGTTCCGTCTTCATCAACGGCGCGCGCCTGCAACGCGCAACTCTAGGCAAGCTCGGTCGCGCCGCGGTACCCGGCTAGTCGCGCGCGAGTTTCTGTTGCGCGCCTTCCCGTTTTTCATGCATTGGCGTGCTAAAGGAAGCGGAGCACGCCTAGCACGGCGCTGCAGCTCGGAGAGCACAGCATGATCTTGGGACTGTCGTTTGCAACGTTCACCCTCGTTCACGTCATCATTAGCCTCATCGCCATCGCGACCGGGCTCGCCGTGCTTATGGGCATGCTGTGCGGGCGCACGCTCGCCGGCTGGACGGGGATTTTCCTCGCCACCACACTGCTGACCACTCTCACAGGCTTCCTGTTCCCGATCTCGGGCTTCACGCCCGCCCTGGGGACCGGCGTGGTGTCGACGGTTCTTCTGGCGATCGCAATTCCCGCGCTCTACGTCTTCCACCTCGCCGGCGCGTGGCGCCCGATTTATGTCGTCACCGCGGTCGCGGCACTCTATGTCAACTCCTTTGTGGCGGTGGTGCAGGCGTTCCAGAAGCTCGGGCCGCTGCAGGACCTGGCGCCGACCCAGTCGGAGCCGCCGTTCCTCGCCGCGCAGGGCTTCGTGCTGGTGCTGTTCGTCATCGCGGGTTTCATCGCATTGAAGACGTTCCGGCCGGAACGCCCCGTCTTGGCCTAGCGGCAGACGCACAAGAGGCGCGAGAGGTGGGCTGAAAATCGGATGGGCGACGACCTCAAGTTCAACACCGCCATGCAGTTTGCGTACGGGGTACCCGACGCGATGGCGCCGGGCGTGTCGCGGCTCGTGGCCAACAACGCGAGCGCCCTCACCTTCAAGGGCACGAACACGTATCTCGTGGGCACGGATGCGCTCGCGGTGATCGATCCCGGCCCGGCCGACGCAGCGCATCTCGCCGCGATCCTCAAGGCTGCTGGCGGCCGTACTATCACGCACATCGTTGTCACACACGCGCACCGCGATCATGTCGACGGTCTCGCAGCGCTGAAGGCCGCGACCGGAGCGGCGGCGTACGGCTTTGCGCGCTCCTCGTTGCCTTCTGCAGGCGCCGACGAGGATACATCGGAGTACATCAACACTGCCTACACGCCGGACGTGAGCGTCCGACACGGCGACCGCATCGCCGGAGAAGGCTGGGAACTCACGGCGCTGTACACGCCAGGGCATACGGCCGATCACCTGTGCTTTGCGCTCGATGGGGAAGGCGTCGTCTTCTCCGGCGATCACGTGATGGGCTGGAACACCTCGGTCGTAGCGCCGCCCGAAGGCCGGATGGCCGACTACCTGCGCTCGCTCGAGATCCTGCTCAACCGCCGCGACTCCCTGCTGCTGCCGGGCCATGGCGCCCCCGTCGCCGAGCCGCGGCGCACGGTCAAAGCCTATCTCCTGCATCGGCGCTGGCGTGACCAGGCGATCCTCGAAGCGGTGCGCCGGGGCGCCGATACCGTGCGCAAGCTGATGCCGGTGATCTACCGCGACCTCGGCGAGGAGGTCGCCGGCGCGGCGCGGCTATCGCTGCGCGCGCATTTGGAACACCTCGCGGAGCGCGGGCTCATCACCTGCGAGGACGCCGCGAACGTCGACTGCGTTGCTGTTCCTCTTTGACGTCGTCCTTGGCCTTGGCGACGCCCTTCTGACGCTCGGCCGGAATGACGCTCTCCATGCGCACGACGAAGTCCTTTAGCAGCTGGCGCACGTGCTCGGCGTTGCGCCCCAGATCGAAAGAGCCGAACCGGGACTGCGAGCGCACATCGATGCGCGCGCTCTCGTCGTTGCCCGAGACGCGAATGACGACGTCGTCGTAGAAGCCGACGATCAAACTTCGGTCCACGATCTCGATGATGCCGGGCATGCCGGTCTTGGGGTCGGGCGCCTCCTGGCCGACGACATTCAGCTTCAGATGGCGCACGGCATCGGTCGCGACCTCGAAGGCCTCGTCGACCGAACGGTTGAGCTCGACGGTCTTGATGTCGGGAAAGGCGGCGACCTGTGCCTTGGCAAGGGCCGCGCCGCGATACGCGATCGGGTTCGCGCCCAGCCCGCGCAGCTTCGCGATCGCGACGAAGGCCGGCGGGTTTACGGTATCGGTCGTGATGTCGTTGATCTTGGGCAGCGACTCGTACTCCGGCAGATAGATCAGCGGCCACGCCAGCAATCCGAGGCTGACCAGGATCGCGAACACGATGCGCGGCGTACCCGGCCGGCCCGTGCGCCAGATGCCGACGGTCGCGAACAGCGCAAACAGCAGCGACAGCAGTGCGCCGGCGAACGCGAGCCTCGCCAAGTTAAACGCAACCGGCGAGGGAAGCCCGAACAGCCGGTGCAGCGCGATAGCGGTCGCCAGCACGCCGACCGAGAAGACCGCGATGCGGCTCGTCCAGCGTGCGAAGAACGATTGACCCAGCGGCGGAGGCGGCCTCATGCGAATCTACGCCCCGCGCTAGCCGCAGGCAAGGGCCGCCACACCGTTTCTTGCGATCCCTTCGACACCATCATGGGGATTTGCGGACCTTTGCCGGTTCAATGCGTTTCGCGCTCGCTGCAAGGATAGCCGAGAATCGGACGAAATGGAGAGACCCGCCCACAGAAAGGAGGCCCGCGTCACACGTGCTGGCCGCCGTTGATGTGCAGCTCAGCGCCGTTCACGTAGCTCGACTGGTCGCTGCACAGGAAATAGATGGCTTTGGCCACCTCCTCGGGCTCGCCCAGCCGGTTGAGCGGGATCTGCTCCTCGACGATCCTGCCGGTCCCCGGCGACAGGATGGCGGTGTCGATCTCGCCCGGCGAGATGGCGTTGACGCGTATCCCACGCGCACCGAAGTCGACCGCCATCTCGCGCGTCAGGCCCATCAGTGCGGCCTTCGATGTCGCATACGCCGAACCCGCGAAAGGGTGCACGCGGCTGCCGGCAATCGACGTCACGTTGACGATGGCACCGCGCCCCTTTGCAAGCTCGTCGATCAGCCCGCGCGCCAGCATGATCGGCGCGAAGAAGTTCACCTGAAAAACGTGCTGCCACTCGGCAAGCGTGGTCGCGATGGAATTGAGCCGTGCCCCGTCGGCTTTGGGCTGATGCCGGCGTTGTTCACGAGCGCGTCGAGCCGCCCGCCCTTCTCAGCCAGCCGGGTTTTCAACTCGGCGATTGCGCGCTCGGTGTCTCTTGCGTTCGAGAGGTCGACCCGAAGGTGATCCTCGCGCCCCAGCTCCCATGGGCAGTCTTCCGGGAAGGGGTAGCGCGAGCACGAGATCACGCGCCAGCCCGAGGTGGCGAAACGCTTCACAGTCGCGTGGCCGATGCCGCGCGAGGCGCCAGTGAGAACCAGAGTCTTGCGCTTGTCGTTGGCTGTGCCGGGCATGGGGCGCTCAATGGCAATCAGGGATAGAGCCGCGACTTGAGCCAGTCGTCTCCGGCTTTTTCGCGGCGGAACACGACCCGCTCGTGCAGCCGCGAGAGCCGGCTGTGCCAGAACTCGATCGCAAGTGGCGTGACGCGGAAGCCCGACCAGTGCGGCGGCCGCGGCACCCTGCCGACGTGGAAACGCGCGGCCTCGACGGCGACCGCCTTCTCGAGCGCGAAGCGGCTTTCCAGCGGGCTCGACTGCTGCGAGGCCCACGCCGCGATTTGCGCGCCCCGCGGACGCGTCGCGAAATAGGTGTCGGCCTCCTCCGGCGTCACCTGCGCAACCGTGCCGCGCACGCGCACCTGCCGGTGCAGGCTCTTCCAGTAGAAATCGAGCGCCGCCTTCGGTGTGGCCAGCAGCTCCTCGCCCTTGGGGCTGTTGAAGTTCGTATAGAAGACGAAACCGCGGTCGGCACGGCCAGCGGGATCGAGCCCCTTCAGCAGGACCATGCGCACATTCGGCTCCCCAGCGGCGTCCACGGTGGCCAGCGCCATGGCGGTCGGGTCATTGGGCTCGTGGCGCTCTGCGTCCTTGAGCCAGCTTGCGAACAGCGCGAAGGGCTCGGCCGCCGCGGCGAAGTCGCCCGGCGGATGCGCCTCAGTCGTCACATGGTCGGGGTGCTGACTCAAACCTCAACTCCTCGTTAACGGACGCGCCATTGCCGCACACCCCTTCAGACCCTCTTAACCACGCTCAGCCATACTGGCGTCAGTTCGTGCCGTAGTGGCGGAACGTTGCGTCAGAAGAGTCGAGTGAAGCGTCATGCGCGCGCATCCCTCCTTAGTTACCATCGCTGCCGTTGTCACCACCGCGTTTGTGCTGGTCTGCGGGATCCTTCTGAGCGCGCCGATCGCCAGAGCCGAAGATCCCCAGTGGGACACGCGCATCTATCCCACCCCCGCGGCAACGCCGCCTGCAGAGCCTCCCCACAAGCTCGACGCCAACGACGAGATCGCGGCGCTGGAGCGCATCCAGTATGCCCTGAGCGAGGTCGGCGACGGCTCGACCTACGTATGGCGCCGCTGGCATGGACGCCTGTCTGGCATCGTACAACCAACCTCCTCCTTCAAGGACTCGGAGGGTAAGGTGTGCCGGCACATGGTAGTGCTGCTGACCACCGGCGAGCGCACCAAGAAGCAGGAAGGCATCGCCTGCCGCCTGCCGAGCGGCCGCTGGCAGCTCGACGGCTGATATCCTAACCTTGACGTACGGCACCGGCGCCGTGGCGGGCCGCGCAATCCCTCCAAGGCCGTACAGCAGGCCATCTGGACCCATTGGGCCTTTTGTGTAGGATGCGCGCCGACAGCAGGCGGCGAAGGGAACAAAAGGCCATGTTGGAGCCGGTGCCGAGCGCGGGGGTTGCGACGGGCAACCTGATGGCTGGCAAGAAGGGCCTCATCATGGGGGTGGCGAACAACCGTTCGATCGCCTGGGGCATTGCCAAGGCCGCCGCCGCCCAGGGCGCCGAAATCGCGCTCACCTACCAGGGTGAAGCCCTCAAGAAGCGGGTGGGGCCGCTCGCCGCCGAACTTGGCTCCCAGCTCATCATGCCCTGCGACGTCATGGACGCGGGTTCGATCGACGCCGTCTTCGCCGAGCTGCAGCGCACCTGGGGCCGGCTCGACTTCCTCGTGCACGCCATCGCGTTCTCCGACAAGAACGAGCTCGACGGTCGCTATGTCGACACGAGCGAGAAGAACTTCACCCAGACCATGCTGGTGTCCTGCTACTCGTTCACTGCGCTGGCCGCGCGGGCCGAGAAGCTGATGGCGCCCGGCGGCTCGATGCTGACACTCACCTACTACGGCGCCGAGAAGGTGATGCCCCACTACAATGTCATGGGCGTCGCCAAGGCTGCGCTCGAGGCCAGCGTGCGCTACCTCGCGGCCGACCTCGGCAAGAATGGCATCCGCGTCAACGCTATCTCCGCTGGGCCCATCAAGACGCTCGCCGCCTCCGGCATCGCCGACTTCCGCTATATCCTCAGGTGGAACGAGTACAACTCGCCGCTGCGGCGCACGGTGACCATCGAGGAGGTGGGCGCTGCCGGCCTCTATCTCCTGTCGGACCTGTCGCGCGGCGTCACCGGCGAGGTGCATCACGTCGATGCCGGCTACCACGTACAGGGCATGAAGAACGAGGACGCGCCCGATATCTCCGTGGTGAAAGGCGAGGACGCGTGAGAGCTCACGCTTCCGCAAGCGATGCGCCCCGACGTAACGATCTATTTCATCCGCCACGGCGAGACGGAGTGGAACGCCGAGGCCCGCTATCAAGGCCAGGCCGACATCCCCATGAATGCGCGGGGCCGCGCGCAGGCTAAGCGCAACGGCGAGACACTGCGGCCGCTGCTGCCGAAGATCGCGAACGCCGATTACGTCGCGAGCCTGCTCGCCCGCGCGCGAGAGACCATGCAGATCGTGCGCACCGTGCTCGGCCTGCCGCCCGACGACTTCCGCATCGATGACCGCCTCAATGAGGCCCATTACGGCAACTGGCAGGGCACGCTCGCCGCCGACCTACCGCGCGTGGACGCTGAAGGCATCAGGGCACGCACGCGCGATCCGTTCCGTTGGCGGCCACACGGCGGGGAGAGCTACGAGGACCTCATGGCGCGCGCGGTACCCTGGCTCGATGCGACTGAGCGCGATACCGTCGTCGTCTCACACGGGGGCGTGAGCCGCGTGCTGCGCGGTCACATTCTCGGCCTCGATCTCAAGTCGGTGCCGCTCTTGGACGTGCCGCAGGACCGCGTGCTCGTACTCCGTCACGACTCGATCGACTGGCTCTAGGCCAAACACCCTCAAAAAGAAGAGCCGGAGCAGCGGCTGCTCCGGCTCTCCCCCAGTCAATCAGCCGCTCGATGCCGGTTGCTCAGACCGTCAAGGAGCTGCCTTATGTTCGGGTGCGGCCGCGAGCGGCCGCCCCGCGACGCCTTACGATGCTTGCGACACGCGACGGCGGCGATAAGCCATGACGCTCAGAAACGTGCTGTCGAACCTGTGGTCCCAAGGCTCAGAGCCTGTCAGCGACCGGTGGTTCTCCGCCAAGCGGCGGTGTTGCATGGGCGCCTGCGCATCGAAGATGCGCGGCCCCCTTCGTGCTGTCTCTTTGCAAACTCGTCGCGTTTCGCGACGCGGTACTGGGGCCAGATAAACTGCGTCGCGAACGGTTGTCACGGGCTTTGCCGCCCCTGCCCCTTGCCGCCGTGCGCGTGCGCTCCTAAGACTGGCGCAACGGCCACGGTGACGCCGCCGTCAGGTTGCAAGAGCTACTTGAAGAGCCGCCTCGACCCCTTTCCCCCAACCCGCCGGAACGCGATGTCTCACAATACCTTCGGTCATCTGTTCCGCGTGACGACCTGGGGTGAGAGCCACGGGCCGGCGATCGGCTGCGTGGTCGACGGCTGCCCGCCGGGCCTCCCGCTCGAGGCGCCCGAGTTGCAGAAGTTCCTCGACAAGCGCCGCCCCGGGCAATCCCGCTTCACCACGCAGCGCCAGGAGCCTGACACGGTCGAGATCCTGTCGGGAGTCTTCGAGGACAAAGCTGGCCGGCAGGTCACCACCGGCACGCCCATCTCGCTCCAGATCCGGAACGTCGACCAACGCTCCAAGGACTACGGCGACATCAAGGACAAGTTCCGGCCCGGCCACGCCGACTACACCTATTGGGCCAAGTATGGCATCCGCGACTACCGCGGCGGCGGGCGCTCGTCCGCGCGCGAGACCGCGATGCGCGTCGCCGCCGGCGGCATCGCGCGCAAGGTGATCGGCGACGTGACCATACGCGGCGCGCTCGTGCAGATCGGCGCGAAAAAGATCGACCGCTCGCTGTGGGACTGGGATGCGGTCGACGCCAATCCGTTCTTCTGCCCCGATGCCGCGGCCGCCGTTGCCTGGGCCGACTACCTCGACGAGGTGCGCAAGTCGGGCTCGTCCATCGGCGCCGTCATCGAGGTGGTGGCCGAAGGCGTGCCGGCCGGCTGGGGCGCGCCCATCTACGGCAAGCTCGACCAGGACATCGCCGCCGCGATGATGAGCATCAACGCGGTCAAGGGCGTCGAGATCGGGGCCGGCATGGGAGCAGCCGAGCTCACGGGCGAGGAGAACGCGGACGAGATCCGCATGGGCAACGACGGCGAGCCGCGCTTCCTGTCGAACCACGCCGGCGGCATCCTCGGCGGCATATCGACGGGCCAGCCCATCGTCTGCCGCTTCGCCGTGAAGCCGACCTCGTCGATTCTGACGCCGCGCAAAACCATCGACAAGGACGGCAACGAGACCGACATCTTCACCAAGGGCCGCCACGACCCCTGCGTCGGCATCCGCGCGGTGCCCATCGGCGAGGCTATGATGGCGATCGTGCTGGCCGACCATTTCCTGCGCCACCGCGCGCAGTGCGGCTGACACGTACGCCTCGGCCCTGGCTGCGACGCCGGCGCGCGCGCAACTAAAATCCCTCGTCTCCCGTTCCTATTGTCGTATGAGATCGCCGCCCAAGGAGTGACGCACCATGCAGTATCGCAAGCTCGGATCCTTAAAGGTCTCGGCACTTGGGCTGGGGTGCATGGGCATGTCCGATTTCTACCTCGGCGGCGACGAGGCGGAATCGATCGCCACCATCCATCGCGCCATCGAGCTGGGCATCGACTTCCTCGACACCGCCGACATGTACGGCATCGGCAAGAACGAGGAACTCGTCGGCCGCGCCATCCGGGGTAATCGCGACAAGGTCATCCTCGCCACCAAGTTCGGCAACATGCGCGGCAGCGACGGCGCCTTCCTCGGCGTCGACGGCAGCCCCGCGTACGTGCGCAAGTGCTGCGAGGCCAGCCTCAAACGGCTCGGCGTCGACGTGATCGACCTCTATTACCAGCACCGCGTCGACCCCAAGACGCCGATCGAGGTTACCGTCGGCGCCATGGCGCAGCTCGTGAAGGAGGGCAAGGTGCGCTACCTCGGCCTCTCCGAAGCCGCGCCCGATACCATCCGGCGCGCACACAAGGTGCACCCGATCGCCGCCCTGCAGACCGAATACTCCCTGTGGAGCCGTGAGCCGGAGGACGAGATCCTGCCAACCGTGCGCGAGCTCGGCATCGGCTTCGTCCCCTACAGCCCGCTGGGGCGCGGCTTCCTCACCGGACAGATCAAGAGCATCGACGATCTCGAACCCGGCGACTACCGCCGCAACGCGCCGCGCTTCCAGGGCGCGAACTTCCAAAAGAACCTCGATCTCGTCGCCACCATCTCTGAAATCGCCGCAGCGAAGCGCGCGACGCCCGCGCAGCTAGCACTCGGTTGGGTGCTGGCGCAGGGCGACGACATCGTGCCGATCCCCGGCACCAAGCGTCCGCGCTATGTCGCGGAGAATCTCGGCGCACTCGCGGTCACGCTGTCGGCCACCGATCTGAAGCGCATCAACGATGCGTTCCCGGCGGGCATCGCAGCAGGCGAGCGCTACGCCGCGGCGGCGATGCAGGCGATAAATCGGTGACGGGCCGTGCACGCGTTATCAACCAACGCGCCCGATCTCATCAACTCCTCGCTAGCCAACGAACTACTGTTGAGTTATAGTTTAGAAACTGAGGCCCAAGAGAAATCTTGAGACTTTCACTGCGGTCCGGACTGCAGCGCAGTATTGCTATTTTAGAGAATAGCGATGTATTGCGTTGCCCGTTCGCCGCGGACGAAACGACCTTGTCTATAGTTGGCTGCAGGGGGCAGGCGAAGCATATCGCCGGCTCAGGCGTTGTCGCGTGCGAGTGAGGCGGCCGTGCTCAGAGTTGACGACCACAAGGATCTGTCCGCAGCCGTGCCGCTGCTCGCGAAGGCAGCATCCGAAAGAGCCAGCCCCCAGCAACGCCACGACGCAGCAGCGGTCCCGATGATGGCGCGCGACGGCTTCGTCGCCGACACCGCACTCAAACTCGAGCAGCTGCAGGCTGCCCTCCGGCTGCTGACGCGCGATGTCGGCCAGCTCGCCGGCAAGGTCGCCGAGCTGCACGAGGCCGCCACGCAGGAGAACCGCTGGTACGCGTACCAGCAGGGCGAAAAGCGCTCGCGCGACGGCAAGCTCGACGAGATGGTGCGCAGCTTCCGCGACCTGAAGGCGCGGCTCGACCGCATGGAGGCGCGCTCCGGCGGCGACTATCACGCTTACAACAGCTTCGAGGCGGTGAGCCGCAAGCTGGGCGAGATCGAGCGCGCACGCCAGGAGATGAAGGGCGGCCGACGCGGCGACACTCTGCGCGCTTGCCTGCTGGCCGGTGCGATGGTCACCGCTGCCGCCATCATCGGCTTGAGCCTGGTTCTGTCCAGCGCCTCGGTCTGAACGAGCCGACATTCTTCAGTCGGACGGCTCCTTGGCTTCCGCGCGCTTCTCGGCCTGCACCGCCAGCGCCTGCCGGCCCTGCCAGCGCGTGCGCATAACCTCGCGCACGAATGCGCCCATCGCCGGAGAATGCCGGCGCCCGCGCACGGTGACAAGGTTCACCGTGCGCCAGAACTCAGGCTCGATGATCGGGCGCACGACGACGCCCGGATACTCCGCGCAGGAGCGCGGCAGGAAGCCGTAGCCCATGCCGGCGGCGATCATGGCGAGAATCCAGTCGTCGCGCTCGCTCTGATAGACGGTCGGCCCGTCGATCGAGCGCTCGGAGAAGAGACGATCGGCATAGCCCGTGAATTCGCAGTTGACGCGATCGAGATAGGCTTCGCCGTTCAGGTGCTCGCCCTTGACGACCTTTTTCATTGCCAGCGAATGGCTGCGGCAGACCGCGATCACCATCTGCTCTCTGAATAGCGGCATGACGTGCGTGCGTTCGTGCGGCGGCTCGCCCGGCAGGCAATAGATCGCCGCCTCGAGGTCGCCCGCGAGCAGCGCCGTCTGCAACTGGCGCGCGTTGGCATCGATGATGCGCAACACGATGTTGGGGTAGCGCTCGCGGAAGCCCGTGACGAGCTCCACGAACTGGTTTGGCGCAATCGTGCACATGATGCCGAGCTTGAGCGTCGCCTCCTTGAGGTCGAGGAAGTCGCGCGCCTTGCGCTTGGCGTCCTGGGATTCCTGCAGCACGTGCTCCAGATGCGGCAGCGCGATGCGCCCAAGCTCGGTCAGGTGCGTGCGCGAGCGCTCGCGATTGAACAGCGGGCCGCCGAACTCGAGCTCGAGCAGCTTGATGGCGCGGATGAGCGAGGGCGCGCTGACGCTGCACTCCTGCGCCGCCTTGGTGAAATTCAGGTGTTTTGCCGCCGCCAGAAAATAGCGGACCTGGTGCATCTCCATGCGCGCAAAGCTCGCCCTGCCATGAAGTTATGGGAGTAAGTGCCAGAGTGCGCGGGGCGCTGGCAAGGCCCGCACCTTAGGCTGCGGCTCATCGATCGCGAGCCGGCGTGCAGCGCGCGGATGCGGCCGGGGCCGGTTATACGGCGGGCGAGGCGTTAACTGGAGTGGCGGGCGAGGATCTTGCGTACTTCGGGCACGAGGTCCGCCTCCTTGACGGAGACCTGCGCGGGGCGCGTCTCCTTCCATTCTTTGTTGTCGGCGATGGCGGCGGCGGCCTTCGCCCCCTCGATCATATCCTTGAGGATCACTTGCGGAGTATCGGCTGCGCGCTCGTCCGAGCCCTGGATGACGACGCACGGTGAGCCGCGCTTGTCGGCGTACTCGAGCTGCTTGCCGAACTTCTTGGGGTTGCCGAGGTAGAGCTCGGCGCGGATGTCGGCCGAGCGCAGCGTCTGCACCAGCTTCTGGTAGTCGGCGATGCGCTCTTTCTCCATCACGGTCACGATGACGGGGCCATTGGCCTGGGAGGACTTGCTCCGTCCAAGAGCAGAGAGCGCGGCCTGCAGGCGCGAAACGCCAATGGAGAAACCGGTCGCCGGCACCTTCTGCCCGGTGAAGCGCGCCACGAGGTCGTCGTAGCGTCCGCCGCCGCCGACCGAGCCGAAGCGGACGGGGTTGCCCTTCTCGTCCTTGACCTCGAAAGTCAGCTCAGCCTCGAACACGGGACCGGTGTAGTACTCGAGCCCGCGCACGACTTCTGACGACAGTCTAATCCGCCGAGAGCCATACCCCGCGGCTCTCAAAATCGCGAACAATTCTGTTAGCTCGGATTTTGCACGTTCACCGGCTTGGGTGCCGCGAACGGCGGTAGTGAGCGTGTCTACGAGCAGCGCATTATTCCAAAAGCACATCGCGTCAGATTGCTTTTCTAGCAGCTCATCCTCCGCAACCATCAGGGCCGATGGTGCAGCGGGCGTCCAAACTTCGGTCGTTGACAGTAGAAAACCAAAAACGCTGTCGGCTGTTTTTTCGTCTAACCCCGCTCCCAAGGTGAAGTCGCCCGACTCGTCTTTCCGACCCTTGGTCAGCAGCGCACGAACCCCGGACTGACCCAATCGATCATACTTGTCGACAGCCCGCATGACTGTGAGCCATTTGCTATAGTCTTGATCGCCACCAAGTCCGATTCGCTCCCGGAGACCATCCAGGAGCAATCGGCTGCTGACCTTGATCACGTAGTCGCCGCGCTTGATGCCCAGCGCCTCCAGCGTATCGGCCGCCAGCATGCACATCTCAGCATCCGCCGCGACGCTTTCGGCCCCCACCGTATCGGCGTCGAACTGCATGAACTGACGGAAGCGGCCCGGTCCCGGCTTCTCGTTGCGCCACACGTTGCCGACCGCGTAGCGGCGGAAGGGCTTGGGCAGGTTCTGATAATTCTGCGCCACGTAGCGCGCGAGTGGCGCCGTCAGGTCGTAGCGCAGCGACAGCCACTGCTCATCTTCGTCTTGCAGCGAGAACACCCCCTCGTTGGGCCGGTCCTGATCGGGGAGGAACTTACCCAGCGCGTCCGTGTACTCGAAGGCCGGCGTCTCCAGCGGCTCGAAGCCGTAGCGCTCGTAGACGGCGCGGATCTTGGTCAGCATGTCCTGCTGCTGGCGCAGCTCGGCGGCCTCGATGTCGCGAAGCCCCTTGGGCAGGCGCGGCTCGGGACGCGCGTCTTTGCTGGTCTTGGCCATGTGATGATGGGTTGCCGGCGCCTTGCGTGGCGCGATCGATTGGTCGAGGCGAGCCTTATAGCGAATTGCCCGGCACACGCAAATCAGCGCGGTGCAAAACGAAAGGGCAGGCCAGAGCTATCTGGCCTGCCCATCGACAGTTCAGCGAATGCGAGGTTACTTGGTCGGAGCAGGCTGCTCGCTCGACAAGTCGCTCGCCGAGTTCGGCGACTTCATGGTCGGGACAGCAGCACCCACGCTCTTAGTCGGGGACTGCGGAGCCTTGCCCTGCTCGCCGCTAGCGGCACCGGACGAAGAATCCGTAGCAGCGCCATGCTCGTCACCCGTCATTGGCGGGATGAGCTTGTCCAAGCGGTTCGTCGGTGGCTGCACCGTGCCCTGCTGCTTGGCGGCGTCGGCGGCCGGCTTTGCGTCCTGCGCGAAGGCCGGCATCGCCAGGCCAAGCGCCATGCTCGAAACGATCATCAGGTATTTCATTACATCCTCCTTTTGCGCCCTTCTCATTTTCGGGCGTCTGCGCCTGGCTAACGAGAGACCGCAGGGATTGTTGCGGGCCATCACGAACGTGTGACCCGCAACGACGCCGTTATGGAGTGGCCGGCGCACCGACGCTCCGGTTGCGTCGCAATCGACAAACAGCGGCCCGGTTTTCACCGGGCCGCGAAGTTTGGACGCAAGACAAACGCCGCTTTGGGTAGCGGTCTTATTTGGATTGGTGTCCTACGAGCGATCCGGCTTCTTCCACTCGGGCGCCGACTGCAGGCTGTCCTTCGTGATGTTGACCGTCACGATGAGATAGCCCTTGGCATCGCGCGAGAAGGTGAGCTGGTCGTAGGGCAGCGAGACGTTCTTCTCGCCCATGCCGAGAAAGCCGCCCACGCCGATGATCACAGCCGCGATCTTGCCGTCGGTGCCGATGCTGAGATCGTTGATATCGCCGACGGTCTCGTTGGCGGGGTTCTTGACCTTCTGGTTCAACAGATCGGACGCGGCGACCTCGCTGCCGAGGCCTACGAGCTTGTCGGGCGCCGGGCTCTTGTCGGCGGTCCTGTCGGGGATCGCGGAATTGGGCGTCGCGACCGGCGCGGCCTCAGTGGCAGGAGCCGGGTTGGCGCTCGGCGCAGGCGCCGGGGCCACGTTCTCGACGGGAGCGGAAGGTGACGCCGGGTTCGGCGTGGTGGCCTCCTGCGCGAAGGCGGGGAAGGCCATCAGCGCGGCAAGCGAAGCCGCTGTGAAAATCTTCTTCATGACCATTACATCCTTTGTTGTTTAGCGAAACTCTCCCTAGCCGGTCGCCTCCGACCGGCCTGGCTGCCCGCAAGGGCAACTGGCATGGCAAACGAGGAAGTAACGATGCGGTTCCAGCGTGGCTGCGCGCGGAAATTGAACAAAGGGAGCGAATTCCGGGAACCTTCGCGGCCGCCATTCGCTGGCAATTAGGGCGTGCGGCGTTGCGCCCCGGCAATTTGTCTGCTCCCGCGGGAACAGCTCCGTAAGGGCCGCGTTGGTAGATTAGAAAACGCATCTTGACCATTGGTACACATGGCGAATTTTGACTTGATTGTGGCAAGCCCGATCCCCACCTCCGCTACTAGAGAGTGAGTTTGCGTCCATGCTGGCAGATACCCAAATCGATACCTGCGGCGCCCGTCCGGGGGCCATCGCAAAGGTCCGCACGATGAGCGGCCTTGTCCCCGCGCGCACGCTTGCGCGAAGCGAGATTCTTTTTCAGACCGGCGACCAGCGCGGCACGCTCTACCGCGTGGAGAGCGGCGCGCTGTGCCACTACCTCCGCTGGGACGACGGCCGCCGCGAGATCGTGGAGTTCGCGTTTCCCGGCGACATCGTTGGCTTCGGCCACCTGCAGTCGCACGTCTCAACCGCGCAGGCGATGGTCGAGACGACCGTTAGCCTCGTGCCGGAGGAGCAGTTCGACGATCTGCTCGAGGCCGACGGCCAGCTTGCCGCGCGCTTTGCCGCCGCAGGCGACCGCGAGTTTGAGTACCTGCGCGAAGTTGCCGTGAAGAACAGCCCCGTCAAGCCGATCGAGCGTGTTGCCTCGTTCCTATCGGCGCTTTCGCACCTGAGCGAGGTCGAGGGCCGCGATCCGAGCCTCGTTGCCGACGAGATCAGCTCCGGCGACGTCGCCGAGCATCTCGACATGACGCTCGACGGTCTCGTGGCCGCACTGCGCGAGCTTGAGCGCCGCGGGATGGTTGCGAGCGCCGGCGACGGACGGCTGCGCATCGCCGACCGACCCGCGCTCGACAAGCTCGCCGCAGCCTAAACGCGTTATTTCTTCCGCATCGGCCGGCACGTGGTGTCGAGGATTGCGTCCTCGCGCGACCACGGATGGTCTTTCCCGCACGAGGGGCACCGGATCGCCTTTGCCGCGATGTTAGGCAGCGCCTCGAAGCTGTCTCTGTCGGTATCAATGCCGACCGGCACCAGCTCGTTCGTGTTCGGGCAGCGAATGAGAATCGCACCCATGGTCGTATCCCCCTGCGTCGGCTCCAACGCCTCTGCACCCAATCGCGCATAGAGGCGCGATTTGCGCGAGCGTTGCCGAAGAACTCGGCTGAAACATGTTCGATGGGTCCGGAAAAAGGGGGGTCTCTCCCGAGTATTAGCGCTGGAACCCGCCCCCAAGCCTGGACGCTTTGTGTGTGGAGTTGGAGCCGGAGGAGCACCCCTGAAGATCGAGACTTCAACGACGCGGTGAAGCTGCTCGCCGCCAGCTCTAAGGAGGAGCACAACGCCAATTCCAAACTCACCAAGATCGCGGAGAGCAAGCTGAACAAAGAGGCGGCATAAACGAACGAAGCTGACTTGTTGGGAAAGCCGGGGCCTAAACCCTGGCTTTCCCATTTTTGGGCGCGATCACGACAATGTGCGCGCTCCTGGAGCCATAGCGACGGCCCGATTTGCCACGAATACGACCCCGCGTCGAAGATGCATTGTCCTCGTGCATCAAATGACATCGCGCGTCATGGCCGGCGCCCCTATGGAGCGAGCTGCCCTTCGGTCGGCTTGAGCTTGCTGCGCGTAGCCTGTCCAGCCAGAGATGGATATCCCACATCGAAAATCCGCCAATCCCGCGTTTCGCGACCAAGGTGCTCGCCGGCATGCTGGCGCTCGTGGTCGAGGATCAGCCGCTGATCGCCCTCGATACCGAAGCGATGTTGTCCGAAATCGGCGCCGCCTCGGTCGCGAGCTTTCCGAGCGTGGACCAGACGCTGGTGTGGCTGCAGACCAGCGCGCCCGCCGTCGCTGTTCTCGACGTCAACATCGGCGGCACGTCCTCGTTCGCCGTAGCCGACGAACTCAGCCTGCGCGGCATCCCCTTTGCCTTTACCACTGGCTACGCCGATACCGTGATGATCCCGAGCCGCTACTCGCACATTGGCATCGTGCAGAAGCCTTACACCCTCGACAGCCTCGCGCAGACGCTTGCACTTTGCCTAACGGCAGCGGGCAAACGCCCTTAAAGGAGCGGTCGCACCGAAGGCTCCGCTCCTTCGTCACCCGCAAGCTCGGCGAGCCGCTTCCGGTTCAATATCTCGAACTCCTGCTCCTTCCACCGTATCACGCGCTCACGCATCAGCCGGCCGAGCGTGCGATTGGTGTGGACGAGCGAGAGCCCGAGCGTGTCGGCAAGATGCTGCTGCGTCAGCGGGATGCGCACTTTGTTGGGCGCGCGCGTAGGCAGGGCGCCCTCCTCCACGCGCTACGCGAGGTGCAGAAGCAGGTGGGCGCAGCGCTCGAGCGCGCTGCGGCGCCCGACGGACAAGAGCTGCTGGTCGAGGATCTGTTCGGAGCGCGCCGCGAGCCAGGTTACGTCAAAGGAGAGACCCGCGTGCGATTCAAACAGCCGCCACAGGCCCTCGCGCTGGAATACGCTTAGCACCATGTCGGACAGCGCCTCGATCGAGTGCTGCATCTCGTTCATGACCGAGCCCTGCAGGCCTATGAAGTCGCCGGGGAAGCAGTAGTTGAGGATCTGGCGGCGCCCGTCGGGCAGCAGCTTGTAGCGGAAGGCCCAGCCCGAGAGCACAGTGTAGAGATGCGCGCTGCTCGTACCCTCGAGGAACAGCATTGAGCCGGCCTCGACCGTCAGCTCGCCGGTCTTGAGCGTCGAGACGAACGACAGCTCCTCGGCCGTGAAGGGGCGGAATATCTTGAGCTTGCGAAGTGGGCACCGTTCGCAGGGCACCTGCCGCGTCGAGCCGTCCTTGGGACTGGCCATGGATTTGTTGGTTTTCCTCGTTGCTGGCGGCACATCTTGTAAATCCCGCCGTCATGAGCGGGTCAAGTGATGCAAGGCCGGACGACAATGCCGCGGTGAGCGCTACTCCGTCGGAGGGAACGCATCTATGGAACGCTCCTGCTCGAGGCGCCAGCTGGGTCGAGGCCCACTCCGATCGGCCTCGGATCCAGTCTCGATGTCATGTAACCGCTGCAGGCCGACCTGGATCGATTGAGGCAGGGGGCCCGCCTGTCCGGCATCGGCTGCTTCCCGCAGCCGTCGACCGATCCGGTCGATGATCTCCCTGTTGTGTTCAGCCACTTCCAAATTTCCCGAATTTATCTCGATTTGGGAGGTGAACCCCAGAAAGCATGCAAGGGTTCCGTGCCGCGTTTATGGCAGCCGCCCAGCGTGGCAGAGACGCCAAACAAAGCTAATTCGGCCTCTCGGATTGTTCGGAAACGATATTTTGGCGGGGGATGGCGAGGGCCCAGCAGACGCCACCGCGCTCGAACTGTAGCCGCGCCTGCCCCCGCAACGCCCGCGCCGCGAGCTGCTCGAGCACCACCTGGCCGAACCCCTTGTGCGCCGGCGGAACAACCTCCGGGCCACCGGCCTCGATCCAGTGCATATGGAAAAGGACATCGTCCGCGTCGCTTTCCTCGCAGCTCCACACGACCCTCACCTTCCCCGCGGCGACCGAGAGCGCCCCGTACTTGGCGGCGTTCGTCGACAGCTCGTGCACGGCGAGGCCGATGTTCTGCGCCGCCTCGGGCGTCACGATCATATGGTCGCCGGCGATCGCGATCTGGCTGGCGTGCTGGTCGAGGTAGTGCCCGAGCTGCGACTTCACGAGGTCAGCGAGGCTCACCCCGTGCCAATTCTGCTGCACGAGCAGGTCGTGCGCCGCCGCCAGCGCCTGCAGGCGGCCGGAGAAGCGGGCCTCGAAATCGGCGACGGTCTTGCTGCCGACCTTGCTCTGGCGCGCCATGGCCTGGATCACCGCCAACAGGTTCTTGGAGCGGTGCGTGATCTCGCGCATCAGGAGGTGGACGTGCTCCTCCCCGCGCTTGCGCTCGGTGATGTCTCGCGCCGTGCCGGTCATGCGCACGGCGGCCCCGCCGGCAAAGTGCGCGCGACCCTGCGAGGCGACCCAGCGCTCGTCGCCGTCGCGCCGTGCGACGACCCGGTGCTCCACGTCGTACTCGACCGGGCTCTCGCCCGCATCCTGCGCCTTACGGATCGCGGCAAGGGTCGCCTCGCGGTCCTGCGGATTGACGCCTGACAGGTATGTCTCGAGCGTGACGGGCTCGTCCGCGCCAAGCCCCCACAGCTCGCGCATGCGCTCATCCCAGGTGAACGCACCGGTGTTGAGATCCCAGTCCCACGTGCCCGTGTCGGCGGAGGCAAGCGCGAGGCGCAGGCGGTCCTCGCTTTCGCGCAGCGAGCGCTCCATCGACTGGCGTGTGTTCGCGGCGTCAACGAGAGCGTCGCTGACGGCGCACACCTCCATGATCGAGGAATTGACGGGGCGCACGAGGTCGCCACGCCCGAGCGCGCCGGCTCCGCCCACCAGTTGGCGCACCGGATCGGCGATCCGGCGTCCGAACAGGTAGGCAAGCAGAACGGACAGGAGCGTGAAGCTCACGGCGAGCGTCGCGACGAAAGCCCAGGACCGCGTGATCGCGCGGTTGGCGATTGCTTCGGGCACGGTGGTCGAGATGAGCCACCCTGCCTGCTGCGAGTACGAGCTCGCCCGCAGCACGGGTACGTTCTCGGAATCGGTCGTATGCCAAAGCCCCGTGTGCTCCTTGGAGCCTTCCCATAACTCCCTGCCGAGGGCGCGCCCGACGAAATTCTGATTGTCGCGCGAGCGCGCGACGATGATGCCGTTGCGATCGGCAACCGCGGCGACCCAGCCCTTGTCGAGGTTTGCTCGGTCCAGGATCTCCAGAATGCGCTCGGGCGAGATGGATGCGCTGAGAACGTAGCCCACCTTGCTCCCCTTCTTCACCGGGACGCTGACGGTGAACACCTGCTCTTTCGCCACCTGACCAAGATAGAGGTCCGAGACGCGTGGCTTGCGGCTGGCGACGACCGCGCGCCAATCGTTGCTGGACACTTCGGGCAGCGGCTCGCCCCAAGCCACGCGCGTGTTGAGGAGCTGTTTGCCGGTCGCGCTGGTGAGAAAGAAGTGGTCGCCCCCCACCTCTTGGGCCGCCATCGCCTGCGTGTAGAACGCTTTCAAGTCGCCGTCGGCGAGCGAGGGCGAGGAGGACAGCGCCTTGAGCGTAGTGGTTGTGGTGGCAAGATCGCGGTCGATGCCAGCTGCAACCGCGTGCAGCCTTTCGGCTATCTCGCGGTCGAGGCCGCCCCTCTCGAGCGACGCGGAGCGGATGATCATGAGCCCGCTGAACACCAGCGCCGGAACCATGAGGGCCAAGCTATAGAGCAGGAATTGCGCCTGAATGGACCAACTATGGCGACGAATGCGCTCCAGCATCGAAGATGGGCTTCTTTTTTCCGGTGTTTGCTGTGCGATCCCCTCCCCTGGGGCCGCCTCGGACCGACAGGCCTTAACGCGGAAATAACCGTCCGGTTCCGCGGCGACCTAAAGCGGAAAGCGACGGGAGTAGGCTTTCGAACGGGCGGAACTATTTCCGGAGGCCCCCGTTTTCCGGCCACTGCAACAAGGAGGACGCACACCATGAACTGGGATCGCGTTAGCGGTAACTGGAAGCAGATGAAGGGCAAGATCAAGGAGCAGTGGGGCAAGCTCACGGACGACGAGATCGAGCAGATCGCTGGCAACCGCGAGCAGCTCGAAGGCAAGATCCAGGAGCGCTACGGCATCGCCAAGGACCAAGTGCGCAAGCAGGTCGACGACGCGACGCGCGGCTGGTAGCCGGCCACTTCAGCCCGGCTTTGCTCCCCTCAGGCCGGCCTGACGCAATGGGGCCCCGAACAAAGGCTTCGGCCTCACACCGCGGGCCCCATTGCCATTGTTTAGGCTCGGGCGACCGGGGCCTAAAAAAGTTGCATCTGCCGGGAACTTTCCCTATCCCGGCGGCGTTGCGGATAGCTACGACGTCGCAATCGTTGTGGGCGGAAGACCGGAGCGTCGGTGCTTTGGTACCTCTGCCCCATTGATGTTGATTACGAGACCGGGGAGCGGGAGGGCTGGCTTTGATGGCCGAGGACGAGAAAGTGCCTGATACCAAGCAGTGCGACGACACCGCACCTTCCAAAGATCGTCCCCGCCAGCGCGGCCAAGAGGCCCTTCCAGGAATACTTGGGCGGCAGTTGCGCGCAGCCTACGGCGAGCTTCTAAACGCGCCTGTGCCCGACGCCATCACCGATCTCATCAAGCGGCTCGAGAATCAGGAAGCCGGGGCCTCGAAGACCGAGGAAAAGCCTCGTCGCGAGGAGCAGGGCCAGTGAGCAGCAAGGCGCAGGACAGTTCGCTGCGCGACGACCTCGTTGCAGCCATCCCGAACATGCGCGCGTTCGCGATCTCGCTGTGCGGGAACCGCGACCGCGCCGATGACCTGGTGCAGGAAGCCCTGGTCAAGGCCTGGAACCACCTCGAACTCCTTCGAGCAGGGGACCAACCTCAAGGCTTGGCTGTTCACCATCCTGCGCAACGCCTACTTCTCCGAGCTGCGCAAGTTGAAGCGCGAGGTTGCCGACAGCGACGGCCAGCTCGCGGCCCGGCTGTCCGTGCCCGCCGAGCAGCAGGGGCATCTGGAGCTCATGGACCTCAACAACGCGTTGTTGAAGTTGCCTCCCGACCAGCGCGAGGCGCTCATCCTGGTGGGCGCGGAAGGGTTTTCCTACGAGGACGCCGCCACCATTTCCGGGTGCGCCGTGGGCACGGTGAAGAGCCGCGTCAACCGCGCGAGGGCCAAGGTCAGCGAGCTGCTAACGGCTCCCGAGGATGGGGCCAGCGACGCCCCCAGCGGCTCTCCCAAACAGAGCTCCGCGCGACCGCGCGTCGCCTCGTCGTCCTAGAAGGATCCCCCAAACTTCGGGGGCGGCCTTGCAGAACAAAACCGGCCGGCGAACCCTTCAAGGGAGCACGCCGGCCGGTTTTTGCCTGCCGCGGGGCAATTTATGCCGTAGCGCGGGCTTCGGTGCGGCGCGCCTTGTAGTCGAAGAACAGCGCCTGGCTGATGACGGCCTGCACCGTCTCGATCCGGAAGGGCTTGTTGACGAGAAACGTCGGCTCCGGCCGGCTGCCGGTCAGCAGCCGCTCCGGGTAGGCGGTGATGAAGATCACCGGCACGTCGAACGACTGCGAGGATCTCGTTGACCGCATCGAGGCCCGAGCTGCCGTCGGCGAGCTGGATATCGGCGAGCACGAGGCCAGGCTGGTGCTTGCGGAAGATGGCCACCGCCTCCTTGGCGTGCGGGCCGTCTCGCACACGTCGTGGCCGAGGCCGGTGACGAGGTCGGCGAGATCGATGGCGATCATCGGCTCGTCCTCGATGATGAGGACGTTGGTCGCCACCTGTTCGGCGATCTCGGATGCCGCCTGGTCGACGAGCGCCTTGACGCCGGCCTCATCCGTCTCGAGCACGAGCGCGGTATCTGCGGTGGAGAACTCCTCAACCGCCATGAGCAGGAAGGCCTGGCGCGCCCGCGGCGTGATCGCCTCGAGCTTGCGGTCGGCTGCAGCCAGGCGCTCGGACGTCGTGGTGTCAATTGCCTGATTGTTCAGACGCACCGTGTTCCAGACCTTGAGGAAGGTGCGGTAGGTGGCCACCCGCGGCTCGAGTTCGACGGGAAACATCTTGGGCTCGGCTGCGATTGCCTCGAGCATCGCCACGACGTAAGCGTCACCGCTGTCCTGGCTGCCCGACAGCACGCGCGCAAACCGCCTGAGATACGGCAGCTGGGGCGCGATCAGCTCTGAGATTGACATGGTCTCCCCTCTTCTACCGCCGGCACGTAACGCCAGCTAACAACAGTGAGCTAACGCGGGGCTCAAGGCAAAGTTCCCCACGGGCGGAAAAATGCCTGTTAGGTTCGGAGGCTTATTTAGCTATGTATTTGAATGAACAGCGACTATTCCTAATTCCCGCGTCTCAGCATACCGCCAACGAAAGATAGCAACACGAGAATGATGGCAACCCAGAACAGGATCCGCGCGAATTCCGTCGCCGCTCCGGCCACGCCGCCGAACCCGAGAAATGCCGCGACCAGCGCCACCACGAGAAATACGATTGCCCAGTAGAGAAGATCGCCCATCGCTCGCCTCGTTGCCACAGATGTGAGCGGGGAACGTCGTGTGCGCTTCGTAGTTCCACTCTCGGCAAGAGCGCGCGAATGTCTCAAGTTGGGCGAAGCCCAGCCGCTGCCCATGGCGACACAACAAATGATGCATCGCGCCCTCGACGGCGCACCTAGTATGAGCCTAGCCCCCCGTGCAACTCGAACCGCCCCCGCCCATCCCGCCCAGCAAGATGAAAGCGCTCATCGAGGCCCTCGACTGGTCCTCGACCAGCATTGGCCCGATGGCGTCCTGGCCGCAAAGCCTGCGGACCACAGTCGACACCCTCACCGCCTCGCCGGTGCCCATGGTGCTGCTGTGGGGGCCGGACGGCATCATGATCTACAACGACGCCTACGCCGCCTTCGCCGGCAATCGCCATCCCGAGGCTCTTGGGATCGCCGGTGCTCGAGGGCTGGCCCGAGGTCGCCGACTTCAATCGCCATGTGATGGAGGTCGGGCTCGGCGGGGGCACGCTCTCCTATAAGCGACAAGCACCTCGAGCTCAACCGGCGCGGCACGCCTGAGGACGTCTGGCTGAACCTCGACTACAGCCCCGTGGGCGACGAAGACGGGGCGCCCACCGGCGTGCTCGCCATCGTAATCGAGACGACGCAGTGGGTCCATGCGGAGCGCGCGCAGCGCGAAAGCGAGGCGCGCTTCCAGACGCTCGCCGACAACATGGCCGCAGCTTCGCCTGGATGGCGGACGAGACGGGCTCCATCTTCTGGTACAACAAGCGCTGGTTCGACTACACGGGCACGCCGTTCGACGGACGTGCGCGGCGACGGCTGGCCGCACGTACAGTCCATCCCGATCACTCTGACCGCGTCTTTGAGAAGCTCTCCCGCAGCCTCAAGACCGGCGAGGTGTGGGAGGACACGTTTCCCCTGCGCGGCCGCGACCGCGATTACCGCTGGTTCCTCTCGCGCGCGATGCCCGATCCGCGACGAGGCCGGCAAGGTCGTCCGCTGGTTCGGCACGCAAACGGACATCACCGAGCACCTCGAGGAGGCCGAGCGCAACGCGCAGCTCGCGACCATCGTCGCCACCTCGGCCGATGCCATCATCTCGACTGTCCGAAGACGGCACCGTGTCTAGTCGTGGAACCCCGGCGCCGAGCGCATGTTCGGCTACACCGCGGACGAGATGATCGGCAAATCCGAGCGCCTTCTGTTCGCCGACGACGCCGAGAGTTCGAGGAGAAATACGCCAGCTCCGTCACGGCGAGCACCTGCTGCGCGACACGGTGCGGCGGCGCAAGGACGGCATCCTGCTCGACGTCGCCATCAACGTGGCGCCGATGCGCCGAGCCGACGGGCGCGTCATCGGCTTCTCGGCCGTTTTCCGCGACATCACCGAGCGCAAGCGCGTCGAGAAGCACCTGCGCGTCGTCATGCGCGAGCTGTCGCATCGCACCAAGAACCTGCTCGCAGTCATCGTCGCCATGGTCCGGCAGACCGCGCGCACCAGCACCGACGTGGCAGTGCTGCAGTCGCAGCTGATCCAGCGGCTGCAGAGCCTGTCGGCGTCGCACGACCTGCTCGTGGCCGAGGACTGGACGGGCGCCTCGCTGGAGGAGCTCATCCGCGCCGTGCTGCAGCCGTTCACCGGCACCTCGGCGAAGGCGCTTGCCATGCCGCGGGCCAACCCGTGTTCGTCAATGCGACCGCGGCGCAGAACTTCGGCCTGGCCCTGCACGAGCTGGCCACCAACGCAGCAAAGTACGGCGCGCTATCGACGCGTCGGCAGGCTCCACGTAACTTGGGCGATGGAGCACGAGACCGGAGCAAGCTGACGACGAGCCTCAGTTGCGCTGCGCCTCACCTGGGCGGAGAGCGGCGGCCCGCCGGTGACGCCGCCGCAGATCAAGGGCTTCGGCCACGTCGTCATCGAGCGGGTCGTCGGCCAGGCGCTCAGTGCCAACGTCGACTACGAGTTCCCGCCCGAGGGCGTGCGCTGGTCGATCGCCATGCCGCTCGATTCGTCGTGCGCTGGCAAAGCGACGAGGCGGCCGCGGCCAGAGTTCCGGCCTGAATACCCCCCTCAAACGATCGGGAAATCATAAAGTCGCGCCCGGGAAATCATCCCTTCCTAGAGCCAGGCTCGGCGTGCTTTAGCGCGATAGTCATTTGACCGCATCCGCGAGCCGCATTAGGCACAGAGCGTCACAATGAATTGGGGGCGCCCAGTATCCTTACGGAGGACATCGATGGCGACATCGATATCGTCCGCGCGCCTCTAAGCTACAAATTCGGCGATCGCGGCCCTGAGCCCGCGCCGCTCAAGTAAGCCACAGACGTCTCAATTCGGTTGAGTCCGCGTTGCTTGATGGACCGATCTCGTGAGCGCGCGGCCTAACTGCTCTCCCAGCAATTAACGCCGCTCGCAGGCTTCATTTGGTCTTGCGGTGAGGCTCGTCTGCAGGGGCGAGGGCCCCTTGACCGCAGGCTGTGATGCGGTCGCCTTAGATCTCGTCGGGATGGAAGGTGATTTGGGACGCGCCCCGGGAGGGCCTCGGAGCGCGTTGCTCGCAGGTTTCGCTAGTGGTTGCCCTCTACGCGCGGTCGCAGAAGCACGAAGCCCCAGTTGAGCAAAGGTGAGCTCGCGCTTACCGTCGGTGGCTTTGCGCACGACCGATGCTTGATAGCCGGAGAAGATTGCATCCTCTGGAGCAAAGCTAGCGGCTCCGTTGTCGGAGATGCGGAACGGCCGCAGGATCGCCTCGCGGTTTCGCGTCATTGAGTAGAGGTCGCACATGGGCTCAAGCTACGTGGCAAGCGAATGAGATACCAGTCCCTGCGCTCCGTTGGCGACAACCACGTCTTCGTCGTCTGCAGGATGGCGAATTTTACAATCTGCGATGCGAATTTCGGCGGTGGTGCCAAGAAGAGGACTCGAATTTCACTGTCCTAACTCGCTGATTCTGCTAGATCTTAGGGCCGACCCGAATTTGCGTGTGTAGCAGGGCAGTGGGGCACACTGCAAGCTAGCCCGGCGCCATGCACAAGGCATGCGAAACGGCGACAAGTCGCCCTCCTGTGTAACAGTTGCGACTAACAGAGGAGGTTGAGAAACCGCTGCGCAATCAAAAAGTTGGGGACGATCTGTGCTGTAATCGTGTGCTGGCGCCCCGTGGGGGACGGGGTCACTCGACACTGTAAATCATTGATATACCCGAAATAAATATGACTGCTACTGCTACGCACAGTAGCAGTTCGCGGTAGCAGTTTCCAATCGGCGATTAGCATAGTCCGCCTTGGGAGAACTCGCGCAGGACCAACTGCATGCGCGATACGAGCGGGCAAACAAAAGCTAGTCTTTCCTCCCGATTTGCGGAGGCGAAGGCGTGCAGCATGGCTCGGGCGAAAAGCGATAAATACGCTCTGCAATCGCGGGCCGAACGTTACCGTTCAGGGAAGGCGCTTCGCTCAACGGTATCGCGCGAGAGTCACGCCGACTACGCCGTGACCGACAAGCGCGATCCAGTGACCATCCTTTCTAAAACGAACGAAACGCGCATCCCTGAACTTCTACCGATCCGTTACGAGCGAATGGCGGTTTCCCCGTTCGCTTTCCTGCGTGGGGCCGCGGCGGTCATGGCGGCGGACTTGGCGCAAATGCCCCAGGTCGGCATTCCTGTTCAGGCCTGTGGGGACTGTCACCTGATAAATTTTGGGGCCTTCGAGACTCCCGAAGACGAAGTCCTGTTCGACATCAACGATTTTGACGAAACGCTACCGGGGGTGGACTTCGCCGTGGACATCAAGCGGCTCGTCGCGAGCGTCGCGGTGGCCGCATTCGATGCGGGAATGAGCGATAAGCAGGCAAGGTCGATCGCCAAATCGACAACCCAAGCCTATCGAGAATTCATCGGAAACCTCGCCAAACTGGCACCGCTTGAAGTTTGGCACACTCGCATGGAGCTCGAACGTGAGGTCAAGCTGATTGACGATCTCAAGCTACGCGGCAGGATCTTGGGAACGCTGAAAAAGGCCAAAAGGGATTTGGCGGCTGACGACAACTTCCCGCATCTGGCCAGCACCAAGGGCGACGGTCCTCGTATCGAGGATCGCCCGCCCACGATCTATCATTTAGACGGTGCGGCGGATGCACGACATACAATCCGGGCGCGCTCGGCATTTTCGGCCTATCGCGAAACATTGCCTCCTGACCGGCGTGTTCTTCTCGACCGCTATAGGCTCTGCGATCTCGCCTTCAAGGTCGTCGGCGTCGGCAGTGTGGGGACATTCTGCGCCATTGGACTCTTCGTGACGGCCGACGCTGAGCCTATGTTCCTTCAGATCAAGGAGGCTCAAACATCGGTACTTGAATGGATCGGCAAGCGGAAGACGCCCATCGCCCATCAAGGTCGGCGGGTGGTCGAGGGTCAGCGGATCATGCAGGCGGCCAGCGATATTTTCCTGGGCTGGACCGAAGACCAGAAGGCGGGGCGGTTCTTTTACGTCCGCCACCTCAAGAACCGGCGACTGGGGTCGATTGGCGAAGTCATAGAAGGCAACGCGCTCTGGGCTTATGCGACGTTATGTGGCCGCACATTGGCGCGCGCCCACGCGCGCTCGGGCGATCCCGCCGTTCTTGCCGGCTATATGGGGAGATCCGAAGCCTTGGACGATGCTTTGGCGAGCTTCGCAATGGCCTACGCGGAGCAAACCAAGGGCGATCATGCTCGCCTCATCGTCTGGTTGGCCGACAAGAACCGCAAAAAGCCGAAGGCGGGAAAGAAGCACTGACGCGCCGTCTCTCGTCGTCGCTCTGCGACGCTTTCCTTAGTGTGCAGACCATGAAGCCACGCGCCGTTCGCTTTCCCTGGAAGGAGCCCTACTTCTTCTTTTTCTCTTTGAGGTAAACCTCGACGTCCTTGACCATGTGTCCGACCGAGCGCACAGCCCCAGAAAGTGCCTGCCCGCTGAACTCTGAAACGCTTCTTCCAATACTCAAACTCGTAATCCTCTTTCAGGCTTATGCGCTTCGCGTCCGCCAACTTCTTAGTCTTGTCGTCGGCCATCAAATCCTCCTTCGGTTGAATTGCCGCAGAACAACGGAGTCGCGCCGGGTTTCGTCCCTTGGCACGAGGTGCTAAAATGACGTCTGGGACTTCTTCGTGTCACGTCCATTTATAGCCCATCGCAGACGTCGAGGCCGCCGCTTTGCCAAGCTTATGGATACGCATCTTTGCCTCGCGTACCAGGTAGCTGAACTACCGGCACGCTTTAGCGCGCGAGGGGTACTGCGTCGTTGATACGAAAGTGGGTCTTTATAGGCCCGATGAGGTTGGGCTCAACCTTCGCTAACGAGTGAAATCCCTTGATGCGTAAGAGCGCGTTTAGGGCGTCCAAAAAATCCATCGATGGATTGCGCGATCAGTACCAAACACACTGATGTCGTTCTAGTCTGCCCCGACCAAGCAACCGCTCCACCGCTCCTTCGTGGCCGAGAGATCGGTCGACCCGAGGCATTGCGCGAGCAGCGCACGATCCTCCTGCGTGAGCTGGCCGAGGTGTGGCGGCGGAGGATCATCGGACAAGCACCTATCAAGCGACTTCTCCTCGACCTCGCACTTCGCAAACTCCTTCAGCATCTCCTTGTCCGCATCGCTAAACCCCTCAGGCTCGGGTGGGCAGTCCGGTCCATCGGGGCATCCAGGAACCATCGCGGTCGGCGCGGTAGCGGGGATCGCCCCTGTGGTCTCAGGGGCAGCGGCGGGCGCGGTTGCCGGAACATCAACTTCGGGCGCAACGCTTGGGGCTGAAGTAATGGGCGCAGTCGCTATCCCAAGATCGAGAGCCGTGCCGGGCGCTGGCGCCGCCATCGGCGCCGCTGGTATCGCAGGCGTGGGTTCAGCGATGCCCTTGAACTGAGCCTGTGCGTGTCCCCCCACAGCCAGGACCGCGACCAGCAACACCGGATGCTTTGTGAGCAACATCACTGTTCTCCCAATGAGGTTCAGCTAGTCCGTGTATACGCTGCAAGTACAGCCAGATAGCTTACGTACCCGCTGCGAGTGACAAAACGGGGGCAACCAATGAGCCGCGTGCGCGTGTTGGTGGGTACATGAGCAGGCCAGCTCGACGGCACCCGTCTTTGCGCCCTCAATCGGTGGTCCTATGAACGGAGCGGAGGCCCCGGTCACCACCGCCGGTCGTTACGGCATCGAAGTCTGCTTTGCCAATCCAGGCACAACTGAGATGCCTCTCGTGCTGGCACGCGTGGGCTCCCTAAAAGCTCGGCTCGCCGCCAGGTGAAGTCCAGCCACTACGTTGAGCGGATGTCTTTCAATTGGAAGCGACCGTGAACACACCGAAGCTACAGTTGAACACATCGCGCGCCGAGACATCAGCGACTTTTGAGTGGGAACGAGTGGGCCGATGGACACGAGCCGCGATGGAAGAGGGCTGCGAGGTTGGTTCAAAGGAACTATCAATGTCTGATGTGATGGCAGTCGAAAATGCGGTCTGAATGAAGCACTCCACTCAAAGAAGTGGCCGTCGGAGCCGCCTGAGCCTCCGCACACTCAAGGCACCCCGTGCGTCGCTCGGAAAGGTTTTTTCTCCTCATGCTCGGCGGAAAAGGCCGACAATGAGAAGCAGAATGATTGCGCCAATGGTTGCCGCCACGATGTTCCCTACCGTCGATGCCGTATGAAGCCCGAGCCGGGGTACCAGGAATCCCGCAATGGCCGCCCCTAAAATTCCGACGATGATGTTTCCAACAATGCCAAACCCATAGCCCTTCACCAGCAGGCCAGCGAGCCAACCAGCGATGGCTCCAATAATAATCCAGGCGATCACAAATTCAGGCGCAATCATCGGAAGCCTCCCAGGTAAGAACAGAAGGTAGTAAGCGGCAGATGAGCGGTTAGAGACCGGATGATGGCTGGATGCGACCATCATCCGGGTTCAGGGGAGAGTGCCAATCCAGTTGGACCAGCATGGGGCGAACTTACTCTCGAACCTGTAGCCAGTACAGTGCATCGACGCGCCACGGAAACAATCTACCGCGCGCTCGGGAGAAACTTGTCAGCGGATGGAGCGACCTTCAAATCTGCTCCCGCTTTGAAAAGAGTCCACGAGTTTGTTGAACACCGGTCACCAGAGAGTCGCCGAGCAGTACAGAAGGCACAACCAGCATCACAAGCATGAAGAGGGTAACCAATACAGCGGCTGCGAATCGTCGACCGCCAACCGCAGCCTCGAGCATCTGATAACCCGGAAACAGCGATCACCGCGATCCGAATAACGGCTTCGACCGTGCGGTCAATGAAGACGCGGTTGGTAGGATCTGAATCGGCCATGGCACGCCTCAGGTGCCTTCCTGCCGAAGATGCGTGATGTCGGGCGATTGGCGCGCAATCTGTAATTAGTAGCACGTTCGAGACGTGGTAACGCGCTGCGCACCTTGGCGCTCAGTTCGACTAGGGCTATTCGTCATCGCCTGAAATGTGCTAGAAAAAGTTTGGACGGGGGTAGCACATGGAGGAAGTCCATGAAGACGCTATTCCTCAGCCTATCCGCAGTGTTTCTGTTGGCAGCATCCACGCCGGCGGGCGCGTGTCACTACGGTGCTGGCTACTCAGCGGTCGCGGGGACCCACTACTACCGGCCCTACCGCTCCTATCGTGGCCATCACCCATACCTTCGTTATCGGGCGGCGCGCCGCATCCTCCGCTGAGTAACATCGCACTGACACGATAACGCGCGCGAACGCGGGGTCGGGTTCCGACGGTACGGCCGCGCCAAAGCCCGCCAACGCGGCGCATGGCAATTTTTGCGCCGCACTCAACGATGCTGATCAAGGCGGTCAAGCCGCTTTAATTTAGTGCCGGTAAAGTCGATGCATAGCCTCGGCGGCATTACACTGTTGGCAGGAATTGGCGTGGCGCTGTTCGTTTACCTGCCGGCGCCCGTCGACAGCGGAGCTTCGCTCCACCGCCTGCAGCGCGTAGCCGCATTGCGCTCTGCCCGGCTGCCACCTGCCAACTTCACCCCGGTCTCTCGCCTGCGTTCGTTCTCGCCTTCCGTCGCCCTGTCGATGCCTGCTGCGCGGCGCGGGCCGGGTCTTGCGACGGCAGCTTCCGCACCGGCACCGCAGCCAGCGCAAGCCCCCATCGCCAGCGACGCGCAGACGGGTTGGCAGACGACGGTCGTCTCCGCCGCAACGCCTGCGCCAACTGAGCTTGCGCCGCGCGATCCCGATGCACGCTACAAGCTCGCTCTCGACATCCAGCAGCAGTTGCGGCGCGTCGGCTGCTATTGGGGCCGCATAGATGGCTCGTGGGGCTATGCCACCAAAGACGCGATGAAGGAGTTTATCAATCGCGTCAACGCGACGTTGCCGCTCGATCAACCGGACTACGTCCAGCTCACGCTCATTCAGTCGCACAGCGACAAGGTGTGCGGCGCATGCCCGGCCGGCCAATCGCTATCGGCATCGGGACGCTGCGTCGGGCTTCCCATCACGGCGCAGACGGTCACCGCGGCGCAGAAGGAAGTGCTCCCCTGGAAGGCCAACGCGGTGCCGGGCGCCCCTGCGGGACAGCCGTTGTTCAAGCCGGTGCCAACGGTGGTGGTCTCTACCGAACCGCTGCCAGGCCACATGGCGATCGGGGGCCCAGTCCCCACATCGGTTGACGCGCAACAGAGTGCGCCGCCCACTACGCCGGGAGGCGCGGCCGCTGTCGTCGATCCCAACGCAGGCGCAGTGAAACCGCCGGTGGTCATGAGTCATCCTGATCATCGTCGTGGTTTCGCGGATGACGCCCCACCGCAGCGTGCCCGAAGCTACCGCCACGAGGGGCCCGGCACGCCGCACTATAACCTCATGCTGAGCCTCGGCGGCGTCTACTGAGTAGCTCCCCGGGGCGCACCCGTTGCTGAGACCCGCATTTTGGAGGTTCCCCTTTACCCGACCTTCGCTACGACCAGCCCGCTGTTGTCCAGGGCGGGCCACTGTCGAGGACGTGCAGAATGCGCTTGAGGCGATGCGGACGAAGGCTGACGGCGCGATGAGCAGTGCCGCGACCCTCAACACCTACGTCGCCGCCGTGAAAGCTCTCCTCGGCTTCGCCCACAAGGTGGGGTTCACCCGCTTCAATGCCGCGCCGTTGGTCAAGCTTAGGAAGGCCCCGCGCAAGACAGCGCAGCGCCTTCTCTCCCAGGTTGAGTGACGACCGACCTCGACCTTCTCACGGTGTGGCTCAAGTCGCATGCGGACGGGTCGCGCCACACCCTGCGCGCCTATGAACGCATCGGCCGCCGCTTCATCGAAGCCCTGGCGGCTGCCGGGACCAACATACACCACCTGCTCCGTGCCGCGAGGTCGAGACGCGATCAGCTCATGCTGGAGGTTGGGTATTTCGGCGCGCTGCGCGTCTCTGAGCTTGCCGGTCTCATCTGGTCCCAGGTTATTCCGCGCGAGACTGGCGAAGCCCAGCTTGCCATCGTCGGCAAGGGCGACAAACCGAGAAACATCCTGATCCCCGCCGATCTGGCGGCAGCATTGCGCGAGCAGCGCGGCGATGCCCCGCCTTCGGCGCGGGTGTTCCCGATCACGGAGCGGCGCATCAACTACATCATGAAGGCGACGGCGAAGCGCGCCGGAATCAACATGGCGGTCTCGGCCCACTGGTTGCGACATGCCCATGCCAGCCACGCCATCGATGAGGGCGCAGATCACGCTCGTGTCACAGACTCTCGGACATGCCGACCTAAAGACGACCAGCGTCTACGCTCATGCCAGGCCAAACGACGGCTCAAGTCGCTATCTAAAAAGGCGATAGCGCAGCCGTCGGTGCCGCTTGTGTGGGATGATCCGTATTTTCGTTATTAACGAGCCTCAACAACAGATCTGCATGGCAAGGCCGGATCCTGGAGCACCAGCACGCCAGGTTCATTCCGCGCAACTGAGGTAACGAAGCCAAAACCCTGCGCCGTCGTGCGATCAGGTGCTTGGCGACGATACTTGCGTATCGCGCCTCAATCTCTTCATCTGTCATGACCCCAGTAAGCCAGAGACGGTGGCTGCTCACGGCGTCACTGGCGTCGTACCTGACCGAACTCGAAGGGGTTTCCAAAGATAGTCGTGCGGTCAACTTTGCGCGTGTGGGGTGGCATGCGCCAGCCCCTTAAACGCTGCAACTGCACTCGTTCGGGCATAGCAATCCTCTTGCGTTGCCCCGCCGAGCATCAGTTTGAGCCTGAACGCGACCAAAATGTGGTCCTTGGAATCTTAGCCATCGGTCCGTGGCAATCGGCGAAATGTGCGCGCGTCGGCGCCCTACATTACTAGCGGACTGGTTGGGTTCCCGGGCTGACAGGGGCCGAGTTGCTGAACAGGATGTTGGAGTCATCGATGTACCACTTCTCGGCCTCCACGATCTCCGGCGGCTTGCCACTCGCGAGAAGCCAGCCGTCCACCGCAAAGCGCTGGCCCGTCTTGTTCTCGAGGAGGATGGCGGCGTAGTGCAGCCAGCCGGACAGCCCGCGCCGCAAGTCCTCCTTGCTGTAAACCGCTCCGACCGCGTGGTGCCGCAAGAGCTTGTGGCCTTCGAGGATCAAGAGATAGCTCGTCATGTTGGTGGCAACGTCTACGCAGTCCATTTGCGTCGGATCGCCGTTGCCGGAAAGGTCATCGCCGGGTCGGTCGGCGGAAGTGCCGACCGCGTCACCCACGCGCCGCTCCATCCAGGCTAGCGTCGTCCGAGCGGCTTGGCGCTCATCCGCGGGCGTCTTCGTGTGGGACGCCGACATCATGTTTTCGAGCGTAGCGATGTCCGCGGGCGTGAAGTGGAACGGCGTTTGCGTGCGGCAGCCGTAGGCGCTGCACACGTCGACGGTGTCGTACTCCGGCATGCGCGCCTTGTAGTTCTCGTAGTGCTCATCGATGGGGCCGAGGCCGTTATAGGCACACCCTCCGAGCACGGTTGCGAGAAGTACCGCGAGGACACCCCTCCGCCTCCGACAATCTCGCTTTGTGTGACCCCAGTCCTTCACGGCAGCATCCCAAGTCTTCGAGAGCTTCGCAAACGGCGACTTTGCCAACTGTAGTGTCGCTACCGCAGTTCAAAGTAATGACAGCGTTGCGTGCTGATACCTTATCGATCTTAGCGGTGCTGGTGGCGGACGAGTCAGTGCCGCCAAGGCACGAACCTAGTCTTTTTCCGACCGGACACCTGCGCAGGTGATGGCAGAGTTTCGGTCGGGCGGTAAACTTTAATCTCGGGGCCAAGATCCTCGGGCCGGACTTTGTCCCAGCCCGAAACGGAACGGCGGACGTCTTCCACGCCAGCTGCCCAGGCTTCCTCAACAGTCGTGCGTGAAAATTCGAAGTCCTTTACGAAGCCAGAGCGTGAGGGGCGCGTATTAATCAGGCGAATGATTAGCCAGCTTCTCTCGTCGCAGGCGGCAGCTAGTTTCTGTGCGTCGGGATCAGACTTGAGCTCTGGCGGCAGTCTGCCTATCAACCTTCGAGCCGCAGCAGCAAGCTCGCCAAATTCCTGAATTCGTTCGATGTTGAAACGATTCCTGCTCGCGTACTGGATGTCTTTGGCCCGTTCCGATACCTGGCTTAAATTCTGCGGTAGTCCTCCTTGGGCGTTGAAGGTATCGACCTGAATGATGCGGGCGGTCGTCAATGGTTTTTCGTCTACCACGTAAGTGATTGGCGTGTTGGAGACCATTCCGCCGTCCCAGTAGTGTTCGCCATCGATCATCACCGGCGGGAAGCCGGGGGGCAGAGCGCCACTGGCCCGGATATGGTCCGAGTTGATAACGGTGGTGCGCGTATCGAAATAGTTTGAGGTGCCCTTGCATACGTTCGCGGCACCCACTGAGAGCCGAACTTGCCCGCGATTGAGCAAATCGAAATCCACTAACTCGTCTAACGTCGCCTTGAGCGGAGTTGTGTCGTACACACTCAGGGCGCCTTCGGTCCCGTCCGCGGCGAACGACACTGGCGGCATGCGAGGTCGGTAGAATCCTGGGACGCCGATGGTGGCAGCTGACATTGCAGCCATGTAATTGACGGTGGGGCGAAGCGCGTCGAGCCATGGCGGCAAGGAAGGCCCATCATTTACCGAGATGCGCCGCCAGAACTCACGCAGTCGCTCCACCCGCCGCTCCGGCGGATTGCCGACAATTAGCGCTGCGTTGATGGCGCCGATCGAGATGCCGACGACCCAGCTCGGTTCCACCCCCGCTTCGACAAGGCCTTCAAATACGCCGGCTTGGTAAGCTCCAAGCGCACCACCGCCCTGCAGCAGCAGGATCTCGTGGTCGTACTTCATGGCGTTACTCCGCCGTTACAGCCTGGCTTCCAAAGCAATAGTCAATTTGTAGTGGGTAGTTTCGGTACCGGCAGGGGCGAAATGGATCGAGCAAACTTTGACGGCTCCGCTTGCTTTAGAACCAGGTGCCAACGTCGAGTGTGTAAACCATTCCGGTACCGCCGACCACATACGGGACTGCCGTGTAGCCGACGGCCGAACGGTCCATGTAGAGAGCCTGAACGTTCATGCGCACCTCCTTGTGGCCAAACGGAAAGTACGTCAATCCGGCTGCAAGGTCCCACGGGTCTCCATATTCACCGTAGATCTTTGATCCAGAGAGATAGGCTTGCAAATACTCCGGTTCGAGCATGGTTGACGCGTACACCTGGAACCCCTGATCGAACAGGCTGGTTACAGGTATGTCTCCGGTGACCTTGAAGTTATCCAACCATCGAAAATAATACTCTGCGTCAAGCGACCAACCCTTCCACTTTAGCCCAGCGTCCAGGTCCAGCATATTGTAGGTCGCCTTCTCAACCCTACCGCCGGTGTTGAATGCATTAGGGGCGAAGAACAGCGTTCCATCCGAGAGGCGTATCTGACTGTTTTCAAAAGCGTTGACCCCTGGCTGCGACTGCGCATCCTCAACGCTGTAGGTGTGATGGACCCCAAATAGCGTCGCGAGCTTCTCGTGATACTCATAATCACCGAAGCCTGCGCCCGGCCCGTACTCACCCGTAGTTGGCATCCAGTAAAGAAAGCCAGAGACCGTACACAGACAGGGATCCATCTGGCTTGCGCTGACGCCAAGCGCGCTGAGATTGTTGGCGACTGCCACCTTGTAATCCAGGGTATCCGTAATCTTTCCGTTCGCCATGACCCCCTGTATGTACGATCCGCGAAAGTATTCATCTGCCATCCCACGATGATCGATCCTGAGCCAGTTCGGGAATGACTGAGCGGTTGATCGCGTTGAAGGCAACGAGAAGATACCGGCCGTCGTAGTCAAGGCATCAGAGAATTTATAGCTGATATTGCCTCCGACGACGACCTGCGCAGGGTCCCCCTGGCTCACGTTTTGCGTCCAGGCATACCAAAAGTAGCGGAATCGTTCGTCAAACAGCCATCCGTGAAGAATAAATTGAAGCCTATTCAGCTCGATATCTTGTCTCCGATCGAGCTCCGTAGTGCGCCCAAATGCATCCGTGTAGAATTTGTCCAAGCCCAATTGGTTCAGGTAGCGCACATAGCCCTTTGCGGAGAAGTCGACTTCTCCGTTAGGTCCGCGAGCGAGAACGAAGCCTTTACCGAATTCGTAGGGAAAGGCACCCAATTTGACTTCCTTAGCATAGGGGCTTTGTTGGTATGTCATGCCGCCTGGAGCCGCGGGTTCGTAGACACCTGGGTCTGAACTTTTGGCGTAAACCACCTCGCCCGGAGCCGCGGGTTCGTAGGGACCTGGGTCTGGACTTTTGGGGTAGACCATCCCGCCGGGAGACGCGAGCGCCGCAGTAGAGACTGTGGCGCCCCAGGTCCCCTGAGGGAGTTCCTTCTGCGATGGAACCCCCAGGCTCGCTTCCAGCGCGGCGATCCTCGCGTCGAATTCGGCAAGTTGCCGCTCCATGGTTTTCTGCGTTGTCACGAGCGCTTTTTTCGTGCGGAGCAGCTCTTGCAGCTGCTCGACGCGCTCACGCTGGATGTCCGCCGAGGGCGGTAGCGGAGCCGGCTGCGCCTGCACTATGGCGGGCGTCAGCAACAGGATAGGCAGCAGAAACCAGGTGAGCGCTTCGAGCCTTAGGGCTTTAAGCCTTTGGAGCGCGAGTATCATGTACGGTTCCTCCGGGTCACAAGCACGCATTGGGGACGTGAGTGCGTCGGGGGGGCCGAGCTAGAGTGTACTTCAATTCGCTGCGTGCCGGTTCGAACCATCCGAGAGATTTCGAGTGGCTGTGGCACTTGCGGCACAAAAGACGAGCGACTTGGATCGGCGTTCCCTTGTTCAAAGAGCATCCATGCGGTTGCTCAAGGGTCCCCTTAGGTCTCCCCCTAATCGGGGATGGTGGCTCATGCCTCTTTCGGCGCAAAGAACCCCCAGGGGGAAAGCCAGCCGCGGATGCGGTCTCAATCCTTCCAAGTGAAGGAAGGCTTCCCGAGAGGAATCAGCTTGCCGAAGGTACCCATGATTTCAATTGTCGATGACGATCAGTCGGTGCGCGAAGCCATAAGCGCGCTCGTGCGGTCGCTTGGGTATGCCGTAGCCACGTTCGCGTCGGCCGAAAACTTTTTGGAGTCGGACCGCGTGAATGACACGTCATGCCTGATCACAGACGTGCAAATGTCGGGTTTGAGCGGTGTCGAGCTACAGAGTCGTTTGATCGCCGACGGCCGCCACATGCCAATCATTGGGGTCACAGCACATCCGGAGGAGAGCATTCGGACGCAGATGCTCAGGGCTGGAGCAGTTGGCTTCCTGAGTAAGCCCTTTAATGATGAGTGCTTGATTGATTGCCTCGCGATAGCTCTGAAGAGCAGCAACAGCTAACCCTCAGCGCAGTAAGCAAAGGCGTCATCCGTTCAATCTTGCTGTTGGCCGGAGCTAGCCCTAGTGGAGTGAGCCGGCCGGCCGCATCTGATACACGGCGCGAGCTAGAACGAGGTCGAGATCGGCTTCACCTTGAGCGATTGCGAGAATTATTGAGGCCAGTTGCTCGCGGCGCTCCTCGTCGTCCTCTTCTGCACCAATGCCGAGTTCGGTGCAGGCTCGGGGAAATACTTTGCGCAGCACCAAGAGCTGTTCTTTGTCCAACCTTTCGACGAACATGAAACTCACGTTGATACACCTCTCGCCGGATCTGTCGGTGGCGCGGTGCCTCGATAGTGCAGGTGCCGACTGTTCAACATCGGGCATTCTGACCTACCCAGCAGGGAGCTCGCCGGCGCACCCGTTTGGGTAGGGAAAATGCAAGAGGGCCGACCCTTGGCTGAATGGATCGGCCCCTAGGCGCGGCCATCGTCCGCCGACGTTTCAGGGCGCGGACGGCTGAGAGAGGCGATGCGCTCCCGCCCCCACAAGGGAGAGCGCCATGGCCCCACCTCAGCAAAACCTCATCCTTGCGCGTCTTTCACGAGATGACCTCGCGCTGCTCCTGCCAAACTTGGACCTGCCGATTTGCCGCTGCGCAAGGTCCTGGAACGCGCCAACACGCCAATCAAAGCTATCTACATCCCCGAAAGCGGCATTGCCTCGGTCAACACCGGTAAGCCCATCGAGGTCGGGCTCATTGGGTACGAGGAGATGACCGGCTTGGCGGCGGTGTTCGGCCACGACCGCAATAACAACGAGGTATTCATACAGGTGGCGGGCCAAGACCAGTGTATGCGGGCGAACGATCTGCGCGCGGCCATCGCGAAGAGCCGAACCCTACACGGCTCGTTGCTGCATTGCGCGCATGCTTTCCTCAATCAGGTGACACGGACGGCCGTTGCCAATGGCCGTTCCAAGATCGAAGAGCGCCTGGCGCGCTGGCTGTTGATGGCCCACGACCGGGTCCATGATGCTGGGTGTTCGGCGGGCAGGGGTGACCGTGGCAATCCAACACCTTGAACGCGAGGGCGTGATTGCCCGACGACGCAGCCGCATCGTCATCTGCAATCGCGCGAAGCTGGAGAAGCTGTCGAACCGAACTTATATCCCTGCCGATGACAAGCAGGGCTGATCCTGCGAGAGTGGGGGTCCCCCGAAATGGCCCCTATCGAACAGCCCGGAGCAGGACTAGTGTTGGTCGCGTGACCTCGTCCTTCCCCCCAAGGAGATCAAATGAAAACGAGCCTCATTATAGCGGCGCTCGCTGCGGCTTTGATCACTGGCTCCACGGCCAGTAGCCAAGCCATTCCTGCCGCCCCGCTCAGCAAGAGCATCCAGCAGAACAGTTCTTCTCTCGTCGAAAGCGTACTAATTCGGCGCGGATACCGTGGGTACGGCGTATACCGCGGACACCGGCATGTCGGCCTTTACCGCGGCTACCGGCGTGTCGGCCTTTACCGGGGTTATCGGCATGCCGGCTATTATGGATACCGAGGCTACCGCGGCTACCGTTGGGGTGGGGTTGCCTTGTATCGTAACCACCGCTGCGGTTACGGCTGGTGGTGAGAGTTGTCTCCAACGAATAACAGCCAAATTTTAGCAGGCTGAACTGCTACCGGAGCTGGTCGGCAAAGGCGCTTGCCAGCTCCAATTTTCCATCGTCTCCGACATTGTGCAGGGCGCAAGAGCCGAACCATGTTGGGACCAGTCGACCAACAGTGAGCTTCAGCGACCCAAAGGTGGTCGTAATGGAATCGTCGTTGCCATCGTCGGGTTGATCATCCTCCTGCCGCTTGCTCGTGAACGATGATGCGAGGGCAAGAGCTCTGTGAAAACCGGTCCACGGCTAATGCAGTGTTGGGTGCGCCATTTCGGCGTCCTCGCCACAGGTGCTCGTGGGATCGGTAGCGTGCAGGCGTTCTGCCAGGTCTTGGCACACTGCCCGCATCTTCACAGCATGAGCGCGCAGCCACTCAATCTCGCCCGCGGCTTCTTGGGCTAATTGCAGGTCGGTTAGGCGGAGCCTCTCAATAATGTCCATTCGTCGCCTCCGTACTCTCTGCTGACGGGGGCCAATCTCTACGCAACCATGAGTGTCTGTAGCATCCCTGGTTAGGGGGAGACTTCGGACGGAACGGCTCCCTCGTACGCACGCGACCTCGAGGCTCCCTCGGCATCATGGGATTAACCGCAGCCGTACGGCTTGCACGACGGCGTGGGTTGTGTTTCGCACACCGAGCTTGGCCTGGGCCTTCTTGATGTGGCTCCGCACTGTCTCTTCGCCCAGCCCCATGTCTTTACTGATCTCAGCAATGCGATGGCCCAGGGAGAGCCAGCGCAGCACCGATAGTTCGCGCGGCGTCAGGCTGGCACCCTTGCCAAGCCGCCCGGCAAACGGCGGGGCGAGCTTTTGCAGCTGGGTGGTCGCGAAAGAGGCACCTAAGTAGAGCAGTGCGCGTTGATCCGGTTGGAGCTGCATTGGCTTTGGCGACCAATAGGCAAAAATCCAACGGCCTCCGATTGGACAACCGAAAAGGTCGCGGATGCCATGTTTCAAATTTAGCTCGACCGCCCACCGATCAATGCCGATGGGCTCAAGGGATTTCATCAATTCCGAGAGCGTGAAGGGCGCGAGCGCGAGACGCGCTGCTACGTCACTGGGCGCCGGTGACCCTGTGGCCAGCTGCGTGCGATCCTCCCACCATCCTTTAGGGACGCTCTTATGTAGAAAAACTGTCTTGCCCACCACGAGTGAGTCAGATGCCCCGAAACTTAGCGGAAGCAGAGCTGCACCTAGAACGTGGGCGTGACAGTCGGTCCATGTAATCGCATTGAGCGCATCCAGGACTGCCTCTGGCGTGTCGAGATGCTGAACCAACTCTGTGAATTTGAGTAGGTCGGCGGAGAGTTGGGCGGGCATTCTAGTCTTCAATTGCCCCCCTTGGCTGCCTTGCTGGGGTCGCACTTCAAAAAGAGCGACTGATCACAACTAGGAGTGCAAGGACGGCTAGTGCCACCATGACGATGCCGAGGGCTTCCAGCACTGTGTCCTCCCCCAAGAACGAGAACGAACATGCCTGCCGCGCACACCGAGCGAAGGGGGAGACCTTCCCTTCGCTCGGTGGGACCGCATCCGCGGTCGGCTTTCCCCCCGGAGCTTGTGCTATTCACCAGCAGGAGACTGCCGAAAGAGGAATGAGCTCACCATCCCCGATTTGGAGGAGACCTTATGCGGACTGTTTAAGCAGCCGCCTTGGTGGGTGCGCTTGGTTGCATCGATGTTTTCGTGGGGGTCACTGATCGAGATGCGGGATCAAAGCCCGTACTCGATCTTCAAGGTGTTTAGATCAGCCCGGGGCAAGCATACATATCTACGCCCCACGCGAGTCACCGACACACGCCGTCCGTGCGCAGGCAACCTTGACCTTCTCCTTGCCTTTGAGGCGCACATGCCTAGAGCGGTCGCTAAGGGCGACCCGGGGCGCAACCCTCTCAGCCTAGGCCCGCAACGAAACAACGTCCCGCCGCTTCGCATCTCGTCGCATTTATCGGCCCACCACTTCATCATGCCGACACGCTCTTTCCAAAAGTCGGCGCGGGCATAGGCGCGGCGCACGCTATCGCTATCGCATGCGCTAATTGGCGCTCGATTGCGTCGGCGTTCCAAAGGCCGCTTTCGTTCAGCATTGAAGACGCCGCCGAGCGAAAGCCGTGGCCGGTCATTTCGTCTTTCGTGAAGCCGAGACGGCGCAAGGCCGCGTTGATGGTGTTTTCGCTCATGCAGCGCGTCGCCGAGCGGATTGACGGGAACAGGAATTTGCCCTGGCCGGTTATCGATTGCAGGTCGCGCAAGATTGCGACGGCTTGCGGCGCGAGCGGGACGCGATGTGGGCGCTTCATTTTCATCTTTGCAGCGGGGATTTCCCAAACGCCGGTCGCAAGGTCGAAATCTCCCCATTCCGCCGCGCGAAGCTCGCCGGGGCGAACGAAAGTGAGCGCGAGCAATTCGAGCGCCGCCCGCGTTTCCGGTGCGCCCTCGTAGTTCGCGATGGCGCGAAGAAGACCGCCAAAGCTTTCGGCTCGATGATCGCGGCGCGATGGTTGACGACCGGTGCGGCGAGGGCGCCCCTAAGAGCGACCGTCGGGTCGCCTTCGGCGCGGCCCGTGGCGACGGCGAAGCGGAACACTTGTCCAATAGCGCCGCGAAGCTTTTTCGCGGTCTCGTGCCGCCCGCGCGCCTCTATCGGACGAAGAACCGCAAGAATTTCCGGCGCGGATATTTCGGCGATTGGTCGCGAGCCGATGCCCGGACGCGCAAGCCTCATGAACCACTCGAATTTTGTGATGGTACGGTCGGCCTTGCGCTCTCGCCGCTTCTTTTCCAGAAGCTCAGCGGCGATGGCGTCGAAAGTGTTGGTAGAAGCCGCCGCCCTTTTCGTATTTTCGGCTCGGCGATGTTGGGCAGGGTCTATCCCCTCGTTCAAGAGCCGCTTGGCCGCGTCCCTCGCATCTCGCGCGTCGCGAAGACCCGTCGCAGGGTAGACGCCTAAAGCGAGCGTCTTTTGAACACCGGCAAAGCGATAGGCCAAACGCCAACGCTTCGCGCCGTCTGGCGTGATCCACAATTGCAAGCCACCACCGTCCGAGAGTTTGATGATCTTAGTGCCGGGCTTTGCCGAGCGGATTCCGATTTCCGTGAGAGGCATGTTGGTATCTGCCGTGTTGGTCTCGCGGGGATACCAACAAATATACCAACGATCGGGGCGGATACCAACAGATGCGCTAGGACGAGGTGGGACGCCGTGTCGCGTACAGGCTTTGATTTCTAACTAATTTCGGACGTTCTTGGACATTATCGAACGAGAGTATGGTGCCCAGAAGAGGACTCGAACCTCCACGCCTTGCGGCGCTAGCTACCTGAAAGCTAGTGCGTCTACCAATTCCGCCATCTGGGCACGAAGGCGATGAGTTAGTGGCCACTGGCTTCCTTGTCAATTACTCCGCCGCGCTTCACAGGCGCCCCTGCGCTCGTGTATTCCTTGAGGCCTCAAGCTTAGTTGCAGGCAACGGGGGCTGACGATGGCGGATCGTCTCGACGACCAGGGTTTGGCGACGGTTTTCGGCGGCTCGGGCTTCATCGGGCGCTACGCCGTCGCGGCGCTGGCGAAGGAAGGCTGGCGCCTGCGCGCGGCCGTGCGCCGGCCGGATCTGGCGGGCTTCCTGCAACCGACAGGCCGCGTCGGGCAGGTGTTCCCGGTGCAGGCCAACGTCCGCTACGACGGATCGGTCGCGCGCGCTATCGATGGCGCCAAGGCCGTGGTCAACGCCGTCGGGGTGCTGACGAGCAGCGGGCGCCAGAGCTTCCGCGCCATCCACGTCGACGGCGCGCGCGCTATCGCCAAGGCGGCGCGCGAGCGCGGGGTGAAGCGCCTCGTGCACATCTCGGCAATCGGCGCCGACCCCAAAGCGAGATCGCGCTACGCTCGCTCCAAGGGCGAAGGCGAGGCCGCGGTGCTGGCGGAGTTCCCGGACGCCATCATCCTGCGGCCCTCGGTCGTGTTCGGGCCGGAGGATGAGTTCTTCAATCGGTTCGCCGCCATGGCGCGCATCTCGCCGTTCCTGCCGCTGATCGGCGGCGGCAAGACCAAGTTCCAGCCGGTGTTCGTCGGGGACGTGGCGGCAGCCGTGGCGGCCTGCCTCCAGGGCGCCGGCAAACCCGGCTCAGTCTACGAAATCGGCGGACCGGAGATTCTGACCTTCCGCGAGATCATGAACCTCGTGCAGCAGTGGACCGACCGCGACCGTAGCTTCGCGCGTATGCCGTTCTGGGCGGCCAAGCTGCAAGCCATCCTCACCTCGCCGCTGCCCAACAGCCTGCGACCGCTCACCTACGACCAGGTCCTGCTGCTGCAGAAGCCGAGCGTCGTCGGCGACGCTGCGAAGGCCGAGCACCGCACGCTCGCCGGCCTCGGCATCATGAGCCCCCACGGCGTCGCGGCCATCGTGCCGACCTACCTGGAGCGGTTTCGCCCGCGCGGCCAGTTCGCCCACTACCGCAGCTAGAGCGAAGGGCCCGCCCGTCACAAATGAAAAGGCTCCGGCATCGCCGGAGCCTTTTTGAATGCGTACGCTAGGCCGCGTGTCAGTGCACGCTGGCGATCTCCAGGTCGTCATCGAAGGCGTGCCCGATGGCCGCCTGCCTGGTGTCGGTGAGCGCCAGCGGCGTGCCGTCGGCGGCATGCAGCGAGAACAGGCTGATGCCCTGCGGCAGCCCCTCAACGGCGGGGAACATGCGGCTCGCCTCGTCCGAAGTGAGCGTCTTGATGTAGGCGACGGCTCCGCCGCCCAAGGTCGCGAGCTCGCTCTCGGTGATGAGCTTCCGGCGAACCGTTGCTTTGTCACTTTCGGTCATGACGCAACTCCTTCTTCAGGCCGAGCCCGGTACTTCATCCGCGAAACTATAACGCCGTCGGGCGCCATACCGTTCGGCAGCCTCTCTCAGCAAACGCTCACGCATGCGGTTTTCTGTCGCCGATCTCGATCGTGCGTACCGAACGCTCGGGCTCGAGACGCTGCAGATCGATGGCGAGGAGCCCGTTCGCAAGATCGGCGGACTTTACCTCAATTCCATCCGCAAGCACGAATGTGCGGCTGAACTGGCGGGCAGCGATGCCACGGTAAAGAAACTCTCGCGACTTGTCCTCCTGCTGCTTGCCGCGCACCGTGAGCTGGCTGTCCTCCAGCGTGACCTCGAGTTGATCGCGTGAGAAGCCCGCGACCGCAAGCGTGATGCGCAACAGCTCGCCCGATCCGTTCTGGGCGCCAATGCGCTCAACGTTGTAGGGGGGATAGCCATCGCCGCCGCCCTTGGTCGCGCGGTCGATCAGGCGTTCGATCTCGTCGAACCCCAATAGCAGGGGGTTCGACAGCAGCGAAAGGCGCGACATGCGAAAGCCCTTTCCAGAAGCGACCTTCATCTCGTCAAGCAGACCACGGTAAGCGGCGTCTGCCCGCCCAGCCCCGGTTGCGGGCGCTGAGACTTTGCCAGTAGATATGGCGATACCTGCCCGCAATTCAAGCACGCGCAGCTGCCTTCCGGTCACACGCGACCGCCGAGCTAATCATGGCGCGCATGCCCGCAAATCACCCTGCGGTATTGTTTCAGATGAACGCCTTGTCATTTGACAAGGCAAGCCGACTACCCGGAAGTTGCGCCAATAGCGGTGTTCGCGGGCCGGCCCCGGCTGCGCTTCCCTGTCGATAACTATTCTCGCGGATTCGAGGCGGTTACGGCCAAGGGGCGGTGCAAGACTTCATCGGGGACACCCACGGGCCAACCTGATCTGGGTTTGATCGAATGCACACGCTCGGCCTCCGCCGCCTCTCAACCTTATCCATGGCAGTCTCGATGCTCGCATCTGCACTCCCACTCGCTTCCGCCCGCGCCGAGCCCCGCGCGACCGAGTTCACGCTCGCCAACGGCCTGGACGTGGTCGTCATCCCGGACCACCGGGCCCCGGTCGTGACCCATATGATCTGGTACAAGGTCGGCTCCGCCGACGAGCCCAAGGGCGTGTCGGGCATCGCCCACTTCCTCGAGCACCTGATGTTCAAGTCGACCGACAAGATCGCTGTCGGCGAGTTCTCCAAGATCATCTCGCGGCTCGGCGGCCAGGATAACGCTTTCACCGGCCAGGACGTCACCTCCTACCACCAGCGCATCTCGAAGGAGCGCCTCGGCACCGTCATGGAGATGGAGGCCGACCGCATGGAGCATCTGCGGCTCACGTCCGAAGAGGTCGCGACCGAGCGGCAGGTCATCCTAGAGGAGCGCCGCTCGCGCATCGACAACAACCCGACCGCGCTACTCGACGAGCAGATGAACGCCACACTCTACCTCTCGCACCCCTACGGCATTCCGGTGATCGGCTGGGAGCACGAGATGGCGAAGCTGTCGCGCGAGGATGCGATGCACTTCTACAAGCGCTACTACGCGCCCAACAACGCCATCCTCGTCGTCGCCGGCGACGTCACCCCCCAGGAGGTGAAGCGGCTCGCCGAGGAGACCTACGGCAAGGTGCCCGCCAACCCGAGCGTCGACCGCCGCATGCGCCCCGAGGAGCCCCCGCACATCGCCTCGCGGCGCCTCGAGCTTAAGGACCCGCGCGCGGGCAATGCCTCGTTCCATCGCTACTACGTGGCGCCGAGCTACTCGACCGCCAAGCCGGGCGAGGCCGAAGCGCTCGACCTGCTGATGAAGATCCTCGCCGACGGCTCCACGAGCCGAACTCTACCGCAAGCTCGTCGTCGAGGACAAGATCGCGGCCACCACGGGCGGCGACTACTCCGGCTGGGGCCTCGATGGCGGCGCCGTATCGCTGTACGCGGTCGCAGGCGGCAGCAACGGCCTGGATAAGATCGAGGCGTCCGTCGATGGCGTACTTGACGACATTCGTGCCAACGGCGTCACGGAGGTGGAACTCGCGCGCGCCAAGAAGTCCCTGCTCGCCGACTACATCTACGAGAGCGATAACCAGGCAAGCCTCGCCCGCCGCTACGGCTGGGGCGTCGCCGTCGGCCGCTCAGTGGCCGACATCGAGAAATGGCCGCAGGCGATCGCCAAGGTCACGCAGGACGACATCAAGCACGCCGCCGACACCTATCTCGACCTGCGCGGCTCGGTGACCGGCTACCTCGTCCCCGAGGAGCTCGAGGGGGAAGGAAAGCCTATCGAGCAGCCCGTCGCCCACTCGCTTCGAGAAACCCGATAAGCGAAAGCCCCCCATGGTTCTTGAAAACCTCTTGCGCGCTAAGCTCGGCCGGGCCAGTTGGGCCCCGTTAGCCGCTGTCGTCGCCCTCTTCGCCACTTCGAGCTCGCCCGCAAACGCCATGAAAATTCAAACGATCAAGAGTCCCGGTGGCATCGAAGCGTGGCTCGTCGAGGAGCACGCGGTGCCGATGATGGCCATGCGCTTCGCCTTCGACGGCGGCAGCTCGCAGGACCCCGAGGGCAAGGAAGGCCTGGCCAACTTCGTGACGGCCATGCTGGACGAGGGTGCCGGCGATCTTTCCGCGCGCGAGTTCCAGGAGCGCATGGAGGACCTGTCCATGCGCATGAGCTACGAGGAGGCCAAGGACGCCTTCTACGGCAACTTCGAAACCCTCACCGCGAACCGCGACGAGGCCGCGAAGCTTCTCAAGGCCGCGCTCACCAAGCCGCACTTCGAGGCCAACTCGATCGAGCGCATTCGCCAGCAGCTCATCGCCGGCCTCGTCTACGCCGCGCGCGACCCCGACAAGGTCGCGCAAAAAGAGTGGTATGCGCTGGCCTTCAAGGGCCACCCCTACGCGCGCCCCGCAAACGGCACCGAGAAGTCGGTCGGCGGCATCACGCATGACGATCTCGACGGCTACCGCCGGCGCGTGTTCGCCAAGAACACGCTGAAGGTTGTGGCCGTCGGCGACATCGATGCAGCACAGTTCGGACGCCTTCTGGACGAGGTGTTCGGCGACCTGCCCGACAAGGCGCAGCTCACGCCCGTTTCCAAGACGACGCCGGTCACCGGCGGCAAGCAGGAAGTGATCGAGATGAACGTGCCGCAGTCGGTCGCGGTGTTCGGGCTCGGCGCCATGCCCCGCCGCGATCCCGAGTTCATCCCCGCCTTCGTGCTCAACCAAATCCTCGGCGGTGGCGGCTTCGCCTCCAAGCTCATGGAAGAGGTGCGCGAGAAGCGCGGCCTCGCCTACTCCGTCTACACCTACGTCTATCCCTACCAGCACGCCTCGATCTTTTCGGGCGGCGTCGCCACGCGCAATGACGCCATGGGGCAATCGCTCGACGTCATCCGCGACGAGCTCAAGAAAATGGCCGACCAGGGCCCGAGCCAGGAAGATCTCGACAACGCCAAGAACTATCTCATCGGCTCCTATCCCTTGCGCTTCGACACCAACGCCAAGATCGCGACGCAGCTCTTGGGTCTGCGCATGGACGGCTTTGGTCCCGAGTACGTCGAGAACCGCAACGCGATGATCGCCGCGGTCACGCTGGACGACATGAAACGGGTGGCAAAGAACCTGCTCGCGACACAAAACCTGATCGTGACTATTGTCGGCAAGCCGACGCTCGGGGCTGCCGCCAAGAAGGGCTGAGACCTCGATTGGTTCGCATCTTGATCGCGGACGCACGACGGCTGCCGTGCTAGGATGACACCATGGCCGACGAACCAATGCCCGAGACCGAGGAAGGCTGGCGCAAGCAACTGACGCCCGAGCAGTACCGCGTGCTGCGCGAGAAAGGCACCGAGCCGCCCTTCACCGGCGAATACCTGCACGCCGAGGCCGACGGCACCTTCACCTGCGCCGCCTGCGGCAACAAGCTGTTCTCCTCCGACGCCAAGTTCGACTCCGGAACGGGCTGGCCGTCGTTCGACGAGGCGCTCCCCGGCGCGGTCGAATCTCACACCGACAGCTCGCACGGCATGGTGCGCACCGAGATCACCTGCGCGCGCTGCGGCTCCCACCTCGGCCACGTCTTCGACGACGGCCCCACCGCGAGCGGCAAGCGCTACTGCATCAATTCGGTGTGCTTGAAGCTCGACGAGAAGTACTGAGCCGCGAGGCTCAGATCCCGGCGTACCACTCGTAGCCGAGATCCTCCCAGAAACCGCCGCGCCCGCCGCGCATCGTGGCGAAGCTCGATACCGCCTCGATGCGCATCACGTACTTTGCGTGCTTGTAGCCGAGCTGGCGCTCGACGCGCAGGCGTATCGGCGCGCCGTGCGGTTCGGTGAGGGCAGAACCATTCATGTCGTAGGCTAAAATCGTCTGCGGGTGGAAGGCGTCGATCAGGTCGATGCTCTCATAATATTTCCCGTCGCGGCCGAGCGTGTCGGCGCAGTGCAGCACGAGGTAGCGGGCGTCGGGCTTGAGGCCGACACTCTGCAACAGCGGCCCAAGCTGCGCGCCCGTCCACTTGCCGATCGCGCTCCAGCCCTCGACGCAGTCGTGGCGCGTGATCTGGGTGCGCGAGGGAAGCCTGCGCAGCTCCGCGAGGCTAAGCTCGATCGGGCGCTCGACGAGGCCGTCGATCTTGAGCTTCCAATCGGCAAAGCCCGCCTGAGCCGAGCTGCGGTACCTGGGGTCGTCGACCGCGGTCGAGCCGTTGGCTTTGAAGTGCGCCGACAGGTCCGCCTCGGAATATTCGCGAGCGAGAGCGCGATTGGACAGGACGAGCCGCTGAACGCCTTGCGTCGCACCTTCCGCGCGCACGAGTATCTCGCGGAACGACGGTGACCTCGACAGCGCGTCGTCGCACCCGCCGAGCAGAACCGCTCCGCCGAGCGCGGCGCCTCGGGTGAGGAACCCGCGACGCGTGAGTGTTGGGTCAACCGGCATGGCTGCCCTCCGCAGGTTCGATCGCGTAGCGGCCGGTGATCATCGAGCGCAGGTTGTTCCACAGGCCCGAGACGATGACCATGAACACGTGCACCAGCACAAACAGCACGATACCTGTCGCGCATAGGAAGTGCACCGTGCGCGCAGACTGGCGCCCGCCAAACACGTCGAGCAGGAATGGGAAGACGGCATCGAGTGCCGGCGACATGGTGAGGCCCGAGAGGATCGCGAGCGGCAGCAGGCCGAAGATCACGGCCAGATACGCCAGCTTTTGCAGCACGTTGTAGCGCTTCGCCTCCTCGCCCTTGGGAAACCGGAAGCGGATGTGCTCCGAGATCGACGCGCCGATGTGCTCAAGCTCTCCGCGCGTCGGCGCCAGATCCCGACGCGTGTGGCCGCTCAAGAGCGAATAGAGCAGGTAGGCGAGCCCGTTCAGCACAAACAGCCACGCAAAGAAGAAGTGCCAGCGCCGCCCGGTCGCCAGATCGCGGTAGGAGGGGAGCGTGATCCACGCCGGGAAGCCGCGCCGCTCCAGATCCGTGCCCGAACCCGAGAGGCCCAGCACGCCGGTCGTCTCGAACGACGTGGAGCCGATAGTCGTGATGCCGGCGTAGCTCCCGTCCGCGCGCTGCTCGGCGCGCATCGACAGGATCGCGCGGTCGGGCTCCGACTTGCTGCCCCAGTAGAGCGTCGCATGCGCGTTGAAGATCTGCAGCCCGCTCATCAACAGCACGAGCAAGCACAGCGCGTTGACCCAGTGCGTGATGCGCACGATCAATGCGTGGCGGTAGACAAGCTCGGTTCGAGGCGCGATCGCGGCCGAGTGCATCGAAGCCTCCTAGAAGCGCGTGGTGAGCTCGGTCAGCCACGCAGGAGAAGCTTCCACGATAAGCGTCTCGAGCCGCTTGTCGAGGCCGCTCACGATCAGCAGGCCGACGGCGACGAGCAGCCCCCCGAGCAGCATCTTACCGCCCTTGCCGGCCTCCATCAGGCGGTTGCGCCAGCGCAACATCGCCGTGCGCGACAGCGTGCCGATGAGCAAAAGCGGTAGCGCGGCGCCGAGCCCAAACACCAGCATGACGAGCGCGACCTGGCCCAGGTCCTTGCCCTGCGCGGCGAGGACGGAGGCGGCACCCAGCGTGGGTCCGACGCACGGGCTCCACACCGCGCCGAGCAAAAGCCCCAACGCGAACTGGCCCTTGAGGCCCGCGGTCTGGAAGCCGCCGAACGTGTTCTCGCTCCACGCGCTCACGGGCGCCGCGATGGCGGCGAACTGCGTCTGCAGCGCCGGCACCATCAGGATCACGCCGATGGTGATCAGCAGCATCGCCGCCAGCAACCGGAAGAATCCGGCGTCGAGCCCGATGCCGTAGCCGATGGTGGCGATGAAAAGGCCGATGGTCACGAACGACAGCGCCAGGCCGGCGGCGAGCGCAGCGGGGCCTAGACGGTGCTCGCTCACCGCGGTGCCGAGGATCGCCGGCAGTAGCGGCAGCACGCACGGCGACAGCGTGGAGAGGAGCCCCGCCAGAAAAGCGAACGCGATGCTTCCGGCGGTCATGGGATGCCCGCCCTACTTCACGGTCGAACTGAGCAGGGCTTCGATGGACTTGGGCGCGGTGTCGCCGGCCGAGCGCCCGACCTCAGCCGCGCCCTTGTATGCGATCAGGGTGCTCTGCGAGCGCGCGCCGAAGCTTTTGACGACGTCGGGCTGATTGTCGAAATCGACCTTGAAAACCGTGAGCTTGGCGAACTCGGGCTTGTCCTGCAGCTTGTCCAGCACCTGCTGCTGCGCCTTGCAGGTCGAGCACCACGGCGCGAACACGTCGACCAGAATGGGATCGCCGGCGCTTTGCGCGGCCTTGAAGGTTTGCGCATCGAACGCTTTGGTCTGGAACGCCTGGGCCGGCGCACCCGCTAGCAAAGCTGCGCCCAACGTCGCGACCGCGAACTTGATAAGCCTCTGGCCTCGCATTGCATGCTCCATCTCGATGTCTCTTGCATTGATACGCCCGACCGGGATGAGAAGTTACAACGGCGCGAGCGGCGCGGCGATGCGGCTGTTGGCGGTTTGGAGCGGGGAACGGCCGCAAGCCGGGCGCGGGCAGATAAAATGCAATCAGAAGCGGTAACCGTAGCGGACACCGAGCCGATCCAGGCCTTCGTTGGGGCTCACAGTATAGGCGTTCGACATGTGCTCGAAGTACGCCGACAGGCTGTTGTGTTCGTCGAGCCGATAGCCGATTTCGATGGGGAAATGGAACAGCACGCGCGACCCCAGCGCCTTGCGGTCCCAGTCCTCGAGCTGCAACTGGCCGTTGTGCACTGCGCCGCCGATGCCCAGACCAAAGAACATGCCGCAGCCGGTCTCCATTTGCCAGCGCGCGTCGAGATAAACGTCGCTGGTGGCGCCGATGGTGCTGATGGAGCCACCCAGCGCCGGCGATATGGTGCCGTCGAGGAAGGGCAACGAGGGTGAGAAAATCGCTTCCACATTGATGTCGGCTGAATCCGGCTCGGCGCGGAAGCCGCTCCACAGATTCGGGATATCGTGATCGAGCACGCCGATCTTGAGCTCCTGCACGAAGCCGTCGGCGAACGCCGGCAGCACCGGGTCCACGAGGACCGCGGCCGCGACGAGCAAAACGATGAGAACGCGCCAGCTCACATCCACCCCGGATGCCACCCGATTCAAAGCGCAATTTAACACAGGTAGCTCAACGATGTGGCGAGGATCGGCCCGGCGGCTACGCCGGGCCAATTCGGCCTGGCTGTGGCGCTGCGGCTACAGCGCGCCTCGGGAGGCCGCCAGGTGCTCCGCGAGCTTGTCGAACGTCCCAGCGTAGCCCTGCTGCATGGAGCCGAACATGTTCGCATAGGCCTTGCGCGCAGCCTCGGTGGCGTTGAACGGGCTCGCGCGCAGGGTGACCGTCGTCTTTCCGCCCTGCTCGGTAAGCGTCAGCGTATTCAGGACCTCGAGCGGCCAATCGTCGCCGAGCTGGGGGAAGGGCGGCCGCGCAATCCCGCCGTCGGCGTCCGAGAAGGAGCTGATGAACACGAGCCGCTCAGGCGCGGTGATCTCGCGGTAGATGAACCGCCCCCAGATGTCGCGACCCGGCAGGAACTGCATGGCGTAATGGAACATGCCGCCGGGGCGCAACTCGTGCTTGGCGACGCGGACGGCGGCCCCCTTCGGCCCCCACCACCGCGCGAGCCGCTCGGGCTCGGTCCACGCTTGCCACACGAGCGTTCGAGGGGCGTCGAACATGCGCTCGACGATGAACTCGCCCGTCTGCGCCAGATAGTCGGCAAGACGCGCCAGCGTCTGCACCAGACCCTTGTCGGCACCGTACTCGCGGATGACGCGGTCGCGCTCGTCCGCCGACGGGAAGGTGGCGCGCATCGTCAGCCTGGTCTTGTCGCCGACGTCCTCGAAGGTGACGAGCGTACGAAACCGCACGGGCTCCACGTCGTCGCCGTCGTGATGATAGGCAATGCGCTCGGGCGGCACGATCTCGTCGAAAGTCACGCGATTTTGATAGTCGCGTCCGTCGGGGCCGTACATGACGAAGCGCCAGGTGCCGCCGGCGCGGAAGTCGAAGCTGTGCGTAGTCAACGAGAAGCCGTTCGGTCCCCACCATTGCGCAAGGTGCTTCGGATCGGTCCACGCCTCGAACACCAGGCCGCGCGGCGCGTCGAACAGGCGGCTGCCGGCGATCACTTTCGGATCCTGCATCAGATCGAGACGGAATGTGTCGGCCACGGGACTACTCCTTCGTTTGCGTCATCTCGAGTTGGATTGATCCAGCGTCTTGGCCCGCCCCTTTCAGCGCGGCGGGCTGCGCCGCTTGGGCCGCACGCGCGGCTTCTTTTGCTTGGCCTGCAGCACCTTGAGATAGGCGTCGAGGCGATCGAAGCGCTCCTCCCACAGCTGGCGGTACTGCTTGAGCCAGCCGTCGACCTCCTTCAGCGCGACCGGCTCGATCCGGCAGGGACGCCACTGGGCCTCGCGACTGCGCCCAATCAGGCCAGCATTCTCAAGCACCTTCAAATGCTTGGACACTGCTGGCAGGCTTATAGCGAAGGGCTTTGCCAACTCGGACACCGAGGTCTCGCCGAGCGCGAGGCGGGCAAGGATCGCCCGTCGCGTGGGGTCGGCAAGGGCGGCGAACTTTGCGCTCAGAGGGTCGGGGGCCATTTCGTAATTATCCATCTAGTTAAATAACTAATTGGTTAAATAGTCCGCCCGATGCCGCGTGTCAACACCCGTGTGCACGGCGCCCGGCCAGATTCGGCGCGAATCGTGGGATCGGCTAACCTCCGGCGCGCGCGAGGAGGGGACATGGCCATTCGCCAGCTATCGCCGGAGACGATCAACCGCATCGCCGCGGGCGAGGTCGTCGAGCGCCCCGCGAGCGTGGTGAAGGAACTCGTCGAAAACGCGCTCGACGCCGGGGCGAGCGAGATCGATGTCGTCACGGCGTCGGGCGGCCTGAGCCTCATCCGCGTCACCGACAATGGCAGCGGCATGGGCCCCGCTGACCTTGCGCTGTCGGTGGAGCGCCACGCCACCTCCAAGCTCGCCGAGGAGGATCTCTTCGCCATCCGCACGCTGGGATTTCGCGGCGAGGCGCTGCCCTCCATCGGCTCCATCGCCAAGCTGACGCTGCGCTCGCGCGCGCAAGGCGCATCCGAAGCCTTTGCCATCACCGTCGATCGCGGCGCCAAGGAGACGGCGCGGCCCACGGCCGGCAATCCCGGCACCATCATCGAGGTGCGCGATCTCTTCTCCAGCGTGCCGGCACGGCTCAAATTCCTGAAATCGGAGCGCGCGGAGAACCAGGCCGTCGCCGAGGTTGTGAAGCGGCTTGCCATGGCACACCCGGGCGTCGGCTTCACGCTCACGACGGGCGAGCGCACCGGGCTGCAGCTCCCCCGCGAGGCGCAAAACGCCGACGGCCTGTTGCAACGGCTCGGCCGCATCATGGGCCGCGAGTTCATGGGCGACGCGCTTCCCGTCGCGGGCGCGCGTGAAGCGGTGAACGTGTCGGGCTTTGCCGGTCTGCCGACCCTGCACCGCCATGATGCGGGCCAGCAGTACCTGTTTGTCAACGGCCGCCCGGTGAAGGACAAGCTGCTGATCGGCGCCGTGCGCGCCGCCTACGGCGACCTCATCCCGCGCGGGCGCCATCCGCTGCTCGCCCTGTTCGTCGCGCTGCCGCCGGCGGAGGTGGACGTCAACGTGCATCCCGCCAAAGCCGAGGTGCGCTTCCGCGACGCCGCGCTCGTGCGCTCGCTCATCGTCAACGCGCTCGCCGCCGCGCTGTATGCCGCCGGCCACCGCGCGTCGGTCGGTGGAGGCGCGGCGACGCTTGGCGAGATGAAGCCCAATATCGTCCCCTTCGAGCGGCCGCGCGGCGCTTACCCAGCACCGCGATCCTCCGGCTCATTCGGCCTCGCCGAGGCGCTGCAGGCGCCCTTCGAGGACTTCGGCGCTCCCAGCGCGGACACCCGCGCCGATGCCGCGCCGATCCCGGAGGCCCTCCTCGACCGCCCGCTCGGCGCCGCCCGCGCGCAGCTGCACGAGACCTACATCCTGGCGCAGACGCGCGACGCCGTCGTCATCGTCGACCAGCACGCCGCGCATGAGCGCCTCGTCTACGAGCGTATGAAGGCGATGCTCGCTAACGGCGGCGTTGCCCGCCAGGGCTTGCTGATCCCCGTCGTCGTCGATCTCAGCCCCGAGGAAGCCGCAGCCCTCGCAGAGCGCGCGGAAGAACTCGCCGAGCTCGGGCTCTCGCTGGAGCCGTTCGGGCCCGGCGCCGTCGCGGTGCGCGAGGTGCCGGCACTTCTGGGCGAAACCGACGTGCACGGCCTCGTCCGCGACCTCGCCGCCGACATCGCGGGCGACGGCGAAGGGCTCGCGCTCAAAGAGCGGCTCGAGGCCGTGTGCGCGACGCTCGCCTGCCATGGCAGCGTGCGCGCGGGCCGGCGCCTGACGCCGGAGGAGATGAACGCGCTTTTGCGCGGCATGGAGGCGACGCCCTACTCCGGCCAGTGCAACCACGGGCGCCCTACGTACGTGGAATTGAAGCTCGCCGACATTGAGCGGCTGTTTGGCCGAAGGTGAACGGCTTGTTTGCCCTGTCCACTCCCGCCGCAGGCGCCGGCCTTGCACCCGTCCCGGAAATCCCTATCTTCGCGCCATGCTGGACGACAACGATCCCATGTCGAAGCCGCTGATGCGCGTCCGCCGCGGCGCGCTGCTCGGCGGCGTGTGCGGAGGCTTTGCCAAGTGGCTCGGCTGGGACCCGACCATCGTGCGCGTCGTCTATGCCGCGCTCACGCTGCTGTCGGCTGCATTCCCGGGTGTCATCATCTACATCCTGTTGTGGATCCTGATGCCGCGCGAGCCCGAGTAGGCGCCGGATTAGCCTTCGAAACGCGCCAGCAGAATTTGCGTATCGCCGTAGGTGCGGCGGTCGATCTCGGTGAATTCCCGCGGCAGCGCGATCTCCGCGTTCACGCGCCCCTCGAGCACGGCCACCGCGCCGGGCAGCAGCCATCCCCCACCGCTGAGCGAGACAAGCGCGCGCTCGCCCAGCCCCTTGCCGTAGGGCGGGTCGAGGAACGCCAGCGCGAACGGTGCAACGGTGCCGGCGGGGCCCATGTCGGTCGCATCGCGGCGAAAGATCCGGGTGGCACCCGTCAGCTGAAACAGCTCGATATTGGTGCGGATCAGGGCCCGCGCCGCCACACCTTCGTCGACGAACAGGCAGAACGCGGCGCCACGCGACAAGGCCTCGAGCCCCAGCGCGCCGGTGCCGGCGAACAGGTCGAGCACACGCGCGCCCGATAGCGAGAAGCCCTCGATGCCGTGCTCCAGAACGTTGAACAAGGATTCGCGCACGCGGTCCGAGGTCGGACGCACGTCCTCGTCCTTCGGGCTTGCGATGGCGCGGCCGCGCAAGCGCCCGGCGACAATCCTCATGGCTGCTTTGCGCGACCGGTCTTCGCGCGCTCCTTCCTGCGCACCCGCTCCGCTTCCACGGGCGCGTCGAGCCCGAGCTCAGCGGCAATCTTCACGCCGAGCTGCTCGGCCAGCACGCGCCGCTTCACCGGCTCGACCGCACCGGGCTTCAGCTCGAGAAGCTGGAATGGCCCGTACGAGGTGCGGATGAGGCGATTCACGTCGACCCCTAGGCTTGTCAGGATGCGTCGCACCTCGCGGTTGCGGCCCTCGCGCAGGCCAATCGTCAGCCAGGTATTCGCGCCCTGCACGCTGTCGAGCGTCCCCTCGATCGGCCCGTAACGCACGCCTTCGATCTCGACGCCGTCGCGAAGCGAATCGAGCTGCGCTTGCGAGACCCTGCCATGCGCACGCACACGGTAGCGCCGCAGCCATCCCGTCGAGGGCAGCTCCAGGTGGCGGGCGAGCGCGCCGCTGTTGGTGAGGAGCAGCAGGCCCTCGCTGTTGAAATCGAGCCGTCCGACGGAGATGACGCGGGGCAGCTCCGGCGGCAGCGCCGAGAACACAGTGGGGCGCCCTTGCGGGTCGCTGTGGGTCGTGACCAGCCCCTTCGGCTTGTAGTAGCGCCACAACTGCGCGGTGTCCGCGACGGGCAGCGGCTTGCCGTCGACAAGCACCGTGTCCCCGCCGCCGACCTCGAAGGCCGGCGTCGTCAGCAGCTTACCGTTGACCCTGACGCGGCCCTCCCCGATCCAGCGCTCCGCCTCGCGGCGCGAGCACAGGCCGGCGCGCGCCATCGCCTTGGCGATGCGCAGCGGCTCGCCCGGAGCCGGCGAAACGGGGCTGTTGCGAACTTTAGGGGTCGGTCGTTTGCGCGCGTGGTTGTTTGGCATGGGATCTGGTTTAGTCGTTGGCCGGCCCCTTATGACACCGCGCGAGGACTTGGACCATATGCCGCCGCAGACTCCTTCCCCGGTGTCCCCCATGGAGCGTGCGCTTGCCGAGGCGGAGGCAGCGGCTGGGCGCGGCGAGGTGCCCATTGGCGCCGTCGTTACCGGTCCCGACGGCGCGCTCGTCGCCGCCGCCGGCAACCGTACGCGCGAACTCAGCGATCCGACCGCGCACGCGGAAGTGCTGGCGATTCGCGCAGCCTGCGCCAAGCTCGGCTCGGAGCGCCTCACCGGCTGCGACCTCTACGTGACGCTGGAGCCCTGCCCCATGTGCGCGGCCGCCATCTCTTTTGCCCGCATCCGCCGGCTCTACTACGGCGCCCCCGATCCCAAAGGGGGCGGCGTCGAGCATGGCGCGCGCGTCTTCAGTCAGGAGACGTGCCACCACGCGCCGGAAATCTACGCTGGGATCGACGAGCAGCGCGCCTCCGTGCTGCTCAAGACGTTCTTCCAGGCAAAGCGCTAGGCCTTGCCGCCGCGGCCGCGCTTGAGCAGCACCCGGCGCGGGGATCGTCGCGGCGCGGCGATCTCCGTGTGCGCCTCGGGCGCCTCAAGTGCCGGCAGCGTCTCGGCGTCGAGCACACGCGCAAGCTGCGCCTTCAGGCGCTCCTTGGCCGGCGCGGCGGCGGCGAAGATCTCCTCGTGCTTCAGGAAATCCAGCACCTGATAGCGGCTCGTCCCGGCCTCGATATAGACGTCCGGCTGGCGCGAGCGCAGCTTCTCCTTGACGATGGTGTGCTCGAAGATGAAGTGCGAGGAGAACAGCACCTCCCAACCGTTGGGGCGGTCGCGATCCTCCCGGCGCACCGGCGCGCCGGTCACGTCGATGGCGACGGTGATGTCGGCTTCGTCGCACAGGAGGTCGAACGGCAGCGGGTTGACGAGGCCGCCGTCGATGAGCACGCGGCCGTCGAGCAGCACCGGCTCGAAGATGACCGGCAGCGCGATGCTGGCGGCGATCGCCCGGCGCAAGGGTCCGGATTCGAGGACGACCGGCTCCTGCGCGTAAAAGTCGGAGGCGACGATCTTGAGCGGGATCGCGAGATGCGCAAAGTCGCGCCCGATGCTCTGCGGCAGGACAACGTCGAGCAGGCGCTCGGCCGCGAGCAAGGCCGAGCCCGACGGGAATACGTTCCAGATGCGCCGCGTGCCACGCACGCGCGCGGCGTAAAGATCGCGCACGAGGTCGACGCGGCTGCGCAGCACCTCCTGCGTGTGCGCACGGATCTGCCGGCCCGTGAGCCCCGACGCATACGCCGCGGCGAATACGGCGCCGATGGAGGTGCCGGCCATGATCTTCGGCTTGAGGCCGAGCTCGTCGAAGGCTTCCAAGATGGGGATGTGCGCGAGCCCGCGCGCGCCCCCACCGCCCAGCGCCAACGCGATCGTGTGCCCGCGTGACGGGTGCACGGGCTTGGCCGAGGTTGCAGGAATGGCGATCGGCTTTTTGCTCATCACGCGCGCTTGAGGTTGGAAACGAGGGGCACCCCACGTTGGAACGCTTTGACGGTTGGTGACCGGCGAAAATTACCTCGACACTTGGGTCTTTTCGCGGGCGATGGCGCGCCAGCCGATGTCCTTGCGGCAGAATCCGCCGGGCCAGTCGATCTTTGCGATCGCGGCGTAGGCGCGCCCCCGCGCCTCGCCGACCGTGCGCCCCACCGCGGTGACGGAGAGCACGCGGCCGCCGTTGGCAAAGTAGCGGCTGCCCTCGCGCCGCGTGCCCGCGTGAAAGATTTCGACGCCCTCGACCGCGGCGGCGGCCTTAAGCCCCTTGATCTCACTGCCGAGCAGCGGGGGGCCCGGGTAGCCGTTGGCGGCCATGACCACTGTGAGCGCTGCTTCCTCGCTCCAGCGCAGTTCGAACTTGTCGAGCACGCCGTCGGCGGTGGCGAGCAGCGCCGCCAGCAGATCCGACTTCAGGCGCACCATGAGCACCTGCGTCTCGGGGTCGCCGAAGCGCACGTTATATTCGATGAGCTTCGGGCCGCCGGCCGTGATCATGAGGCCGGCGAATAGCACGCCCTTGAACGGGGTCCCGCGCGCGGCCATGGCGGCGACCGTCGGGCGGATGATCTCGGCCATGGTCCGCTCCACCATTGCGTCGGTCATCACCGGCGCGGGCGAGTAGGCGCCCATGCCGCCGGTGTTGGGCCCGGTGTCGCCATCGCCGACGCGCTTGTGATCCTGCGCGGCGGCAAGTTCCAGCGCGTGGCCGCCGTCGACGAGCGCGAAAAGCTCGCCTCCTCGCCGGTCAGAAATTCCTCGATGACGACCTCCGCACCGGCCTTGCCGAAGGCGCCCGCAAAGCACGCCTCGACCGCCGCCTCGGCCTCGGCAATCGTCTCGCAGATAAAGACGCCTTTCCCCGCCGCGAGGCCATCGGCCTTCACCACGATCGGCGCCTTCTGGTCCTTGAGATAGGCCTTGGCCGCCCCCACGTTGTCGAAGCGGCCGTAGGCGGCGGTCGGGATGGCGAACTCGCGGCATAGATCCTTGGTAAATCCCTTGGAGCCCTCGAGCTCTGCCGCCGCCTGGCGCGGGCCGAAGCACTTGATGCCGGCGGTTGTCAGATCGTCGACGAGGCCGGCGACCAGCGGCACCTCCGGCCCGACGATGACGAAATCGATCGCGTTATCCGTGCAGAAGCGGATCACTGCGGTGTGGTCAGCCACAGCGAGCGGGATGCACTCGGCAATCTCCGCAATTCCGCCGTTGCCCGGTGCACAGTAGAGCTTCGCCAACAGCGGACTTGCCCGCAGGGCCCAGGCCAAGGCGTGCTCGCGTCCGCCGGAGCCGATGAGGAGAACGTTCATCGCCAGACCTTCAAGGGGAACTCTCTTGGATAACGGCGGCACGAGGCAAGCGCCGCGCGCCCGCAGCCGCGGCCTGATGTATCATCGAATTGGCCCCCAACAAACGGGCGGGAAACCGTGACGCAGCCACAAGCCCAGCAGGCGCCCGGCGCCAATGTGACCGAGTTCACCGTCTCCGACCTCGCAGGCGCCATCAAGCGCGCGCTGGAGGAGGGCTTCGGCTTCGTGCGCCTGCGCGGCGAGATCTCGGGCTTCCGCGGCCAGCACGCCTCCGGCCACAGCTATTTCGGCCTCAAGGACGACAAGGCCAAGATCGACGCGGTGGTGTGGAAGACCACCTGGCAGCGGCTGAAGGTCAAACCCGAGGAGGGCATGGAGGTCGTCGTGCAGGGGCGCGTGACGACGTACCCCGGCTCGTCGAAATACCAGATCGTGATCGAGAGCCTGGAGCCAGCCGGCGTCGGCGCGCTGATGGCGCTGATCGAGGAGAGGAGGCGCAAGCTCGCAGCGGAAGGCCTGTTCGAGGAGGCGCGCAAGAAGCCGCGGCCGTATCTGCCGCGCCTCGTCGGCATCATCACCTCGCCGACCGGCGCCGTCATCCGCGACATGCTGCACGGCTTCGCTGAGCGCTTCCCGACGCGAGTCATCGTGTGGCCGGTGCGCGTGCAGGGCGAGACCTGTGCGCAGGAGGTCGCGGCCGCTATCGCCGGGTTCAACGCCTTTGCCCCGGGCGGCGCCTTCGCGCGCCCCGACATCCTGATCGTCGCACGCGGCGGCGGCAGCCTCGAGGACCTGTGGGGCTTCAACGAGGAGATCGTCGTGCGCGCGGTTGCGGCAAGCCGCATCCCGGTCATCTCCGCCGTCGGGCATGAGACCGACTGGACGCTCATCGATCTCGTCGCGGACGCGCGCGCGCCGACCCCGACCAAGGCTGCCGAATGGGCGGTGCCGAAATACGTCGAGCTCGCCGAAAGCACGGAGAAATTTGGCCTGCGCCTTACCTCGGCTGCGCGACGCTCGCTGCAATCGGCGCGAGCGCACCTCAAGGCCGCCGCGCGCGGGCTTCCGCGGTTGGAGGATATCGTCGCCCTGCCGCGGCAGCGCTTCGACGCATGCGAGAAGCGCCTTGCCCGCGCGCTGCTCGCCAACACGCGCGCCCACCACACCCGCTACGTCCGCACCGCCTCGCGACTGCGCCCCGGCCCCATCCGCCAGCGCATCTCGGTATGCGGCGAGCGCGCGGGCGTCCTGCAGGCGCGTGCTGGTCAGGCCCTGATCAACAGGCTCTCAGCGCGCCGGCGCCAGCTTGAAAGCGCTGCCAAGCTGCTCTCGTCGCTCAGCTACCAGGGCGTACTGCAACGCGGCTTCGCGCTTGTGCGCGATGGCGACGGCCGCATGGTGCGCGAGGCAGCGTACCTGCACGCAGGCGACCCGCTTGAATTGGAGTTCCGCGACGGCTGCGCCGACGCCGAGGTGCGTTCCGTGCGCACGGGTGGCGTCAAAGAACGCGAGGCCGTGGCACCCGCGCCCGAGTTCGATCCGCAGCTGCGGCGCACGCGGCGCCCGCGCGGCAGCGGCCAGGGCTCATTGTTCTAGCGCTCGCTCTTTTAAGGACAACAACGCAACGCCGCCTTGACGCCGCCCCAGCGATTGGCAATGTCATGGCTGAATAGTCCGCGCGGCGCGGAAAGCAGAGGGACTCAGGAGGTCCATGAACCGGATCGACAGGTTTTTCGGTCTCCGAGGCGAGGCCAAGGTGAAATTCCTCGACGGCGAGTTCCAGGTGGTCTCGCCGGGCGATTTCGTGCGCTGCGCCGTCACCGGCGAGCCGATCATGCTGCCGGATCTGCGCTACTGGAGCGTGGAATTGCAGGAGGCCTACGTCTCGCCGGAGGTCTCGGTGAAGCGCTATTGCGAGACGCGGCGTCACGGCCGAGGCGGGCGCGTACGCGGGTAGCGCTGGTTGAGTGTCGCTGCGTCGATCAGCGAGACGAGGCGCCCGAGATCGCGCTCGTCGAACACCATCTCGACGGCGAGCGTGCGTGTTTTGCCGGCAAGTGCGGATAGGCTTGCGTCGCCCGCCAGCCGCGCCCAGTCCTTCTCTGTCGTGACCAGATCGCACGCTTTGGCGTGCGCCAGCGCGAGCAGGCGGTTGACATCGGCACGCGAGAACACGTGGTGGTCGGGGAAGGCTGCGCGCTCTAAAACGCGCGCGCCGAGCCTTTCGGCCAGAGCGAAGAAACGCTCGGGATTGGCTATCCCCGCAAACGCGACGACAGGCTTTCCGGAAAGCCACGCTGCATCGCCGGCGGCAGTGATACGTGCGACCAGCACCGGCCCCGGAAAGCCGCGCCGCATGCGCTCGTGCACGCCGGCCGCTGCCGACCCGTCTTCCTCGGGCTCGCGCACGACGATGGCGTCGACGAGACCGAGCTGGAAATCGATCGGCGCACGCAACGGCCCGGCGGGAATGACCTCGCCGTTGCCCAGGCCCCGCCCGCCGTCGACCACGGCGATCGACAGGTTCTTCGCGAGCGTGCCGTTCTGCAGCCCGTCGTCCGTGACGATGGCGCCGACCTGGCGGCCACTTGCTTCGATCGCGCGCGCTCCCGCGGCGCGGTCGCGGGCAACCATCGTGGGCGCGACGCGGGCGAGCAGCAGCGGCTCGTCCCCGAAGCGCCGCGCCGCGCCGGGTCCGTCTTCGACCCAGGAAGGGCCCGCGTCGCTGCCGCCGTAACCGCGCGTCAGGAACACCGGCGCCGTCCCACGCGCGAGCAGCTGCCTGGCAATGGCGATCGCGAGTGGCGTCTTGCCGCTACCGCCCGCCGTGAAATTGCCCACGCAGATGACGGGAAAGCGCGAGTGGTAAGGCTGGCGGCGCCGATAGCGCGATTGCGCGATCCATCCATAGAGCGAACCCAGCGGGGCGAGCAGAAGCGCGCGCACGTCCGGCGCCTCCCCGTACCACCAGCCGGGCTCCTCAAGACGCACGCTGCAATCTCCCGTCGGGGAGATAGGCCAGCAGCGCCGCGACCGTCTTCTCGAGCGCACCCGACAGCGCGGCCAGCGCCTGCGTCGCGCCGGCGCGCATGCGGGCGAGCTCGGCCGGGCTCTGCAGCAGTCGCGAGACCGCGTCGGTGAGCGCCCGCGCCGAGGTCACCTCGACAGCGCCCTCGTGACGGAGCAGCGCGCGGTAGGCATCGGTGAAATTTTGCCAGTGCGGTCCGGTGATCACGGCGACGCCGTGGCGCACGGCCTCGATGGGATTCTGGCCGCCGCGCTCGACCAGCGACCCGCCGATAAAGGCGAGCGGCGAAAGCGCGTAGAGCGTGCCAAGCTCGCCGATCGTGTCGGCGATGTAGATCTCAGTGCGCTCCCCCGGCACTGCGCCGAGCGAGCGCTGCGCGACCGTGAAGCCCAGATCCTTGAGACGCTCGCCGATCGCGGTGCCGCGCTCGGGATGGCGAGGCGCAATGATGGTGCACAAGCCCTCGAAATTGCGCGCGAGCTGGCGGTGCGCATCCGCGACGATCTCCTCCTCGCCCTCGTGCGTGCTGGCGGCGAGGAACACCGGGCGCGCGCGCAGCGCATCCCTGAGGCGCTCGAGCTCGCTCAAATCCACCGGCGGCGGCGGCGCGTCGATCTTGAGATTGCCGACGGAGGCAACGTTGCGCGCGCCCACTGAGGAAAAGCCGGCCGCGAGGCGGTCGTTCTGCGCCAGCACCACGTCGAAGCGGTTGAACAGCGGCTGCGCCATGCCGCTGTGGCGCTGCCAGCGGCGCCGGCTGCGGTGCGACAGGCGCGCATTCACCAACGCCAGCGGAATGCTGCGCGCCGAGGTCGCCATGATCAGCGACGGCCAGATCTCCGATTCAGTGAACACGGCCAGATCAGGGCGCCAATGCTCCAGGAAGCGAGCGGCGTACTCGGGCGCGTCGAGCGGCACGTACTGATGCAGGGCGCGCGGACCCAGGCGGCGTTGCGCCAAGCCGGCCGAGGTGACGGTGCCGGTGGTCAGAAGGAAGCTCAGATCGGGACGCGCCGCGCCGAGCGCGGCGATCACGGGCAGCACGCAGTTGGTCTCGCCGACGCTTGCCGCGTGGATCCACGCGAGCATACCTTCCGGTCGCGCGGCACTCGGCTCGCCGAAGCGCTCCCCGCGCCGGCGCGGGTCCTCCTTGCCGCTGCGTTCGCGCAGCTTGAGGATCAGCGGGGCGATGGGGCGCAGCAGGCTCATGCCGGCGCGATAGACCTTGAGGCGCAGATCGGGCTCGGCCGGCGGCGCATCGGGATCGTCGAGGCGCAAGGGCGTGATGCGCTTGGCGTCGGCGCCGGCAAGGGCGTAGGCACGCGCGGTGGCGGCGCCAAGCGAGCGCTCGAGTCCCACACGCGCGGCTTCGAGCGCGGCCTCGTCGGCGTCGGGTGCCACGCTGATAGGCTCGCCGATCACGTAGGCGAGCTTGGAGAACGGCAGGTTGATCGTCATCCGGCTCCAGGTCTTGAGCGCCACGAAGCGCGAGGTCGCCGAGGCGACGGGGACGATCGGGCGCCCGGAGAGCCGCGCGAGTGTCACGATGCCGGTTCCGGCGCGGCGCGCAGGGCCCGGGGGCACATCCGCGGTCATTACGACGGAGTAGCCGTCCTTCAACGCCCGCACCGCCGCCCGCAATGCATGCGCGCCGCCGCGGTCCTTGCGGCGCAGACCGGCGCCAGCCCCGCGGATCAGCTCCACACCCAGATGCGCCATCGCGGCGCCGATCAGCTCGGCGTCGCCGTGGCGGGCGACCATGGCCGCAACCTTGACGCGCTTCGATGGCCAGAAGCCCGAGGTCATCATGAACTGGCCGTGCCAGGTCGCCACGATAACGGGGTGCATAGCCTCGAGCCGGGTCAAAAGGTCGGCCGGATCGTAGATAATGCGCGAGGTGCGGCCCACGGTGCCGATCAGGCTGGCGATGCCACGGCCTGCAATACGGTTGAGCCTGGCTTTCGTCTCGGGCGAACGTGCCATCCGGTAGGGTGCCTCGGCGCGAAACGCTCCACGCGTGCGGTCCGCGGGCGAACCACTTGCAGCTGGTTCCTATAGCGAATATTTAGCGATGGCAAACTGGGACGTTAGGGCGCGTGAGCTTGGCCCGTAGCTGCCGGCTCGTTCGGTTGCTTAATCCCCGGATCAATCGAATTTCAGCGGACCTATGGCCGGATTTGTGAAGCGGGCAAAGCGCTCCTGGCGACGCGCGACGGGAAGCACGCGGGAAGCGGTTCTGCGCCACTCGCCTCAGTGGCTGCGGCGCGGGCTCGGCCCCACGGCGAGCTATCTCGACATGCTGCTCGTCGACCACGGCATCTTCCGGATGGCCTACGCCAACGTGCACAAGATCTCCGACGACGCGTGGCGCTCGGCGCAGCCGGCGCCGCATCACATCGGCCGCTTCGCGCGCGCGGGCGTCCGCACCATCGTCAACCTGCGCGGCGAGCGCCAGTGCGGCAGCTACTGGCTGGAACAGGAAGCGTGCGCGCGCCACGGCTTGAAGCTCGTCAATTTCCAGATCCGCTCGCGCGCGGCACCCACGCGCGAGGAGCTTGCCGGCGCCCGCCGGCTGTTCCAGGAGATCGAGTACCCGATGCTCATGCATTGCAAGTCGGGCGCCGACCGCGCGGGCCTGATGAGCGTGCTGTACCGCTTCTTGCACGAGGGCGTGCCGCTGATTGAGGCGAAGAAGGAGCTCTCGCTTAAGTACGGACACATCCGCCAGGCGCATACCGGCATCCTCGACTACTTCTTCGAGAAGTACCTGGACGACAACGCCAAGTGCCCCATGCCGTTCTTCGAGTGGGTCGACACCGTCTACGACCCCGACGAGCTCAAGCGCACGTTCCAGTCGAAGGGCTGGGCCAACCGCATCGTCGACAGCATCCTGCGCCGCGAGTAGCGGCCGCCTCTAGGTGCCCGGTGCCACGCTCTCGTCGATCAGCGCCTGCGAGCGCACGAGGCGGGCGTAGCTGCCCCCCTCCGCCAGCAGCTCGCGGTGGGTGCCGGTCTCGACGATCGTGCCTTGCTTCATGACGCAGATGAGGTCGGCGTTCTGCACGGTCGATAGGCGGTGCGCGATGACGAGCGTCGTGCGGTTCCTGGTGAACTTGGCGAGCGCGGCCTGCACGAGACGCTCAGATTCGGTGTCGAGGGCGCTCGTCGCCTCGTCCAGCAGCAGGATCGGCGCATCCTTCAGGATCGCACGGGCGAGCGCCAGGCGCTGGCGCTGGCCGCCTGAAAGTCGCAAACCGCGGTCGCCGATCTGGGTCGCATAGCCGTCAGGCTGCTCAATGATGAAATCGTGGGCAGCGGCAGCCTTGGCGGCGGCGACGATGGCCGCTTGCGGCGCGCCCAGCCGCCCCAGCGCGATGTTGGCGCCGATGGTGTCGTCGAACAGCGTCACGTCCTGCGCCACGATGGAGATGGCATCGCGCAGCGAGGCGAGCGTCACCTCGCGCACGTCCTGGCCGTCGACCGTGATGCGTCCCTCGGTGACGTCGAACAGCCGCGGCACGAGGTTCAGCACGGTGGACTTGCCGGCACCGGAGCGCCCGACGAGCGCCACCGTCTTGCCACCCGGCACCACGAGGGAGAAATGCTGGATCGCGTGCAGGCCCTTCTGCTCGTCGTAGGCGAAGGCGACGTCGTCGAAGCGGATCGTGCTCGAGGCGACCGCAAGCGGCTTGGCCCCCGGCGCATCCACGACACGCGGCAGCTCGTCGACGAGGCCATAGAAGCTTTCGGCGGCGGCCAGTCCCTCGTTGATGCGCCCCGACAGGTTGCCGAGCGCGCGGATCGGCTGCGAGGCCATCAGCAGCGCCGTGACGAAGCCCATGAAGTCGCCGACGGTGGAGATGCCGCTGGCAATGCGCCAGTAGGCAAATGCGATAACGCCGGCCACCGCTAGGCCGCCGAGGGCTTCCAGCATAGGATCGAGACGCGCGCGCGCCTTAACCGCCCGCATGCGCAAGTCGTAGACCTGCTCGAAGCTCTGGTTGAGGCGGTCGGCGGCATAGGTCTCGAGCCGGAACGTCTTGATCAGGCGCGCGCTCGACAGCTTCTCGGTCAACAGCGAGGTCATGTCGCCGAGCTCGTTCTGCGTGCGTTTGGCGACGCGCCGCAGCCTTTGGCTGATCGCCGCGATGGGGAGCGCCGCGATCGGGTAGACGCCCAGCACGATCAGCGACATTACCCAGTCGAGATAGAACATCGAGATGGCGAGCGCGATGACGGAGCAGCACGTCGCGCACGGCCGTGTTGAGCGCGGCGAGCGCTGCCTGCTGCACAAAGGAGATGTCGTTCGTGAGCTTCGAAACGAGCCGGCCCGGCGTCTCCCGAGTCAGCCGCGCGAGGTCCGACCACACGAGATGCTCGAACGCGACCTTCTGCATGTCCGTCGTCATGCGCATGACGATGCGGTTGGTCTCGACCGTCTGCAGGTAGAGGAACAGGCTGCGCAGCATCGTCACGGTGATGATGGCGCCGAGCACGTAGGGCAGCGCCGAGTTCTGCTCCTTCATCAGGGTGTCAAAGGAGGCTTTGATGATCATCGGGTAGGCGCCAGTCGTGGCCGCGAGCAGCGCGGTGAGGACGAGCGCCCGGATCAGCTCGCGCCAGCGCGGCGCCACCCAGTCGCGACAGAACCGTTTCAGAAGGCCGCGCTGATGCTCGTCGAGCGCCAGCGTCTTGGACGCCGGCTTTATCGCTTGCGTGCCGTTCGTCGTCACGATGGCGCCTGGGCGTCGGCCGCCACAGCCGGGTGCTCGGGGTCGAGCAGCCGGTGCATATGGACGATGAAGTAGCGCATCATGGCGTTGTCGACGCTGCGCTGCGCGGCCCCCTTCCAGGCGGCGAAGGCTTCGGCATAGTTCGGATAGATGCCGACGATATCGAGGCCTTTGAGATCGCGGAATTCGATGCCGTCGAGCGTGGTCAGCTCGCCGCCGAACACGAGGTGCAGCAATTGCTTTGACGGTTTCTTCTCGGCAGTCATTGGGCTCGTCCCCTCACGGATAGCGTTGCGTCAGCCCTTAAGCGTTTCCTGCCGGAAGGAGCGGGCTGGTGCAAGCTCGATGCGCTTGGCTCTCGCTTTCGATCGGCGGCGCTAAAACAGACCGCCGGGTTACGGCGAATTTACGCTATCTCTTAAACTGCCGGGAAGGCGCTTAATGCATACTTGGTGATACGGTCGCAGTAGACGGCTTCTGAAGACGACGGCGGGGCGAATGGTTATCGGCTTGGATTCCGGCACGGCCGGGTCCAAGCCGAATTAGCTTTCGCAGCCCCTAGTTGAGCCCCGCGAACCGCGACAAGGCCATGTCGGCGACCAGGCCCAAAAACATCACGAGCCCCACGTCGCGGTTGGAGCGGAAGCGCCGCAGGCAGTTCGCGGGGTCGGTGACGTCGAGCGTCGTCACCTGCCAGGCCATCTGCAGCGATACCAGCACCACGGCAGGAAAGAAGACGAGGTGCGTCCCGGCGAAGAAGCCCGCGATAAGCCACAGCAGCACGGCGCCGGCGTAGAACCCGCCGACCCAGTGATGGTGTCGTCGCCGAAGCGGATCGCCGTGGACTTGAGCCCGAGCAGCAGGTCGTCCTCGTGGTCCTGGTGGGCGTAGATGGTGTCGTAGCCCATCGTCCACAGCACCGAGCCGGCGTAGAGCAGCAGCGCCGGCAGCGCGAGCGAGCCGGTGACGGCACTCCAGCCGACGAGCGCGCCCCAGTTGAAGACAAGCCCGAGCGCGATCTGCGGCCAGTGCGTGAAGCGCTTCAGGAACGGGTACACGGCGACGAGGAGTAGCGAGGCCATGCCGAGCTTGATGGTGTAGGCGTTGAACTGGATCAGCACCAAGAGCCCGACGAACGAGCAGACGGCGGCGAACGCCAGGGCCTCGCCGGGCGTCACCTGCCCCGACGGGATGGGCCGGCTCGCCGTGCGCTCGGTCTGCGCGTCATAGTCGCGGTCGACGTAGTCGTTGTAGGCGCAGCCGGCGGCACGCATGACGATGGCGCCGACCGCAAACAGTGTGAGCAGCCACGGGTTGGGATAGGGGCGCTCGAGCGCCACCTCGGCGAGGCCGACCGACCACCAGCACGGCAGCAGGAGCAGCCACAGCCCGATCGGGCGGTCGAGGCGGGCAAGCCGCAGATAGGGGCGCGCGTATTCCGGCGCATAGCGGTCGGCCCAGTTGCCGGCGGGCGCGTCGGCGACGGGAGAGGAACGCTCGGACGGCAGGGGGCTCGCGGCCATGTCGGCTGGGGCTTTCCGGCTAGAGATGTCCGGTCGGGGCTCCGGGTGCAGGTGAAGCGTAGCGGTGGCCCGCCCGCGCGGCAATCGCACAGAACGGCGAATTTCGCTAAGACGGCGACATGTCAGGCAACGATCGCACCGCGCACCGTCTGTTTCTCGAGGCTCTGCTCGCGACCGGGCAGCGCGTCGACTGCACGCCAGAGCAGGCGAACTACCTCCTCAACGTGCTGCGGCTCGGTGCCGGCGCGGAGATCCTGGTCTTCAACGGCCGCGACGGCGAATGGCGCGCGCGCGCTCACCGGCGGTCGGCAAGCGCCGCTGCACGCTCGAGTGCGTGGAGCAGACTCGCCCGCAAGCCGGTCGGGCCCCGACCTTCACTACCTCTTCGCGCCGCTGAAGCACGCGCGCCTCGACTACATGGTGCAGAAGGCGACCGAGCTGGGCGTCGCGCGCCTGCAGCCGGTGCTGACGCGGCGCACGATCGCCGCGCGCGTCAACCTCGAGCGCATGCGCGCCAACGCCATCGAGGCGGCCGAGCAGTGCGGCGTGCTGCGGGTACCGAGGGTGGGCAGCACCCGAAGCTCGAAGCCGTGCTCGCAGGCTGGGATCCGATGCGCGCGCTCATGTTCTGCGACGAGGCCGCCGACGGTCGCGAGCCCGCTCGCGGCGCTGGCAGCGTTGGAGGGGCGCCCACTCGCGGTGCTCATCGGACCCGAAGGCGGCTTCGATGCCTAGCGAGCGGACGCTGCTGCGGGAGCAATCCGTTCGCGCTGCCGATCTCGCTCGGACCGCGCATCATGCGCGCCGATACGGCGGCAGTGGCCGCGCTGGCGCTCGTCAACGCCGCGCTCGGCGACTGGCGCTAGCACGCGCCTCGGACACGCAGGACGAGGCCGCCCTCGCGGGCAGCCTCGCAGCGTAACCGCCGCGGCGAACGGCGCAGCGCTTACTTGCCGCACTTGTCGTCGAGCTTGTCCATGGCGGCGTCGTAGGTCTTGCCGTCGGCCGATTCCGGATCGAGATCGGCGCCGGCCTCGAAGGCGGTCTGGAACTCGGGGCCGAGCTCCTTCATGAAGCCCGTCCATCTGCTTGTCGAGGGCTTCGGCCTTGCTGTCGTCCTCGGCGTCGGCCGACGACATCACCTTGCTCATCTCGCAGTAGACCTTGAGCTTGGCGGCGTCGTTGCGCGACCGCGTCGAAGGTCTTGACCGCCGTATCGACCGCGGCGTTGGCGAGCGAGAACCGGCGAGGCGAAAAGGCCGCAGAGGGCACAAGCGGCCAGGAACTTTTTCATTGTGGTCTCCCATAGGGTTGTGAGCAAAGGCGAAAGCGGTGCGAGCGACTGGCATGACACTGACTTCTGACCCGCCTGTGCATTGCGCAACTACCAACGGCGGTGAGCGGCCAATCCCGTCGAGACGACAAAACGATCCAGCACACAATTCGACCCGTGCAATAGTGTTTTTTTGTGGTAGCTGCATGTGCCGCGCTGCCAGGGCGGACGACAGGTTGCACACCCCACGTCGAGGCCTTAAAGGCTCGCGTTTCGAAAAGCTCAAGGGGTGGCGGGTATGCGCCTGCGGGCCCGCGGCAATTGCGCTGCGCCGCTTCCGCCAACCCCCGGATCTGCAAAGACTTCGACCGCACCTGAACGCCGAGGCCCGCTGAATGTCGACACGTGAAGATGGTGCGCCAAGCGACCTCGTGCGATCGCGCGACGACCTCGTCGCGCTGGATCGCCGCCGGCGAGAAGCCCAAGACTCAGTGGCGGATCGGCACCGAGCACGAGAAGTTCGTCTTCCACACCGACACGCTGACGCCGGTGCCCTACGAGGGCGAGCGCAGCATCCGCGCCCTGATGGAGGCGCTGATCGCCCGCTTCGGCTGGGAGCCGATCATGGAGGGCGACAAGATCATCGCCCTGAAGCGCGCCGGACGGCGAGCTGGGCGGCAACATCAGCCTCGAGCCCGGCGGCCAGTTCGAGCTGTCGGGCGCGCCGCTCGAGACGCTGCACGAGACGGCGGCGGAGACGCACGACCACCTGCACGAGGTGCTGAACGTCGGCGAGCCGCTCGGCATCGGCTTCCTCGGCCTCGGCTTCTCGCCGAAGTGGACGCTGGCCGAGACGCCGCACATGCCGAAGGAGCGCTACGCGATCATGACGCGCTACATGCCGAAGGTCGGCTCGCGCGGCCTCGACATGATGTACCGCACCGCGACCATCCAGGTGAACCTCGACTTCGCCGACGAAGCCGACATGGTCAAGAAGCTGCGCGTCTCGCTGGCGCTGCAGCCGATCGCGACGGCGCTGTTTGCCTCCTCGCCGTTCACCGAAGGCAAGCTCAACGGCTTCAAGTCGATGCGCAGCGAGGTCTGGCGCGACACCGACCGCCGCCGCACCGGCATGCTGCCGTTCGCCTTCGAGGACGGCATGGGCTACGAGCGCTACGTCGACTACGCGCTCGACGTGCCGATGTACTTCGTCTACCGCGACGGCCGCTACATCGACGCCTCCGGCGCGTCGTTCCGCGACTTCCTGCGACGGCAAGCTGCCGCAGCTGCCGGGCGAGACGCCGACGCTCGACGACTGGTCGGACCACCTGACGACGCTGTTCCCCGAGGTGCGGCTCAAGCGCTTCCTCGAGATGCGCGGCGCCGACGGCGGGCCCTGGCAGCGCATCTGCGCGCTGCCGGCGTTCTGGGTCGGGCTGCTCTACGACGACGCAGGCGCTCGATGCCGCCTGGGAGCTCGTCAAGGACTGGACCGCGGAGGAGCGCGAGGGCTTGCGCAACGAGGTACCGCGAGCGACGCTCGCGACCCGCTTCGATCCGGCACCGTGCTGGACATTGCCCGCGACGTTGTGCGCATCTCGCGCCGCGGCTTGCGTCGCGCGCCAGCGCATCAACGCCGCCAGCCAGGACGAATCCATCTACCTCGACCCGCTCGAGGAAGTCGTGCAAAGCGGCCGCACGCTAGCCGACCGAGCTGATCGCGAAATTCAACGGGCCCTGGCGCGGCGACATCGACCATGTCTTTGAAGAATATGCCTTCTAAGCCCCTGGCCCAGCGGTTCAGCTTGTGTTCATGCTATGAAGCCTTAACTCGCCGCAAGCGGGTGAGGGACAGGCCGGAATCCATTGAAACGGATTGCCACCGGGCATAGCTCGCCGCACGCCCTTTCTGGCGACGGGAGATGAACGTGATCGATCGCAGGAGCTTGTGGGCGCTCGCCGCAGGTGCCGTTGTCGCCGCGCTGCTGGCCGGTTCCGGCCTGGTGGCGACCCAGACGGCGGAAGCCGAGGGCGGTTGCGGCGAGAAGCTGCCGCAGCGCCTACAATCAGTGCCGCATCGCCACCAAAGGCTCCGCCGCCTGCGAGGCGGCGTTTACGAGCTGCATGCAGCGCTGCATCAAGCGATAAGGCCGCAATGTACATGTAAATGCGCGCAATGTACGCGCGCCAGCGTCAATCGCTGCCCGCATTATCCCCGACCAGAATGACGGCGAGCCGGCTTGGCCCGTGCGCGCCCATCACGATCCTGCCGCCGATATCCCCGGTGCGCGACGCCCCCGAAACGAGATTGAGCGTGTGCGGAAGGTCGGCCGAGCCGAGCTCGGCCGCGACCAGCGCCATTGCGTCCTCATAGCCCCCGACGATCGCCGCGCGACGCAGAACGACTAGGTGCGTCTCCGGCAGCAACGCCAGCGTCGTCGGATTGAGCGGACCCGAGGCGAGCACCAGCGTGCCCGTCTCGGCGACGCCGGCAAGGGCACGCGACAGCCCGGCAGTGTCGCCAGCCAGAGCAGCGCCGGTATCGCGCGCGAGAGCGTCGGTCCACGGCAGCGCCGCGAAAGAAGGGATCCGATCCAATGCGCAGCCGCGGCGGAAGGTTTCTGCCGCGCAGGTAGTCCGCGATCGCGGCCGGTATCTCGGCGGCGGTATCGACCTCGATCAGATCGGTACCCTGAGCCGCGAGGAACGTCCTCAACAGCGCGACGCGCTCAGGCGCGCCGACCTGGCCGCGCGCCGGCACGATATGGCGGCCGCCGCCGGCAAGCCGCGCCGCAACGCTGGCGCGCCGCGCCGCATCGCCGGCCGGCTCGACCTCAAGCGCCGTGCGCACCTTGGCGAGGATCGCCGCGCGGCTCATGGCGTCTCCTCCCGCTGCCGCCGCGCCCACTGCGCCTGGAACGTTTGGCCCTGCGGCGCCGGCAGGTCGCGGTAGCGCGTCCACGCCCCCGCAAATGGTAGCCGCGAGAAGGCGCCGCGCCCGCGCGCAAGACCGCGCAGCACCGACACGCCGGCGCGCGTCGCGACGTGATAGAGCCGCGGCCGCCGCGCCAGGAATGCCCACGCGCGCAGCAGCGCCTTGCCGCGCCCCGCGCCGGCCTCACCGAATCGACAGCTCGCGCCACTGCCGCATCAGCTTCACCAACGGGATCTCCACGGGGCACACCTGCTCGCAGCGGCCGCAGAAGGTCGAGGCCTGCGCCAGCTCGCCCGCCGCGTGCGCTCCCACGAGCGCCGGCGACAGCACGGCGCCGATGGGTCCCGCATAGATCGAGCCGTACGCGTGGCCGCCGACCGAGCAGTAGACCGGGCAATGGTTCATGCACGCCCCGCAGCGGATGCAGCGCAACACCTCGCGCATGTCGCTGCCCAACAGCTCCGAGCGCCCGTTGTCGACGAGGACGACGTGGCACTCCTGCGGGCCGTCAACGTCGCCAGCGCGCCGCGGGCCGGTGACAAGCGTCGTGTAGGCGGTGAACTCCTGCCCGGTGGCCGAGCGCGCCAGCAGCCGCAGCAGCACCCACGCGTCAGTCAAGCGTCGGCACCACTTTCTCGATGGAGGCGAGCACGATGTGCACGCGCGGCAGCGTCATTGTCAGGTCGGCGTTGCCCTCGTTCGTCACGACGATGGCCGAGCCGGTCTTGGCGGCGAGCAGGTTTGCCCCCGTAATGCCCACGTCGGCACCGAGGAACTTCGGGCGCAGGATGCCGCGCGCTTCGGCGACCAGCGCCGCCGGGCTCGACATGTCGCGGTCGGCCGCCAGGTGATCGTGGCGGCGGCGGAAATCCTCGGCGATCTCGGCCGGCCCGAGATGGATTGCCGGTGCGATCAGGTGGCTCGGCGTCTCGCCGCGGATCTGGATGACGTACTCGCCGAGGTCGGTCTCGACCAACTCCAGCGCGGAGGCCTCCAGCCGCGCGTCGAGACCGATCTCCTCGGAGACCATGGACTTGCTCTTGGTCACCAGGCGCGCGCCCGCCGCGCGGCAGATGCCGAGAACGATGTCGCAGGCATCGGCTTGCGGTCTGAGCCCAATGCACCTTCGATCCGGCGGCCGTCGCGTTGCGCTCGAATTCTTCGAGGTAGAGATCGAGGTGCGCGAGCGCGTGGTCCTTGATATCGCGCCCGGCCCGCCGCAGCGCCTCGAACTCGGGCAGTGCGGCCTTCACCCGCGCGCGCGCGGCGACGAAGCCGCCGGGCACGTCGCCCAGCGCCCGCTGCAGCCGCTCGTCGGCGAGGGCCGCCGCCGAGCGGACGGTGAAGGGCGACCCGCCCGGGCTCATGGGGCTACCGCTTGAGCGATGGGTGGCTCGGCCATCTCGCCGGCCAGCACCTCGGCGACGTGCCGGCAGCGGACGGCTGAGCCCTCGCGCGCGACAGCTTGCCGGCGATGTTCATGAGGCATCCGAGCTCGCCCGACAGCAGCAGCTCTGCCTCGGCGCCGCGACGTTGGCCGCCTTCCTCGACACCATGGCGTTGGAGATGTCGGGATACTTCACGCGAGAACAGGCCGCCGAAACCGCAGCAGGAATCCGTCTCGGCCATCTCGATCGAGCCGGGTACCGGCGAGCTGCGGCCAGAAGCGCGCGCGGCTGGCGCTTGATGCTCGAGCTCGCGCAGGCCGGAGCAGCCGTCGTGGTAGGTGACGCGCCCGGCGAACGTGCCCGGCACGGCTGCGAGCTTGCGCACGTCGACCAGGAAGGAGACGAGCTCGTGCACCCGCTCGGCGAAGCCGCGCGCCGCGCGCGCCGGCCTCGGCGTCGTCGGACAGGAGCCGCGGGTAATGCACCTTGAGCATCGCCGCACACGAGCCCGACGGCACGACGACATAGTCGAAGCCCGCGAAGGCCGCGATCGTCTGCAGCGCGAGGGCGCGCGCGGCGTCGCGATCGCCGCTGTTGTAGGCCGGCTGGCCGCAGCAGGTCTGCGCCTGCGGCACGAATACGTCGCAACCGGCGGCTTCCAGCAGGCGAACGGCCGCGAAGCCGACGGAAGGGCGCACGATATCGACGAGGCAGGTGACGAAGAGCGCGACGCGCGGCCGCTGGGATTGGCTTGTCATCTGCGCGCCCGCCTCGTTGGGGCTGATGCGCGAGGTTCAGGCGCCGCCCTCGCGGCGACCTCTACTTCTGGGTCTTGAGGAAAGCAATGAGGTCCTTGACCTCGGCCTCGTTCTTGATGCCGGCGTACGCCATCACGCCGTTGGGCAGGAAGGTGTCGGGCGAGTCGAGAAACTGCTGCAGGTTGCCTTCGGTCCAGACCAGCCCCGTGGCGGCCCGTTGCTTCATGGCGTCGGAATAGTTGAAGCCGGCCGCCGCGCCGGCCTTGCGTCCAACGATGCCATTGAGGGCGGGGCCGACCTTGTTATGCGCGCCGGGGCCGATGGCGTGGCAGGCACGGCAGCGGTTGAAGACCTTCTGGCCGTTGCCGGCATCCTGGGCCGAGGCGGGCGAGACGCCCGCGGCGACGGCGATCAATATCGCGAGACTTAGTGCCCGTTTCATTGCGGTCGCTCCCTGTCCGGCAGCCACAACAGCAAAACTGCGGCCGGCGATCAAGGGAGCACAGCATAGTGGCGCGGCGATGTTGCCCGCCTGCAAGGCTTCAGCGGGCCGAGGCAACCGCCTGCGGGCGCTTGCCGCTGCCGCCCGCCGCGACCTTGGGGGAGGCAGGCCTGGGGGCGAGCTTGGCGAGGTCCAAGCCTTTGTCCCAATAGGGTTCCGGGCCGTAAAGCTCGGCCAGGAACTCGATGAAGACGTTGACCTTGGCCGGCATGAACTCGCGGCACGGGTAGACCGCGTAGATGGCCACGTTGGACGAGCCGCGATATTGCGGCAGCACGACCTTCAGCGCGCCGCTCTTGAGCTCGGGCCCGATGTCCCAGGTCGAGCGCAGTCCGAGACCGAGGCCGGTCAGCAGCGCCTCGCGGACGAACTCGCCCGAGTTGGAGCGCACATTCCCGTTGGTGCGCACGTGCTCCTGGCCCTTCAGGCCCCTCCAGCCGCCACACGTCCTGGGCGCCGGCGGAGAGGCAGTTGTGCAGGTCGAGTTCGGCGAGCGAGCTGGGGGTGCCGTATTTCTCGAGATAGGCCGGCGCGGCGCAGATGACGCGGTTGTCGGCGGCGATCTTGCGGGCGACGAGCGAGGAATCCTCCAGTTCGCCGATGCGGATCGCGAGATCGAAGCCCTCGCGGATGATGTCGACGAAGCGGTCGGTCAGGTGCGCGTCGACCTCGATATCGGGGTAGCGGGCGAGGAACCCGCCGAGACCGGGGGCGATGTGCAGCCGGCCGAACGTCGTCGGCATGGTAATCTTCAAGAGCCCGCGCGGCTTGGTGTTGCGGCGGCTCACGAAATCCTCCGCCTCCTCGCACAGGCTCAGGATGTCAACGACACGCTTGAAGTAGCCCGCACCCGTCTCGGTGAGCGTCAGGTGGCGCGTCGTGCGCTGGAACAGGCGCGCGCCGAGCCGCTCCTCGAGCTGGCTGACGCGCTTGGATACGACTGCCGGGGAAAGCCCCATCTCGCGGCCGGCGGCCGACATGTTGCCGGTGCGGGCGACGCGTGCGAATATCTCCAGATCGCTAATGGCAGTCACGTGGGCCGAGCCCTGCTTTTGGTTCCACCGGCAGCGAGCACCTCTGAAAAGCTGAAATTATGGCCGGTAGCGACTATAGGCATCCGCCTGAATTCCGAACACCTATACTGTTGTACAATGGGAACGCGTTGCCTGCTAAGGTCCGCGCTTCGATTCAGAAATCCGATTCCTGCCATCAGGTTAGCCGTGGTCGTTTGAACGGGAGCACTGGGCGTGACGCTGTCGAGAATGCCGGAGCCTGATCGTGGCGTGCTCGCCCGCAGCGGCGCCATCATCGCCGATCTCGAGCAGCTCATCGGCGCCGAGGCCGTGATCGCCGACGAGGACGGGCGACGCACGTTCGAGACGGATGCGCTCACAGCCTATCGCTGCATGCCGCTCGCCGTGGTGCTGCCGCGCACCACCGAGGACGTGGCGAAGGTGTTGAACTACTGCAGCCAAAACCGGCTGAAGGTGGTGCCGCGCGGGGCCGGGACCTCGCTCAGCGGCGGGGCGCTCCCCGCCGAGGACGCCGTCGTCATCGGCATCTCGCGCATGAACCGCATCATCGAGGTCGACTTCGAGAACCGCACCATCACGGTCGAGACCGGGATCACCAACTCGGCCATCACGGAGGCGGTGGCGGCGGAAGGCTTCTTCTACGCGCCCGATCCCTCGAGCCAGCTCGCCTGCACGCTCGGCGGCAACCTCGCCATGAACTCGGGCGGCGCCCATTGCCTGAAGTACGGGGTGACGACCAACAACGTGCTGGGCCTGCGCATCGTGTTGATGAACGGCGAGATCGTCGAGATCGGCGGGCCGTATCTCGACGCCGAGGGCTACGACCTGCTCGCGCTCATCGTGGGCTCGGAGGGCCAGTTCGGCATCATCACGGAGGCGACCGTGCGCATCCTGCCCAAGGCGGAGAGCGCGCGCCCGATCATGCTCGGCTTTGCCTCCAGCGTCACTGCCGGCGGCTGCGTCGCCGCCATCATCGCCTCGGGCATCATTCCCGTCGCCATCGAGTTCATGGACAAGCCGGCGATCGCGGTGGCCGAGGCTTACGCCAAGGCCGGCTACCCGCTCGACGTCGAGGCGCTGCTGATCGTGGAGGTCGAAGGCTCGCCCGAAGAGGTCAACCGGCTGCTCTCCGACATCGTCGAGATCGCCAAGGGCTACCACCCCAGGGTCATCGAGGCCTCGACCTCGCCCGAGCACAGCGCCAGGATCTGGAAGGGACGCAAGGCGGCCTTCGGCGCCATCGGCCGCATCTCCGACTACTACTGCATGGACGGGACGATCCCGCTGTCGAAGATGCCCGACGTGCTGGTGCGAATCTCGCAGATCTGCGCCGAGCATGGGCTCAAGGTGGCGAACATGTTCCACGCCGGCGACGGCAACCTGCACCCGCTCATCCTCTACAATGCCAACGACGCCGACGAGGCGCGCCGGGCCGAGCTCGCGGGCGCGGAGATCCTGAAGCTGTGCGTCGCCGTCGGCGGCTGCCTCACCGGCGAGCACGGCGTCGGCGTCGAGAAGCGCGACCTTATGCGCGTGCAGTTCACGCCCGCGGATTTGAGCGTGCAGATGCGCATCAAGAGCGTGTTCGACCCGCAGTGGCTGCTGAATGCGGGCAAGGTCTTTCCGCTCGATGCGGCGGAGAGCGCCGAAACGCCGGCTGAATCGACGCATAGAGCGGCGTAAGGGAGAAAGCGCCTTGAGCGACTTGCAGAGGCCGGGAGCCGACTGGGAGCTCCAGTTCATGGTCGCGGGATGCGCCGAGAAGGGCATCCCCATCGAGGTCGTGGGCTCGGGCTCCAAGCGCGCCGTCGGCCGCCCCATCGACGGCGCCGTGACCATCACCACCGCGTCCATACGCGGCGTCACACTATATGAGCCGAGCGAGCTCGTGATGTCGGCGCGCGCCGGGACGCCGCTCACCGCGATCGAGGCTGAGCTTGCCGCGCGCGGACAGATGCTGGCCTTCGAGCCGATTGACATCGGACCCGCGACCGGCACCGCGCACGGCACACAGACCATCGGCGCGGTATTCGCGACCAACCTGTCGGGCGCGCGGCGCATCCACAGCGGGGCGGCGCGCGACCACCTGCTGGGCGTCAAGGGCGTCAACGGCCGCGCCGAGCTGTTCCAATCGGGCGGCCGCGTGATGAAGAACGTGACCGGCTACGACGTGGCGCGCGGGCTCTCGGGCAGCTGGGGCACGCTCGCCATCATGACCGAGGTGACGTTCAAGGTCGTGCCCTGGCCGGAGACGGCGGTGACGGTGGTCTACCTCAACCTGCCAGACAATCTAGCGGTCGAGCTCTTGAGCGCAGCGATGGCGCGGCCCGCGGAAGTATCGGGCGCGGTGCATCTGCAGGCTCCGCTCGCCGCTCGCCTCACGCACCCTGGCCTGCGGTCGATGGGCAAGTCGGTGACGGCACTGCGGCTGGAAAACTTCTCCGGCGCCGTCAACGCGCGCAAGCAGAAGCTGAAAGAGGCGCTGAAGGTCTACGGCAAGGCGCTCGAGCTCGATCACCGCGAGACGCTGGAATTCTGGAGCGAGCTGCGCCGCCTCTCCGTGCTGCCGTATCGGCAGACGCTGCTGTGGCGCATCTCGACCAAGCCGACGGCGGCGGCCAAGTTCGTTGCCGCGATCAAGCGCTACATGCCGGCGGAAGCCTTCTACGACTGGGCCGGCGGCCTCGTCTGGCTCGAAGTCCCCGCGACCGCCGACGCCGGCACCGCCGAGATCCGCCGCGCTGCCGCCATCCACGGCGGCCATGCGACGCTGATCCGCGCCGAGCGCAGCGTGCGCGCCACCGTCGACGTGTTCCAGCCGCTGAGCCCGCCGGTCGAGCGCCTGACACGCGGTCTGAAAGCCGCGTTCGATCCGGCCGGCATTCTCAATCCCGGCCGCATGTACGCCAATCTGTGAGGACTTCGAGCATGCAGACGAACTTCAGCGCCCGAGCAGCTGGAGAACGCGCGCATCGCGGAGGCGGACGCGCATCCTGCGCCGCTGCGTCCACTGCGGCCTGTGCACCGCGACCTGTCCGACCTACGTGCTGCTCGGCGACGAGCGCGACAGCCCGCGCGGACGCATCTACCTCATCAAGGACATGCTGGAGGAGCAGCGCCCAGCCAGCGCCGAGGTGCAGACTCACGTCGACCGCTGCCTATCGTGCCTGTCCTGCATGTCGACCTGCCCAAGCGGCGTCGACTACATGCACCTCGTCGATCTCGCCCGCGGCTATATCGAGGAGACGGGCCGGCGCTCGTTCAAGGAGCGCCTCACGCGCTGGATGCTCGCGCATGTGCTGCCGCGGCCCGACCGTTTCCGCCTCGCGATCCGGCTCGCGCCACTGGTGCGGCCGTGGGTGCCGCTGCTACGAGCGCGTGGGCTTCAAGGAGCTCGCCGCCATGATCGAGCTGGCGCCCGCGGTGCTGCCGCCCTCGTCGCGCTTCGATGGCCCCGGCACCGCCGCCACCGGCAGCAGAGCGCCGCGCGCGCGTGATCCTGCTTGCGGGCTGCGCCCAGCAGGTGCTGCGTCCCGAGCATCAACGACGCCACCATCCGGCTGCTCGCCCGCCGCGGCGTCGACGTCGTCGTGTCGGCCGGCGCCGGCTGCTGCGGCGCGCTCACCTATCATCTCGGCGACGAGAGCGCGGCCATCGCCTACGCCAAGCGCAACGTCGATGCCTGGTCGAAGGAGATCGCCAAGGCGCCGGTCGACGCCATCATCGTCAACGCGTCGGGCTGCGGCACCACGGTGAAGGACTACGGCCACCTGCTGAAGCGCGAGCCCGAGTACGCAGCGCGCGCCGCCCGCATCTCAGAGCTTGCGCGTGACATCACGCGAATTCGTCGTCAGCTACGACCTCGGCGCGCCCAAGCGCTGGTCGTCGCTCCGCGTCGCCTATCACTCCGCCTGCTCGTTGCAGCACGGACAGGGCATCACGGACGAGCCGCGCGACGCTGCTTGAGCAAGGCGGGCTTCGGCGTGGTCGACGTGCCGGAGGGCCACATCTGCTGCGGGTCGGCCGGCACCTATAACATTCTGCAGCCCGAGCTGGCCGCGCAGCTGCGCGACCGCAAGGTGCGCAACATCCGCCGCGTGAAGCCCGACGTCGTCGCCACCGGCAACATCGGCTGCATCACGCAGCTCGCCGGCTCGCTCGACGTTCCTGTCGTGCACACCGTCGAGCTTCTGGATTGGGCCTACGGCGGCCCCGTGCCGCGCGGGCTCGAGCACCTCGCGCGCTTCATGTCGAACGTGCCGGAGCCCAAGCGCCACGTCGAGGACTTTATAGACGCTTGAGTTGCTCGACGGCTCAGGAAGCGGCTGCGGCGGCCTCGAGCTGGCGCGGCGGAGGCTGCTGCGGGATCGGCTCGGAGGCTTCCGCTTTCGCGAGCTGCAGGCAGAAGCCCAGCGCGTCGCGCAGCGAATAGGCGACCTCGTCCACCGGGATGGTCTCGATCAGACTGCGGTCGCGCGCTTCGTGCGGATCAAGCGTGAAGAACCCACCCAGCAGCGAGGCCTCGGGCGCCGAGCGCCGTAGGCGCCGCGTCACGAAGCGGGCATGCGCGCTGCGCTCGCGCACGTCCAGCGATGCGATGCAGATGAGGCGCACGCCGTCGAGCTGCTCGGCGGAGAGCGCCCCGCGCCTTGTTTCCGCGACCGCGATCACCCTGGCGCCGAGGCCGCATTTGGTCAGAAGCTGGGCCAGGGCGAGTGCCGCCGTCTCGTCGAGCGGCGTGCGGCTGGCGACGCACAGGATGGCATTGGGGTGGCGCCACGCTTCGCCGATCGCTTCGGGATCGGTCAGGCCGACGAGCTTGTCGTCCTCCTCCTTCGCCATCTCTTCGGTGGTCGGCTCGTCCTTGCCGTCGTCGTCTTCCTCCGCCCGCTTGGCGCGCTTCTTGGGCATGAAGTCGCTATCGGCGAGCGTGTCGATCACGACCTCGGAGGTGTCGTGGATCTCGTTCAACCGCGCGGGCTCGAGCGTCCCGCGGTCGATGTCGATCTGCGCCAGCCGCAGGCCCTCGATCATCACCTCGTCGTAGTAGTCGACGAGCGGGCGTCCCTTGATGAACTTCTCCGCCTGTTCGGTCGCCTCGGCCGGGTCACCCGCCAGCATGCGCTGATAGAAGCGCTCGGGCGGCGTCAGCGGCGGGGTGTCGCCGAGGATGACATTGAGGAAGGCGAGGCGCTCGACGTGGCGACCGAGCACGACCAGGACCACGGTCAGCGGGATGGCCAACAGCAGCCCGATGGGGCCCCACAGCAGCGTCCAAAAGGCAGCCGAGATGATTATCGCGAGCGGCGACAGCCCGGTGCGGTTGCCCTGCACGATGGGCTCGATCACGTTGCCCATGATCGGCTCGCTGATCACGAACAGCGCTAGCGTCGACAGGAACATGGTCCAGCCGGGATCGACTGCGGCGGCCAGCAGCAGCGGGCAGATGGCGGCGATGATGGTCCCGATGAACGGCACGAACCGCATCAGCATGGCGAGCACGCCCCACAGGATGGGGCTCGGCACGCCGATGAAGTAGAGCGCGGCGCCGATGACGCAGCCGTAGGCGGCGTTGATCGCGGTCAGCGCCAGGAAGTAGCTCGACAGCCGGTCGCCGGCGTCGTCCATGGCCGACGTCGATTTTTCGAGGTCGTTGGAGCCGAGCAGCCGGATGGCGCGGTCGCGCACGTCCTCGCGCCGCAACAGCAGGAACATGACGAACAGGACGACGAGGCCGGTGGTCGCGAGCGGTGCCAGCACGATGCCGATGATGCTCTGCAGTTTGTCGAGCGCGGTCGACTGCGGCGTGTGCACTTCCACGGCAACGGGCGCCGAATTGGATCTGCCGAGGACGCCGTTGTTGAGCGGCGATACCGTGATCGGTACCAGCGGCGCAGCCTTTGTGTCGGGCTTCTCGAGCTCCTTTTGGATGTCCTTGAGCGTTTCGCTGGCGCGCTCGATGGCGCCACCGTTGCCCACCGCGACGTTCCTCAAGAGCTTGGCCTTGTCGGTGAGCGTAAGCTGATAGCGCGGCAGCTCCTCGACGAGGTTGCCAACCTGCTGGGTGATGAGCGCGCCGATGCCGAAGATGATGGAGAACGCGACGACCACGACCACGAGCGCGGCCGGCGTGTTGGACAGCCCGGCTCGGCGGAGCAGGCGAACCGCCGGCGCCAGCACGAACGACAAAATGACGGCGAGCGCCAGCGGGACGAGCACCGCCTGCCCGAAATAGAGCGTGACCACGATGAGGAAGGCCAAGATCGCCATCTCGGCTGCGGAGCCGGGCGCAACGGCGCGGGGCCCGGCAACGTCAGAGCGGGCGAAGTTGTAGGCCATGGCACCCTCGAGGTTTGGGCGCTCAACGGCGCCGCTCAGCTCATCGCTTCAGCTTGCGCGCAGCTCCGAGACCGAAGAGAAACGCCGCTCCGACCACCTGCACGGCGCCGAAATAATCGACCGCCTGCTTGGCCTCCTCGTCCACCGCGGCGGCGGTGGTGGCGACGGGCGAAGTGTTGCGGGCGGCAGCAGCGCGCCGGCGCTCGGCCCGCTCGATCATCCCCGGAAACGACAGGCAGATGAGGCCAATCAGCAGGCATACCGCCGAGATCGCGGCAATGGCATTCACCGTGCCGATCCGAGGCTCGACGAACTGATAGGCAACGATCAGTGCGGAGACGAGCGCGCATAGAAAAAACGCGCTCGCGACAGCCACCCAGGCGGCCTTGCGCGAGACGTTATCGAAGGCAGTCGCAGTGGCGCGACTGGCCGCGTAGAGAACGGCATCGCCGAGCATGGTAGTCCCCTCCTCAGGTCCCGGCGCTTAGCGCCGGGCCAGCAGTGCGAGCACGAAACCGACACCGGCGGCGATACCGGCAGCTTGTAGAGGATTGCGCCGAATGGAGGCGGTGAGCTTGTCGTACTGGTCCTGTGCCATGGTCTGCGCCTGATCGACGGCGGAGTTGATGGTGTCCTGCGCGGCGTTGGCGAGGTTGTCGACGGCGTTGTTGGCGGACTGGCCGGGCGAGCGATAGGTCTGGTTCATGACCGGTATTCCTTGAGCTGAGCCTGAGCGCGGGGTTAGCGCGAGAGGATGAGGCCGACGACGAAGCCGATGCCGGCGGCGATCGCGGCGGCCTGGCTTGGGTTGCGGCGGATGGCAGCCTCGACGTCGCCGAGCTTCTCCATCGCTTTGTCCTGCACATCCTCGACGCTGGAGCCGAGCTGCTCGGCAGCAAGACGCTTCACGCTTTCGGCGAGGCCGGCAATGTCAGCGCGCAGAGCGGCGACGTTGTCGCCGACGTCGGTCGCGGCGGCGCTGTGGTTCGGCGCGTTCAAATCCGGGCGGCTGGTGGTCGAAGAAAATCCCATGGCGTCCTCCTCCTCTGGCCCTCGGGCCTCATTGCGGGCCCTCTCACTAAGGCGGCGCCTGATAACGCACTTTTCGCCTTAAAGTTCCGTGCTCGGTGGAACCACAAAGCTACCTTTGTGTTGTTTATTGGCGGCGACGCAATCAATTCAGATTGGAGGAGGACTGCGATGGTGGCCCCGGTTCAAGAGGTGCGCAGAGAAGCCCCTTCCTCCTCATCGGACGACTGGACGCTCGAAGAGATGCGCGAGCGCGTGGCCGCGATCGCCGAGGATTTGAAGAAAGTTGTCGAAGCGCGCAGCCACGCCGCCAAGGAGCAGGCGCAGGACGGCGTGAAGGCACTGCGCAAAGGCATCCGCAGGCAGCCGGCGCTCGCCATGGGCATCGCGACCGTCGCAGGCGCGACTCTGGCCCTGATCGCGGTGCCGCGCTTGGGGCGTCGCGCGCCGGTCTCCCGCTGGGACGCGTGGGTCCCTTCGATGCCATCGGTCACGCGGGCCGACCTCTATGACTTCGCCCACAACATGCAGACCTCCGCCCTGCGCGCGGCGAACAGCGTTCCGCTCACGTCCTCTCTAGAGCGGCTGGTCGATGCGGTGTCCAAGGTCGAACCCGGCTCGTCGCTGACGTCCGCGATCGAGAAGGCCGGCAATTGGCTGCAGAAGATGCGGACCGCCGCCAAGGGCTGACGCCCCGCCGCCTTTCACGGCTGTTAACATTTCGCGCGGGCGTCCCAAAGGCGCCCGCGTTCGCTTGCCACCGGGGCGTCGAGCCCGTAGACAGCCGCTTCGAGTGCACGCGTCATCAAGAAATGTGGCGTAGAACACCCGATCCGGCGGCACGGGCGGACGCATACCAGAGCGATGGCGAAAACTTCCATTCAACTGCACCAGGGCGACCTCCCCGCCGGCATCGACTTCGGCTCGAGCGTCGCGGTCGACACCGAGACGCTTGGGCTCAACCCCAACCGCGACCGGCTCTGCCTGATCCAGCTGTCCGCGGGCGACGGGACTGCGCACCTCGTGCAGTTCGATGGCGTCTACGATGCGCCGCGCCTGAAGGCGCTGCTCACCGACCCGGCCGTGCTCAAGATCTTCCACTTCGCGCGCTTCGACGTCGCCGTGCTGCAGAAGTACCTCGGCGTCGAGACGGCGCCGCTCTACTGCACCAAGATCGTCTCCAAGCTGGTGCGCACCTACACCGACCGCCACGGCTTGAAGGATCTCGCGGGCGAGCTGTTGGGCATCGAGATCTCCAAGCAGCAGCAGAGCTCCGACTGGGGCGCCAAGGAGCTGTCCCAGCAGCAGCTCGCGTACGCGGCCTCCGACGTGCTGCATCTGCACGCGCTGAAGGACAAGCTCGACGCCATGCTCGATCGCGACAACCGGCGCCAATTCGCGGAGGCCGCGTTCAAGTTCCTGCCCGTGCGCACCAAGCTCGACCTTGCCGGCTTCGGTGAGGACGACATCTTCTCGCATTAACCTCGTCGCGCGGCCCCGTCGCGAATCGGCGGCGCGGACCGGGCGCGCGCGCGGCCGACCCGGCCCAGTCCCAATAACACCCCAATTGGCGGCGATTCTTGCGGGATCCGGCCCCGAGCCGGTATCCTCCGGCACAGCGCATGGCAACGACCACCAATCTCGAGCCGGATCGCGGATGGGAGCTCCTCCCCGCCTTCGGCAGCTCCGGGGCGGAGGACCGCCCCCGCAACTTCGCGCGCGCGCGTCGCCATACGCGCGCGGTGAAGCTCCTGCGCCGCCTGCTGCCGCTCTGCGCCGCGGGCATCGTCGTCCTCTACGTCGGCAGCGTGCTGCAGACCGTCGGCTGGGTGACGGGGATACCGAAGATCAAGATCCCGCAGATCATCCCCGACAACCTGACCATGGATAACCCCCACTACGAGGGCTACAACAGCGACGGCGGCAAGTACTTCGTGACCGCCAAGACCGCCGTTCAGGATCTGACCGACACCGACCACATCAAGCTCAACGAGATCACCGGCGACCTCATCGACGTCAACAAGGTCAAGACCAACCTCAAATCGGCGCACGGCCTCTATAACTCCAAGACGGCCGAGCTCGAGATGTTCGACGGCATCGACATTGCGTCGGAGAACGGCATGCGCGCCAAGCTCTCGCGCGCGACCGTGTTCACCAAGCAGAACGTCATCGTGTCCAAGGAGCCGGTGGAGGTTACGGTGCCCGCCGGCACCATCCGCTCCAAGGAGATGACGCTGCACAACAAGACGCACGAGGCGACCTTCCTGAACGAAGTGGTGGCGCACCTCGTGCCTGAGAAGAAGACGCCGACGCCGGCTCCGGCAGCAGCGGCCGCCAAGCCCGTGCCCGCGTCGAGTACGCCCATGCTCAGCGCCGGCAACGGCCCCATCGACGTCACCTCCAACCGCCTTGACATCGACGACGTGAAGAAGACGGCGATCTTCACCGGCGAGGTCCACGCGGTGCAGGCGGGTTCGACGCTGCAAACCGCCGGGCTCGAGGTCGAATACGAAAGCCAGCAGGCGCAGGGCGCAGCGCTGGCCGCGTCCGCAACCGACCCTGGCGCAGGCAGCAAGATCCGCCGCATCAGGTCGGCGACGCCCGTCGTCATGACGCGCGCGCCCCGCGACCAGGTCAACGCCAAGAGCCTCGACTTCGACGCTCCCACCGAGGTGGCGGTGCTGACCGGCGACGTGGTGATGACATCGGGCACCGACCGGCGCGTGACCGGCGACATCGCCACCATCGACCAGAAGACCGACACCATGCTGCTGACGGGCAAGGTCGTCGCCGTGCAGGGCCGCAACAACCTCAAGGGCGAGCACCTCTACGTGGAGCGCGGCAAGGGCACCACGCAGCTCACCTCGCCGGCCGGCCCGGGCGGGCGCGATGCGGGCCGCATCACCGCGCGCTTCTACCGGACCGATACGCAGATCGCGCAGGCGGTGAAGAAGCAGAAGGATGCCGTGGCGCAGGCGACCGCTGCGGCCGGCACGTTCAAGACCGACCCTACCGCGCCCATCGACGTGGAGGCCGACCGCCTCGACGTCGACGACCGCGCCAAGGTCGCGGTGTTCCGCGGCGACGTGCACGCGGTGCAGGGCACCTTCACCGTGCGTACCTCCGAGATGCGCTCCCACTACACCGGCAACGCCGGGCTCGCCCAGCAGCTCAACCCCGCCGAGCCGCATCCCCCCGCGCAGCTCACCCGCATCGAGGCGCGCGGCAAAGTCATCGTCACGTCGACGGGCGGCCAGGACGCCAGCGGCGACTGGGCCGATTTCGACGTGAAGGAGAACAAGGTCACGCTCGGCGGCGACGTGGTGCTGACGCAGGAGAAGAACGTCGTGCGCGGCACCCGCCTCGTGATCGACATGGTGACGGGCCAAAGCATCATCCACAACGATCCGGGCGCCGCCTGGTCGGCGAAGGCCGCGCCCCAGGATGACGCCGCCGGCAACGGCTTTGTCGTGCAGGGGCCGGTGATCGGCGGCCGCCCGAGTGCAATTTTTTACCCTCGCGATAAAAAGGCCCAAGAAAAGAACAAAGAAGCGCCGCCGGCGAATTCTCCGGCGCCCCAGGGCCAGGACGACGGCTGGCAGGCGCGAGACCCCACGCCCTGAGGTCCCCTGGGGCCACGACGCAGATTGACAGGGCCCCCGAAGGGGGCACCATGGCCGCCAGACGCCTGCCGGCGCAGGCTCAACCCGAGGTCCTCTAAAGCCGTGCTCAAAATCCTATCATTCGGATCGAAGCGCACCCGCGGAGAGCCGCCTGCGGGCGACACGTATCCGCAAGAGGCCTATCCCGACCAGGCCTATGCCGATCCGGGCTACCCCGAGCAGCAGTACCTCGAGCAGCAGCAACCCTATCCCGGCCAGCCGTATCCCGACCCGCGCGGCGAGCCCTATCCGCCGCAGCAGTGGCACAACGGGCACGAGCACGGCGGCGCGATGGAGCTGGCCAGCGGCACGGGCGAGGAGCCGCTCGACGCCGAGGGCTGGCTCGCGGTGCACCACGTCAAGAAGAGCTACAAGAAGCGTATGGTCGTGCGCGGCGTCAGCCTCGCGGTGGCGCGCGGCGAATCCGTCGGACTGCTCGGCCCCAACGGCGCCGGCAAGACGACCGTGTTCTACATGATCACCGGGCCTCGTCCCGGCAGACGAGGGCAACATCACCATCGACGGCGCGCGACGTCACGCGGCTGCCCATGTATCGCCGCGCCCGCCTCGGCATCGGCTACCTGCCGCAGGAGGCCTCGATCTTCCGCGGCCTGACGGTCGAGCAGAACATCATGGCGGTGCTCGAGATCGTCGAGCCCATCGGCCAAGCAGCGGCGCATGAAGCTCGACAGCCTGCTCGAGGAATTCCGCATCACGCACCTGCGCAAGTCGCCGTCGATCGCGCTGTCGGGCGGCGAGCGGCGGCGCTGCGAGATCGCGCGTGCGCTGGCCTCCGGCCCGTCGTTCATGCTGCTGGACGAGCCGTTCGCCGGCATCGATCCCATCGCGGTCGGCGACATCCAGGAGCTGGTGCGCCACCTGACCGAGCGCGGCATCGGCGTGCTCATCACCGACCACAACGTGCGCGAGACGCTAAGCCTCATCGACCGCGCCTACATCATTTACGATGGTCAGGTTCTGACACAGGGTAAGCCTGAGGAAATCATAGCCAACGACGACGTGCGGCGAGTGTATCTCGGAGACATGTTCGTTAACGCGCGCTGACTAGACCGGCTGTCAGTATTGCCGGCGGGATGCCAAGGTTAGGGCGCATGGCGCTTTCGACGAAGCTCGAGCTCAGACAAGGCCAGCAGCTGGTGATGACACCGCAGCTGCAGCAGGCCATCCGCCTATTGCAGCTGTCGAACATCGAGCTCACGCAGTACGTCGAGAGCGAGCTCGAGCGCAATCCGCTGCTGGAGCAGGACGACGGCGCCGAGAGCACCGCCGCGCGCGGAAACCGAGGCCGCCGAGTTCTCGAAATCGGAAGAGCCCGCCGCGCAAGCCCCGCAAGAGGAGAACTGGCTCGATCTGGGCAAGCCCGTCGCCGAGCGCCGAGGGCACCTCGACACCGACTACGACAACGTCTATCCGGACGCGGCCCCCGCAGACATCGGGCCGGACCGGAGAACGGCTCGGGCTGGGCCAACTTGCGCCAGCGCAGCTCGAGCTCCGACGACGACGTCAATCTCGAGGCCTTCGTCGCCAACGACGTGTCGCTGCGCGAGCACTTGAGCGAGCAGCTACCGCTCGTGCTGAAGGAGCCGCGCCGAGCGGCTGATCGGCCAGTACCTGATCGACATGGTCGACGAGGCCGGCTACCTGCCGTCGGACTTCGAGTGCGCTTCGCCGACAAGCTGGGCGCGCCGCAAGGCCTCATCGACAGCGTGCTGTCGAGCCTGCAGACGCTCGACCCGCCGGGCGTGTTCGCGCGCTCGCTGCAGGAGTGCCTGGCGCTGCAGCTGAAGGACCAGAACCGCTTCGATCCCGTGGTCGCGACCTTCCTCGACAACCTGCACCTGCTCGCGAGCCACAATCTACCGGCGCTGCGCAAGGCGGTCGGCGTCGACATGGACGAGCTGATGGAGATCGATCGCCGAGATCAAGCGCCTCAATCCCAAGCCGGGCCTGAAGTACGGCTCCGTGCAGATGCAGCCCGTCGTTCCCGACGTGCTCGTGCGCGCGGCGCCCGACGGCAGCTGGATCGTCGAGCTCAACAGCGACACGCTGCCGCGCGTGCTCGTCAACCGCACGTATCTCACCTGCGTCCCCAAGGCGAGCGCGTCGGCACAGGACCGCAACTACCTGCTCGAGTGCCTGCAGACCGCCAACTGGCTGGTCAAAAGCCTCGATCAGCGCGCGCGCACGATCCTGCGCGTGGCCGAGGAGATCGTGCGCCAGCAGGACGGCTTCTTCACGCACGGCGTCCAGCACCTGCGACCGCTCAACCTGCGCACCGTCGCGGACGCCATCATCGATGCATGAATCGACCGTGTCGCGCGTCACCTCCAACAAGTACATCGCGACGCCGCGCGGCATCTTCGAGCTGAAATACTTCTTCACCTCGGCCATCGCCTCGGCCGAGGACGGCGAAGCGCATTCCTCCGAAGCCGTGCGCCACCGCATCAAGCAGATGATCGACGGCGAGACGCCGGCGTCGGTGCTCTCCGACGACAAGATCGTGGACAAGCTCAAAACCGACGGCATCGACATCGCGCGGCGCACGGTTGCCAAGTACCGCGAGGCGATGCGCATCCCCTCCTCCGTCCAGCGCCGGCGCGACAAGCGGCTTCTGGAGCGGGTGGAGCGGCCCCACTAGCCCGCCCGGCGGGGGCCGGGACAGCGGCGGCCGAATCGCTCAACTCTTGTGTCGGTCTGTGTCAGGACGTCCGCTATGGCCCTGTTTTTGCAACGCTCTAGCCTGGGGGACGCACGAATTGAGGGAGCGGCGCGGCGCCGTTTTCGACTTGCAGCGCGGAGGGAACGGGACGACGTTCGCCCGGGTTATTGCTGCCAGATAGCCCTGTAGGGGCCTTGGCCGGAGTTAGAGCCCGGCAGGCGGCAGCAGGCCACTTTCCCCGGCGTAGGGTCGCGTAAGCCTCTGAGCGGGCGTGGGTTGTGCAAAATTGTTGTGCAGCTTGACCTTGTCGATGCCATTTTTTTGGTTTTTCACGTGGGGGCGGGGCCACGGGGGGATTTCCCGGCCCTTGCCGAATCTGTTGAGACGACAAAAGTTTAGAGCTCGATGGTGCTAGAGTGACGGCAGACTTCCCGGCGCGGGCAGCGCTTAGCGTGGCGGTAGCGCCGAAAGAGGGTGGGATGGGAGTTTACAATGGATCTCTGTGATCTGCTGGCCCCGGACGGCATCATCGCGTCGATGAACGCGACGAGCAAAAAGCACGCCCTGCAAGAGCTCTCCCACATCGCCGCCGAGCGCACCGGCGTCGACGCGCGCGAGACCTTCAACACGCTGCTGCAGCGCGAGCGTCTGGGCTCGACCGGGCTCGGCCGCGGCATCGCCATTCCGCACGTGAAGCTCGCGGGCCTGAAGCGCATCTTCTGCCTGTTCGCGCGTCTCGATCAGCCGATCGACTACGACTCCCATGACGGCGAGCCTGTCGATCTCATCTTCCTGCTGCTCGCGCCGGATCATGCGGGCGGCGATCACCTGAAGGCGCTCGCCTCGATCTCGCGCGTCGTGCGGCTGCCGTCGGTGCTGGACGCACTGCGCGGGGCGTCCGACGTGCCGGCCCTGCGCTCGGCGCTCACCCTGATGGTGCCCTCGCACGCGGCCTGAAGACTTGGCTCAAGCGGGGCAGCCGCTCGACTGGCCAAGCACCAGCAGCGCGCCGATGGCAACGCCGCCGACGATGATGCGCCACCAGCCAAACAACGCAAAACCGTGCCGGCTCACGTAGTCGAGCAAGTGGCGCACGACAAGCACAGCCGAGATGAAGGCGACGACGAAGCCGATCGCGATGTTGGTGAGGTCGTCGGGCCTGAGGATCGACCAGTTCTTGTAGAGATCGTAGGCAAAGGCGCCCGCCATGGTCGGCATGGCGAGGAAGAACGTGAACTCGGCCGCTGAGCGCTTGTCGGTGCCAAACAGCATGGCGCCGACGATGGTGGCGCCCGAGCGCGAGACGCCCGGCACCAGCGCCAGGCACTGGAACAGGCCGATCTTGAAGGCGAGCGATGGCGGATAGTCCATCACGTCGGTGTAGCGCACCGTGAGCGGCAGGCGGTCGACGACGAGCAAGACGATGCCGCCGACGACGAGCATCACGGAGATCAGCATCGGGCTCTCGTAGAGGACGCCCTTGATGAAGTCGTGGGCGCCGGCGCCGACCGCGGCCGCGGGCAGGAACGCCAAGAGGATGCCGAGCACAAAGCGGCGCGCGCGCTCGTCGTAGGGCAATGCCATGGCGATGTTGATCAGCTTTGCCGCGTAGACGCTCAAGATCGCCAGGATGGCACCGAGCTGGATCAACACCTCGAAGGTCTTGCCCGGATTGCATACGCCGAGGAAGTGCTCTGTCAGCAGCAGGTGCCCCGTCGACGAGACCGGCAGAAATTCCGTAATGCCCTCGATGAGCCCGAGCAGAACGACTTCCCAGATCGGCATGGGCGCTCCTTAGGGGGTGGCCGGATGGCTTGCGGCGGGGTTGGCGGGTGCGAGGATTAGCAGAATTTGCACACTCGCGGTGCCACATCCGCGCCACAGGCGGGCACTGACTTGGCGGCGCGCGCAATGCCCGAGCCTTGACAAATCGCGCGCCCGCACCCGAGGTCTTAGGCTACATGCACAAGCTCACCCACTTCAGGCTCTGTCCGTTCTCGCGTGCCATCCGGCTGGCGCTCGCCGAGCTTGGGCTGGAGGCCGAGCTGGTGGAGGAGCGCCCGTGGGAGTGGCGCCCCGAGTTCCTGGCGCTCAACCCCGCGGGCGAGCTGCCCGTGCTGCAGCTCGAGGGCGGCCCGGCGCTGTGCGGTGTCTACGCCATTTCCGAGTACCTCGCCGAGGCGCCCCCGGTGAGCGAGGCCGAGGAGGCCGAGGAGCCGGCGCTCCGGCTCTTCCCCGGCTCGCGCGAGGCCCGCGCTGAAGTGCGCCGCCTCCTCGACTGGTTCAACGGCAAGTTCAACCGCGAGGTCAGCCAGGAGCTGCTACACGAAAAGGTTTACGCGCGCGTACGTCCGGGCGCCAACCCCACGCCTGCCGCCGACATCCTGCGCGCCATCAAGGCCAACCTGCGCTACCATATGAGCTACGTGGGCCACCTGGCGCATCAGCGCCGCTGGCTCGCCGGCGACGAGCTGTCGTTCGCCGATCTGGCCGCCGCCGCCCACCTGTCGACGGCGGATTATCTGGGCGAGGTCCCGTGGGACGAGTTCGAGGCCGCCAAGCTGTGGTACGCGCGCTTGAAATCGCGGCGCGCGTTCCGGCCCGTTCTGGCCGACCGCGTGCCGGGCACCATCCCGTCCGCGCACTACGCCGACCTCGACTTCTAGCTTCCTGCGGGAGGGCCTCGCGGTGACGGCGGACCTCAAGGGCGCGCTGCGGGCCGAAGCGCTCGCGCTCGGCTTCCAGTCGCTGCGCGTGACGACGCCCGACGCCATCGGGGAAGCGGGGCACCACTTAGCCGCGTTCGTCGACGCCGGCCGCCACGGCGACATGGCTTGGCTCGCGACGACGGCGGAGCGGCGCGGGCATCCGCGCACGCTGTGGCCGCAAGTGCGCTCGGTCGTGATGCTGGGCATGAGCTACGCGCCGGACGGCGATCCGCTAGAGGCGCTGAGCGAGCCCGGGCGCGGCATTATCTCTGTCTATGCCCAGGGCAAGGACTACCACGACATATTGAAGGGCAAGCTCAAGCAGCTCGCCGGCTCGCTCGCTGCGCGTTCGGGCGCGGAGGTGAAGGTGTTCGTCGACACCGCGCCCATCATGGAAAAGCCGCTCGCGGCCGCGGCCGGCATCGGCTGGCAGGGCAAGCACACAAACCTCGTGTCGCGCGAGCACGGCTCCTGGCTGTTCCTCGGCGCCATCCTCACCAGCGCCGAGCTCGTTCCCGACGAGCCCGAGGAGGACCGCTGCGGAAGCTGCAATCGCTGCCTCGACGTGTGTCCGACGCACGCATTTCCCGCCCCCTACGTGCTGGATGCGCGGCGCTGCCTCGCCTACCTGTCGATCGAGCACCAAGGCCACATCCCAGCCGAGTTCCGCCGCCCCATGGGCAACCGCGTATTCGGCTGCGACGACTGCCTCGCCGTGTGCCCGTGGAACAAGTTCGCCGCGGCCGCGCGCGAGGCGCGCTTTGCCGCCCGCCCGGAAACGGACAACCCGCCGCTCGCCGAATTGCTGGCACTCGACGACCGCGCGTTCCGCGAGCGCTTTGCCGGCACGCCGGTGAAGCGCACGGGCCGCGACCGTTTCCTGCGCAACGTGCTCATCGCCGCCGGCAACTCGGGCGACGCGGGCCTAGTGCCGCAAGTCGAGGCGCTGCTCGGCGACGCTTCCCCGCTCGTGCGCGCGATGGCGGTGTGGGCCATGCGCCAACTGACACCCGACGATGTGGGGGAACGCGTGCGCCACCGCCATCTCGCCCGCGAAGGCGACAGCGCAGTGCGCGCGGAGTGGCAAACCGCACCATGAGCCGCCTATTCTGCTTCGGGCTCGGCTACAGCGCACATGCGCTCGGCCGGCAGCTCGTCGCGCAAGGCTGGCGCGTCGGTGGCACGGCGCGCTCGAGCGCAGGCGCGAAGGCTCTGGCGGATGCGGGCTTCGAAGCCTTGGTGTTCGATGGGCTCGCGCCCGGCACCGGCGTGAGCCAGGCGCTGGCCTCGGCAACGCATGTGTTAATCTCGGTGCCGCCGGACGGCGATGGCGATCCCGCGCTTCTGCAGCACGCCCGCGATATTGCAGCCTCTCCGTCCGTCGAATGGATCGGCTACCTCTCGACCATCGGCGTCTACGGCGACCACGGCGGCGCCTGGATCGACGAGACCACGCCCGCCAACCCCATTTCGCAGCGCAGCCGCTGGCGCCTTGACGCCGAGGACGCGTGGCGCGCGCTCGGGGCACGCAGCGGCAAGCGCACGCAGGTGTTCCGCCTGCCCGGTATCTACGGGCCGGGCCGCAGCGCCATCGACCGGCTGCGCCAGGGCACAGCGCAGCGCATCGTCAGGCCGGGTCAGGTGTTCAACCGCATTCACGTCGACGACATCGCGGGCGCGCTCGGCGCGGCCATCGCCGGGGCCGGCGCGCACCAGATCTACAACGTCACCGACGACGAGCCGGCGCCGCCGCAGGACGTGATCGCGTACGCCGCGGAGCTGTTGCACATGCCGCCGCCGCCCGCGGTCGCGTTCGACGACGCGAAGCTGTCGCTGATGGCAAAAAGTTTTTATGCGGAAAACAAGCGCGTCCGGAATACGCGCATGCGCTCAGAGCTCGGCGTCACATTGAAATTCCCGAGCTACCGCGAGGGGTTGCAGGCAATCCTCGCGCGCTCCCGCTGAGACGCCACGCGCGCGCTTTAACTATCTGTTCAGCCGCCGTTCAACCAGCCCCCGCTTTATTGGCGCCAATGCAGTCGCGCTTTCGCCGCGAGTTTGCCGCGGGGGCGCCAAAGTGAAAAATCTGACGGCCATGCATCGTGAGGACAGGATGCGAGTTGCAGCGAGAACGCTCGGTCGCGCCGCGATTTTTGTTGTCGCGTTGTCGCCACTGACGTTGAGCGTCGGAGCGTTTGCCGCCGACGACAGCGCCGCCCATGCCATCGCCGACAAGTTCTCGCGCGCGGAGGACGCCGAGCGCGCCGAGGCCGCCAAGAAGGCGGAAGCCAAGAAGAAAGCCGAGGCCGAGAAGAAGCGCGTGGAAGCCCGGCGCCAGGCCGAGCACCGCAAAGCCGCGACCGACCAGCGCGCGACCGACGAGGCCGAGATGCTGGACCGCGCGCGCGCCGAGGCCGAGGCGCGCCGGGCGGCCGATGAGCGTGCCGCCGCCGAGCGCGACCGCACGCAAGCCGAGCAGGAAACTGCGCGCGCCGAGGCCGCACGCCTTGCCAAGGAGGCCGAGGCGCGTCGCGTCGAGGACGAGCGTCGCGCCGAGGACGTGCGCCAGGCCGAGGCTGCGCGCCTTGCCGCGGAGGTCGAGGAGAAGCGCTTAGCCGAGGAGCGCCAGGCCGAGGAAGCTCGCCAGGCCGAGGCTGCGCGCCTCGCCGCGGAGGTCGAGGAGAAGCGCTTAGCCGAGGAGCGCAAGGCTGAGGAAGCTCGCCAGGCCGAAGCAACCCGCATTGCCAAGGAAGCCGAGGAAAAGCGGCTCGCCGAGCAGCACCAGGCCGAGGAGCGCCAGGCCGAGGAGCGCAAGGCCGAGGACGTACGCATCGCCAAGGAGGCCGAGGAAAAGCGGCTCGCCGAGCAGCGTCGTACCGCGCGCCTTGCCAAAGAGGCCGAGGCGGCTCGTCAAGCCGAGGTGGCCCGCAAGGCCGAGGAAACCCGCAGGGCCGACGCCGCCCGCGAGGCGCTGGAGAATCAGCGCACCGAAGAGGCCGAGCGCGTCGCCGAGAAATTCCGCCGTGCGCGCGAAGCCCGCGAAGCACGGCTTGCGCACGAGCACGACGAGGCCGCGCGCGAGCGCGGCACCGACATCCGCAACGGCCTGGGCGGGCCCGACGCCGCGCCGCCGGCTGCCCCCTGGAACCTCTCCCGCGACAACGACGACGCCCAAGACAGCGGCCCTGCGCGCTTCCTACCCGTGCGCGTGACCGTCCTGCTCGTCATGGACCCGCGCCATCACGTGTTCGCAGCACTCCCTCCGACCGCCAACCCCGTGCTGTGCATCGGCCAAGGCTGCTACGTTAGCGGCGGCGCCAACGCGCCGGCCGATTACATGCCGCGCTGGACCGCGCTCGGCCCCGCCAACTCCATCGGGCGGCGCGCCGGACCCTGCCGCAACCAGCTCACCTGCGTGTTCCGCGACGTCGAGCTCGGCGGCGGCTACGCGCAGATCCAACCCGTCGATATGGGCCTGTTGCACCACGACCGGCGCGAGATCCGCGGCGTGCGGCCTGATCCGACCTGCGACTTAATCAGCGGGCACCTGTTCTGCGCCGAACCCGTCGTCGGCAAAGGCTATCGCGCCTGGATCGTGCCGGAGATGATCGCGACCAAGGCCGGCGCGGACGTGCTGCGCGAGGCGCTCGCGGACGGGCTTCCGGCCGCACGCTCAGCCGAGCTCGATCCCTGGCGCGCGCGGGTTCAGGCCGGAAGCTCGAGATAGCCGATCTTGTGGCCGAGCGCTTGGCGCTTGGCCTCGAGGTGTTCCAACACCTCGCGCGCGTGCAGCGGACGGCCGCGGCGCTCCACGCTGTGGCGCTCGAGTCCCATCAGGTCCTTCAGCAGCGGCTCGGCCGTGAACTGCAGCATGGCGACCGCCTGGATGGCGCTGCGCCGCATGTTGGGTGGCACACGCGGCACCACGCTCTCGATCAGGTCCTTGGCCTGGTCCGAGAGCCGGCCCGAAAGGCTCCCGAACGCGCCGATGAGACGGACGGGAAGGTCGAGCTTGAAGCGGTAGCCGTAGTCGTCCATCCAGCGGAACAGCTCGTCCATCAGCAGATCCTGCAGCCGCAGGCGCGAGGTGACGCGGTAGTCCTGCCACTCGGCGACGATGTCGAAGTCGGGCTCGAGCTCGATGTCAGCCGGCGCGAAGGTCTCGTGCGCGGTGACGCCGACGCGGTCGACGAAGTCGCGGTTCTTCATGTCGTAGCGGGTGGTGAAGGTCGGCAGCGCGTACTTGCGCTCGCTGGCAAGCTGATAAGCGAGGCGCACGAGCTTGGAGCAGAACAGCTCCGTCTCGGGGCTCGTCAGCTCCATGGAGAAATCATACCAGATGCGCTTGCCGCCCTTGGCGTGCGAGCGGGCCACGCGATCGTGGATCAGCGCGGCCGCGCGGCCGGCAAGGTCGGCATCCTTGTGCCGGAACAGCACGCAGCGCCCGACGCCGTGCGCCAGCGCAGAATCGAGCGGGTTGATAACGGCGCCGGCCTCGATCAGGCTCTCGACCACCCACTGCTTGCCGGCCTCGTCCGTGTGCACGATGCACAGGTGGCTGAACTGCCAGTCGACGTCGCCGATGCGCGCGATCGCCGCGCTGTTGTGGTGCATGCCGCGCATGAGCATCAGGTCGCCGGCCTGGAAGGGCAGGTCGTGGCCGGTGGCGAATGCCGGATTGACGAACGTGTTGAGGTCGGTGCCGCGGAAGGCGCGCTGCGTCTTCTCGTTGGGTCCGAGCTGCGCGTAGCCGATGTTGAGCTCGCCCAGCATGTCGGTGGCGTAGCGCACGATGCGCAGTGCGTTGCGCACGGCGCGCTGAGCGGGGAGCGACATGAAACCCCTGGCGTGCCAGCCGGCGACCTGGTCGCGCAGGCGCAAGCGGTGCTCAAACAGCGTGCGCGCGAGCTGCGGCGCCGAGCGGGCGAGCGTGGGCACGTCGTAGCGATCGAGGCTCACGTTGAACACGGCCTCGTACATTTGCGTCAGGTTGTCGGCGAGCTCCTTGGCGGTCGCCGCCGGCCGGGTCGCGATCGCCTCGGCGGCGGCCAAGTCGTCCTCGAGCCTCGCCCGGGGCATGGTACGCAACATCAGTTCCCTCCCCCTTGCTTTTCTCACCCCGGCGTGACAGTCGCGAGACGCCGAGGATTATTTTTCCTCACGGGCTGCGGCCCGCACCCAAAAGCTTGATCGAGCTCGCCTGCGGCCCCAGCGGACCCTCAGCAGGGGCACGCGTGACGTGCACGACGGTGCCGACCTTGATGGCGTCGAAGCCGTCGGCGGCGACCACGTCGCGCGTGAAATAGAGGTCGGGGGAATCCTTCACCTCGACGAACCCGTAGTTTTGGTCGGGGAAGATGCGCACGACGACGCCGGTGTCGCCGGCCGAACCGTGGTTCTTGACCTCGCGGTTGCGGATGGCGGCGGTCTGCTCGAGCTGGCGCTCGACCGCCTCGAACACGCGGTTGATGATGGCGGAGGTGTCGCCCTTCATCTCGCGGCGGTCCTGCTCGCCCTTGGCGACGATCGTATTGTGGCCCGGCACCTCGATCTCGATCCTGATGCCGACCGGCGTCTTGCCGCCCTCGGAGCTGCGGTGGGGCACCTCCACGACGACGCGGGCCCCGGTGATGTTGGGATGAAAGCGCTGCAGCCGCTCCACCCGCTCGCGGATCAGCGCCTCGACGAATTCGGAGCTGTCCATGTTCTTGAAGGCAATCTGCAGGGGTCTTTCCATAGTGATCTCCGCTTTGGTCTCGTCTTCCACCCTCTCGGGGAAGGATAACTGAAGCCGAGGCCTATGGTGTTCCTGTGGCCTCGTGCCCCAGGCGACCATACCCCATTTGCCGTCTCCGTTTTCCCCCGCTTGTCATGGGTGCCGCCCGGCACGCGAACATGCAAGCCTCGCTCAACAGTTGCGTTAAATGAACGGGGTTGCCCCAGGCAAACTCCGGGCCAGCTCACGGCTCGCCAGCCGCCAACTGCTCGATTGCGGCGAACAGAAGCGCCAGATCCTGCGGCCGCGACAGGCGGTGCTCGCCGTCCGCGATCTCGTTCAGGACCACACGGCCGGGGGGCAGGAAGCCAATGAGCTCGCGCGTGTGCGCGATCGGCACGGCGGCGTCGAGCGCGCCCTGCAGGATCACCACCGGCCGCCCCGGATCGAAGGGTACGCGGGCGAGCAGATGCCGGCGCCCGTCCTCGATCAGCGCCCGCGTGATGGCGTAGGGCTCGCCGTACTCGGAGGGCTGCCGGAAAACGCCGGTCTCTACAAGATCGCGGCGGGCGCGCTCGTCGAACTTCTTCCACATGAGCTCCTCGGTCATGTCCCAGGCGGGCGCGATGAGCACCAGCGCGGCGATGCGCTTGGCATCGTCGGGCGCCGCGCGCAGGAGCCGGCGCAGGAGCAGCAGCGCGATCCATCCGCCCATGCTGGAGCCGATCACGATCTGGGGACCGCGCGTGACACGGCGGAATACCGCCTCCGCCTCGGCAAGCCATTGGCCGATGGTGCCGTCCTCGAAACGGCCGCCGGATAGGCCGTGGCCGGAGTAATCGAAGCGCGTGCAGGCGTAGCGCTTGGCGCGGGCGAACTCGGCGAGCGCCGCCACCTTGGTGCTCGCCATGTCCGACTTGTAGCCCGACAGCCAGAACAAACCCACCGGCGCACGCGGCGGCGCCTCCGTCAGATAGGCGATCCGCCGCGGCGCATCGTCACCGCCGGCAATTTCCAAGAATTGCGGTTCGCTCGCACACACTCTACAAAACTCCTTGCCCCGCCGGAGATGAGCCTCGTGGCCGAAAAGCGCCCGACCATACTGCAGATCATCCCCGAGCTCGATACCGGCGGCGCCGAGCTCTCGACCATCGAGATCGCCGAGGCGATAGGGCGCGCGGGCGGCCGCGCCATCGTCTTGAGCGAGGGCGGCCGGCTGGTGCAGCGGCTGCGCGATACCGGCGCGGAATTGCAGTTCTTCCCGGCCGCCGCAAAGAACCCGGTCCGACTATGGTGGAACTCGCGCCGCATCGCGGAAGTCGTGCACCGCGACGGCGTCGACCTCATCCACGCGAGGAGCCGCGCACCGGCCTGGAGCGCGTTGATGGCCGCGCGCAACACAGGCCTGCCGTTCGTCACGACCTACCACGGCGCCTACAACGAGCGCTCCCCGCCAAAGCGGCTCTACAACGGCGTCATGGCGCGCGGCGACGTGGTGATCGCCAACTCGCACTACACCTCCGACCTCATCCGCATGCGCTACGGCACGCCGCTTGAGCGCCTACGCGTCATCTATCGCGGCGTCGACGACCGCTGGTTCGATCCGGGCAAGGTGGTGGGCAAGCGCGTCGATGCGCTGCGCAAGGAGTGGGGCGTGCCGCCAGGCGCGCGCATCATCCTCAACGCCGCACGCCTCACGCGTTGGAAGGGGCAGGGCGTGCTGATCGAGGCTGCAAAGCTGCTGCGCGAGCAGGGCCGCCTCGGCGACGCCGTCGTGGTGCTGGCGGGCGACGCGCAGGGGCGCGGCGGCTATCAGCGGCAGCTGGAGCAGGAGGCGGCCAAGGCGGGCCTGAGCGAGCGCGTGCGCATCGTCGGTCACGTCGACGACATGCCGGCGGCGTTCCTCGCGGCGCACGTTGCCGTCATCGCCTCGATCGAGCCGGAGGCCTTCGGCCGCGCCGCGGCGGAGGCGCAGATGATGGGCACGCCCGTCATCGCGACCGACATCGGCGCGCCGCCGGAGACGGTCAAGAGCGCGCCGCGCGTTGGCGCCGACGAAACAACGGGCTGGCTGGTGCCGCCCAACGATGCGGGGCGGCTGGCGGAGGCTCTTGCGTCGGCGCTGGCGCTCTCGCCCGAGGAGAGGGCGAGGATGGGCGGCCGAGCACACGCGCACGTGGCGCGCTCTTTCTCGCTCGAGGGCATGAAGCAGCAGACCCTGAGGGTCTACGATGCCCTGCTGGGGACGCACTTGGCGTCCGGTTGATTACAATCGATCGGTCCGTAATATTCCGTCATCCCGGCGCAGGCCGGGATGACGATATATTTTGCGGCTACTGATATGTCGAAGTGCACACGTTAGACCCGGCTGGCGTCCTTGAGGCCCTTCACCTTGCCGTTCTTGCCGCGGCGGTTGTTGCGGTTGCCCTTTTCCGCCTTGCCCTCGGCGCGCGCCTTGTCCGCTACGGCTTGCGCATAAGCCGGCAGCGCGAAGGCCGCGTTGTGCACGGCCGGCGTCCAGTAGCGCGTCACGATCCCGCGCTTCTCCTGGCGCTTGGCGAGCTTCTTTTCCCCGATGTCGAGATGGTCGTCCTCGTCGGACGCCCAGTTGAGCGCGAACGGGCCGCCGAAGTAGCACGGCTGCGTGCACATGTAGGGGGCGACGCAGTCAAACAGCGAGGCGAACGCGCGCGTCGTCTGCGCGAGGTGGTCGGGGTACAGAAACGGCAGGCCGTTCTGGGTGACGAGAATGCCGTCCTCTTTCAAGGCGCGGCGGCAGTCGGCGAAGAACTCGGGCGTATGCAGCACCGCCGAGGGACCGATCGGCTCCGATAAGTCGACGATGATGGCGTCGTAGCGCTCGTCGGTCTCGGCCACGAACTTGCGCCCGTCCGCGATGACGACGACCGTGCGCTCGTCGTCGAACACGTTGCCGGGGATCTCGGGATAATACTTGAGCGCCGTGTCGATGACCGCGCGGTCGATCTCGCACAGCATCGCCTTCTCGATGGTCGGGTGCTTCAACACCTCGCGCATGACGCCGCCGTCGCCGCCGCCCACGACCAGCACGCGCTTGGGCTTGTCGATCACCATCAGCGGCACGTGCGCCATCATCTCGTGGTAGATGAACTCGTCCGACGTCGTGAGCTGGCACACGCCGTCGAGCATCAGCACCGTGCCCCAGGTCGCATTCCTGAAGATGACGAGGTGCTGGTGCTCGGTCTTGACCTCGTGCAGGATTTCATCGGCTTCCAGGCGCACGCGCCAATGCGGATGAAACGTCTCCTCGACCCAGCGATTCATGTGCGCCTCCTCGAACGATTGCGGCCCGCCAGCCGAATTGCGGCACGCGAGCCCCGCGCGCCGCCGCGGCAGCCCATATCACGCCTGGAGCCGTCGTTTAAAGACTATCGCGTCTCGCCTAGCGAGGCGGTGGAGCGCAGGTGCGTCAGCACGGCATCCGTCGGCCAGCAGTCGATCTTGAGGCCGTTCTTCTTCTGGTAGGTGCCGACCTGGCGCCGCGTCATCGAGCCGATCTTGCCGTCGGTCTTCTCCAGCTCGTAGCCGGCCTTGACGAGGCGCTCCTGGATCTCCTTCACCTGCGCGGTGCGCGGCTGCTGCACTTTGGCGGAGGGGGTATAGAAGTCGCCGCCGCCGGCGATGCGATCGGCGAGGTTGCCGACGAACAGCGCGTAGAGATCGGACGTGTTGTAGCGGCGGATGACCTGGAAGTTCTCGGTCGCGAGGAACGCCGGCCCGTAGGCGCCCGACGGCATCATCAGATAGGCGTCGATGCCCAGATCCCCGGTCCGGAAAGGATTGGGCCCGGCGCGCTCGAAGCCGAGTTTCACCCAGTCGCCGATCGAGCGATGCCCGGGCGGGCCCTCGAGCGAGCAGTCGCCGTGCGCGGGCACCTTCGCCTCGTAGCCCCAGCGCACCCCGCGCAGCCAGCCCTTGCCGGCGAGCTGGTGGGCGGCGGAAGCGAGCGCATCGGGGACGCTGTCGAAGATGTCGGCCTTGCCGTCGCCGTCACCGTCGGCGGCGTAGGAGAAATACTCGCTCGGCATGAACTGAGTGAGCCCGACCGCGCCGGCCCAGGACGATTTCATCTTCGCGCGCGGCACGCCCACCTGCAGCATCTTCAAAGCTTGGAGCAGCTCGTTGCGGAAGACGTCCTTGCGCCGGCCGGTGTAGGCCTGTGTGGCGAGCACCTGGATGGCGTCGCGCGTGTCCTTTTGCGTGCCATAGGAGGTCTCGCGCCCCCAGATGGCGACGAGGATGTAGCGGTCGACGCCGGTCGACTTCTCTATGGCGACGATCTCGGGCTCGTGTGCTTTGAGGAACGTACGCCCCTGCGCGCCGAGGTCGGCGAGATATTTGGGGTTCAGGTACTCCATCGCCGACTTGGTGAACTCGGCCTGGCCGGCGCTGTCGTCGCGCTTGCGGCCCTCGATAACGAGGTCGGGCAGCGTGAGGTCCGGGGTGAGGCCCTTGAAGGCTGAGTCGAACACCGGGCGTGTCACGCCCAGCGCCTGCGCCTCGGGCCACAGCCCATCGAGGAAGGCGCGGAACGCGTCCGCGCTGGCGGCCGGCGCCGTGGCGGCGAGCACAAGCGCGGCGGCGGCGACACCGGCCCGCACGGCTGCGGAAAATCTCTGCACGCGAAAAAGCACGCCATAGGCCTCGAGCTGTTTCATGCCCAAGGTTCTAGCGTGCTTCGGGGCGATTTTGCGGCCCCGGGCAGGGATTAAGCTGCGGTCCGGCTCAGAACCAGCGCGGCTGCCACCAGTGCAGCAGGTACCGAACCATGTCTGGCGCCACCAGGTAGGCGACGCCGACGACCGCCGCCACCACAACCAGCGCCAAGATCAGCGCGGTGCTTGCTGGAGTGCGGTAGCTGAGGCCCGTGCCGGGAACGCCGAGTGTGACGTTCTCCTTGCCGTGCCCGACGTTCAGCGTGGCGCCATGACCGCCGACACTGCCGCTCACCCCGGTCTTGCTCAGATTGACACGCACGCCCGGGAGGATGCTGATTGTTTTCCGGAAGCGGAAGTAGCCCATGTGCTCACCTCGTCCCACGTTGTCTCAAGGCTGCCTGGATGGCCCGAGTCGCGGGCCGGCGTAAACAGCTTTCGCTTGCTAGTACACGTCAGCGATTCGCGCGCAGGAGATTGCCGAACCTGCGCAATTTCTCCCGCACCTGGCCGACCGGCGAATTCCGCGCGTTCAATGTCTCGAACGCGGACGGGATGTCGGCAAGCTGCGTGTATTTCTGCCCGTTGGCGGCGTCGGCGTCGATGATCGCCCTACGCTCGGCCTCCTTCAGGGGCCCGACGCGCGACATCGGCGGCCGAATGAGCGTGCGCTGGACCATCGACGGCTCGCCGTTGCCGTGCAAAAGCGAGACCAGCGCCTCGCCGACCTGCAGCTCCTGGATCGCGCGCTCGGTGTCGATTGCCGGGTTGGCGCGGAAGGTCTGCGCCGCCGCGCGCACGGCTTTCAGCTCCTTGGGCGTGAAGGCGCGCAGGGCGTGCTGGATGCGGTTGCCGAGCTGGGCCGAGACGCGGTCGGGCACGTCGCCCGGGCTCTGCGTGACGTAGTAGACGCCGACGCCCTTCGACCGGATGAGGCGCGTGACACGCTCGATCTGGTCGAGCAGCGGCCGCGGCGCGTCGTTGAACAACAGGTGCGCCTCGTCGAACAGGAACACGAGCTTGGGCTTGTCGAGGTCGCCCACCTCGGGCAGCTTTTCAAACAGCTCCGACAGCATCCACAAGAGAAAGCTCGCGTAGAGGCGCGGCGTGTTCATCAGCTTCTCGGCCGAGAGAATGTTGATGACGCCGCGGCCGTCGGGCGCGAGCTTGATGAAGTCGAGGATGTCGAGCGCCGGCTCGCCGAAGAACTTGTCGGCGCCCTGCTGCTCCAGGACGAGCAGGCGGCGCTGGATCACGCCGACGGTCGCGGGCGCCACGTTGCCGTACTTGCTGCGCAGCTCCGACGAGCGCCGGCCCATCTCGTCGATGACGGCGCGCAGATCCTTCAAGTCGCGGATGACCATGCGCTCGTCGCCGTCGGCGCGCTCATCGGCCGCCCAGCGAAACGCAATGTTAAGCACGCCTTCCTGCGGCTCGGTCAGCTCCAGGAGCCGCGACAAGAGCAGCGGCCCCATCTGCTCCACGGTTGCGCGCACCGGGTGGCCGTCGCGGCCGAAGATGTCCCAGAACACCACCGGGAACGACGTGTTGCCGTAACGGGTGAGCCCGATGTCCTTGGCGCGTTGCACGAGCTTGGCGTTTGGCTCGCCCTGCACCGCGATGCCGGAGAGGTCGCCCTTGATGTCGGCGGCAAACACCGGCACGCCGGCGGCGGAAAAGCCCTCCGCCAGCACCTGCAGCGTCACCGTCTTGCCGGTGCCGGTCGCGCCGGTGACAAGGCCGTGGCGATTGGCGAGCTTGAGCTCGACGCACTCGGCCACCAGCTCGCGCCCCTGGCGGCTGCAGCCGATCAGCACCTGCCCGTCCTCGACGTAGTCGGCGGGATCGCCGTGCGGCAGCGCTGCTGCTTCGCTATCGGGCGTGCTCATCCTTGCTTTCCCCCGGGGCCAGTCGTGTCGGACGATGATCCAATATAGTGCGCGCACCGCGGCAAAGCACGGTGCCGCGACACGGATATCGGCAAGCACTAGCTGCGCCCCGCGATTTGGGCGAGGCGCCTGCCTACGGGCATGTGAATAAAGCCGCTAGCTCGCGTACTTGAGCTGGCCCAGATGCGCTTCCCACGCGAGCGCCTGGACAGCGATGGCGTCGAGGCTGTCGTGCTGCGGCCGCCAGCCGAGCCGCACCCGGATCTTGTCGGAGGCCGCGACGATGGCCGCCGGGTCGCCGGGGCGGCGCGCGGAGAGGCGGACATCGAAATCGGCGCCGGAGGCGCGCTTCACGGCCTCGATCACCTGCAGCACGGAGAAGCCCTTCGAGTAGCCGCAGTTGAACACGTCCGATGCGCCGCCGGCGCGCAGGTGGCGCAGCGCCACGAGGTGCGCGCGCACCAGATCGGTGACGTGGATGTAGTCGCGGATGCAGGTGCCGTCCGGCGTCGGGTAGTCGGTACCGAACACCTCCATGAACGGGCGCTTGCCCAACGCCGTCTCGCACGCGACCTTGATGAGGTGCGTCGCGTTGGGCGTCGACTGGCCGGAGCGGCCCTTGGGGTCGGCGCCCGCGACGTTGAAATAGCGCAGCGCCACGTAGTTGAAATCATGCGCGGCCGCGGTGTCGCCCAGCATGATCTCGGTCATGAGCTTGGAGGAGCCGTAGGGCGACATCGGCTTCAGGTCCGCATCCTCGCGCACCGGGTTCTCCTTGGGCATGCCGTAGACGGCAGCGGTGGAGGAGAAGATGAAGCGCTTGATGCCGAGCTCGACTGCGACCTCCATCAGGGCGCGCGACTTGACGGTGTTGTTGTGGTAGTAGCCGAGCGGATCGGCGACCGACTTCGGCACCACGATCGAGCCTGCGAAATGGATTATGGATTCGACGCCGTGCTTGCGGACGATGCTGCGAACGAGCTCCTGGTCCCCGACATCGCCGACGACGAGAGTGGCGTTGGCCGGCACTGCCCAGCGGAAGCCCGTCGACAGATTGTCGAGCACGACGACCCGCTCCCCGCAATCGAGAAGCTCGAGCACCATGTGGCTTCCGATGTACCCGGCTCCCCCGGTGACGAGAACAGTCATCGCTTGCGCCTTCCCGAACGCCCTGCTTTGCGGGGCACCCTAGCATCGCAAAGCTTAATCTTGGACTGAAACAACCCTCCACGCCGGCCGTTCCCGCGTTAACGTCTGCGGCCGACAAGATTCATCGACCCCCGGAGTTCCCGACATGCCCCGACCCGCGCAGCGCATCCGCAAGGCCGTATTCCCCGTCGCCGGGCTCGGCACGCGCTTCCTGCCCGCGACCAAGGCGGTGCCCAAGGAAATGCTCACCGTCGTCGACCGCCCGGCCATCCAGCACGTGGTCGACGAGGCGCGCGCGGCGGGTATCGAGCATTTCATCTTCGTCACCGGCCGCAACAAGGGCGCCATCGAGGACCATTTCGACCGGCAGCTCGAGCTGGAAAGCGCGCTTGCGGCACGCGGCAAGACCAAGGAGCTGAAGGAGCTCGCCGAGGCGCTCCCAGCCGCCGGCGCCACGAGCTTTACGCGCCAGCAGGAGCCACTGGGTCTTGGGCATGCGGTGTGGTGCGCGCGCGACATCGTCGGCGACGAGCCGTTCGCGGTGCTGTTGCCCGACATGCTGCATCACGGGGAGAAGCCGTTCCTCGCCGAGATGATCGCGGCGTTCAACGAGCACGGCGGCAACCACATCGCGGTCTCGCCGGTGCCAGACAGCGAGACGCACCAGTACGGCATCGTGGGCGTCAAGGATCGCACGGCGAAGGTGTCGGAGATCACCGGCATGGTGGAGAAGCCGAAGGCCGGCACCGCGCCGTCGAACCTGCACATCTCGGGGCGCTACATCCTGCAGCCGGAGATGTTCGGCATCCTGGAGCGGGGCGAGCGCGGCGCCGGCGGCGAGATCCAGCTCACCGACGCCATGGTCGCGATGCTGAAAGCCGGCAAGCCGTTCCACGCCGTGCGCTTCGACGGAACCATCTACGACTGCGGCACCAAGATCGGCTTCCTGCTAGCAAACCTCGCCTACGGGCTGGAGCGGCCGGATCTTGCGCCGGCGCTGAAGGCCGCGATCAAGAAGCTCGCCTGAGCCTCACGGGCAGGTGGGCGGCGGTGTGGTGAACGTGAACTGGCCGGTTTGCCCGCCGACATCGAAGCACAGACCGCTCCCCGCGGTACCGTTGAAGACGTTGCCGGTGCCGGAAAGGGTGTTAGGCGTGCCGTCGATGGAGATGACGTAGTTGCCGAAGGTGCCGCTGAAGGTCGCGTTGGCGAGCTGCACCGAGTTCCCGGAGCCGAGGATCTCGAGCCCGTTGATGGCGATGTCGCTGATGGTGATGGAGCTGATGGTCACGTCGTTGTCGGCGACAAGCAAGATCCCCATAGTGTGGCTGTTGGTAATTGTCGTGTTGGTGATGACGCCGGAGTTCCCGGCCTCGAGCGCGATGCCGGCGCAGCATACATCGCTGATGGTGGTGCGGGTGATCGTGAAGTTGGCGTTGTCGTCGCGCAAGGAGATGCCGAACTGCCCGGTGCCGCTGACGCTCGTGTCGGATATCGACACCGCGTTGCGGTCCCGGAAGGAGATGCCGTCGACGAAGACATTGCTGACGGAGACGTTTTTCAGCGTGGCTTGGTTGTCGTCGCCGAAGGCGATCCCATCGCCGAAGAAGACGTTGGCGACCGAGCTGTTGCTGATCGACACGGTATTGTGATCGTTGAACGAGATCGCGTCTTCGCCGGTGTTGGTGATATTCACGCCGGCGATGGTCACGGTGTTGTCGCTGTCACCTACGATGCCGTTGTGGACTGCATCCGTGATCGTCGTGTTGGTGATCTGCGCCGTATTGTGGATCCCGAATTCGATCCCCGCGCAGCAGACTTGCGAGATCAGCGTGTTGCTGATCGAGAAGACGTTTGTCGTCGAGGAAGGCGATACCGATGGCGCCGACGTCGGTGACGAGGCTATCGCTGATCGAAACCGTATTGCGGTCGAAGAACTCGATGCCATTGCCGAGGGCCACGTTGCTGACGGCAACGTTTGCCAGCGTCACGCCGTTGTCGTTGCCGAAAGCGATGCCGACGTCGCCGATGTCCTTCACGACCGTATTGAAAATAGTCAGCTCGTTGTTGTTCTCGAACGCGACGCCGACGCCGGAAAACTCGCTGATGACGACGTTCTCGATGAACGAGTTGACGACACCGGTGCCCGTAATGCCCGCGTTGAAGAAGAAGCCGGAGAATTGCCCGGCGCCAACGAGGTCGACGCCGGCGATGTGCGTGCCGCTGCCCAGTACCTCGATCGTGGTGCTGTCCGCAGTGCCGGGATCGTCGTTGAGGAACGTGGGCCGCGAGCCCGGCGCCGTGAAGGGCGCGATGGTGCCGGACTTCTGACCCTGCACGTTGATGGTCGAGGCGCCGCCCTGCAGCGTCTGCTGCCCCTGGAGCTGCTGCGGCCCCAAGATGGTGCCGTTGCTGGCGATGATGAGCGAGTTGGCGCCGGCTGCCGTCGAGGTCTGCGTGAGGTCGCCGCCACCTTCCACATAGGCAACGCGGTCGAAGTCGACTTTGGTCAGCGCATCCTTGACCGGCTACCACGGCGCCCACTCCGGCCCGTTGGCGCGCGCAGGTCCGCCGGGAAGTGCCGCGGCGATCAGAGCTGCCAGCACGCAAACGACGAGACGCATCGATCGGACCCGCCTGCACTCAGCCCGCGCGAGGCGGACGACCGCCTGTTGTACGATTGGCAGCGTGCGATGACACCCCCATGCACAACGCGTGCGCGGATTGGCTGGAACTCGTGGCCCCGGCGTCACAGGATGGGAAATTCGATCGTCCGTATGAAGATTCTGCCTCAGTGGCGGATGCGCAGGCCGAGCTGCACTTCCTCGACGCTGTAATCGCCATTGGGCGCGGTGGTGTAGAAGTTCGTGTGCGCGTACCGGCTGAACAGCACGTACTCGCGGCTCAGGTAGTATTCGAGCCCCGCGGCCTCGCTCGACTGCTGCTCGGTGAGGTCGCCGCCGACGAAGTCGCGATTGAGGTAGGTCGCGGCGAGGCTGCCAACCAGCCGCGTCGAGAAGCTGTGGCGCGCCTGGATGGCATACGTCCGCTCGAGCACGCCGCCGGCGTCGTTTGTCGTCGTCTCGGCGATGTCGGTTACGGCGGTGAACAGCAGCGAGGTGATGGCGGTCACGCGCCACGTCAGGTCGGCGTCGAACAGGAAGCCGTCGATCGGGATGAGCTGCGGGTTCTCGTAGACCTGTCGACCGTAGCCGACGCTCGCCGAGCCGCTGAGGTATGCGCCGAGGGTCCCGAACGACAAGCCGACGCGATAGCGCTCGCCTTCTGACGTGCGGTTGAGGCCGTCGGTGAAAGCGGCGAGCGGATAGTCGCGCTGGTTGACCGAGATGTCGGAGAACAGGAACAGGTTCGGGTTGAACTCCCACTGCGGGCGGAAGGCCTCCTCGTAGAGCGTGAAGTCGCGGTCTTCGTTGCTCTCGACCTCGCCGGCGACGATGTCGTTGCCGTAGCGGGTGTCGATGAGGGCGCCGCGCAGCTGCAGGCTCAGGCGGTTGAACGTCTGGTTGCCGGCGAGCCGCGCGCGGTTGACCACGACGTCGGGCCGCGTGCCCACCGAGCTCGCGTTAATCGCCGAGCGGCTTTCCTGCGCCTCCTCGTGCGCATAGCCGAACTGGATGTTGGAGCGGCGCGTGATATCGAGGCGCGACAGCGCTTCGACCAGATAGGCGCGGTCGTCTTCCGTCTCGAACTTGTCGTGGAAGCTCAGGTCGCCGCTGGCGCGGAACTCCAGCGCGTGCACGCCCCAGGTGGAGGCTAGCCGCACGGACGGACGCACCTCGAGCGAGTAGTCGCCCAGCGCTTCCGGCGAGGCAAAGACGTTGCTGTTGTAATCGCCGTCGGATTCGAGCGCGAGGAACAACAGGAAGCTGCCGATGCGTGTGCCGAGCGGCACGAACGGGTCGGGATCGAAGGTGGCGATGTCGATGAAGATCGGGTTGGTCTCCTGAGCCTGGAGCAACAGGGGATCGAAGCTCGCCCCGATGCCGGCAAAGAGCGTGAGATCGCGCGGGTTGCGCATGTCGGCGAGCGTCGTGTCCAGCTCGTTGGGCAGCCCGCTCGGCGCGTTGAGGTCGACGATGCCCTCGCCTGCCGGCGCGGCCTCCTCGATCACGGTCGGCAGGTCGCCGTCCTGCGGGGGAAGCTGGCGCGGCCGCGTGCGCGCCTCGCCGAACTCGTCGGCGTCGCCCAGCTCCTCGGCGCCCAGCGTGGCGGCATCCTGCGCCTCGCGCGCCTCCACCTCGGTGGAAGCCGCGTCCTGCGGGTCGATGCCTTCCTGCGCGTCGGTAGGCGTTACCGTGGTCGTTCCGAAGTCGGGCGCGAAGCCGGGATCTGCGGGGGCCTGGTCGTCGGGGGCGAGGAGGGGATCGGGCGTCTCGGGCGGCAGCTTAGGGCGCACGGGCCGCGGCAGCGTGCGCACCGGCGGGTCGAGGATCTGCGCTTCAGCCGCAGATGGCCTCAGCGGCAGCCCGGCGCCTGTTGCGGCCAAGAGGCCCAACAATAGCCAAAGCGATCGCTGCCGGCTGTTCACCAAGCGCTCCCATGAGATTACTCGTCACGCGAACGCCTGCACCCCTGCGTCGACCCTAGGGAACGTCGGTTAACGGTCTGTTTAGGATGGCCGCCCCGCCGGTGGGCAACGCCGGGTCCGCGGCTGGACAGGGCCCGAAATTTGTAAGAAACTTCTAACCTTAAGCGTCGCTGGGGCGTCGGGGGAACTGACCATGACGGCGGCCGGACCTTTGCGGAAATTCAAGAGCATCGAGGGCGGAAAGCGCTTAGGCCGCCTCCCGGTTGCATCTGCCCTGCGCACGCTCGATCTCGAATGCGAGGGGCTGGCGCTGCTGCGCGAAGCGCTCTCGACCACCATGGCGCGCCCCTTCGAGGCGGCGCTGCAGGCGATGCGGCCGGCCCGCGGACGCGTCATCGTGTCGGGCATCGGCAAGAGCGGCCACGTCGGGCAAAAGATCGCGGCCACGTTCGCCTCGACGGGCCGGCCCTCGTTCTTCGTGCACCCGACGGAAGCCTCGCACGGCGACCTCGGCATGATCACGCCCGACGATGTGCTGCTGGCGCTGTCGTGGTCGGGCGAGACGGTCGAGCTGAAACCGCTCATTACCTATTCGCGCCGCCACAAGGTGCCGCTCATCGCCATCACCTCGCGAGCCGAGAGCGCGCTCGGCCAGCACGCCGACATCGTGCTCGAGCTGCCGCGCATCAAGGAGGCGTGCCCGCACGGCCTCGCCCCCACCACCTCCACGACCATGCAGCTCGCGCTCGGCGACTGCCTCGCCATCGCGCTGCTCGAGGCGCGCGGCTTCACCGCCCACCAGTTCAAGGCCTTCCACCCGGGCGGCTCGCTCGGCGCCAGCCTGCAGCACGTGGCTGACGTCATGCACAAGGGCGACAAGGTACCGCTCGCGCGCGACACCGATCTCATGGGCGGCGCGCTGGTCACCATGACGCAGAAGAGCTTCGGCTGCCTCGGCATCGTCGACAACAAGGGCAAGCTCATCGGCATCGTCACCGACGGCGACCTGCGGCGGCACATGGGCGGCGATCTGGTCAAGGCGCGCACGGCCGACATCATGACGCGGCGGCCCAAGACGGCGACGCCGAAGATGCTCGCCTCCGCCGCGCTGGAGATGATCAACGCGGCGCGCATCACGGCGCTGTTCGTGGTCGACAAGGGCAAGCCGGTCGGCATCGTGCACGTGCACGACCTACTCCGCGCCGGCGTGGCTTAGCGCCCCAAGGGCTACTCCCGCCTCTTCAGACGGTCGCGCCAGTAGCCCGGCTTGCGCCGCAAGAACATAACCGCCAGCACAACGACGGCGTCATCCTCAACGGCGTAGACGAGACCATACGGGAACCGGTTGAGTTGGCAGCGACGAGTTTCGTCGCCCAATTGCTGCCATGCGTGCGGATATTCCAGAATGCGGCCGGCGGCGCGCGATACTTCGGGCGCGAACTCTCTCCCCAGCCCAGCCCGCTGCCGGTCATAGTATGAGACCGCCTCGTCGAGTTCCAGCTCACGGCGGTGAATTCAAGCCTCACGGCTTGAGATGCTTAGCGAGCACCTCCGCTGCCGAGCGCGACTTGAGCTCGCCGCGTCGCCACGCATCAAGCCGGTCTTTGGCTTCCTCCGCCCAGGCCTTGTCAGGCTCCGCGTCGGGCTCGCGGTAGGTCAACACGATCAGCTCGTCGATGAGGTCGGCCTGCTCCTCGGGCGGAAGCTTGCGGATTTCTTCGGTGAGCTTTTTTACGCGTTCGTTCATGGGGAGACACTAGCCCAAGCCCGCAACGTTGCGTACCTGCCACCCCGCCTCAGGTTGCGGCGACCGTCAGCACCGTGCCCCTGACGCCGACGACGCGCACGCGCTTGCCGACCGCGGCCTTGACGCCCTCGGCCGCCCACACGGTGTCGGCGGCGCGCACCTTGCCGCGCCCCTCCGCCTCGATCGGCTCCACGACCATGACGATCTGGCCCACGAGCTCGGCCCCGCGGCGGTTCAGGTTGGGCTCATCGCTCTTGCTGACGGCGGGCCGCGCCCAGACCCAGTCGACGACCATGTCGGCAACGACAAGGAACGCACCCGCGCCGACCCAGAGCCAGCCGGCGGCATCCTCGTTGGCAATCTCGAACACGCCGTAGAGCGAAAGCGCGACGCCGGCGACGGGCAAGAGCAGGCTCGCCACGGCAGCAAGCCACAGAATGGCGCTCGGACGCGCGTCTCGCTCAGGAAGCCGCATGCTCGACCAGCAGCACGCAGCCGTTGGTGCCCGTGACGCGCACGCGGGCACCCAAGGGAGCGTCGCTGCCCTGCGCCGACCACACGGTGTCGCCGACGCGCACCTTGCCGCGGCCGCCGGCGATCGGCTCCTCGACCGTCACCACGCGACCGACGTATTGCGCCGCGCGCACATTGAGGTCGGGCTCGTCGCTGCGCGTCTTATCCGGCGAGGTGTAGCGGCGTGCGAAGAAGACCGTAATGCAGGAGAGAATGGCAAACGCGATCAACTGCCACTCCCAGGGGATGTCGACGACGAGGCCGGCAAGGCCGACGATCGCCGCCGCGAGCCCGAACCAGATGAAATGCACGCCGGGAACGACGGTCTCGAGGACGAACAGAGCGACCGCGACGATGAACCAGTTCCAGGCCCCGAGGCTTGCGAAGAATTCCGTCAACCGCATGTCGAACTCCACTGCTCAATGCCCCCGATCATAGCAGGGAGTTGGCCCTTAGCTCCAACGGCCGCAAGCTCAGCGCGCGGTGGGCGGGACGCTGCCCTTGGCGCGCGCCGCTTGCGCGGCGGGCTGGCCCTCGAACGCTTCCGACGTGATCTGCGCCAGACCCGCGATCGAGCCGATCACGGACGCCGCCTCGAGCGGCATCAGGATGACCTTCTGGTTGGGCGCCTTGGCGAGCGATTCCAATGCCTTCACGTAGTTGTTGGCGATGAAGTAGTTGATCGCCTGCACGTTGCCGGCCGCAATGGCGTCAGAGACGAGCTGGGTCGCCTTGGCTTCGGCGGCAGCCGAGCGCTCGCGCGCCTCGGCATCCTTGAATGCCGCCTCGCGCCGGCCCTCGGCCTCAAGCACGACCGCCTGCTTCTCGCCCTCGGCGCGCAGGATTGCCGCCTGGCGCAGGCCTTCCGATTCGAGGATCTGCGCGCGCTTCTCGCGCTCCGCCTTCATCTGCCGCGCCATGCTGTCGACGAGGTCGCGCGGCGGATCGATGTCCTTGATCTCGATGCGCGTTACCTTGATGCCCCAGGCTTCCGTCGCCTGATCCAGCACCTGCAGGAGCTTGGCATTGATCTGGTCGCGGTTGGACAGCAGCTCGTCCAGATCCATGGAGCCCATGACGGTGCGGACGTTGGTCATGGTGAGATTGACGATCGAGGGCTCGAGCTGGTCGACCTCGTAGGCGGCGCGGGCGGCATTGAGCACCTGAAAGAAGGTGACGCCGTTGACGCGCACCATGGCGTTGTCCTTGGTGATGACGTCCTGGCTCGGGATATCGAGCACCTGCTCCTTCATGTTCATGCGGTCGCCGACCCGTTCCATCACCGGAACGAGGATGTGCAGGCCGGGCTGCAGCGTGCGGGTATAGCGGCCGAAATTCTCGACCGTGTAGTTCGATCCCTGCGGCACGATCTTGACGGTCGACCACAGCGCGGCGACCGCCAGCAGGATGAGCAGGATGCCGAACACTCCAAAGCCGCCGGAAAACGGATCCATGCTGTCAGTCCTCAATGGTGGCGCGGGATGGGACAAACATTGCCGCAAGCCTGTCGCCACCTTACCGGCCGAACCGCAAAGATAAGGTAAAAATATTATTGCTAAGCAGTTACTTATGGAACGGTGCCTGATACCGCGGATTAGCGCGAAATTAGCCCCGGTTTGCTAGTTTCGAGGCCGGGTTTGGGACCGGCTTCCATGCGTATCGCGGCTGTCTGCATCCCGCTTTCGACGCTGCTTCTTTGCGGCTGCGGAGGCGGCGAGCTGTCCGGCGCCAACTGCGCCGGCATCGACCTCACCGAACCCGACCGCCCGGTCGCCGACTGAGCGCCAACGGGCTATTTCCCCTCACACCCAGCCCCCTCAAACCCAGCCCGTAAGCTCGCGGCGCACCACCGCCGCGATCGCGCGCATGCCTTCCTCGCTGTCGTTGAGCGCCGGTAAATAGGCGAACCTTTCGCCGCCCGCCTCCTCGAAATAGTGGCGGTTCTCCCGGTCGAGCTCCTCCAGCGTCTCCAGGCAATCAGCGGAGAAGCCCGGCGCCACCAGCGCGAGCCGCTTCACGCCTTCGCCGGCTAATCGCTTGACGGTCTCGTCCGTGTAGGGCTGCAACCACGGGTCATTGCCGAAGCGCGACTGGAAGGTGGTGCGCCACTTGTCCTCGGGCCAGCCCAGCGCCCCACGCAACAGGCGCGAAGTCTTCTGGCATTGGCAATGATAAGGGTCGCCCCGCTCAAGGTAGGCCTGCGGCATGCCGTGGAAGGTCGCGACGATGACCTCCGGCTCGAAGTCGAGCGCTGCGAGGTGCCGGCGCATGGAAGCCGCGAGCGCCTCGATGTAGACGGGGTCGTCGTGGTAGCTCGGCGCCGTGCGCACCGCTGGCTGCCAGCGCATGCGCATCAGCGTGCGGAAGGCCTCGTCGCACGCGGTGGCGGTGGTGGCGGCGGCGTATTGCGGATAAAGCGGCACGAGCAGGATGCGGTCGCAGCCGCGCGCCCTGAGTGCCTCGATGCGGCTCGCCGTCGAGGGCGTGGCGTAGCGCATGGCCCAGTCGACCTCGATGCGCGGATTGTCGGCAAGCGCGGCCGCCAGCTTCTCGGCCTGCGCGCGCGTGATCGTCTTTAAGGGACCCTCGTCGCGCTCCTCGTTCCAGATCTTGCGGTAGTCCAGGCCTTTGCGGCCGGGGCGGATGGTGAGGATGACGAGGTTGAGGATCGGCCACCATTTCCAGCGCGGCACCTCGATGACGCGGCGGTCGGAGAGGAACTCCTTCAGGTAGCGGCGCATCGACCAGTAGTCGGTCGCGTCAGGCGTGCCGAGGTTCAAGAGCAGCACGCCGATGCGGCCGTGCGCCACCTGGGGGTGGCCGCCGGGCAGCGGGGCATCGCCGGGCTCGAAGTCGGCGCTCCTCTTCGTCTCGTTCACGTCGGGTTTCCTCGGGGGGCGGAGGCTGCGACCGTCACACTAGCGAATAAGCGCGGGGAAGGCGACGACCGCCCGCGAACGCCGCCGTCAGGCGCGGGCGGCGGGACGGCGGCGGCGCGTTGCATGCGCGCTCGTTTTGCGGACGGGACGGGTGTCGTCCTCGTCGGGCTCGCGCTCTTTCAGCGCGACGGCGGCGTCCCAGTAGGCCGCCAGGTTGTGATGCAGCGCCTTGGGGCTTTCGGCAAACAGCCGCAGCCCCATCGGATGCGCAATCGACCGCAATTCCTGCTGACGGCGGCGTGCCGCCTTCTCGATCGCGGCGGCATCGGCGCCGAGGCGCGCGCCGGCCTCCGAGCGTATGAAGGCAACGAGCAGGGCTAGATCGTGATCGTCGCCCAGGAGTTGCGACAGGCTGCGCGACTCGCTTGCGCGCGCGGCGAGGGAGGCGGGCCACGCACGCGTCAGCAGCAGCATGTGGCGCCAGTGCTGCTGCGCGCCCTTGCGCCATTCGTGAAAGGCTTCGTCGGTCAGCTCGACGTAGGCCTGGCGAAAGGCGCGGCGGGCCCGGCGGTAGCTCGCCTCGAGCCCGGGCCCGACGACATTGAAGCCGTGCCCAGATAGGTGCAGCCGCGCGAAACGCTTCTTGGCCTCCGCCAGCCGGCCCTGCGCTTGACGCATCCCCGCGCCCTCGACGACAGGGCTCTGCTCGCCGTTGGTGGCGGTGAGGGCTTCCCGCACGGCCTGGCCGAAGCCCTTGCGCGGCAACGCCGAAGTCGCTTCGAGCTTGACGACGGTCTCCAGCAGCACGTGGCGGTCGCGCGCGTTCGACAGGCCGCGGGCAATCTCCCGCAGCTGCGCGTTCTCGTGGTGGAAGGCGCTCTCGCCGATGGTCGGGCGGATGAGGCGCAAAAGCGCGCGCAGGCGCTTTAGCGATTTGCGCGTCTCATGCACAGCGACGATAGGGTCATCGGGGCCCTTGAGCTGCGCCTGCGCGCGCTCGATCTGCTCGCGCGCAATCCGCTGGCAGCCTTCCTCGAAGGTCTCGGCAAGCCTGAAGCGAAAAGCCATGCGCACGCTCGTGTTCCGGGCCGGCCAACGCCAGCCCGTGCAGTCACAGAACCGTTGCATACCATTTGATGCCAGTGCACGTGCGAGCGCAAGCGGGGAAGGTCATGGCGCGAGATGCTTTTCTCGAGCGGCGCAGCTCAGCCACTATCGACCGCGCTGCGTCGCATCGTTTGCGCCCACGCGAGCCAATCGCGGACGCGCTGCTCGGGGTCCGGCGCTGTCATAAAGTCGGTGATCACCGCCACCGATTGTGCACCCGCAGCAAGCACGGCCGGCGCGCGCTGCGGCGTGATGCCGCCGATGGCGACAAGCGGCTTGTCTCCGATGCGAGCCTTCCATTGGCGCACGCGATCGAGACCCTGCGGCGCCCATTTCATCGCCTTGAGCTTCGTTGCATAGACCGGGCCGAGCGCCACGTAGTCCGGCGCCGCGGTGAGCGCCACGTCGAGCTCCTCTTGGCTGTGGCTGGAGATGCCCAGGCGCACGCGCGCGGCCTTAAGCGCCTTGAGATCGGCGCCGGCCAGATCCTCCTGGCCGAGATGCACCCAGTCGGCGCCGGCCTCGATCGCCTCCCGCCAGTGGTCGTTGACGATGAGCCGGCAGCCGTACGCGCGCGTAACCTCCAGGCTAAGCGCGATCTGACGGCGAACCTCGTCGCGCGGCGCCTCCTTGATGCGGAGCTGGATGGTGCGCACCCCCAGCGGCACGAGCCGCGCCAGCCATAGGGCGTCGGGCACGATGGGATAGAAGACGTCGAGCCCCCCCCGCGCCTCACTCATCGCCGGGAACTTTGGGCCCAGGGCCGAGATCGAAGAACGGCGTGCCGGCGACGGGCGTCGACGGCTGTGCCATGTCGCGCGCTTCCATGAGCCCCGCCTCGTAGGCCGCCCGCCCGGCCGCGATAGCCTTGGCGAAGGCATCGGCCATGCGCACGGGATCTCCCGCCCTCGCAACCGCGGTGTTGAGCAGCACGCCGTCGTAGCCCATCTCCATCGCGGCGGATGCGTGCGAGGGTGCACCGATGCCCGCGTCGATGATCAGCGGCACGCTTGCGAAATAGGCGCGCAGGCTGCGCAACGCATAGGGGTTGGCGAGGCCGCGGCCCGAGCCGATGGGCGCGCCCCACGGCATCAGAACCTGGCATCCGGCGGCCAGCAGCCGCTCGGCGATGGACAAATCCTCGGTGGTGTAGGGCAGCACCTTGAAGCCCTCGCGCGTGAGGATGCCCGCGGCCTCGACCAGCCCGATCACCTCCGGCTGCAGCGTGTCGTCGTTGGCGATGACCTCGAGCTTCACCCAGTCGGTCGCGAACACCTCGCGCGCCATCTGCGCCGTCGTCACCGCCTCCTTCACGGTGCGGCAACCAGCCGTGTTGGGCAGCACGCGCACGCCGAGCGAGCGCACGAGATCGAGGAACCGCTCGCCCGAGCGCCCGCGCGCCTGCTCGCGCCGCAGCGACGCCGTCACGATGCCGGCACCGGAGGCTTCGACCGCGCCCGCCAGCACGTGCGGGGACGGGTAGCCCGCGGTGCCGAGCAGCAGCCGCGAGGGCAGCTCCACGCCGTAGAGCGCGAGCGCGCCGGAAAGCGCGTCGGAGACCACGGCCGGCGGTTCGAGGGCGTTCATGGCGCGTTCCTTAGCCGCCGTGACGGGGCGAGACGATTTCGATGCGGTCGCCGGCGCTCGATTGCGGTCGAGACGCGCGCGCCCTCGGAGACGAAATCGCCGTTGCGCGCGGTGGCGATGCGACTGCCCGCGAGGCCAAGCTCGGCGAGCAGCTCGGCCAGCGTGCCTGCACGCGTCGCCAGCCTGTCGCCGTTGACGATGATCTCGCGTCCGTCGTCCATATGCGTGGCCAGGGGAAGCTCCCGCAGGTTCTCGGCGGCAAATCCGGCCGCTGCGCCAATTCAATAGAATTCGCCCCGAAAGCTCAAGGCGCCTAGCCCTTCACCAAGCTCCCGCCCTGCTCTCGCGTTGACAGCCTTCCGGCACGAATGCCATGAATATCGGGCTGGGGGCGCTATAAACAAACAAGGCAGCCGCTCATTCGGCTGGGGGAGGCGCCATGGCGTCAACGGGGATGGAAACGCAGTCTCCTGCAGGAACGGCGGGGAAATCCCAGCTCACCGAGGTTCGCGTCTATCCGCACTCGCCAATCCTTTATTGGTGGGTCGTTTGGGTCTACGGCTTCTTCTGTGCGCTGCTCACCTACGCGCAGGGCGAGACCTTTACCATCGGCGGCGGCAAGCCGCTGCTCATATATCCAGGTGCCTGGCTCGGCATCTCGTTCACGCTGCTCTTGCTGTTCGTTGCGCTCGCCACCACGGTGAAGGCGCGCGGCATCGCCGCCATCCTCCTGATCCTGCTCCTCTTTGGAGCGGCCGCCGGCACGCAGTTCATCATGAGCATCGACGGGCTGTTCAAGACGCCGCCCGCGATCCTCGTGCACATGAACCTCGCCTTCTACATGATGGTATCGTCGGCACTGTTCGTCGTCTGGTTCGTGATCGTCTTCATCGCCGACCGCCTGAGCTTCTGGCGCTTCCGCGGCGCGCAGATCGAGCGGGTGCAGCGCTTTGCCTCGATCCTCGGCCGCGCGCCCGAGAGCTACTCGGTGATGCACGTGCGCCTGACGCGTTACAGCGACGACCTGCTCGCGCACAAGATCTTGGGGCTCGGCATCCTCGGCCTCGGCACCAGCGACATCGAGGGCAAGATCGCCATCTTCGGCGGCGGCAACGAGCAATTCCGCATCGAGCACGTGTGGCGCGCCTCGAGCGTCCTGCGCGAGATCCAGGCGATGATGGGGCCAAAGGCGACCGTCGTCACCTGAGCGTCGTTCACTCGATGACGAGGATCGGCGCGCGCGCGCGGCCGGTCGCGATGTAATCGTTGACGGCCGCGGCGAGCACGGGTGCCAGCAGGAAGCCGTGGCGGTAGGCGCCGTTGACGAAGATGCGACGCCCGCCGTCGCGCACGATCGCGCGCGGGACATTGTCGGGGAAGGCCGGTCGCACGCCGGCGCCGAGCTCGAGGATCTCGGCTTCGGCGAACGCCGGATGCACCGCGTAGGCGGCGCTCAGGAGCTCGAGTGCCGAGCGCACCGTCACCGGGCCGTCGTCCTCGCTCTCGATCAGGGTGGCGCCGACCATGAAGCGTCCGTCGCCCCAGGGCACGACGTAGATCGGCTGGCGCGGGTGCAGGAGCTGAACGGGCCGCCGCAGCGCGATCTCGTCCGAGCGCACGATCAGGCGCTCGCCGCGAATGCCGCGCAGGTCGGCGAGGCAATCGCGGGCGGCGAGGCCGCGGCAGTCGATAACGGTGTCGCGATGCCTGGGCTCGCGCAATCGGCACCGAAGATCACCTCGACGCCAGCGCGGCGCACCTCCTCCAGCATGAACTCGAGCGCGGCCGGCGCCGGCATGTGCGCCTCGTCAGGGAAATAGAGCGCGGAGGCGAAGCGCCCCGCTAGCTCCGGCTCGAGCTTGTGCAGGCGCTCGCCATCGAGGCGCTCATGGCCTTGCGTCTGCCTGGCGAAACGGTCGAGCTCGGAAGCGTCGCGCGCGCCGGCGACGACGAGGCTGCCAGCGCAGGCGAGCTGCGGATATAGCGCGCGCCAGGCCGCCACGCCTTCGCGGCCGAGCTGGCGCAGGACCGGCGGCGCGGTCTCCGCCTCGCGCTCGGGCGCCAGCATCACGCCGCCGTAGCGGCTGGCTGCCTGCGCAAACGGCTCCGCGCTCGCCTCGATGAGGCGCACGCGATGGCCGGCGCGGGCAAGCGCATGCGCCTGCCACAGCCCGAGGATGCCGGCGCCGAGAACGGTGATAGCGTGCGCGTCGTCACCGCTCAATCTCCCAGCGCGGCACCTTCGCGGCGGGCATCGGCCCCGCCTTCCAGGCGAGCCGTCGCGCCGCACGATGACGTGGGTCCCGGAGCTCATGTCAGCTCGGCACGATGCGATGGCCGAACGACTTCAAGGCGAGCGCCGGCCAGATCGCCGCGCCGTCGAGCTCGACCTCGAAGCCGTCGCCCTGGCTGCCGAAGTTCGACAAGTCGGCGGCCGCCTGCGCATCGAGGCCCCAATCGAGCAGCGCCACAAGCGTCTTGACGACGAAGAGGATGATGCGGCTGCCGCCCGGCGATCCGAGCAGCGCCATCACGTGGCCGGCGCCGTCGAATACGATGGTCGGCGCCATGGAGCTGCGCGGGCGCTTGCCGGGCCCCACCGCGTTGGCGACCGGCTTGCCCTCGGGGTCGACGGGCACGAAGGAGAAATCCGTCAGCTCGTTGTTGAGCAGGAACCCCGCAGCCCACGTGTGCGAGCCGAACCCGCCCTCGATGGTCGTCGTCATGGCGAGCGCGTTGCCGCTATCGTCGATGATGGAGATGTGGCTCGTCCCGGCGCGCTCGCGCGTAGCATCGCGACCGAACGACTGGCGCCCCGCCCCCGGCGGCACACCCGGCTTCGGTTTGCCCATGGCGCGCAGCGGATCGATGAGGGCGCGGCGCTCGTCGAGATACTTGGGATCGAGCAGGCCGCTCGGGATGGTCACGAAATCGGGATCGGCGAGATAGCGGTTGCGGTCGGCGAACGCGAGCTTCTCGGCTTCCGCGATGAGATGCATGGCCTGCGGCTGCAGCACGGCCCGGCGCCCCTTACCCAGATCGAACGGCTCTAGGAGCCCCAGCGTCTGCGCGACCGCCGGGCCGCCGGACGACGGCGGGCCCATGCTGCAGATCTTGTAGCCGCGATAGGAAAAGCAGACCGGCGCGCGCTCCTTCACCGCGTAGCCTGCCAGGTCCTGCAGCGTCATGCCGCCGGCCGCGGTCGGCGCCTCGGCGACCGCTTTCACGATCGCCTCGGCGACGGATCCTTCGTAAAAGCCGCGTGCGCCTTCGGCCGCGATGCGACGCAAAGTGCCGGCGAGCTCGGGGTTTTTCAGGGTATAGCCGATGGGCCAGGCGCTGCCGGTACCGGTGAAGAAATAGCGCCGCGCCTCGGGCACAAAGCTCTCCGGACCGGCCCCGCGCAGCAGCATGTGCAGCCGCGGCGATACCTCGAAGCCGGCTTCGGCGAGGCGGATCGCCGGCTCGAACAGGCGCGCCCACGGCAGGCGCCCGTAGCGCGCGTGCACCGTCTCCATGAGGCAGACGACGCCCGGCACGCCGATGCTCAAGCCCGAGCGCACGGCCGTGTCGAACGGCATTGGCTTGCCGTCGACGAGGAAGCGATCGGGCTTGGCGGAGGCCGGCGCCGTCTCGCGGCCGTCGAACGCCTTGAGCTCGGACTTGGCTGCATCCCAGTAGAGCACGAAGGCGCCGCCGCCGAGCCCGCTCGACTGCGGCTCGACGAGGTTCAGCACGAGCTGCACGGCTATGGCCGCGTCGACTGCCGAGCCGCCGGCGCGCAAAATCTCGCGGCCGGCTTCGGCCGCGTAGGGGTTGGCGGCCACGACCATGTGGCGCTCGCCCACGGCGAGCGTCCTGTCGGCCGAGTCCGTTGTCGCCTCGGGCGCGCTTCGCACGTCTTGCGCCGCCGCCGGATATGCAAGGACGAGCCCCGCCAGCAGCAGCGCTAGCGAGCACTTGCCCAGGATGCCGCTCCAAGTGAATGCGGGCCGGCTCGAATTGGCGGGAATGGGCATCGATGTCCGTTTCGCAGTCGCGGCCGGCCGTGAGGCCCTTTATCGGGGCCGCGCGCTCAGCTGTCGAGCGCCTTGGCAAACGGTCTGCCGAGCGGAAGCGTTGCCTCCGCGTTAACCCGCGAGGGCGCAATCGTTCTTGGCGTCTTTCAACGCGATGTGCCAGGAGGCTGCCCGATGCTGTCAGCACGCTTTGCGGATGTACGCCGGGAGGCGCGCCTAGCGCCGGTGCTTGCATCCGTTGCCCTCGCTCTTTTTGTCGCCGGCGCCGGCCCTGCGGCCGCCGTCGATGAGGGGAGCACGATCCTGAGCACCGGCAAGACGATCCTCGGCCAGCCGTTCGCCTATCCGACCGGCGCACCCGCGAAGGTGACCGTGTCGATCATCACGCTGAAGCCCGGCGATGAGCGCGGCTGGCACAAGCACGAGGTGCCGCTGCTCGGCTACGTCCTCGATGGGGAGCTGACGATCGATTTCGGCAAGCTCGGCACGAAAGTGTTTCGCAAGGGCGACGCGTTCGTGGAAGCGATCGACACCGCTCACAACGGGCGCAACCTTGGCAAGGAGGATGTGCGGCTCTTGGCCGTATTCATGGGCGCCGACGGCTCGCAAAACACGGTCCCCGAGCCGCCGCCTCAGTGAAAATCGCGCGACTTCGGGATGATGCGCGCGTCGCGCGGGTGCGTGAGGCGCGGGTCGCGCGCTTTTTTGGCCCAGCGCGGATGCATCTCTTGGGCCGAACGCGCAGAACCCGGATCGGGACGCAGCACCTCGTCGGCATTGGCGATCGGCACCTTCATGTCGGCGGCCGTGCTCCGACAACAGTCGCAGCCAGTCGCTGCGGTCCTCCAGCCGGCTGCGAGACGACGTGGATGATGTCCTCGTGGCGCTGGATGCGGCCGTGGATCAGGATCAGGCGCGCGCCCATCACCACCTTGCGGAAGCGCTCGAGCGTCTTCGGCCAGACGACGGCGTTGGCGATGCCGGTCTCGTCCTCGATGGTCATGAACACGACGCCCTTGGCCGAGCCCGGGCCGCTGGCGCACCAGCACGACGCCGGCCACGCGACACGTAGGCGCCGTCCTTCAGCGCCGCGCAGCTCGTCGCAGGCGAGCACGCGCGCTGCCGCAAAGCGCGCGCGCAGGAAGCTCATCGGATGGGCTTTGAGCGACAGCCGCAGCGTCTGGTAGTCGTTGACGACGTGCTCGGACAGCGGCATCGCGGGCAGCGCGACCTCGGGCTCGAGGCCCGCTCTCGCGCGTCTCGCTCCAGGCGAACAGCGGCAGCGGCTCGGCGAGCGCCGAGCGCCTTCACCTCCCACAGCGCCTGGCGGCGGTCGAGGCCGAGCGAGCGGAAGGCGTCGGCGGCGGCGAGCTTCTCGAGCGTCGGCGCGCCGGGCACGCCGCGGCGCGCACGCCACACGATCGTCGCACATCGGTGAAGGCGCGATGCGCCGTGACGCGCAACGATGCGCTTGCGCATCTCGTCCTCCGGCAGGCCGTCGATCTGGCGCAGGCCGAGCCGCAGCGCCGGCCGGCCGCCTGCGCCGCCGGCCTCCAGCGTGCAGTCCCAATCGCGAGAGTTGACGTCGACGCGCGCGCACCTCGACGCCATGCTCGCGCGCATCGCGCACGATCTGCGCCGGCGCATAGAAGCCCATCGGCTGCGAGTTGAGCAGCGCGCACGCGAACGCCGCCGGGTAATGGCACTTGAGCCAGGCCGAGACATAGACGAGATGGGCGAAGCTCGCGGCGTGGCTTTCGGGAAAGCCGTACTCGCCGAAGCCCTTGATCTGGTTGAAGCAGCGCTGCGGCGAACTCCTGGTCGTAGCCGCGCGCGACCATGCGCGCGACCATCTTCTCCTCGAGCAGGCCGATGGTGCCGCGGCGGCGGAAGGTGGCCATCGCCTTGCGCAGCTCGTTGACCTCGGCGTCGGAGAACTTCGCCGCGACCATGGCGATGCGCATCGCCTGCTCCTGGAACAGCGGCACGCCCTTGGTCTTGCCGAGGATGTCGCTGCAATTCGTCCTTGTCGCCGTGCGCGGGCGACGGCGAGGGATAGTGCTCGGCCTCGATGCCGTCGCGGCGGCGCAGATAGGGATGCACCATGTCGCCCTGGATCGGCCCGGGCCGCACGATCGCCACCTCGATGACGAGATCGTAGAAGCAGCGCGGCTTGAGGCGCGGCAGCATGTTCATCTGCGCCCGGCTTTCGACCTGGAACACGCCGATCGAATCCGCCTGGCACAGCATGTCGTAGACGGCGGCGTCCTCGCGCGGCACGGTGGCGAGCGTCATCGGCGTGCCCTCGTGCTTGGCCGATGAGGTCGAAGGCGCGGCGGATGCAGGTGAGCATGCCGAGCGCCAGCACATCGACCTTCAGCAGGCCCGAGCGCGTCGATGTCGTCCTTGTCCCACTCGATGAAGGTGCGGTCCTCCATCGCCGCGTTGCCGACGGGGACGACCTCGACGAGCGGCCCGCGCGTCAGCACGAAGCCGCCGACGTGCTGCGAGAGATGGCGCGGAAAGCCCATCAGCTCGTGCGTCAATTCGAGCACGGCCGGCAAGCAGCGGATCGGCGGGATCGAGCCCGGCGGCGCGCACGTGCTTTTCGGGCAATTCGCCGCCGCTGGTCGTGCCCCACACCATGCCGGCGAGCGCGGCGACGGTATCCTCGGTGAGCCCCATCGCCTTGCCGACGTCGCGCACGGCCGAGCGCGCGCGATAGGAGATGACGGTGGCGGCGAGGCCGGCGCGGTCGCGGCCATAGCGGGCGTAGATGTACTGGATCACCTCCTCGCGCCGCTCGTGCTCGAAATCGACGTCGATGTCGGGCGGCTCCTTGCGCTCCGGCGAGATGAAGCGCTCGAACAGCAGGTCGACCTCGGTCGGGTTCACGGCGGTGATGCCGAGGCAATAGCAGACGGCGGAGTTGGCGGCCGAGCCGCGCCCCTGGCACAGGATGTCCTGCGAGCGGGCGAAGCGGACGATGTCGTGCACGGTGAGGAAGTAGGGCGCGTATTGCAGCTCGGCGATCAGCGCCAATTCGCGCGTGATGAGGGCCTGCACCTTGTCCGGGATGCCGTCGGGGAAGCGCCAGCGCGCGCCCTCCCAGGTGAGCTCCTCCAGATGCGCCTGCGGGGTCTTGCCGGGCGGCACCGGCTCGTCGGGGTACTCGTAGACGAGCTCGTCGAGCGAGAAGCGTGCAGGCCTCCGCGATCTCGAGCGTGCGGGCGACGGCGGCCTCGTGGCCCTTGAACAGCCGCGCCATCTCGGCGGGCGACTTCAGATGGCGCTCGGCGTTGGCTTCGAGCCGCAGGCCGGCTTGCGTGATGGTCGTGCCCTCGCGGACGCAGGAGAGCACGTCCTGCAGCGGGCGGCGGTGGGGCGCGTGGTAGAGCACGTCGCCGGTGGCGACGAGCGGCGTGGCGCAGCGGTTCGCGAGGCGGGAAAGCGCTGAGATGCGCGCGCGATCATCGCCGCGATAGGCGTGGCTGGCGGCGAGGTAGAGCGGGCCGTCGGGAAGCGCCGCTTTTACGCGCCGCAGCGCCGCCTCGAACGTTGCCGCTTTCCCTGCTTGCGGGGAGAGGGCATGGGGAAAGGGAATACTCTCGCGGCCCCGGAAGGGAAGGATCGCGGCGCCACGCCGTTCGTCGACAGGAGCAGCTTGCGCCTCGCACCAATCCCAGTCCTCGGGCGGCAGCGCGATGAAGATCTGCCCCTCGGCGTGGCTCGCGACGTCGTCGAGATAAAGCGTGCACTGGCCTTTTTCGGCGCGCCTCTGCCCGAGCGAGAGCAGCCGCGACAGCCGGCCATAGGCCGCGCGGTCGCGCGGGAGGCACAAGAGGCTCGGCGCATCCTGCAGGTCGAGGCGCGCGCCGACGATAAGGCGCAGGCCCACCTCCTTGGCTGCCATATGCGCGCGCACGACGCCGGCGAGCGTGTTGCGGTCGGTGACGGCGATCGCGTCGAGGCCTAGCGCCTTGGCCTGCGCGACGAGCTCCTCGCCGTGCGAGGCCCCGCGCAGGAAGGAGAAGTTGGTCGTGACCTGCAGCTCGGCGTAACGCGGCACGCTTGCACCTTCGAAAAACTCAGCCGAACAGCCCGTGCAGGAACCACGCCGGCGCGTCCTGGTCGCGCCCGTAGAGCCCTTCGCGATAGACCCAGTAGCCGGCGCCGCCCTCGTCCTCGATGCGGTAGTAGTCGCGCGTGCGGCTCGCCTTCGATCCGATCTCGCGCCACCATTCGGGCGCGATACGCTGCGGGCCTTGCGCGCGCACGACGCGACGCTCCACCCGGCGCCAGGTGAAGCGGGCGGGCGGGCCTTCCGGAACCTCGGCAATGACGCCGATGGGCTCGGGCGCGGCGAGCAGCAGCGGCGGACGCGGGGCTGCGGGCGCGAGCGGCCAGCTCGCACCCTTGCTTCGTGCGGATACGCTGTCACGCAGCGCCGGCACGCGCGCTTCCGCGCGCTCGGGGATGTGGCTTGCGCGCGGCTCCAGCCGGCTCACGCGCCCGACGCCCAGGTGGTTGGCGAGGCGGTCCACCAGCAGCGCCGGATCGGCACGCGCCGCGCCCGCAAGCCGCGGCCCCAGCGCCGCCTGCGGGGTGTCGCGGCGTTCCACCTGCACGGCTGCAAGGGCGAGGATGTCGACGCCGAAGCCGGCATCGAGGGCTTCGAGCTTCTCCTTCAGGAGCGCCAGCAGATGCTCGGGCGTGCGGCAGGGAAAGCTCATGCCGGCGCGCGCTTCGGCAACCGTACCGTCGGCGCGATAGAGCGACAGGTGCACGCGGCGGGCGCCAAGCCCGCGCGCTTCCAGGCTGGCGCACAGCTCGACCGCAAGGCGCTCGGTCTCGGCCTCGAGGCCGGCTGAGGAGATGAGCGGATCGGGGAAGGCGCGCTGCACGAACAACGCCGGCGGCTCGATCAGCGCGCCAAGTGGCTCCGACTTGACGCCCAGCGCCTGGTCGAGGCGCAGCAAGACCGCCGCGGCGGCTTCGGGGGAACGGAAGCGGCGCTCGAGCGCGGCGCGCGGCAGGCGGTAGAGCTGCCCGATGCGGCGCAGCCCCAGCCGCTTCAAGAGCAGCACGGCTTCGGGCGCGAGCCGCAAGGCCTCGACGGGGAGGGGGCCGAGCCGCGTTTCCGCCTCGCCCGGCGGGGCAATCGCGCTGGCGAAATCGTAGCGCCACGAAGGCTCCCCCGCCCGCGATGGGGAGGGGGCCGGGACGCGCCGCGGAGGCGCGAAGCGGGCAAGCCCGTGGGCGGCGCCGAAAGTATCGGCGAGGCCCGCCTGCGCCGTGAGGCCGAAGCGGGCGAGCTTGCCGAGCAGATCCTCGAGCAGGCGCTCCTCGCCGCCGTGCAGATGCGCGACGCCCGTCACGTCGATCCACAGTCCGTCGGCGCCGTCGACGTTGCGGCTGGGACCATAGCGGCCGCACCAGCGCGCGAGCTTCACAAGCGCGATGCGGTCGCGGCGCGGCTCGGCCTGGCGCGAGAGCAGCGCCGGAAACGCGGCGCGCGCATCGGTCAGCGCCTGGCCTACGCGCACGCCCTCCGTCGCGGCTTTCGCGTTGACGGCGGTGATGCGGATGCCATGCGTCCCCGGCTCGACCAGCGCGAGCGGGAGATCGTCAGGCACCGCGCCGGGCGTGGCGCGGCTCATGCGCTCGATCGGCCAGAGCGGGAGCCACACGGAAACGATGCGTCTCATAGGACCATTCCAGGGGTAGCGACAAAGCCTGCGAATTAAGCGAGCCGTTGCGGCAGCGCTCGAGCGAAACGGCGTAGCGGGGCGCGCCGGGCGCGTTTGTCTCGAAGGGATGGGCTGCGCTTGCGCGCGCGCCGATGCGCCAGCGGGTGGCGGTCGAGCCGGCGCCGGATGCGCGCGGATCGGTCACCAGGAGGCACGGCGTCAGGCTGCCCGCGGCGGCGAGGCTCAAGCGGCGGGCGGGCGTCAGCTCGGCCTCCTTGATCACGCCGACGACGAGCGCGAGGCTCGCCGACTTCAAGCCTTCCTCCATGGCCCATAAGGCTTCCGAAGCACGCTTGGTCTCCACGAACAGGCAGGCTGCGGGATCGAGTCCCATGGCGGCGAGGCCCTGGCCGCAGGGGAGACCCAGCTCGCGCGCGAAAGTAGATGGCCAGCACCAGAGGATGTGCGCGGGCGCGCTCGAAGCCTTTGCGCGGCGCACGGCGAGGCGCAGCGCGAAGCCGAGCGCGGCGGCCCAATTACCCGCACTGGCACCTGCAGTGGCACCCGTCGCGCAGCCTTCCGGTTTCACCTCGTGCAGGGATGCCGCATCGAGGCCACCGGCGATGTGGGAGTTCGATCTCGGGCGCGCCCAGCGTCCACGGCGGGAAAGCGGCTGGTGCGCGCGCAGCGTCGGGAGCAAGCGCATGCAAAGCCGGCGAGGACACGTGGCGCTCGAGCACCTCGATGCGGGCCCGCAAGCCCGCGACCAGGCTGCCTTTGGCCAGGCTTTCTTTGGCATGAGGGGTGGCCGGGACGGCGAAGAGGGCGCCGCCATCCCGGCCGGGGGAATAAAAAGGCCAGAGCCCAGCCCTACGCGAACGGGCATGCTCAACGCGTGAGCCGGGCTCTGGCGGCGAGATCCGCGTCTGACCGGCGGACGGTGGGATGGGGGGTGGGGCCGCCTGGGTCACGGGAACGCTCTCGCAACAGCTCTTGGGGAAGGGGAAATCCCGTCCCGATGTTCATTTTTTGTTCTAGATTGCTTCGCGGATTTGGTCAAGATCGAAAAGGGTACAAAGGAAGATCAAATGTTCTAACAATGCAGCGCCAACGAAATGCCAGACGGGGGCGCAAAATTGGCTTGGCGGCCATATCCTTGCCTCTCACTCAGGAATTAATAATTATTGTGATATCAATAAGTTATATTCGCAAAGGCGTATCTACTGCGGTGCAAAAACGCCGCACACTACGATCACCGCCAAACTGTGGCCCTCATGCTCTGCCGCAAAAAATGGGACTGTTATATACGCACCGTTCACCTTTACTAACGCATGTTCGACCGCGAGCCCTTAACGTCCGGAGCTGTCCAGTAATGTCCTCCCGCAGCCTCGTGTGTTCCATCGTCCTCGCGACTCTGGCCGCCACCCCCCTCATCACCGTTCCGCAAGCCGCTCACGCCCAAGGGCTGATCGACTTCCTGTGGGGCGGCACCGACGAATGGGGCGGCAAGCGCCAGGTCGTCGATTTCGACGCGAAATACAGCGCCGATCAGGTCATCGTCAGTTTCGGCGACCGCCGCCTCTATCTCATCACGCAGAAGGGCAAGGCGATCAGCTATCCGATCGCGGTCCCGCGCGAGCAGAGCCGCTGGCAGGGCACGACCACCGTCTCGGAGAAGAAGATCAATCCGTCGTGGCGGCCGACCCCGGACATGCTGAAGGAGAACCCCAAGCTTCCGACCTGGGTCCCCGGCGGCCATCCGATGAACCCGCTCGGCGTGCGCGCGATGTACCTCGGCGCCAGCACCTACCGCATCCACGGCACCGACGCGCCGTGGACGATCGGGCAGGCCGTCTCCAAGGGCTGCATCCGCATGTATAACGAGGACGTGGAGGATCTCTATCCGCGCGTCCCCGTGGGCATGAAGGTCACCGTCACGTGGCAGCAGTTCAACGGGCAGGCGGTCGCCGCCAACGACGGCGCGACGCCGCCACCGTTCGATCCGAGCCCTGTGTCGTACGGCACCTCGTCGAAGGCTTCACGCACGATCCGCAACCTGCCGCCGCCGCCGTCCAGCCTGCCGTCCGACACCGTCGGCGCGGCCAACAAGATGGCACCGCCCGAGCCGTTGACCGAGGACAAGCCCAAGCCGGTCGCGAAGGCCAAGGCGCCGAAAGCGACGCTGCCGGCGATTGCCACCACCGTGGCCTCTACCAGCGCGACGGCGCCCAGCCCGGCCGCGGCGCCCGCCGCCCCGGCATCCGCCGCAGCAGCGACACCTCCGCCGGCAGCCACACCGGTCAAGGCGGGGCCATCCGATCCGGTCGCCGCCGCAAACAAGGCCGCCGAAGCGGCAACGCGGGCGGCCCAGTCCGCGCGCGCAGCAGCCGAAGCCGCCAAGAAGGCCGCGGCGGATGCGCAGAAGGCCACCTCGGCCGATAGCGATGAGACCGGCAAGGACGATGCCGCCAAGCGCGCGGCTCTCTAGAGCCGACGCTCGCCGGCAAAGTTGCGAAGGGCGGGGCCGCAAGCTCCGCCTTTTTTGCTGGGCGGGTCTCTACGACGCCGCCCCGAGGCACGACCGGAACCCCGCCGCCAGATTGCGCATGAGCTGGAAGTAGAGCTCCCCGCCCGCCGGCAGCAGCGCGCCTTCGGGATCGAGCGTGCTCGTGCGCACGTCCGTGCCTTCGATGACGGCGGCGACGAGGTTGGGCTGGAACAGCGGCTCGGCGAACAGGCACACGGCGTGCAGCGAGCGGATCTTCTGGCGCAGCTCGCTCAAGCGCTTGGCGCTCGGCTGCCGCTCGGGGCTCACGGTGATGGAGCCGACGGAATCAAGATCGAAGCGGTCGCCGAAATACTGGTAGGCGTCGTGGAACACTATGAAGGGACGGTTCACGAGCGGCTTGGTCTCGGCCGCGATCTCGGCGGTGAGCGCATCGATCTTGGCGTTGAGCTTCTCCGCGTTGGCCTTGAGCCGGGCGGTATCGGCGGGCGCACGCTCGGAGAGCACCTGCGCCAGATAGCTGACGATGGCCTTGGCGTTGTCGGGGTCGAGCCAGATGTGGCCGTCCTTGGCGCCGGGCTCCTCCGCATCCGCCTGCGCCTCGGCACCGTGCTGGTGCGGCTCGAACGTTCCCGCCGATCGCAACTCGAGCAGCCTGATCCCGGGGGTGTCCTCCAGCGTTACCAGCCGCACGCTCGCTGGCAGCGCCCTGGCGATCTTGACCGTGAACGGCTCCAGCGTCGGCGACACGCGGATGAGCACGTCGGCTGCATCGATCGCGCGCACGCCCGACGGCTTCAGCGCGAACGAGTGCGGGGAGGCGGCCCCGTCGACGAGCAGCGTCGGCTCCCCGATGCCCACCATGAGCTGCGTGACGAGCGAGTGGATCGGCTTGATGGTCACGACGACCTTGAGCTCGGCCGCGGCGGGGCTGGCAGCCGCGCAAGCGAGCGCCGGCAGAAGCGCCACAGCGAAGCCGAACCGAGAGCCCATCGTGCATGCCTCCTGAGGGGTTTGCGCAGTCGAAGCGCCGCAGGCAGGGCCGCCATAGCACCGCTTGTGGCCGCCCAAAATGTGATAATATCCGGCTGGCGCAACCTAGTGCCAGGGGCGCCAACACGCAACCGCCAACTTTTGGCTGCAGGAATTCAACTCACAATCTAGGCAGCGGCCGCCGCACCATCGCGGCAATCGATGAAACCTCAGGGGACGCCGCTTGCGCGCAACCAACATCCTCGCAGGCGTTGCCATGGCCGCCGGGCTTGCCGCCTCCGCGACCAGTGCGCGCGCGCATCCGCACGTGTGGGTGACCGCCTCGGCGACGGTCCTCTACGACCACAACGCCATCACCGGACTGCAGCAGGCCTGGACCTTCGATGAGTTCTATACGCAGCAGGCGATCGAAGGCCTCGATAAGAACGGCGACGGCAAGTACGACCGGCAGGAGCTCGCCGAACTCGCGCAGGTCAACATCGACGGCCTCAAGGAGTTCAACTATTTCACGGACGCCAAGCTCGGCGCCGATGAGCTGAAGTTCAAGCCGCCGGTCGACTACTGGCTCGAGTACACGGACAAGAAGATCCTCACGCTGCACTTCACGCTGCCGCTCGAGAAGCCGGTGCCGGCCGATGCGACCGGCTTTGCGTTCTCGGTCTCCGATCCGAGCTATTTCATCGCCTTCGATCTGGCCAAAGATAACCCCGTCAAGCTCGGACCGGGCGCGCCGCCGGGGTGCGCCGCGACCATTAGCGACCCGTCCGAGGACGACGCCGACAGCCAGAAGCTCAACCAGGCGTTCTCCAACGCGCTCGGCAACAACAACGCCAACTCCGGTTTCGGCATGGCGAAGTCCGTGGCCGTCCATTGTGCCAAATCCTGATCGGCCGCCGATGCACGCCCGCCCTGGGACGCCCGTTAACCAGCGCTTCAGCATGATCGTCCGGGCCGGCGCAGTCGCGGCTAGGCTCGCGCGCATGTCCCCTCTCGTCGCGCTCGCCATGCTCGTCCTCGCCGCCCTCGGCTCGCCCTCCGCCGGCCCGGTCGCGCACGATATCGAGACCTCCGCGCTTGCTGCCTCGCGGCTGGAGATCGTAGTCGTCGAGGAGCGGAACTGTCTCTACTGCAGCCTGTTCCGCCGCGACCTCGCCCCCGCCTACGCTGCCTCGCCGCGCGCACGCCAGGTCCCCATGCGCTTTCTCGACGCGAGCGAGCTCGCCGCGAGCCGTCTCAGCCTGAAAAGCGCGATCGATGTCGTCCCGACCATCCTGGTGCTCGCCGACGGCGCCGAGATCGGCCGCGTTCCGGGCTACGCCGCCCGGGAGATTTTCTTCAGCACCATCAATGCGCTGCTCCCGCCGCAACAATGATCGCAGCGCCGTCGTGCCGGCATTGTAAAGTCGCCGCCGATCGGGTTTGATGGGCGCGACAAGCGCACCGGGGGAGCCGCATGAACCGGCGTGAATTCCTGAAATCGACGGGCGCTGCCGCCGCGGCCGCAACCGCCGCGGCAGCGGTGACCGAAGCCGCGACAGCCGCGCCGGAAGGCATTGCGGCGCCAGCGCTCGCATCCGGCGCGACCGAGCTGCGGCTCGCCATCGGCTGGCCCGACGGCGTGGCCGGTCCCGCCGACCAGGCGCGCCGGCTCGGCCAGCGCATAACGGCGATGAGCGGCGGCCGCTACCGCATCGCCTGCGCGGCCGGCGCCGCCAACGGACTTGCCGCCGTGCGCGCCGGCGACGCCGACCTCTACTACGCCTCCGAGCACGATCACCTCGAAGCGCACCGTGCGCTCGCCTACTTCGCCGGCCTGCCCGGCAACCGCGCACTCGGCGCGCGGCAGTTGTCCGCGTGGATGCTGGTGGGCGGCGGCCAGCAGGCGTGGGACGATCTCGCAGGCGAGTTTGGCGTCAAGGCCATGCTCGCCGGGCACGCCGGCGAGCGGCCGTACTTCCTGGCGACGCGCCGCATGGACGACGTGAGCGAGTTCCCCGGCGGCAAGGTCGCGGTCATGGGATTGGCGCGCGATGTGGCGCGTGGATTGGGCCTCGTGCCCGTGGCGCTGCCCGCCTCCGATGTCGCCGGCGCGCTGGTCCGCGGCGAGCTTCTCGCCGCGGAGCTGGGCGGCGCCATAGCCAGCCATGCGCTCGGCCTCTTCGATGCCGCCGGCGTTTTCGTCGGCGCCAGCCTCAACAGGACCGGCTCCGCCATGTCGCTTGGGCTTCGCCGCTCCCTCTGGGATGGCCTCTCCGCGAGCGACCGGGCGATCTTCACCGCCGCGGCGGCGGCCGAATACGATCTGGCGCTGGCCGAGGAGGAGACGCACCGTCGCCTGCTCACGGCCGGCAAGGCGTGGCCGGTGGCGCGTGATCTGTCGCGCACGATCCGCGGCATCGGCGACGCCGTCGTGGCGCACGTCGCGGCCGCGGACGCCCATGCCCAGCGCATCAATGCGGGCTACGTCGCGTTCCGGCGCGCGCTGCTCGGCGAAGAGGCACCGTTAACGTCATAAATTGCCGATTTCGACGGCATCCGCTGCCACAATAACGCGGTGTTTCCGCGGGAAAGCTCGTGTATTGTAGCAACGACCGACCGGCCGCGGCGGGCCTCGGGGGACTGTCCGAAATCCAAATCACGTAGTGACGGGTTGCGTATGAGCATGACCACGATGGCTCAATTGGGAGCCCAATCGGCGCCGACAGAATCCACCGATGCGCAGATGGACCAGATCCGCGAGCTGCTCGTGGGCGACATCCTGCGCCGCGCGGATGCCCGCGTCGAGGCACTGGAGGCGCGCGTGCGCGAGCTCGAGGGGCGCCTCGAAGCCCTGGGCGCCGAACAGACCGCGGGCCGACGATCCGCATTCGACGAATTGTCCCGGGGCGTCGCCGAGCTCGGCGAGCGCATCCGGCATTTGGCGCAGGGCTAGCATCCAGGTTCATTTGCGCCCGGGGGGCGGACGATGGCGCAAGACGTTTCCAAGCTCAAAGAGCTTCTGTTCGACACCGAGAGCCGCACGCTCTCCGACCTCAGCCGGCGCATGGACGTCGTGTTCGAGCGTGCGGGCTCGCACGAGCGCTTCACCGCGAGTGTCGCCGGTGTGCTCGACGAGGCGTTGCGCCAGGCCGAGGTCGACCGCCACGCGGAGCTGTCGGTCGCCATAGCTCCGCTGATCGTCAAGACGATCAAGACGGAGATCCGCGGCAGCCAGGACGAGCTCGCCGAAGCGCTCTATCCGGCCCTGGGCCGCATGGTGAAGGCCTACGTTGGCAGCGCCGTCCGCGACCTGATGGACGACATCAACCGGCGGCTCGAATCCAACGCCTTCATGCTGCGCGTGCGCAGCCTGCTCACGGGCCGCCCCGTGGCGGATCTCGCCTTCGCCGAGGGCCAGCGGCTCGCGATCGACGAGATCTTCCTGATCCGCCGCGGGTCGGGCGCCCCCGTCGGCCATTGGCCGGGTGACGCGACGTCCGCGCACGACCGCCGCGTGAGCGGCATCCTCACCGCCATCAACGAGGTTGCGACGCAGGCTTTCGAGGCCGACCAGGCCGCGCTGCGCCGCATCGATCTCGGCAGCTCCCTCGTCTACCTGCGCGCTTCTCCGACGTACCTGCTCGCCGCCAAGTGCCGCGGCGTGGCGCCGGCATCCGTCGAGCAGATGATCGACGAGCACTTCGTCGGCTCCATCGAGCGCCTGCGCACGCTACTCAACGGCGCGGCCGACGGCACGACGCCCGATCGCGCGGTCAAAGCGCTGCTGGCCGACCTCGCCACCAATCTCGAGCAGGCGATCGCCGCGCAGCAGGAGAAATTCGCCACGCAGCGCGGCGGGCTATCGCCGGCGGCCGTCCTGCTGGGGAGCATCGGCCTTCTGCTCGCCGGCTGGGCCGGCTGGAACGCCTATTCGGGCTACGCCACGGGCAAGGTGCGCACGGCCGCCGAGCGCGTCATCGCCGGGCAGCCCGAGCTCAACGGCTACCCCGTGCACGTCGCGGTCGAGCATCGCGGCAGGGAGATCGCGATGCTGGGGCTGACGCCGACGGCAGGCGCAGCCGACGAGGCGGTGCGCCGCCTGCGCGCCGCGCTGCCGCAGGCGCAGATCACCGACCGCACCGCGGCATTACCGGGTGGCCTCAAGGAGGCGCGCGCCAATATCGATGTCCTGCAGACGAGGGTGGGCGAGCTCACCGCGGAGACCACCCGCGCCGACGCCGCCATGAAGACCGGCATCGACGGAGTAGCGGCCGACCTGAAACGCGCCGACGTCGAGGCACTGCGCAGCTCGCTCAAGGCGTTGCAGGTGGCGCTTGCCAAGGCCGATACGGCGCGGCAGGCCGATCTCGAAGCCCTGCGCGCCGAGCTTGCGCGGGCCGTCGCTCTCTCGCCGCGCGCGCGGCTGGAAGTGTGGACGCATACGCACGCAATCTTCTTCACCAAGGACACGGGCTACCGCGACCAGCGCGCGGCGACCGCTACGCTCGACGAGCTTACCCAGCTCGTCAAAGAGACGGACGCGCTGGTGCGCGTCGTCGGCTTCACCGACGAGAAGGGCGGCCAGGAGCGCAACGTGCCGCTATCGCAGGCGCGGGCCGAGCGGATCGTGTCCGAGCTCAAGAGCCGCGGCGTGCCGGCCTCGCGCCTTGTTGCCGTGGGGCGCAACAACATCGAGGACCTGAGCCCGGTAATAGGCGACGCGAGCCCCAATCGCCGCGTGGAATTCGAGATCGGATTCGAGGGCGAAGCCGCGCGATGACAGCGCGAAAAATCATGTTGCTGGGCGAGATCGGCGTGGGCAAGTCGTCAATTGCCCGCCGGCTGGTGTTCGACCGCTTCGAGGGGGACTACAAACCCACCGTCGGTGTCGACGTCTACAGCTACGACGTCGAGCCGGGATCGGCGGCGCCCGATGCCCCCATCAAGTTCGTCATCTGGGACACCGACGGCAATTTCGGCGAGGCGATCCTGTCGCACGTCTACATCAAGGAGGCCGCCGCCGCCTTCATCGTCGGCGATGTGACACGCCGCTCGACGCTGCAGCGCATGGTCGAGCTCGGCAACAATTTCATGGAGGCGATGCCGGGCCGCTATTGCGCCTTCCTCATCAACAAATCCGACCTGGAGGACGCCGCGACCGAGCTGCCGCCGGAGCTGCTCAAGTCTCCGATCCCGATACTGCGCACCAGTGCCAAGACCGGTGAGAACATAAAAAATGCCTTCCTCAACGCCGCCGATGCCATCCGCCGTCGCGGGATCTGATCCAAGTCTGATAGCGCATTTGCGCCGGCAGGCCGGAGAACTCCTGGCCGCTCGCGGCGTCTTCGGCCTCGTATGGCTCAACCGCGATCTCACGGCCCACACCTGCTTCGGGACGCTGGTAGGATGCATCACTGCAGGCGAGCCGGTGACCCGGAGCTTCGTCCCGCTCATCGGGCTCGAGGCCGCGATCATGGGTCTTAAAGCCGGCCAGGTGCTTCGCGTGCCCAGCGTCTCCGTCGTGTCCGCCTGCGGCCCGGGGCCGCGGCTCAACCTGGTCTTATATGCCTTCGAGCAGGAGGATCTGATCCTGCTCGTCGTGTCGCACGCTGAAATGGACACCGCATTGACGCTCGAGCTCAGCCGCCAGATCCGCGGCCGCCTCATGGCGGAGACGGAGGCGGCGGCCAAGTCGCAGGAGCTCGCGCGCGCGAATACCGATCTCAAGATCGCCAACAGCAACCTGGAGCAGTTCGCGGCCATCGCCACGCACGACCTCAAGGCACCCATGCGCGCACTCGGCTACCTTGCCGATGAGATCGAGAGCGCCCTCTCGGCGAGCGACGGCGACAGGGCCAAGCAGAAGCTCGCCGAGCTGCGCAACCAGGCCAGGCGCGTGTCCTCCATGCTGTCGGCGCTGCTGCACTACTCGAGCGCCGGCCGCAGCAACGCCTCGATCGAGAGCGTGGACGTGCGCGAGCTGATCAAGGAGATCGTGCGCTCGCTGCCGCGCGGCACCGTGGCGGTGACGTTGCGGGGCGACTGGCCGCGGCTCGACACGCTCGCCGCCCCGCTCGGGCTTGCGCTGCGCAACCTCATCGACAACGCGATCAAACATCACGATCGCGCCGACGGGCGGCTCCTGATCTCGTGCGCGGACGCGGGCGAGGCGCTCGAGATCACGCTCGCGGACGACGGCGTCGGAATCGCGCCCGAGCACCACGCCAGCATGTTCCTGCCCTTCCGCACGCTGCGCAGCGACGGGGAAGGCATGGGGCTCGCCATTGTGCAAAGGATGCTCGATGCCGTCGGGGGCAGCATCGCCCTGCAGTCGGACCCGGCGCAGAAACGCGGCACGACGTTCATAGTCCGCTGGCCAAAGCAAATTGCGCTTTGAGCGCCAATAGCGCAGTCTGTCGCATTGGTGCGGCGGCTGGGCAAATTCCTCTGCAAGGGGTTCGGATCACCTATGGCTTCGGAATTTAGTACCTGCGGCGGCAGCCATCTGGCCCGCAAGAGCGAGATCGTGAGTGCGCGCGCCAAGCTCGGCGCGCTGCGCGACGTGCTCGTGGTCGAGGACGATCCGCTCGACGCGGAGCGGATGACGGCGACCTTGCATGTCATCTTCGGATACGAGCTGCGCATTCACCTGGCGTCCACGCTCGGCGATGCCGTCGACCGCGTCATCGAGAGCAAGCCCTCCCTCGTCTTTCTCGACGACATCCTGAAGCCGTCCACCAATGCACTGCAGGCCATTCCGCTCCTGCGCGGCGCGGGCTACGCCGGCCCCATCATCGTCGTGAGCGGGCAGGTCACACTACCAGCGGCGCTCGAGCCTGCTCGCCAACGGCGCGGGCGAGGTCATCCACAAGGACGAGGTCGACAGCGTGCGCGTCGCCGAGGCGATCGCGCGGCTCGACCTCAATCGGCCGGGCGGAAGCTCCGTCGGCTGAACCCATGAAAAGCGCTCGCACTTTTCTTGCGGGGGGCGGTGTGCCCAAATCGCGCGCGTTTTTCTTCGTGTGGTGGCATGTCGCAGTCCGCGCGATGCCATCATTTGGCTCTGCGCGTGTGATGTTGCCCCTAGTTCAACTTGAGTAAAGAGGGGACTCATGAATCGGTTGAATGCATTCGTGTTGTTCGCGCTCGTTTCGGCGAGCTCCGTTGTAACCGCTGAGGAGTTGAAGCTGCCGCCCGAGGTCACGCCGCAGCTTCGCGCCGCCTGCGAGGGTGACGTGCGCCGCCTGTGCGTCGGGCAATCGCCAACGGTCGACAAGGTGAAGAGTTGCGTCGCTTCGAAATTCTTCCAGCTCGGCAAGAAGTGCCAGATCGAGCTCGCCTCGGCGGGGTTCTCGCGCTGAAATCAACGGCCCGCGGTCAGGCAGCCTTTGCCTTCGCGGGCCGTGCCGTCTCTGCGAGGTAGGACATAGCCGCCGCGACGCCGCCCTTCTCGTGCGGGATGCCGGCAAGCTCCAGCCCCATCTCGACGCCAGCCAGCGCCCCGCAGATGGTGAGCTCGTTGGTGTGCCCGAGGTGGCCGATGCGGAAGGCCTTGCCCGCGAGCTTGTTGAGGCCGGTTCCGAGCGACATGTCGAAGTTGTCGAGCACGACCTTGCGGAACGCGTCGGCGTTGTGCGTTTCCGGCACGCCCACGGCCGTCACCGCCGGCGAGTAGGCCTTCGCATCGTGGCACCAGATATCCAGGCCCCACGCGCGCACGGCGCGCCGCGTCGCCTCGGCGAGCCGCTCATGGCGCTTAAACACGTTGTCGAGCCCTTCCTCGTGCAGGATCTCGATGGTCTCGGCGAGACCGAAGAGGAGCCCCGTCGCCGGCGTGTAGGGGAAAGTGCCGTTGGCGTTCATTGCGAGCATGTCGTCCCACGACCAGTAGGAGCGCGGCAGCTTCGCCGTCTTGCTGGCGGCGATCGCCTTCTGGCTGATGGCCGTGAACGATAGCCCCGGCGGCAGCATGAGGCCCTTCTGCGAGCCGGAAATGGCGACGTCGACGCCCCACTCGTCGTGGCGGTAGTCCATGGCCGCGAGCGAGGAGACGGTGTCGACCATGAACAGCGCCGGATGGCGCGCGGCGTCCATCGCCTTGCGGATTTGCTCGACCCACGTGCGCGTGCCCGTCGAGGTCTCGTTGTGCACGACACAGACGGCCTTGATGTCGTGCGCCTTGTCCTTCTTGAGCCGGGCCTCTATCGCGTTGGGGTCGGCGCCCGAGCGCCAGTCGGTGGGGATGACCTCGGGTTTGAGGCCGAGCTTCTCGGCCATGTTCCGCCACAGCACCGCGAACTGGCCGGTCTCGACAAGGAGGATGCGGTCGCCGGGCGACAGCGTGTTGACGAGGCCGGACTCCCATGCGCCGGTGCCCGACGAGGGGTAGATGAAGACCGGGCTCGTCGTCTTGAAGAGCGTCTTCACGTTTCCGAGCAGCTTTGCCCCGAACTCCCCGAACTCCGGGCCGCGATGGTCGAGCATCTGCCGCGACATCGCGTTGAGCACGCGATCGGGGATGGGCGTCGGCCCCGGAATCTGCAGAAAATGGCGGCCGGTGTGACGGACCTGGTTGGTCGGCATTTGCTCCCCTCGAGCGATGCGCTGCCTATCGTGACCCTGACGGGCTCTCGTCCCGGCGTGAAACCGAGCAGAGGCGGCCTCTCAGGGCTTTCTTATGTCGGCGAGGCTTGAGCTATAGGTAGGAAAGCAAAAGCCCGTCAAGCCTGGTCGCGCGCCTGTCCGCGGGCGGGATTGAGCGCGAGGCGCCGCACCGCTATGGGAATGGCGACGCCAGCGGCCATTTCACCCTTCGTCCTTGGTCGAAGTGGCCGACATCTCGATCCCGATGTTCAACCCGAGCAGAGCATGAGCCGCCGCAATCTCCCCGACCCCGCCGCGCTGACCGCCGCCGATGCCGCCGAGGCGATCGCCCAGCACCGGCTCACCTCGGAGGCGCTCACGCGCGCCTGCCTCGACCGCATCGCCGAGCGCGAGCCGCAGGTGCAGGCCTGGGCCCACCTCGACCCCGATTATGCCTTGGCGCAGGCGAAGGCGCGCGATGCGGAGCTGCAATCTGGGCGCGGTGTCGGCCCGCTGCACGGGGTGCCCATCGGCGTGAAGGACATCTTCGATACGACCGATTTTGCGACCGAGAACGGCTCGCCCATCTTCGCCGGGCGGCGCCCGACCAGGGACGCCGCGTGCATCGCGCGGCTGCGCGAGGCGGGCGCCGTCATTCTCGGCAAGACGGTGACGACCGAGCTCGCGTTGCTCACCCCAGCGCGCACGCGCAACCCGCACAAAAACGCACACACGCCCGGCGGCTCCTCCGCCGGCTCAGCAGCCGCGGTCGCGGCCGGCATGGTGCCGGCCGCTGTCGGCAGCCAGACGGCAGGCTCGGTGATCCGTCCGGCGTCGTTCTGCGGCGTCTACGGTTTCAAGCCGACGCGCGGGCTCATCCCGCGCTCGGGCGTGCTGATGCAGTCGCACACGCTCGATACCGTGGGCGTGCTGGGCCGCTCGGTCGAGGACGTGGCGCTCCTGGTCGATTGCGTGGCCGCGTTCGACCCGGAGGACAGCACCAGCTACTCCGGCAGCCGGCCGAGCCTGCTCGAGATCGCGCGCCAAGCCCCGCCCGCCGCGCCGCTGTTCGCCTTCGTCCGCACGCCTGCCTGGGGGGATGCGGACGCAGTGCTGCACGAGGCCTTCGCCGAGCTCATCGCGGCGCTCGGGGATCGCGTGGTTGAGGTGCAGATCCCTTCGCTCGCCGACGTGATCGCCTCCCAGCGCCTAATCCAGCTCGCCGAGAACGCGCATTACTACGGGCCGCTGCTGCGCGCCTCGCCCGAGCTGCTGTCGCAGGGCCTGCGCGACCGGCTCGAGGCCGGCCTGAAGATCGACGTACAGGACTACATCGTTGCCATCACGGCGTGCGAGGCGGCCTACCGCTCGGTGGCGGGCGTTCTCGACGACTATGGCACCATCCTCACCCCCGCCGCGGCCGGCCCGGCCCCGCAGGGGCACGCCTCGACCGGCAACCCGGTATTCAACGGGCTTTGGACCTATCTTGGCATGCCGGCCGTCACGCTGCCGCTGCTGGAAGCCGACGGCCTGCCGATCGGCGTACAGCTCGTGGCCAAGCGCCGCGACGACGCGCGGCTGTTGCGCAGCGCGCGCTGGCTCGTCGGCGAGCTGTCAAATCCGAACTAGCCGGCTCAGTCGGCAGACGGCCAAGCGGACCACGGGAACGGCTTCGCGTCGCTGGCGCAAACGAGGAAGCGGCCGGTGTCGGCAAGCCAGCGCGACAGCGAGCGGCCGAACTGCGCGAGCGCGGCGTTGGGCTCGCCGGAGAACAACAGCCACAGGAACTGCACGATGGCGGCGACCCACAATAGCCCCTGCGCGATGCCGAAGGCCAGCAGCAGCAGCACCATGAACAGCCCGCGCATCCAGGTCGCGGAGTTGCTGAACGTCGAAGCGCGTGCGGGCGTGGTTGTGGTGCGGACCGGTTCGAAAGCTGGTTCCATGACAGACCTCTTCTCTCGACCAGCAGCCGCTCCCTCGAACGCCGCCCGGCCAAAAGCCCTCCGCACCCGGGAGCCTAGCGCAGACGACGCCCGACAGGAAGCCTGGGAGGCAAGCCGCCAGCGCGCAAGGTTTTCCGGGCGTTAAGCCGCGCGGGGCGAAGGGGCCACGGCGCTAGTTCAGCTTGAAGGGCATGTCCTTGCCGGCAAAGAAGGCATCGATGTTGTCGAGCGCCTCATATCCCATCTGGTTCCTCGCCTCGATCGCGGCCGAGCCCAGGTGCGGAAACAGGAACGTGTTGGGCAGGTCGTAATAGCCCTCGTTGATGGCGGGCTCGCCGGCGAACACGTCGAGGCCTGCATACGACAGCCGCCCCGATTTCAGTGCCGCGATCAAGTCGGCGTCGTTCACCAGATCGCCGCGCGCCGAGTTCACGACGACGGCGCCGTGCGGCATCTTCTCGATCGCGCTCTTGTTGAAGAAGCCGCGCGTCTCCGGCGTCGAGGGCGCGTTGATCGAGAAGAACTGCGAGATCTTGAGCAGGCTATCGAGGCTGTCATGGTAGGTGACGCCCAGCGCCTTCTCCTTCTCGGGCGGCTGGCGGAAGATGTCGTAGTAGTGGATGTCCATGTCGAAGCCGCGGGCCCGCTGCGCCAAGGCCTGCCCGATCTTGCCGAAGCCATAGATGCCGAGCTTCTTGCCGTCGAGGCGCTGGCCGACGAGCTGCAAGGGCTGCCAGCCGGGCCAGGCGCGCGCGCGCAGCATGCGCTCGCCCTCGGAGGCTCGGCGCGCCGAGCCCAAAAGCAGCAGCATGGCGATCTCGGCGGTCGCCACCGTCACGCCGTGCGGTGCGTTGCCCACCTTGATGCCGCGGGCTTTGCAGGCGTCGAGATCGATGTGATCGAAGCCGATCGAGAACGTGGAGATGCACTTGATGTTGTCCGGCACCCGGTCGATCACGTCCTTGCGGCACTTCTCGTTGAGCGTGATCAAAAGCGCATCGACGTTCTTGGCCGTGGTGAGCAGCTCCTCGATGGTGATCTTGGGGTTGTCCCCATGTGCGATCACGTCATAGGACGCCCGCGCGCGGGCCATGACGGCATCGGGCAATGGCCAAGTGATGAGGATTTTCTTCTTCGACATATGCGGCGTTGCTCCCCGGACGTGACTTGACTTTCTGGGCCCCGGCTAGCGGTGGGCCAGCCGCTTGTGCCGCAAGGCGGAGCGCCTGACAAGCACGCTTTCTTCACCAGGGCGCAGGAAACTCCGGCTTACGCGCTCAGGACGCCGCGGCGCAGCAAAAACGCTGCGAGCCGCCGGCGCACGGCGTAAGGACACGGGGAGCAGGCCCGTCATGTTGAGAGTGCTCGTCGTGATGCTCGCCGTACTGGCGGGCGTGAAGGTATGGACGCAGGAGCGGCTCTACCGCGACGGCGCGCGCGACGCGCTGCTGCTTGCCTACCGCGACCGCGCCATCGCCGCCTGCCAGATGTCGGCACCGGACGCCCCGAGCGGCCGCCCGGTCGACCGTACGGCGCCGGCGAGCACGGCCTCGCTGCCGCTATGGACGCGGCCGGCTTCGGTCTCGCTCGCGATCGGGCGCTCGAGCGCTCCCGTCAGCATCTGGGAGATCAACAACGAGCTGTGGCCCGCGCGCTTCAAGCACCCGCACGTGGTGCTGACGGCGAATGACCGCCTGCCGCACGCGGTGTGCGAGTACGACGTGATCGAGGGCCGTGCCTACGTCACCCAGTCGTGAGGGTTGAACGCCACCAGGCTGGCTGTGGCTCTGAGCTTGTAACCCCTCACCCGGCTCGCATGCTTCGCATCGCGCGCCGACCTCTCCCAGTGGGAGAGGTGTCTTCATAGCCTAGCAGGATGCGCCAACTTCACCTTCCCCTGTGGGGAGAGGTCGGCTGGACGCGCTGAAAGCGCGACAGCCGGGTGAGGGGCGCAACCTCGAACCTTCTGCACCACGATCAAAACCTGATGCGGACGCCGCCGTAGGCCGTCGTTGGCGCGGACGGCGTGATCGTGCGCGGGTTGGTGAAGAACCCGTCCCCGGTCGAGGGGTCGGCCGCCGCCGCGGTGTTTGCCGCCTCCAGATTGAAGAAGTTCCCGAACAGGCCGTAGTGGGCGTCGAACACGTTGTTCACGAGCCCGTACAGCTGGATGTTCTTGGTCACGTCGTAGGACGAGTGGATGTTGACCGTGGCGTAGCCGGCAAGCGGCGGGTTGTCGTTGCCTTCGTCGCCGAAGAAGATCTGGCTCGAGGCGGCGACGAGATCGGCGCCGTACTTCCACTGCGACGTCTGCCAGTACTCGAAGCCGGCTTTGAAGCGGTTAAGCGGGACGCCTGGGATGGTGTCGCCCTTCGACACCTGCACGCACACGGGATTGTCGGGATCGACCGGCGGCCCGGGCGGGCCCGTGTCGCAGTTGAAGGCGGCAGGCGAAGGGTTGTTGGGCGACGCGACGATGAAGTTCGATTGGAAGGTGGCGTCGACCAGCGCGTAGTTGGCGTAGATCATCCACTTGCGGTCGGTGTAGCGGCCGCCGATCTCGATGCCCTGGCGCAGGGTGTCGCCGGCGTTGGTGAAGAAACCGCGGCCCGAGATCGGCGCGGCAACGGTGATGATGTCGTCGGTGTTGACCGCGTGGAAGAGCCCCGCGCTCCACTCGAAGCGCTGGTCCTCGTGGCCCACCATCTTGCCGCGCAGGCCGAGCTCGTAGGTGTGCGAGACGACTTGCTTCAAGGGCGGGTCGGCGGTGAGGAAGCTCTCGATCAGACACGGGTTGTCGGGATCGGCGCAGGCAAGCTCGGCCGGCGTGGGCGCGCGGTTGGCTTCCGCGTAGCTGGCGTACAGCGTGAGCCCGTTGTTGATCTGGTAGGCAAGGCCCGTCATCGGGTTGAAGCGCTCGTACGTGCTGTCGCTGTTGAGCTGCGGATTGAACCCGGTGTTGTCCCCGATCGTCAGGCGCGCGAAGTTGTAGCGGCAGCCCACCGTCCACGCGAGGTCGCTCGTGAGATCGAGCGTGTCGGAGAAATAGACACCGACGTAAGTGTTCGTGGTTGTAAGGTTGCGCGGCACAAGATCGTCGGGGCCGGTCAGCAGGATGTCGAGCCCGTTGACGACGAACTGTGGGCCGAACACGCCGAGCTCGCTTCCCGCGGTGTAGGCCACGTGGCCGTAGTCGAGGCTGGCGCCGAGCAGGAACTGGTTGCCGAGACCGAACTTCCATTGCGGCGTCAGCCAGTAGTCGAAGCCCGCCTTGAATTGGTGGCGCGGGACGCCGGGAAGGCGCGAGCCCGGATTCACCTGGATGCAATTGCCCGCGTCCGGGTTGCCCGGGATGCACTCGAAGCCAACCGGGTTGTCGGGCGAGGACAGGATGTTCGCGGTCTGGAACGTCGCGTCGATGTAGGCGTAGTTGGAGTACAGCATCAGCCTGCGGTCGTGATACTGCGCGCCCAGCTCCAGGCCCTGGCGCAGGGTGTCGCCGGCATTCTTGAAGTAGCCGCGGCCGTTGCTGGTCGAGGCGACCGTGATGATGTCGTCGGTGTTCTCGGTGCGGAACACGCCCGCCGTCCATTCGAGAATGCTCTCGTTGTTGAACGTTGCGAGCTTGCCGCGCAAACCGGCCTCGTAGGTGTGTGAGATCACCTGCTTCAAGGGGGGTCGGCGGTGAGGAAGCTCTCGATCAGACACGGATTCTCCGGATCGGCGCAGGCGAGCTCGGCGGCGGTCGGCGCACGGTTGGCTTCCGCGTAGCTGCCGTAGACCGACAGGCCGGGCGCGATCTTGTAGGTGAGGCCACCCATCGGGTTGAAGCGCTCGTAGGTGTGCGATCCGCTGAGCTTGTCCCCGGTCGCGGGATCGGGATTGAGGTTGTCGATGTCGAGCTTGGCATAATTGTAGCGGCCGCCGACGGTCAGGCTCAGGGCGCGCGTGAGATCGAGGGTGTCGGAGAAGTAGACGCCGACGTACTCGTTGGTGGTGTCGATCATGCGCGGGCGCACGCGCGCAGGACCAGTTATCGAACACGCGAGACACGCCAACAACGCGTACGCAGACCCCCAACGCATTACCCATCCCCTAAACGACGCGAGGCGACTTTCCCACCGCTCCGGCTTTCCCTTTGGCCACCGGCCGCAGGGCTATTTTTGTCGGATCGGCGACGATTTTCTCTCGTTCAGCGAGAGCTTTCGGCCGCGAAGTCTGCCGAATTAACCCATCAATATCGGGAGCCGCAGGGGGGGCAACGACAGACCAGAATGAAACTGTATAACGTTTTCTTGGTGTGACACTGTTGCATCAATTTTCGGGAAGAATTCCCGATTTCGATGGCAATTTTTCCTGATCGTCGCCGGGACCGTATCGGCGTTTGACAGCACGCGTCTTGCACATGTTATTTCGTTGTCTTGCGGCGACGACAGCGCTCCGTTTTGTTGTTCGAGACGCCGCCGAAAAACAAAAATGTCCGGCGCGGCCGCGGGGTCGACGTCGGAAGGGGAGTTCGAAATGCGCGGGACTTACGTGCTTGGACGGAGAGGATGAGCTCGCGCGTAGGAAGCGCCTCGCGCACGTCGCAAGTCACGTCTTGATGCACGATCGGCGCGCCGGCTCCAGCGGAGACACTCCATTCCGCTCGTCGGTAACGGCGGCTCCCAAACGCATCACACAGAATTATGTGTCACCACCGGTCGCAATCGCCGATGAAGACCTCCAGATGTCCGAGATGAACCGCCAGCGTCAGAAGAGACTAATGAAAACGACAAAGCTCGCTGTCGCCGCGGCAGCCGCACTCATGCTGGCACTGCCATCGCTGGCGCAGGACGCGCAAACCAAAACCGATCAAGCCTCGGGCGACAACGCCGTGACGCTCGAGCTCAACAAGCTCGAGGCTGCCGAGAAGGGCTGCCGCGCCTACGTCGTGGTGTCGAACCCGTCTTCGACGACGTACGACGCCTACAAGCTTGACCTCGTCATGTTCCAGTCGGACGGCATCATCGGACGCCGCTTCTCGCTCGATCTAGCGCCGTTGAAGCCCGCCAAGCGCACAGTGAAGCTCTTCGAGCTCGACAACACGAGCTGCGACAACATCGGAAGCTTTCTCGTCAACGACGTTCTCGAATGCAAGGCCGAAGCCGGTCCGGTCACCGATTGCCTGGCACGTCTCAAGGTCAGCTCGCTGACCAAAGTTGGAATCTCCAAGTAGCAGGTGAGTAGCTTTGCCCGGAATTTCCATCACTGAAGGCCGCGACTTTTCGATCCTCGGCCTCATCCAGCACGCCGACCCGTTCGTTCAGGCCATCATGCTTCTGTTGGCCATTTGCTCCATCGGGTGCTGGGCGCTGATCCTCGAAAAAACCGTCCGCCTCGTCATGCTGCGGGCCCAGGTGAACGCGCTTGCGCGCCAGGCCGCGGCGGGGCGCCTCACGTTCGACGGGCCCGGCCTCGTCGGCGCGGTCGCCGCGGCCGCCCAGAGCGAATGGTCGGAGGGCTCAACGCGCGGCGAAAGCCGAATGGAGCTGCGCACGCGGCTGGAACGCGCCATGCGCGGCGCCATGAAGCGGGAGCTGAAACGCATCGAGTTCGGCCTGCCGTTCCTCGCGACCGTCGGCTCCGCGTCGCCCTTCGTCGGCCTCTTAGGCACGGTGTGGGGCATCATGCACAGCTTCACCTCGATCGCGCAGGCGAAGGACACGAGCCTCGCCGTGGTGGCGCCCGGCATCGCGGAGGCACTGTTTGCAACCGCGCTCGGTCTTGCGGCCGCCATCCCCGCGGTCGTCGCCTACAACCAGATTTCCGTATCCCTCGGCCGCTCCGCGGATAAGGCCAACGCCAGCATCACGACGCTGGCCAAGGCCGTCGCCCGCGGCCAGAACGAGGGCACCGTCCGTCTGGAGGGGGTCGGCTAATGGCCATCGCTCTCAAGAACGGCAACTCGTCGGACGAAGACGACGGCGACGCGTATCAGCCGATGGCCGAGATCAACGTCACGCCGATGGTCGACGTGATGCTGGTGCTGCTCATCATATTCATGGTCGCCGCGCCGCTGATGGTGCAGGGCGTGCCGCTCGACCTACCGCGCACCTCCGCAACCAAGCTCAGCAAGGTGCAAAAGCCCATGGTCGTTTCCCTCGCCCCCGACGGCGCCCTCTACATCCGCGACGAGCGCGTCGAGCGCAACAATCTGGTCAACCGATTGATGGCGCTGCGCCGGGACGAAGGTGACAGCGTCGTCTACGTGCGCGCCGACCGCAAAATCCCCTACGGCGACGTGATGGAAGTGCTGGGTCGCGTCGGCGAGACCGGCTACCAGCGCGTCTCGCTGCTGTCCCAACCGCAACCGGGCGCGACGCCCGCGCCGGGTGCCGCACCTTCGCCGGCGCCGGCGCCAACCCCCACACCTTAGCCTCGCAGCGTGCACCCATGCCGATCCTTCGCCCTCTGACCTGGTTTGTTTCCGTCGCGGTTCATGCCGCGTTGCTTCTGGCCATCGTCGGCGTCACCGGCGGCGCGGCGCTCGACGCCGGCAGCGGCAGCGACATGTTCGTCGTGGAGCAGGGCATCGCGCTCGAAGGCGTCGCCAAGTTCGGCGAGGCCGAGGAGATGATCGAGACCGTCGACATCGCGGCGGTGCAGCCGGTCGAGCAGCCGCGCGAGGTGAAGGAGATCGACCCCGAACTCAACGACGTGGTGACCTCGTCGGTAGCCGATCACGAGGAACAGGTCGTCAAGGAGGACCCCAAGCCCGTCGAGGACAAACCGATCGAGCCGGTGCCCGTGCAGGAGCAGGCGCCGCAGGTCGCGACCCTCATCGAGCAGAGCTCGGGCCAGGCGCAGCAGGGCGGCGACACCACGCAGCGGCGCGCCTATCTCGGCACGCTCAGCAAGTCGATCGAGCGCGCCAAGGTCAATCCGCGCTCGCGCAACGCCGGCACCGTCATGGTCCGCTTCACGGTCGGGCCCGACGGCAACCTCATCTCGCGCACGATCGAGAAGAGCTCCGGCTCCCAGGTCCTCGACGAGGCGGCCATGGCCGCGCTCGACCGGGCCGCCCCCTTCCCGCCGATGCCCCAGAACGTCGCGCAAGGGCCACTCGAGGTGAGCGTACCCTTCGAGTTCGTCACCCGCTGATTGCCAAGCCCTATTGATGTAACGGCACAATTTCGCCGGCGCGTCGCTTCGCGGTCCGCATCGAGGCGGGCGTAAACCTTTTGTTGGCCACGCCGATAACAGCACGGCGGTTAACCGCACATTATTCTGCGGCCCCTAGGGTCGGCGCGACGGAATCAACAACACCAGTGTGTGATGTTCAGCGGCCCCTTCGGCAGCCAGAAGACCAGCTCTTTGATGAACGAGTACGCATCGCTCTTGGGCGACGCGCTGCTTCGCCATCGCGCACGCGTCGCCGAGCACTCGGCCCGCATCGAGGCCGAGCTGGCGAGCAGGGTGAAGTCCGAGTTCATCACCAACATGAGCCACGAGCTCAGGACCCCGCTCAACGCCATCATCGGCTTCTCCAAGCTCCTGGCCGAGCAGGGCGAGCGCAGGCTCGCGCCGCACGAGATCGCCGACTATTCGAACCTCATCCACGATGCCGCCGGGCATCTGCTCGCCGTCATCAACAACATCCTCGATATCTCCAAGATCCAGAGCGGCAAGTGCACGATCGAGGCCCGCGAGCTGAACCTCGGCGAGCTTGTGAGCGCCTCTGCATCCTCGTTCCGTCTGATGGCCAAGACCGCCGGGCTCACGCTCGTCGAGAGCGTCGATCCCGACGTGCCGGTTCTGTTCGGCGACAGCGTGAAGCTACGCCAGGTGTTCACCAATCTCATCTCGAACGCGCTGAAATTCACCCACAGCGGCGGCTCGGTGACCATCCGGGCCCTGCGCTCGCCCGATGGCGGAGCGGCGATCCAGGTCATCGACACCGGCGTCGGCATGAGCGAGGAGGACGTCGCCGTCGCGCTCACGCCCTTCGGCCAGGTCGACGCGACGCACACGCGCTGGCGCGAGGGCACCGGCCTCGGCCTGCCGATCGCCAAGGCGCTGGTGCAGCTCCACGGTGGCGAGCTCAAGGTCCGCAGCCAAAAAGACGTCGGCACGGAAGTGACCGTGCTCCTGCCGCTTCATCAAACACAGCCGACGCCCGACCAGCTTAACGCGGGCATGCCGCAGAGCTTCTCATCGTGAGTGGACCCATGACCATGCAGTTGACGATGCCGGAAGCCGGCTCGAGCGCCTCGATGTCCGACAAGTCCATCGGCCGCATCGTCTCGGTCACGGGCTCGAAGGCGATCGTGATGCTGGACAGCCACAGCGAACGACGTATGGCGCCGAGCGAGCGTCCCGACATGGGCACGCTGCTCGCGATCGACACCGCCAGCACCGTCGTGCTCGCCATCATCTCCGCGTTGAGCGTGCCGGTCCCGGCCCAGCGCGACGGCGATGCGGAGATCTGGATCGCCGAGCTCGGCCTCGTCGGCGAGCTGTGGCGCGACGAAGGCGGTCGCGGCAGCCTGTTTGCACGCGGCGTCACGCTCTATCCCGCGCTCGGCGACCGCGTGCGCGTTTCGTCCAAGAGCCGAGCTCGAGGCCGCCTTCTGCGGCGATCCCGCGCGCTCGGTGCGCGTCGGCTGCATCCGCCAGGACAGCACCATCCCCGCCATGGTGCGCGTCGACGAGCTGCTCGGCAAGCACCTCGCCATCCTCGGCACCACCGGCACCGGCAAGTCGTGCACCACCGCGCTGATCCTGCGCGCGATCCTCGCCAAGAACCCGGCGGCGCACATCGTCCTGCTCGATCCGCACAACGAGTACGCCACCGCCTTCCCCGAATGGGCCGAGGTCATCTCGCCGCGCAACATGCAACTCCCGTTCTGGCTGCTGAACTTCGAGGAGATCGTCGAGGTCCTGATCACGGATCCAGCACGCGCAAGGCCGAGATCGAGATCCTGCAGGAGCTGATCCCCATCGCCAAGGCGCGCTACAGCGCCGGGCGCGCGCGCGACCAGCAGACGTTCCGCCGCGGCATGATCGAGCCGAGCCGCTTCACCGTCGACACGCCCGTCCCCTACCGCATCTCCGACCTCACCGGCCTCATCGACGAGCGCATGGGCAAGCTCGAGAACAAGCGGGATCTCTCGCCCTACCGGCAGCTCCGCTCGCGCATCGACACCATCTCCCAGGACGGCCGCTACGTCTTCATGTTCGGCTCGCTCACCGTCTACGACGGCATGACGCAGGTGCTCTCGCGCATCTTCCGCGTGCCGGTCAACAACAAGCCGATCACCATCGTCGAGCTTACCGGCCTGCCGACCGAGATCATCAACGTCGTCGTCTCCGTGCTCTGCGCGCATGACCTTCGATTTCGCGCACTGGTGCGAGGGCAAGGTGCCGCTGACGCTCGTCTGCGAGGAGGCCCACCGCTACGTGCCGGCGGCGGGACAGCTCGGCTTTGAGCCGTGCAAGCGCGCCATCGCCAAGATCGCGAAGGAAGGCCGCAAGTACGGCGTCGCGCTCTGCATCGTGTCGCAGCGGCCGGCCGAGGTCGATCCGACCATCCTCTCCCAGTGCAACACCGTGTTCGCCCTGCGCATGTCGAACGACCGCGACCAGGGGATCGTGACCTCCGCCATCACCGACACGGGCTCGGGGCTGCTGGAATTCCTCCCCGCGCTCGGACAGCGCGAGGCGCTCGCCTTCGGCGACGGCGTTGCGCTCCCCGTGCGCATCAAGTTCGACGAGTTGCCCGCCGGGTGCCTGCCGCGCAGCACCACGACGCGCTTCACCGAGCATTGGCAGCGCTCCATCGGGGACGAGGGATTCCTCGAGCAGGTCGTGGAGAAATGGCGCTCCTCCGACATCAGCGCCGGCAGCGAGCTGAGCACGCAGACCACCGCCCTGCTCGCCGAGAGCATGACCGTCGATGCCGGCCCGCCCGCACCCGAGCCGTTCAAGCATTCGCCGCCGCAGCCGCGCCCGGAAACCCCGCTCGCCGCGCGCATGCGCGAGGCGGACGTGCTGCGTCCGTCGGCCGCCGCCCCGCCGCCGGGGGCGCGCGCGCCGATGCCCGCCGCGCGCTTCGGCAGCGCGCCGGCAAGCCCGCCACCCGAAGCTGGCGCTGACCAGCCGCCGGTGCCGGGCGCGGCGCTGAAATCGTTGCGCGACCGCCTCATCCAGCGCCAGCAGCGCTAGAAGCCTCAAAGTCGGAGTTCGATTAGCGCGAGGGCTCGCCCGAGCGCAGGGCGACGATGCGCGCGGCGTCCGGCGCCGGCGGGGCAGGCTGCTCCGGCTGCGCTTCCGTCTCGGTTGCGTCCATCATGCGCCCGAAGCGGCGGTAGCTGAACGGAATCGAGGCCAGGTACGCGATCGAGGCGCCGGTCAGCGTGCCGAACGGGTAGGTGACGAGCAGCGCCACGAAGCCGATCGCGAGGATGAAGATCGGCAGCACGTATTCGCGCGAGATGCGCTCGCCCAGGAGCTTGCCCGAGAAGGTCGGGATCGTGGACACCATCAGGAACGCGATCACCAGCGTATAGACGAGCACCACATCCAGCATGAGGCGCGAGGAGCGGATGCCGTCGAGCCCGAGATGCTCGATGAAGATCGGCAACAGCACCACGATGGCCGCCGCCGGCGTCGGCATGCCGACGAAGTACGCCGCCTGCCACTTCGGGTGCTCATCCTCGATCGCGACGTTGAAGCGGGCGAGCCGCAGCGCGGAGGCAAGCGCGAAGATCATCACGCAGATCCAGCCGAGGCTCTTGAGGCTGCCGAGCCCCCAGTTGAACACGAGAAAGGCCGGCGCCACCCCGAAGTTCACGAAGTCGGCGAGGCTGTCGAGCTCGGCGCCGAAGCGCGAGGACGCCTTGAGCAGGCGCGCCACGCGGCCGTCGATGCCGTCGAGCAGGGCGGCGAACACGATGGCACCCAGCGCCAGCTCGTAGCGCTCCTCGATGCCCATGCGGATCGAGGTGAGCCCCGCGCAGAGCGCCAGCAGCGTGAAGAAGTTCGGCACCAGCATGCGCACGGGCACGTGGCGGTGACGGAACAGCGGCATCCGCCGGCGCCGGCGCGTCTCTTCCTCGAGCCTGGGTACGATGGGGTCCATGTCGCTGCCTCCGCCGGGATTTACCTATTACCCCTAGAAGACGTCAAATTTCCGTATCAGCTCCGGCGCGCCACGCGCTCCGCCTCAGTGGATTTGAGGTCGGCAAGCACCGTCTCGCCGGCATTGGCGAGCTGCCCGACGCAGACCAGCGCGTTATGGCCCGGCGGCAGGTAGACGTCGACGCGCGAGCCAAAGCGGATGAGACCGATGCGTTCCCCGGCGCCGACGCTGTCGCCCTCGTGCACGAAGGCGACGATGCGCCGCGCGATGAGCCCGGCGATCTGCACGACCGGGATCTCCACGCCGTCCGCCTTCTGGACAATGACCGCGCGCCGCTCGTTCTCCTCGCTCGCCTTGTCGAGCGCGGCATTGAGGAAGGCGCCCGGCACATAAATGGAGCGCGCTATCTTCCCCGCCACGGGCGAGCGCGTGATGTGCACGTCGAGCACGCTGAGGAAGGTCGAGATGCGTACCCGCTCCTCCGGCCCCAAGCCCAGCTCGGTGGGCGGGCGCACCGCCTCGACCGCGGTGATGCGGCCGTCGGCGGGAGCGATGATCAGCCCATCGCGCTGCGGCGTCACCCGGTCGGGGTCGCGGAAGAAGTAGGCGATGTAGCAGGCGGCGATCACGAGCAGCCACGCGAGCGGCGGCCAGATCAGGAAGAACAACAGCGCGAGCCCCAGCGCCACGGCGATGAACTTGTGGCCGTCGCCGTGCACGGGAGCGAAGTTCTCGATGATGGTGTCGATGATGCCGTGACGTTCCGACACGAGCGCGCCTCCTGGTGGTTCCTGACGCGCCGCCGCGGCGCAGCCTTGGCCCTACGGGCTCTGGGCGCCGATCACTCCACCGGCACCGTGATGAAGCGGTGGCTCCCCTTGCCGTCCTCGACCTCCAGCATCGCGCTCTTGCGGGCGGTCTTCTTCACGGTGTCGATGCGCTTGGCCACGTCCTGCGGATCGGCGACCGGCTCATTTGCGACCTGCACGATCACGTCGCCGGCCTTGATGCTGGCGGCGGCCGGGCTCTTGGGGTCGACCTCGTCAACGATCGCGCCCTTCACGTTGGGGGCGATGCCGTATTTCGTGCGCAGCTCGTCCGTCAGCGGCGAGAGCTTGAGCCCGAGCACGACGGTTCCGGCGTCTGGCGCTGCGGGCGCGCCCCCCGGCCCCTTGCTGTCGCCGAGCTCGGCCTTGACCTCGTCGTCCTCCGAGAGCCGTCCAACCGTCACCTGCAGCGTCAGCTTCTGGCCCTTGCGCAGGATCTCGACGTCCACCTTCTGGTCGATGGGCGCGCGCGCGACGAGGCGCGGCAGGCTGCGCATGCTGTCGACGGCTTCCTTGTCGAACTTCACGATGATGTCGCCCGACTGCACGCCGCCCTTGGCCGCCGGGCCGTCGGGCGTGACGGCGGCGACGAGCGCGCCGCTGTTCTCGGGGATGCCGAGCGAGGTCGCGATCTCGCCGCTGACGGTCTGGATCTTCACGCCGAGCCAGCCGCGCCGCACCTCCTTGAACTGGCGCAGCTGCACAACGACGGGTGCCACCACGTCGGCCGGCACGGCAAAGCCGATGCCGATGGAGCCGCCGGTCGGCGAGATGATCGCGGTGTTCACGCCGATGACCTGGCCGTCCATATTGAACAGCGGGCCGCCGGAGTTGCCCTTGTTGATGGAGGCGTCCGTCTGCAGGTAGTCGTCGTAGGGCCCCGAATTGATGTTGCGGGCCTTGGCCGAGATGATGCCGAGCGTCACCGAGCCGCCGAGCCCGAACGGATTGCCGATTGCCATCACCCAGTCGCCGACGCGCAGGGCCGCAGAGGAGCCGAACTTCACGGCCTTGAGCTCCTTGGGCGAGTTGACCTTCAGGATCGCGATGTCGGTCTTGGTATCCTTGCCGATCAGCTCGGCCTTGAGCTTGGTGCCGTCGTGCAGGTTGATCTGGATCTCTTCGGCGCCGTCGATGACGTGGTTGTTGGTGACGATGATGCCATCCTTGCCGTCGACGATGAAGCCCGACCCGAGCGAGGATACCGTGCGGTCCTGCACCGAGGGGCCGCCCTGGTGGTCGAAGAAATCGTCGAAGTACTCGTGATAGGGCGAGCCCTTGGGCACCGCCGGCAGCGGCAGCCCCTGCGGCCCCTTGATCGCCTGGCTCGTCGACACATTGACGACGGCCTCGATCAGCTCCTCGGCGATCGGCGCCACCGACTGCGGACCGCGCGTCTCGGCGCTGACGGCAACGGCGCTGAGCAGCGCGAACGCCGAGCCCAGCAACAGCAGCCGAAATGACGGCGCGGGCTTGAGAGCCCCGCCGCTGCGCGCCGAAAGTCCCTGCATCAGCCTCTTCTCCTGCCGGCCCTTGCAGCCGGCGCAAACCGCACGAGCCGCCTTGTCGCCCACGGTCCGCGCCCGGGCGTTGCGCCAGTCCGAAGCCCAAGTGGATGGCAACCCGCGTTTCCTGTCAACGCGACCCGACAGTTAGCCGCGGATAAGCCAGACGAGGCCGGCGCCAAGGCCGACGGCCGTCCAGCCGGCAATACGCAGGGTGGATTCCGGCGTAGCTGAGGCGCCTTCGAGGAAGCGCATGGCCAAATGTGGGGCGACGGCCCACAGCAGGCCCTCGAAGACCAGCACCAGTCCCAAGCCGACGACGAGGTCGCTCATTGGGCAGCGGGCGGAGAGCCGGGTGCCGGTGTGGCGGGCACTGGCTTGCCTCCGTGCGGGTCGGCGAAATACTTGAAGAAATCCGAAATCAGGCGAGATCAGCAGCCGCGTGTCGGCGGAGCGCAGGCCGTGCTCGTAGGCCTGCATCGAACGGTAGAACTCGAAGAACTCCGGATCGCGCGTGTAGGCCTCGGCGTAGATCTTGTTGCGCTCGGCGTCGCCGGCACCACGCGTCTCCTCGCCCTTGCGGCTCGCCTCGGCCCTGATGACGGTCGCCTCGCGGTCGGCGGTGGCCCGGATGCGGTTGGATTCGGCGGCGCCCTGGGCGCGGAACTCAGCCGCCTCCCGCTGGCGCTCGGCGCGCATGCGGTCGAACACGCTCTTGGAATTCTGCTCGGGCAAATCGGCGCGCTTGATGCGCACGTCGACGACCTGCAGACCGAAGTCCTCGCCTTCCGCGTTGACGGTCGCGGCGATGCGCTTCATCAGGTCCTCGCGCTTGTCGCGCACGACCTCCTGGAAGGTGGAGCCGCCGAGCACGCGGCGAAGTGCCGAATCGATGATCGGTCCGAGGCGCGAGCGCACACCCTCCTCGTAACGCAGCGTCTGATAGAACTTCAGCGGGTCGACGATCTTGTAGCGCGCGAAACTGTCGACGACGAGCCGCTTCTGGTCCGACGCGGTCACCTCCTGCGGCTGGCTGTCGAGATCGAGGATGCGCTTGTCGTAGATCTCGACCGTATCGATGAGCGGATACTTCCAGTTGAGGCCCGGCTCGCGCACGACGCGTTTGGGCTCACCGAAGCGCAAGACGAGCGCCTGCTCGTTCTGGTGCACGATGAAGGCGGAGGCATAGATCGCGGCGGCGCCGAGGCCGAGGAGAATGATCAGAAGGGCGAGAAACGCGCGCATCAGTTTGCTCCCTCGCCCTTGGCCTTGGGCTGCAACTTGTCGAGCGGCAGATACGGCACCACGCCCTGCGAGCCCTTGCTGTCCAGGATGATCTTGTCGGTGCCGGCGAGCACGCGCTCCATGGTCTCGAGGAACATGCGCTTGCGCGTCACTTCCGGCGCCCTCTTGTACTGGTCGTAGACCTGCAGGAAGCGCGCCGTCTGGCCGTTGGCGTCGTTGACGACCTGCTGCTTGTAGCCTTCGGCGCCCTGCAGGATGCGCTCGGCCTCGCCTCCCGCCTCCGGCACGATCTTGTTGGCGTAGCCGTAGGCCTCGTTCTGCAGACGCTCCTTGTCGGCGCGCGCGGCCTGCACGTCGCGGAAGGCGTCGATGACCTCCGCCGGCGGGTCGACCTTCTGCAACTGCACCTGGTCGATGCGGATGCCGGCGCCGTAGCTGTCGAGCGTCCGCTGCATCAGGGCCTGCACCGCCTGCTCGGTCTTCTGCCGCTCCTGGGTGAGGATCGGCTGGATCTTCGATTGGCCGACGACCTCGCGCATGGCGCTTTCCGCCACCTCTTTGACGGTCGTATCGGGGTTCTGGATGTTGAACAGGTACTGGGAGGCGTCCTTGATGCGCCAGAACACGACGAAGTCGATGTCGACGATGTTCTCGTCGCCCGTGAGGATCAGGCTCTCGGCCCGCTCGCCGCGCGTAGTTGCCGCCATGCGGCCCCCCGCAGGCGAAGTGCGCGCACCGATCTCGATGATGTTCTGGCGCGTCACCTTGGGCAGGCGCACCTCCTCGATCGGGTAGGGGAGGCGGAAGTGGAGGCCCGGCGGATCCTGGCGGATGAACTTGCCGAAGCGCATGACGACGCCGAGCTCATCGGGGTTGACGCGGAAGAAGAACGCCTGCCACGCAATGACCGCGCAGGCGACGATCGCGACGAGGAACAGCAGCGGCCCGGGGATGCCGCCGCCGTGCATCACCTGCTTGACCTTGTCCTGACCGCGCTTCAGCATTTCCTCCAGATCGGGCTGCTGCCCGCCTCCGCTCGGCCCCTGGCCCCAGGGGCCGCCGCCGTTGCCGCCGCCGCTTTTCCAGCCGCCACCGCCACCACCACTCTGATTGCTCCACGGCATATACGGGGTCCTTCGATGCTCGGGCTGTCGTGAATGCGGGCGCTGCGCGCTGCCTCGGCCACCAGATGTGCCAGCCATGTCTGCCGGTGGGGACGCAAACCCTCTGTCCTCGTTCGAGGATGCTGCTCGCTTATAGGACAGGGCGTCCCACAAGCGCAAACGCACCGCTAAAATTGGTTGCCGGCGCCCCGCATTCAAGCGGAAGGGGGGCGGTGAGGGCCGGTGCGCGGTTTCTTCTCGAGCAGGATCAGGGTGGCGCCATAATCGTCGCGGTCCCCGCGCGCCAGCGTCTCACGCGCGACTTCCTGCCACCGCGTCCAGTCGACCGCGGGCATGAAGGTGTCGCCCGCGGGGCTTCCAAGCACCTCCGTTTTGTAGATGCGACCCGCCAGCGGGAGCGACGCGGCGAAGATTTCGGCGCCGCCGATAACCATGACCTCATCCACCCCGCGCTGCCGCGCGCACTGCTCGGCCTTGGCCAGCGCGGCCTCCAGGCTCGGCGCGAGGATGGCGCCCTCCGCCTTGAAGCCCGGATCGCGCGTGACGACGATGTTGTCGCGGCCGTCGAGCGGCTTCTTCAGGGATTGAAACGTGCGCCGGCCCATGATCAGCGGCTTGCCCATGGTGAGGCGGCGAAAGGTCTTGAGGTCGGCGGACATGCGCCAGGGCAGCCCACCGCCGCGGCCGATGACACCGTTCTCGGCAACCGCGACGACGAGCGTGATGAGCATGCGGAACTCCTACACCGCGACATCGGCTTTGATGTGCGGATGGGGGTCGTAGCCGGCGAGCTTGAAATCCTCGAACCGGAACTTGAAGATCGATTTGACCGCCGGATCGATCTCCATGCGCGGCAGCGCGCGCGGGGTGCGCCGCAACTGCTCGTCGGCCTGCTCGAGGTGGTTGAGGTAGAGGTGCGCGTCCCCAAACGTGTGCACGAACTCGCCAGGCTTCAGGCCCGTCACCTGCGCCATCATCATGGTCAGCAGCGCATAGCTCGCGATGTTGAACGGCACGCCGAGGAACACATCCGCCGAGCGCTGGTAGAGCTGGCAGGAAAGCCGCCCCTCGCTCACGTAGAACTGGAACAGGCAGTGGCACGGCGCCAGCGCCATGTCGGGGATGTCGGCCGGGTTCCACGCCGAGACGATGATGCGGCGGCTGTCGGGGTTGGTCTTCAGCGTCTCGACCACCTCGGCGATCTGGTCGATCGAGCGGCCGTCGGGCGCGGTCCAGGAGCGCCACTGCTTGCCGTAGACGGGACCGAGATCGCCGCTCTCGTCAGCCCATTCATCCCAGATGCGGACGCCGTTCTCATCGAGATAGGCCGTATTGGTATCGCCGGCGAGAAACCAGATCAGCTCATGGATGATCGAGCGCACGTGCAGCTTCTTGGTCGTGACCAGCGGAAAGCCTTGGGCGAGATCGAAGCGCATCTGATGCCCGAACACCGACAGCGTGCCGGTGCCGGTGCGGTCGGCCTTTTTCACGCCATGGTCGCGCACCCGGCGCATCAGATCGAGGTATTGCTCCATACGCTAAATATAGATCGATTCCAGCGCACGCCACCTAGCCGGGCGGCAGGGTCGTGAAATAGAGGCCCAGCGCCATCACCGTGTTGTAGGCGGCGTGGCTAGACATCGTCACCCAAAGGCTGCCCGTGCGCACCAGCAGCCACGAGAAATAAAGCCCGATCGAGAACACCTCGATCAGCCCGAACACCGAGTAGCCGAAGTGCAGGAGCGACCACAGCACCGATGTCAGCACCGCGGTCCCGATGAGGCCGAGCTTCGACTTGGCTAGCCCCGAGAACATGAAGCCGCGGAACAAGAGCTCCTCCGACAACGGGGCGCCGGCGCCGATCACGAGCAGCATCAGCCAGAGGCCGTCGCCGTGCAAAAGCTGCTCGAACGGGCGCAGGTCGTGCAGCACCGCCTCCGGAACGAAGAACATGAGCAGGCTGGTCCACACGGTGGCGACGACGAAAAGCGGCACGAGTGCCAGCGGCAGTGCCCACCATCCTTGCGCCGGCGGTCGCAACGCCAGCGCCTCGCGGCGGTCGGAGGAAAAGAACCCCGCCGCCAGCAGCGTGAGCAGGACGATGGCGATCTGCCAGCCGCCCATCAGCAGCGCCGTGGTGGTGCCGGACGTCGGCACGATCGGCACCGGGTTGCCGGTGAGAGAGATATAGCCGAGCGCAACCGCGCCGGTCGCGACGACGGCGAGCGCCAGGATCCCGAACGCCGCCGGGATCACCGCCCACGCCGGCCAGCCGGTGCGCGGGGCGTAGCGGGCGGGACCTTTCAGCAACGCATCGAGCATGTTCGTGCCTCCGGGCAACAGCGCCTGCCCTGATCGGGAACGTGCAGGGCCGCGCGGCTTTACCACGGCGGCGCGGCTTGTGCGCTCCCTTTGGAGGGCGGGGATAACCTCTCGGTAATCCCAAAGAAGTGCCCTGGAACGAACGGCTTTTTTTTCTCGGCGGCTGCCCTTATATTCGCTGTGTCGGATTCGTCCGGCTATGGCGATAAACGCGGCCGTAATAAGCCGATCGGACCCGGGGGCAGTACCCGGCGCCTCCACCAAATGCCGCCGTCGTCAGCGCGTAAGGGCGCGGGCAGGCATGTGAGACAAAGTCGCGGACTACCGCGGCGGCATCTGATGGGGGCGAACTAGGATCGACGAGGGTGTAAAGGGCTTAGCTTTTGCTCGGCATGGTTCCGCCGTCATCGGGCCATTCAGAATAGTTGCCAATGACAACTATGCTGAGGCTGCTCTCGCTGCGTAATGCGGTGCGAATAGCCTGAACTTGAAGTCCTTACCCTTAGCCGGGTAAGGCGCGGTTCGGAGGGCACCGGGCAACAGAAGCCCTCCACTTGATCCCGCCTGCGTTTCGGGGGAGAGAGTAACTGGGGCGTGCGACGATCCTCAAGTTACGATCCGCAAGATACGATCCTTACGATCATTGAGCTGGACGGAATGGCGGCCGAGCCGATCGACTACGACACGCTGACCCAGGACGCCTTGCGCAGCGTCGTGCGCACAGTGCTTGTCCAAGCCGCCAAGTCGGGGCTGCCCGGCGACCATCACTTCTACATTTCGTTCGATACCTCCGCTTCCGGCGTCGTGCTGTCGAAGCGCCTCAAGGACAAGTATCCGGCCGAGATGACGGTCGTGCTCCAGCATCGCTTCTGGGATCTTTCGGTCGACGACGACGGCTTCGAGGTGAAGCTGACGTTCGATGGCATCCCCGAGCGCCTCGTCGTCCCCTTTGCTTCGATCCGCGTCTTCTTCGACCCGAGCGTGCGCTACGGCCTGCAGTTCGAGGACCCGGACGTGGAGCCGGAGGCGGGCGAGGACATGACGCACCGCTTCGGGGCACGCGTCTCCGATCAGTCGAACGGCGCTCGCGCGACGCTGCGCTCCACCGCGCCCAAAAAGCCGAGGGTGCCACGCAAGAGCAAAGGCGAGAAGGCGGCGCCGGCTTCCCCCGTCGTCGAGAAGGCGCCCGCTGCCGCTGCTTCAGGGCCGCGGCTTGCCGCCGTGCCGTCGAAGCCTAACGAGGACAAGATCAAGCGCGCCGAGCAAAAGCAGGGCGACAAAGCCGCCGAGGACCGCCCGCGCCAGGACAATGGCGGCGCCCAGATCGTCAGCCTCGACGCCTTCCGCAAGAAGTAAGGCTCATAGCAGCTCGCGTCCCTGATCGGACACGCAGCAACCGAGGACGCTTGCATGCCGCCAGGCAAGACGATGATCCTCGCTCTCATGGCTGTCACCCCGGTCTCGCTCGCTTTTGCGCAGACGGCGGCGCCCCCCGCCACCGTCACCTTCCCCAGCGCCGACGGCACGACCACGCTCACCGGCTATGTGTTCCGCCCGCGGCTGTCCGCCGACGAGCGCCTGCCGGCCGTCGTCATGATGCACGGCCGCGCCGGCGCCTACTCCTCGCTCGCCGACGGCACCTACGACGCGACCACGCTGTCCAAGCGCCACAAATTCTGGGGCGAGACACTCGCGCACGAAGGCTACATCGCCATGCTGGTCGACGGCTTCGGCCCGCGCGGCTATCCGCACGGCTTCCCGCAGCACAGCTACGACCAGCGTCCGGCCGAGCTCGACGAGACGACCGTGCGGCCGCTCGACGCCTACGGGGCGCTCGCCTACTTGCGCACGCGGCCCGACGTCGATCCCAACGCGATTGCGCTGCTGGGCTGGTCCAACGGCGGCAGCGCCACGCTCGCGGCCTTGGCCGCCGACACGACGGCGCTAGAGCATCCAAGCGTGCAAACGGGCTTCCGCGGCGGTCTCGCGTTCTATCCGGCGTGCGGGCTAAAGGGAAAATTCGACGACGGCTATCTGCCGTATGCGCCGGTGCGCGTGTTCATCGGCGCAGCCGACGAGGAGGTCTCGCCCAAGCACTGCGAGGCCCTGGTCGAGCAGAGCGAGATGAAGGGCGGCGACATCAAGATCTCGGTCTATCCCGGCGCGACGCACGACTTTGACGATCCGGGCAAGAAGCGCGCCGGCGTCGAGGCCAACGCGGAGGCCGTGAGCGACGCGGTGCCCAAGGCGCTGCGGTTCCTCGCCGAGCGGCTGCGCTAAAGGAAACGGGCGGGGCATTGCTGCCGCCGCCCGAAATTCAGATCACCAGAACTGGAACACCGGACCGCGGTAGCCGCCGCCGCGGCCGCGGCGCCCATAGCCATCGTTGCCCCATCCACCGCCGTCACCCCAGTAGAAGTCGTCGTAGTACTCGGGCCGCGGCTTCGGCCGGCTCTTGATGCCGCCCTGCGGCTCGCCGCTGATCAGCACCACGAAGTCGGTCTGCTTGCCGGTCTCCTTGTGCGCAGGCTCGTCGGAAACGATGAGCGAGGACCCCGGCAGCATTAGCTCGGAGATCTTCTGCACCGTCTCGGCCGGAATGGTGATGCGGTCGAGCGCGGCGCCCGCCGAGCTTGCGTCGGTTGGGGTTGCGTCTGCGGAGCGCCCCGCGTCGCGATGCTCGCCGCGGCGGCTGTGGCGCCAATCTTCGTCGTAGTAATCGTCGCCGCGGCGCGTGCCTTCGTCATCGCCATCGCCCGCGCGGCGGCCGCCGATGGAGACGACGTTCCAGCGCAGGTCCTGGCCGCCGGCGTCTACGTAGTCGACCGCCATATACGTGTGCGTACCGATCGGCTTGTCGGGCTCGGCGATGGTGACGGGCGCCTCGAAGATCGGCTCGAAAGCCTGGCGCACGTAGAGCTTCTGGGTCTTCAGGCTGATGAACACCGACACGGGCAACATCTTGCGCTCGGCGTCGTGCGCCTCGGCGAGCAGCGCGGTCCTGATCGCTTCCGCGGCCTTGGCCTCGCCGACCGCGCGCTCGTAGTCGTCGATCTTGGGCTGGAACTCGGCCTTCGCTGCCTCGAGCTTCGTCGTCGCCTCGGTGAGCTTGGCGGCGGCCTTGTCCTTGTCCGCCTGGGCGCGCTCCTTGGCGCTGTCGGAGGTCGCCTTGGAGAGATCGCGGTCGGCGTCGATGACGTTCTCGTCCGCGCGCTTCTTGGCCGTCTCGGCGACGCGCAGGCCCTTCACGGCGCGTGCACGCTCGGCGGACTTCTGCTTGGCGTTGAGCCGAGCGGCGTCGGCCTTCTTGGCGGCTTCGTCGGCTTGCGCGGTTTTTGCCTGGATGATCGCCTGCAGCGCAGCGGCGCGATTGGCGAACTGCGGCGGCGCATCAGGCGCCGTCGCCGCACCGAGCTTCATCGGGTTGTCGCCATCGCTGCTTGCAACCTGCTGCGAGGTCTTGCTGACGACGGCCGGCAGGTCGCGGAACGGGGTCGGCTTGAACAGCCGCGGGTGCGAGATGGCAACGGGGGCGACGTCGTAGCGCGACACGATCACGCGCATGCCCACCTTGGTCAGCGGGAACAGCCGCTCGGCAAACTCGTAGGGCAGGCGGACGCAGCCATGCGAGGCGGGATAGCCGGGGAGCGCGCCCGCATGCAGCGCCACGCCGGTCCAGGTGATGCGTTGCATGAACGGCATGGCGGCGTCGTCGTAGCGGTTGGAGTAGTGCTCCGCCTCTTTCTGCAGCACCGAGTATATGCCGACGGGCGTCTCGAAGCCGGTCTGGCCGCTGGAGACGGGCGCGTGCAGGATGGCGCCATCCTTGTCGTAGATCGTAACCCGCTGATCTTTCAGGGAGACGAGCGCGAGCAGCGGTGTGCTCATGGGCCGCGTCACGATCGTTGAATCGCGCTCCTCGGGCTGCGCGCGGCGGGAAGCCGCAGGATCGGCGACGCTCATGGCGGCGAGCATCGAGAAGGCGACGAGGGGGACGGCGGCGAACCGAGCTTTGGCCGGCTTGGCTGAGATCATGTCTGAACCCTTGCGAATCGTTCCGTTTTGGAGGCGGAGGCCCTGAGCCTAGCGACTGAAAGCTAAACTCTGCTTACCGGCAATCCGATCCCGGGACGGTAGCGCGGCTTTGGGCCCGCGGTGTCGCGGCAACCCCATCACAGTCTAGGTTTGCGGCCGTTTTCGGCAAGAGGGGATGGCGGTTGGCGCGCAACCGCGCCCGATCACCCCGAAGAGACCTGCGGCGCCAGGAACCGCCGGGCAAGCGACCATACGGCGGCGATAAGGACCCCCATGCCGAAACCCGCCGCCGCTACGAAGACGACGTTGGGCAGTGGTTCGGCAAGCAACCGGTCATACGCGCTGGCGGCGCCGTCGGCCGGGGTCAGGAGCAAAAGGGCAACCGAAAGGCCGCCCCCTAGACCGCCGAGCGCCAGCATCGGAAGCACGGATCGGAGTGAAAGCACTCGGTCACCCATGGTTGGAGCAGAAGTGCCGGTTGGATCGCGGGGCGGCTCGGGTTACCCCTTCTCGCTTTCCGTCACCGACGGGTCGACGATGGCCTCATCGACATCGTCCTCCTCCAGCTCGAGCACGGCATCGGCGCCTTCGGATTCGATCTTGGTGTCCTCATCGGCGTCGTCGACCACGACCGCCTCGAGCTCTGCCTCTGCCTGCGGCTCGGCCGCGGCCGCGACTTGCAGGTTGGGGCGGTGGAATGGACTGCGCGGCTTTTTCACCGGGGCTTCCAGCGAGATCTCGCGCACCGGCGGCGGCACGAACGCCGACTGACAGATCGGACACTTGATGGGGCTGCGCATGAGATCGTAGAAGCGCGCGCCGCACTCCTCATTCTGGCACGTACGCTTCGTGCCGCGCTGCGCATGGACTGCCATTTTGCATCTCTTTCATGTTAGCGGGGTGGGGCCGAGCACCCTGCGTTCGTGGTAGGCTTCCGGCTCAGGCGGCCGCATTCCGGCAAAGGATCTTAAATGGACGAGCCCACGAATGACCGCGCGGCTCTCGGGCGTCTTGCCAAGGCTCTGGCATTCATCTGCAGCGCGGATCATCCCACGACCGTCGCGCTGCGGACGGCGGCCGAAAGCGGAAGCGAGCGAGACATCAAGGCCGCGCGCGCCTTGTTTCTGAAGCTCAAGCCGAGCGACCGCCGCGCTGCGCTGACGATGGCCCAGGAGGAGTGATCTCTACTTCTTCTTTGCGCCCTTGGCAGGCACGGCGAAAGCAGACGTGACGGACGTCAAGGCCGGTCCTTTGGCTTTTCCAGCCGCCGACTTTTTGGGCTTCCTGATCTCGCGGTTCGATCTGATCTGACCTTTAGCCAAGTGTGCCTCCTGTGCATGTTCAGCTTGTCGTCATCGCTCGCGTATTTGCGTGTAATGCGCTTGCGCGACTGTGGGAACGCTCTCTCACTCTAGCAAATTGGCGCGAGTGCCGCCGCTGCGCCCTTAGCTGACTGGTTTGGGCGCAAGCAAAGCGGGCGCGATCCATTGCTCGGACAAATCGGCGACGGCGTGCGGTTGCGCCTGGTCGGCCGCGTGCAGGCCATGCCGCTCGAGCCGGCTCTGGTCGCGCACGCCGGTGGCGGCAAGGTCCAAGATGGACTTGGCAATCGCCGCCCGGGAAATCTTCTCGCTGTCGCTCGAAGCGGCCGCGCCTGCGCGCGACTGCACCTCGAGCCACGTTGCCGAGAAAGCGCGGTCCAAGAGCTCGAGCGTCGCCGGAACTCATGCCTTCGGGGATATTGTTGAACGGAGCCATCACTCCCTCCATGCTTGCAGGCGGGAGCTCAACGATGTCTCTCAGCCACCGGCGCCTCTCGTCATCGGACCGGCGATGGGGGCGACCGTGCGCCCAAATCGGCTCGAAGTCGAGGATTCATTGCCCAAGCCAGGGCCCGCGGCCCGCAAACTCGGCATATTTGCTGAGGCTCGCGGCCATGCCCCCGGGACGAGGCCAGAGGTCGGAGCTCAATCAACGCGTCACTTGCTTACCCGCCCCGCTGGCCAGATCGGAACCGCATTTCTCCATCGGCTGGGCCGTCGTCGACCAGCGATCCTTCGTCACCGTCACGACGTAACGCCGGCAATGCGGGGCGGCACCGGGCACAAAGCGCACCTCGAACAGCGCGAGCTCGGGTTTGCGCTGACGCGGCCAGACGAACACGGCTGTGTCGGGCGTCTTGGCCACGGCGGTCTCGATGGCGACGCCCGCGTTGCGGTAGTCGGTCGGCGATAGGCGCGCCAGCAGGACGCGCGACAGGTCCGGATGCAGGCCGACGGAAGCCGCCCGCTTCTGCAGCGGGTCGGTGCGCTCGATTGTCGGGGGTGGCAGGTACTCGGTCGACAACTCCTTGGCCGCGGGTACGATCGCGACCGTCGTCACCGCACTCTGCTGCTCCGCGCTCGCGGCCGTTGGCGGCGGGGGCGGCGCGGGATCGGCCGCGGCCGGCGGCGGCGGCGTCGGCGCGATACTGGGGGGAGGGACGGTTGGGGCTAACGACGCCACTGCGGCCATCTGCGGCTGCGCTCTCTCGTCGATCGCGGACGACACGGCCGCGAGCCCGGCCGCCAGCCAGGGGCGCCACGTCGCAGGGTAGCTCACAAGCGCCCAGCCCCCACCCAACGTGATGAGGATGACGAGCGCTCCCCGCAGCAGCGAATTGCCGCCCAGGCGTTCCGGCGGCGGGCACACCCTCTCGCCCGAATAGAACTCTCCGGGCGCGAAATCGTCGTCGAACTCGTCGTCGGAATCCCCCGAGGTGGCGCGCAGGCGCCGAGCGGAAACGGTCATGACATCCCCCCGGATATCTAGGCCCAGTGTAGATATCGGTTCCCGCTGCTGCCTAAGCGGCACCAAACTTCCGGCAAAAACATGGCAAAGCGAGCGAGGACGGTCCTAGCGCGCCGGCCGACCCGGCTTATCTCCGCCCAACGCGCCGACTTACGACTAACTGATGAGGGCGTCTTCGTGGGTTACGGAAAATACCGGGCGATTCGTGCAGTGTTTCTTCATGTCCCAAGAGCTGACTAGGCCGGCGTAAGCCGAAGTCGCTCTCAGAGGCCGTTGAAGCTCATGACTCCCGGGCAACCGGTCGGTGCCGTGGAGACGCGGGAAGCGAGCGAGCAACTCGCCGATGCGCTTGTGCGAGATCTCGAGCGCGAGATTCTCAAAGCCGTCGCCACCGGCTCACCTCTGTCAAAAACGATGGACCTCCTCTGCCGGCGCGTGGAGGAGATCGTTCCCTCCACGTTATGCTCCGTCCTGGCCGTCAATCAGAACGGCAGATTGCTGCACCTTGCGAGCCCGAGCCTTCCGCCCCACTACGCAAAAGCCGTCGACGGAGTGGTGATCGGCCCCACGGTCGGATCATGCGGCACGGCCGCCTATCGCGGGGAACCGGTCGAAGTCACCGATATTGCGACCGATCCGCTATGGGCCGACTTCAGGAGTTTGGCGCTGCCCGCGGGTTTGCGCGCGTGCTGGTCAAGCCCGATCAACTCGAGCAATGGTCGGGTCATCGGCACGTTTGCGTTCTACTACCGCACACCGCGGGGGCCGGGACGCATCGAGCGACAAATCGTTGCAACCTGTCTGCATCACTGCGCCATAGCGCTCGAGCACGAGGAAGCCCGCGCCAAAATTCACGAGCTCGCATATCGCGATCCTCTGACCGGCCTTCCAAACCGCGCCGCCTTCCATCTGAAGGTCCTGGAGGCTCTCGGTGCCGCCCGCAGAGAGTGCGGATCGCTGGCCATCCACTACATCGACCTCGATGGTTTCAAGGACGTCAACGATACCCTCGGGCACAGCTTCGGCGATGGGCTGCTTCGGGCGGTCGCCGAACGCTTGGTGTCATGCGCAATCGATGGTGCAACCGTCGCTCGGCTGGGCGGTGACGAGTTTGCGATCCTGCAGGGTTCGATCAAGGATCTCGGTCAAATAAGCGAGCTCGCAAGCCGCGTCATCTCCGTCTTCACGGCGCCCTTTCACATCGAAGCCCACAAGATCCGCATCGGCGCCAGCTCGGGGATCGCGCGCATGCCCGAGGACGGGGACGACCCCGAGGAGCTCTTGCGCAAAGCCGATCTTGCGCTCTATCGGGCGAAAGGCGACGGACGCAAGCGCTACCAGCTCTTTACGCCCGAAATGGATTGCGATCTGCGCACGCGGCGCGCCCTGGAAAATGATCTCCGGCTGGCGGTCGAGACGTCCGGCTTCGCGGTTGCCTACCAGCCGATTGTCGACCTTGCGTCCGGAGCCGTTACCTCCGTTGAGGCACTCGCGCGCTGGCATCGCCCGGGCCACGGCATCGTCTACCCCGGTGCTTTCATCCCCATCGCCGAAGAGACCGGTCTCATCGACGAGATCGGCACTTGGGTATTGGACCAGGCCAGCAAGTGCGTTGGCGATTGGCCGGCGCACATCAAGGTCGCGGTCAACTTGTCGTTGCGTCAGTTCCGTCAGGACCGGTTCGTGTTCAACGTCATCCGAACGCTGAACAGGAATAACGTCTCTCCCCGGCGGCTCGAGCTCGAGATTACCGAATCGGTGCTGCTCTCAAACCTGCCGTCCGTCCGCGCGGCGCTGGAGGAGTTGAGCGCCATCGGCGTGCAGATCGCGCTCGACGACTTCGGCACGGGCTACTCGTCGCTCAGCTATTTGCGATCCTTCCCCTTCAACAAGATCAAGATCGACAAGAGCTTCGTTGCCGACCTTGGCCGCCGACCCAACTCGACCGCCATCGTCCGCGCGGTGACGGGCCTCGCGCGCGATCTCGGCATGAAAACCACCGCGGAGGGCGTGGAGACGCGGGAGCAGCTGGATTTGTTGCGCCACGAGGGATGCACCGAGGCGCAAGGCTACTACTTCAGCCGGCCGGTCAGCGGCTCACAGATCACGGCTTTGCTCGCAGATCGCCGTTCCCTGACCAACCTCCGTTGAAGCGGTGCCCGTGATGTGATCGATGCGGGCTGGCACGGTCCGCTCGCGGTCACCGGCTGCCGCATGCGCGGACGCGCCACGCGTTCAACAATGGCTCCAGCCGATGCACCTACTCGCTCCAACCCCGATGACCTACATTGCTCCTTATCCGCTGCTGAGCTCCGTCTGGTGGAAGAGACAAGATGTTTGTATCGACCAAGGGTGCAACGGCGGTCGCCACAGCCGCGCTGGCCATTGCTTTTTTCGCTTCCAGCGCGGCCGAAGCCCGCCGCGGCATCAAGCCCTATTATTCGGAGACGTATGAGACCAACCGCCCCGTGCGCGGCTATGAAGGATTTCTCTTCCCCGACTACTACTGCTCCTACAAGCGCTACCCTAATCGGGACTGCAGCGTTGACGCGCGGGGCAGAGAGCGGTGCCGCGTGACAGGGTGGCGGCTGGAGCAGACCTGTCAGTAAGGAGCTGCGCCGAGTTGCTGCTGGGTCCCCGGCGCTACGGTCGCGTCGTCACGGCGGAGCCGTGCCGGCACGGACGCGAAGCAGCCAACGCCAATCAGCGGCGAGCCGCTAACAGCTCATTAACCAACTCGCTGCAGCGTTCTCGAATGCAACGAGCGCTCTATCGGCTGGAAGACCGCGGCCGACAGTCCGCGCGGTTTGCCGAACTTCGGCCGATGTAATCGCATGCGCTTGCTCCAAAGGAAATAAGCCCGGCCACGGAGCCAGTGCCTAGGCTGGGTCGATTTCCGCTTATGGCCCTAAGCAGAAATCCACGGACGAGCCACAGCCATCTCAATAATCCCCGCCCTCCACGCCTCCCCTAAACTCCCCGCAACCCTGCCCACGAGGGACGCGGCAAGCTTGAGCGTCTGTTGCGGGGTGGGGCCGTGCCCGGTTGAGGCGGTGCTGCTCCGTTCGCAGCGCCGCCGCGAGGAAGCTCCCTCAGATGCCGGGGCAGGTGAAGCGAGGCTGTGCGTCGCCAGTAACGGCTCGCACGGCAGCCCGTCGCGAGCGGCGCCAGGTTATCCGAGCGCAGCTGCCCGCGGTCCCACGAACGATGCCGAGCCCGGCGACGCGCCCCGGGCGGGACCAAAGGCGCGCTTGCGTTGTGTCCGCACCCTCGGCCTGCAATGAACACCGCCGCGGGCGCCGAAAGGCTGCCGGCTTTTGACAACGGATGGCGGTCGTTTGGCGCCCGCGCTCCCTCGCTCTTTGCACCCTCGGGGCCGCGGCCGCGAGGCAAATCCGGTTGGGCAAATGCGGGGGCTCCGTGGTGCCGGCGCGGCCTGCGTGCTATGGCGGCGTGAACTAAATTCACGCTAGGTGAACCATCGCATGAGCGCCGACGGCAAAAAGCCCACCCGCACCGAGACCGACAGCTTCGGTGAGATCGAGGTCGGGAGCGACAAATACTGGGGCGCGCAGGCCGAGCGCAGCCTTTCCAACTTCAAGATCGGCTGGGAGCGCCAGCCGCTGGCAATCGTGCGCGCGCTCGGCATCGTGAAGCGCGCCGCCGCCGAGACCAACGTGGCGCTCGGCCGCCTCGACAAGAAGCTGGGCGACGCCATCGTGATGGCTGCGCAAGAGGTGGCCGAAGGCAAGCTCGACGACCACTTCCCGCTCGTCGTGTGGCAGACGGGCTCGGGCACCCAGTCGAACATGAACGCCAACGAGGTGATCTCCAATCGCGCCATCGAGTTGCTGGGCGGGCAGATGGGCTCCAAAAAGCCCGTGCACCCCAACGACCACGTCAACATGAGCCAGTCGTCGAACGACACCTACCCCACGGCGATGCACATCGCGTGCGCGGAGGAGATCGTGCACCGGCTCATCCCGGCGCTGCAGAAGCTGCGCAATGCGCTGAACGACAAGGCGCAGGCGTGGCGCCACATCGTGAAGATCGGCCGCACGCATACGCAGGACGCCACGCCGCTCACGCTGGGGCAGGAGTTCTCCGGCTACACCGTGCAGGTCGAGAACGGCATCCGCCGCATCGAGCAGACGCTGCCCTCGCTCATGGAGCTGGCGCAGGGCGGCACCGCGGTGGGCACCGGACTCAACGCGCCCAAGGGCTTTGCCGAGATGATCGCGCAGCGCATCGCGGCGATCACGCAGCTCCCGTTCAAGAGCGCGCCCAACAAGTTCGAGGCGCTGGCCGCCCACGATGCGATGGTCATGAGCCACGGCGCCATCACCACGGCCGCGGTGGCGCTGTTCAAGATCGCCAACGATATCCGGCTCTTGGGCTCGGGCCCGCGCTCGGGGCTCGGCGAGCTGAGCCTGCCCGAGAACGAGCCCGGCTCCTCGATCATGCCGGGCAAGGTGAACCCGACCCAGTGCGAGGCGCTGACACAGGTGTGCGTGCAGATCTTCGGCAACAACGCCGCGGTCGTGTTTGCCGGCAGTCAGGGCCACTTCGAGCTCAACGTCTATAATCCGGTGATGGGCTACAACTTCCTGCAGTCGGTGCGGCTGATGGCGGACGCGGCGCGTTCCTTCACCGACAACTGCGTCGTCGGCATCGAGCCGCGCGAGGACAACATCAAGACGGGGCTGGAGCGCTCGCTCATGCTTGTCACCGCGCTGGCGCCCAAGATCGGCTACGACGCCGCGGCCAAGATCGCCAAGACGGCGCACAAGAAGGGCACGACTTTGCGCGAGGAGGCGGTCGGGGGCGGCTACGTGACGGCCGCCGAGTTCGACCAGATCGTCGATCCCAAGAAGATGCTGGGCCCGGAGTAGGCCCCAAAGAGGCCGCAGAGTAGGCATGGCCGAGATCATAAATTTGCGCCGCGCGCGCAAGGCCAAGGCGAGGTCGCAGGCGCAGGCCGAGGCGGCCGAGAACCGCGCCAAGCACGGGCGGCCGAAGGCCGAGCGCGTAAAGAGCGGCAAGGTAAGGTCGCTCGCCGAGAGACGGCTCGACGCACACCGCCGCTCCGATGCCGATTCCGACATCGACAGCTCGGGGACGTAAGCCCATGCCGCGGCCGCTCAAGCGCTCGTTCACCATCGCGGGCCACCGCACCTCGATCTCGATCGAGGCGCCGTTCTGGGACGCGCTGCGGCAGGCGGCGGAGGCAAAGCGCACCACCGTCGCCGCGCTTGTTGCAGCGATCGACAAGGAGCGCGGCACCTCGGGACTATCGGGCGCGGTGCGCGTATGGGTGCTCGATTATTTCCGCTCCGGCGCCGGCCGCGAGAGCGCACCCGAGCGCGCCAAACCCGCGCCGCGCTGAGCTCAGTTGGCACCGTTCTGCAGGGCTCGCAACACCTGCTCGCCGGCCGGCGCCTGACGCGGGAATCGGCGCTGGCGGTAGGTGCCCTGCGGTGCCTCGGGACCACGGCGCCGGGCGTGCCGGGCGGCAGCTCGCCGGTCGCAGGCGTGGTTCCGGGCGGCAACACCTGTGCCTCCTGACCGGGAACGTCGGGCAGCGGCAGCACGTCGACGGCGCCGCTGTCCTGGCGCTGCGGCGGCTCGGGGACGGCGGCTGCGGGCGTGCCGGGTTGAGCCGGCTGCCCAGCCTGCGGCGGCTGCGGCGGGACGCCGGGCCGGGCGCCATAAGCCTGCGGAGCAGCGCGCGGAAGAGCGGCAGGCGGCGGCGCCAAGGCTTGCGGCACAACGGCTTGCGGCACGGCCTGGGTCGGCATCGCGGCGCGTGCAGCCTGGTCGGCGGCAAGCGCCCGGCGGCGCTCGTCCTCCTGGCGCGCGCGCTCGGCGTCCATCTTGTGCAGGCGCTCGAGCTGCTCGGCGTCGAGCTCCATGCGGCGAATCGCGAGCTCGCGCTCTAGCCCATCGGCGGTGATGCGCGGCTCGATCGTCCAGGCGTCCTTCAGCGGGCCGACGTAGACGACGGTGACGGCCGGCAGCGCGCCCTTGCGCGGCCTGTCGGCCTGCTCGACGTCGGGGGCCTTCGGCTGCACCACCCACTGGCTGTCGACCACGAGCGAGGCCAGATCGACGGTCGTCTCCACCTTCGTGGAGCCGGCCTGCGACTGCAGCTCGAACGGCTCGAGCTTTGCTGCGCCGTCGGCTACCGCGATGGCGATCTTGCGCGGGCCCACGACGACGGCGCTCGCCGCCATCTGCTCGCGCAGGGCCGCCACGAGCGCTTCGCCGGTGCCGCCGGCAGCGCCCGACAGCACCGCCTCGGACGTCGCCACGACGGCGAGCGGGGTAGGCACGTGGGCGGCGACGTCGCCGAGCGCGACCTCACCCTTGCCGGCCGCGACCGCGATGAGGCCGCCGGGAGTTGCAGCCGCCGCAGAGAACTCGAGCGCAAGCGAGACTGCGCCAGCCTTGGCCGGCGCGGCGTCCACTGCCTTCGGCGCGTTGAGATGAATGCCATTGATGCGGAGATCGCCGGCGAGCCTAGCGCCACCCGGCGCGCGCTCTAGCGCGGCCGTCGCCAGCAGGTCGCCGCCCGCGGCCTTGCCCTCGAGCTTCGTCAGCGAGATCTTGCCCGGCGCCAGCGCCACCTCTAGCCGCGCGTTCTTCATGGCCATGCCGGGCGCCAGCGACAGCGCGCCGAAGGTGACGCCGAGCTTGCCTTCGACACCGTCCAGGGCCGCAAAGTCGAACTGCGATTCCGGCCAGATCGATTTGCCGGCGGTCAGCGGCTCCGCTCCCGGAGGAGCAGCCGCAGCGGGCGCTGGGGCCGGAGCCCCCGGAACCGGCGTCGCGGCCGCGAGCCTGCGGTCGAGCGCGATACCCAGCAGCCCAGGCAGCGAGGCCGCGTCGACCTCGAGTTGTGCCGTCACGATGGCCGTCCCGCCCTCGGGATACGCAAGTGCCACGGCACCGTCGACCTTGCTGCCGCCGATCGTGAGCTTGTACGGCTTGATCTCGATCGCGCCTGCCGCGGATACCATCCTGAGCGAGCCGACCACGGGCGAGCCGCGCAGTGTGGCGCCCGAGCCGAGCCCCGCGATCGCCAAAGCGTCGCCGAGGTCGCGCGCCGACACGCGCACCTCACCGTCGAACTTGTTGGCGCTGTCGGCCGGTAGCGCGACCTGGCCGTCGAAGCCCACGAACAGCCCCGACGCCTTGACGGAAGCCGACGCCAGCAACCCTTGCGCCGGCGTGCCCACCGCCTTGAGGAAGATCTCGCCCGGCCGTGGCGCTTGCGCGGCCGCTGTAGATGGCGCGCGCGCCGCCAGGCTGTCGAGGGCTTGGACCACGTCGGCTGCCTGCATGGTGAGCTCGACGTCCGTAGCCGCGTTGCGCCAGCCCGCGAGCCCGCCGTCAAGCCGCGCCACGGCAACGACACGCCCGCCCTCGGTCTCGCCGTCGGCGCGGATGTCGGCGGCGCCCGGCGTGCGTGCGCCCAAGTCGACTGCGCCGGCGAGCCGTGCGGGTGCGAACGCGACGTAACGCATCGCCTTCTCGGACATGCCCTCGGGCAGCTCGGCTAAGCGCACGAACGACGCAAAGGCTTCCTTGCCGGGCACCACCAGCGTCCAGCGCAGCGCGCCGTGCGGCTGCGCCGTGACGTCGGCTATGTCGCCGTCGAGCTCCACGTCGAGACCGTCGTCGGTGGCGAACTTGCACGAGCGCATCGTCAGGCGGCCCTTTTCGACCCCGAAGTCGAGGTCGACGTTGCGCACCGGCTGCCGCTGCGTCTTGAGCTCGGCCGCGCGCAGGCGCAGGGCGAAATCCGACTTGGCGAGGTCGAGCCAACGCTGCTGCGGCGGGGACGCGCCGTCCTTCTTCGCTGCATCGGGCTGGGCCCCCACCAGCATGCCCTTGAGATAGCCGACCGCCGTCGGCCAGAACTGGCTTGCGTCGATCTGCTGCCCGTCGACCACGATGGCGAGCTTGCTGCGCTCGCCGCCGACGTAGTGTACCGCGCCCGTGAGCGGCATGCCGCCGATCTCGGCTCCGGCGTCGGTCAGATCGATCGCCTTGTCGTTGAGGCCGAGGCGGCCCTGCAGCGAAAACGGCCCATCGCTGCGGACGAGGTCGGCGACGGTCGCGTCCTTCGTCACCCAGGTGAGGAAACGCGGCAGGCTGGTGCCCCGCAACGCGAGCTCGCCCTGGAACGTGCGCGCATTGGCGACGTCGGCCACGGCGCCGTCGATCGTGAGCTTGGCGCCGCCGGGCAGGCCGGCGCGCAAATCCTTCAAGATAAGTGCGCCGTTGCTGCGCGCGGCCTCGAGCCGGATGCCGCTGACGGCCTCGCCGCCAAGGTTGGCCTGGTCGATGTCGAAGCGAATTTTGGTTTCGGCCTGCATCGGCAGCGCGTCCATGACGGCGCCGAGGAAGCTCTGCGCGGTGTCGAGCGGGCGCTTGGAGCCGCCGTCCCCCGCGATGCGGTCGAGATCGAGCCAGCGCGAGGCGAGGCTTAGCTCCACGTTGAGCACGTCCGGCCATGTCGCTTCCGCGCTGCCTGAGATGAGCTGCGGCTGCCCGACCCTCTCAAACGACACCGTAATGCCGTCGAGCTTGAGGCCCTTGGCGTCGCCGGCGAGCGTCGCCTTGAAATCGATGCCGGCCTTTTCGGCCTTCGCAGTGCGCGCCTTGCCGTCGGGCGCCGGCGCCGCCGCCTCGACCGGAGCGGCGTCGAGATCGAACTTCGCCGTTAACTCGCCTTCAAGGCGCGGGCGGCCCTTGAGATCGACGAGGCGCCCGTCGACCGAATAGGTGTTGCCGCGCTCGGCGCGGATGATCGTCTTGAAGCGGATGGCACCGTCGGCATCCGTGGCGCCCGTCGCGATGCGCAGCTCATGCGGCGCGCCCTGCCAGTTCGCCGTGCCGCGGAAGGAGAACGGGCCCTCGATCGAATTCCGCCTTGAGCTCGCCGTCGAGCCCGTCGATCTGCGCGAACTCGGGCCCCTTGGCTCCCTGCAGCGCCACCATGCCGTCCTTGATCCTGACCGACTGCAGCGAGATGTCGGCCGGCACGAACGGCAGCGAGCCCGGTGCGATGGAGAGCGTGCGCCAGTTGCCGCCGCCGTCGGCGTCGACGGCGAGGCGCAGCACGGGGCGCTTAAGCTCGATCTCGTTGGCTTCGAGGATGCCCTTTAACAGCGGCGGCACCGACAGCCTCATGGTGAAGCTCTCGGCGCGGAAGAACGGCTCGCCCGTCGTCGCCGACGGGTCGGCGATGCGCAGCTTGTCGAAGCGCACGTAGGGCGCGGGCAGGAGACGCACGTTGACGTCGCCGCCGACGCGCACTTCGCGCCCGAGGATGCGGGTCGCCTCCTCCTCGAACACGCCGCGATAGCCGTTCCAGTCGATGAAATACGGCACCGCGAACAGCGCGGCGAGCGCAAGCGTAAGCAGGCCGGCGATGTATAGAAGCCCGTTGCTCATCGACCTTTTCGCGGACCGGATTGGCGGCCGGCCCCGCTCTATCAAAATGGCAGAGCTGGAGCCACTAGCGGCGCCGTCTCTGGAGATGCCCCTCTCGCTTGTCTCTACGATCTTGTGGCGGGAGGGACCCGAGACGCCTGCCACCAAATCAACGCGAACGTCAGTCTAGCTTATTCGCCAATCCCTGTCTGGTTTGCGACCGTGATCTCGGGTGCCTCGGCCGTCGAGAAAAGTGACGCAGCTTCGAGAATTTCGCGGACCCGAGGGCGATCGCCGCGGCCACAATTCCCATATCTCGTGTGGGCGATAGGCGCCCGGCGGTTGCCGCAAGAGTGCTCTTGATATAGTTGCGAACTATGGCGCAAAATCGAAAACATTTGGCGAACGCGCCGGACGCTTCCGACGACCCGCCGTTCGATCTGCCGCAGGCTTCGCCGGCCCCCGATCCGCTGCCCGAGCCGGCGCGGTCGGTGTCGTCGCGCGCGTTGCAGGGGGCATCCGCGCCGCCTTACCTCGCCGGCTTGAACCCTGAACAACGCCAGGCCGTCGAGGCGCTCGACGGGCCCGTGCTGGTGCTGGCCGGCGCCGGCACCGGCAAGACGCGCGTGTTGACCACCCGCATCGCACACATCCTGGCCAGCGGCAAGGCCTACCCCAGCCAGCTCCTCTCCGTGACCTTCACCAACAAGGCCGCGCGCGAGATGAAGGAGCGCGTCGGCGACCTCGTCGGTGGCATTGTCGAAGGCATGCCGTGGCTCGGCACCTTCCACTCCATCGGCGTCAAGATCCTGCGCCGCCACGCCGAGCTCGTCGGACTGAAGTCCGGGTTCACCATCCTCGACACCGACGACCAGATCCGCCTCATGAAGCAGGTGATCGAGGCGGCCGGGCTCGACAAGGACCGCTGGCCCGCGCGTCAGCTCGCCTCCCTGATCGACGGCTGGAAGAACCGCGGCCTGACGCCCGACAAGGTGCCGGCGGGCGAGGCCTATGGCTTCGCCTCGGGCAAGGGCGCACAGCTCTACGCCGCCTACCAGCGGCGCCTGAAGGAGCTCAACGCCTGCGACTTCGGCGACCTGCTGCTCGAAAACCTGCGCCTCTTCCTCGAGCATCCCGACGTGCTCGCCGACTACCAGCGCCGCTTCCGCTACATCCTCGTCGACGAGTACCAGGACACCAACGTCGCGCAGTACCTGTGGCTCCAGCTGCTGGCGCAGGGCTCGCCCAACATCTGCTGCGTCGGCGACGACGACCAGTCGATCTACGGCTGGCGCGGCGCCGAGGTCGACAACATCCTGCGCTTCGAGAAGGACTTCCCCGGCGCCGTCGTCATCCGGCTCGAGCGCAACTACCGCTCGACCGGGCACATCCTCGCCGCCGCCTCCGGGCTCATCGCGGAGAACAAGGGCCGGCTCGGCAAGACGCTGTTCACCGACGGCGAGCTAGGCGCCAAGGTCACCGTCACGGCGGTGTGGGACGACGAGGAGGAAGCGCGCTCGATCGGCGACGACATCGAGCGGATGCAGAAAGCCGGGCAACGGCTCAACGAGATCGCGATCCTGGTGCGCGCGTCGTTCCAGATGCGCGCCTTCGAAGATCGCTTCATCACCATGGGGCTGCCCTACCGCGTGATCGGCGGCCCGCGCTTCTACGAGCGCCAGGAAATCAAGGACGCCATCGCCTACCTCGAGATCACGGCCAACCCGGCCAACGACCTCAAATTCGAGCGCATCGTCAACGTACCCAAGCGCGGCCTCGGCGACACCTCGGTCAAGCGCATGCACGAGCTTGCGCGCGCACGCGGCATCCCGCTGTATCAAGCCGCCGCAGATGATCGTGGAGACCGAGGAGCTGCCGGGCAAGGCGCGCCACTCGCTTAACGGCCTGCTCGCCAGCTTCGAGCGCTGGCGCGGCCATGTCGGCCACATGAAGCACACCGAGCTCGCCGAGCTGATCCTCGATGAATCCGGCTACACGGCCATGTGGCAGGCCGACAAGAGCCCGCAGGCGCAGTCGCGGCTGGAAAACCTGAAGGAGCTCGTGCGCTTCATGCATGAGTTCGACACGCTCGAAGGCTTCCTCGAGCACGTGAGTCTCTGTCATGGACGCCGATCAGGCGGGCGACGGCGAGCGCGTCTCGCTGATGACGCTGCACGCCGCCAAGGGGCTCGAGTTCGAGACCGTGTTCCTGCCGGGCTGGGAGGAGGGGCTGTTTCCCCACCAGCGCTCGCTCGACGAAAGCGGGCAGGCGGGCCTCGAGGAAGAGCGCCGCCTCGCCTACGTCGGGCTCACGCGCGCGCAAGCGCCTCGCCAAGATCTCGTTTGCGCAGAACCGGCGCAACCGCGGGCTCTACCAGTCGGCGCTGCCGTCGCGCTTCGTCGACGAGCTGCCCGAGGCGCACGTCGACGTGCTGGAAGCCAAAATGCCGTTCGGCGGAGCGTACCAGAATTTTGCCGGTCCGTTCGGGCGCAGCCGCTTCGACGACGCCGCGCCGTTCGAGGCGACGTACGACACCCCGGGCTGGCAGCGGGCCCAGGAACGCACAAGAACGCGCCCGCAAGAGGAGTGGAGCCCGCAAAAGGCGCGCAAGGCGCGCGGGCCGACGACGATCGAGGGCGAGCTCGTCGCAGCCTCCAGCGGGGAGCCGGCGTTCCAGCCGGGCGAGCGCGTATCGCACCAGAAGTTCGGGGCGGGCACGGTGGCGGATGTCGACGGCAACAAGCTGACCATCGATTTTGACACCGCGGGCAGGAAGCGCGTTGTCGACAGCTTCGTCGCGCGGGGTTGAGCCATTCCGAGCCCCGCAGGATCTACAGGAGTGCGTCCCAAAGGCCGGCTAGTTCTCGCGGCCGTCGCGGGTCAGGGGCACGAACTGCACGGGCGCGACCTCGCGCCGCGCGGTCGTCCCGTCCGCGTTCTTGGTGATGACGACGAGCTGCTGCGCGAGCCGGCCCACGGGTATGACGAGGTGCCCGCCGGGCTTCAGCTGCGCGATGAGCGCCGGCGGCACGTGATCGGGCGCTGCCGTCACGATGATCGCATCGAAGGGCGCGTGCTCGGGCCAGCCCTGGTACCCGTCGCCGACTTTCGGGTGCACGTTGGCGTAGCCGAGACGCTGTAGCGTCGCCGCCGCGGTGCGTCCCAGGCTCTCGACGATCTCGATAGTGTATACGTCGCGCGCGAGACCGGCGAGAACGGCCGACTGGTAGCCGCAGCCGGTGCCGATCTCGAGGACCGTGTCGCCCGGCTCCAGCTCGAGGAGGTCGGTCATCAGCGCCACGATGTATGGCTGCGAGATGGTCTGGCCGGAACCGATCGGCAACGGCCGGTTACGGTAGGCCGAGCGCCGCTGCAGCGCCGGCACGAACTCGTGCCGTTTGACTTCGCCCATGACCGCGAGCACGCGCGGATCGATCGCGCCGTGCCCGGGCTCGCCCGCGCCCAGCCGCGACAGCGCGACGATGTCGTCGACCATCTGCCGCCGCTCGGCAGTGCGATCATCCTCGGCCATGGCTGCAGCGCCCATCAGCAAGACCACCAGCGAAAGTCGTAGCGCCGACACGCCTACCAAGTCCTCAATGCGCGACGACAATTGCCGACGTCGCCGACGGCTCCGCGCCCGCCAGAGGCGAACGGCCGGCGGCGCGTGGTCTCAGGCCGCGTCGCGCTTGGCGGTGATGAGGTCCCACGCGATATTGATCTGGCGGATGCGCTCCTCGCGCACGCGACGGTCGTCCTCGTCGCGCGCGTGATCGGGATGCCAGCTCATGCGCAGCGCATCGACGATCTTCTTCAGCACGCCCTCGCTCACGTCGGCGTTGACGCCGAGCACGTCGTAAGCCTCGCTCCTGGTGCGCGGCAGCGTGGTCGACGGACGCCCGCCGGCAAGGCTCGCGGCGGCGCTCTCCGCGATGCGGCGGATGCGCTCGAGCTCGCGCACCAGCGCGCGATAGTGCGGCCCTGTGCTGGCCGCCGGCACTCCCTCGCGCGTGCCGGCCTCGACGTTGCTGAGGCGCTCGCGCAGGTGCTTCAATTCCGATTGCAAAACGTCGCGCAGCGGCCCGGCACCTTTCAGGTGCGCGACGGCCGTCTCGGTCTGCACCAGGAAGGCTGCGACCGCGGCGCCGGCATTGGAGAGGTTGTGCGCCGAGAACGTGCGGCTCGTGGCGCGCTCTGGCGCATCGCGCCGGAATGCACGCGCAATGCGCGGTCCCGCGGCGAGCACGCGCGCCGGCCACGCGGACGAAAATCTAAAGTGCGCCGCACCAGCGGCAGTCACCAGCCCGAACACGATGAGGAACAGCGTCCACGCGCCCGGCAGCCCGGCCGCGCTGCGTGCCGGCGGCGCGCCGCCATAGTCGCGCTCGGCGCGGACGACCGTGACCCATTCGTCGCCCGCCATCGTCGCCCCGCGTACGGGACCGTAGGTCGTGACCGCCGACTCGATCGCGGCCTGCGGATCGGCCCTGGCCAGCAGCGTCTCACCGTGCCCGGTCGACAGGGCCGCATCCTCGCCGGCATCGAGCCGCGCCTCGTCTACGCTGTAGCCGGCATCGGCCGATACGAGCTGAAGCCGCGCGCCGAACTCGCCGATCGGCGCAAACCCTTCGGGCAGCACCACGTGATCGGCGTCGGCCAAGCGGCGGCGCCAGGGCAGGCAATCCTGCATGAACACGACGCGGCGCTCGAGCCGATCGCGACCGCGCGCGGGCCCGTCATAGCACCCCTCGGCCGGCCCTTGCGCGTCGCGCGCCGGCAGCATGATGTTGAGGCGCCCGTCGTCGACCCACGCCTTGCTCGTGCCCGTGCGTCCGATCGCGGCGACGACGCGCATCCAGGAGACGCCGGCGCCGCCGCAGGAGATGACGAAGCGATGCACCATAAGGGTGCGGCAGCCGCTCGCCAGCGGTGGCCGGCAGGTGGTGATTGCCTCCTCGTCGCGCGTGCCGATGATGGGGTAGCTCTTGGGGATGGCTGGCGAGAGCCTGATGCGGCCTCCTTCGAGGCCACAATCGAACGGCATCACGAGGCGTTCGCGGGCCTCGGCAAGGCTGCTTCCTGCGGATACCAGGGTCGACAGCAGCAAAATCCAGACGACGCGACGCACCCTGTTTCCCCTCGATGGCGTCCGCACTGCCGCCTTGTGTTAACCCTAAGAGCGGCACGACTGTGGCGGGGAACGGCGTTATGCACGGTCGAAAAAGAGGCAGCTTTTCCCCTTCTCGACGGGCGCATTCAGACCGCCGCCGCAGCATTGCGAACCGTCAAAATGCTGCACGATCATTCGCCTAGTCTCGACAACCAGAAGGGTGCGTCCTAGAAGAGCCGACGACACGCGGCTGGCTGCAATGGGGATTGCATAGGGGCACTTTCGCGCGCGTGTCTCGTATTTTGGGGAGCCCGATCATGCCGGCAGATGCGCAGGACGCCACGGCCACCGCCGGCTTTTTTCCCGGTACGTCGAGCAAGGCCGGCGCGGCCCCCACGGCGGCGGCGGCAGCCGCTCCGGTAAGGGTCTCCGGCTTCGATCAGGTCAAGCCCGAGAGCCAGCGCGGCCGCGAGCGTTTCATCCCGGTTACCCGGTTTGCGCTGCTCGACCGTCTGACCATGGCCGGCGCCTGGCCCGGCGCGCAGGCGCAGGAGGCACGGCGCTTCTTCCGCTACCTCGATCACTGGCGCCGCCAGCAGTACAACGCGGAGCTGAACGGGCTCGAGGAGACCTATGAGCCCTTCAGCCCCGATAGCGACCTCTTGATGACGCGCGTGTTCACGCCGGCCGAGCGCCGCGTCATGCAGAAGCGCGTCGTTGCCGGCATGGCGCACATCCTCGAGCAGGCCAACTACACCCTCATCGATCCGAGCGAGGTGGAGCTGATCCTCACCCGCGACTTCGCGTACGGCCTCGACTTGTTCGTCGATCTCGAGACGTTCGAGGAGGTGCTGATCTTCTACCGCGGCGCCTCCACGAAGCGCGACAGCCGGCGCCGGTGGCACAAGTTCTACCTCAAGGAGCAGATCGACACTCCGATCTTCCAGCGCCTGTTCCTGCTGTTCAAGCTCAAGTCCTTCGACGTGCGCGTGCGCGAGGTCATGGCCGCCCAGAAGCTCACGCGCAAAGAGGCCGAGAAGCTCGTCAAGCGCGCCCGCGCCTCCATGCCGCCGCAGGTCAAGGAAGACAACATCTACATGAAGCTGTTCAAGAACATCCCGAGGAGCGACCTCGAGATGGTCTTCCCCAACACGCAAGTGCGGTTCCGCTTCTACGACAAGCTGCGTCTGGGCGCGACCGCGAGCGGCGGCATAGGGCTCGGCGCGTTCGGCGCCGCGGGCAAGATCGCGCTGCTCGCGACCAACCCGTTCGCGGCCATCGGTGCAGTGTTCGGCCTCGGTGGCATCGCCTTCCGCCAGGCCGTGAACTTCATGAACCAGAAGCAGCGCTATCTCGTCGTCATGGCGCAGAACCTCTACTTCCATTCGATGGCCGACAATCGTGGCGTGATGCTCAAGCTCGCGGCGCGCGCGGCCGAGGAGGACATCAAGGAGGAGATGCTGCTCTACAGCGTGCTGGCGAAGGAGAACGCGCGCAAGCAGGACATCCCCGACATCGACACCGCGATCGAGCAGTACCTGGCGGCGAGCTTCGGCATCGCCGTCGATTTCGACATCAGCGACGCCTTGCGCCGCCTGACCGAGGACGGCGTCGTCACCGAGCGCCCCGACGGCACGCTCGTCACGCTGCCGCCCAAGGATGCGGCGCTGCACATCGACGCCAAGTGGGACCGCTTCCTCGACGAGCTGCCCGAGCCCCTCTCGGCCGAGGGCATGGAGTTCGAGGGGCACGGGGTGGAGACAGCGTGATCGAGGCCCGGGGCGAGGCGCCTGCGGGCTCGACCACGTCGCAATCCTGCAAGCTTTCCGCCGAGACCGCCGACTTCGGTGTCGCGCGCGCGCTCGCTTTAGCACTCGAGAACCTGCTCGATCCGCCGCCTGACGCCGTGACCGAGTTCGAGGGCGGCGCAGGCAAATGGCGCATCGAGGCCTATTTTTCCCGCTGGCCGACGCTCGAGTCGCTAGGGCGCCAGCTCGGCAGCCTCACGGGCAAGGCGCTGCCGCCCCTGCGGCTCGAAAGCGTGCCCGATCTCAACTGGGTCGCTATCTCGCAGGCTGCCCTGCCGCCGGTCGAGGCCGGCCGCTTCACGATCCACGGCACGCACGATAGCGCGCGCGTGCCCCGCAGCTCCAATGCCATCCTGATCGACGCCGGCGAGGCCTTCGGCACCGCGCATCATGCGAGCACGCTCGGCTGCCTCGTTGCCATCGACCGGCTAACGCGCCGGCGCACCTTCGCCCGCATCCTCGACCTCGGCTGCGGATCGGGGGTGCTCGCCATCGCCGCAGCCAGGGCACTACCCCGCGCGCAGGCGCTGGCAACCGACTGCGATCCGGTCGCGGTCGGCGTCGCCGCAGCCAACGCCAGGGCTAACAGCGTGGACAGCCGCATCGCGTTTGCCTGCGCCAGCGGCCTCGCGCACCCGTGGCTGCGCCATGCGGCCCCGTTCGACCTCGTCATCGCCAATATCCTCGCCGGTCCGCTGCGAACACTCGCCGCCGACATCGGGAAGGCTGTGCGCCGCGGCGGCATCGTGATCCTTTCGGGCCTGCTCGAGCCGGAGGCGCCGGCGGTCGTTGCCGCCTATATCGCCCAGAGGTTTGCCTTGGCTGAGCATCGCCGCATCGCCGGCTGGTCGACGCTGACGCTTCTCAAGCGTGGCTAACTCCAACGCAAGATTTGCCCAGCCGCCACGTCCCGCATAAACAAGGCTTATGTTCCAGACCTTCGAAGCCCCCGCCCAGCGCGGCGCCGCCGCCTTACGCATCAAGGAGCTGCGCCGGCTCATGGCAGCTTCGCGCATCGATGCCTATCTCGTCCCGCGCGCGGACGAGCACCAGGGCGAATACGTGCCGGCGTGCGCGGAGCGCCTCCGGTGGCTCACCGGCTTCTCCGGCTCGGCGGGCCTCGCCATTGTCGCCAAGAAGGCGGCGGTGCTGTTCGTCGACGGGCGCTACACGGTGCAGGCGCGCGCCGAGGTCGACACCGAGACGATGGAGGTCTCGAAGCTACCGCGCGCGCGCATTGCCGAGTGGCTCATCGAGCACGTCGGCCGCGGGCAGACGGTCGGCTTCGACCCGAGGCTGCACACGGTCGGCGAGGTCGAGCGGCTGCAAGCCGCACTCGAGGCCAAGGGCATCAAGCTTCGTCCCGTTGCGCGCAACCTGGTCGATCGCCTCTGGGGCCGCGAGCGTCCGGCACCGCCCTCGAGCCCGGTCACAGTGCATCCGGTGAAGCTCGCGGGGAGATCGGCGCCCGACAAGATCGCCGACATCCAGGCGAAGCTCAAGGCCGACGGCCACGACGCTGTCATCCTCACCTTGAGCGATTCCATCGCCTGGGTGTTCAACATCCGCGGCGCCGACATCCCGCACACTCCCGTCGCGCTCGCATTCGCGGTCGTCCCGCAGGCCGGCAAGCCGGAGCTGTTCATCGCGCCCGAAAAGCTCGACGCGACCGCGCGCGCGCATCTGGAGGCGTTCGCGAAGCTGAGCCCGCCAGAAGCGCTCGCCGACCGCATCAAGGCGTTGCGCAAGGGCAAGCAGCGCGTGCGCCTCGATCCCAACACCGCAAGCGCGTGGTTCGCGCGCGCGCTCGGCGGGGCGCGAAAGATCGAGCGCGGGCCCGATCCCTGCCTCGCGCTCAAGGCCGTGAAGAACGCAGCCGAGATCAAGGGCGCGCGCGCAGCTCACGTACGTGACGGCGCAGCCGTGGTCCGCTTCCTCGCCTGGCTCGATGCGCAATCGCCCGGCGAGATCGACGAGATCGAGGCCGTGCGCCGGCTCGAAGGCTTCCGCCGCGCGACCAACCAGCTGCGCGAGATCAGCTTCGACACGATCTCCGGCAGCGGCCCCAACGGCGCCATCGTGCACTACCGCGTCACCGCCGCGACCAACCGCAAGCTGCGCGCGGGCGAGCTGTTCCTGATCGACAGCGGCGCCCAGTATCTCGACGGCACCACCGACATCACGCGCACGGTCGCCATCGGCACGCCGACGCCGGAGATGCGCGAGCGCTTCACGCTCGTGCTCAAGGGCCACATCGCGATCGCGGCCGCGCGCTTTCCCGAGGGCACGCGCGGGCATCGACCTCGATCCCTTCGCGCGGCGTGCGCTGTGGCAGCACGGCCTCGACTACGACCACGGCACCGGCCACGGCGTCGGCAGCTACCTCTCCGTGCACGAAGGGCCGCAGTCGATCTCGAAGCGCCGGCATGGCGGTGCTGCAGCCGGGCATGATCTGCTCCAACGAGCCCGGCTACTACAAGGAGGGCGCCTACGGCATCCGCATCGAGAACCTCGTGCTGGTCACGGCGCCGACGCAGTCGAAGGCGGCGACCGCGCGATGCTGGGCTTCGAGACGCTGACGCTGGCGCCCATCGACCGGCGGCTGATCGTGAAGGAGATGCTGACGGCCGACGAAATCGCGTGGCTCGACGCCTACCACGCACGCGTCGCGGCAACGCTCATCCCCGACCTCGATGCGGAGACACGCCGCTGGCTCGCCGCCGCGACAGCGCCGCTATAGCTAGCTCAAGCGTTCGCCACGCGCGGCTCGTCGCTGCGCAACCGCCGCCGCACGTCCTCGACGGTCAGCCCGAAATCGCTGAGCTGATAGCGGTGCGCGCCGTGCTTGTCGCTGGGATGACGTTGCAGCCAGTCGGTCATCCGCGCCTTTAGCCCCGCATCGGCCGGATAGCCGAAGCGGTCGTAGACCGCCAGCGCCTTGCCCACGGGATCGGCGATGAGCTCTTCGAACTCGACGTGCACGATCTGGTCGCGCGGGATCGTCTGCAGCGCGGCGCGCCCCGCCTCCTGGCAGCGCTGCGCCATGCCGAGCGCGAACTCCGCCACCTCGGAGAGATCGACGTCGTCGGAGGTCATGCTCCACGTGACCGCGGTGAGGCTGCACAGGGACGCGACGATCTTCTCGGGGTCGCGGTGCGTGTAGACGATGCGCGCGTCCGGGTAGGTCTCGAGCAGTTGGCGCAAGCCGGAGAGGTGGTTGGGGCACTTCAAAACCCAGTGCTGCCGCCGGTCGAGCCATTGCAGCACCTGCAGCTGGCGCTTGTGCATTGGATAGACATCGGCGTGCGCGGCCGAGTTCCACCATTTCCAGTAGCTCGGCAGGTAGCCGAAATCGAAGCCCGGCGGCACCAGGAAGTGGGTGCGAAAGAGGTGGTAGCACTCCTCCGGATCCTCGGCCTCGATGGGATGGATCTTGTCGAGCTCGGGCCCGACCCACTTCAGCGTGGCGATCGAGCGCTTCGCCTTGGCGAGGCGGCCGTCGATGCCGCCCTTGTAGGCGCTCATGTTGGCCGGGAACGGCTGGTAGGCCTCCCAGAAGGGAAGGAAGCGCGCGCCCGCGTGCAGTGACAAGAGCCGCTGCAAAAGCGTGGTGCCCGTGCGCGGCAGGCCAAGCACGAACAGCGGGCGGCTGATCTGCTCGCGCAAGATCTCAGGATGGCGGGCGATGTAGTCCTCAAAGCCCAGCGCGTTGGTCGCGCTGCGCTCGAACTGGCTGCGTATGACAAGCGCCCCGAACAGCGAGGGCTTGATGTCGTCGTTGAAGGCTTTCGCGCGCGGCGGCAGCGCTCGCAGCAGCGGCGCCGGCCAGTTGTTGCGTTTCCACTTGGCTTCGACGATGCGCTTTAATTTTTCAGTCTCGACGCGCGGCCAAAGTCCGAGCGCCCGCACCAGCGGTCCCAGCGTATTCAGCAGGCGGATGGGCAGCGGTGGACCGAGCCGCACACCCGATGGCAATCGTCTCCGCTTGAGCAATTCGCCTCCTCCGGCCGCTGTGCGCGCCGGCGCACCTAGCCATCGCCGCTACCCCCCGTCAACCGCAACCATTCGTCCTCGTCGATGACGGCGACGCCGAGCTCGCGCGCCTTCGTGAGCTTGGAGCCGGCGTCGGCTCCGGCGACGACGTAATCGGTCTTTTTCGACACCGAGGCCGCGACCTTGGCGCCGAATCGCTCCGCTTGCGACTTTGCCTCGCCGCGGCTGAGCTTTTCCAGCGTGCCGGTGAACACGACCGTCTTGCCGGCGACCGGCGACGCGGTTTTGCGCGCTTCCAGCGGCTGCGGCGAGACATGCTCCAGAAGGTCGTCGACGACGCGCACGTTGTGCGGCTCGGCGAAGAAATCGGCGATGGCCTCGGCCACCACCTCGCCGATGCCCTCGATGGCATCGAGCTCGCGGTAGGCCTCCGTATCCTTGCCCTTGGCGGCCTCGAGCATGGCCGCGCGGAAGGCCGCGATGGTGCCGTAGAAGCGCGCCAGCAATCGCGCCGTCGTCTCGCCCACGTGGCGGATGCCGAGCGCGAAAATGAAGCGGTCGAGGGCGATGTTGCGGCGCGCGGCGATCGCGGCGAACAGCTTCCCGGCCGACTGCGGTCCCCAGCCCTCGCGCTCCTCGAGCCTCGTCGCCGCGCTTCCGGTCGCGCGCCTCCAGCGTGAAGATGTCCTCCGGCGACTGAATCAGCTTGTCGTCGAAGAAGGCCTGGATGTTCTTCTCACCCAGCCCCTCGATGTCGAAGGCGTTGCGCGAGACGAAATGCTTCAGGCGCTCGACCCGCTGTGCCGCGCAGATGAGGCCGCCGGTGCAGCGGCGCACCACGTCGACCTTGCCGGTCTTCTCATTGCTTTCGCGCACGGCGTGGCTGTCGCAGATTGGGCAGCGGTCGGGAAATTTGTACGGCTTGGCCCCCTTCGGCCGCTTGTCCGCCACGACACCGACGATCTGCGGGATCACGTCGCCGGCGCGCTGCACGATCACCGTGTCGCCGATGCGCACGTCCTTGCGCGCGATCTCGTCCTCGTTGTGCAGCGTGGCGTTGGCGACGACGACGCCGCCGACCGTGACCGGTTCCAGCTTGGCGACCGGCGTGAGCGCGCCCGTGCGCCCGACCTGGATGTCGATGCCGCGCAGGATGGTCATCGCCTGCTGGGCGGGGAACTTGTGCGCGATCGCCCAGCGCGGCGAGCGCGAGACGAAGCCGAGCCGTTCTTGTAGGTCGAGCCGGTTCACCTTGTAGACGACGCCGTCGATGTCGTAGCTGAGCTTGGCGCGCTCCGCGGCGAGTTTCTCGTAGTAGGCGACCAGCTCAGCGGCGCCCTCGCAGAGGCGGGCTATCGGGTTGACCGGCAAGCCCCACTTGGCAAACGCCGCGTCGACGCCCGACTGGGTGTCGGCGGGCAAGGCGGAGGCCTCGCCCCAGGCGTAAGCGAAGAAGCGCAACGGACGCGACGCCGTAATCTCGGGATCGAGCTGGCGCAGCGAGCCGGCGGCGGCGTTGCGCGGGTTGGCGAACACCTTGCCGCCCGAGGCCGCCTGCTCGGCGTTGAGCTTGGCGAAGTCCTTGTGGCCCATGTAGATCTCGCCGCGCACGTCGATCAGCTCCAGCACGTTGCGGCCCTTGAGCTGGTGCGGGATCTCCTTGATCGTCATGACGTTGCGGGTGACGTTCTCGCCCTCGCTGCCGTCGCCGCGCGTCGCGGCCTCGACGAGGCGGCCACCCTCATAGCGGATCGAGATCGACAGCCCATCGATCTTCGGCTCGGCCATGAAGGCGAGCTTGTCGTCGGCGCCCAAGCCGAGAAAGCGACGCACGCGCTCGACGAAGTTGACGATGTCCTCCTCGTCGAAGGCGTTGGCGAGCGACAGCATCGGCACGCTGTGGCGGACCTTGCCGAACCCATCGCCGGGCGCCGCGCCGACGCGCCGCGAGGGACTGTCGGGGCGCACCAGTTTGGGGAAGCGCGCCTCGATCGCGTCGTTGCGCACACGCAGCGCGTCGTAGTCGGCATCCGAGATTTCGGGTGCGTCCTTGCGGTAGTAGAGGTCGTCGTGATGGCGGATGAGCGTCGCGAGGCGCTTCAGCTCCAGCTTGGCCTCGGCCTGGCTCAGATCGGCGAAGGCGGCGGCGCTGGCGTCCTTCTTCGTCATCGGCGCATTCCCGTTATCGCCTCACCCATAGCGGAAGCCGGCAGGCGGGAAAACAACGCAGATCGCAAGGCACAACTTGTGAGGAGACTTGCGGGGAACGCGAGCTACGAGGGAGGGCGGCTTACAACTGCGGGCCGCCAAGCATGGACGCTTGCGGGGCGCCCAGCGTGGACGGCGGCGCCGGGCCCGTGGGCGCCCATGGATCGGGGCCCTTCGGCGCCGGCGGCGTCGCAGCCGGAGGTGCGGCGGGGGGCGGCTGGGTTGCGGCCGGCTGCACCTTCTTCGGCGTCGAATTGAAGATATTCGCGAACCAAGAGCTGCTGGTGACGGCCGGCTGCAGGCCCTGCTTTTGCAGGAGCGCGTAGGATTCCTTGTACCAGCTCGAGTTGGGGAAGTTGTGCCCCAGCACGGCGGCGGCATTCTGCGCTTCGGGCGCGATGCCGAGCGACATGTAGGCCGCGGTCAGGCGGTAGAGCGCCTCCTCGACGTGCGCCGTCGTCTGGTAGTCGGTGACCACCACCTTGAAGCGATTGATCGCGGCCACCGGGTTGTTGTGCTGCAGGTAGTAGCGCCCGACATTCATCTCCTGGGCAGCAAGCGTGTCCTGGCACAGGCGGATGCGGTTGTCGGCGGTCTGGGCGTACTGGCTGTCGGGATAGCGCGTCTTGAGCGTCTTGAGCTCGGCCAGCGCCTTGCGGGTCGACTCCTGGTCGCGGTCGGCCTGGCCCATCTGATCGAAGTAGGCGGACGCGATGATGTAGTGCGCGAGCGGCGCTTCCTTGGTGCCGGGGTGCAGAGTCGTGTAGCGCTCGGCGGAGGCAATCGCCTCGGGCAGCTTGCCGTCCTTGTAATAGGCGTAGGCGGCCATCACGATGGCGCGGCGCGCTTCCGGCGAGTACGGGTGCTCGCGGTCGACGTCCTCGAATTTCTTGGCCGCCTGATCGAATTTGCCCTTGCCCATGAGAGTGTCGGCGTCGGCAAACATTTTCGACGGCGGATCGGGATTGAGCGCCGCGGTGGCGTCCCCGGTGGAAGCGCAGCCGGCGAGCGTCGCGAGGCAAGCGGCACACGCGAGCGCGCCGACAAGCCCCTTTAGGGCCCGCCACGCGCTCGAATTTTGCCTAGTCGTCCCCTCGCGCCGCATGAGCCTGCTTTCTTGTCGGTGCCCGTGGCTCTACGTACCCCACCCGTGCCGTGCACCTCTGGTGCCACCCCTAGCATACGTAGTGACGGCGGCGAAACCGCCATCTCGGAGCTGTCCGCAGCAACTCTTTGGCTAGGCGGTGATTATGGTTGTTGTTGGGCTTTTCGCCTGACCGGCCGCGTCCGGCAGCAGGTGTGTGGCGTGCCCGAAACGAACGCGCGGCCGACTCAGGGAGCCGGCCGCGTGCTCAAAGTCTCGTTGCCGGGATTACTCCCCCGCCGCGACGGCAAAGCCGATGTCGACCGGGGCGCGATCGCGCACCCGCGGCGCCTGGACGATGGTCCACGCCTCGGCGTCGGCGAACAGCTTCTGCAGCACCATTGAGTTGAGGCGATGGCCGCCGCGGACCGAGCGGTAGGCCGCAAGCAGCGGCTTTCCGGCCAGCGCCAGATCGCCAACCGCGTCGAGCATCTTGTGCCGCACGAACTCCTGCGGATAGCGCAGGCCGTCGCGGTTCATGATCTTGTTCTCGCCGATGGCGATGGTGTTGTTGAGGTTGGCGCCGAGCGCGAGGCCGGCTTTCCAGAGGCGCTCGACATCGCTCATGAAGCCGAAGGTGCGGGCGCGGCAGATTTCGTTGCGGAAGATGCCGGGGCTCATCTCGTAGGAAATGCGCTGACGGCCGATGAGCGGAGAGGCGAATTCGATTTCGACGTCGAGGTGGAAGCCGGCGTGGGGGAGAAGCTCGCCCCAGCTATCGCCCTCCTCGACGCGAACCGGTTTCAGAACCTTGATGAACCGGCGCGGCGCTGACAGCTCACGCAGCCCGACCTCGTCGATCAGCTCGACGAATGGCGCCGAGCTGCCGTCCATGATCGGCACTTCCTTGCTGTCGATCTCGATGATGCAGTTGTCGATCGCGAGACCGCGCAGAGCGGCAAGGAGATGCTCGACCGTGCCGACCGTGACGCCGGTGTCATTGCCGAGCACCGTACAGAGCGTCAGGTTCTTGACGTGGTCGACGTTGGCAGGAATTTCCGCGACCACGCGGCCGCGCTTGGTGACAAGAAAACGGAGCCCAGTATCGGCCGCTGCAGGATGCAGGATAACCGAAACTGGCGCTCCGCTGTGGACCCCCGTCCCTGTCACCTCGATCTCGCGCGCAATCGTGGTTTGTCGCGCGCCGATAAATCGATTCGACATATTGCGCCGTCCCTCGATGTCTTTTTTGGCGACGATGATCGAGAGAGCCTCGACTACGTCCCACCCCCGGCGACTGCCCGCGTCCCAAATCGCGATCTGCGTTAACTTTTCCCGGGCGTCTTTAACGGCCGCGCCCTTGGAAGAAGTTGGGGATCTGCGAACAACGTCGTTAACAAAGTGCACGATACGCTGAGCCTTGCATGTGCGCCAAATCACGGTTTCTTACACTGTGTTACCGAACAACCACGCTCGCAAGACAAGGCGTTTTCGGCCTGTTGCGAGCTACTTGCGATGGCGATTGAACACCATCGGAAGGGCTGATTGCTGGTCTTCCGGATCGTCCGGGTTCGAATCATTGTCCTGCTGCCACCAGCTCTGGCCGTCTGCGGCCGGAGCAGGCTCCTGGCGCCGATCGTCGTAGGACAAGGGTGCCGGCTCGTAGGTTCGCCGCGCCCTGCTCATGATCCGTTGCAGCAGTCCGGGACGCGGGGCCCCCTCCGGAGGCTCTCGCTCCCCTGCGGCCCGCGGCGGCAGCGGGGGCATCGCGTGAGCATGTCCGGCCTTGGCCCGGTACTCGCGCTGCGCAACCGGCGGGAAATCATCGACGTCGGGCATACGCCGCGCGCCGCGACGGACGTCGGTCGGCGGCGCCGGCGTGAACTGCTCGGCGCGGGCCCGGGTTGCATCTGCCCCTTGATCCTGCGCGTGCGCAGCTGGCTGCGTCCACGCCATCTGCGAGAAGCCTTCCTCGATGACGACGTTGCCCGGCGCGCGCCAGGTCTCGCGCTGTGTCTCGCGCTGCGCGGCGCCGTTCGCTGCCGGAACCGCCGGCGGCATCTGCCGGGGTGCGCGCCTCGTGCGGGTGGCCGATGGCGTCCGACAGGCGGCGCTTGATGTCGTCCTCTTCGGCAGAGCGCGCGTAAGGCGGCGGAGCCCGCTCCGGCGCGAAGGCCTGCTGTTGCGGAGCCCGGGCGCGGGCATCGCGCTCGCCGGGGCTGCGCGCGGCTTGCGATGGGGCACCCTCGACGCGTGCCATGCCGGAGGCGACGATCGACACGCGCACGCGGTCGCCGAGCGTCTCGTCGAACGTGGCGCCGACGATGATGTTGGCTTCGGGATCGACCTCCTGGCGCACGCGGCTCGCGGCCTCGTCGACCTCGTAGAGCGTCAGATTGCGGCCGCCGGTGATCGACAGCAGCAGGCCCTTGGCGCCCTGCAGCGAGACGTCGTCGAGCAGCGGATTGGAGATCGCCTCCTCGGCGGCCTCGATGGCGCGGCGCTCGCCCGAGGCCTCGCCCGTGCCCATCATCGCCGTGCCCATGCCGCTCATGACGGTGCGCACGTCGGCGAAATCGAGGTTGATCAGGCCTTCCTTGACGATCAGGTCGACGATGCAGGCGACGCCCGAATAGAGCACCTGGTCGGCCAGCACGAAGGCTTCGGCGAAGGTCGTCTTCTCGTTGGCGATGCGGAACAGGTTCTGGTTGGGGATGACGATCAGCGTGTCGACGTACTTGCGCAGCTCGGCGATGCCGGCCTCGGCCATGCGCATGCGGCGCGCGCCCTCGAACTGGAACGGCTTGGTGACGACGCCGACGGTCGAGGATGCCGAGCTCCTTGGCGGCGCGCGCGATGACGGCGGCGGCGCCGGTGCCGGTGCCGCCGCCCATGCCGGCGGCGATGAAGACCATGTGCGAGCCGGCGATCTGCGCGCGGATCTCGTCGATCGCCTCCTCGGCCGCGGCCTCGCCGATCTCGGGCCGCGAGCCGGCGCCGAGGCCTTCGGTGAGGTTGATGCCGAGCTGGATGCGATGCTCGGCGCTCGACGTCGGCAAGCGCCTGCGCATCGGTGTTGGCGACGACGAAGTCGACGCCGTCGAGGCCGGCGGCGATCATGTTGTTGATGGCGTTGCAGCCGGCGCCGCCGACGCCGATGACGGTGATGCGCGGCTTGCAGATCGGTGAGCTTGGGAAGCTGCAGCTTGATGCTCATCGTCGTCCCGCGCGCTCCCATAAGCCGCCGAACGAGCCGTTCAGGCATGGGCCTCTCCCGCTCTTGGCGCCGGGCGGCTGCGCCTTCGACTCTCTCAGGCCCGATCAAGAAACCGGCCTTCAGCCACTGCCCGACGCGTCCGAATAACCCGCTCGCCGCAGCTCCGCGATGACGCTGCGGTCATGCTCGCCTCCGGCCCGGCGATGCCGCGGCAAGAAGACCCGCGACGGTCGAGAACGCCGGACTGGACACGCTCTGCGGCAGCCCCGGCAACCTGCTGGGGCTTGCGCGACCCGCACCGGACGGCCAAGCGTGTTGGCCGACAAACTCTCCGAGGCCGACGAGCTGGCTCGCGCCACCCGTCAGCACGACTCGCTCGCCGGCATAGGAACGACGCCCGCCTCGCTCCAGCCGCTCGCGCACAGCCCCACGATGTCTTGCCACCCGCGGCCGGATGACTGCGGCAGCTGCGCCTTCGTCGCATGACCGCGAGCGCCTTCCTCCTCGCCCGCGAGGGCATAGGAAAACGCCTCGTGCTCATCCGACTGAGCGCCGACCATTGTGCCATAAAGCGCCTTGATTCGCTCGGCTTCCGCAAGTGGCGTCTGCAAGGCATGCGGGCGATATCGAAGGTGATGTGGTGGCCGCCGACCGGCACGGCAGTCGGCGTAGACGAAATGGTCCTCGACGAACACCGCGACGTCGGTGGTGCCGCCGCCGATGTCGATGCAGGTGACGCCGAGGCGGCGCTCCTCCTCGCTGGTGGCAGCAAGCGCGCTGGCGTAGGGCGTGGCGACGAGGCCGCGCGACCGAGAGGTAGCAGCGCTCGACGACGAGCATGCAGGTTGCGCACCGGCGCCTCGTCGGCGGTGACCGTGTGCAGGTCGGCGGAAAGCTCGCGGGCCGCCATGCCGCGCGGATCGCTGGACCCGGCAGCGCCGTCGAGGCGGAAGCCGATGCGGTTGAGGTGTATCAGCGTGCGGCCCTCGCGCTCGGCGTAGGCGTGCGCCGCCGGCCATCAGCCGGTCGATGTCGTCGGCGCGCACGACTCCGCCCTCGATGTCGGCGTGGGCGGCGAAATTCGACGAGTGCAGGCGGCCGCAGGAGACGGAGACGAACACCTCCTCGAGCGTCGACGTGGCCATGCGCTCGGCCTGCGCGATGGCGCGCGCACCGCGTGCCTCGGCCTCGGCGAGATCGGTGATGACGCCGGCCTTGAGGCCGCGCGACCGCTGATGACCGACGCCGCAGCACGCGGCGCCGGGCGCCAGCTGCTGCCCTCGCCGGCGGATCGAGCGCGGCGATGAGGCAGGCGATCTTGCTCGTGCCGATGTCGAGCAGGCCGACGATCGCGGCGTTCCTGCCTTCGGGTCGTGTCGCGGCTCAGCATGACGTCACCTCCACTAACTCTGTCAGCTGGTCGGTATTGGGCGCGGTCTGGCGCCGGCGACGGCGCCGGCGGGCGCACGGTGATGCGGCCCGCGCGTGCGCAGATCGATGATGCGTCGTTGGCCGCTCGAGCGAGCTTGCCGAGCTCGTCGGCGCGGGACAGCGGCTGCAGAGCGCGACGGCCTCGCGGTCGGCGCCGAGCTGCACGACTGACGCCGTTCTTGAGCTGAGCGTCCAGCGGCGTTCGCCGACGCGCTCGGCGACCTCGAAGCGCTGCGGCGATCTCCGGATAGCGCGCGAGCAGCTCGAACAGCGCCTGCGGCGTGCTCGGGCGCCCCTTGCGCCGACAACGCGCGGCAGCTTGCAGGGGCGTGCCGGGCTTCACCGCCGAGAGCACGCGGCCGGTGGCGTCGATCAGGATATCCGCGCCCTCGTGCAGCCACAGCGCGGACGGCTTGCGCTCGGTGACGCGAACCTCGAGCGCGCCGGGAAGATCTCGCGCGTGATGCTGGCCGTCGTCGACCCACGGCAGCGCCTCGATGCGCTCGCGCGCAGCCGTGCGCGTCGAAGTTCAGCGAGCGAGCGCGCGTTGGCGAGATCGAGCGCGTCGAAGATGTCGGCGTCGGAGGTGAAGCGCTGGCCGCTCAGCGCGACCTGGTCGAGGCGCAGGCCGGTCCAGAACAGCACCTCGATCGGTCTCGGGCAGGAACGATCGTAGCGGCGCGCGTCTGCGGCCGCCGTCCGTCAGCAGCGAGAAGGCGAGCGCGCCCGAGAGCGCGGCGAAGGCGGCGAGACCGAGCTTGCGGCCATTGGCACGCTGGCGCAGCAGGCGGCGCGGCATCGGCGACGGCGGCAGGGCGTCCGAGCGGGCGTGTTCTGGAGGGTGCGAGAGGGTCGAGGCGCAGGTCGTCGGAGAGTTTGGCGCCGGTGCGTTTCGCACCCGCCGTGAGGTTCCAGCAACGCCCCCTACCTGTTGCAACTCGCGTCCTCGACAGATCCAACGCACGAGCTCGCCGAACGACCAGCCCGCATGTTGCGCCAGCTCGGGGACCAGCGACGTTTCCGTCATTCCCGGCTGGGTATTGACCTCAAGGCAGATCAGCTCGCCCGCTCCCGTCGGCCGTGTCGTCGTAGCGAAAGTCCGCCCGCGCACGCCACGGCAGCCGAGCGCCCGGCAGGCGCGCCAACGTGTATTTCCGGACCAATTGGTAAACATCCGGTGAAATTTCGGCCGGAAGCACGTGCTTGGAGCCGCCCGGCGCGTATTTCGCCTCGTAATCGTAGAAGGCGAGGCCTTTCAGCGGCACGATCTCGATGACGTCGGTGACGAAGTCGCCGATCACGGCGCAGGTCAGCTCGCGGCCGGCGATGTAGCGCTCGACCATCACGATGTCGTCGGGGGCCCGCCCTCGGCCGATCTGGCTGCGGCGGGCCGTTGGCGCCGGGCTGCGACGATGACGACGCCGACGCTGGAGCCCTCGGCGACCGGCTTGACGACGTAGGGCGGCTCGAGGACGTGGCGCTCGAGCGGCCTGCGCGGCGCGTCACCACCTCGGCGTCGGCGACCGGCACGCCGGCCGGTCCCATGACGTCCTTGGCGCGCTCCTTGTGCATGGCGAGCGCCGAGGCGAGCACGCCCGAATGCGTGTAGGGGATGCCCAGGCACTCGAGCACGCCCTGGATGCAGCCGTCCTCGCCGAAGCGGCCGTGCAGCGCATTGAAGCAGACGTCGGGCTTGACCTCGCGCGAGGCGCGCGGCGACGTCGCGGTCGACGTCGATGCTGCGTGACGCGATAGCCCTCGCCCTCCAGCGCGGCGGCGACCGCGGCGCCCGAACGCAGGCTCACCTCGCGCTCGGCCGACAAGCCGCCCATCAGCACGGCGACGTGCTCGAGCGTGCGCGCCGGCGCCGTCCCGATCGTGGCTTGGCCGATCGCGCGTGGCCGTTCATGAGAATGCCGCCTCCGCCAGCGCCTCGCCCGTCGGGCAGCCTGGCAGCGGCAGTCCCAGCCGGATGATCTCCCACTGCAGCGCGATGGCGGAGCGCGCTTTCACACGCGCGCGCACGGTCTCGCCGAGGCGCTCGATGTCCTCGGCCGTGGCGCCGGCTCGTTGATGAGGAAGTTGCAGTGCATCTCGGAGACCTTGGCGCCGCCGACGCGCAGGCCGCGGCAGCCGGCCTCGTCGATCAGCTTCCAGGCGCTGTGGCCCGGCGGGTTCTTGAAGGTCGAGCCGCCGGTGCGCTCGTTGATCGGCTGGTTCTTCTCGCGATAGTCGGCGACCTCGTCCATCTCGCTCAGGATGGCGGCCGGCTCGCCGGGCGTGCCCTGGTAGAGCGCCTCGGTGAGGATCCAGTCGTCCGGCACGTCGCGATGGCGGTAGGTGAAGCCCATGTCGGCGAGCGACAGTTCGTGGACGTTGCCCTGGCGGTCGACGGCGCGCGCCTCGATGAGCACGTCCTTGGTCTCGCGGCCGTGGGCGCCGGCGTTCATGCGCAGCGCGCCGCCGATCGAGCCCGGGATGCCGCGATAGAACGCGAGCCCGGCGATGCCGGCGTCGGCCGCGGCGCGCGCGACCTTGACGTCGGGCACGGCAGTGCCGGCGCGGATGCGATTGCCGGGCTCGGCGCCAACGTTGGCAAAACCGCGCCCGAGGCGGATGACGATGCCCGGCACGCCGCCGTCGCGCACGAGCAGGTTGGAGCCGAGGCCGATGACGGTGACCGGCAGATCGCTCGGGGCTGCCTTGAGGAAATAGGCGAGGTCGGCCTCGTCGGCCGGCGCTGAACAGGATCTGCGCCGGGCCGCCGACGCGAAACCAGGTGATGTCGGCCAAGGGCTCGTTGGCGGAGAGCCGGCCCTTGAGGTCGGGCAGCTTCGCCTTCAGATCGGCGGTGAGGTCGGGAAACGTCAACGTGGCGCCTCCCCGGCGCTTTTCAGTGCGCGCCGCCTGGCGCATTCCTAATGCGCGCCTCCGGCGCGACGCGGCTCCTCTTGGCCGCCACCAAGCCACTCGGGAAGCGCGTGCGCCCAGTCGGTCGAGGTGCCGGCGCCGAGGCAGACGACCATGTCGCCCGGCCGCAGCGTGCGCCGCAAGAGCGGAGCGAGGTCGCGCGGGCTCTCGATCGCCGTGACCGAAGCGTGCCCGGCGGCGCGGATGCCCTCGGCGATATAGTGGTGGTCGATGCCGTCGATCGGCGTCTCGCCGGCGGAGTAGAGCGGCGCCACGACGACGCTGTCGGCATCGCGGAAGCAGGCGCAGAACTCGCCGAACAGATCGTGCACGCGCGTGTAGCGATGCGGCTCGAACACCGCGATGACGCGTCCGCGCACGCCTGGCCGCGCGGCCGGCAGCACGGCCGCGATCTCGATCGGGTGGTGCGCGTAGTCGTCGTAGATCGCCGCGTCGTTCCAGGTGCCGGTGAGCTCGAAGCGGCGCTTGACGCCGGTGAAGCTGCCGAGCGCCGCGCGGATCGCGTCGTCGCGACATGCCGGCTTCGCTGCACGCGCGATGGCCGCGAGTGCATTGAGTGCGTTGTGCTCGCCGAGGATCGGCACGGTCCAGCCGCGGATCGACCGCTGGCCGCCGCGCACCCGGGCTCCCAACTCGGCGTCGATGACGATGGTGCCGCGCTCATGGCGTCAGCCCGCGCAGCACGAGGTCGGCGCCGCGCGTGGTGCCGTAGGTCAGCAGGCGGCGGCCGTCGCGGCGCAGTTCCAGCCGCTCGATCATGTCGCGCGCCACCGGATGGTCGATGCAGGTGACGGCGAGGCCATAGAAGGGAATGTTGCGGAAGAACGTCTCGAACTCGCGGTGCATGTTCTCGACCGAGCCGAAGTAGTCGAGGTGCTCGGGGTCGATGTTGGTGACGATGCCGATCTCGCGTCGGCAGGCGCACGAACGTGCCGTCGCTTTCGTCGGCCTCGACGATCATCCACTGGCCCTTGCCGAGGCGCGCGTTCGATCCCCACTCGTTGATGATGCCGCCGGAGATCACGGTCGGGTCGCATCTGCTCTCGGTGAAGATGTGCGCGATGAGCGAGGTCGTCGTCGTCTTGCCGTGCGTGCCGGTGACGGAGACGGTCGAATAGAGCCGCATCAGCTCGGCGAGCATCTCGGCGCGGCGGATGACGGGCAGGCCCCTGGCGCGTGCCGCTTCGAGCTCCGGTTGCCGGTCTTGACCGCGCGTCGAGATGACGACCGAGCGCGCGCCGACGAGGTTGACTGGATCGTGCCCGATGAACACGCGCACGCCCTTGGCGCGCAGGCGGCGCACGTTGGCGCTGTCCTTCTGGTCGCTGCCCTGAACCGAATAGCCCTTGGCGAGCAGGATCTCGGCGATGGCGCTCATGCCGATGCCGCCGATCCCGATGATGTGGAAGGTCCCGATCTCGCGGGGCATCTGCATGGTGTAAATCCCTCGTCCCTCGTGCCGTCGCCTAATGCCGCCAGCTTCGTGGCCCGCATATGGCGCTAGGTGCTTCCCAGAGCGGGTTGAACCCCCTCAACCGCGACCCAACAGCTCCTCCAACAGGTCGGCCAGACGCTCGACCGCGTCGGGCTTGCCGAGCTTTTTGGCGGCCCCCGCAGCTTGGCCCAGCTTTTCGGGCGCGCCCAACAGCACCCCAATGTCGCGCGAAAGCCGCTCGGGCGACAGATCCTTCTGCTCGATACACCAAGCCGCGCCCGATTCGGCAAGCCTTGCCGCGTTCTGGAGCTGGTCATTGTCGAGCGAATGCGGCAGTGGGACGAGGATCGCCGGGCGCCCGATGACGGTCAACTCGGCGATCGTAGAGGCGCCGGAGCGGGCAACGACCAGATGTGCCTTGGACAGGCGCTCGGGCAGGTCGGCGAAGAAGGCCGCCACATCCGCCTTGATCTGGGCATCGCGGTAGAGGCACCCGACCTTGCTCACGTCCTCGACTCGGGCCTGCTGGACCACGTGCAGCCGGGCGCGGACGTCGGCCGGGAGGCGCGCCAATGCCGGCGGCACGCTTTCGGAGAAGAAGCGCGCACCCTGGCTGCCGCCGAACACGACCAGCTCGACGGGGCCTGAGGGCTCGGGCGCCCAGTAGGGGCGCTGCGCGGCGGCGATGACCGCGCTTCGCACCGGGTTGCCGGTGAGCCTGACCTTCGCTTCCAACTCCGGGGGGAGAAACTTCGTCTTGTCGAACGAGGTTGCGATGGCCGTCACGCCCTTGGCGAGCATGCGGTTGGCGCGGCCGAGCACGGCGTTCTGCTCGTGCAGGATCGTCGGGATGCCGCGCAGGCGTGCCGCCTTCAACGGCGGGAATGTCGGATAGCCGCCAAAGCCGACGACCGCCTTCGGCTTGATGCGCCCCAGCAGCGCAAAGGCGGCGCCCAGGCCCCGCGTCAGCATCAGCGCGGTGCGCGCCATGGCGACGGGCGAGGAGCCGGCGAGCGTTGCCGATGGCACCTGGTACACCTTGCGCGCGGGGAAGCCGCTGCCGTAGCGGTCGCCGCGCATGTCGGTGACGAGATCGACGGCGATCGCGCGGCGCGCCAGCTCCTCGGCCAGCGCTTGCGCGGGAAACAGGTGCCCGCCGGTCCCGCCGGCCGCCAACAGCACCGAGGGTTGATCGCTTCTCACTTGCGCACCGTTGCCTCTAGGCCGCCGACGCTCGGCAGCACGGGTGGTTTTTTCAGACGCGCCGCGTCGGGGCGCCGCCGCGTCAGAGCGAGCAGCATGCCGAGCGTGATCGACACCGCCAGCATCGAGGAGCCGCCCGCCGAGACGAACGGCAGCGTGATGCCCTTGGCCGGCAACAGCCCCACGTTGACGCCCATGTTGATCAGCGCCTGCAATCCAAACACCAGCGCCAGCCCCTGGATTGACAGCCGCGTCGCCGCATGCGGCTCCTGAGCGGCCTTGATCAGCGCGCGCATCACGACGAAGGCAAAGAGGCCAAGCAGCACGAGGCAGGCTACCACCCCGTACTCCTCGGCGACGACGGCAAAGATGAAGTCCGTGTGGGCATCGGGCAGCACCGTCTTGATGGTGCCCTCGCCCGGTCCGCGGCCTAGAAATCCCCCTTCGGAGAAGGACTTGATGGCGCGGTCGAGCTGCGAGTAGTCGCCCGGCGTGGGGGCCAGGAACTTGTCGACGCGAAAGCGTACGTGCTCGAAGGTCGAGTACGCGAAGGCAAAGCCCAGCGCGCCGCAGGCGGCGATGATGCCGGCGCCCAGCAGCGGCTGGCCCGACAGGAAGAACAGCGTCGCCCACACTAGGGTGATGAGCAGCGTCTGCCCGACGTCGGGCTCCGCCAGCAGCAGCCCCGCGAACAGCACCGCCATGAGGATCGACAGCGGCACCGCCGGCATGTCGGCGCGCGTCTCGCTCTCGGCGAACAGCCACGCGGAGAGCACGACGAACGCAGGCTTGGCGAATTCCGACGGCTGGAACGAGTGGCCGGCGAAGCTGAGCCAGCGGCGCGCGCCGTGCGTCTCGGGCCCGATCAGATGCACCGCGATCATGCCGCAGACGGAAACGGCGAACAGCACGAGCGCGAGGCGGCGCACGCCGCGCGGCGGGAACAGCGAGATCGCCAGCATGATGAGCATGCCGATGGCCGAGAACAGGAAGTGGCGCTCGACGAAATAGTAGGTGGGCAGGCCCTTCTTGATGGCGACTGCCGGGCTTGCCGCGAGCGAGAACACGAGCCCCGCGCCGACGATCGCCAGGATCGCGCCGACGAGCACGTGGTCCACCGTGAACCACCACTCGGCGACGCGGCTGCGATCGGCGCGCGAAACCCTCATGCGGCGCTCCGGTTGAGCGCGATGCCGGGCAGCGCGGCGACCTGTGCGCGGAAGGCGTCGCCGCGCACCTCGAAGTTGCGGTACTGGTCGAACGAGGCGCAGGCGGGCGACAGCAGCACGACCGGCTCGGGCGCGGTGGAAGCGGCCGCATCGCGCGCGGCGGCAGCGGTCGCCGCATCGAGCGTGCCGCAGCGCTCGAACGGCACGCGGCCATCGAGCGTGGCAGCGAACTCCTCGGTCGCCTCGCCGATGAGGTAGGCCTTGGCGACGCGCGCAAAGTGCCCGGTCAAGCCGGTGATGCCGCCGGCCTTGGGCTTGCCGCCGAGGATCCAGTAGATGCCGCCGGGAAACGACACGAGCGCCTTCTCGGCGCTGTCGGCATTCGTTGCCTTGCTGTCGTTGACGAACAGCGTGCGTCCCTGACGGCCAAGCTCCTCCATGCGGTGCGCGAGGCCGGGGAAGCTGCGCATTCCGGCGGCGATCTGCGCTGCCGTCAGCGGCTCGGGCAGCATGAGCAGCGCGGCGGCGGCGGCGCAGGCGTTCTCGGCGTTGTGCGATCCGCGCAGCGAGCCAATGCCGGACAGGTCCACGATCTCGGTGGCGCGGCCGTCCTTGTTGAGCACGATGTGGCTTCCATCGACGCCGATCTCGCATTTGGCGCCAGCCCGCGTCGACAGCCGCACGATCTCGTCGGGGCCCTGCTTGCGGCGATGCTCGCGCAGATCGTCCGCGATCGCGCGGCAATACGCGTCGTCGACGCCCACCACCGCCTTGTGCGCCGTGCGCACGAGGCGCGCCTTCACGGCCGCGTAGTTCTCGATGGTGCCGTGGCGATCGAGATGGTCGGGCGTGATGTTGAGCAGCACGCCGACGGTCGGATCGACGCTCGGCGCCAGGTCGATCTGGTAGGACGAGCATTCGATGACGTAGTGGCGCCCCGGCGCGAACTCAGCCAGCGACAGCATCGCCGTGCCGATGTTGCCGCCGACCTGCGTATCGCGCCCCGCTGCTTTCAGGATGTGCGCCGTCAACGCCGTCGTCGTCGATTTGCCATTGGTGCCGGTGATGGCGATGAACGGCACCTCGAAGGTCTGCGCTCGCCGCTCGCGCGCGAAAAGCTCAAGGTCGCCGATGACGTCGAGCCCCGCGAGCCTCGCCTTGCGCACGGCCCAATGCGGCTCGGGATGCGTCAGCGGAACGCCGGGCGCCAGCACGAGTGCCGAGTACGTCGCCCAGTTCGTCTCCTTGATGTCTGCGGTGGGAATGCCGGCGGCAGCCGCGGCGGCCATGCTGGCGGCGCTGTCGTCGCTCGCGACCACGTCGGCCCCGCCCGCTTGCAGCGCGCGCGCCGTCGCGATGCCGGAGCCGCCGAGGCCGAACACCGCGACCCGCTTTCCCGCCAGCGTGGTGATGCGAATCATGGGCCAATCTACCGCGGTTCGCCCGGCCCCAGCGCCTCTAGCGCAGCTTCAGCGTGGCGAGGCCGACGAGCGCCAACACCACCGAGATGATCCAGAAGCGCACGACGACGGTCGATTCCTGCCAGCCCTGCTGCTCGTAGTGGTGGTGCAGCGGCGCCATTCGGAACACACGCTTGCCCGTCATCTTGTAGGACGTGACCTGGATGATGACCGACAGCGTCTCCAGCACGAACAGCCCGCCGACGATGGCGAGCACGATCTCGTGCTTGGTCGCGACCGCGATGGCGCCAAGGCAGCCGCCCAGCGCCAGCGAGCCCGTATCGCCCATGAAGATCATGGCCGGGGGTGCGTTGAACCACAGGAAGCCGAGCCCCGCGCCGATGAGCGCGCCGCAGATCACCGACAGCTCGCCGGTGCCGGGAACGTAGTGAATCTGCAGATACCCTGCGAACTTGGCGTTGCCGATGAGGTAGGTGATGAGGCCGAACGTAGCGGCCGCGATCATCACCGGCACGATGGCGAGGCCGTCGAGGCCATCGGTCAGGTTCACCGCGTTGCCGGCGCCTGCGATCACGATGATGCCGACGAGCACGAAGAACGGCCCTAGCTCGAACACGACGTTCTTGAAGAACGGCACCGTGAGCATCCGGGAGATTTCCGGCGGTCCGAGCCACATCACGAAGAAGGTGGCGACGCCGGCGACCGCCAGCTCGAGCAGCAGGCGAATGCGGCTCGAGAAGCCCGAGCTCGTGCGCTGCGTGACCTTCAGGTAGTCGTCGTAAAAGCCGATCGCGCCGTAGCTCAGCGTCACGCCGAGCACGATCCAGATGTAGGGGTTGCCGAGGTGCGCCCACAACAGCGTCGCCACGGTGACGCCGGCGATGATCATGAGGCCGCCCATGGTGGGCGTGCCCGTCTTCAGGAGGTGCGTCTTGGGGCCGTCGTCGCGGATCGGCTGGCCCTTGCCCTGCTTCACGCGCAGCAGATCGATGATGCCGGGACCGAACAGCATCACGAACAGCAGCGCGGTGAAGATCGCGCCGCCGGTGCGGAAGGTGATGTACTTGAAGACATTCAGCACGCCGATCTGGTCGCTGAAGTTCACGAGCTCATAAAGCATTAGAACGTCTCCGACAGCGGCCGGTTAAGCTCGGCTCGCGCTTCCTTAGTGCCCCACTCTGGACGCCCCTGGCCCGGCTTCGCTCTTGCGCACCAGCGCGTCCACCAGCGGCTCCATGCGCGAACCCAGCGAGCCTTTGATCATCACGACGTCGCCGGCGCGCACCGCGGCAACGAGAGGAGCGAGGATATCCTGCGACGTGGAGCCCCATTCCCCGCGTCGCGCTTCTGGAAGCGCGGCATAGAGCCGCTGCATGTGCGGACCACAGGCAAAGACCAGATCGACCTCGGCCGCGTCAACTGGTTCCTTCAAGTCCTCGTGCAGACGGCCGGACTCGTCCCCAAGCTCGAGCATATCGCCCAGCACCGCGATGCGCCGTGCAAAGCGCTGGCGCGGCACGGTGGCCATGGCAAAGAGCGCCGAGCGCATCGAGGCCGGGTTGGCATTATAGCTCTCGTCGATCAGCAGCATGGCGCCGTCCTTGAGGCCAAGCTCGCGGCGCGCGCCCCGGCCCTTAGCGGCCGTGATGTCGCTGAGGGCGGGCACGGCGGCCTCGACATCGGCGCCGAGCGCGTCGAGGGCGGCCACGATAGCGAGCGAGTTCTGGGCGATGTGGGCTCCCGGCGCGGCGAGACGGTAGGCGATGCGCTTCTCGCCGACGCGCGCGACGATTTCGCTGCCGTCCGCTCCGAGCGTGAGCACCTCGGGGCGCACGTCGGCGTTGTCGTGGCGGCCGAAGGAGACGACGCGCGCACCGACTGTACGCGCGCGCTTTTGCAAGAGGTCGAAGAACGGATTGTCACGATTGAGAATCGCGGTACCTCCCGGCTCGAGCCCGGCGAAGATTTCAGCCTTCGCCTCCGCGATCTCCGCGACGGAGGCGAAAAACTGCAGATGCACCGGCTCGACCGTGGTGACGATCGCCACCTGCGGGCGCACCAGCCCGGCCAGCGGCGCGATCTCGCCAGCGTGGTTCATGCCGATCTCGAACACCCCGTAGCGCGCAGAGGCCGGCATGCGCGCGAGCGTGAGCGGCACGCCCCAGTGGTTGTTGAACGACTTCTCGGCTGCGTGCGTGGCCCCTAGCCGCGACAGGCATGCGCGCAGCGCTTCCTTGGTGCCGGTCTTGCCGACGCTGCCAGTGATGGCGACGATGCCGGCCTGCGAGCGTGCGCGTGCGGCGCGCGCGATGTCGCGCAGGCCTTCGAGGGGGCGATCGACCCGTAGCAATGCGCCATCGCCCGCAACGCGTTTGTAGTCGGCCTCGACGAGGGCCGCGGCGGCGTTCTTGCGGAACGCCTCCAGGACGAAATCGTGGCCATCGCGCACGTCGCGGATGGCGACGAACACCTCGCCCGGAGCAAGCGTGCGCGTATCGAGCGAAAAACCGGTGATCGGAGCGGTCGGGGCGCCATCTGCCACCGCGCTCGACGCGGCCACCAGCTCCCCCCACGTCCATAGCGGCTCGGTCATACGGTCAGTCGTCCCCCAGTGCCTTGAGAACCTCGTCGTGATCCGAAAACGACAACACCTTGTCGCCCACGATCTGCCCCGTTTCGTGGCCCTTCCCTGCAACGACGAGCACATCGCCCGCGCCTAGCATAGCAACGCCGGCGCGGATCGCCTCCGCGCGGTCGCCGATCTCGCGCGCGCCCGGCGCCGCCGCCAATATCTCGGCGCGGATCGCCTCGGGGCGCTCGCTGCGCGGATTGTCGTCGGTGACGATCACAACGTCGGATTTTTCCACGGCGATGGCGCCCATGAGCGGGCGCTTGCCTTTGTCGCGGTCGCCGCCGCAGCCCATGACGCAGACGAGCTTGCCCGTTGCGAACGGGCGCAGCGCGTCGAGCACGGCCGCGAGCGCTTCGGGCTTGTGCGCGTAGTCGACGACGGCGAGGCCGCCGCGCGCGCCCCCCACGATCTCGAGCCGGCCCTTGACGCCGGCGAGATCCTGCAGGGCTGGCAGCACGCGGCCAGCCGCCTCGCCCGCCGCGATCGCGAGCCCGGCGGCGACGAGCGCGTTGGCGGCTTGATAGTCGCCCAGCAGCGGCAGGCGCACGTCGAACGTGCGGCCCTCGTGTGCAACCGACATGCGTTGCGCGAAGCCCTCGCGCACGAGGCGTTCCAGTTTCAGTCCTTCGCCGGTTCGGCCGACGGAGAGCACCGGCCGGTCGGCGGCCTCCGCGGCGGCTGCGACCTCGGCTGCGCCGGCGGCATCCGCGTTGACCACGGCGGTGGCGCCGGGCGGCAGCAGCTCGGAGAACAAGCGCAGCTTGGCGGCAAAGTAGGCTTCGATGGTTGGGTGATAGTCGAGGTGATCGCGCCCGAGGTTGGTGAAGGCGGCAGCTTTCAGCCGCACGCCGTCGAGCCGATGCTGGTCGAGGCCATGCGAGGAGGCTTCGAACGCGATGTGCGTCACGCCCTCGGCCGCGAGCTCGGCCAAGGTCTTGTGCAACGTCACCGGATCGGGCGTGGTCAGCGAGCCGTAGACGCCGCCATCGGGCTTGACGAGGCCTATGGTGCCGAGCGAGGCGGCACGGTGGCCGAGTGCGGTGAATATCTGCCGCGTGAAGTCGGCGACCGAGGTCTTGCCGCTGGTGCCAGTGACGGCGACGGCGGTCTCAGGCTGGCCGCCATAGTAGCGCGCAGCCATCAGCGCGAGCGCACGCCGCGGCTCGCTTGAGCGCAAAACGGGAATGGGCTGGTCGACCACGTGCGTTTGCGAGCCCGCGAGCACGGCAGCCGCACCCTTCGCCACCGCATCCGCGATAAAACGTGCGCCGTCGGCCCTGGTGCCCGCGACCGCCACGAACAGGTAGCCCGGCCGTACCAGACGGCTGTCGGCGGTGAGGCCGGCGATGTCGATGCTTCCCGAACCGGGCGGAGCCGTCACGTCGGCTCCCACAAGGGAGGAGAGGAGCATTGGCCCGTTCAGCCTGTGTGGCTTCGACGCTTGGGGGAACGCGTCACTGAGCTTCATATTTTGCAGGCAGGGCGCCGTCAAACGCCGCGCCCTTCGCATCCGCCGCCGAGGCCGACATCATGCCCAGAACGGGGCCGATGCGCGCGATGATGCGGCCCGTCGTCGGCGCGGCATTGAGCGCGGCCAGCACCTCGCCACCGGCGGCGTGCGTGGGCTTGGGCTCAAACAGCAGCACGAACACGAGATACTTCGGCTTGTCGATGGGGAACGCGGCGAGGAACGAGGAGATGACCGCGCGCTCGCGGTAGCCGCCGGGGCCGGGGATCTCCGCCGTGCCCGTCTTGCCGCCGATCGCGTAGCCGGGCACCGCGGCGCGCTTGCCGGTGCCGGCCGGGTCGGTGACGTTGAGCCGCATCAGCTCGCGCATGTGCGCGCTCGTCGCCGCGCTCAAGAGCGACACTCTCGCGGGCTCCGCGTCGGGCGCGCGCTTCAGGAACGTCGGCGACACTTTATTGCCGCCGTTGAGCAGCGCTGCTGCCGCCACCGCGAACTGCAACGGCGAAACGGCAAGTCCATGTCCATAGGAGATGGTCATCGTCTCCACCTGGCCCCAGTGCGCAGGCAGCTGCGGCGACGCGATCGGCCCCTCCTCGGTCTGCATGTTGGTCATGAGCCCGAGCGTCTGCAGGAAGGTCTGCAGCTTCAGCGGGCCGGCGCGCGTGCCGAGCATGGCGGCGCCCACGTTGGAGGAATGCACGAACACCTCGGCCACCGTCAGCGGCCGCCCGACGGGATGCAGGTCATGGATGGTGAAGCGGCCGGCAGCAAGCGGCTGGCGCACGTCGAGCACGGTGTCGAGCTTGGCGAAGCCCCCTTCGAGCGCGAGCGCGAGCGTCACCGTCTTGAAAACGGAGCCCAGCTCGAAGGTGCTGCCGGCGATCTTGTCGGCGCGCGTTGTGTCGAGACTCATGGACGGGCGGCCCGGATCGACCTCGGGGAACGAGGCGGAGGCGAGGATCTCGCCAGAGTTGGCGTCAAGCACGAGCCCCGCCGCGCCCTTGGCCTCGTACCGGCGCATGGCATCGACGAGCTCGCTCTCGACCGCGTGCTGCACGCCCAGATCGAGCGCCAGGCGCACGGGCGCGCGCTCGGTCAGCGTCGCCGCCTGCACCGCATCGATGCCGACCTGGTCGTCGACGTAGCGCTCGATGCCGGAGACGCCGCGGTTGTCGATGTTGACGTAGCCGAGCACGTGCCCCGCAAGCGTGCCGCCGGGATAGGCGCGGCGCAGCTCGCGCCGGAAGTCGAGCCCCGGTAGCCCGAGGTTGTGCACTTGCTGCGCCGTTCGCGGCGACAGTCCGCGCCGGATCCACACGAAGCGGCGCGAGCGGTCGGCGAGATCCTTGCGCACGCCGTTGGCGTCGAGATCGAGGAACACGGAGGCGAGCTTCTCGACGATCTCGTCGCGGTCAAGCACGCGCGCAGGATCGGCAAACAGCGAGTAGGCTTCGACGTCGGAGGCGAGCAGGCGCCCGTTGCGGTCGACGATGTCGGGGCGCGCATAGTTGCCGCTCACCGTCTCGCTCAGCGAGGACGTTATCTCCGATTGGCTCGGCAGCGCGAGGCGCACGAGCTGGGCGCCGACCGCCATGAAGGCGAGCGCCATCACGATCATGGCGATGAGGGTGCGCAAGGGGCCGTTGGCGCGCGTGCGCCGCATGGCATCCACAGGTGCATCCGGCTCGCCGCGCCGCGGCGTGATCGCGACGCTCATCTCAATGGCCCTTAGCGGCCGGCGCATGCGCCGCGCCGGTTTGGGCAAGCGCGCGCGTCATCGCTTCTTCGGGGCTCGATGCGAGCTGCTGCTCGGCCGCCGGCTGCAACCCTTGCGCACGCGCGATCGGCTCGATGCGCTCGGGCCGCGCGAGGTGAGCGCGCTCCGCCTTCAGCACGGCGATGTCGTTGCGCGCCTCGTCGATTGCGCGCTCCTCGCCCTGCACGCGCGCTTCGAGCAGGCGCGTGTCGTAGTTGATGCCATAGAGCAGGAAGGCACTGGCAAGTGCGAGGGCGAAAGCCGCGAGATTGACGATACGCATGGCGACACCCTCTCCAAGCGGTTCAAGTCTCGGTCGACGGCAACCCCAAATCTGCTTCGTCGGCGGGCCACGCGGGGGCCTCAGTCCTGACCCCCACCCGAGCCCGTGCCGATCTGGCGCGCGGGTTCACCTCGAGTTCTCCTTTAGAAGGAGTTAATGGGCGCGAGTTAACAATTCGGAAACTGGGCAGCTTGGATTTTAACGATTGCGCCGGCAGGTGCCGCGAAGTCCCGGTTTCCTTGCCCGCGCGCGTGGTCAAAAACCGCTTCACGATGCGGTCCTCGAGCGAGTGGAAGGTGACGACGACGAGGCGCCCGCCGGGTTTCAGGCAGCGCTCGGCCGCGCTCAGACCCTGCGCCAGCTCGGAAAGCTCGTCGTTCACATAGATGCGCAGCGCCTGGAAGGTGCGCGTCGCCTGATGCCGCCCGTCGTCCTTGCGCGGGCCCAGCACGCGCGCCACGACAGCGGCAAGCGCACACGTCGTCGCAAAGGGGGCATCGGCGCGGACCTTGACAATCGCACGCGCGATCGCGCGCGAGCGGCGTTCCTCGCCGTAGACGTAGAGGACGTTTGCGAGCTCCTCCTCGCCCAAGCCGTTGACGACATCGGCCGCCGTGGGGCCCTGCTGCGACATGCGCATGTCGAGCGGGCCGTCGGTCTGGAAGGAGAAACCGCGCTCGGGCTCGTCGAGCTGCATTGAGGATACGCCGATGTCGAGGACGACGCCGTCGACGCGGGAAAAGCCCTGCTCCTCGGCGATGGCATCGAGCCCGCTGAAGGGGCCTTCGCTGATCGTGAGGCGACCTGGAAACTCGGCGCCAAGCTTCTGGGCGCCTGCAATCGCGCTCGGGTCGCGGTCGATGGCGATGACGCGGCAGTCCGCGGCTTTGAGCAGCGCGCCCGTATAGCCGCCGGCGCCGAACGTTGCATCAATGAAGACTTCGCCGTCGCGCGGGCTCAGGCTCTCGATGACTTCCGAGAGCAGCACGGGGATGTGGCGGGCGGTCTCCGGCTCAGTGGGTGTAACCCCTGGCGGTCCTCGCCGCACCATCATCCCCGTGCTCCCTCATCACCGTCGTCCTCCGAGAGGGAGTGACGGTTCCCCGCGCCGAAGAGCTTGCGAGTGTGGTGGACCTTTTCGCGCGCACGCTCGCGCCGGTTGGCGAAGCGGCCTGGCTCCCACATCTGAAACTTGTCACCAAGGCCGACAAACGTGACCTGGGTGGTGAGGCCTGCATGCGCGCGAAGGTTTTCAGGAAGGCCGATGCGACCGTCCCCATCGAGGGTGAGGACCTGAACGTCGCCATAGAGCGCGACAGAGAGCTCGTCGCGCTCGTCCGAATAATCCGGCAGGCCCGAGAGAAGCCCGTCGATCTTTTTTGCAAGTCTCTCGCCGCCTGCATCGAGAGCAGGAGCCTCGAGCGCGGGGTAGCAGTAGATGCCTCCGGCGCTGGCGTGAGCATAGCCGTCGCGCTCGAGCACGGCGCGGAACGGGGCTGGGATCGAGACCCGGCCTTTGGCGTCGATCTTGTTGGTGAATGTCGAGACAAAGCGCTCCATCCCCTCAAAGCCTCGCGCACTACGACCAACGTTACGCCGGCGGGCGAATTCGCCCTCGAAAGCTCCCGTCGCACCGGCGGGCCGTGGCGGTCGCTCGAGGCCTCGGCCCTCTTTCTTTCGAGGTCCGGCGCCCGGCCACGTACCCTGCCCGGTGCGGACGGGCATTCATGGGATCGCATGGGAAATTCCGGTCGTCAATGGCCTATTAACGAATTCCCGTGGGCTGCTGCGCCGAACCGGTTCAGGGCCAGCACAAATCAGCTCCCCACGCCGCGATTTCGGCGGCTAAATAGGCCGGTGGCAGGATTGCCACCCGCCGGCTCAATCTCGCCCTGGCGATGCAATCCAAGCCCGGAGCGTGGCGGCGGCTTCAGAGTTCAATCGGCAACATGGTTTGGCGTGTGCGTGCGGCAATTCTCGACGTGCTGTTCGGCGTCCTGCTGGGCGGCCTGCTGCTCGCATGCTTCGGCGCGCTTCACGCGGGCGCTGCAACCGGCCCCGGCTACCGCATCGCGCTCGAGGTGGCGGGCCGCCCGACGACTGCGCTCTATGCCGAGGAGACCGGCGACGGCCCGCCGCTGATCCTTCTGCACGGCCTCGGAGGATCGCTGTTCACCTGGCGGCACGTCGTGGCGGCGCTGGCGCGCGAGCACCGGGTGATCGCGCTCGACATGAAGGGCTTCGGGCAATCCGACAAGCCGTTCGACGAGCACTACTCGGCGGTCGACCAGGCCGCGCTCGTCTCGGCCTTCATCCGCAAGCGCGGCTTGAGCGGGGTCACGCTCGTGGGCCATTCGTTCGGCGGCGTCGTGGCACTGCGCACTGCGCGCGACTTTGCCCACGAGCCCGGCGTCATCGCGCGCCTCGTCGTCATGGATACGCCCGCGCTGCAGCAGAATCTCTCCGACGGCGCCTGGTTCTTCAGCGTGCCCGGGCTGCCCTACGTGACCATGGCGGTCACGCCGCCCGACTTTATAACGCGCATGATGCTGAGGCTCGTGAGCGCGCCCGGCCGCGTCGTGCCCGAAAGCGATGTGCGTGGCTACGCGGCGCCGTTCTACGACCTCGGCAGCCGGCACGCGTTCATCGCCACCGGCCAGTCGATCCTCGATTCCAACGGACCCAAGATGGGTCTGTCCTATCGCGGCATCGAGCAGCCGACGTTGATCGTCTGGTGCCGCCGCGACCGCATAGTGCCGGTGGCCACCGGGCCCCGGTTGGCGCGCGTGCTGTCGCATGCGCGGCTCGCCATCCTCAACAAGTGCAATCATCTTCCGCAGGACGAGGTGCCCGAAGCCCTGCTATCGACGCTGCTGCCGTTCCTCGATCACTGAGGAAACCGGCCGCAGCTCGCGGCGGTAACCGGACACGTTCGCGCCGATCGTTCGAAGGATCGCCTGATGACATACGTGCGCTCGATGTGCGCCATCGGCCAGCGCGGCCAGCTCGGCCTCAACGGACACCTGCCGTGGGAGGGCAACAAGGGGCCCGAGTACCGCGAGGACGTCGCCAATTTCTTCCGCACGACGCGCGGTCACGTGCTGCTCGCCGGCCCGCGCACGGCGCGTGCCGTTCCCGAGTACGAGCGCCAGCTTCTCACGGTCGTCGAGCTACGCTCGCACATGAACCCCGAGGCAACGCTGGCGCAATTTCCCGGGCGCGTCGTCTTCATCGGCGGAGGCCCGCCAGTGTGGGACGTCTACGCCCGCTACATCCAACACTGGGACATCACGCGGCTGCCCTACGACGGCGAGGCGGATCGATGGTTCAATCCGGCCTGGCTCGTCGCGGGCAAGCGCGCTTGACGTGAAAAGCTATTACCGGCAGCAGCCGCGGCCGTAGCCGTAACCCGCGTAGCCGTAGCCGTAGTAAACCGCACGCGGATAGTAGACGGCGCGCGGGTAGTAGGTGCCGGCGGGACCGTAGACGGCGCCGCAGCACGCGCGGAACACGGGCCGCGGATAGTAGGCGTAGGCCGGCGGAACGACGTACACGACGGGCGGGCCGTAGTAGGCGCGCGGGTAAAGCGGCGCGTAGTCGGCGTACCAGCGGTAGCTGTGCCAGGCGGCGGCGGGACCCGTGCTCGCAGCCAGGGCCGCCAAGCCCGCCGCAGCGCTAACGATTGCCGATAACTGCTTGCGCATTTCGATCTCCATGAACCCCAATGGGATCGACGCTAGGCCTCAATCTTTACCGCGATCTTGCGCATCGGGACGGCATTTGGCGCAACACATTATTATGGTTAACGCACGCTCTCGGACTGCCCGAAAACGTGTCAAAGTCGGCTGCGAAGCCGCTGACCCTGAACGAGAAATTACCAGCCGGCCTGTAAGCCGGGTTCTGTCTGGAGGTTTCCCTCCGCGACGGCCATTCGTCTGGGACGCCCATTGCTGAGCGCCTCGAGCAATCAACCCGGGTGGCGGGTCTGAAGACGGACCTGGCGCCGCGCTTTCACGCGCGCCCGGCCACCCCTATTTGATCTTGCTCCCGGTGGGGTTTGCCCTGCCGCCGACGTCGCCGCCGGCGCGGTGCGCTCTTACCGCACCCTTTCACCCTTACCTCGGCAAGCCGAGGCGGTTTGCTTTCTGTGGCACTTTCCCTGGGGTCGCCCCCGGCGGCCGTTAGCCGCCACCGTGTCTCCATGGAGCCCGGACTTTCCTCCACCGGGTCTGCTTGATGGGCCATAGTCGCCCGCAATCCCGGCAGCGACCATCCGGCCGGCTGGTAGCGGGAATAAGGGCGTGCGCGGGCTCCACGTCAAGGGACATCGCAACGCTGCGCGCAATGACGTAATTTACCGCCGAAATGAGCGCATCTCGGCCCGACATACCCCGTTTGCACCCGACATTGGTCTTCGACGGGGATTGCGGGATCTGCCGCACCTGGGTCGACTACTGGGCACAGCTCACGGGCGACCTTGTCCTCTACCGCCCCTATCAGGAGGCGGGGATAGATTTTCCCCAGATCCCGCTCCCCGAATTCAAGCGCGTGATGCAGCTCGTCGAGCCGGACGGGACCGTCTACGCCGGCGCCGCGGCGACCTTCCGCCTGCTGACCTACGCGCCGGCGCGCAGCTGGTGGTGGAAGCTCTATCGCACCCTGCCGGGCTTCGCGCCCGCGAGCGAGGCGGCCTACTCGTTCCTGTCGCAGCGCAGAGGCCTGCTCGCGACGATGACGCGCGCGCTCTGGGGCCGCACGCTCGAGCCCGAGTCCTACGCCTTAGTGAGCTGGCTGTTCCTGCGCGGTCTCGGCGCGATCTACCTCGCAGCCTTCGTCTCGCTCGGCGTGCAGATCCTCGGGCTCGTCGGCCACGACGGCATCTCGCCCCTCGACCGCTACCTGCCCGCAGCGTACGGCGCTTGGGGCACTCCCGCCTACTGGCGCTTGCCGACGCTGTTCTGGCTCGACCCAAGCGACACCATTCTCACCGCCGGTGCCGCCACCGGCGCAGTTCTCGGCGCGCTCGTGATGGTGGGCGTGCTCGTGCGTCCCTCGCTCATCGCGCTGTTCGTCCTCTACCTGTCCTACGTCTACGCCGGACAGATCTTCATGAGCTTCCAATGGGACCAGCTCCTGCTCGAGAGCGGGTTCCTCGCGATCTTCCTCACCGGCGGCACGCGCATCGTCGTTTGGCTCTACCGCCTGCTGGTATTCCGCTTCCTGTTTCTTGCCGGCGTCGTGAAGCTCGCCTCGGGCGACGCGACGTGGCGCGGTCTCACCGCCCTGCAATATCATTTCTGGACGCAGCCGCTGCCGACGCCGCTCGCGTGGTACGCCGCCCAGCTCCCCGACTGGCTGCTCTCCGCGCTGACCGGGCTCACGCTCGCGACCGAGCTTGCCGTCGTGTTCTTGATCTTCCTGCCGCGGCGGCCGCGTGCGGTCGCCGGCATCCTGGCGCTCGCCCTTCAGCTCGCGATCACGGTCACCGGCAACTACAATTTCTTCAATCTGCTGACGATGCTTCTGTGCCTGTTCCTGTTCGACGACAGGCAGCTGCGCCGCGTGCTGCCGCGCGGGCTCGCCGGCTGGATCAGGGCGCGGGCGCCGCAGCCGGGGCGGTCGGCCGCCGTGCTGGCAACGATCTTGGCGCTTATCGCGGTGCCGGTCGGATTGAACCTGATCTGGTTGCCGCTCGCGGGCTTCAATCTCCCGCTCGCCGGCTGGCTGACCGAGACGATCGCGCCGCTGGGCATCGTCAACCCCTACGGCGTCTTTGCCGTGATGACGACCACACGGCCCGAGATCATCGTCGAGGGCTCCGCGAATGGGCAGACCTGGCGCGAGTACGAGTTCCGCTATAAGCCGGGGCCCACCAATCAGCCGTTGAAATGGAACATCCCGCACCAGCCGCGGCTCGACTGGCAGCTCTGGTTTGCCGCCTTCGAGGGGCCGGTGCAGAACCGCTGGATCGAGGGCCTCATGTTAAGGCTGCTGCAGGGCAACCCGCAGGTGCTCGGACTGCTCGCCTCCAACCCCTTCCCCGATCGCCCGCCGAAGTTCGTGCGCGCCGAGCGCTACGACTACCGCTTCTCGGACGCCAAGTTGCGGGCAGCGGCAGGCCAGGTTTGGGTGCGCGAGCCGCTAGGGATCTACTTTCCGCCGGTCAGCCTGGAGGATTTTTCGCCGCAAGCTCGCTGAGCACGAAAGCGGGCTGCATCGCTTGAATTACGCGGGCTATCAATGATAGCAGTCAGCTCAAAGCTATTGCCAATCACCCAAAACCGCGAGGAAGCGCTGCATATGAGTATTCTCTCTGCCTTCAAGTCCAAGGAAAACGGCCAGGGCTCAGCGGCCGAATACAAGCCCACCACCACCCCCCCCACCTCAAATCCCAAAGTCCTGAAGTTCGTCGAGGAGGCCAAGGCCCTCTTCAAGCCAGACAACGTCGTGTGGTGCGACGGCTCCAAGTCCGAGTACCAGGCCATGCTCAAGGCCCTGGTCGACGGCGGCACGGCGCTCTGGCTCAACCCCGAGAAGCGCCCCAACTCCATCCTCGTGCGCTCCGACCCGCTCGACGTCGCGCGCGTGGAGGACCAAACCTACATCTGCTCCGCGAATAAGGACGACGCCGGCCCGACCAACAATTGGTCCGACCCGGCCGAGATGAAGGTCACCATTTCCAAGCTGTATGACGGCGCCATGGCCGGGCGCACGATGTACGTGGTGCCCTACTCCATGGGCCCGATCGGCTCGCCCATCGCCGGCATCGGCGTGATGGTCACCGACAGCGCCTACGCGGTCGCCAACATGCACATCATGACCCGCGTCGGCTCCGAAGTGTGGAAGGCGCTCGGTGCCAGCGAAGACTTCGTGCGCGGCATGCATACCGTCGGCTATCCGCTGACGACGCCCACGACGGCGGATGTTCCCTGGCCGTGCAACAAGACCAAGTACATCGCCCACTTCCCGGAGACGCGCGAGATCTGGTCCTACGGCTCGGGCTACGGCGGCAACGCGCTGCTCGGCAAGAAGTGCCACGCGCTGCGCATCGCTTCGGTCAAGGCCCGCGACGAGGGCTGGATGGCCGAGCACATGCTCATCCTCAAGCTGACCAACCCCGAGGGCAAGGTGAAGTTCGTCGCGGCGGCGTTCCCGTCGGCTTGCGGCAAGACCAACCTCGCGATGGTGCAGCCGACCGTTCCAGGCTGGAAGGCCGAGACCATCGGCGATGACATCTGCTGGATGAAGTTCGGCGCCGACGGGCGGCTCTACGCCATCAACCCAGAGACGGGTTTCTTCGGCGTGGCGCCCGGCACGTCGAACGAGTCCAACGTCAACGCCATGAAGACGCTGAGCGGCAACTGCATCTACTCCAACGTCGCGCTCACCGATGACGGCGACGTGTGGTGGGAGCAGATGGGCACCACGCCCGAGCACACCATCGACTGGATGCGCCGCAACTGGACGCCTAAATCGGGTCGCACCGCGGCACATGCCAACGCGCGCTTCACGGCGCCCGCCGGCCAGTGCCCCGTCATCGCCAAGGAGTGGGAAGATCCCAAAGGGGTGCCGATCGACGCCATCCTGTTCGGCGGCCGCCGCGCTACCGTGGTGCCGCTCGTCACCGAGGCGCTCAACTGGGTGCACGGGACGTTCCTCGGCTCGGTGATGGCTTCGGAGAAGACCGCCGCCGCCTCCGGCGTCAAAGGCGACATCCGCCGCGACCCGATGGCGATGCTGCCCTTCTGCGGCTACCACATGGGCGACTACTTCGCCCACTGGCTGAAGATGGGCGAGAAGGGCGGCGCCAAGATGCCGAAGATCTTCTACGTGAACTGGTTCCGTAAGAACAAGGACGGCAAGTTCATGTGGCCCGGCTACGCCGAGAACAGCCGCGTCTTGAAGTGGATCTTCGATCGCTGCGACGGCAAGGCTCAGGCCGTCGATACGCCGATCGGCAAGGTTCCCGCCGAGGGCGCCATCGACGTGAAGGGCGTCAAGGTCGACCCCGCCGACATGAAGGAGCTGACCAGCGTCGACAAGGAGGGCTGGAAGGCGGAGCTACCGTTGATCAAGGAGCACTTCGCGACCTTCGGGGCCAAGCTGCCCAAGGCGCTCAGCGACGAGCTCGCGGCGCTGGAGAAGCGGCTGGGCTAGTCTCGCTTAGCGACTGCACGCAATCGGAGGCCGCGCGAGACGATCGCGCGGCCTTCGCGATTCAAAACGGCCCGCGTGAAGCGATGCCGTCGATGACGCCGCTCAGCGCCCGGATGCGCGTCTCATAAGTGTCGGTCAGGCAGGCGACGCGCGCGCCGCAGGCCTCTCGGGTCTTGAGCCACTCGCGCTGCGTATCTCTGAGGTCTCCGCGCTGCCCCATGGCAACGAGCGAAGTCGCGATACCAAACAGCGTCGCCATCCGCGCTTCCGCTTGCCCCAACGCGTAGGATTTGCAGATCGTCTTCTCGGCGGCGGATTTCGCCTTGGCGCAATCCAGAGGTGCGTACTCGCCTGCACTCACCGCGCCCGGTGCAAGCACGGTCCCCGCCATAACGGCCACGAATAGCCGACGCATGTGTCGTTCTCCTGCATCACCGCGAGCTGCAAGCCCGTGCGGGCTTACGAAGTCATTTCACTTGCGAGGCTGGAAGCGTCGGCGCCGCCTCACCCTTTGGGTGGGGGTTCCGCTCCAGTTCAGCCAAGCGCTTCTTGGCGGCTTTGAGTTCGGCGATGATCTCGTGCGTCACGGCTCCCGTGAAGATGGCCTTGCGGTCGATCTCCAACTCGTTGATCCGCGCTCGCAGTCGCTTGATTTCGTCCTGGTGGTCCATTTTGCTCTCCATAGCGCCCACCTCGTCACGCGCCCCACCAAGCTTATCCATGGCTCCGTGCCGCGCAAGCTACACGCGTTAGGCAAACCCTCGTTCTGCTCGCCCCAAATTCCTTGACGGCGCCGCGATTGGCACATGGAATGCGCCTCTGAGAGACGGAGGCAGCGCCCATGCCCAACGTGCTCATGGTGTTCCCCAGGTTCAACCAGCACTCGTTCTGGAACCTGCAGGCCGTCTGCGACACCTACGGCTCGCGCGCCCAGTCTCCCCCGCTCGGCATGATGACGCTGGCCGCGCTGCTGCCCGCCGACTGGAATATCCGCCTCGTCGACCGCAACGCGGACACGCTGCAAGACCACGACCTCGACTGGGCCGACATGGTGATGACGGGCGGCATGCTGCCCCAGCGCGTCGACGCCCTCGCCCTCATCGATATCGCACACGCGCACAATAAGCCGGTCGTCGTTGGCGGCCCCGACCCGATGTCCAGCCCCGAGGTCTACGCGGCGGCCGACTTCCGCGTGCTGGGCGAGGCCGAAGGCATCATCGGGCAGTTCATCGCGGCGTGGAGCGCGGGCGAGCGCTCGGGCACCTTCGAGGGCGAGAAGTTCCAGGTCGACGTGACGACGACGCCGGTGCCGCGCTTCGACCTCATCGAGTTTAAACGCTACTCCTACATGGGCGTGCAGTTCAGCCGCGGCTGCCCGTTCAACTGCGAGTTCTGCGACATCATCGAGCTGTACGGGCGCGTGCCGCGCTCCAAGACCAATGAGCAGATGCTGGCCGAGCTCGACGCGCTCTACCAGGCCGGCTACCGCGGCCACATCAACTTCGTCGACGACAACCTCATCGGCAACAAGAAGGCGCTGAAGCGGTTCCTGCCGGCGCTGCAGGCTTGGCAGCGGGCGCACGGCTTTCCCTTCGAGTTCTCGACCGAAGCCTCGATGAACCTCGCCGACGACACCCAGCTCCTGCACATGCTGCGCGACGCCAACTTCTTCGGCATTTTCGTCGGCATCGAGAGCCCCGACACCGACACCCTAATCGCGATGCAGAAGAAGCAGAACACGCGGCGCGATCTCGTGGAGGGCATCCACAAGCTCTACGACGCCGGCATCGTGGTGATCGCCGGCTTCATCGTCGGCTTCGACACCGAGAAGCGCCGCGTCGCCCAAGGCATGATCGAGTGCATCGAGGCGATGAGCATCCCCGTGTGCATGGTCGGGCTATTGACCGCGCTGCCCAATACGCAGCTCACGCGACGGCTCGAGCGCGAAAAGCGGCTGCTGCCCCTCGTCGTCGAGGAGGGCGACCATTGCACCGAGGGGCTCAACTTCGTCACCGCGCGCCCGCGCCGCGACATCCTCGCCGACTACCGCGACGTGCTGGCCGCCGTGTACAGCCCGGCGGCCTTCTTCGGGCGCCTGCGCACGGTGTGCCGCGCTTTGAAGCCGCCGCGGCATCCGGTGAAGCTCGAGCCGCGCGTGCTCGCGCACAACCTCAAGTTCTTCTGGCGCGTGATGTGGCGCATGACCTTCGTCGAGCGCGAGTACGCGCCCCACTTCTGGCACACGCTCGCCTCGACGGCGTGGCACAACCCCTACACGCTCAAATACATGATCTTCCACATCGCGTTCTATTTGCACCTGGGGCCATTCGCGCAGTTCGTCATCGGGCGGTTGCAGCGCGAGATGGACGAGCTCGACCGCCAGCAGCCGCCTGCGTGGGCAGCCGCGCGCGCCGGCGAGCCGCAGCTCGCCGCCGCGGTCGCTTCCTAAGATTTCCGGAACCTTTCGAGGATCTTACCGTTGGTGATGCCGCAGGCGGCCGTCACGAACCTGACAATGTTGTCCCCCTGATAGCCACCAGCAGAGCCAATCAGGAGCCCAAGAGAATGAACATACGAACGCTCATCACCGCCTTGGCGGCCATCGCGACGCTGGGCGTTGCGGCCGCGCAGGCGGAACCGGGCTACTCGACGGCCAACGTCAACATGCGCACGGGGCCGGATATCGAGTTTCCCAGCGTCGGCGTCATACCCGAGGGCGAGCCGCTCTACGTGGAGGGCTGCCTGCGCGACGAGTCGTGGTGCGACGTCCGCTGGGCCGACAACCGCGGCTGGGTATACAGCGAGTTCATCGGCTTCGACTATCGCGGGCAGACCGCATTCCTGCCCGACGTGGGGATTGCGGCGTTCGGCATCCCCGTCGTCGCCTTCGTCGCTGCCGACTACTGGGGGCGCTGGTACCGAGGCCGCCCCTGGTACCACGATCACGCGCGGTGGGAGGCCTTCCAGTGGCATCCGCGCGTGGGCTGGCATGCGCCTCCGCCGGGTCCTCGCCGTGCGGGATGGTGGCGTGCGGGATATGCGGCCCCTGCCGGCATGCGTCCGCCTCCGGAGCACGGCTGGCACCGCCCCGAGCGGCATGAGCGACACGAGGATCGCCGTGGTGATCGTCACGACAGGCGCGATGACCGGCGCGACGACCGCCGCTGAGCCGGTCGCGAGCACCCGAGATTGAGCCAACGCCCGCGGCTAGCCGCGGGCGTTCGCATTCGGTTCGTGATCGGCCACGGCGATATTGCCCTCGTGAACGATGTATAGCGGGGGTTGCCTGGATGGGCGGTGCGAATTCCCCAGGTACCTGACCAGCCAGCCATGAACTCGCCCTCGGTTTAGGCGACAGTGCCGGCGGAGGTGCGTCAGGAACGGCGCCAATGACCATCCATCCGACCAAGGCCGTCCTTCGGGCCAAATGGCTCAGAGGCTGGGAGCTGATGCGCGCTGGCAAGACCAGCGAAGGCTATGACTTGCTCGCTGAGATAAAGCTCGGCGATCTTCAGGGGGGCCCCGATGTAGAGCGCCCCGAACGAATCTTCATGCGTGTGCAGTCGATCATCGAGCGACAGACCCGCGCCGAAACGGACGACGATTGCACCGTAATGGATGCTCTGATCCGCGCAGCCAAACGGGGTGACCACGAGGCACGCGATCTCCTCGTGTTCGGCGACCTGGGGGAGCTGGGAGCCGTCGAGTAGGTAGAGCTGGCCGGGCGGTGAAGCGCAGCATCCACGACCGCTGGGAGATTTGCGGTGACGCCAACGCGCATTCGCGGCAGGATGCCCGATGTCTCGCTTCCGCGCATATGAAAGCAGCTACAATTCAACCGAGCTTGCCATATTTCAGCAGGCTTACGACGACGCGTGCCGCAAGCTCGGCCTCGATCCGGCGCCCGCCGACGACTCGGTTTACCGAAGCCTTCGCGACGATCTGGCCAAGTCCATAATGAATGCCGCGCGCTTCGGCGAGCGCGACCCGGCAAACTTGAGCGCATTCGCAATCACATTCGGGTTGCGCAACTGGCACCTGCCGAAGCGATGACCGCTGCGCGAGTGGTGGCGGTAACCCAGCGTTTCGCGCCTGCCGGATGATGTGCGGCGCTTGCGTGCAAGCAAACTTTAGACAAGAAATTGTACGTCGCGCGCGCCGCGCCGGCCCTGCGTGCAAATGCTACCCCAGGAGTGAGCCATGACGAGAATTCCATCCTCGCTGATAGTGATCATTCCCGGAGTGCTCGCCGTCTTGGGCGGCAGTGCCATTTCCGCGCAGGACAAGTACACGGTGCAAGTGCCGGGTGGGCTCGCGTTCTCGGAGTTCAGGGGATACGAGGACTGGCAGACTGTCTCCATCAGTCAGACCGAAGGCGCGCTCGCCGCGATCCTCGCCAATCCCGTGATGATCGACGCCTATCGGGCCGGTATTCCCGGCAACGGCAAACCTTTCCCCGACGGCTCCAAGATTGCGAAGATCCATTGGAAGCCGGCAAAGAGCGCAGACGCGCCCGCTCCGACAACGGTGCCGGGGAACTTGGACAACGTTGACTTTATCGTAAAGGACAGCAAGCGGTTCACGGACGCGGACAGCGGCGGGTGGGGATACGCCGCGTTCGACTACAACACCGCGTCCGACACGTTCACGCCCGCCACCTTGGATGACCAGCCGCCGCAGGGGAACGACGCCAAATGCGGGGTCGCGTGCCACACGATAGCGCAGGCAAAGGACTATATCTTCACGGCATACCCGAAGCGGTGAACGGGCGGCTTTGGCCGCCGCGCACACGATATCGAGCGCTCGGTTCAGACTACAGGGGATCGAAACCAACCATTGGTTTTTGGGGGCGTTCATGTGGCCGTTCAGCGGCAGAAGAACCGAGCGGGGTTGGCTGCGGGCATACGCCAAGGGTAAGCGAAGATTTTCTGGGCTCGATGCGACCAGGGTCTCTCTCGAAGGCCTCTCCCTCGAAGACGCGCTTTTCGAAGACTGCAAGTTTTCCGAAGCCAAGCTTCAGCGTGCAAGGCTGACCCGCTGTCAATTTATCACGTCTGATTTCACAGACGCCGATTTTTCCGACGCCACGATCGATCGCTGCCAATTCGAAGGTTGCAATCTCGTTGGCACGTCGTACTCGCGTGCCAAACTGGCCTTTACTCGGATGGACCATTCGCTCGTGGCCAAAGCCAACTTCTCGAACGCGGTGCTGGGGAATGTGAGCTTCCGCGAAGCGCGGATCATTCAGTCGGATTTTTCGGGCGCGCCTTTGGCGATGTGCCATTTCGACGGCTGCCGCACCGCCACGCAGCGGTTCCTGGCTGAGAATAGTGACGTCTTCCCTGCGACATTGACCCAAGCTCAGAAGGGCGCATTCGCGTTCAACCGCTTCAACGACGAAACGCTGCGGCGAACAATCGACCTGCATGGCGAACGCAAGAACAATATCGATCAGTGGTCAAGCAACGGCGATCCCCAATCCCGAGGCGCGGACCTGTACGCCTCGATCGACAGTCTGCGGAATTTCTTCGCGATGACCGGCATGCAGGAGCTTGCAATTGCGGGCATTCTGAACCAGCTCAAGAAGGCGCCGGGAACGAAATCCATTTTCGTGAGCTACGCGAGCGCCGACATCGCGCTCGCCGAGGCTTTGTACGATTGGCTGTCGCGGCGCGGATTTCACGTTTGGTTTGCGCCGCGGGACATGGAAAGCGGCGCCGAGGTTCGCGCGCAGTTGGTCAAGAACCTCTACGAAAGTGACTTAGTCCTGGTCGTGCTGTCGCCAAGCAGCCTCAAAAGCGATTGGGTCCGCGCGGAAGTTCTGAGCGCGATGCAAAGAGAGAAGGCCACTAAGCAGTTCACCGTTTTCCCGGTGCGGACAGTAGCGTACGAAGCGCTCGACGCTTGGCATGTGATCGATGAATCGAGCGGCGAAGACTTCGCAGCTCCATTGCGTAGGCGGTACATTCCGGATTTCTCAGGCTGGCAAGAACCGGCCGTCTTCCCCCAAATCGTCGGCGATCTGGTGCAAAGTTTCGCCCGGGTCGACACGCCACGCGAACGCGACCTCGTCGACCGCCGGCCTGCCGAGGGCCGCACCGGGCGTGTAAATTCGCTGTTCTATGGCCCCTGGTGCGCGGTCGCGGCAGTCGATCGGGACGACAACCTCGTCCAGTCCTGCAAATTGTGCGACTTCCGCGATCAGATCGAGCCAGGCCTCAGAATACCGCGCAATTGCCCGGATTGCGGTCTGGGCGACGATCCAGGTGACGCCCCGCGCTGGTTTAAGGTGACACGCGGCGACCCGGACGGCACGGTGACCGTGACGTGCAAAGCCTCACGGCACGCCATTACATACCCCTATCGCGATGGCCCGCCCATGCGCTGCCCGGAATGTATCGCGACGCTTTGATCGCGGAATAGCGGAAAAGCGCGCCGGCGCGGGGCCAACTTCAGGTCAGCGCCGGCACGGGCAGCGCCGCGACGAGCCGCGTCAGCGTGTCGAGCGTGCCGCGGTCGAGCTTGCCGTCGGCGCGCGCGGGCCGGAAGTGGAGCTGGAACGAGCGCAGCACGATGAGGGTCCACTGGTCGAGGCGGCCATTGACCTCGATGTTGTAGCCGTAGCGCCGGAGCAGCTCCTGCGCCTCGGCGATGTCGGCCGAGTCGTCGTTGACGGCGTAGGCGCGCCCGCCGCCGCTGTCTGGGGGCGCCGGCGCGACCCAATGGCCGACGCCGTTTTGCGCGAGCCACGCCCAATCGAACTTCTCGCCGGGGTCGATCTTGCGCCCGGGCGCCACGTCCGAATGCGCGACGATGCCCTCGGGGCGGATGCCACGGCGCTGCGCGATGTCGCGGCACAGCGCGGCGACGGCTTGCATCTGCTCGGCGGAAAAGTCGGGATAGCCGTGCTCATGCCCGGGGTTCTGGATCTCGATGCCGATGGAGGCCGAATTGATATCGGTCTCGCCGCCCCAGTGCGACACGCCCGCGTGCCACGCGCGCGACCCCTCCGGCACCATTTGCGTGATCTCGCCGGTGTCGTCGATCACGTAATGGCAGGACACCTTGCTCTTGGGGTGCGCGAGCCAGTGGATCGCCTTCGCCGCCGTCGGCATGCCGGTGTAGTGCAGCAAGACCAGGCGCGGCTTGCAGCCCTTCTTGCGCTCGCCCTGATTGGGCGAGGGGTGCAGCGCATCGACGAGCTTGCTGTCGGCTTTCATCGTCATGAAATCGTCTCCTGGTGAGAGCGGCGGCTCCCCTCGCGCTCCTTCTGGATGGCATCGTAGGCGGCGTTTATGGCGGCGAGCCTGCGGTTGGCGGCGACGCAGAACTCGTGCGGGACGCCGCTGGCGCAGACGCGGTCAGGATGGTGCCGACGCACCAGCTCGCGATGGCGCGCCTTTAGCTCGTCGTCGGAGGCGTTGGGCGCCACCCCCAGGATCGCGTAGGGGCTGCGCGGATCGTGCACGTAGGTGGCGCGGATCGACAGATATTCGCCGCGGTCGATGCCGAAGATGGTGGCGACGGTCTCGAGGAAGCGGTCCTCGGCCGGATGCAGGATGCCGTCGGCGGCGGCGATGTGGAACAGGCAGGCGAGCACCGACGCCAGGAACACCGGCTCGTCCTTGAGCATCTTCGCGATGCGGCCGGCGTGGATCTCGAAGCCGGCGACGTCGCGCTTGGCGAGATCGTAGACGCGGCGCACGTTCTTGGCCTCGCCGGGTGGGATTTCGAACAGCCGCTCGAAGGCGCGCGCCTCGACGGGGAGCGCAACGCCGTCGGCTTTCGCCATCTTGGCGGCGAGCGTGGTGACGGCGATGGTGAACGCTACGGTGCGGTGCGCGGGTGTGCGCGCCGCGCCCTGGCCGAAACCGAGCTTGGCCCACAGCGCGACGAGCGCGCCGCGCACGCCTCCGCCTGACGTCGATCCGATCGCCTGTGTTGGGGTCTTCGCTGCCATCTCCCACCCATATCGGCATTCGTGGGCAACTTGAAGGTAGCCGTTCGGCTCCTTCAGGAGTCTTGCGGGAGCTTTGGCGGAATCTGCGGACAATTGCCGGAAAATTTAGCCCGTTTCGGCGATCGTTGCGGCGATGGGCCGCTGGTTGACGCACCACCTCGCGGCCGGTAGCTGACGTAACGGCGGCATGGAATTCCCGCATGAGGCGCGCGAGCGACGGGTGGCATTTCTGGATCGACCGCGGCGGCACGTTCACCGACGTCGTGGCGCGCACCCCCGAGGGTCGCATCCTCGCGCGCAAGCTGTTGTCGGAGAACCCCGGCGCCTACGATGACGCCGCGCTGGAGGCGATCCGCCGCTTCCTCGGCGTGGCCGGCGGCGCGCCGATCCCGTCGGAGCGCATCGCGTCGGTCAAGATGGGCACCACCGTCGCGACCAACGCACTGCTCGAACGCAAGGGCGACCCGACGCTGCTCGTCATCACGCGCGGGCTCAAAGACCAGCTCGAGATCGGTACGCAGGCGCGGCCCGACATCTTCGCCAAGCGCATCGTCAAGCCGGAGATGCTGTATGCGCGCGTCGTCGAGGCCGACGAGCGCGTGCGCGCGGACGGAACGGTGGAGACGCCGCTCGATCTGGTGCGGCTCGAGCGCGATCTGCGCCAGGCGCGCGCGGAGGGCATCGACGCGGTGGCGATCGTGTTCATGCACGCCTACGCCTTTCCCGAGCATGAGCGGCAAGCGGCTGAGCTGGCGCGCGAGCTGGGCTTTGGTCAGGTTTCGGCGAGCCACGAGATCTCGCCGCTGATCAAGCTGGTGCCGCGCGGCGACACCACGGTTGCGGATGCCTACCTCTCGCCGATCCTGCGCCGCTACGTGGACCGCGTGACGGCGGCGCTTTCTTCCCCCTCCCCCCATACGCAGGGAAACGAGGCACCCATCGCTGCAGAGACGCCCACCATCCTGTTTATGGCGTCGTCGGGCGGCCTCAAATCGGCGCACACGTTCCGCGGGCGCGACGCGATACTTTCGGGGCCCGCCGGCGGCGTGGTCGGCATGGCCGAGACCGCCAAGCGCGCCGGCTTTGACCGCGTCATCGGCTTCGACATGGGCGGCACGTCGACCGACGTGGCGCACTTCGCCGGCACCTACGAACGCGCATTCGAGACGCAGATCGCGGGCGTGCGCCTCGCGGTGCCGATGCTGCGCGTGCATACGGTCGCGGCCGGCGGCGGCTCGATCATCTCATATGACGGCACGCGCTTCCGCGTGGGCCCGGAGAGCGCCGGCGCCAATCCAGGCCCACGGTGCTACCGCCGCGGCGGGCCGCTCACCGTGACCGACGCCAACGTCATGCTGGGCAAGCTCGACGCGGCGCACTTCCCGGCGATCTTCGGGCCGCAAAGCGATCAGCCGCTCGACGCCGAAGCCGTGCGCGCGGGCTTCGCGGAGCTTGCGCGCGAGCTCGGCGACGGGCGCACGCCGGAGGAGGTCGCCGACGGCTGCATCCGCATCGCGGTCGAGAACATGGCCAACGCCATCAAGAAGATCTCGGTCGAGCGCGGCTACGACGTGACCGAGTACGCGCTCAACTGCTTTGGCTCGGCCGGCGGCCAGCACGTCTGCCTCATCGCGGACGAGCTCGGCATGGAGACGATCCTGGTGCACCCGCTGTCGGGGCTGCTTGTCGGCCTACGGCATGGGGCTTGCGCCGATGCGGGCGAGCCGCGAGCGCTCGCTGGAGGTGGCGCTCGATGCCGCCGCCATGCACACGATCGAGAACCTGGCTTACGATCTGGGCAGCGCCGTCACCGAGGAACTGCTCGACGAAGGTGTCGAGCACGACGCCATCGCGATCGAGACATATCTGCACCTGCGCTACGCCGGCACCGACACGGCGCTGCCGGTGCCGCTGTCGGAGCCGGGCTTTATGCAGCGCGACTTCGAGGCGCTGCACCGGCAGCGGTTCGGATTTATCTCGCCGGAAAAGGCGATCTTTGCCGCGGCGATCGAGGTCGAAGCGGTGGCGCATGAAGACGCAGGCGACGATGAAGGCGCAAGCCCCGCGGCGGCTTCAACGGCAGGCAATGAGCGCACGCGCTTCTACTCACGCGGCGTTTGGCACGAGGCGCCTGTCATCAAGCGCGAGGCCATGCGCCCGGGCTATGCGCTTGCCGGCCCCGCGCTCGTCATCGAGCCGCACCAGACCGTCGTCGTCGAGCCCGGCTGGATGCTCGAGGTCAGCCCGATCGACGACCTCGTCCTCACGCGCACCGAGCCGCGCCAGCGCGAGACGCTCGGCGCCACGGCCGATCCCATCCTGCTCGAGGTGTTCAACAATCTGTTCATGGCGATCGCCGAGCAGATGGGCGAGGCGCTGCGCAACACAGCCCAATCGGTGAACATAAAAGAGCGGCTCGACTTCTCGTGCGCGGTGTTCGACGCCTCGGGCGCACTCGTCGCCAATGCGCCGCACCTGCCCGTGCACCTGGGCTCCATGGACCGCTCGGTCGAGACCATCATCCGCCTGCGTGGGCCCGAGATGCGCCCCGGCGACGTCTACATGCTCAACGCGCCCTACAACGGCGGCACGCATCTCCCCGACATCACGGTGGTGACACCGGTGTTCGCTGCGGGCGGCCGCGAGGTGCTGTTCTACGTCGCGAGCCGCGGCCACCACGAGGACATCGGCGGCCTCACGCCCGGCTCGATGACGCCGCGCGCCACCACCATCGCCGAGGAGGGCGTCTACATCGACAACGTGCAACTCGTCGCGGGCGGGCGCTTCCTCGAGGCCGAGACGCGCGCGCTGCTGACGGGCGCCCAGTATCCCGCGCGCCAGCCCGACAAGAACATCGCCGACCTCAAGGCGCAGGTCGCGGCCAACGCCAAGGGCGACGCCGAGCTCAACCGCATGGTCGCGCATTTCGGGCTCGACGTCGTGCAGGCCTACATGGGCCACGTGCAGGACAACGCCGAGGAAAGCGTGCGCCGGCTGCTGGCGCGCCTCGACGACGGCCACTTCCGCGTCGAGACCGATCAGGGCACCGCGGTCGAGGTGCGCATCACGGTGGACAGGCGCGCGCGCACGGCGAAGGTCGACCTCACCGGCACGAGCCCGCAACAGGCCAACAACTTCAACGCGCCCGAGCCGGTGACGCGCGCGGCGACGCTCTACGTCTTCCGTGTCATGGTGGAGGAGCCGATCCCGATGAACGCCGGCTGCCTGAAGCCAATCGAGATCGTCATCCCCGAGGGCTCGATGCTGAGCCCCGTCTATCCCGCAGCCGTCGTCGCCGGCAACGTGGAGACGAGCCAGATCGTGACCAACTGCCTGTTTGCGGCACTCGGCGCGCTAAGCTCCGCGCAGGGCACCATGAACAACCTCACCTTCGGCAACGCGCGCGTGCAGTATTACGAGACGCTGTGCTCGGGTGCGCCGGCGGGGCCGGGCTTTGATGGCGCTGCCGCCGTGCACGTGCACATGACCAACACGCGGCTGACCGATCCGGAGATACTGGAGCTGCGCTATCCCGTACTGCTCGAGGAGTTCTCGATCCGGCGCGGCTCGGGCGGCAAGGGCAAGTGGAATAGCGGCGACGGCACGCGGCGCGTGATCCGGTTTCTCGAGCGCATGGACTGCGCGATCCTCTCGGGCTACCGCGACGTGCGCCCCTTCGGGCTCGACGGCGGCGAGCAGGGGGAAGCGGGCGCCAACAGCGTGCGCCGCAAGGGGGGCGGGGTCGAGCCGCTCCAGGGCTGCGACCAGACGGTGATCGAGGCGGGGGAGGCGATCGTCATCGTCACCCCGACCGGCGGCGGCTTTAAGGGCGCCTAAAGGTTGATCGCGTGGTGCCGCAGGGCACTAAGCTGTGGTGTTTGCGCGATTTTAGGCGCCAGCCCCCTTGTCCGGGGCGGCCGCATGCCCAATCATACAAACAAGCGCTCGCTCAGCGGCGGGAAGAACGAATGGATTTCTCCGCACCCGGAAACCGGCCGCGCGCCCTGCTGGCGGCAGCGATGGCAGTGAGCCTCGGCGCGCTGGCCTTCGGCGCCGCGGCCGGTCCCAACGATCCTGTCCCCATGAATGGCGCCGACTTCACCGCGCGCGACATCGCCGCGACGCTGTTCAAGGCGAAGGCCGGCGAGCCGGTCGACTACTCGCACCACAACCTCATGTACCTCGATCTCGCTGGCCTCGACTTCAAGGGCGCCAAGCTCGCCCATTCCGATCTCTTCGCCGTCGATCTGACCGGCGCCAACCTGCGGGGCGCCGATCTCTCGCATACGCGGCTTGACCGCACCGTGCTCATCCACGCCGATCTCGCGGGCGCCAATCTCAGCGGCGCCACCATCCTGCGGCCGACGGTCTACACCGATCTGGAAGAGAACTTGAAGGACGCGCCGAGCTTCGCCGGGGCGAACCTCCAGGGCATCCGCGTGATGGCCAAGATGTCGGGATCGGACTTCCACGGCGCCGACCTGACGGGCGCCAACCTGAGCCCGCTCGAATCGCGCCCCGGCCAGGGCACGATCACCACGCTCGCCAAGAACGTGCTCAAATCCTGCGATTTCTCGCGCGCCATAATGCGCGGCGTCAACCTCGACCGCGCGCTGCTGACCTTCTCGCATTTCAATGGCGCCGACCTGCGCGATGCAAAGCTCACGAGTGCCGATCTCTCCGTGGCTGACTTCACCGGGGCCGACCTCACCGGTGCGGATCTCACGGGCGCCGATCTCGATGGCGCCATTCTCCTCGGCGCCAAGGGCCTCGACACGGTGAAGGGGCTGGCGACCGCGCTCAATTTCGACAAGACGATCCGCTGAGGCGCAATTGAAAAGCCGGGGCGCGATTGCTCGCGTCCCGGCTCTTGTCGTCTCATCTTATCGCGCGGCTCAGACGGCCGGAACGCCGCTCTGCGGGCCGGAAGTCGAAGGACGCGTGCGGCGATCGGCCATGAAGTGGTCGAACTCCTCCTTGTCCTTGGCCTTGCGCAGGCGGTCGAGGAACTCGCGGAACTCGCGCTGCTCCTCCTCGAGCCGGCGCAGGCGCCCGCGGACGCCCGCAGAACATGGGTTGCCGATGGCACCCTCGCCAGTGGGTTGCGGAGCGAATTTCGCGGGTCAGCACGCGGGGTCGGGCGGGACGCCGAGGCCCTCGAGGTAGATGAGCACGCCCGCCTCCAAGAGCTCCTCCGGCGTCATCGGGATCGAGCGGCGCGCGCCGTCGCCACGCGCAAACAGCGCCGCGATGCCGTGGCTCAGCGACCAGATGGCAGCGCCATCATCAAGGACGGCGGGCGGCGCTCCTTGGGCAGCGTTGCGGCGAGCGCCTCGCAGCCCTCGCGCATCACGGCGAAGGCGCGGTCGCCGGTCTCGCGCAGCTCCGGGTACTCGCCGATCGGCAGCCCGGATTCGAACATCGCCGAGAACAGCGCCGGCTCCTTCGCGGCAAACTGCAGATAGGCGCGGCCCATGCGCTCGAAGGCCACCCGCGGCGTCGGCTTGCCGCCGTCCCAGGCCTTTGCCAGTACCGCCGCGAACCCTCCAAAGCCGCGCTGCGCGACGTCGGCCATCAGCGCGTCGCGGTCGCGGAAATGCCGGTAGGGCGCAGCCGCACTCACGCCGGCGGCGCGCGCCGCGTCGGCGAAGGTGAAGCCGGCCGGGCCCTTCTTCGCGATGAGGTCGAGCGCGGCCGCGATCAGCGCCTCGCGCAGGTTGCCGTGATGGTAGCTGCGCCGTGCACCGGGGCCGTCCTTGTGCCAGGTCATGGCAAGCTTTTAGCGTATTCGCCGGGCGAAGGCATCCCGGGCGGGAAAAGCCCAGCCCGGCGACGGAAAACACCTCGCTGCGTCGACTTTTCGGGCAGCGGGATACGCTCTCTTCAGCTTCCGGCCCTAGCCTCGCGGCCCAGCACACCTTAAGAGATCACGCCAGCGCAAAGGAGCCCGCATGTCGACGCGCCAGCTGAACGTCGGAGCGACCGTGCATTTCACCCGCACGGTGCGTATCGAAGCCATGCCCAAGGCGGAGGCCGCCGTGTACCGCGTCGAGAACCTGCTGACGATGCCCGACGGCGCCACGCTCTACACGATCAGATGCGAGGCCGAACCGTTCGAGCGCGTCGTCGCGGCCAGCGACTTAGACCAGCGCAGTTGAGGTCAGAATGCGCACCGCTCTCGGCTCAATGCTGTTCCTCGCTTCGGTGACCTGCGTGCTGGCGGAGGCCCCCACGATCGATTTCAGCGGGCAGACGTATCACCTCGACTACCAGGACCGCGCCAAGCAGCGCGACGGCAACTCCGGCAACGGCGTCGCCGAGTTCACGCTTCCCGGCGAGACCGTCAACAACTGGACCAAGCTGTTCGCGTTCCACTCCTATCCCGAAGTGCCCCCGAACCCCGCACTCGCCGCGGAGACACTCGGCAAGACCGTGAAGGAGGCCAACAAGGACGCCAACTTCGCACTCACCGACGGCGAGAACGGCGAGGCGATCGTCGACTTCCTCACCTGGGCGCCCGACAGCGATGTCATGGAGTTCAACGTCTTCAAGTATGCGAAGGCGGCGGACGGGCAGGGCCTCATCGCCTTGCAGTACGCGCAGCGGATCAAGACGAAAGACATGGAGGTCGCCGACTTCCGCAAGCTGCGTCAGCACGCGGTCGAGGAGATGGCACATACCGACGTGGCGCCGGCGCGCGATTACTTCGCGGACGAGGCGGGCGACGACCAGCCGGGCGACGACCAGGCGACCAAGACGGACAACTAGTTGAGCGGGAAGTTGGTGCCGACGCGGACGATCGAGCCGTCCATGTCGAAGCTCGCCGGGAAGTACGTCGTCGGCTGGGGTACGCCGCCCCGAATGGCAATCGGGTTCAGCGTGCGCGAGCCCAGATCGTAGAACAGGTATTCGGCGCTGATCGTGAAGGTGCCGAAGCTGATCTCGCCGCCGGCACCCGCCGTCCAGCCGATCTCCCAGTCGGTGTTCCGCTCTGCAGCGCTGACAGCGGGCACCGCCGACGGTAGCGAAAGGTCATAGCTCGTGATGACCTGGCCGTAGGCGAGGCCGCCGGTCACGTACACGAGCAGGTTGTTGGTGACAAAGCCCAGGCGCCCGCGCAGCGTTCCCAGCCACTCGACCGTCTCCTTGGCATCGCTGTACTCGGGCACGAAGGTTGGCACCGCGGTGTAGGCGGACACGCTGCCGGAGATGCCGGTCTTGGAGAAGTCGGTGACGACGCCCAGCACGATGTTGGTGAAGCGGAAGTCGTAGCCGGCTTGCACGCCGCCGGTCACGCCTTTTGGCGTCAGCGGGTAATCGGTCACGAACGCGCCGCTGGCGATCGCCTCGTAGCAGTTGGCCGAAACACTGAAGTTGAGCGGAGGAGACACGCAGCCGACGCCCGCGTCCGAACTCGAGAAGCCGTAGCCGACGTTGGCGCCGACGTAGCCGCCCGAGAAGCTCCGCAGCACCACAGGTGCCGGGCCGACCGGCGCATAGGGCGGCGGCGCGTTGGATTGCTTGGCCGTGTAGGTCGGCTGCGGCGGCGTGTAGCTCTGCGCCGGCGGCGTCCCCTTGGCCGGGGGCGCCTCGGCCTTCTGGATCTGCGGCTTGGGCGGCGCGGCGCACTGATTGCTCTCGACCGCGGTGCGCGTGAAGAGGGGCGCCGTGTCGATGCTGGGTGGCGTGACGACGAACGGGAACGCGCTGGCGAAGTTGATGGGGCGCGCCTGCGCGGGCCAGCCCACCGGGCCGTCGAGGGTACCCGATGGCGTAACGTGGACGACGCCGCACGGATTGACGACGTCGGTGCACTGGTTGGAGGTATTGCAGACGCGGACCGAGCCTTCGAGCAGCAACAGCCAGGTGCCGCCCGCCGCGTCGACGTAGACGTCGAAGATGGTCCCGCGCACCGCGATGGAAGCCGACGGCGTGCGCAGCTCGTAATTGCCCTTGCGCGACAGGCCCGTGATGAAGCGGAAGGCGCCCTTGACCAGGTTGACGCTGACCGATCCGGTCGACGGCACCGGGTTATAGACGAACTTGTCCAGCACGAGGCGCGAACCGGGGCCGAGCGCGAGCTTGGTGTCGTCGCGCAGCTTCAGCTCGCCGAGCGCGTCGGAGGCGACCTCGATGGCTTCGTTCTGGCTGACGTTGTCGCCGGTGGCGAGGTTGCGTTGCTGCTGATCGAGCGAGCCGGTCACCGTGTTGACGATACGCACGGCCGAGCCGATGGTTTCGCCAGAAGCGGTCGAAGCAGCCGTACAGAGGACGAGTGAAGCCAGCGTCGCCGCAATGAAGGAGGTATTTTTCATTGCGCCTCGATTCGATATTGACAAACAGTGAATGATCGGCGTTCGCCGCTTCAACCCGTCCTTTGCCGTGGGCAAAACAAATCAGCGCGCTGCGGCTTTCGGGCACCGTGATGTGTCACTGCAACGATTGGGCAGCGATCCTGGGCGACAGGCGGGAGCTTCCCCCACGCGCTGGCTAAAATCCTTGAAAAGGCATAATCTTAGCGTCCCCTAGAAGCGTGTGAGGGACATCCCATGCGCCTTGCCCGGCTTCTCGTCGCGGTTCTCCTAGCGCTCGCCGCCGTCACCGTGCACGCCACGGCGCGCGTGCAGATCAAGATGCTGTGCTGGGACCCCGACATGGAGTTCCCCGTTGCCTGCGACGACACCGACGACTGATTTCGCGCGTCGCTTCCCTGGCTACTTGCCCTACTTGCACACCGTGCGCAGCCCGTCGGAGCCGCGGCGCGCAAGGTCGACGTGCATGTGGTCCTGGTGGTTGCCGTCGTAGTCGGGGCTGAGCACTGTCGTGAACTGGCTGCACGCGCCTTCGTGGATCGTGCGCAGGAACGCGCGATCGCGCAGATCCCCGCGCCAGCCGCTCTTCACCGTGATGCGCGTGCCATCCGCGAGGATGAAGGCGGAGACGTCGAGCGCGTTGGCGTGGCCGTGCTCGGAGAGCATGGCACCGGAGACGTTGTTCATCGGGCGGCAGGCGTAGGACGCCGCGACCGTGATCTCGACGAGCGGCACGCCGTAGGTCTGTAGCGCGGCCGGCTCGATCACGCTGGCGATCCAGCGGTCGACCTGCGGGATCATGGGGCAGCGCAGGAGCGCCGTTGGCTTCAGCGTCACGCGACCGCCGTCGGCTGCAGCCATCTCGAAGGGCTGCTCGGCACCGCAGACGCTGGGGCCGCCGAGCGCCGAACGGGTCTTGATGAAGGCGGTCTCGTGCACGGCGCCCGAGGCGAGGCAGGCGCGCTCCTCGACCTCCCGCCATGGCTCGACCTTGGCGATAAAATCGTCCCCGGTGCTGCAGGCCGAGAGCAGCAGAGCCGGGCCGATGAGGCCAAGTATTACGCGGGACTGGAGGGGCGGCATGGGATGGCAACGCTAATCGCGCTAACCCTAATGTTGGATTAATCCCTGTCTTCCCCGGCCCTTATGAAGCAGCCTTTTCCGGCCGATTTGCGACCCCGGCTCGTTCACTTGAAGGCGGCCGCAACCGGACCGCGTGCTCGCTTATCCACAGCTAGAATGTCGCGGTGCAGCGAATTTCATAATGCGTTGCCTAGGCTCTGCTAGCGTTCTCGTGCCTGGGGGAACCCAGGTCTTGGGGGCTGTGACGTTTTCCTGTTCCGCGTTAGAGCGTTGCGCGCCTTGAGGGTACTGCGTCTTGGCCCCGGCTCGTATCGTTGCCTGATCTCGTGACAACCCCGCGTTTGTCTTTCGAGGTCGGGCGGATGATCGCCGGGGCCTCGTAGTTCTTGGGCCTGCCTCGGGTCAGGGCCGCGTCTGCAAAAACTCCAGCACCGCCTGCCGGTACGCCTTGTCGCCGACCGTGCGCATGTGATCGCGCCCCGGCACGGCGACGGCGCGTGCATTCGGCATGAGTGCCGCAAGCTGCGCCGGGTCGCCGCCGATCACGTCATCCTCGCCGACCACCACCAGCACCGGACAGTTGAGCCCGCCCAGCGCTTCGGCCGTGATCGGCGCGCGCGCCGAGCGGATGCAGGCGGCGAGCGCCTTGAGGTCGCTTTGCGTCTGCTCGGCAAAGGCACGGAACGTGCGCGCGGCCGCATTGGTCACGTCGGCGATGCTGTCGGCTTCGAGCGCACGCGCAACGGGGCCCGTGCCGGCGACGCCGCGCACCATGTTGATGCCGAGCCCGGCGAACACGAGGCTGCGCACGCGCTCGGGGTGCGCAATCGCCAGGAAGGCGGAGATGCGCGCGCCCATCGAGTAGCCCATGACGTCGGCGCGGGCGATTCCGAGATGGTCGAGCAGGCGGCGCGCATCCTCCGCCATCAGCGGCGCGCCGTAGTCCTTGGTGTCGTAGAGCTTTGCGCTGCGGCCGTGGCCGCGGTTGTCGTAGGCGATCGCGCGGAAGCCGGCGTCGGTGAGCGCCCTGACCCAGCCGGGGCCGACCCAGTTGGTCGCGACGTTGGACGCAAAGCCGTGGATGAGCAGCACCGTGCCTGCTTGGCCCTCTCGCGGGCCCTCGTCGATGAAGGCGATCTCGACGCCGTCGGAAGCGAAGGTTTGCACCCTGTCGGACCTCGCGATCGAGTAACCGTTGCGGGAGGCCACCCCTATCATTTCGGGGCCTGCGCCGCTATGGTTGCAGCCTAGTCCGCGAAGCCTCGAACCCGCGCAGACAAGGGCCGACAAGATGACGTCGAACGCCATCCCGCACCTCGCCAACGACCAGGGAGTCGAGAAGATTTTCATCGGCGTGCGCGAGCTCAACTGCATGGGCGCGCGGCCGCCCCACGATCACCCGCACGTCTATCTCGACATGGGCGACGACGGGCAGATCCTGTGCCCCTACTGCTCGACGCTCTACCTCTACGACCCGCGGCTCGCGCCCGACCAAAGCGATCCCTCCGGCTGCCTCGTATCGCTCGTCGGGGAGCTCACCTAACGCCGGCGGCCGCGTCCGCCTGCCTGGCCGCCTCCCGACATGACCGCGCAGCACTCCCTTGCAACGGCCAACGAGACCGCAGAAACGGCGCTCTCGCGGTCGCGCAAGAATCGCGTCGAGCCGGTGCTGATCGCGGGCGCCGGCATCGGCGGGCTCGCCGCGGCGCTGGCGCTCGCCCGGCGCGGCATCGCCTCGCATGTGCTGGAGCGGCGCGCGTCCTTCCACGAGGAGGGCGCCGGCATCCAGATCGGGCCCAACGGCACGCGCATCCTGAAGCACTTGAAGGTCGCCGACGCGCTGCGCGCGCGCGTGGGCCTGCCCGAGGCCATTCGCGTGCGCGACGGGACGACCGGCGCGGAGCTGGCACGGCTTCCCCTGGGGCGCTGGATCGCGGCGCGGCACGGCGCGCCCTACTGGGTCGCGCACCGCAAGGATCTGCACGCGGCGCTGCTGCAGGCTGCCCGCTCAGAGCCGCTCGTCGCGCTGTCGATGGGCTTCGACGTCGCCGAGGTTGCGACCGAGGGCCCGCACGTCGCGGTCGCTTCGGCGGCCGGCCAGGCGTGGACCGGCAAGGCGCTGATCGCGGCCGACGGCCTGTGGTCGACGATCCGGACACTGCTGTTCTCGGGGCAAGCGCCGCGTTTTGCCGGCAAGAGCGCCGCCCGCAGCGTGCTGCCGCTCGACGCGCTGCCGCCGGAGTTCTTCAAGCAGGAAACGGGCGTCTGGCTTTTCCCCGATGCGCACGTCGTCCACTACCCGGTCTCGGGCGGAGCCGAGCTCGCGGTCGCCGTCATCGTCGAGGACGAGCACGACGACACCGAGTGGAGCGCGCCGGTGCATCCCGCGTGGGTGCGCCAGCGGCTCCCGCAGTGTGCCGAGCCGCTCGCCGATCTCATCAGCGGGGCGAAGAGCTGGAAGCGATGGGCGCTGCATACCCTGCCCGGCCTGCGGTCGTGGTCGCGCGGGACGATCGCGCTCTTAGGCGACGCGGCCCATCCCGTGCTGCCGTTCCTAGCGCAGGGCGGCGTGCTGGCGCTGGAGGACGCCGTGGTGCTGGCAGACGCGATGCACAAGCTGCCCAACGACGTGCCGGGCGCGCTTAAATTGTACGAGCACCGGCGGCGCGGCCGCGCGGAGCGCGTGGCGGCGGCTTCGCGCCGCAACGGCACGATGTATCACCTGGGAGGAGCGTTCGCGGGGGCACGCAACCTGGCGCTACGCTCGCTCGGGCCGGAGCGGCTGATGGCGCGCTACGACTGGCTCTACGGCTGGACGAGCGAGTGACGCGCAAGCGCGCAAAAAGAAAAAGCCGCGCCTTAAGAGGCGCGGCCGGCAACGGCGGCGATCGCCGCGGCCTCGAGCGTATCAGCGCAACGTTGGGCCGAGCCTTGAGCTCAGCTCACTGACCGCTCTTTTCCTTCTCCTTGGCCTTGGCGGCGTGCTCGGCCATGCTGGTCTTGCAGCCGTCGGACAGGTCTGCGGTGTGCTCGGTGAGGCAGGCGCGCATCTTGCCTTTGCCCTTCTCGATGCTGGAGCAGAATTTCGTGATCTCGGCCTGACAGGCCGCCCAGTGCTTGCCGGTTCCGGCAGGTGCGGGCGTGGCGTCGTCGGCGGCGAAGGCGGCGGTGGCGCCGAGGCAGAGACAGAGAGCGGCGATGGTTGGTCTTATGGGCATGAGAGTCCTCGTATTGAGACAGAAAACCGGGCACGTCGACAGTATGCGAACGCCGCGCCGGCGGCCCGGCTTTGCGCGCGGGTGCCATGGGAACGGCGCTGTCGGCCGGATTCCGTCTGTGGAAATTGCATCCCCGATTTTGTCTCGATGCAATCGGATCAAAAACGCGTCGAATGCCGTGGTCCCGGCTCAAGCCGGCTTAACGACCGCGGCCATAGGCTGTCGTCGTCGCCCTGGTCCTCCGCCGAGATTTGCCACGATGGCCGAGATTCACGTCCGACAGTTGCCGTCGCCCGAACATCATCTTTCGGAGCGGCGATCGTTTGCGCGACACAAGACCAGGTGGGATGCGGTCCTGCAGATCCATGGACGGTTTCAGCGCATCATCATTCACAACGTCTCCCAGAGCGGCATAAAGCTGAAAAACGCCTTCGGCCTCGTGCCCGGCGATGCCGTTTCGGTCGAGCTCTTATCCGGTCGAAAGCTTGAAGGCACGGTTGCGTGGTCGGTGGCGCCCTACACCGGCATCGCCTTTGACGATCTTCTCGAGGAGGACGATCCCCTCCTGGTCTCGAGGTGACGAGGTCCGGCAACTTCCGGGAGCTTGTCGGGGAAGGCGCAGACGTCGCTGCCCCACAGTGGTTGCATGGTGCGGACGGAGGGAGGAAGCTCTAACTCTCTAAAACCCTGTCGTTCTTGGGCTTTCTGACAGTAGACTGTCGCGGTTGTGCAGCAGGTCTGTGCAGCAGGTCAATCACAACTAAGGTTCACTGGCCAACATCATCGTCGCCTCAGCTTTTTGACCGTTGGCGGAGGCACCCATTCGCTCAGGTCGCGAACGCCTAGTTAGAACGTTTGCTACCCCAGGGGCAAAGCCACGGATTTCGTTTTGCCCTCGGCGTTGGACAAAAGCAGCATGATGATCTTTTGCCCCTCCTTGGTGGCGCTCTCAACGCTCCGGGCGACATCCTCTGGCGTCGAAACCACGACTTCGTTGCTTTTCAAAATGACATTTCCCCTCGCAATGCCTCTGTCCGCCGCTTGGCTATTCGCATCTACTTGCGTAACGACTACGCCATTGATCGTGCCCTCAATGCCGTAGCTATCCTTCAGTCCTGGGGTCAGTGAGGCGAGTGTGAGACCAAGCAGGGCTCGCTCGACGTGGAGACTGGGCAGGGCCTTGGAATCCGCGTCATCGCAGCGAACTGGTACCGTTTGGCCAGTGACGGGGATGAACCATCTGCATTCGAGATCTTCCGCAACGGCACCCATTGGGATGAGGCTCGAAGTGATAAAGACGCAAGCTAACTGGCGAGGATTTATCATAGCCTTCCACTCACGGTTTGGCCGGTGCACACCAAGGCCTAAGTCGGCCTCAGACAATCGGTAAGGACGTCACGGCGGTGGACCTTCGAGCCGGCCCTTCTTCCCTCAGATACGGGCACAGGCGCCTCTCGCGACGACGCCCACGCCAAGTCCCAACCATGCCATCCATGATGGTGCCACTGCACGCGCGTTATAGCGCCAGTGTGGACGACAGCTGGGAACATCGGTCCGGCCTGCGCAGGACCGACCGCCAAGTCCAATGACATCGCTGTTGCCAGGAGCAAATTTGAGTTGGTTATCTTACTCCTCGATGCCGTCCCAACTTACGGTTCGACTGTCGGCTTTCCGTCGCTCGGTGGACGCCTCTATTGTGGCCGTTCCGAGAACTGGCATCGAGCGGTGCCTTGATATTGCGCCACAGTCATGTTCCAGTTCTCTTCCGCGGACCGCTCGCGGTTGCGCAGCGCTTCCCTGTCGAACACGGTTTCCGCGACATTATCGGCCGTGAGCCATGCGGCCGTTCCGGGCGAGAAGAGCTGCGAGAATGCCAGCGCTGTGCCGCCGGGCCGGTCAAGGTCGCCATCGATTTGGTCCAAAGACCGGGCCCTTGGACATAGGTCGTACAAGCCTTAAGTATCTGGGACGCAGGCATGCACACGAACCGCCGGGAGTTCTTGCGTCTAGCAGGACGGACTTGCTTGATTTCAACCCTCGCAACCGCGAATGGGGTCCGCGTCCTCGCTGCTGGGCACAACCACAACGCGGTTACCAAATCTCTTCCGCTGAGCGTCATCGGGATGACAGAAACTCATAACGCTGAACCCGCGCCCGACGTCGATCTGGCGAGAAGGATCAAAGCGATCTCGAACATCTTCGAAGTCGGTAGGCCCGAACCCGACTACGCTTATGTCGAAGATTTGGGCGACGGTCGGGGCTATACAGTCACGCAGTACGGATTCTGCACTTACAACAATGAAGTCGCGCAGGTCATCGATCGCTACGCCCGATTTGTGCCCGATGCGGACCTGAAGCGCTTTCTGCCTCATCTGCCGCCCCTCGCGAAGGGTAAGCAAGCTCTAACCGGCTTCCCCGCTGCGTGGCGGAAAAGAAAGCAAGGATTCCCAATATCTCGGCATGGCCTGCGACGAGGAAGCCGACGAGCTATACTTTCGTCCCGCGCTGAAAGCAGCTGCCGCAGCCGGTATCCACTCTGCCATTGGTAAATCGATCTTCTACGATACCTGGCTGCAGCACGGCGCGAACGGCGATCCGAACTTCCTGACTGCGATCCTTGAGCGCACCCTCAACGAGACTGGCGGTGCTGGCGCAAGCTCCGAGACCGAATTCCTCAGGACGTTTCTCGCCATTCGCAAAGTGGTGCTCCACGAGCCAGCCAACCGCGAAACCAGAGAAGTCTGGCGGGCGTCCGCGCGTCGTGTGGACGCATTGCTGCATTTGCTAGACAGCAATCCGAATCTCATGCCGCCGATCGAGGTCGCCAACGCCGACGTAGACGTGGTCGTGCTGTAGCGCTCGCCGCAGAACCGGTGTTCTTCCGCCCACCTGCTGGCGACCCGGCAGCTGCCGCGCCGCCCCGCCGAAAACTATACCCTGGCGATACCGTGGCTTTGCGTTCGAGCTTGCCCCAGCCCACAAGATGTCCCTTCGTAGCCGTCCTGATCGATTTCGCGAGGACGTAGTAGAGAAGCTGCCGATAACCGAACCGCTGCAGAACGAGCCACCAAAGGAGTTGCCAGTTCTCCCGCTTCTCGAATAGGAACGCGACGACAGCCGTTGCCAAGTCGACAGTGATGAACAGCGCGTAGTAGAAGAGCGTGACCTCAAGGTTCGTCGGATCGAATTGCGCGCCGTGCTGGATACAGTCCGACGCAGCGGCGATAATTTGCACGATGAGCAGCAGATCGACAAACGGTGAGATGAGCCCAAGGAGGATTTGGAACAGCCACGCCTGGGGAAGCGCGACGAGACCGAGCGTGCCGGACCGAGGACGCAGCGTGATGTCGGCATGCTTCCATAGGCATTGCAACGTTCCGAAGGACCAGCGGAAGCGCTGTTTAGCGAGCCCAGAAACCGTATCCGGCGCCTCGGTCCACGCCACGGCATCCGCGTCAAAGATCGCCCTGTAGCCGGCCTTTTGAATGGCAATGGTCAGGTCCTGATCCTCTGCAAGCGTGTCAGTGGGGAATCCGCCGAGCCTGACCAATGCGGATCTGCGCCAGGCTCCGACCGCACCTGGGACGACCGTTATGCAATCCAAGGCTCCCAGCGCCCGACGTTCCAGATTTTGTGCGGTGATGTACTCGAGCGCCTGCCAACGCGTCAGCAGATTGATCCGGTTGCCAACTTTGGCGTTGCCGGCGACAGCGCCAATCTTTTCGTCGCTGAACCACCGTGCCAGGCGTGCTATGGTATCCGGCTCGAAATGGGTGTCGGCATCAAGGGCGACGACAACCTCGCCGTGCGAGGAGGCCAATCCTGTGTTGACCGCTCTCGCCTTACCTTCATTGCGAACTGTGATGAGTGTCACCCGCTGATCGAGCCCGAAGCTCTCGCGTACGACATCGCTGGTGCCGTCGCTGGACCCGTCATCGATGACGATCACCTCGAGCTTTGCGTGGCTGCTCTCGAGAATCCCATTTACCGAGGCGGCGATGACCTTGGCTTCGTTAAAAGCGGGGATCAAAACGGAAACGGCGACGCCGTCGCTCGCGGAAAGCGGTGGTGGAGAAACGGGTCTATAGTGGCTCCATACGGCCAAGCCGCAGAGCGCCAGTAGGCGCGCAAGCCCGAGGGCGATTGCGAGCGCAAACAGCCAATGCATGGCGGCTTGCAGCCAGCTTGCGGTGATGAACACGTACCAGTTGACGAGTGCAGAGTGATCCTCCGGCGGAAGCAAGGGCATCACCTGGTCGAATGTCCAGCCAGCTAGCGCCGATACCGGCACGATCTCCAGACCCTTTGCGCGCAGTGCATCGATTACGCGCGGCAGTGCCGCAACCGTGTGCGATCTGTCACCGCCGGCATCGTGCAGCAGTATGATCTGGCCGCGCGTTTCCGGGTTAGTGTCGGCCATACGGTCCAAGATCCGTTGCACGATCTGATCTGCGGGCGGTCCTTGCCAATCGTCCGGATCAACCCTGAGGCCTACGGTTACGTAGCCGAGCTCCTGAGCAAGTTTGACCGGCGCAATCTCGCTCGGCGTGGTTGGTTCCGCGTCCCCAAAGAATGGCGGCCTGAAGAGGCGCATCGATCGGCCTGTCAACGCCTCGATGAGCCGCTGGGTGGCATTGATCTCAAGACGCGCGACCTCTGCCGACACTTCTCCGAGATTGGGGTGGGTGAAGGTATGATTGCCGATCTCATGACCCTCGGCGAGGATGCGTTGGACGAGGCCAGGATTTGTTTCACCGTTGGCGCCGGCGATGAAGAAAGTTGCCTTGGCGCCTTTCTGCTTCAAGATGTCGAGAATTTTCGGCGTCCACTCGGCACTCGGTCCATCGTCGAACGTCAGCGTCACTTTGCCCGGCACCCAGCCGGAGCGGCGGATGACATAGCTCGAGGGGATCTTCGTGAACGTCTCCGACGTGATGAGCCGATGTGTGTTGTCGGTTTCGAAGGTTCGCACGCCATTTGCGGGTTCGGACGCGATATTGAGGATCTCGCCTTGACCCTCGATGTCGACGTCGTTGCCTGGAACGATCGTGCCGAGCCCCGCTGGGATCTCCGCGTTGTACGGCCGGCCGAGAAGCGACCAGATCGATGGATCCTCCGACCCGAGGCGCCACAGCGCGTAGCCTCTGGGGCGAAACACGTCAGCAGCCCGCATCTGATTGTGCGCGGTCACGGCATCCAGAAACCAGACGTGATGGATCTTGCCATCGTCCTCTTGATAATCGAAATGCGGGTTCAGTGTTTGCGGATCGAAGGCGATCGGCGCCTCGGATTCCTTCGAGGTGAGGACCGTTTCCTGGAAGGTCATATCGACGGCGAGAGGTTTTCCGGCCCAGTCGTAGCCGTAGTTTCCAATGGCGATGATTGTCTTGGCCGGGTCCAGCTCCTTCATTCTGCGGCTAAGCTTGTCGACGAACCACGACTGCGAGGCGATGGCACCGGGTTGGCCCTCCTCGAAGTGCTCATCATAGGCCATGAGTATTTGATAGTCGGTTGCAGCAGCGTAGCTGCGATAGGTCCACTCGGGATCATCGAAAGGAGCGGCGATGGCGACGAGCCATCCGTGCGGCGCAAAGGCAGCGCGCATCTCGTGTAAGAACGTCAGAAAATCCTGATGCGCGCCTTTGGGCACCTCCTCGAAATCGATAACGAGGCCCTGGGCAGAGTTACCCTGGATAAACGCTACGAGACTCGCGAGGCGGGCTTGTCGCTTGGCGGGATCTGCCAGGAGGCGCGCCAATCCAGGACCGTCCCATTTGCCGTCAGTGGCGTTCTGCAGCATCGGCAAAACGCTGGGCGGCTGCTTTTGCTTGCGCAGGAGGTCTACGGATTTCTGGTCTACTCCCGTCTTCAGCTCGAGGTCAGGGCCTGTAAGCTCGAGCCAGCTCGGCACCACCCAATCGAGCTTCGGCAGCACCGTCTCCAGCGACGCGAAGCTGCTGTCGTCCCAAGTCACGTAGAAGCCGATCGTCAAAGGTCGGCTGTCCGCGCGTCCGCGCGCCGCCATGAGTTGCTTCGCCGACGCTTGGGGCATCGTCTTGTTGACTGCCCAATTCGGAAGAGTGGTTCTTGACAGCGCGGCGTCGCCAAGACGCCGCGCCGCCGGAAGCAATTCCCGTCGCTGGGCGATATCATTCGCGTCCGTCAGAGCGGATCGCTTATGCGGTGGGTGGAGGGGAAGGACGGAGACGCTGGGGAAGAACAGCAGGCTCGCTACGAAGAGCAGCAGCACTATCGTGCTAGCGACGGACACGATCCAGCCGATCCGGCCGAGGATGACCGACCTGCGTTTGGTGGGATCGAAGAAGACTGGATGGTGCGTCACGAGAACCTTAGTAGCGGACTAGCGCATGTGAGAAACCGCGCGCGATGGACCCGTGACCGAACCGACAATCGCCATATTGCAAGCCTGACGTCCCCGTCGAACAGCTTCATTTCTTCACGCAGGTCTTGGTCTTAGAATCCCACTTCATGTCGGTCAGCTTTTCGCACTGCGCCTTCGTCTTCGGCGCATCCGCGGCGAACGCCGGAGCCGTGAGGACAAACAGAAGTCCTGCAACTGTCACCGTACTCAGAATTTTGGACATTGTGCCACCTCCTATGTTCTTCGCTGCGTCCAAGTGACGTTGCGCTCCGCCTTTTGCAGGCGGATGTCTGCCGCCTTACGGATCGGTAAGATGGGTTGGTCGCGGAGCCTAGATAAGCGATTGCAATAAGAAACCCCGCTGATGAGCGATCAGCGGGGTTCCGAAGGGCGAAAGCTTACTTCTTCACCGTGCACTTGCTCGTCTTGTCGTCCCATTTGCCCTTGGCCTTGTCGCAATCGGCCTTGGTCTTGGGCTCATCGGCGGCAAATGCCGGAGCTGCGGTAGCCAACAGAAGGCCAGAAATTATAGCGACGTTCAGGATCCTACCGTACATGGCGATGCTCCTTGATACCCTGGGTCTTGACGATGCCCAGGTCGTGCAACGCTGGTCCTCGATCTTGGCGGCTAGGTGTCGATCTCTTTACGGCTTGGTAAGGTGAGCACCACGGTTGGCCGCTAATTGACGGACGACATTGTCGGCCGCGCGCCTCGCGTCTGTTCGCCTAGGTCGCCAGCTAAGGGACCTCAGTTAGACGGCCCAAAGCCGCGCACGACCGTGAGTGACATCGCAGGGAGCTCTATGACCGACGAAGCGCCGGCGTCGATGCGCGACTTCTTTGGTGGTTCGCTTCGCAGTGGCTTTCCTAGCGCCGCCTGGGGGAGCCACTCGTATTGCTCAGCCGAATATTGGAATTCCTCGAGCGGTCCGACCCATTCGCTGCGCTTATCCGTGGCGCCATCGAAACGGATTGTGATCGTCCGAGGCCGCAAAGCACTCTTGTTGATGAGGAGCACGGCCCACTGCCCGTCTGGCCGGTGAACCGCGAAGGCGCTGATTTCGCTCCGCGCGATATCCCCCATGGCGCCGGCGAACGCCCGATACAACGTGTGTTGTGCCTCCGCCTGCTCCGCCCACTCTTCCGCCAGCAGCTTGGCGGCGTGATAGATGGGCATTCGCGCCGCAGCGCGCCCGTCGCCGTCGGCCAGGAACATCGTCAAGTTGCCCCACGTATCGCAGCGATCGACGCCTCGAACGGGAACTTTAGGCTCGAGGCCGTAGACGTACGCAGACTTGCCCCCGAGCGCGATGAATTGGGCAAGGATCTCCACGTTGAGAACGGCAGCCGGCATCTCGACTTCGGCCTGGCCCGCGAATGAAGAATATCCAAACTCGGACATGATCCATGGGATGGTGCGTGGCACGCCATCGGCCGCGAGACGTTCGGCCAACCGGTTCATCAGATTCAGGTTCGCGGCGAGGCGCAGGTTGCCCGGCTCGCATAGATCATCGAATGGGTACCACTCGAACGAAAAGAAGCCGAAGTCACCGAGATGGTGGCGGGCTCGGAGAACTCTTATGAAACGTCTCATCCACGAGCGATCGCCCTCATCGTCGGCGATCGCGGTCCAGCCATCGATTTCCGACTGGAAGCTCGGGCCGCCCGTAACGATGCCGGGATCGATGTGATGGATGGCCTCTGCAAACTGGATAAATAGCGCTGCGTAGTGTTCAGGCGTGACGTTCTGACCGTCCGGCTCCTCTCCCAGCTCGATCTGATGAACGCTATAGCCGCGCGCCTTCAAGAAACGGACCTCGGCCGCGGCATTTTCGGGCGTATCGTAAAGGAGCCCGGTCGGCGTCAACATTGGCAGTCCGTGCGTCAGCCCCGTCGCCAAGATTTCGATCAAAGCCGGGTTGCTCGGTTTTAGAGTCAATGTCGGCGGCCCGGTGCCAGGGATCGGTCGATGAGGCCCAAATAACCGTTTGCTGTGTGTTGGAAGGTCCGTGCCGCAGAATGTCGCGTAGTGGTCCTTCCCTTTCCAAGGTTCCGGCGAAGAGCTCGCGAATGGCAAAACCGAGATGATCTCGGATGTCATGGGCGCCATCCGCAGCGGTACCCGACGCGTGGACGAGCCGTAACCTGACAAATCGCACGCGGACTGGAGCGTCGCTAAGACGTAAGAGGACATCCCCTCCCTTTCCGTTGTCAACGCGCCCATGCGGGAAAGTATGCCAGTCGCCAAATCGCAGATCGTTGAGAGAGTCACTGTCCTCACCCCTCCAATACTGGACCTCGTATTCGACGGCGTAGGGTTCGCTCCACAGGACGCGCAAGGCGTTTATGGCCTGCCGCTCACCAAAGTCGACCACCACCCATTGCGGATCACGGACTTGGCTCTCGCCTGTGAAATGCGGGTCAAGGTAGGGATTACTCTTCCACAGTGTGTCCTCGTCCCCGTCATCCAATCGCGAGTAACCGTCGTTGTTGGCCTGATCGATTGTATTGCCGCGCCGCGGAAGGCGATAGCCGTGAGAAATCAGAACCGGTTGGAGAGCGGTGGCACTCGAGGTCCAATAGCCTTGACTGCGTTCCGGATCGCTCCAACTACCCTCTTCATTCCAATGCCACGCCTCAACGCCGAGTTCCGTCCTTAATCGGTAGGAAAGACGGCTGAAGCCCGAGGAATTCATCTCTTGGATATTGGCTGGCTGGTAGGTCCGGACGACTCCACCTTGTCCGAGGCCATCGACTCCCGCGCCGAATACGTCGCTGGGCAGGAAGCTCGCGACAGGCTTGCGAACATCAATCCGGACGATGCTTGCGTCCGTCTGTTCGGTAGCCGAGGCACCGGCCACAGCCAACAGCAGGGACAAAATCCCCGCACATTGAAGTGCGCCGAGGGTTGCAAAAAGAAAGCGCTTCATATGCGGTGGTCATACATGACGGCGACGAAGCCGCCTTTCAACTGAGCGACCGTGATTGGACCTTTCCACTCAAGCACGGGAGCGCGCCCTAGAAGAGAAAAATATGCCTCTTGGCGTAGACGCCGAAACGATGGTGCGTCCAACGCATCTCGATCGTCAGTTCAGGATTGCGGAGCTGAAGTCGATGTTCTGCGTTCGACACGTCAGCTCGAAGCCTAACAATCGACGAACCCGGTAGCTGTCCCCATGCATTGGGCCAACAGCTGAGGTATAGTGGGGCTTCCATGGAAAAATCTATGCGGATAGTTGCGGCATGTTTGGGCGGAGCGGTGCTGCTGCTGATGATGACGGCGTCCAGGTCTGCCCATGCGGACATCGCCATGAGCGGTACTTTCACCGCGACGCAGACGTGTCCAGCCTATCAATCCTTTCGCAAGTCCACCGATCCTGGCGATGTTAAAGTCGAGCAAAACAAGACCTACGCTCTGATAGCCAAGAACAAACCTGACGCCACGCACTATCGCATCGTGGTTCAGGGCGCGCAGCCGAAAGAACGGTGGGTCAGTTCGTCGTGTGGGCGCGTCGAGCCGACAGATGGAACTACTGCTCCCGGTGCGGCGGGCGACACGTCGGGCACGCGCGCGACGCACGTGCTCGCCATGGGGTGGGAGCCGGCATTTTGCGTAGACCACCGCGATAAGAAGGAATGCCGCGAACTCTCCTCAACCAGTTTTGCCGCCGCGCACATGAGTTTGCACGGGCTGTGGCCGCAGCCGCGCGGAACGCAGTACTGCAACGTGGCGCCCGATCTCAGGCAGATTGATCGTGATCATGACTGGAACGGTCTGCCCGAACCCGAGGTTAGCGCCGACACTCTGAAAAGGCTGTCAGTTGTGATGCCCGGCGTACAATCGAAGCTGCAGCGGCACGAATGGATCGTGCACGGTACGTGCTTCGGCGGCAACGCTGACAGCTATTTCGCCCGCGCCGCCGAGTTGGCTGAGGCGATCGATTCCTCCAAGGTCTCGCAGCTGTTTGCCGATAACGTCGGACGGAGTTTGTCGGCCGAAACCATCCGTACCTCGTTCGACGGCGCCTTCGGCGAAGGAGCCGGCGCGCGCGTAACCGTTTCCTGCCATGGACGTGGGGAAAACCGTAAGATCACGGAACTCGTGATAAGTCTCGCTGGCGACGTCGCGGGGAGTGCGTCGCTAGCGGATCTGATCCGTGCCGCTCGACCAGTTCCGCCCGGGTGTCCGAGTGGAATGGTGGAGCGCGCGTCGTTTTGATGAAGTTAGTTTCCCGCCTGGCCGCGCGATCGAGAGGCGCCACCGCATCCCGAAAGACAGTAGCGGGCGATCGTTAGATCGATGCGCCCGTTCAGAGCTAAATGCAACCGTTTGTAGGTGAAACGTGCGACCCCTTTGACGTCACACTATTAGCAGGCAGTCGGCGATTGCCCCTCACCATGTTCGCATAGAGCTTGCGATAATTACTCGCTGGTGCCGCCGCTTCCCAACCAACCCAAAGATCGCACCTTGAGGGTCCGTACATTGGACGACCCAGCTGCCGTCCGGCACCTCGATCGGGCCATTGATGACTTGTCCGCTGCACGCGTTCACGCGCTCTGCTGCCCTGTCGATATCGCCAATGTTGAAATAGTAAAGCCAGAAGGGGGTCGGCACCGTAGTGGGTTTAGTGAACATACCGCCAATCATCTGCCCTTCGACGGAAAACAGCTGATACGTCCCCATCACGTCGGTATCGGCCAACGCTTTCCGCCAACCAAAAAGGGGGCCATAGAAAGCCCACGCCTTTTCCCAATCGGTGGCGAGCAGCTCGTGCCATCCGACGTGACCCGGCGCACCCAGTTCTATGGACTGGCTTAGGTCGGGTCTCAGCCACTTGAGCAAAGCGAGCGTTGCCCTTTGCGGGTCAGCGATGACTGAAAAGCGGCTGACGTTGGGAATGTCCGTCGGCGGGACATAGACGGCGCCGCCAAGCTGCTTGACACTGTCAACGGTAGCGTCGACGTCGTTGACGCCAACATACCCAGTCCAACTCGGCCTCACACCCAACTTCATCGCGTCCTCAGGTAGCTTCAGCAGCCCGCTGACCGAGGATTTTCCAGCGGTGAACAGGGTGTAGGCCATTCCGGATATCCCAGCGTCGGCCGTGTCCCAGCCCACGACCTCGGCGTAAAAGGCCTTGGCGGCCTCCACGTCTGACGTTACCAACTCGTACCAGGCGAAACGACCATGACCCATGTCTGTTTGTCTCGTTCGAGCCTGGCGAAGTTGTCGCGGCCTGCAATGGGCCAAGTCCTTCGACGGAATATTGGCAAGCCCACGAAAGCGCAAGGACGCCCCAGCGCAGCCCGTCGAGAACAAGTCGTCGCAGCAGCGATAGCGAGCGCCGGTCGTGAACAGACGCTGGGTGTGAGCCACGCGACGGTGCAAAGACTGCACGTGCGCGCACAATTGAGAACGGTGACGATTGTTGACGGCATTGAGGAACCGGATGCTCCAAAGAGCGTCGGTTTAGCAGTCGTCACCTTGCCGACATCCGTGCGCTCAAGACATGGCTCCGCGCCCTCAACTCGCAATGGTGGTCTTGCGAGGTCGCGAGGCAAAGAGTACGAATGCAAGTGGAACATTTGCTAGAAGGCGTGGAGGATTAGACTATGCCAGCCACAAAACGCACTTCGAAGCGAAAGAGTCATAAGGAAGCGGTGCCAGCTTTGGGAGCCGTCGGTTTGGGAGCCGTTGGAATGTCGTTGTCGTTGGCGGGCGGCGCATCCGCAGCGACCGTGCCGATGGCCGATACACCGCCGCGGGACTTTTCACCGAGTCACGGGGTCACTCTCAGTGAGGAGGAAGTCGCTGACGTCAGCTTGGCGACGTTCTATATCTTCGACAAGGAAAACGGGGCCAAGCCTCTGGTCCAGTTCGCCGGGCGCTGCGGAGGCTGCAGAGGCTGTCGGGGTTGCAGAGGCTGTCGGGGCTGCAGAGGCTGCAGAGGCTGTGGCTGCGGAGGCTGCGGAGGCTGCGGAGGCTGCTGTCCGTTCTGGTGGTGCGGCGCTTGCTTGCCGGGCTAACGTCCTGGAAGGAGGCCCGAAAGGTCTCAAGCGACCCGCTACATTTTGCTTTCATCGACCTGGCCAACCACGTCTGGTTTTGCAAAACTGCGGACCTAGAGCGTGGTGAGGCTGGGTGTGACGGTGGAGCGAGTGGCCAACATAATCGAGAAGCGCTAGGCAATGGCGAGCCGGGCTAATCGCCATGAGGGTCGAGCTGCGCGGGCGGACCGCATGACAAGCGATCGCGCAAGCGTCCCACCAGTGCACGACACCACAGACGTTCCGCAATTCGCGCCGAATTTCACTGTGTATTTGCTACCGCCTGACGTGGTGTGCCTCTATTCCGAGCACCGAAAGTTTTTTCTTCACGGCAAGCTCTATTGCGCACTCGCATCGGAATTAGCAGATGGAAGGACCCTTGGAGAGCTCGTCCGCCGACTGGAGCGGGATTTTCCGTCCGACAAAATCCAAGAGGCTCTGAAGAGGCTCCTCGACCGGCGCTTTGTCGTTATGCGACATGGCTCCGACGGTACGACAGGTGCTTATTGGGCGAGCCTTGGCCTGCGGCCGAGTCCGCGCAAAGCAATCTGCAAAAATTTTCGGTGCGGATCCAATCGCTGGATGTGGAGGGCACGAGCGAGCTTGCTGCCGCCCTCAGTGAACTCGGTGTTCGCGTCGTCAAGCGCTCCGGCGACCTCACGATTACTCTGGTGAACGACTATCTCGACGGGCGGCTCGCGGAACTGAACCGGCGGCATCTGTCCGAGCAAACGCCATGGATGCTCGTCCAGCCCTCCGGCATTTTTCCCCTGGTCGGGCCAGTGTTCAGCCCCGGCAAAAGCGCCTGCTGGACCTGTCTCTCCGACCGCATGAAGCGGAACCGGGAGATCAAGGCATTTCTCGATCGCCAACAAGCTCGTTGCATCTCGGCTTCTCCTCTCCTGCAAACCGTGTTTGGACAAAATGCCATTCAGCTCGCGGCGCTGGAGATTGCGAAAGCGATCGCTACTGAATTTCGTACGGACTTGGGAGAACACCTCATCAGCCTCGACCTGTTGGGCTCGACCATCGTGAGGCATTATGTTGCCACCCGACCGCAATGCCCGACCTGCGGCCGTCTCGAGTTACGCGACCCGTCCCGCGCACCGGTCCCAGTCGAGATTGGTGCCGGCGGCAAGCTGTTGATGACGAGTGGGGGATATCGATCGGTTTCGCCGTCGGCCACGGTTGCCCGCTTCCGAAAACACGTGAGCCCCCTTACCGGCGTGGTCTCGCGTCTCGAGCGCATCGAGGCCGACTTGCCCATGAACACCAACTACCTTGCCACTCACAACTTTTCGTCGCGTCCCGAGACCGTCGAGGACCTCAAGGCAGGACTGAGCGGCGGCAGCTACGGAAAGGGAAGCACTGCCGAGCAGGGCGAAGCCAGCGCGCTCATGGAGGCGATCGAGCGTTACTCCGGTATTTTTCAAGGCGACGAGATCAAAGTCACGCGACGGTTTGCGGACTTCTTGCCCGGGGATGCCATTCCTCCGAACGACGTCTTGCTGTTCAGTGACGCACAGCTTCAGGGAGATCACTCGGAACTCGAACTCGGACTCGGACGCGGACGCGGACGCCCGGCACGATGAATTGGCGCCGCAAATTCAATTGGATCGTTCTGCCCAGTTTGAATGGTCGCCGGTCTGGTCTTTGCGCGACGAGCGCTTCAAATACCTTCCCACCAGCATCTTGTATTTTTCCTACCCGGCTAGCGACCAGCACTCCGCGGATTCCAACGGCTGCGCCGCCGGCAATACGCTCGAGGAAGCGATCGTGCAGGGATTCCTGGAGCTTGTGGAACGCAATTCATACGCGATCTGGTGGTACAACCGATCGCAGCGGGCCGAAGTGGACCTCAACCAGTTCGACAATTCCTACATTCGCGATCTGCGAGTCCAACTTGCCGAAACTGGACGCCGCCTTTGGGTGCTCGACATCACCAGCGATCTCGGGATTCCTAGCTTTGTGGCGTTGACGCATTGGATGGAAAACTCGCAGGAGCAGATCGAATTCGGTTCTGGTGCGCACTTTGATCCCCGGATAGCGCTCTTGCGCGCGATGACTGAGCTCAACCAGTTTCTTTCTATTGGCCTCATGGGGGGGCGGAGTCCGGAGGGGCTGTACCATGATGGCTCCTCCCCACCTCCTCCCTTTAGGCTGACGGACCATCCCTACTTGACGCCAGGTGACACCTCGGTCCACCAGCCCTACGTAGTCTCGAAATTCAACGAGCTCGATAAGCGCGACCAGGTGCTGGCATGCGTACATCTCGCGAAGCAACAGGGCCTCGATTTCCTCGTGCTCGATCAGACCCGCCCCGACATTGTGGTCCCAGTCGTCAGGGTGGTCGTTCCGGGATTGCGGCATTTCTATCGGCGCTTCGCGCCCGGCCGGCTGTACGATGTCCCCGTAAAGCTGGGATTGCGCGACAGGCCTCCGTCGGAAGACGAGCTCAATCCATTTCACCCCAGGACCTGATGGGCGTCCTCGCTTGCGTGATTTGATCAAGAGGAAAAGAACGCGGCGAACTGAGCCAACAACTATATCCGCTCGGATCAGCGGTCATGTGACGCTCGAAGCGCACGCGAACGGCAAAATTGTCGCCTGCTTTGATCACCATTCGGTCGATTTTGGACAGTTTAGCGCGGGCGCAGCACATCGCGCGCGGGACCTGCGCGTGGGTCTGCCGCTCAACTCGTTCCGGCCCGGCGGCAGAAACCTCGACAAGGAGGTTCATTCATTGGTCAGCCGACTGGCGAGCCATGGACTATTGGAGTATCGCCTTGGCGCCTCGCCAACCGGCGACGACGTCGTGATCGAACCGCAGGTTCCCGACTACTGGCCCCAAACGCCGCACCTCGACAATGCCGACGTTCTCGTCCTTTCGCGGTTCGCATACTTGCGACGTCGCGCCAACGATCTGTTGCTGGAATCGCCTCTCGCCGGCGCGGTGTTTAGGATCTGCAATCCAAAGATTGCCGCCATCTTGGCGATGCTGTCCACACCGCAACAGCTCAAAAGCCTCCGGCGCCGTGACGGGTTCCCCGGGGCCGAGCTTTTCGCCCTGCTTGTCGATAGCCGAAATCCTTTTCAAGATCGACCCCACGCGCGAAAGCGGCCTCCGACTGGCCGAAGGTAACGACAGCCTCGTTCTTTGGGACTTCCACGATCTTTTGTTCCACACGCGCAGCACAGAAGGCCGACATGCCAACCCCCTGGGCGGACTTTATCCGTATGCGGGCACCATTGCTCCCTTATCGGCCGTGCGCCCCCGTTGGTCCGGAAGGAAGATCGATCTGACCAAGTGTTCTACAGCAAATTCGGAGATCAAGGCGCCAGCCGCAAAGCTCCTGCGCGAACGTCATTCGACCCGCATCTTCGACGACCAGCGCCCGATCACGCTTGCTGAGCTTGCGCGGTTTCTTGATAGCACCGCGCGTGTCCATTCGAGATGGAAAAGCAGGCTTGACCTGGGCGACGTCAGTCCCGTGGTTGAGTACGCAGCCAGGACGTATCCTTCTGGAGGCAGCAGCTACGAGCTCGAGCTTTACCTGGCTGTCGACAAATGCGAAGGCCTCGCACGAGGTTTTTATCACTATGACGCCGGCGCGCACGCGCTGATACCGATCAGCGTGGGCACGCCTGAGTTCGATGCGCTGGTGGCGGGCGCCGCGTTTGCAATGGACGCACCCGCCGTGCCCCAAGTTCTGATCACCATCACTGCGCGCTTCGGACGGATCTCATGGAAGTACAGCTCTCTCGCATATTCGCTCATTCTGAAGAATGTCGGTGCATTGATTCAAACTCTTTACCTGATGGCAACTGATATGGGACTCGGGGGATGTGCGGTCGGGACCACCAACATCGATCTGTTCGCGAAGATGACGGGGATCGAATTCTACATTGAAGGGCCTGTTGGCCAATTTGCGGTTGGTCGCGGCACGAAATAGAGCGCTTGCAACTCCGGGGAGCGAGCCTTGAGGATAGGATCCTCCATGGTCCTGGCGTTACGACGCCCAGACAATGCCGACCTCGATTGGCGCGCCGGCAGACATGGGTCAGCAGCGGACGTCGGCGTAATGCGTGCGCACATCAGGGTCCATTGTTGACAGGCGAGCCGCGCGCGACCGCGTCAACCCGCCGAACGGACTGCGCCAACGTATGCGTTGGTGCGAAGCGAAAGTGTTGTGGCTGGCCTAATCGGTGAGCTTGTGCTCGCTTTGTGAGATGACGCCACATCGAAGGCCATATCTCAGCAGAGTTGCGTCACTTTTGTTGCATAAGCATCGGAGGCCTTGAGAGTTCTTCCCGGTGATCGCGTGTTAGGGGCGCTTTATGCAGGAGCAGAGCAAATCCGAATTAGAGCGGAACGAAGCGGAAGTGCTCGAATGGATCGGCACCGCGTATTGTCGCCGCGGGGATGCAAACTCAACCGCCCAGCTGACTGAAGAGGCCGCTCGCACTTTCTCTCACGCGAATACCTGGACCGCTTTCTGCCTCGATCGGCTCGCCGGTGCCTTCGCAGCAACAGTTGGCCGCAAAGGTGGCGGCATCGCCGTTCTCGTAGCGCTCTTAGCGACCGGTACTGCGATTGCGTTTGTTCAGGTCCGAGCCTCCGCCAGTCTCGCTAGTGTGACGCAGACTGCGAAGGATATACGAACTGACAATCCTCAAGACCCCGCGGCTACCCAACTATCCGAAGACGCGGATCCGCACATTGAGTGGGAGCGTGCCGCTCACGAGGCAAAAATGCAGCTCGCAAGCGAACATGAAGCGCGGGTTGCGTTAGAAGGCCGAGTGGGAAAGCTCGTTTCGGAACTCGCCGCACAGACGCTCGACCGCGAAAATGCCGAACGCGTGAACGCAGCGAGGGATGCTCAACTGGCCGCCGAGCACAAGGCACGCGTCGAGGCAGAGAATGCTGCGAAATCATCCAACGAGGCACTTGCTGGCATGGCCAAGAGCGCTGCGGCAACTCCCGTTGCGCCGGCGCCGGTTCTTTCACAAACAACGCAAGCTGAGAGCAAGCCCGTTGAAACTCCTCGTCGGGAGGTGAGCGCGCGCGTGGTCAATCCCTCGGAGACTGCTGAAGCTAACTCTAACGCAGTCAACGCTGCACTTCTTCAAGGCGAGAAGCTTTTTGCCAAAGGTGATCTCGTGGCAGCGCGGCAGCAGTTCGAGCAAGCGGCTAAAATGGGAATGCCCGCGGGAGCACTGGCACTCGGTAACACCTACGATCCCGTTAGCCTCGCAAAGACTGGCCTGAACCTGACAGGAGACCCCACACGCGCGCGTCAATGGTATCGGCGGGCACTCGAGCTCGCGCAAATTCACCAGGAGCCGCGACAATAATTCCGCAAACGGCCTCCCAACCCGCAACCCGACCTCAACGGTCAGCCTCGCCGAGAAAGAGGTGCAAGCAGTATGCGAAGTTACTTTTCTAAGCGCTTCCATCTGACCACATGGTTGTGTGCTGCGATCGCGCTTGCCACGCTGATGCTTGCCGGATGCGCCTGCGATGATGCGGATTGGAAAGCGATCGTCCCTGGCGATGCCGAGGCTACAGCGATTGACCCTCCGCATTGCGATTACGACAATCTGGACCAATCTTCGAAGTCCTCGGCTGCTCTTGCCGAGCGCGCCGACCCGAACTTGCTTGCGATTGCCCGCCTGGAAGCGGAGCGAGATTGCTACAAGGCCGCAGAGGCCAGAGCCCGCCGGCAGATTTAAGCTTTGAAGCCATCGCCCGTCGCGCTCAAGGAGCGTTCAGCCTTCCAGCTTAGAATCGCGAAATGGCCCTGCGGGGCTAGGTATCAAAAAACGCGTCATGAGCCGTCGACGGCTCCGATCGCTTTTCCCAAAACGTCGTCCGCGCTCTGTCCGCTGCGCGGTCCTCGAACGCTTCAGACAGGAACGCAGGACCTGGAGACAAATCCCGTCGAGCGCCTGGACCTATCCGCTCGTCCAACTCCGGCGCCTAGTCAGTGCGTTGGCGCCAATAAGCCGATTGCGACGAATAGGGGCGGTTACTGCTGATAGCTGAATGCACTGCCCGTCCAGATACTATTGACCAATTTTTGGGCCCAAGCAACCGCTCCTCCAACGATCCCAGGTTTAGACGCGGTTCGCGAATGACGAACGTGCTTGCGATTGACCACTAGCCGTCTGTGCTGCAAACCGCGTGAGGCGACGGGAGTTAAAGGTCTGGAGGAAATAATTTCAGAGGCATTTGTTTGCGGGCCAACCGCTTTCGATGCTCCAATGCGTAGAAGAGGTGGCGGTTCTGGAGAGCTTGAAAGACCAGATGAATGCAACGGCAGCAGGTTTTCAAACTGGGACACTGCAAGTCCTGAAGGAGTTGAAAGAGGTTCTACTTTCGCAGTGCGCACCTGGGATGATGTGTCGACGAGCACTTTTTCCTCAACGACAACCAACGCTGGTCCTGACCCATTTAGAATGCTTCGGAAGGCTGGGGTGTTTGCGTAACTTAGACGCGGGCTGACGCCCGACGAGTTGTCAGCGGCGAGCGCATGTCCGGCAACTAAAGGCAAAAAGAGGGCAGATACGCGCACTCAAGACCCCCGTGTTCACAAACTCACCAAAGCGCAGTTACCGCTTTGAATCGGACACAAAAAGGACGACTGGACCCACAGCGAGAACAACTACCGAGGCTTCCAGCACCTCCGTGACGAACTTCTGAGATAGCGCACCAACCTGTCGGACGCAGCACACGCGAAGCCATAGTAAGGTCAGCTACAAACAGGGAGTATGAGCATGGCCACACCCGATACGCTTCGCTATACGAGGATTCCTCTTATCCACGGATCTGGTGTGATCCCCGCAGTGGGGTTTGGCACGCTGATTCCCGATCTTCTCGCGACCAAACAAGCTACCAAGACTGCGCTGGAAGTGGGATTTCGAAATTTCGATTGTGCGGAACGCTACCGCAATGAAGAAGCGGTTGGCGATGCGATGCAGGAAGTGCTCAAGGCTGGGACAATTCAGCGGAAGGACGTGTTCATTGCCACCAAGTTATGGAACACCAATCATCGTCCAGAGCGAGTCAAGCCTGCCTTCGACGCGAGTCGCCGGCGACTGCAAGTCGACTATGTCGATTGCTATCTCATTCACACCCCCTTTGCCTTTCGACCCGGCGACGAGCAGGACCCGAGAGACGGGAGCGGTCGGGTAGTCTACGATTCAGGCGTCACGTTGGTGGAAACATGGGGAGCTCTGGAGCGCCTCGTGGACGAGGGTCACTGCAAGTCGATCGGCTTATCGGACATTACTTTGGACAAGCTGCAAGGGATCGTCGCGGCTGCGCGCATCAAGCCCGCCGTAGTGCAAGTCGAATCACATCCGTATCTTCCCGAATGGGGCCTACTCGACTTCTGTCAGGAGCATGGGATTGTACTGCAGGCGTTTGCAGCGTTGGGACATGCCTTGGAACCAAAAGTTTTGGACGACCCGGTAATCAAAGCCATTGCACAGCGTGTGCACAAGACACCAGCTCAGGTTGCGCTGGCCTGGGCGGTGCAGCGCGGCACCGCTTTCCTGACGACCTCTACGACACCTCGCCGTATCCAAGAGAACTTTGACATCTCGACCCTACCTGAAGACGCCATGCGGGATATTCGGGACCGCATCACAACGAACGCCAGGTTCAACACAGTGGTGGAGACCGGCGTGCCAGGATTTATTCCCCGGGCCCGGTGAACGGAATTCGCCGGCGCGGAGCCGCATGGTGAACGTAGTGGCCTCCGCGTTCGGCTCGCACCGAGCAGCAATGTCCGCTTGCTGGGGAAGAGCTGACGACGGCCGCACGACCCGATGACCTCCGCCTATGACCCAAAACAGACGTTGCGACCCACCTCAGCATTCGTCCGCTGAGCGGACTTGCCGTGTTCGCGCACGGCCTGGCTGTCTTTGACCCCAGGCGGAAGTGTCCCTCCTATCTGCGGCGGAGGAGAGAATTCTGCGCCCCGGCGACCGTACGTTGCCTGCTCCTTGATCTTGACTCCCGACAGCCTCGCCTGCCCAATAGACACCCTCCATCGACGATTTCGTAGAGATCGAGGCAATCGATGATCACGCTGAAGGTGAACGGGACCAAGGTCAGCTTTGACGGCGACCCCTCAATCCCGCTGCTGTGGTTTCTTCGCGACGTGCAGGGGCTGACGGGCACCAAGTTCGGCTGCGGCATCGCCCAGTGCGGAGCCTGCACCGTCCACGTCGAGGGCGAGCCGAGACGCTCGTGCGTCACCCGGATCAAGGACATTGCCGACGCGGCGGTGACGACGATCGAGGGAGTGGGACAATCGCCGGGGGGCAAGGCGGTCCAGACGGCGTGGCTCGACCTAGAGGTCGTCCAGTGCGGCTACTGCCAATCCGGGCAGATCATGACGGCCACGGCGTTGCTCGCCGCCAATCCCAGCCCCAGCGACACCGATATCGATTTGGCGATGGCAGGGAACATCTGCCGCTGCGGAACCTACCTACGTATCCGCGAGGCCATCAAGCACGCGGCGAAGTCTGTGGGCGGGCAGTGAGGCGAACCATGCACACCATCAGCGAAGGTCGTGAGCGCAACGTCTCTCGACGGTTTGTTCTCAAAGCCGGCGCGGCCGTTGGTGGCGGCCTGATAATCGGGTGGGTACCGGCGGGCTGTGGGGCCGATGCCCCCAACGGTAAGGCGCCCCTTCCCCCCGACGCTTATGTGCGCATCGATCCGCAAGGTAAGGTGAGCATCGTCTCTCCAATGGCCGAGATGGGACAGGGGGTCTACACAGCGCTGCCAATGCTGGTAGCCGAAGAGCTTGACGTCGACATGAGCAATGTCGGCGTGGAGCATTCGCCGCCCAACAACAAGCTCTACGGCAACGCCTTTCTAGGTGGCGTGCAGACCACAGGCAATTCATCATCGATCCGCGCGTTCTACTTGCCGCTGCGGCAGGTCGGCGCCGCAGCGCGCGCTATGTTGATCGCAGCGGCGGCAGCGAAGTTGAACGCGAATGCGAACGGGCTGACGACGGAGCCTGGCTATGTCGTCGATGCGGCCGGCAAGCGGCGCATCGCCTACGGCGAGCTGGCCGATGCCGCGGCCAAACTGCCCGTTCCGATCAACGTAAAGCTCAAGGACCCGAGCACATTCCGCATCATCGGCACTCCGGCCAAGAGGCTCGATGTCGCCGGCAAGGTCAACGGCACTGCGACGTATGGCATCGACGTAAAGATCCCCGGCATGAAGGTGGCGACGGTTGCAGCCTCGCCGGTGTTCGGTGGCACGCTCGCCTCGTTCGACGACGCGGCCGCGTTGAAGATTCCGGGCGTGGTTCAGATTGCCAAGCTGGACAGCGCCGTTGCGGTGATCGCGGACCACTACTGGGCCGCGAAAATTGGTCTCGAGGCCGGCAAGCCAGCTTTCAACGACGGGCCGCACGCGTCCCTATCGACGGCCGATGTCGTTGCTGCGTTGGCGAAGGCTTCCGAGAAGCCGGGGGCCGTCGCCAAGAACGAAGGCGACGTGACCGTGGCGCTGGCCAACGCCACGACCAAGGTGGAAGCTATCTACGAAGCACCGTTCCTCGCGCACGCGACCATGGAGCCGATGAACTGCACCGTGCAGGTGACATCCGACGGCTGCGATATCTGGGTCGGTACGCAGATCCCCACCGTCGCGCAGCAGGCGGTGGCCAAGACGCTAAATCTCAAACCCGAGCAGGTGCGCCTTCACAACCACCTGCTCGGCGGCGGCTTCGGGCGTCGGCTGGAGTTCGACTTCATCGTGCAGGCCGCGCTCATCGCCAAACAATCGAAAGACCCCATCAAGGTCGTGTGGAGCCGCGAAGAGGACATCCAGCACGACATGTATCGGCCGTACTACTACGACCGCTTCTCCGCCGGGCTCGACTCGCAGGGCATGCCGGTCGCCTGGAGCCATCGCATTGTCGGTTCTTCGATCATCGCGCGGTTCTTCCCACCCCTGTTCAAGGACGGCATCGACCCTGACGCGGTCGATGGCGCGGTCGACATGCCCTATGCCATTCCTAACAAGCGCGTCGAATACGTGCGCGAGGAGCCGCCGGGCATTCCGACGGCGTTCTGGCGCGGCGTCGGCCCCACGCACAACGTCTATGTCATCGAGAGCTTCATTGACGAGCTGGCGGCTATCGCAAAGAAAGATCCTGTCGAATACCGCCGCGCTATGCTCGGCAATAATCCGCGCGCCCTGCACGTCTTGAACCGCGCGGCCGAAATTGTCGGCTGGGACAAGCCGCTGGGCGACAGGCGCGGTCGCGGGGTGTGCGTGCACAACACCTTCGGATGCTACATGTCGCAAATCGCTGAGGTCACCGTGGCACAGTCCGGTGAGGTGCACGTAAACCGGGTCGTTTGCGTCGTCGATACCGGCGTCGCCGTCAATCCCGATATCATCGTCGCACAGATGCAGAGCGGCATCATTTTCGGCATTACGGCCGCGCTCTGGGGCGAGATCACCCTCAAAAACGGCCGTGTCGAACAGTCGAACTTTGATAACTACCGGATGCTGCGCCTCCATGAGGCTCCGGTTATCGACGTCGAGGTCATAAAGAGCAGTGAGAAGCCCGGCGGCATCGGCGAGCCGGGCACGTCGGCATTAGCGCCGGCCGTACTGAACGCGGTGTATGCCGCAACGGGAGTGCGACTGCGCAAGCTGCCGATCAAGTCGGACCTCTTGAGGTCCGTCGGCTAAGCGTGCTCGGTCATTTGCGGTCTTAGGAGATGCGCATGCGATCTACAGTGATGGCGCTCGCGGGAGCTCTTGCTATCTTCGGCATCGGGCTTGCTGTCTCCGCTGCTGCGCCCGCGCCGGCGACCGACCTCAAACCGGTCAGTGAGTTCGCCTCCATCGCGGACGAAAAACAGCGTTCGCTCGCGCTCTTCAGCGAAGCGGGCAAGGTCATCAGCAGCGCCCGCTGCATGAACTGCCACCCCGCGGGCGACCGCCCGGCCCAAGGCGACGATCGCCACCCGCATCTTCCGCTCGTCGTACGCGGCATTGACGGCTTCGGCGCCATCGGCATGCGCTGCATGACCTGCCATGGACAGGAGAACTTCGACCCCGCGCACCTCCCCGGCCATCCCGAGTGGCATTTAGCGCCCATCGAGATGGCATGGGTCGGCAAGTCGCTGGGCGAGATCTGCGAACAGATCAAGGACCCCAGGCGCAACGGCGGCAAGACCATGGAGCAGCTTGTGCATCACATGGCCGAGGATTTACTCGTCGGCTGGGGCTGGCATCCCGGCCCTGGCCGCACTCCGGCCCCCGGCACTCAGGCTGAGTTCGGTGCCCTCATAAACGCGTGGGCCGACAGCGGCGCCGCCTGTCCGGCAACGTGAGGCAAGTCGTTCGTAACGAGGCACGCCAATGAACGTCATCGTACCGCAGAGGCCTGGCAACGCCGAGCGCGACGTGCTCGAAGTGGCGCGCAGCTGGCTTGAGCAGCACGGCCGCGTGGCGCTCGCGACGGTCGCCTCGGCCTGGGGCTCGGCGCCGGTGCCGGTCGGCGGCCAGATGGTCGTTGGTCCAGGCGATCGCTTTCACGGCTCCGTGTCGGGCGGCTGCGTCGAGGTCGACGTGATCGCGGCGGCGGCGGACGTGTTGGTCGGCGGGTCGCCCAAGCTGCTCGAGTTCGGCGTTGACGGCGAGACGGCGTGGCGCGCGGGCCTGGCGTGCGGCGGCAAGATCGAGATCCTGCTCGAGCCGCTCGAGCGTGAGCGAGACTCAGTGGCGCTCGACCGCATTCTTGCGGCGCGGCGCAGGCGCGAGCCGCTCGCTGTAGTGACAGACCTTTCGACCGGCGAGCGGCGGGTCACTTCCGGCGACGGCGAGCCGGCAGAGATTGCGAGCTGCCTTGCCGATGGCCAAAGCCGGCTCGTCGACACGCCCGGGCCACGCGTGTTCGTGCAGGCGCTTATGCCGTCCGTGCGCATCGTCATCGCCGGGGCAACGCACATGGGCCAGATGCTCGCCACACTCGCGCACCAGACCGGCTATGATGTCCTCGTGGTCGACCCACGCGCGGCCTTCGCCAGCGAGGAGCGCTTCGGCAGCACCGATCTCGTCGCCGGCTGGCCGGAAGCCACACTTCCCGCCGTCGGCATCGACAAGCGCACGGCGATCGTCGCACTGACGCACGCCTCCCACATCGACGACGAGGCGCTCGCCGCCGCGCTGCGCTCGCCCTCCTTCTACATCGGCGCGCTTGGCTCGAGGCGGACGCATGCCAAGCGGATCGAGCGGCTCAAGGCCGCGGGCTTTGGCGAGGCCGACCTTGCGCGCATTCACGCACCCATCGGGCTGGCGATCGGGGCCCAAGGGCCGGCCGAGATCGCCGTGTCGATCCTCGCCGAGATCATCAAGGTCGCGCGCGGGGCCTGAACGATGACCGAGGTCGCCGCCGTCCTGCTCGCCGCCGGCGTTTCCACCCGTTTCGGACCGGAGAACAAGCTCGTTGCCGAATTTGACGGCCGCCCGCTCGTGCGCGCTGTCGCCGATGCCATTCTTAACAGCGAGATCGCCGAGGTCGTCGTCGTCACCGGCGCCGACGCGGCCCCCATAGAGCGGGCGCTGGAAGGTCTGCCGGTCTGTTTCGTGCACAATGCGCGCTGGCAAAACGGCATGGGCTCGTCGATTGCGGCGGGCGTCTCGGCGCTCGGCGACACGGCCGATGCCGCCTTCATCGTGCCGGGGGACATGCCGTTGCTGACCGCGGGCCTGCTGCGAAGACTGATCGCGGCTTTCGAGCGCCACAACGGAGCGCCGATTGTGTATCCGGCAACAGCCGATGGCGCGCAGCGCAATCCGGTGCTGTGGCCTAGACGGCAATTCCCATTGCTCACTGCGCTCGGTGGGCGAGGCGGGGCAAAGACGCTTCTCCAGAGGTTTGCCAGCTCGTGCACGGCCGTGAAGGTTCCTGACGATAAAGTCTTGGCGGATGTGGACACGGTGGACGATTTGGCGGCCGCCCGGGACCAGCGCAGAAACTTGCTAGGCGGGGCAGCGCGACTGGGAAACGGCCGCGAGGGTTGAATGGCGCACGAATTAGCAGCCCCACACTTCGAGCGGGCTGATCGACGAGGGGACTTTCCTTTGAGAAGGGGGCAAACAAAAAGCCCAGCCCCGTTGAGGGCTGGGCTCGATAGAGACAGCCGCATCTCCCGCCGCGCGTGGCAACGAAACGTCAGGCAACGTGGCATGGGCAGCGTTTATAGCGCTTGCCGACAGTGAGACCATTGCGCTTATGTCATAGGTGACAGGCCTCCGCGCATCGCGGCGAAGCGAAACGTAGGAGCGTTGCAGCCGAAAATTGAAACAGAAAGTGATGTAAGACCTTACTGCTCGCCATCAAAGCGGCAAGTCCTCTCGTTGCAGTCGTGATGCCGGACACCTCCTTCCGGCTCGGGCCAAATAAATGCCCGCGCTTGCACCTTAATCGGCGTCACTCTCAAGTACGTCTTGGCCGCCTCCGTGATCGGGGCGGCCTTTTTCAACGCAGAAAGCAGTGGCCCCCAAGCCGGGGTTTTCGCCCATCGCGGACGGTTTGGCCGGCGCTCCAGATCGTCCAAGGTTTAGGGGTGAAGCAGACGTGCAGCGGACATGCTCGGATCTTCTGTGTTTGACCCCAAAGCGGTCAACACCTTCCTATGCCGCTACTCTAGGCTACGTGCATCGTTCCGGTGATGCTGTTACGGAGCTCGATTGGGTTGGCGATGGTGCGGAGCGTCTCGAAGCCTTCGCCGGTGCCAAGGATCGTCACATCGCCATAGTCGAGCATGCGCCCGAGGATTGATTGATCGATCTGGACGCTCTCGACCTTGTCCATGTTCATCTCGTTGGTCTGCCGCCGGATGAGACCTTTCTTGTAGATGACCCGCCGGTTGGTGACTGCGATCTCGGTGACCCACCACCGGAACCATTGCTGGATCAGGAGAACGACCGCAACGAGCGCGAGGGCGTATGCCGTATACCGCCAAATTCCCGGCAGGAGCCGCGTTTCGCTGAGCCAGTAAGCGACCACCGCTAGGAGTATTACCGCAACGCCGGGCCAGTAAATTATCCAATGAATGGACGAGAGCTGCCGGACCTGCTCACCCGGCTGCAAGACGTGCTGAACGTAGCTCATGACAAAGTTTCTCCTTCTGGGCCGAGCCGCGCGTTGCAAAAGTAGGGCGGCGCCTTCAGGAGACACCGCTTCTAATCGTCCAGGCAAGCCCACCATATCATCACTGCTCGACAACAATAGCGGAGCGTCTCGTGGTCGATGACACCAAAAAGCGGATGAAGTACCCGGAACCGACTGGAAAAATCATCGAAGACCCCACGCGCCCAGACATCTTGGACGCTGTTGCCGAGAATTGATTGAATCTAGCCTAAGGACTGCGGGACGATGCCTATTGAGGCACAACAGCCAGGCCACGTCCCCAATAGCTGCAAGACCATACCAATGATAAACGCAACGACGCCCGCGAAGAACGGCACCGCACGGGTCTTCGTAAAGGCCTCGACCTGCTGCATTTCGTATGAGTGCTGCGCCATCTCAGCCAAAGCCTCATCGTTGTCGAGAAGCGGGCCGACTTCCGCTACTCCTGCGTTCCCGAGGGCATCCTTCAGCTCTTTTTTGAGGCGAAACTTCTCAAAGCGCTTAACGTCACGAGCGACTAGGGTGACTCTCGTTCGCATCTCGACATAACCTCGATACCATTCGAGTGCGATGAGCGCGAAGCCCGCGCCGTCGAAGACGAGACCAATCACTTGGAGCCACTGCTGGTACATGGTTCCCCCGACAAGCATCCAGGTGCATCCCATCGGAGAGATAGCACGGCAACCTTCCGCACCAAAGACTGAGAGCAGAGAGGTGGCGAGAGTCACGAGGGTGGAGGTGTCGAACTCTTTGAGGGCCTCGGTGATGCCCTCGGCTTGCGCGCGAGAGAAGCCCCCGCTGCCCGAGTTTCTTGACGCCGCGACATATCATCCTGATCTTCGGGCCTGCGGCAGGTCCGGATCATCGGCGGCGCTGAGAACGAAAACGTCGGGCTTGTCGACGACGGTCGAGTTCCACGAGTTCGTCGTCGAGGCGCAGGCGGGACAGCGAGAAGCGAGGTTCACTCCGCGACAAGAGGACCAAATGCAGGTTCGATGGCGCGTAGCGCAAGATTAGCGTCATCAGCCCGTGACATCGCTGATCGGAGATGGCGTGAAAATCCTCTAGGAATGGTACGTCTCAGAATTGATCTCCGACACGGCATTAAGGACCGATGAGATGATGTTGCGCGCGGGGAGCAGGCTCGACGCTTTGAGTAGCTCGATGGCGTTGCGACCAAGGCTCGGGGCGGCGCTCTCGATGGCGCACGCTAGGTGATAGGCAAACGCGCTCGGCGCGTTGTCCTCGGCATCGAGGCTTAGCCATGCGACTATGGCGGCGGCATCGCGAAGGCGCTGGCACCATTCCGCCGCAAGGGTCGATTTCCCGTAGCCGGCAGGGGCCCCGAACAGGATCAGGCGGCGCGCAGCAGCATTGTCGAGAAACCGGAGCAGCACCGGTCTTTGAACCGAAGAACTGCGGACGGCAGGCGCTACCGTCTTGGTCAGAGCAATACGTGGAAGTTCAACCAAAACTGGAGTGCCCTGCACCAACCCAGCCACCAAACCACGCACGAATAGTCCTCCCATACTAAAACTAGGGATCGGGGCGGGCCGCCGCCACAGGTAATCGGCGGCCTAACAATCGGTAGCCGGAGACAGTGACATTTAAGCCCGGGAGCCAGGGAGGACGTCCGTCGGTCGCGTCAATTGCTTGCCGATCCAGCGCCGAATAATTATCGTGCGCAATTCTGGGTGGGCTAAGAGCGCAAGCAGCGAGGATTTTGTGCGTATAGGCGACCGGGGGGAAGCCATGTCGCGCCGCAAAAGTTCCGTCACCAACGGTTCCGGTGAAAGCGCTATGACCTGGTTTTTCGCGGGTCTGGCGGTCATTGCTGTGGTAGCTGGCTTTGTCGGCCAATTCGGTACTGGCTAACAGCTCCTACACGTCCGATCGCGCCTTAGCGCGGGGAACCATCCCCGCGCCGCCATCCTAGGCGCGATCCGAAGTTCGCAGGTACGGGATGCCAGTCAGCGCTTCGACGGCGACTTGGATGTGGGCTCAAGCTGATCGCGCAAATCGCGCCTATACTCAGCCCACACCGCAAACTTCCCCGTCCTTCGAGGAAGCACCCGCCTCACCCGGCAGGCTGTGGTGGCGGCAGGACTTAATCTTCTCGCTGTCCGACGACGATGGACCGACCACAAGTGCGGGTATGTCCGCTCATGACCCAAAGCGGACCATGAGCGTTATCGGGTCCTGAAATGAGAGTTCGCCGGTCAGTCGGCGACTTGGGGGTGCGTGTTAGCGACCCTCTACTCATATTCGAATGGCTGCCAGGGCACCTCGAACATCTTGGCCGCCGAGCGCGGATACCGATGATAGTTATTAGACATGCTGCGCGCCTTAGTGCGGTCTTGCTGGATTGAGGTGCGCCTTTGCCGAGAGTTCGTTTGCGGCGCAGGCCGCTCAGGCTCAACAGAGCCAATGTGCTCCGAAGGGCGCGTATTTACACTAGCCGTGACCGGTGGCTCGGGCTTGCTCTCCGCGGCGACGGTCTGCGTCGGTTCTTCTGGCGACCGCGGGCGACGCTCTCTCAAGAGGAGGACTCGGCACAGCCGCTATAATCGGAGCCGCAACGAGCTTGGCATCGTGGTGGTTCGAATGATCGGTGTTGCAGGTTGGGCAGCTGCCGGCAAGACCCAGAACTGCGAGGCTGAGGCCGCAAGCGAGCATACCCGCAAGATACCCACCTTCTCGCGTCGGCTTGCGCGCCAATCGCACTATCCTCGCCGTGCGTCTCGGTCGTTCTCGGCCGCTGACGCGACAGCCACTGGTTGCGACCGCAGCCGCGGCCTCGGTGCGCAACTTCAAACTGACAGTCCCAAGAGCAGAATTGGATGTGGCCTCACGCATGGGGTTCCTGGCGCCTTGTGAGGGCTCAACCGCGTTTGCGCGGCAACGAATGTCAGCAGCGCCGCTTGCAACGTTGCCATGCCATTAGTGAATTTTTCACCAAGTTGCCCGGCTTCGTCGCAAGCCACCTAAGCCAATGATCTCGCCACACCGAATGTGCCGCTATATTTTGACCTCAGCGTGCTTCTTAAGCCGCAATGAGAGACCGACGAGTAGCGCGCCGTACACGATCGCAAACCAGCCGATTGCAAAGGCGATACCAAGCGCGCCCACGCCCGGAAACATCAAGATCAGCACACCGAACAAGACCGACAAGCACCCGTAGCGATCAACCACCACTCGCCCTCGATCTCCTTTCGTAGCCTGATGGCTCCCACGATTTCAAATACACCCGCTGCAATCGCCCACCCGGCGATGAAGTAGAGAAGTACGATGCCGGTGATCCCAGGCCACATGAGCGTGATTGCTCCGGCCCCGATGCCGAGCACCCCGACAAGCGCAAGCCACCAGCGCGGCGACGGCGTGCCGCCCATAATGGCGGCTCCGATGGCGAGTTCACCGTCAAAGAGCGCAAACACACCGTAAAGCAGCACTAGGGTCAGCAACGACAGTCCCGGCCACATGAGAGTAAGCACGCCGAAGATGATGGCGCAGATGCCGCGCAATAGGACGAGCCACCAGTTACGCGCGAGACCGTCCAACATGGGGCGCATGAGGACGGTGCCGGGAGGATAAGCTTGACCTGGCATGTCACTCTCCATATCTGAAACGCGCGAAGCTGGTTCGCGCGTTGAAGGAATAATGGCACCACTTTACTATTTTCCCTTCGACGCTTACCAGCGGGCATACATTAAGACACCGGGACTTGGCGCGGCACACCGGGTCGCCCCAACGCCGCGAATTGGTGTGGGATGGTCCCGTTGACCGTTTGATCGCGGCGCTTCTCGTGTGCTCGTCATCTATTACGGCACCTTCGCTCTCGGGCGCCTCGTGGATGGTAAGTGGTACGGTATTGCCAGCCGACGCCGTACCGCGGCGCAAGTCCGCTGTTGGCCCATCGGCGACATTGCGCGCCGGCTCAAGGATGGCGGCTTGCGGACCTGAAGCAGACGGCACCGGAGGCAGCTACGTCGAGCTGCGCGGCGCTCTGATCGGCCGAGGCGATGGCGACCAACTTGAGCAGGCATCGTCGCTCTTGGTCGCGACGTCGAAGGCGCTGTCGGTTGTTGCGGGCGGCTCGGTCACTTTATGTTTCGCGTTGCATCAGCGCCGGGGCGTTGCTGAGCGGCGAAACCCGGAACGCGGGTTGCGCGCCACATCGTTCGTGAACGCGGCTTGCCATATCTCACCGGCGTCACGCTTCGTGAATTCGCGCCCGGAAGTTTTCAGGCTATGTGCGGCGCGGGGGTGTTGGGCAGGCCGACGGCGTCGGCAAATAAAAAGGACGCTGATCCGGGGGGACGGTCAGCGTCCTAAAACACCACTCCGCCTTGATGGGCGATTTCCACGAGGGACCGGGGAAACGTGGCGTCCGCGTGGAGTAAACCCTCGCCTGCTATTTCATAGTGGGCATTTTGACATATCAGCTAAGCGCGGCCACTGGAGCGATTGATATTCTTCTGTTTTCTGCCTGTCAGCGCAGTTTGTCGCGCCCCTGTTTCAGTTCGACAGTGTCTTGATGGTGTAGACGGCCTCCGGTGAGGTGAGTTGCAGCACTCGACTGCGGCTCGGATTAACCGGTCCTTACCCAGGTTCTCGACCTCCGCGCGCTGGCGTCCCATTTCCCTGGCACGGTTGTACCTTGATGCCCTGGATTGCTCATGATGCGATTTTTTCGACCGCGGGATCTGATCGCTATCGATCTGCCCGACGAGATAGCCGATCAGGCCCGAGCTCTCGCAATTGCGCTGGCAAACCCTGGCACGCCACTCGACGAACGCATGGCGCTGCGGCGCGCCTTCTCAAAAACGTTGTCCGCCCGGGCGTGGTCGATACGGATCTCTGCTTGGGACGAATTCAATCGGCAGGTTTGGGTGAGGTACGAGGCTTCCGCGCGCGCTTTCGACCGGCGCCAGGCTTCAGCTCGAGGTGGCCGCTCAGCGGCAGGGCACTTCGCGGTCAGCCTGTAGTGCGAACTCCTGCTTCCACTTCATGACCCACATCGCCCGGTTCCAGACCGGGCAGACGCCGTTGCGTTCGATGACGTAGATGACGCGCCCGCCATCGAAGGCCACGATCTTGCGAACCTCGCCATCAGCAGTGCGATAGCATCGTCCGACCACGAGGGCGGGTATCGGCTTGGGTCCCCCCCCGTCTCAAGGCCTGGAACGCACGAACGGCTCTTGTTCATCAGCTTGCTTACGCCAATCTTACGCGCCGGCAGTTGAGACCGTCGAACGGCGCCAACCCGCTGCGGAGACGATTGCGCTGAGCGTCGCGTTCGTTCATGGGCGCGCCTCACGTGGGGGGTGGGAAAACCGTTCGAGGTGTTTCCTCAGGAACAGCGTACACGCGGCGCCATCGGCAACATCGGCCCTAGGGATTTACCAGGGGCACTTCCAATGAACACCTTGCTTGATCGCGCCAGTGCCGCGTTCACCGAGTTTGAGCGCCTGCTGATCACAGAGATCATTGCCGGCAACACCATCTCAGGCACGCCAGCCGCAGCTTGCGGACGGCTGGCATTGGGGGTTACTTGCGCCGTCGCTCGCGCGCTGATGGCCAAGCACGCCACGCAGACGGTGGCGGTCGGCGCGGCAGATCAATTCGCTGGCGTGTAACGGTTGCCGTGCGCGGCGTTGGCCAGCCGCGTAGCGTTCGCGAGGAGCGCGACAGCAGGTGGCCTCGGTGCCTTCACGCTGCTCCTCAACGTGGCAAGATCGTGCACTGCGGGGCGCGTTCGTCGACCGAGGTCCAAGGTTCCGGTTACACTTGTTCGACTATCTGGCGCGCTCGGCGAACGAGTTCCGCAACCACTCGACGCGCGGGCGGACGATCCCTGCGATCGGCGCTGACGCTCACGCCAGGGGCTCTGGATTCATGGTAACCCAGGGGCGTGGTCGTCACACAGGAGTTTGGGACAATGACAGTGAACAAACCGCCTCCACATCACGAAAGACGACCCGGGGACCACTACTTCAGATGGTTCGAATTGGCGGCTGTCCTTATCGGTCTGGGGCTGCTTGCGTTTGTAACCGTTCACGGATGGCACTAGGCGCGTCTTGCGCACGGGCAAGGCGACTTCCGGTTATGGCCCATCGCAGACGTTGTGACCAGCCTCAGCAGTGGTCCGCTGAGTGGGGTGAAGCGGGCGTGGCTCGGTCCGGCCTAGATCGTCAGCCTTTGACCCAAAGCGGACATCGACGTAATTCTACATCGTTCGATGGTCTTACCAATCCGTCCAGATAGCTAGCGGGTTTTGTACCGTCCGACTTTGCCGTCGGAAGTCACCCGTTCAATGCCGCCGGATTTCCCGCCAAGATTGGGTCGCGAAGGCATTCAAAGTGCCAAGCCACTCGCCATCGTTCTTAGTGAGATCGAAGGCTAGAAGCGCGAAGACCGCAATGACAATCAAGACCGGACGCATTCAACCGATTTACTCCAACAGGCGGTTGAAGAACTTCATCGGCGCGGCGGTATATGCATCGCGATCTTCAACGAGTAGGTAGAAACTTAAGCCCACAGCCCCCGTTACAAAGAAGCCCGTATATATCAGCGTCGCCAGGAGCGTCTTGGCCCCGCCTATACCCGGAATGTCCAAGGCCCGCTGCGGAACGGAAACCTGCCTTTTTGGCGCAATTGCCAGCGGCACGTCACGCTCTTGGCGTGGTTCCCTTCGGCCAAAGTCCTTCATGGCGAGGGGCTCCGTTTACTTCGACAAATATAGCGATGAGAGTTTCAGCGCGATGTCGCGGAACGCCTGTTGCAGCTGATTGCCGTCGTTGGCTGCGTTATAGAACTTGCTCGGGTCCGTCGCGCATTGGGTCAACGTGTCGATTGCGGTCTGATTGCCACCAAGGTCAAATCCCACTGTGTAGACGACGATGCCCTTTGCCTTCATCGCCGTGCACAGCGCCCGCGCCTGCGCCGTCGAGCAGCCGTTGGCCGCTTGCGGGCATGACGTCGCATTCTGGTTTGCCGAGATGCCGTTGGAGTCGTACTGCGTGTTGTACTCGCCGTCGGTCATCAGGATCGCGATCTTCTGCAACTTGTCGGTCCCGTAGGCTGCGGGGGTGCTCGCTGGCCACAGCGACGACCAGCTCGGCGACAGGGTGTACCAGGCCCACGAGGTGCCGAGGTGGCCTGCCGTGCCCCCACCAGCCGATAGGCCGTTGATTTTGGCGAGGAGGGAAGTCTTGTCGGTGCTCAATGGCATGATCTCGGCGCCGGCTGGGATGCTGCACACACCCTTCTTGTTGCTGCCGCTGCCGGTCGAGCTCGTCGTGTAATGCCCCATCACGTATTGGCCGGAGCCGGGGGCCGCATCGGTGTACTTCTGCGTGCCCGTGCGTTCCACCACGCAGTCGGACAGATAGTAGGTCGTCTTATTGCTGCCGGAGCCAGTCGTCCGTGTTGCCGGCAGGCTCGTGCCACGCGCCTTGTTCAGCGCCGTCGTGTTCGGCATTCGCATGTCTTCCGAGAACGGCACAATCGCAACCTTGGAGGTGAATTTGCTCTGGTCCTCCCAGACCACGATATTGATCAGGTCAGAGGCCGAAGTTTTCAGATCGGTTAGCTTCTGCCCCGACATGGAGCCTGTGATGTCGAGCATCATGGCGACCTCGATGCTCTCGCCCCCGTTACCTCCAACCGCCAATTGAGCTCTGGCAACCGGCTGCTGTCCCTGGCCAAACAGCGGCAGCTTGTCAATGTTGGCGAGCTGTAGGAAAGGCGTCTTGAGATAGGCGGTGCCGTTTGCCACCACGGATATGCCGTCATCGCCGATGGCAAAGGCGATCGTATCGTTGGTTACCGGAAGACGGCTTGCGGTGTTCTGAGCGTAGAACTTCTGCGCCGTGGCGAGGGCGGTAGTTTCGTCCTTGTTATTGGTTTGTAGCTCACGCGCACCAGCAAGAACTGCCGCATCCACGGCCGTAACCGTCTCGTCGCGAGCGTGCAGCCAGCGGCCAATGTCGACTGCCGCCCCGACGGCGAGCATAAGTACGATGGCCATCAAGCCGAATATGATCGCGACGTTGCCGCTCTGGTCGGCCCGGAAGTCAGCCAGAAAGGTCGTTCGAACAAAAGATTTGTTCGCAATCGTCTGCCGTACCTCAAGGGTCATGGCGAGACACTCCCAATACATATCGTCACAACGCTCGGCACAACGTGCGGCAAAGAATTGAAGCAATTCTTCCGCAATACCTCAGTAAACGGATTGAGGCGTTCACTGTGAACAATCACTGGGCCAACTGTGTAGGCAATGAAGGCGGCAGACGCATCGGCCGTTTGGTTAAATTCAACCGCGCAGTTCAACGAGAATTTCACCATCTTAGCCGGAAATCGCGCGAGTTTGCCGCGATAGCTCCAGACCAACCTTCATTGGTTAGTGCGCTTTCACAAAAGGCGGCGGCGCGCTGCTGGCCCATTTCAGGCGTTGAAACCCATTCTGCATTCGTCCGCTGTGTCGGGTGAAGCGGTCATATCTCGTAGCAGAAACGAGACCTCCATGCCGAAGCCTTGCGTTCTGCTCCGCGACAAGCAGGAACTTGAGAGACCAACCGAACGTCTCCTCAGCAGACAAGTTGATGCTGCTCCCCGGCTGTTTCCCTAATTCGATTGGAGCGTGCTCTAACCCGCCGCTCCGTCAGCATGTAGACCATTCCCAAGATTAACGAGATCGCGGTCAAGTCGAGTAGGACTTTGGCAAATGCCAACGGTTGCTCGACGACAACGACGACGTTGAGGATCACGCTGAAGATCGCGGATAGACAAAAGACTTCTAGCGAGTGGCGTCCGGTATTGATCACTGCAGCCGAGGCAACATTCCTAAAAACGATGCTGTCGCTTTTGAAGTAGTTGGCTACGAGGGCCGCGACCGCCAAGAAATGAACAAGCCGCAGGGCCGCAAGATTATCTTTCATTGTTTGGCCTGAGAGGCGGAGCCAGTCGGTGTCGACACCCAACTTTGGGCCAAGCAACATCAGGAGACGATAAGTCAAGCTTACGATCACAACCAACCATGCGCCTGTAAGCAGCCAGGAGCCCATCAGTTTAAAGGTTGGAGCGCCCGAACCGTGCTGCAACCCGATGAACATTCCGATCGAAAACAAGAACTGCCACGCGAGCCAGTTGAAATAGGAATGAGCTGCCAAGTGTGGCGAGAGATCGGGGTAAATCTGCGCGATCGACCAGATGATGCAGCTCGCAGCAAGTGTAAGCGCGGAACTGCGTGCCGCCCCCAGCAGGAAGAGCGGGATCACAATCGACGTGAGCATCAGGTAGAGGACGAGGATTCCAGGCAACGCCGGCGGTGAGGTCAGGAGGATAGCCGACCAAATTGCGCTGCCAACATTCCCGTCGAGGGTGACAAAGGGGTTATCGGTGAAGCGGGCTGTCGCGAGCGAACCGGCGGCACTGATCAGAAGGATGACGATTATGCTCGTCGCTAGGTAGAAGGCGTAAATCTTGACCGTCCGTCTGGCGATCGCACTGAGAAAGCCCGACCAGCCCAGCTTAGCGAGCAGCCGAGAGTAGACGATCGCGCACGACACACCGGACAAGAACACAAACAGCTCTGCAGCGTCGGAAAAGCCGAAACGTTGGTAGGTAACTTTGCTGAGGGGGTCTCCGACAACATGGTCGACAAGGATCATGTAGAGGGCAACGCCGCGAAAGAAATCGATGCGCACATCGCGCTCGAAGCGGAGGGAGTTCGCCTGCTCAGCCATTTGAGGACGATCGACGCCAATGCCGACGGCCGACCTCGGCAGATCATTCGGATTGAGCGCGCGAACCCGACTGACCGACGTCGACTACCAACCCACTATACGCTTGGAGGACGGCCTCCCCCCGTACTCTATTCGGCTGATACGCCCCAGCACGCTATCGCATCCCATTTCATTGGGCTTTCTCAAACAGCTTGTGGCGTTCGCGGTCCGCCGCGCGCCACTTGCGCATCTTCACCTTGATCCAAGAACGTAACTTCCTTGGTGGGAAATTGATCCAATGGAACCAACGGATCGGTAGGTCCCATACACGGTAAGCTCTAAGCGTAATATCCGACATATCCGGTGCCTTCTCTTGATGACGGCGACGGTGGGTAAGCCGTTCCTAGCTGCCCCGGAATAGCGACGTACTAGATATAAGTCACGTTCCGACCTTCGCGACGCTACCATGAGGCGGTCGCAAGGTGGCCAGATGACATCCACTTCTATGGGGGCGAGAGTGGTCGAGGACTCCCGTTTGCTGGATCCCGCGCGTTGCAGATTCTCGAAGACGTAACGCGCGCCATTGCCGCGCGGCGCACGCCCGTCCCCTTGATCGTCATTAAGCCGAGCCGCAAGTAGCCGCTCTCAATTCGCGCTCTCAAGCGGCAGGTCCATCGTTTTGATGCAGACGGTCACATCGACCTCGACATAGCCCTTGTCGTACTTATCACTGGTCATGCTCTCGAATTGCTTGCGATGCCGCTTGAACCGGCGGAAGTAGTACCCGTGATCGTACGCGGTGCTCTCGATAGTCTCGAGAACGGCATTTGCAACCAGGACAACGACCGGTTTCGTTCCGTCTCTCATGACGAAGCGCACGGTCCTTAGCTTATTGTCTGGCCATACATTCGAAAAGCCGGCTTGCCTTCTTCATATGCGCACGTCAATTCCCAGAGTTGACCCGACGCACTGACGGTGCTGTTCGTGATGATGCCCACGACACCCTTGCATCCCCTAAAGCGAGTTCGGCAGTGATCCTTCCAACTGTTGTCCCACGGCTGTTTAACTGACATATCGACAAACTCGAATGGCGAATGCTCATGGCGAGCTTGGCCAACGAGCATGGTTCGAAGGTCTTTGTCCTCAATGGCGAAGGCGGTGAATATACGGTCCGGCATAGCAATGCTCCAATCCTCCGTAGGGAAACCGTCGTGCTGCGATTCCCGCGAGAGAGCCAGCAATTCGTGCTCGGTTCGTTCCCAACAGAAGGATGATAATTTTCGTCCGCACTATGACGACGGTATTTGCGCGTTGGTCGATGATCACGCGCAAACGCCGGTATTTATTGCGAAAAACTGGTGCGGACGGAGGGAGTCGAACCCTCACGGGCCTTTCAGCCCTCAGGATTTTAAGTCCTGTGTGTCTACCAGTTCCACCACGTCCGCTGGCGGCGCCCTTTATGCGGCGCTTCGGCCGCCAGGCGCAATGCTCCCGCTCCCCGCCGGCGCGCCATGGCGGATCGCGCCCAGCATCAGCACGTAGAGCACCAGCCCGTTGAGCGCGTGCCATAAGAAGTGGGTACCGACGCCGCGCTCCCCGCGCACCGCCCAGGTGCACGCCTCCAGATCGATGGTGCGGAAGGTCATGGCGGCGAGGAACAACACGGCCGCGGCGAGGAGATAGCCGGCAGCCCGCTGCCCCTGGGCCAGAAGCAAACCGCCCACCAGCACCAGCGCGGCGAACGCCGGCGTATAGCCGAGCGTGCCGTTGAAGCAGCGCTTGCCCGCGGTGCGCGTCATCGGCAGCAGTTCGTTGGCACAGTGGATGCCCTGCATATAGCGGACACTTGCGTAGAACGCGATGAGCGACGCGATGACGAGGATCCACGGCATACGAGCAAAACGGCGCAGCGCGTAGCCGAGGTAGGCCAGCATGAACAGCGAGATGGGGATGGTGTCGAAGGGGATCGCCCACACCGTGGCATAGGTGTGGAACATGAAGCTCCCCGTCCCGATCGCGAGGATGAGCGCGACCAGCAGCCATTCAAACAGCGCGCGATCGCGGCGCGCCGAGCGCGCGAGCTGCCAGGCCGCGGCCAAGCCAGCGATGATGAAGGCGCCGTTGGAGACGGCGTTGAGCGGCTCGGCCCAGAAGGAGGGATCGCCGCCGCGCTCGCAATAATTGTAGACCTTGTCCCAGTCCATCGCGGCGCCCTACGTCGGCTTCTTCTCCGGAGCGACGACGCGGATGTGCAGCTCGTGTAGCTGCTTGGGCAGCACCTCCGACGGCGCGCCCATCAGCAGGTCGTTGGCCTGCTGGTTCATGGGGAAGAGCGAGATCTCGCGCAGGTTCTTGGCGCCCACGAGCAGCATCACGATGCGGTCGATGCCGGCCGCCATGCCGCCGTGCGGCGGCGCACCGTACTGGAACGCGCGGTAGAGGCCGCCGAAACGCGCCTCGACGTCGGCCTGGCCGAGCCCGGTGATCTCGAAGGCCTTGACCATCGTGTCGGGGCGGTGGTTACGCACCGAGCCCGACGCGATTTCAAAGCCGTTGCAGACGATGTCGTACTGGTAGGCCTTGATCTTGAGGTAGTCCTCTTCGCCCTTCGCGGCCTGCAGCGCGTCCAACCCGCCCTGCGGCATCGAGAACGGGTTGTGCGAGAAGTCGACTCTTCTTGTCCTCCTCGTTCCACTCGTAGAACGGGAAGTCGACGATCCACGCGAGCGCGAACTTCGACTCGTCGATGAGCTTCAATTCGGTGCCGATGCGCGTGCGCGCTTCGCCGGCGAACTTGTAGAACTTGGCCGGGTTGCCGGCGGCGAAGAACACGGCGTCGCCTTCCTTGAGGCCGAGCTGCTTCTGGATCGCGCTCGAGCGCTCGGGGCCGAGGTTCTTGCCGACGGGGCCGGCAGCTTCCCCCTCGCGAAAGAAAATGTAGGCGAGGCCGGGCTGGCCCTCACCTTGCGCCCAGGAGTTCATGCGGTCGCAGAACGCGCGCGAGCCGCCAGTCTTGGCCGGGATCGCCCACACGCGCACCTTGGGGTCCTTCTCGATCATGCCGGCGAAGATCTTGAAGCCCGAGCCGCTGAAATGCTCCGTGACGTCCTGCATCTCGATGGGGTTGCGCAGGTCCGGCTTGTCGGAGCCGTACTTGCGGATCGCCTCGTCGTAGGGGATGCGCGGCCATTTCTGCGTGACGGATTTGGTGCTGCCGCCAATCCCCGCGAACTCCTCGAAGATGCCCGTGATCACCGGCTCCATGGCGGCGAAGATGTCGTCCTGCTCGACGAAGCTCATCTCGACGTCGAGCTGGTAGAACTCGCCGGGCAGCCGGTCGGCGCGCGGGTCCTCGTCGCGGAAGCACGGCGCGATCTGGAAATAGCGGTCGAAGCCCGACACCATCAGCAGTTGCTTGTACTGCTGCGGCGCCTGCGGCAGCGCGTAGAACTTGCCGGCGTGAATGCGCGACGGCACCAGGAAGTCGCGCGCGCCTTCGGGCGACGAGCCGGTCAGGATCGGCGTCGAGAACTCGAAGAAGCCGGCGTCCACCATGCGCTTCCTGATCGAGGCGGTGATCGCTAGCCGCTGCATGATGTTCTTGTGCAGCGTCTCGCGCCGCAGATCGAGAAAGCGGTACTGCAGGCGCAGGTCTTCGGGGTAGTCGGGCTCGCCGAACACCGGAATCGGCAGCTCCTTGGCCGCCGACAGCACCTCGATCTCGGTCGCAAACAGCTCGACCTCGCCGGTGGGCAGGTCGTCGTTGACGGTACCGTCGGGGCGTGCGCGCACCTCGCCATCGACGCGGATCACCCATTCCGAACGCACGGTTTCGGCGACCTTGAACGCGGGGCTCTCGGGGTCGGCCACGACCTGGGTGAGGCCGTAGTGATCGCGCACGTCGATGAACAGCAGCCCGCCGTGGTCGCGCACGCGATGCACCCAGCCCGACAGGCGCACCGCTTTGCCGATGTCGGAGGCGCGCAGCGCGCCGCACGTGTGCGAGCGATAGCGGTGCAGGCTCGAGCCGCCGCTGCCGCCCGGCGCGGACGCGCTGCCCCTGCTCTGCTTTTTTGCCTTTGAATCCGCCATTGCGCCGCCCGCTCCGCCCGCCGCTCCGCGGCTCAAGTCGCGGGAAAAGCGCATGGGGTCATCGGGTTGTCAAGGCTCGCCGCCGTGCCGCCGCGGGAAACGGCTAAGCCGTCGTACGTTACGCTGGTACGATGCCGAAAATGACCCGCTTGTCCGCCGAAATCACACGCCGACGCGCCGTGCAGATGCTGGCAGCCATCGCGGCTTCGACTACCGCCGGTGGTGTCCACAGCGAGACCGCAGACAAATCGCGCGAGCCCGATCCGTGGCTGACGCTGCCACCGACGCCCGCGCTGCCGAAGCCGGACAAGAGCGGCCTCGCCGAGGTCAACGGGACGCGGCTCTTCTACGCGCAGTTCGGCCAAGGCGAGCCGATGCTGTTCCTGCACGGCGGGCTGGGGAACTCCAACTACTGGGGATACCAGGTCGAGGCGCTGGCGAAGACCAATCTGGTCACCGTCGTCGACACGCGCGGACATGGGAGGAGTCCCGTCACCTCGAGCAAGCTCAGCTACGAGATCCTCGCGGACGACACGATCGCGCTCATCGAGTTCCTGAATATGCCGGCGCCGGCCATCGTCGGCTGGAGCGACGGCGCCATCACCGGGCTCATCCTCGCCATGCGCAAGCCCGAGCTCGTGGCGCGCCTATTCGCCTTCGGCGCCAACGCAAGCCTCGACGGCATGAAGGCCGGCGGCTCACGTACGCCGCTGTTTGCGACCTATTCCAGCCGCTGCAAGGCCGAGTATCCGACGCTGTCGCCGGAGCCCAGCAAATGGCCGAAGCTGCTCGACGGCCTGCGGGGCATGTGGCACAGCCAGCTGCATATCACCAAGCGCAAGCTCGCCGCGATCAAGAGCCCGACCACCATCTCCGTCGGTCAATACGACGAGCTCATCAAACCTGAGCACGCGCTGGAAATGGCCCGTGCGATCCCGGGCGCGCGGCTCGTCATCCAGCCGGATGTCAGCCACTTCGCGATGCTGCAGAACCCGGAGCAGTTCAACCGGACGCTGGCAGAGTTCCTCGTCACTTAGCGACGGCACAAAAAAAGACTGGTCCCGACAATCTCAGGACCAGTCCCCCCGCTCAAAGTTCAGCTTAAGGCGATCAGTGGCCCCAGTTGAACTTATAGACGATCTCGGAGGTGGCAGTTTGCACTATCGGGTTGAAGGTGATGTTGGCTGCTGCGCCGCCTGTCCCATTGGTGTCCGAAAGCGTCTCTGTCGAGTAGTCGGCATAGCGGACTTCGCTGCGCCAGTACCAACCGTCGTGCATCGCCACTTCCAACCCGCCGCTGAGGAACCAGCCGCTTCCGCTATAGTCGGACGTAGAGAAGCCCGTGGCGGCACCTTGGAAGGTGTTGCTCATGGTCGCACCGTCAAAGTGCGTGCGCGTCCAGCCCACGCCCCAGTAGTTGAGAATGTCGGGCGTCATCAGCCAGCCGGCGCGGGCGCCGATGAACCAGGTCGAATTGTTGTTGGTCTCGCCTGCAAAGAACGGACCCTGGTCCTGGATCGTGCCATGAATGTCGGAGAAGTCGTAGTTGACGAACACGCCGCCAACGATCTTGTTCGAGAACTGGTAGTCGTAGCCGAGACCGATCTCGCCCAGCCAGCCTCTGCCGCCCTGATCCTGATGCTGGCAGAGAATGCAGTTGCCGGTGATTGGGCTGACGGTCGTCGTCTCGGCATCCCAGAGACCGTAACCGACGCCGCCATTGGCGTAGAAGCCGGTCCAGTTGGAGACCTGCAGCATGACGGGCGCCGCCGCTCTCGCGGGTTCGTAGCCGTCCGCGCGTGCCGCTTGCGCGGCGAAAATCATAGTCGATGCAATCGCGATCGATAGCAGTTGCCGGCGCATGAATGCCCCCCTAGTCGGCGTCATCTTCAGGACAACACGCACGTCAACTCCGGCCTATTGATCGCGAACAGCGTGAGCGCGCAAGCGGGGCCGCCACTAATTTCGTTGGATGGATTCGGCAAGATTGTCGAGAACGCCGCGCGGATCAGGCCTGCTTGCTTCGTTAACGTTGCATTTCTGCGACATAAGTCAGCGCGCGGTTCTGTGCATAACGGGCTGCACCCGGCGCGAGCACGGGTTGCGCAGCTAAGCGCCATCATAACGCCGCCGCCGGCCAACGCTGGCCACGGCCGTCACTTGTAGACGTAGGTGATGAGAAACGTGCGGTCGGAGACGGTGGAGCTCTTTGGCGGGAAGGGAAAGCTCGACTGCTGCGCCGCGAACATCACGCCGTCGTCGAGATCGCGGATGCCGGCGCCCTGCACGAGCTTCACGGTCGAAATGTTTCCGCGCTCGTCCAGGATCAGCCTGATGGTGACACGGCCCTTGGTGCCGGTTGCCGGGGGCATCGTCTTCCTTAGCGCGCGGATGACGCCGCGGCCGAACTCGTCGTTCTCGCCCGAGCGCGTGATGCCGGGCGGACGGTTGACGGCGGAGGCGCCGCCGATGGCCATGTCGGGCACGGCTTTCATGGTCATGCTGAAGGGGAGCGACAGGTCGAGTTGCTCGGGCGGCTTCAATTCCATCTTCGGCTGCGGCTCGACCTCAGCCTTCTTCTGTTGCTTGCTCTCCTTCGCGCGCTCCTCCTGCGGCGGAGCGGGCTGCGGGTTCTCCTTCTCGACCGGGAGCACACTCGCCGGCTGATCGGCGGGAGCCGCCTCGGGCTGCGGCTCGGTCTTCTGCTCCGGCGGCGTCTTTTCGGCCGGCTGCTTTGTCTCGGGCTGCGGCGGCGGGGTTTCCGGCGTCTGCGCCGTTTGCGGCTGCGGCGGGGGAGCCGGCGTGCCGGGCGGCGGGCTTTCGGCGACGCCGGACTCGCGGCTCTTGAGGTCGGCCTCGTCGACGAGCTCTACGTTGATGGCCTCGGCCGACCCGCCGGCGTCGCCGAGGTGGCGCGGGGCGTTGCGCGCTATGCCGACGAGCAGCACGGCGTGCACCACGGCGGCGCAGGCGAGGCCGATCCAGAAGCCGCGCGGCCACTCATCGCGGCCGCCCGCGTGCTGACGCGCGAGCGCGTGCACGCTGTCAGTGGTCAGCACGATGTCGTCGGCGCTCATGTCGCTTGTCTGCCCCGATCGTCGCAACGAAGGCAATCCACAATACCGATTGGTCGCGGGCATGGCACCCGGCGGATGCGCGCGGGTCGACGCAGCGGTACCGATCGCCCGCCGATGCTCGCCATTCGGGCACACGCAGCGAGCCGACCATGCGCGACAGCGACCTGTGGAGGAGGTGGGGACAACCGCGCCCGCGCGCACTACGCCGGAACAAGAGGCATGCATTTACCTCACACAGCAAAGAAGAAATCTCTCTCCACGAGAGATGTGGACAATAGCAACCCTCGTGTGCGTAACCCGCGTCGCACTGATTGTTGCGCGCCGAGACCCCATGATAGCGGTGCGGCAGTGGCGTAGCCCACTCAGAGGGCGGACATAACGATTTAAGTAAATGGGGGTCCGTATCTTGAAAAAGTCAGTTTGCTTATTGGCATCCGTCGCGGCCGTTGCGTTGATCACAACAGCGGCCCGCGCCGACGGGTATTGGCCGCAGTCGACGCCCCGCACGCAGGGGCCGCTTCCGTGGACTGGCCCATACTTCGGTCTCAACCTTGGCTACGCTTGGCATGATCTCGACGGTCGCTTCGACAGTGCCGGCACTCCAACGTCGCTGGCGGGCCTCGATCCCAACGGCGCGATCGTTGGCGCCCAGCTTGGCTACAATTGGCGGATGAACTGGTTCCTGCTCGGCGTCGAGCTCGACGCCGATACGGGCGTCAATTCATTCAACTCGATCACTGACGCTTCGACCGGCCAAGTCATCTCCGGCGATCTGAGCTACATGACAAGCCTGCGCGCAAGGCTCGGCGTGCTGTGGGGCGACGTGCTGTTCTACGGAACAGGCGGCGGCGGTGCCGTGCGCTACGCGTTCACCGAGTCGCTTGGCGGCAACGAGTTCCATCTCAAGGACACCGGCTGGGTCTACGGCGGTGGCATCGAATGGATGGTGGCCTACGGTGTGGCGCTGCGCACCGAGTATCTGCGCTACCAGTTGGGCGACAATGAATCGCTCGCGGGCCTCCCCGCGGCTAGCGCCAACGACTTTCTCAACTTCCGCAACATTGACATCGTGCGGGCGGGCGTAAGCGTGCGGCTCGCGCCCTAGCCTTCGCCAGTCTCAAGGTTGCCGACGCTTTCTAGAGCGGCGCGGGTCTCCCGTGCCGCTCTCAATTTTTTTCTGCGCGCAAGGATTGCAGCCAAGCGTAAATTCAAGTGAAATGTCGGCTATTCTATTCGACGTTTACAACGACAGGTGGTTGCGGCGCCGGATTCCGGCTTTCGCGTCACAGCCTCCGACGGACGTTTTTAGCAGGAGCCTCTATTGCCGCAACCCACTCCGATCGAGGTGGTCAAAGGATTCAACGCTGAATGGGCCCTGGGCAATATCGAAAACGCAATTGCCTACATCGCCGAGGACGCAGTCTATGCGCTGCACATCTCGGGTGACGTGCTATCGCACGGCGGTGAGCATGTTGGCCGCCAGAAGATCGCCACGGTCCTGAAAAAGGTGCGAGAGGAATTCGAGTACATCCTCTACCGCCCGCTCCAGCTAACGGCCGACGGCGACACCGTCCGCTTCCAGGTCGAGTTCATGTACCGGCACCGGGAGAGCGGCGAGAGAGGGCCGCTTCCGCATGGTGATGGTGGTGAAGGACGGCAAGCTCGCGCGCACCGACGAGTACCACCCAGCGCGGGACCTTGAATACGAGCGAGCGCCCGTTGGGGCGGAGGTTGAGCGTGAATGGCCGGCGCGGGTCGAGAAGATAAACGTCACCGGGAGCGGTGGCGGCGTCGCGACCGTCCTGGCGCACTGTCATGCCACCCTGCACCTGCCGGCAGAGCAGGACATCGTCGTCGGCGGCGCTCTTGAGGCAACGCGTCGTGCGCTCCACCAGGCACTCGTCGCACATGAAGGCCGCGAGGTTGATCGAGCCGAGCGTCGCCACGCTGATCTCGCCGTTGAAGCTGCGGCCGACGGGCGTGCTGAACTCGTGCGCGACATAGATCCGCGAGGCCTCCTCGCGCCAATAGGCGAGCCGGTCGCGTGCATGCACCCTCGCCGTGGAGAATGCGGTCTTCATGTCGCAGGCTCGTGTGCCGTATCAGTCAAATACTTGTACCGGGTCAGTCAAACGCAAGGACAACGGGGTAGTGTCTGATAATCGCAAGTCACCACCGGTGTTGGGCGAAATTATTCGCCTCCACTATTTGAGGTTGAGTATGCATTTTTATCAGACTGAGCGCGTAGCTCTCTTCATTGATGGCGTCAACCTTTACGCCACGGCAAAGTCGCTAGAGTTCGACATCGACTACAAACGGTTGCTTATGTTGTTCGGGCAGCGCGCGCAGCTCATACGCGCGTTCTACTACACAGCACTTGCCGACGATCAGGAGTACTCGTCGATCCGTCCGTTGATCGATTGGCTCGGCTACAACGGCTTCACCGTCGTGACCAAGCCGCTCAAGGAGTTCACCGACGCGTCGGGGCGCCGCAAGGTCAAGGGCAACATGGACATCGAGCTCGCGGTGCAGGCGATCCAGCTCGCGCCCGCGCTCGATCACATCGTCATCTTCTCCGGCGACGGCGATTTCCGCAGCCTCGTCGCCGACCTGCAGCTGCGCGGGAAACGCGTCAGCGTCATCTCTACTCTGCAAAGCAGCCCGCCCATGATCGCCGACGAGTTGCGCCGGCAAGCAGACCAGTTCATCGACCTCGCCGATCTGGAGCCGATCATCGGCCGCGAGCCTTCGACGCGCACGCCGCGCGCTCCCAACGGGCACGGCCGCAGCGCTCGCGCGAAGGCACCGGCACCGGCAGCAGCAGCGGATATCGCCAGCTTCGACAGCGACGGCGACCTCCCCGACGAGATCTGAGGCACGCCTCAGGCAGCCGAGCGGTGCTGTGAAACGAGATCCCATGCGACGTTGACCTGCTGCAGGCGGCGCTGACGCACCAGCCGGTCGGTCTCCGAGCGTGCATGGTCGGGGTGCCAGCTCTGGCGCATGCCGTCGACGATCTTCTTGATGGCGGCAAGCGAGGCATCGGGGCCGGCGCCGAGAACCTCCAGCGCCTCCGCGTAGGTCTCCGGCATCGGGACATCGTCGAGCGGGCCGAAGCCGGCATTGCCGGGCAGCAACGGCGGCGGAGCCTGCAGCGTCGGCGGCGCGGCCTTGGGATAGATCGAGAGCGAGGTGCCGCCGGAAGCGCCGTGCGGCGCGCCATCGAGCGTGATGCTGGCGATGTCGCGCGTTGATGGCGGAGGGAGGCGTTTGGGTGCGCGCGATGAGCGCCAAAGGCCGCCCACCAAAAGGCTCGTTAGCGTCAGCAGGGCCGCAGCCACGCCGCCCAGCATCACGATGGTCTTCTGATCGTAGTGCGCAGATGCGGGGATCGACGCGGTCTCCGTCGGCGCCACGGCAGGTGCCGGCACGCCGGGCGCGTCCTTGACGGCATCCTGCGCGGACGCCTTGACCGTCGTCTCGAAGCCGCCGGTCGTTTGGCTGTCGCCCGCGACGCGAACCTCGGACTTGTCTGCCGGGCCCGCAGCTTGTGCAGGCGCCGGCGTAGCCGGAGCGGGCGGCGCGGGCGCGGCGGATGGTCCGTTGATGATGGTCGGCGTGACGCTGCCGGGGATCGCGACCGTAGGGGCCGCAGCTTTGGCTGCTTCCGGTGCCGCAGCCACCTCGGGCGCGGCGGCGGGCGCCGGAGAAGCGGGAGCCGCCGCGACCACGGCCGGAACCGCGGCGGGCGGCGCGGTCTGATTGCGCGGCGCGCGCTCGGGCAGCGCCGGCGTCTTGTCCTTCGGCGCGGCGGCGGGAGAACGTGTGACGGTCGCCGGCGGGAACGGCGCCTGCGCGATCTGATCCGACGGCGTGCCCGTGAACGTGACCGGAATGCCGAGCGCCGGCGCGTAGCCCGGCGGCAGCGTCACGACGCGCCCGCCGCTATCGCCGCCATAATCGGCGCGCGGATAGCGATTGCGCCACCAGCCGCGATTGCGGAACGACGGGCGGTCGTTGGTCCACATCGGCCCCATGGTCAGATGGAAGCTGCCGCCCTCGACCCAGGCGTCGCGTCCCTCGGAGCGGGCGCCGGCGGCAGCCGCGTCGATCCACGGCACGCGCACGCCGCTGCAGCTAAAGTCGAAGCGATGCATCTGCCAGGTGCGGCAGCGGTTGGCATCGACGGGCGAGCAGGCGGTGTAGGTCTCGCGCTCGTGGCGGCCATAAATCTCGTAGGAGCGATCGGCGGAGGGGTGCATGGTCACGCGCTCGCCGTCGAACTGGCAGTCGTACGGCATGTTGAGACGTTCGGCGTGCGCGGGCCCGCTCATGGCGAACGCCAGCACAAGCAATCCCGAAAGTGGCGACGGAAAAGAGAGGATGCGCATTTGGCCCCCGTTTGCTCGCAAAGCAAATCCACCCGCCTAAGGAAGGCCGCAAGAGCTTGACATCATTATGGCATTTGCCGGACGCGGATGACCCAATTTTGGGCGCTCAGGCGCCGGACTTGCGAAGGTTGCCGGTCAGATGAGCCGGCTTTGCCCGTAACGGTGCGGCGGCGCGGAGCGAATGCAGCTCGAGGCCGCAACTCGAGCACGAAGGCAGGGCAAATGCGCGCAGCACCGTTCAGGCTTCTCGCCGCGACGATCGCAACGGCCGGCTTCGCCGCCGGCGCCGAGGCTGCCCCGCGCGCCGTCGTCGAGCTGTTCACGAGCCAGGGCTGCTCCTCCTGCCCGCCGGCAGACGAGCTCTTGGCAAAGCTCGCGCGTGACCCCGACATAATCGCGCTGTCGCTACCCGTCGACTACTGGGACCGCCTCGGCTGGAAGGACACGCTCGCGCGCCACGAATTCACCGAGCGCCAGACGGCCTACGCCAACGTGCGCGGCGACGGGCAGGTGTACACGCCGCAGGCTGTCGTCAACGGGCGCGAGCATGCGGTCGGCTCGGAGCGCTCGTCGATCGAGAGCGCCGCCGCGGCGACGGCCGCGGGTCTCAAGGTTGCGCTGAATATCGAACGCGGCAGCGACGGCATCGTCATCTCCGTCGGCGACGGGCAGGGCAAAACGCGCGCGCAAGTCGACGTCGTGCTGCTGCCGTATGTCTCCGCGCGCGAGGTCGCCATCGGGCGCGGCGAGAACGCTCGGCGCAAGGTGACCTACACCAACGTAGTGGGCGAGATCCGCGTCGTGGCCGGGTGGACGGGGGCGGCGATGAAGCAGTCCGTGCCGGCAGCCGCGCTCAAGGGTTACGACGGTGTCGTCGTGCTGCTGCAGCAGGGCTCGACCGCCAAGCCCGGTGCCATCCTCGGCGCCGCGCGCGCCTCCCTGCAATATGGCCGCGCGCTCAGTTGCGCAACCGCCCGGCGCCGGATCAGGGCTCAGAACTCAGGGGCTGAGGCGCGCAAGCTGCGGCACGTAGGTCGGGTCGAGCAGCTCCGACAGGTCCCACATCACGCGCTTCACGCCAGCCTGCAACGCTGGGTCCTTGATGGTGAACTCGACGCGGCGGTTCTGCGCGCGGTTCTCCGGCGTCGTGTTGGCTGCGAGCGGGATCATGTCGCCGTGGCCGATGGCGATCATGCGGTCCGCCGCGACGCCGACCGACACTAAGTAGGCCATGGCGGCCTTGGCGCGCAGCTCCGACAGGAGCCGGTTGATTTGCGCGGCGGCCGAGGTGTCCGAGTAGCCGTGGATCTCGATGTGCACCGCCGGACAATCCTTCGCGATCGCGGCGATGGTGTCGAGGCCCGGCTTCATGGCGTCGTCGACGGTGGCGCCGGGGCCGGAGAACTGCACCGGTGTCAGGCGGATGCTGGCGGCCGGGCAAGGCTCGGTGCCGATCGAGTGGCGCAGCGGCAGGATGGGCTCGACCGGGACCTCGGGCACGCGGATGGCGCCGGTTTCGATCGACGGCGATTGCGGATCGGCGACCGGCGTCTGCGCCTTGGCGGTGCGGATCATGCGCTCGGCGCGGTAGGCGGACAGCGCGGCGTCGATCTCGACGTTGCGGGCTTCGGCGAAGCGGCGGTCGCGGGCGGCGTTGGCCAGCGCGATGGACGCATTGATCTCGGCGTTGCGGGCGGCGGCGAACTCACGCGCGCGCTCAGCCCTGCATCGCGGGGTCTCCGCGCCGGCCGTCTTGCAGTGGGTGAGGCTCATCGCCAGCTCGCGGGTGCGCTCGCCCTCGCAGCGGGACGTGGCCTCGCCGCCGGTGCAGCGCGTGGCGGTGAGTGCCGCGACCTGGGCGTGCGTCATCTCGACGGTCGCGATCGAAGCCGTGATCTCGACGTTGCGCGCCTGCGCAAAGCGGCGGTCGCGCTCGGCCGCGACGGCTGCGATCGAGGCTGCGGCTTCCGCGTTGCGGGCAGCCGCGAACTCGCGCGCACGCTCGGCCTCGCAGCGCGGCGTCCCGGAATTGGGTATCTTGCAGTGGGTGAGGCTAAGGGCGAGACCGCGCTTGCGTGCGGCCTTTACGGCGGCGATCGAGGCATCGATCTCGGCGTTGCGGGCTTCAGCGAAGCGGCGCTCTGCGTTCGACGGCGACAGCGGCGATCGACGCAGGCGATCTCCGCATTGCGCGCCTTGGCGAAGTTGGCGGCGACCTCGCCCTCGCAGGGCGGCAGGTTCGCTTCGGGGCTCTCGCAGCTGGTGCGGCCCAGCGCGAACTCGGTCTCGCGTGCCGCCTTGACGGTGAGGATCGAGGCCTCGATCTCGGCATTGCGGGCTTCAGCGAAGCGGAGCTCGCGGGCGACCTTCACGGCGGCCAGCGAAAGCTCGATCTCGGCGTTGCGCGCCTTGGCGAAGTTGGCGGCGACCTCGCCCACGCAGGGCGACAGGCTCGCATCGGCGCTCTCGCAGCTCGAGCGGCGCGGCGCGGCTGCAGACGCGCCGTCTTGGTAGCCGCGATCGAAGCTTCGATCTCGGCATTGCGGGCGTCAGCAAAGGCGCGCTCGCGGGCGACCTTCACGGCGGCCAGCGATAGCTCGATCTGGGCGTTGCGCTCGCGGGCGAAGTTGGCGGCAATCTCGCCCTCGCAGGGCGACGGGCTCGGGTCCGCGCTCTCGCAGCTCGAGCGGCTCGGCGGCTGCAGGCGCGCCATCGTGACGGCCGCGATCGATGCCTCGATCTCGGCGTTGCGCGCCGCGACGAAGGTGCGCTCGCGGGCGAGCTTCACCGCCGCGAGCGAAACGTCGATCTCGGTGTTGCGGGCTTGCGCAAACTCCGCGTCGCAGTAGGAGGCGTTCCAGGCCTGGCAGGAGGTGGTGGCGGTTTCGCCGAACGCGGGCACTACGAGCGCCGTGAACAGCGGCAGGATGGCGGTACGCAAACGCGGCATTGTGAGTATCCTCGGGGCTACACGACTGGCGCTCGGCCGGCGCTGAGATTGGGCACCCCCATTTGAGATGAATTCGCTTAAAATTCAGTGCTCTTTAGACTAATTTTGAACAAACGGATGAAGCAGTGCGGGATGACAGACGCATGAAATTTCGCGGCGTCTCGACGAGTGGCAGATCAAACGGACAGCGGCCGCAGGGGGAGCTCCTGCGGCCGCGGTCGTCTCGGGGGCTTTGAGGATGGCTTAGTTGCCGTAGCTGTTGCCCTGGTAGCCGTGCACGGCGAACGTGTCGGCGTTGGCAACGGTGCCGGTGGCGATGGCGGAAACGGCGAGCAGCGTGGCGAGGATGATGGTCTTCATGGTCGTTCTCCTTCGGTTGGGTTTTCTGCGTTGCGTTTGCGTGGTCTTGGAGAGGGCCGGGGGTGAACCAGCGCTTCCGTGGCCCGTTATGCGCGCTGCGCTCGCTCAGCTGAAATATCGAGCTCCTTCGGATTCGATAGCGTGGCGCTATGGGCGGCGCGGGCGCCAAGCGGCAGCGAATTCGCGAGGCGCGGCGCGGGCAATCGGTCGCGCTGGCGGGTTAACGCAAGGGCACCAGAGCCCCGCGACAAACGCCTTTGCATGCGCTATACCCGCGCCAGATGCGCATCGTCACCACCTCGCAAGACCTCACCCAAGCCTGCCAGCGCCTTTCCGACTGCGACTTCGTCGCTGTCGACACCGAGTTCATGCGCGAGCAGACGTTCTGGCCGCAGCTCTGCCTCGTGCAGCTCGCCTCACCCGAGGACGCTTTCATCCTCGACCCCATGGCGCCGGGGCTCGACCTCTCCCCTTTTTGGGCACTGATGGCGAACGAGCGCGTCGCCAAGGTCTTCCACGCCGCGCGCCAGGACATCGAGATCGTCTTCTCCAAGGCCGGGCTGGTGCCGCACCCCGTGTTCGACACGCAAATCGCCGCCATGGTGTGCGGTTTCGGCGAGTCGATCTCGTACGTGAACCTCGTGAAAAGGGTGACGGGCGTCGACCTCGACAAATCCTCGCGCTTCACCGACTGGAGCCGGCGGCCGCTGTCCGACAAGCAGCTGAGCTACGCGCTCGCCGACGTGACGCACCTGCGCGACGTCTACCGGCACCTCAAGACCGAGATCGACGCCGCCGGCCGCGCCGACTGGCTCAACGAAGAAATGAGCGTGCTGACCGACCGCAAGACCTACGAGCAGCATCCCGACGAGGCCTGGCAGCGCCTGAAGTTGCGCGTCAAGAGCCGCAAGGCGCTCGCCGTGCTCATGGAGCTTGCCGCCTGGCGCGAGCGCATGGCGCAGTCGCAGGATGTGCCGCGCGCACGCATCCTGCGCGACGAGGCGCTGTACGACATCGCTAACCAGGCGCCGACCAGCACAGAACAGTTGAGCGAGTTGCGCACGCTGAGCGAGGGTTTCTCGCGCTCGGCGCGCGCCCGCGACATCATCGAGGCGGTGAAGCGGGGCCTGCAGCGCGACACCAAGGGGCTGCCGCCCATCGATCGCGGGCAGCAGCTTTCGGCCGAGGCGACCGCGCTCATCGACCTGTTGCGTGTGCTCCTCAAGGCGTCCGCCGCCCGCCATCGCGTGGCGCCGCGGCTCATTGCCGATTCGGAGGACCTCGAGCGCATCGCGCTGGAGCCCGAGCCCGACGTCGCGGCGTTGAAGGGTTGGCGGCGCAAGCTGTTTGGCGAGGATGCGCTCCGGCTCAAGCGGGGCGAGATCGCGCTGACGCTGAACGGCGGCGAGGTGGTGCCGATCCCGGCGCCTGGCAGGTAGCGGACGCGCAGGTGCCGCCTACTTGCGGCCCGGGTCGTAGCTGTTCTTCTGGCGCCAGGTGGAAAAGAAGTAGGCCAGGCTCTCGTCCACGACCTCCGGCAGCACGATGCGCACCGTGACGAGCTGATCGCCGGCTTCCGCCTTGCCCGCGCTTTTCACGCCCTTGCCCTTCAGGCGCAGCACGCGGCCTGAGCTCGTGCCCTTGGGGATCGTGAGTTGCACACGCCCGTCGATCGTCGCGACCTCCACCTTGGCACCGAGCACCGCCTCATCGATGGTGATGGGGATCTCGGAGAGGATGTCGTCGTCCTGGCGCTTGAATTGTGCGTGCGAGCGCACGCGAATCTCGACGAGAGCATCGCCCGCCTCCGCGCCGCCCAAGCCGCGCGCGCCCTTGCCCTTGAGGCGCAGCACCTGATTGTCGGCCACGCCCGCCGGCACCGCGAGGTCGAGCGCCGCGCCGCCGGGCAGCGTGACGCGCTTGGTGGTGCCCCTGACGGCCTCGAGGAAGTCGATGTCGAGGGTGTAGCGGACATCGCCCCCCTTCACCGCAAAACCGCCGCGCGCCGAGCCCTGGCCGCGCGCGCTGCCGCCGAAGATATCGGAGAAGATGTCGGCGAAGCCGTAATCCTCCTGGCCGCCGCCGGCTCCGGCACCAGCCCTGGCGCCGCGCGAGTAGTTGCGGAAGGCATCGCGGCGCGGCTCGCCGCGCGCGTCGATTTCACCGCGGTCGAAGGCGCGACGCTTCTCCGGATCGCCGAGGATCTGGTAGGCGGAGGACACTTTCTTGAAGCGCTCCTCGGTCGTGCCATTCTTAGGATTGACGTCGGGATGCAGCTCCTTGGCCAGCTTGCGGAAGGCCCGCCGTATGTCGTCCTCGGAGGCGCCCTTGGGAACGCCGAGGGTCGTGTACGGGTCGTCGGCCATGGCGATAGGGATCCTGGTCGCTGCGGAAGGATCAATTTAGCAGAAAATGTGGCGGCCTGGGGCCCGAGACAAGTCTTGGCCCCTCGCGCACTCGATTAGGGCTGGATTACTTGCCGATGCGTATTTCCGGCACGCGCTCTAGAAGCTCGGCGAGCGCCTCGAATCGCCGGCGCAGCCGCTCCCCGTCCATGCCGCCGTAGGCCTTGGGGATGGTGAGCACGAGCTTGTTGGCCTCGTAGGTCAGGGGAGTCTCGTCGATGACGCCGGCGATGCCGATCGACAGCATGTGCGCGGCCCGGATGGCCGCGCCAACGATGCGGGCGCGCTTCTGCACCCGCTTGGAGACGATGCTCTTGAGGCTCTCGTAGAGGTCCTCGCCGCGGCCCTGGCCGTCGCCGTTGTGGCGATAGTAGACCGCCAGCGCCAGGAACACGCGGCCCGGATGGTCGATGCCGGCGAGCGCGGCATGGGCGAGCAGGTTCAGGCTCTGCTCGCCGCGATAGTCGGGATGCGAGCGCCAGCCGATATCGGACAGCAGGCACGCGGCGTGGCGCAGGCGGCGCTCGTCTGGCGTCTCATCGGGGCCAGGCGGGGTGAAGATCTGATCCGTCCACTTGCACAGCTCCCAGGCGTGCTCGACCGAGCGGGAGCGCAGGCCGGCGTACTCGGCGCAGAAGCTTAGAAGCGGGTCCTTGCGGCGCTCGTGTGCCGGCAACAGGCTAAACAGCAGCCCCTCGCGGATGCCGAACACGGAGAACACGACCTCGCGCGGCTGCACCGATTTCAGCAGCCGCTCGAGCACGAGCGCGCCGTAGGGCAGCACCTCGCGGCGGGCCTTGGTGACGCTCTCGATGCCCGACAGCGCGCTGAGCTTCTTGGTCTTGCGCACGACGTCGCAGAACGTGATCGCCTCATCGGTTGGGATCGTGTAGCCGTGCGTCACGTGCAGCGGATAGCCCGTGTGCTCCATGTGCAGGTGCGCCAGGGCGCGCCAGCTTCCGCCCACGGCGAAAAACGGGCGCCCCTTGCCGTCGCCTAGCCAGGTGACCCCCGCTAGCGCCTCGTCGACGAGCGGCTGCGCCTTATCGATCTTGGCGCCGGTGGCGTCGATGAGGCGCAATCCCCCAACGGGGAGCGTCGTCGCCTGCTTCAGCTTGTCCTTGGCGAGGTCGATGAGCTCCAGGCTGCCGCCGCCGAGATCGCCCGCGATCCCGTCGGCGTCCATGAAGCCCATCATGATGCCCTGGGCGACGAGCCTGGCTTCCTTCTCGCCGGACAGCACCTCGATGCGGGCGCCGCACGCCTTCTCGGCACGCACGATGAACTCTGGGCCGTCGGTGGCATCGCGTACGGCGGCGGTGGCGAAGGCGCGCAGGTTCTTCACCTCCAGGATGCGCGCGATGGAGCGGAAGCGGACGAGGGCCTCGAGCGCCCGCTGCACGGGTTCCTCGCCGAGCCGGCCGGTGGTGGCGATGGAGCGGCCGAGGCCGCACAGGACCTTCTCGTTGAACAGCGGGGTCGGCGCCCGCACCGCGCCCTCATAGATGACGAGGCGGACCGAGTTGGAGCCGATGTCGATCACGCCGATCGGCTCGAGGTCGGTGTGCGGGCGCAGCTTGTCGACCAAACGCTCCAGGCTCGTCAATCGTGACCCCTGCTCAGTCTTTGCCTAGCGGACTGAAGCGTGGCGGGAAATTCTCCTTCAGCGCCTGCCCGCGACCCGAAAGGCTCGGATTCGTCAGGAAGTACTGGTGCGCGTTGAAGGCTTCCTCCTTCGCCGCCGTGATCCGCTCCGAGGAGCCGTCCGGCATTATCCGCCAGCTTTGCTGGTTGTCCTTGAGGTTGGCGACCATGATCTGGTTCAGGACCTGCTCGTGCACGGTAGGGTTCAGAATCGGGACCATGGCCTCGACGCGCCGGTCGAGGTTACGCGGCATCATGTCTGCGGAGCTGATGTAGACGGCGGCCTTCGGCGATGGCAACCCCTCGCCGCGCCCGAAACAGTAAATGCGCGCGTGCTCGAGGAAGCGCCCGACGATGCTCTTGACGCGAATATTGTCGGAAAGGCCCGGTAATTCCGGCTTGAGACAGCACACCCCGCGCACCACGAGGTCGATGCTGACGCCCGCCTGGCTCGCCTCGTAAAGGGTGTTGATGATCTGGGCGTCGACGAGGGCGTTCATCTTCATCCAGATGGCGGCCGGGCGCCCGGCTTTGGCGTGATCGATCTCCTCGCGAATGTGCGCGATGATTCGCCGGCGGATGCCGTGCGGGCTCGCGGCCATGGCCTCGAGCTCGGCGGGCTCGCCGTAGCCGGTGACGAAGTTGAGGATGCGCGTCACGTCGCGCGCGATCACGGGATCGGTGGTGAACAGCGACAGATCGGTATAAACGCGCGCGGTTTGCGCGTGATAGTTGCCGGTGCCGATGTGGCAGTAGCTCGTTAGGTCCGCGCCCTCGCGCCGCACGATGATGCCGAGCTTGGCGTGCGTCTTGAGCTCGATGAAGCCGTAGACGACATGCACGCCGGCGCTTTCCAGGTCGCGTGCCCAGCGGATGTTGGCGGCCTCGTCGAAGCGTGCCTTGAGCTCCACGACCGCGGTGACCGACTTGCCGGCTTCGACCGCCTCCTTGAGGGCTTGCACGATGGGGCTGTCGCGCGAGGTGCGGTAGAGCGTCCACTTGATGGCCATGACGTTGGGATCGGCCACGGCCTGGCGCAGGTACTGCACGACGACGTCGAAGGACTCGTAGGGGTGGTGGACGAGGATGTCCTTCTTGCGCACGGCGGCGAAGCAATCGCCGCTGAACTCGCGGATGCGCTCGGGGAAGCGGCCGACGAACGGCTTGTATAGGAGATCGGGCCGGTCGCCGACGATGAGCTGGGCAGTGTCGGCGAGCGCGAGCAGACCCTCCTTGACGAATACGGATTCCTCGCCGACCTCGAGCTCCTCCACGACGAAGCGCTTCAGGCGGTTGGGCATCGACGCCTCGAGCTCGAGCCGGATCACGTGGCCGCGACGGCGGCGCTTCAATGCGCTTTCGAACGAGCGCACGAGATCCTCGGCTTCCTCCTGGATCTCGATGTCACTGTCGCGCAGCACCCGGAACGCGCCCTGGCTCTTGATCTGGCAGCCAGGAAACAGCTCGTCGATGAAGAGGCCGATCATCGTCTCCAGCCGGATGAACCGCAGCTCGGGCTGCTCAGCGTCGGGTGCGCCGAGGCGGATGAAGCGCTCGAGCTGGCCGGGAATGGGGATAAGGCCGTTCATGGCCTTGCCGTCGCTGTCGCGCTGCATCTCGACGGCGAGCGTCAGACCCTTGTTGAGGATGAAGGGGAAGGGGTGCGCGGGGTCGACGGCGATCGGCGTCAGGATGGGGAAGATATGCGTCATGAACAACCGCTGCAGCCAGCTGCGCTCGCTCGGACGCAGGTCCTTGGGCTCGAGGATGCGTAGGTCGGCCTCGGCCAACTTGTCCTTGAGGAGCCGCCAGCACGCCTGCTTGTCGGCGACGAGGCCCGCGGCGAAGCGGTTGATGGCGCGCAGCTGCTGGGCCGGCGTCAGCCCGTCCTGCGACAGCGTCTGCACACCGGCCGCCACCTGGCCGTAGATGCCGGCGACGCGCACCATGTAGAACTCGTCGAGGTTGGAGGCCGAGATCGACAGGAAGCGCAGGCGCTCCAGGAGCGGGTGGCGCTCGTTCTGTGCCTCCTCGAGGACGCGGCGGTTGAACTGCAGCCACGACAGCTCGCGGTTGTAGAAGCGATCCGGGCCCTGCGGCGGTGGTCCCACCTTTGCCGCTGGCACGGTCTTTTCGCGCACCTTGTTCCTTGCGCTCGCCATCCAAAGAGCTCCCCGCCGACCGAATCCCTGCAATCAGGGGTCCGAGTACGACGCTGTTATGACAATGATGTACGCGGTCAGCCTTAGGTTTTCGTCACTCCCCGCCTTCGTTGAGGGAGGCCAGAGCCTCTGCCGCCAGCGGCCGTGTCACCTTGCGATGCATGGCGAGCGCCAGCCCGTCGATGGCCGCCACCACGCGGCTCGCCGCCGCCATCGAGCGCTCCATGCGAAGATTCAGGTATTCGATGACCGCGGGCTCCACGTTGAGCTGGCGATCGCTGAAGAGTTTTACCAGCACGGCTTTCAGCAGCGCCTCGTCGGGCGCCTCCAGCGCGGCGATGGGGAGCGCGCGCAGGCGCGAGCGCAGGTCGGGGATGCGGAACTCGAGGTCGCCGGGGGCTTGCCGGGAGGTCAGCAGCACCGAGAGCCGGCTTTCGCGCGCGCGGTTCAGGAGGTGGAACAGCGCCTGCTCGTCCGCGATGCCGCGGTCGAAATCCTCGACGACGAGGGCGCTGCCGTCGCGCAGGTGGGCGACGGCGGCATCGGTCAGCGTCGCCGCAGCACTCACGCCTGCCGCCGATTTGAGCCGCCACACGTTGGCGAGGTGGCTCTTGCCGGAGCCCTTCGGGCCGACGACCACGCACGCGGGATGCGGCCAGTCCGGCCAGCGGTCGATGAGCTCGATTGCCGCCTCGTTGGAGCTCGAGACGAGGAAGTCCTCCGCACCCAGCGCCTGCCGGTGCGCAAGATCGAGGACGAGCTGTCGAGGCGCGGCGGTCATGGGACGAAGGGCTCTTTGAGTACGGAGGCGGAAGCCGGCATGGCCGCAGCGATCGCCGGCCGGCCACGGTACACTTCGCTCTCCAGATACGCCCTCAGCGCGTAACGGACGATCACGCCGATCGCCGCGGCGATGGGCACGGCCACCAGCACGCCGACGAAGCCGAACAGGTAGCTGAACACGAACAGCGAGAAGATCAGCCACACGGGGTGCAGACCGATCTTCTGCCCGACGATGTTCGGGCTCAGGAAGCCGGCATCGAGCACCTGCGCGCCGGCGAATACGCCGATGACGATGAGGATGGGCGTCGCCTCGGGCCAGAACTGCACGTGTCGCGATGGTGGTCGCCGTGATGAGGCCCAGCGCCCAGCCGACGAACGGCACGAAGCTCATGAGACCGGTGCCGAGACCGACGAGCAGCCCATAGCGCAAGCCCGCGGCAGTCAGCGCTACCGAGTAGTAGATCGCCAGCGCGAAACACACGGTGCCCTGGCCGCGGATGAAGGCGGAGGCGGCGTCGTTGATGTCGCTTGCCAGCCGTCGGAGGGTGGCCGCGTGATCGCGCGGAAGCCAGGAATCGATCTTGGCCAGCATGCGGTGCCAGTCCATCAGCAGGTAGAACACGACCAGCGGAGTGATCAGCATGAGCGACAGGAAGTTGAACAGCGCCAGGCCCTGGCTCCACAGCGACGTCGCCAGCGTCCCGGCGACGCTGGCCCAGTTGTCGGAGATCCCCTGCGAGACCTGTCCCAGCCCGGTCTCGAAGGCACGGTAGTGGGCTCCGAGGTGGCCGCGCGCCCAGCCTTCGAGCAGGCCGCGCGCGCGGGCAATCTCCTCCGGTGCGGTGACGGCCAACTGTTGCGCCTGGGTCGCCAGCAACGGAACTATGAGCACGAGCGCGGCGACGATGGCGCACAGGAAGGCAGCGACGATGAGGATGGATGCGACCGGCCGCGGAATGCCCCACCTGGTCAGGCGGTCGGCGGCGGGATTGAGGAAATAGGCGATGACGATGCCGGCGACGAAGGGGAGCAGGATCGGCTCCAGGAGCCCGATCAGCAGCACGAGGACAACGCCTGCAGCGAGCCAGAACAGCACTTGTCGCTCGACACGCATCGCCTGCAGCCTCTCCCCTCGAGCCGGCGGCGGCACTTACCGTTGCACGCCGGTCGTCTCGTAGCCCGACATATGTAGCAGCCAACTACGCAAATAGGCAGCGAGCGAGGCGAACGTGAGAGCGCCCGTCAGCCAGACGAGCACCAAGCTGGCGGTCTGCAGCCCGAGCCCGAAGCCCTCGTCCGCCAGCACCGTGCCAGCAAGCACGATCTGCGCCAGCGTATTGGCCTTGCTGATGGCGAGCGGCTTGATCCGCACCGGATTGCCGAGCAGCCACGACAGCACGATGGCGATGACGATCAGGATGTCGCGCGAGACCACGGCGATGACGAGCCACAGGGGGAGCTTGCCGCCTACGCCCAGCGCCAGAAAGATGCAGACGATCAACAGCTTGTCGGCGAGCGGATCGAGATAGGCGCCGAGCTCCGTGGTCCAGCCGTAGGTCTTGGCGAGGTAGCCGTCGACGCCGTCGGAGATGCCGGCCACGATGAACGCGAAAAACGCCGCCTGCGTCTGCCCCGTCACGAGCAGCCAGAACACCAGGGGCACGAGGATCACCCGGCCGAGGGTGATGATGTTGGGCGGGTTCAAGGCGCGGGTCCGGAGGCTCGTTCAGGGTGGGGTCGGCGATCGAGACGTATATATCCGATCGCGGCGGCGGCGCACCTGTTACGTGGGTGCGGCCAGGCCCGTGCGGCGGAAAGCCGTCAGTTGGCGGAGCGAAGGATCCAGACGTTGCCCGAGCCGCTCTCCAGCGACAGGCGCTGGCCGTAGAGGGCGCTGGCGAGCGCGTCGCCGCCGCCGGGGAAGTGCAGCGTGAGCGTAGCGGAACGGGCAGATTCGGATTCGATGCGGATGTCGTCGACGCCCGACACCGCAAGGAGCTGCTGGCGGATCTCCCGCCACTCGGCAAGGCTGCCGTACTGCGCCTGCAGCGAAACCGATGCTCCCCCGTGCGAGGAGCGCCCGGGGCCGGCCTTCAGCACCTTCCAGCGGCCTTCGAGCACGCCCTGGCCGACGACGGCGGCAAGCTCCATGGCGTAGCCGGTGTCGCCGTCGAACACCCGGTAGCTGCGCTTCAGTGTGAAGGAGCCGACAGCATCGATGCCGGCCATGGTCACGTTGAGGCGGTTTGCGGCCGTGTCGATCTCGGCGACGGCGACGACAACGTAGGGCGAGCCGTACTCGCTGGCGAGGATGCGCTCGGCCGAGCCGCGCCCTTCGGTCAGCATCTGCAGCGTGTCGGCGTGGATGACGGGCTTCAAGGGCTGCAGCTCGATGGGGGTGAGGGTGTGCTCAAGGTCGAGGCCCTTCCATGCATCCGTCCACGCGCGCGCGGCGCTGCCGCTATCGGGCGCGCCCTGCGCATCACGCACGACGGGGATGACGTTGATTTCGCGCGCCTGCTCGTCGACGAAAGGGATGCCCTCTTGCTGCAGCACGGCGCGCACCGAATCGGGGCGGAAGGAGAAGTCGAGGCTCGCGATATAGCGTGTCGAGGAGTTGCGCTCCGAGCGCACCGACACGCCCTCGAAGAACGAGGCCGACTTGAGCACCTTGAGCCGCTTCAGGCGATCGTAGTCGGTCACCGGCACGACGCGCTTGAGCAGGGAGTGGAACGCGGCCTGCTGGCCATCGGCGAGGGCCCTGTCCTTGGCGGCCACCGCGTTGGCCGCCTGCGCGTCGACGGGGTAGTTGCCGACCGTGTAGACATCGTCGCTGGCGGCGGCGCTACGAAGCGGGGCGATGACGGCGACGCTCGCCACCGCCACACATAGGATGCCTCGCAGTTGCCTGGCCACGCGATCGATCTCCCCGCCCGGCGCCCAATCGTGAACGCCTCAGTTGCCCAGCGCAGGCCTTAGCTGCTAGGACGCCACATCTCCGGCAGGCAATGGGGCGAAAGTTGGGTTCTCGGCGTGAAATGACAGAGCCCGATGCGGAAAGCAACACGGCCGTCACCTACCGCGACGCCGGTGTGGACATCGACGCCGGCAACCGGCTCGTCGCCGCGATAAAGCCGCTTGCGAAGGCCACCCGGCGCCCGGGCGCGGATGCCGACCTCGGCGGCTTCGGCGCCATGTTCGACTTAAAGAGCGCCGGCTTCCGCGATCCCGTGCTCGTCTCGGCGACCGACGGCGTCGGCACCAAGCTCAAGATCGCCATCGACACAGGCCGGCATTCGACCATCGGCATCGACCTCGTCGCCATGTGCGTCAACGACCTCGTGGTACAGGGCGCCGAGCCCCTGTTCTTCCTCGACTACTTCGCGTGCGGAAAGCTCGACGTGGCCACCGCGCAGAGCGTGATCGCGGGGATTGCGGATGGCTGCCGGCAGGCGGGCTGCGCGCTGATCGGCGGCGAGACCGCCGAGATGTCGGGCATGTACGCGGCGAAGGACTACGACCTTGCAGGTTTTGCCGTCGGCGCGGTCGAGCGGGGCGAGATCCTGCCGCGCAGCGACATTGCGGTGGGCGATGTGCTGATCGGGCTACCGTCATCGGGCGTGCACTCCAACGGCTATTCGCTGGTGCGGAGACTCGCGGAGCAGCAAGGCCTCGGCTGGGATGCGCCCGCGCCCTTCGAAGCGAAGAGCACGCTTGCGGAGGCGCTGCTCACGCCGACGCGCATCTACGTCAAGCCGCTGCTCGCTGCCATCAAGGCGACGGGAGGCGCGCGCGGCGCCATCAAGGCGCTGGCGCACATCACCGGCGGCGGCCTGTCGGAGAACCTGCCGCGCGTGTTGCCCGACACCGTTGCCGCGCGCATCGACCTTGGCGCCTTCGCTGCGCCGCCGGTGTTCGGCTGGCTCGCCAAGGCCGGGCGCCTGAGCGACGCGGAAATGCTCAAGACGTTCAACTGCGGCCTCGGCATGATCGTAGTGGCAGCCAAGGGCCATGCGGAGGCCGTGCTCGCGGTGCTGAAAGCGGCGGGGGAAGCGGCATCTATCGTCGGCGAGATCACGCCGCCGGGCGGGGCACGCAGCGACGCCAAGGGCAAGGGCGAGGCGTGGGCCGTCGCCTATGCGGGGGCGGTGCGCTACGGCGGTTGAGGCGGTAGCGGCGGGCCAAAACGCCGCACGACCGCATCCGTAAGCTAACAGGCCCAATTCAAACACAAAGCAGGCGCCCCGGTCTGACCTTCGGCGACAGGGGGAACGCATGACGGCATTCACGAGCGCCCGCGCGATCGCGGGGTCGGGCGGCGCGGTCGGCTATCACCCTGAATTCCGAATGCTTCCGTCGATTGCGCTGATCCCCAAGGCCGCGTGGGAGGAGATGCTGCCCGGCGAGCCCGAGTGCTGGGATTTCTTCCGCACCGTCGAGACCGTGCCCCCGCCCGGATTCTCGCTGTCGGCCATCGCCGCCTTCGAGGACCGCAAGATCATCGCCGCGGCCCCCGTTTTCGGCATCGAGTACCGACTCGACACGCCGTTCCAGGGCAACGTGCGGGCTGCCACCGAGTGGCTCAACAAGCGCTGGCCGCGCCTGCTCACGCGCTCAGTCATCGGGCTGGGCTCGCCCATGTCGGACAGCTGCACCATCGGCTTTGCGCCCCACCTTCTACCCTTCCAGAAACGGCGCATTTTCTCCGGCCTGCTCGGCGCCTTGCGCTGCGAGGCGCAGGCGCGCGGGGCCTCGATCCTCGCGGTCAAGAGCCTCGGCAGCCAGGCCGAGCAACTCAGCCCCAGCCTCGGCAAGCACGGCTTCCACCGCGTGACCAACCTGCCCGTCGTGGCGCTGCCGGTCCGCTGCCGGAGCATGGACGAGTATCTCTGCAGCCTGCCGAAAAAGACGCGGACTTACATGAAGCGCAAGATGCGCTCGCTGCCCGAGCTGCGCATCGAGCTTCGCAACTCGGCCGCGGGCATCGAGGAGCAACTGTTTCCGCTGTTTGTGAACACGCGCAACCAGAGCAAGAGCCGCTACGGCGAGTTCGAGGATCTGAACCGCGATCTCTTCAGAGAGGTGATGGGCGAGCTCGGCGACCGGGCCTGCCTGATGCTGTGCTGGAAGGGCGACCGGCTCATCAGCTTCCTGTTGATGCTCGTCGCGCCCGACCGCGTCATCGGCAAGTACATCGGCATGGTCTACCCCGAGGGGCGCGAGCTCAACCTCTACTTCGTGATGGCGCTGAAGATGATCGAGATGGCGATCGAGCGCGGCATCGGCCGGGTGGAGATGGGCGTCACGACCTACCCGACCAAGCTCCTGTTCGGCGCGCATATGGAGCGGCGCTGGCTTTACTACCGCTGCCTGAACCGCTTCCAGGATGCGGCGATCCACGCCTTCGACTTCCTGTTCGACTTTGAGCGCAACGACGCGGATCTGCGACTGCTCGCCGGGAAAATCCAAAACTGACGACCTAAAGGCCGCGCGCGCCTACTGCGTCGGCGCGGTATCTCCGTCGCCGGTCGCGGAGACGGTCGCGGCGAGCGGCGCGGGCGCGCTCGGCCGCGAGCCGGTGCCCGCCACGTCGGACTGCGACACTTCCTGCACGCCGAGGAATTGCGCCAGCGCCGGACCCCAGAGGTCCCAGGTGGCGCGATCGTCCACGATATCGTGGCCGTCCTCGCCATAGGCGGGAAGCACGTGCAGCTCCGCACGGCCGCCGTGAGTGCGGTATGCGTCCGCCATCCTCGTGGCGAGCTCGGGGGAGAAGAAGCTGTCGTTCTGGGAGTAGAACCAAATGGTCGGGAGGCGTGCGGAGGCGCCGAACGCACCGGCCGCCTGGATCAGCTCGCTCTGCCCGCAGATGGCGTTCATCTCGCCTCCTGCGTGCCCGCCGCGGCCACCGGCGAAATTGACGACCGCGCGCACATTCTTCGGGTTGCGCGAGGCGAGTGCGAGCGAGGCCCAGCCGCCGGTCGAGACGCCGGCGACGACCGTCTGCGACGGCTCAACGAACGGCTGCTGCGTCATGTAATCGACGACCGCCACGACGTCGTCGGCCGCGACCTGGCCGGACGCGAAGTGATCGGGCTCGGCGCATGAGCCGACGGATTCCGCCAGCGGCCCGCCGGTTGCGCCGTGGCCGCGGCGCTGCGGGAGCACGACGGCATAGCCGCGGTCGACAAACCAGCGCGAGAGCCAGAAGAAAACCGGCATCGACACGGCTGAGCGCGTCCAATCGGAGGTGCCGTGATTGATAACGACGAGCGGGTGACGCTCCGGCGCGACGCGGCCCAGCGGATCGGCCGGACGGAAGACGGTGGCGCGCAGGTAGATATTGGGGTCGCCGCTCGGCACGATCCAGAGCTGCTCGCGCAGGCGTGGGCCTTCGGGGCCGTAGGCGCCATACACGGTATCGGGCGCGGTATTGGGGCCGGCGCTGACCGGCATCACCGTGAGCAGGCCGAAGATGGCCGCCAAAGCCGGCACCGGGGATCGCGCACCCGTGCGCGCCCATGCCTTAGCGATGTGGCGAACCCACATCAGCACAGCCATCCCATGCCGGAAATTTGGCATTCGATGGTGATCGGAACCCTCCCATGCCCGCCGCGTTTGGGTGACGAGCAGCCGCCCCAAGCGGCCCGCTCCAGTTATAGTCGGAATCGGAGGATCTACAAATGAGAATGTTATGCACAATCGCGGCCTTGGCCATTGGCTGCAGCATGGGCAGCCTGGCGTTCGCGGCCAACAATGGACCCGTGAAACTCAGCGCGGCCCAGTGCTCAACCCTGTGGGAAAAAGTGAACGTTGCGGGAGCAGCGAGCATCGATTTAAAGCAGGCCCAGGGCTACGTGACGAATTTCAAGGCCGCCGACCCCGATAACGACGGTACGCTGACGAAGGCCGAGTTCCAGGCCGCTTGCGCCAAGGGCCTGGTGCAGGATTCGGCCAACACCGGCGCCGCCTCCGGTACCGCCGGCTCGGATGAGGAGATGGCCCCGGCTGATAGCCCGATGCCCCCCTCCAAGAAGCAGTACTAAGGCTTCGTCGCACCAGCGTGGGCGCTTGGGCCACCCCTAGCCTAGGGTGGCCCAAGCGCGTTTGCGGCGGGCTTACTCCGCCGCCTCCGCGACAGGCGCCGGCTTCGGCTCCGCCCGCCGACACTCGAGCCGCTCCTGCAGCACGTCCATCTTGGCATGCAGGTGCGCGATCGACAGCTCGGCCTTCACGTTCACTTCGTAATCGAGTGCCGCCGCCAGGCGATCCTTCGCCGCCTGCCGGTTCTGGCTCATCATGATGATGGGCGCCTGCAGGGCCGCGAGCATCGACAGGAGCAGGTTGAGGAACACGAACGGGTAGGGGTCGAAGGCATGCTCGACCAGCAGTGCCGCGTTGAGCGCGACCCAAAGGGCGAGGAACACGCCGAAGCCGGCGATGAACTCCCACGAGCCGCCGACCGTTGCGACCTGATCGGCAAGGCGTTGGCCGACGGTCAGGCGCTGATCGAAGACCTTGTTTACGTCGCGTGCGGTGTGCACGCGCTTGGCGACACGCGCGATGACGCGGGCCTCGCGCTCGCTCAGCGGCGCGAGCCCGGCGTGCAGGAGCTGCTGGGCGAGGTAGCGGATTTCGGAGGTCATGGCTCACCTTCCTTGCGACCGCGACGGCGGCCGAGGTGAGCCCGGGCTAGCGCTCAGACACCCACGGCGGCCGACGGCGGCGCGCGTCTACTGGGGATGTCGCTAGACATGGTTGGGTATCTCCAATTGAGATTTGCCGCGACGTGTGCGGCCCCGTTTACATGGGCGCACGCACGCTACTCGTCAACCGCGGATGGCGGTCGTGCGCCGACCCGCCGCGTGCTAAGCAGCGGAATTGCCGATAACGAGGATCGAACATGACGAGCGCATCGGTCGATACGGAAAGCAGCTTGTGGCCCGCCGTGCTGCTGTTCAGCGCAGTTTACCTCGGGGTCTCGGCAGTGGTCACCGCGATACTGGTGGGTTTCGACATCAACGCAAATTCCGGGGTCACCACTGGCGTCCTGATCGGATCGGTGGCCGCGGGCATCCATAAGTTCGTCACCACGTACCGCCGGGCCCTCAACCGCGGTGAGCAACTGCGCTTCGCGGTTCTGGCCTTCCTGGCGGTTCTAATCATTACCTGCATCCAGATCGTCTGTGTCTTTCCGTTTCTCGTCACGGTGGACGAAAGGCAGGCCTTCATGACCGAAGCACAGGCGTGGATCGCTGAGCATAGCGGCCTGCTTGCGGGCATCACGGTCGTGGTGGCGCTGATCTATTTTGGCATCCTCTACTTCACGTCCGGGTGGCTCTCGCGCTGGTTTGCCAAGCGGCTCAGAAAGCGGTCGTTCACCGGCCGCGCGCCGTGCTAAGGGACCGGCATGACGGACAACAAAAAGCGTGTCGGCATCCTCATCTCCGGGCGCGGCTCCAACATGATGTCGCTGATCGCGGCGGCGCGCGACCCAGACTTCCCCGCCGAGATCGCCTGCGTCCTTTCCAACCGGCCGGAGGCGGAGGGGCTGTTCAAGGCCGCGGGCGCCGGGTTGCCGACGCGCGCGATCGATCACAAGCGCTTCCGAGAGCGCAGCGAATTCGAGACCGAGCTCGACGCAGCATTGCATGCGTTCAAGGTCGACCTCGTAGCCTGCGCCGGGTTCCTGCGGCTGATGACGCCGGCCTTCGTCGAGCGCTGGCGCAACCGCATGCTCAACATCCATCCCTCGCTGCTACCGGCGTTCCCCGGCCTCTATACGCACGCGCGCGCGCTTGCGGCCGGGGTGAAGGTCACGGGCTGCACGGTGCACGTCGTCCGCGCCGAGATGGACAGCGGCCCCATCGTCGCGCAAGCCGCGGTCCCGGTGCTCGACGGCGACACCGCCGAAAGCCTCGCCGCGCGGGTGCTCGAGGCCGAGCACAAGCTCTATCCGCATGCGCTCGAGCTTTTTGCCTCAGGCCGTGTCCACATTGCCGGGGAAAAGGTGTCGAGCCCGCAAGCCCCGATTAACCAAGAGAAAGCCCTGTTTTGGCCGCCGCTGCCCTGACCCGGGTGAGGGTTTTTGGCCCCCTGGCGCACGCGTTATAATGAAGCGGAATTGCCTGCTCGCATGGACACTTGCGCGCCCAGGGTGCTAGCTATCGAGAATGGTTTCCAGACTTGGGGGGAGCAGGCTTTTGGGGCTGCGGCACCCCGCCGGCAGGCCCCCGTCGGGGCGCGAGTTTACATCCCGTTGGCTGGACCTGGCATAGACAATGCGTTGTGACGGCCCTCACGCCGGGAGACGACAGCATGACCGCGACGGCAAAGCAGCCGGCACCCGAGGCAGCACCGGCCCATACCCAGGGGCTAGGTGAGGAATCGAGCATCTGGTTCAAGCTCACGCCGCTGCTGAAGACGCAGTCCGATAACCCGCTGCGCATCATCATGCAGATGGCGGAGCGCTATGGGCCGGTGATCCCCGTCAATCTCGCCAACCAGCGCATCGTGCTGCTGACCGAGCCCGAGCATTTCAAGTACGTGCTCGTCGCCAAGGCGGATTCCTACATCAAGTATTTCGACGGGCTGAAGCCGATCTTCGGCAAGTCCATGATCACCAACGACGGCGTGCTCTGGCAGAAGATCCGCATGCCGCAGCAGCCGGCGTTCCACCCTGACATGTTCGCCGAGTACATCCCCTACTTCCTCGCCGCCATCCGCACCAAGATGGACCTGTGGGCGAACATCGCGAAGTCGGGCGACACCATCGAGATGGTCGAGCAGACGTGGACGCTCGCCGCCGACATGATCTGCAAGGCGCTGTTCGACCGCGACATGCCGTTCAACCCCCACTTCGTCTTCAAGTGCGTCAAGACGTATACCGACGTCATGAACCACAAGGAGATCCGTCTCAAGAAGCAGGCAGGCGAAGTGTTCGAGATGACGGACGAGAGCGCCGCCAAGGCGATGGAGGTGTGGGCCAGCGTGCCGCCCGCCGTCCTCGCCGCCGACCCGCGCGAGGAGCGCGAGCGCACGCTTCTGAAGATGATCGAAGCGGCCGTCGCCGACCCGAGCATGCCGGAGTTCGACCACCAGCAGGCGATCGACGAATTGAAGCAGTACCTGTGGGCCGGCACCGAGACGACGGCGCTCACGCTCGCGTGGGCGCTATATGAGACCGCGCGCCACCCCGAGGCCGCCGAGCGCATCCGCCGGGAGGGCGAGGAGGTCTATGGCGACCGCGAGCCTACCGCCGCCGACTATTCGGCCCTCGCCTACACCCGGGCGGTGATCCAGGAGACGATGCGCCTCTATCCGCCGATCTGGGGCCTCATCCGCGTCGCCACAGAAATCGACGAGATCGGTGGCAAGCCGATCTATCCTGGCGACCGCATCGTGCTGTTCGCCTACGGCGCCCATCACAACCCCCAGTTCTGGGAGGAGCCCGAGGAGTTCCGCCCCGAGCGCTGGATGGGCGGCGGCGCCAAGAAACAGGTGAAGTACAGCTACCTGCCGTTCGGCGGCGGCAAGCGCTCCTGCATCGGCGGCGCCATGAGCCAGGTGGAGAACACGCTGGCGTTGTCGCTGCTGCTGCGGCGCTTCCGGCCGGAGTACGTGGGCGACAATCCCGCCGGCATCAATGCGACCGTGACGCTGACGCCGAAGGGCGGGCTCAAGTTCAAGATCCGCGAGCTGAGCTAGGCTTAAGACGGCAAGGCGAAGAACCGGAGTGGATTTACGTCACTCGATCGAGCGACGGAAAGGTGCCCGGCTCACTTGAACGCTTGCATCGCATCTTTGACGTCGACGAGCATTTGTTTCATCGCACAAGCGTTGTCGTTGCGAAGCCATGCCAGCTTCACAAAGCGCTCCCGCGCCGCATCAAGCTTGCGCTCCGGGCTCGCGGAGAGGCCGAGCAGCTCCAACGTGCGCTCCATTCGGCCGGATTCCAGCGGCTTCACCGTACGAAGCTTCGCGTTGAGCTTCTGCCAGTAGCCATTCCACTCACCGTTGCTTCTGCACTCGCCGGGCCTGCCCAGCTGCGCCGAAATGATCTGCGTGGTCTGGTCGGAAAGTTGCCAACCCAGCGGCATCACAAAGACATCGTGATCGATGCGCATGACCTGGGTGGGAACACCGATGCTGCGCGCCCGGTTTATTGCAATCTCGCTGCGCTGAACGCGTGCGCGATAGAGCGCCCGCAGCGGGGTCATGATTTCGGTGAGGCCCTCGTCCGTGGGGCGGTAGCCGCTCCACTCGCTGAGCACCAGCAGACGGAATTCCACCCGCTTATAAATGTCGGGTCCGGCGCCGGGATTCTGACGGATTAGCAGATTTGGATAATCGAGAAAAAAGCGCAGATTTCTGATGAGCAGAAGTGCGGTATCGACGCCCGAATTCTCGACATACGCGCCGTCGGCATATCTATTGCGATTGGAACCGACCTGGACCCATCCCGCCGGCGCCACCACGGGAGAGCGCGCGCTGAGCCCCATGGCGGTGCTCAAGGGCATATCCTGGTTCGTTTTCCCGATCTTATGTAGGCAACGTCCAGTCTTATCGCCTGTCCCATAGCAGATGAGGTCTTCGTAGATGGACTTTATCTCGCCGCCGTAATCTATGCCGCGAGACAGGGTGAGGAAGGGCGCCACGACAACGGATTGCCCATTCTCGACGGCGGTGGTGTTGAAGACAAGCATCGGCGCCCGACCATCGGGGCGCCACTGCCGCCTGAAAGAGTCTCGCAGGGGGTTTTCGGTAGCGGCGACATGAGCGTCCCAGGTTGCCTCGAGGGAGGCCTCGAAGGCTTTTATGCGATCGAACGCCGGGATGGCGACCGGGAAGAACCGTTGGAAGAAGTCGGGAAAAAGGGCCGCGCTTCCCAGCGGCGACAGAAAATCGTCCGACAGGAACGCATCCGCTGTTGTCTCCAGCAATCCCTTGCCGGGGCTTATCGCGGCCGCGGCCTCCAGATCCAAATCGCATTTTCCAGGATCGCCAGAGGCGGTTGGCCGGCCCAGAAGCGCCGACATCAGCCCGGCGCCGATGCTTCCACCCGAGACACTAGTGATGGCAAAGACGTGGTCCTTCAACGCCGGACAGCGATCGTAAAGTCGCGCAAGCACGCTCGCGCTGAATTCGGCGGCATACATGCCGCCTCCCTCCGCGGCGACGATGTACACCGGATAGACCGGCAACTTGGCAGGTTGCCCGGTGCTACCGGTTTGAACGGCACAATCTTGCGGCGGGGAGCACGGCTGCAATCCGCGCCGTCGATCCAACCAATCAAGAAACGCCACAGACAAAGGTCGCAGGTTTGCCTCTGCGGCATTGGCCTGCAGCGAGGTGGCCGCGGTCGCGTCTTTGTTCTCGACCGGCATCAGCCGGATGCTGTGGTTGTCGTTCCAGCCCCAATTGGAGCTGACGATGGCAACCAGCACCAACAAGCTCACGATCGGCAGACCGTGCTCATCGTACCAGCGCACCATCGTCGCCAGGAAGAACAGCAGAAAGATCAGAAAGACATTGAGGACGAAGATGGAGCCGAGCCCGCGGATACCGCCGATGATCTTCGGGCCGATGACGGGTGCCGACTGCGCGGCGCAAACGAGAATCAAAATTGCCAGCGCTATCGACAGAACAGCCAGGACACGACGGCCCTGCGTTCTGATCGACAAGTGATCGAAAAGTTCGATCCGTCCATTGGCCCGCCAGAGTATCAACGGCACCGTGATCGCGATAAGCGCGGCGCATACAAAAAGAGCGTGCACGAGAGCGCTCAGCAGCTGCTGGGTGCTTTTGGTGGCGGCAGTGAGGTCCGCCAGAAAAGGCGAGACGTACTCGGGCTTTGGCGACGCATCAACAAGCCCATGATATTCGAGATACCCATCGAGCGGCAGACCGGCGAGGTAAAGCCCATAGACGACGCCCGCCAGTGGAACGATGCTCAAGGCCCCGGGAAGGTTCCTCAATGTGAACCCGACCGTGTTCTTTCCCGACAAGCTGTCGTCGGCGACAATGGTGAGATCGCGGGAAACGAGGAACAGCGCCAGGCAGAGCACTACAAGCGAGGTGCTCGCCCAAATTGCCGGCCACGGAGCGCCGTTGAGAAAATAGGAAGCCAGCGAAACGTAGGCCTCCTGGGTCTGCCCATGACTGAGCAACACAAAGGCGACGACGGCGACGAAGACCGGAGCCCGCAGCACCCAAATGACTTTTGATACGTTGACGACAATCTGATTGAGCTTGAGTCCAGCATCGCCCAGCTTTTTCCACATCGCCGCCCCGCTTATTCTTCGACAACTACGGAAATCATCTGTAGCAGCCCTTCAGGCGCTCCACCTTTACGATGGTGAGAATGCCGGACCACACCTCGACCTTGTCGTCAGCCGCATCGGAGTTTTTTCCAGTTGGCGAACACGTCTGATTGAAAAACTGCTGATTGAAATCGTCTTTCAGGCATAGCCCGTACTTTTCGAATATAGCGTTTCTAATAACCGAAAGCGGCTCGCAGCCCAGTCTCAGCAACTTTGCTTCATCGAGCGGACGCCCTATGTCCTCCGTGCACCCGAGCGCGCTCTCGCCTTCGCCCAGGCAAATATTTCCAGGAGGAACGCTGTTCTGCGCAGGCAGTGAATTCGTCATGCCGAGCAGGAACGAGAGGGCAAGGATTTTGCGGACCATTTCGTTGTTCCCGGTAATGGCTTGGCGGTAGGACCTACTGGGCTTCCTGCAAAAACGCAGTGAAACGCTGCTCTGCGCAAATCAACGTCTCGAGGACGGCGGCGGAACCCGCACTTCCCCCGGCGCCGGCGTGGCTTTTGCGCTTGGCAAAAACGCCATCTTTGATTCCGGCTTGAAGCTGCTCGATATTTCTCGAGATGCAATTCTTTTGCGCGGTTGCCGGCTCGACGGCGTCACAGGATTCAAGGGGCGCCGCGCTGAGGGAAGAAATCGCTGCCGCGACCGCAAAAATACAAACAACAACGCCGGCTTTTATAAATGCTCGGTCCACAAGCGCACCCCCGCAAAACCTTAAGCGCAATGCTTCTGGATTGACGTTAACCATTATCGCGGCGAGTGGCGCGGCGCAAGGGAGGATCGTCAGTTCGATATTCCCCGCCCCCGGTCTTCGAGCGCGCTGGACGCCCAGATCGCGAGTGCTCAGCGCCGCGGGGCCGGGCTCGGCTTTGCGCGCTTCGGCAAGATGTAGCGCAGCTTAACAACCCCGTCGGGGAAGGCCTCGATGCCGTCGAACACCAGCGACTGGCGGCGGCGCAAGTCGTTGAGCAGCGTCAGCCCGCTGCCGAGCAGCACCGGCACGAGGAATATCTCGACGAGATCGATGAGGCCGTCCTCCAACGCCGATTGCAGCGCAGTGGCTCCGCCCATGACCCAGATGTCCTTCTGGGTCGCCTCGCGCGCCCGCTGCAGCGTCGAGAGCATGCCGGTCCCCGACGTGGCGACGCCGCGCGGCAGCCCTGACAGCGGCTCCGACGAGAGCACGAACACGGTGAGACCGGCGTAGGGCCAGTCCTCGCCGGTGGCGTTGATCATCTCGAAGGTGCGCCGGCCCATCACGACCGCGCCGACCTCGGAGAGGAACCTGTCGTAGCCATAGAGGCGCGCGTCGTACGGCGCCATCCAGTCCACGCTGCCGTCGCGGTCGGCGATGAAGCCGTCGAGGCTGGTGGCGACGTAGAACCTGATGCGGGCCATGAGACTATCTGCGGCGTTTGCGCGAAGGGCGCGAGCTAGCCCCGCCGCCTCATCCTACAAGCTCGCTGGGGCGAAAGACCAAGCCAATCTCGCGCGCGGCGGAACCCGGGCTGTCGGAGCCGTGTACGGAGTTCTTGGAGCGGGAGATGGCGAACCGCTTGCGCAGAGTGCCGCGCTTGGCTTCGGCCGGATCGGTCGCGCCCATCACTTTGCGGTATTTAGCGATGGCTTTCTCGCCCGCGAGCACCTGCACGACGATGGGGCCCGAGGTCATGAACTCGCAGAGCGTATCGTAGAACGGCTTGCCCTTGTGTTCCTTGTAGAACTTCTGCGCCTGCGGCAGCGTCCAGCGCACGCGCTTCTGGGCGACGATACGCAACCCGGCGTTCTCGATGATGGCGTTAATCGTCCCCGTCAGGTTTCGTGCCGTTGCGTCCGGTTTTATAATAGAAAGCGTTTGCTCGATGGCCATCCCTCAGCCTCTTTCATGCCTGGATTTTTGTATGGATTGCGGCGGGTTATAGCGGCGGCAGGCACCCCCAGCAAGGTGCGAGACCAAAAGCCCCCGTGGATGGGGGCCCCGCGCACCCCGATCGCGATTGACGAAGCAGGTGCCAAAGAACCACATTGCCGCCATGCGAGCAGGCCAGCCTGAGTAAGGCGCTGGTGCGCAGCTCCAGTCCGCTCCCGAACATCACTATGAGAATTTCATGACCGGCCAGCAGCCTGACATCCAATGGTATATCGCCCGCGACGGAAAACAGCACGGGCCACTGTCGGATGTCGAGATGCGCACCTTCGTGTCGCAAGGACATCTGAAGCCGACCGATCTCATCTGGCGCGCGGGCTTCGCCGACTGGCGCCCCGCTCCCGCCGTGTTTCCCTTTCAGGCGCCGGAACCGCAGGCGCCCGCTCCGCGACCAGGCGTCACGCGCTCGACCGGGCCGTCGACGCGCCCGGCTCCGTCCGTGGGCGAGCGCTCGTTTGAGCCCGACCGCATCCGCGTCGCGCGCAGCGATCGTGGGAGTCAGCCCTCGCGCGCCGCGCGTCTCGCCGGCCTCGGTCTGATCCTCGTTCTGGTCGCGGCCGGAGGCTGGTTCTTCTGGCACCGGAGCAGCGCGACCGACACCGGACCGCTCGAGACGGTCGAGGCTCCCAAGAGCGAGCAGACGCCGACAAGCGGCGCGCAGACGCAAGAGGCCGCGCAGGCGCCAATCGCTCCGCCGGTATCGCAGGCTGCCGTCGAGCAGGGCGCACAGGCGCTCGATGCCAAGTTCGCGCAGACGCCCATGTGGAGCGTCGTGAAACGCGAGTTCCCCGACTGGTACAGCGAGCAGCTCAAAGCCGCCGCCACGCTAACGGCGCAAAAACAGCCCCCGACGGCGATTTACAAGCACCTCGCCGAAGCGCTGGTCGCGTTGCGCCGGCAGCACGCCCAGGAGGCGCTGTCGGCGAGCACCGACAAGCTCAAGCTCGTGGCGAGCGCGTTCCTCGACAACCTGAAGAGCCTAAGTAAGACCGGCATCGGCGCCTGCTTCGGGTTCATCTCGCAGGGCGAGACCGCCCCCGCCGTGATCGAGCTGATGCAATCGCCCGAGAAGAGCGCGTCCGTGCAGGCGCAGGTCGCCGCCATCTTCGAAGCGATCGCCGACGGCCGCAAGACGCCGACCCAGCACGAGAAGGCGGGCAAGACCGACTACGAGGTGCTGGTGCAGGAGCTTTCGAAGCTCGGCTGGAAGGAGAACGACCTCAAGGTGTTCTCCAACCCGCAGGCGCTGTCGCACGAGGCACCGGAGCGTGTCTGCCAGATGGTGCAGGACTGGTTCACCGCGCACCTCGCCGTGGCCGACAAGGCGGCGCAGGAGCGCCTGCTGGTCGAAACCTTGAAGCCGGTGGTCTCGGGCTGATGCTCGCTTCAGCTTAACCGGCGCGGGGCCCGTGACAGCCCGGGCGCGAGCCGCTATGCCCTCCCCACCATGCTGCACATCAACGACCTGAGCTACCGCATCGAGGGCCGGCCGATCTTCGAGGGCGCGACCGCCGGCATCCCGACCGGCCACAAGGTCGGCCTCGTCGGCCGCAACGGCACCGGCAAGACGACGCTCTTAAAGATCATCTGCGGCGATCTCACCCCCGATATGGGCTCGGTCACGGTGCCGCGCTCAGCCCGCATCGGGCACATCGCGCAGGAAGCGCCGGGGGGCGAGGAGAGCATCATCGATTGGGTGCTTGCCGCCGACGCCGAGCGCGCGGCGCTGCTGGCCGAGTCCGAGGCCGCCACGGATGCCCACCGCATTGGCACCATCCACGAGCGGCTTGCCGACATCGACGCCCACTCGGCGCCGGCACGCGCGGCGCAGATCCTTGCCGGCCTCGGTTTCGACGAGGCGGCGCAGCGGCGTCCCTGCGGCGCGCTGTCGGGCGGCTGGCGCATGCGCGTGGCGCTCGCCGCGGTGCTGTTCCTAGAGCCCGAGATCCTGCTGCTCGATGAACCGACCAACTACCTCGATCTGGAAGGCGCGCTGTGGCTGGAGAGCTATTTGCGCTCCTATCCGCACACCGTGCTCATCGTCAGCCACGACCGTGAGCTTCTGAACCGCGCCGTCGGCGCAATCCTGCATCTCGACCGCGGCAAGCTCACGCTCTACTCCGGCGGCTACGACGACTTCGAGGAGGCGCGGCGGGAAAAGCAGCGGCTCGAATTAAAGCTCAAGAAGAAGCAGGACGAGGAGCGCCGCCGCATCCAGGTGTTCATCGACCGCTTCAAGGCCAAGGCGACCAAGGCGGCGCAGGCGCAAAGCCGCGTCAAGGCGCTGGCGAAGATGCAGCCGATCGCGGCGCAGATGGACCAGCGCGTGGCCCCGTTCCAGCTGCCCCAGCCGGCAAAGACGCTGGCGAGCCCGCTCATGCGGCTCGAGGACGTCGTCGTCGGCTACGCGGCCGACCAGCCCGTGCTGCACGACCTCAACCTGCGCATCGACCACGACGACCGCATCGCGCTGCTGGGCCAGAACGGCAACGGCAAGTCGACGTTCGCCAAGCTCATCGCCGGCAAGCTCGCGCCGCTCGGTGGCAGCATGTTCGGCGCCAAGCGCGTCGACGTCGGCTACTTCGCCCAGCACCAGCTCGACGAGCTCAACCCGCAGGCGACGCCCTACGACCACATGCTCGAACTGATGCCGGAGGCTACGGAAGCGCAGCGGCGGGCGCGGCTCGGCTCCTACGGTTTTTCCGCCGACAAGGCCGACACCAAGTGCACAAACCTGTCGGGCGGCGAGAAGGCGCGGCTCTTGCTGGCGCTCGCGGCCTTCCATGGCCCGCACCTCCTGATCCTCGACGAGCCGACCAACCACCTCGACGTGGACAGCCGCGAGGCGCTGGTGCACGCGCTCACCGAGTACGAGGGCGCGGTCATCCTCATCAGCCACGACCGCCACCTCATCGAGGCGTGCGCGGACCGGCTGTGGGTCGTGCGCAACGGCAGCGTAAAGGCCTATGACGGCGACATCGACGCCTATCGCGCCGAGCTGCTGGCCGAGCGCGGCGCCGGTCCGCGGCGCGAGGGCCGGGACAAGGGCGAGGCGGGACGCAGCGCACGTGTCGAGCAGCGGCGCGCCTCCGCCGACCGGCGCGCGACGCTGGCGCCCTTGAAGAAGGCGATGCAGGCCGCCGAGCGCAACGTCGAGAAGATCGCAGCCGAGATCGCGAAGCTCGACACGCTGCTCGCCGATCCGGAATTGTATGTCAGCGACGCTCCCGCAGCGCAGCGCGCCGGCGTCGAACGCGGCCAGCTCGTGAAACGCCTGGGGCAGGCGGAGGAAGCATGGCTTGAGGCGAGCGAAGCATACGAGCGCGCCTGCGTGGAAGCCGCGAGCGCGACCGACGCGTGAACTCGCTGCGCCGTCTGAGCTTTCACGCTGCGCAACAAGAATCGTGCGCTTATGCACATCATAAGTGAATTCGCGAATTGAAATAGTGGCGGATCGGCGGCGGGTGTAAACCGTGGGTGTGGGAGCTGGCCGCCCGGTCAAAGCGGGGATCGTGCCTGGGTGGCTAGAGGGTCGCTCGGGGTCCGCAGGCCAGCTCTCTCCGCCTCGATAGTTAGCGCGAGGCTTTGCCTCGTTAATTATTGCGAGGCTTCGCCTCGACGATCAGCGCGAGGCTCCGCCTCGACGCGGCATCCAGCGTCCATCCTCGATACGCTGAGTACGCACGGGAACGGCACGCAGAAGATAAACCCACGCATCGATCGCCTCGCCGCCCGCGAGCCGCACCTCGCGCAACGTTCGCTCGTACTCGTTTGCATCGTGCTTGCCCGGGGCGATGCCTTCGTAGGCGTCGAGCCATGCGAGCGTCGGCTCGGGCGTGGACAGCAGCACGGCCTCGCCTTGTACGAGGTCGTCCTCGCCGCCGCCGGCGATGGCACCGGGATAGCGGCCGAGGTCGTAGAGGCGCGCGTGCGCGATCGAGGCGGGGCCGAGGCTGTCGCTCTCGCGCGCGAGGCGCACGCGTTGCGCGCGTCCCAGCGCGGTTTGCGCGCCGCTCATCAGCGTGCCGTAGACAAACAGGTAGCGGCACACATCGATCATGCGATGCTCGCTTAAAATGCGCTGATCAACCCGCGATTTTGGTGAAGTCGGCGACGTTGAGAGTGGCGGCGCGGATCTCCGACAACAGATGCAGCCGGTTGCGGCGCAGCGCCGCGTCCTCAGAGTTGACCGTCACCTTGTCGAAGAAGGCATCGACGGGGGCGCGCAGCTCGGCGAGAGCGCGCATGGAGCCGGCAAAGTTCTCAACGTTGATGGCAGCCGCCGTGTCCCGCTTCACGCTCTCGATCGCTGCGGCGAGCGCCACCTCCTCAGGCTCCTTCAGGAGCATCTGGTCGTAGGGGCCGGCGTAGCTGGTCTTGTCCTTCTTCTCCTCGATGGAGAGGATGTTCTGCGCGCGCTTGACGCCTGTGAGCAGGTTGGCGCCGTCCTCGGTCTTGAGCAGCTCGGTCAACGCCTCGACGCGCTTGACGATGAGCGCGAGGTCGTCCTGGCCGGGCAGCGAGAAGATCGCATCGATGAGGTCGTGGCGCGCACCCTTGTCGCGCAGGTGCACCTTCAGCCGCTCGGCGAAGAAGCCCAGCAGGTCTCCGACCGCTTCCCAGTACGTGAACTGAGTAGGGTCGGAATTGGCCAGATCTTCGATGTTTGGTATGTAGCCCTTGATCCGAGCAATGGCGGGGCGATCCACAATCCAAGTTGTCCTCTCCCGCGGCTCGATGAAGCGCTGCCAAAGGGGTCTGCCTTTGTGCGCAATCTCAGTGATCGGCATGCGCAGATCGTTTTCGATGACGAGGCGGATGACGCCCAGCGCCGCGCGGCGGAGCTGATAGGGATCGCCCGAGCCCGTCGGCTTCTCGTTAATCGCCCAGAAGCTGACGAGCATGTCGAGCTTGTCGGCGAGCGCCACGGCAACGGCCGCGCCGTCGCCCTCGCTCTCCAGCGGCACCGTGTCGGTCGGCCCCTTCGGCTTGTAGTGCAGCTCGATCGCGCGCGCGATCGCCGGGTTCATGTGCTCGGCTTCCGCGTAGTAGCGGCCCATGAGCCCCTGCAGCTCGGGGAACTCCCCGACCATGCCCGACACCAGATCGGCCTTGGCGAGTTCGGCCGCGCGTTGCGCCAGCGCCGCCTCGCACAGCTCCTGCGACTGCGCGATCTGCCGGGCGAGCTCCTTGACGCGCTCGGCGCGCTCGAACTGGCTCCCCAGCTTCTCGTGGAAGGTGATGCCCTTCAGCTCGTCGCGCATGATCTCGAGCTTCTTCTTGAGGTCCTGCTCCCAGAAGAACTTGGCGTCGGAGAGCCGAGCCGCGATCACCTTCTCGTTGCCGGCGACGATGGTCTTGCCGCCGTCCCTGGCTTTCAGGTTGGCGACGAGCAGGAAATGATTGGACAGCTTCTTGCTGTGCCGCAGCGAGAAGCACTTCTGGTGCGTGCGCATCGAGCTGGTCAGGCATTCGGGCGGCACGGACAGGAATGCCTTGTCGAACTCGCCCATGAGCACGATCGGCCACTCGGTGAGGCCGGCGTTCTCGGCGAGCAGCGCAGCGTCCTCGACGAGGGCGAGCTTGGCGTCCTTGGCCAGCGCATCGGCGGCTTCCGCGATGAGAGCGGTGCGCGCCTGCGCATCGAGGATCACCTTGTGGCTCTTCAGGCCCTTGGCGTAGTCGGCAAAGCCCGTGACCTTGAACGGCTCGTTGCCGTGGAAGCGGTGGCCGCGCGTGGTATTGCCGGCCTTGATGCCGGCGATCTCGAACGGCACGACCTTGCCGTCGAGCAGGAGCAGGATCGCATGCAGCGGTCGGATCCAGCGCAAGGGCTCTCCCGTCTGAAAGGCCGAGCTCTGAAAGGCGCCCTCTTGGAATGCCCCTCGTTGGACAAATCTGTTGAAGCGCATGGCCTTGGGCCACGGGAAGCCGAGGATCGTCTCGCGCAGCACTTCCGCGACGATCTCCGGCGCGGCGCGGCCGGGCTTCTTGATCCTGGCGACGTAGTAGTCGCCCTTCTTCTCGTCCTTGACGATCTCGGCCTCGCGCACCGACTTCAGGCCGGCACCTTTCAGGAACCCCTGCAGCGCCTGCTCGGGCGCGCCGACGCGCGGACCTTTGCGCTCCTCCGACACGGCGGGCGATTTCTTCGGCACATCGTGGACGACGAGCGCCAGCCGCCGCGGCGTGGCAAAGCTCTTTGCCTCTCCCACCTCGAGGCCTCGCGCCTTCAGGCCCTCCACCATGAGCCGGCGCAGATCGTCGGCAGCCCGCGCCTGCAGGCGGGCGGGGATCTCTTCAGAAAAGAGCTCGAGCAGCAGCTCAGGCATGATCTCTCGCGGGTGGCGGGCGTGGGGTTGAACTCATACGTGAAACGCAGTGCCGGATGCAATGCGTCTCGGTCGATAGGATCGCAATCGCTGCAACAATCTTTACCTTCAGCCCGGCGCAGGCCGGGGCGAAAGAATCAAGCAGCGTCGCGCGGGCGGTCAACCGATGCGGGCGTGGATGCCGAAATCATAGGTGCTGATCGCGAAGCTGAGCTTCTGCGCCTCGACGCGCATCGGCACCACGCTGATGACGATGTCGGTCGCCGCGCCGGCAGACTGCATGAGGTCCAGGTGCAGCGCCCCGTTGGGCGCGCCGAGGAAATCGTGGAAGAACATGAAGGCGCTCTTGGCGTCGAGGTCGAAGCGCCCGACTGCCCATGGCGCGAGCCGCGGCGTCTCCTCGGAATGCAACACGTAGATCGCGATCTTCTGCAGCTGCGGGGCGTAGGCGCGCAGGGCTTGCGAGAGCGCGTTGTCCTCGACGTCGCGCGGCTCGAGCCGGGCCTCGATCTTGAACATCGGAAAAGTGCGCTCCGGGCTCTCGCGCCACACGCGCGAGGTCCACGTCATGAGCTTCGGCCGCACCGCCGGTGCCTGGTTCGGGGCCGTGGCGCCGGTATAGGGGTGAAGATCCACGGCCGTGCTCACGGCGTCGGGGCTTCGGCAGGCACCCCATCTCCGAGCACGAAACCGGCGACGTCGTCGAGCGCACCGGTGAAGTCGAGATAACCGAGGCCCACCGCGACGAGCGCGAGCGCGAACCAGAACACGGGCCGGTTGCGACTCCACAGCGCGAAATACGCGACGATGGCGGCAGGGATTCCTAACACCAGCGCGCCAACGATGGTCGGCGAGATCATGCGCTTCCTCCCTCGGTCTTGAGCCAGGCGGCGCAGCAGGCCTTGGCCAGCTCGCGCACGCGCAGGATGTAGCTTTGGCGCTCGGTCACCGAGATGACCCCGCGCGCATCCAGCAGGTTAAAGATGTGTGAGGCCTTGATGCACTGGTCGTAGGCCGGCAGCGCCAGCTCGTGGCGAGTGCCCTTGCCGCCTTTCTCCAGCAGCGCCTTGCACTCGGTCTCGGCGTCCTTGAAGTGCTGCAGCAGGATCGCGGTGTCGGCGTGCTCGAAGTTGAAGCGCGAGTATTCCTGCTCGGCCTGCAGGAAGATGTCGCCGTAGCTCAGGCGGCGCGCATCGTCGCGGCCGTTGAAGGACAGGTCGAACACGCGGTCGACGCCCTGCACGTACATGGCGAGGCGCTCAAGCCCATAGGTGATTTCGGCTGACACGACCTCGCAGTCGAAGCCGCCCACCTGCTGGAAGTAGGTGACCTGCGTCACCTCCATGCCGTCGCACCACACCTCCCAGCCGAGCCCCCAGGCGCCGAGCGTCGGGCTCTCCCAGTCGTCCTCGACGAAGCGGATGTCGTGCAGCTCCGGCGTGAGGCCGATGCGGCGCAGGCTGTCCAGATAGAGGTCGAGGATGTTGTCGGGCGCCGGCTTCATGATGACCTGAAGCTGGTAGTAGTGCTGCAGCCGGTTGGGGTTCTCGCCGTAGCGGCCGTCCTTGGGGCGGCGCGAGGGCTGCACGTAGCAGGCGTTCCACGGCTTGGGCCCGAGCGCGCGCAGGGTCGTCGCCGGGTGGAAGGTACCGGCGCCGACCTCCATGTCGTAGGGCTGCAGAATCACGCAGCCCTGCTCGGCCCAGAAGCGCTGCAGGGCGAAGATGAGGTCCTGGAACGAGCGCTCGGGCCGCAGCCCGGCTGATAGGGCGGCAGCGGTCTTTGCAGCAGGCTTGGCGGCGGTTCTGGTCGGCATGCGGGGCGGGCTGAGCTCTGGCAGTTGGGAGCGCGCACTATACGCATTCGCGTCCGCCTGTCACGCGTCGCCAAACCCCTTGCAACGGCCGCTTCCGGCACCCCGCGCGGCTGCGGTGAAAGCGCCCCGGTCCACGTTTTTTGTAACGATCGGACCCCGTGTTCCACGCGGAACAGCGATGGGAACAGGCATCCGGCATCTTGGCTCCAGATTGAAGCGAAACACTCACACGGGAGAGAGAGTGCCATGCAGACAGAGAAGCTCGCGATCGGTTGCAGCATACACGGGGTCGATGCCAAGACCGCCACCCCCGCCCAACTCCTGAAGATCAAAGACCTTCTCTACAAGAACCGCCTCATCGTCCTCAAAGACCAGTCCCTCAACGAGCAAGAGTACTGCGACCTCGCTCACCGCGTCGGTTCGCCCGTTCCCTACCTGCAGGACAACTACCACCACCCCGAATTCCCGCTGATCTTCGTCTCCTCGAACGTCAAGAGCCAAGGCAAGCAGATCGGCGTCGCCCGCACCGGCGGCTACTGGCACTCCGATACCTCCTTCGAGCCCGACCCCAAGTTCATCACGATGCTGATGCCGAAGGTGCTGCCGCAGACGGTCGCCCGCAGCACGCGCTTCATCGACATGGCCGAGGTTTACGCGGCGCTGCCGCAGGAAACCAAGGACCGCCTCGCCGGCACCCAGTTCCTGCACTCGGGGCGCATGCGCTTCAAGATCCGCCCCGACTGCATCGGCTTCGACATCTTCGAGATCCTCTCGATGATCGATCAGGCGACCCCGCCCAGCAAGCACCCCGGCGTCATCGAGCACCCCTACACCAAGGAGAAGGTGATCTACGGCAACCGCGGCTTCACGATGGGCATCGCCAACCGCTCGCTCGATGAGTCCGCCGCCCTCCTGCGCGAGGTCTTCGACTTCGCCGAAAGCGACCGCTTCGTCCGAGAGGTGAAGTGGTCGATGGGCGACGTCATCATCTGGGACAACCGCTTCCTCCAGCACAGCTCGGGCCGCAACCCCGGACCCGAGGAGGAGACCATGATGTTCCGCATCACCCTGCAGGACGGCATGCCGCTCTGCGCCAGTCAGAGAGCCCGAAGCCGCAGTCGCATAGAGATCCCAACCGGAATCCTCAAACCTTGAAAGGTGCTGCCATGTGCACGACCGCTCTCGCAGTACGGCCCTACGACGAAGCCCACGCCCGCAAGGCCTGCGCATCCAAGACCTGCATCAACAAGGGCTGCGCCCGCCTCGCCGCCAACGAGAACCAGGTGGTCGCGGAAGCGAAGCCTGAGGTTTCCCTGCCCGCGATCTCCAAGGATTTCATCGCCGACATCCTGAAGCCCTACCGCACGCACGCCCAGTACCTGAGGTCGGCCGAGCTGACGCACTTCCAAGACAAGAGCTCGACCGCCACCAAGGGCAAGGACGCCGGCCTCATCTGCGCCAAGGGCCGTTTCTCGATCCCCTGCAGCTGCTACATCGACGACACCGGCCACTTCAACGCGGTCGAGTTCAACATCTGCTTCAACCAGCTCGCCTACGTCACCTTCGGCAAGTGCCTCGAGGCCAACATGCTGAAGAACCTGCGGCTGGAAGGCGGCAACGTCTCCTTCGGCGACTTCAAGCGCCACCAGCTCGCCAACATGCTGATCGTCTCCATCGAGAGCCGCTACTACAAGATGCTCAAGAGCGACGACTTCACCGCCGAGCTGACCATCAACCGCATCTCGGCCTCGGCCGGCGCCTACTTCGTGTTCACCTCGATCACCTTCTCCGACGCCGAGGGCGTCAAGGCGAAGGGCACAGTTCTCCTCGCTTTCGCCCCGCCGAAGGAGTGAGCCGTGAGCCAGGTAGCCGCCATCCAGTCCGCCCAGACCGTCGCCGCCCTGCGCGCCGCCGTCACCAACGACACCTCCCTCGCGGTCGCCTGCGAGGACAAGCTCGCGAAGTACTTCATCAGCCTGCGCGAGCGGTTCCTGACGGCGGTGCTGCCGCAGCCGGTGATCCGCTGGGTTCTCGAGCGGGCGGCCCCCGGCAGCTACGGCTTTGCCATCGCGCGTACCCGCTGCTTCGACGACGCCCTGCTTGCTGAGGCAGCCAACGGCATCCAGCAGGTCGTGATCCTCGGTGCCGGCTACGACTCCCGTGCCCTGCGCTTCGCCCGCGAGCTCAAGCACGTGCGCGTGTTCGAGGTCGACCATCCCGGCACCCAGGCGCGCAAGATGGGCATCCTGCTGCGCTCCATCACCGACATTCCCAAGAATGTCCATTACGTCCCCGTCGATTTCAACCGCGACGCGCTTGAAGCCGAGCTCGTCAAGAAGGGCTTCTCGCGCAACCGCCGCACGCTGTTCCTGTGGGAAGGCGTCTCCTACTACCTGCCCAAGCCAGTCGTCGCCGGCATCCTGCGTTTCGTGGAAAGCTGCGCGCCCGGCAGCTCCATCGTGTTCGACTACGCGCTGCGGAAATTCGTCGAGGGCGACACCAGCACCTACGGCGGCGAGCACATCGCGCGCTGGCTGCGCAAGGTCGGCGAGCCCTTCGTGTTCGGCCTGAACCCGCACGAGACGCCGCACTTCCTCGGCGACTGCGGCTTGAAGACGGTCTCCGACATCGGACCCGAGGACGCGGAAGCCCACTACCTCACCGACAAGAATGGCCGCATCCACCGCCGGACGCTCGGCCACGTGCGCATCGTGCACGCCCGCAACGCCAAACACGCCTAACTCTCGCGAGGAGCCGACGCCATGACCGCAGCAACCGTCCAGATCAACGCCGGCGCTCTCGCGGCCCCCGCTGCGCAGACCGCGTCAGCCAAGGATACGGACTGGGCCGGTCTGTGGTTCGACATCATCGAGAAGGAGGCGGGCGAATTCGTCGGCATGCGCGCAGGAACCCGCGCTCAGGGCGCCGAGGAGCCGGCGTGGCGCTTCGCGACGCACGCGGCGCACGACGGCCTTGGCTGGTTCGCGACGCTGCTGCGCAAGCAGACGCCGGGCTCCGACATTGCGATCCCGCGGCTGAAGGAGACGGCCAAGCCGTCGCTGCTGGCGCGGGCGCGCGCCTTCCTGCAGCTTCTGGCACGTAAGCCCGAGGCCGCGGCCATGTGGACCACCTGGGACGCCCGCTGGCGCGCTCCGGCCGGCGGCGCCAAGTCCGGCGGCGCCGTTGCCGTGCAGGCGTTCGACGTTGCTCGCACGCACCGGTTGGCCGATCTGGCCGGCGCCGAAGGCGTCTCCCTCAACAGCCTGCTGCTCGCCACCCTCGGCCGGGCGAGCGAGCCCCGGCTTCAGGGCGGCCGCGCCCTGTGGATGGTTCCCGTCAACATGCGCGGGCCGGTGAACCTGGCAGACGAGACCGCCAACCAGACATCCTACCTGCAGATCAAGACCGGCGCGGACGTCACCGCGCAGCACATCCACGAGCAGGTGAAGGGCAAGCTCAGCCGCAATGAGCACTGGGGCGGCTGGCTGTTCGTCAACGTCGGCCGCGTCGTGCGCTATGCAGGCATAAAGTGGCTCTACCGCCGCGAGATCGAGCGCACGCAGGGGCGTCCCTGGGTCGGCGCCTTCTCCAACCTCGGATCGTGGGAGAACTGCGGCCAATGGTTCGTCTGCCCGCCGGTGGCCAAGACCTGCCCGCTGGGCGTCGGCGTCGTCATCTGTGAAGGCTCGCTCTCGCTCACGATTGAGGCGCATCCCTCGATCACCCGCGACGCCGCATGGACGCAGGCACTGATGGACCGCTGGGTCGCCGAGCTGGGCGTCTGATCACACCCGACGGCTCGCCTTTACAAGCCCACATGTCCTCGTCACGATGCCGCCGCGCTCAGCGGGGTTCCGTAACCATGACCGTTTCTCACGTCGGCGAGGATCGCGAGCCGCTCTATCCGCCGACGCTCAATCCGCCGCCCGAACCCCTGAGCCTGCCGAAGTTCCTCCTCGCCATCAGCAGGAACCCGCTGCACGTGGTGCCCGAGGTCGTCTATCGCGAGCCGCTGTTCCAATACCGGAGCTGGCTGACCTGGGTCACCGATCCGGCGCTCGTGAAGCGCATCCTTCTCGATGACCGCGACAACTTCCCCAAGACGCCGCTGGAAAAGCGCATCCTCGGTCCGCTGATCGGCAACGGCTTGATCCTGTCGGAAGGGCTCGAGTGGAAGTGGCAGCGCCAGACCACGGCGCCGGTGTTCCGCCATGCCGATGTCCTGCGCTACATGCGCGCCATGATCGCGGCGGCGGAGGAGACGATCGGCCGCTGGCGCGCGGGCGCCCCGGGTTCGAGCCACGCGATCGACAAGGACGTGTCCGACGCGAGCTACCGCGTCATCTCCGACACCATGCTGTCGGGCGGGGATGGCGCCGCCTTCGAGCGCTCCGAGCTGGAAAAGGTGCGCCACTCCTGGCCGCTCGCGTATTCGATGATCGGGCTGCCCGAGTGGGTTCCCCACCCTGGGCGCGCGGTCAAGCAGCGCGCCGAGCGCGACATCCGCAACTCGGTCCTCGACATGGTGCGCAAGCGTCGCGCCAATCCCGGGGAGCGGGACGACCTCGTCGTGCACCTATTGCGAGCGCGCGATTCCGAGACCGGCCGGCCCATGTCGGACGGAGAGATCGTCGATAACCTGCTGACCTTCCTCGTCGCGGGCCACGCCACCACCGCCAAGGCCCTCATGTGGTCGCTATACCTCGTGGCACGGTCGCCCGCGTGGGAGCGCCGGATTCTCGACGAGGTCCGCGGCGTCGCCGGCGACGGACCGATCGAGCGGGCGCACATCGACAAGCTCACAGCAACGACGAAAGTGATCAAGGAGGCGATGCGGCTCTATCCGCCGGTGCCGGAGTTTCCCCGCGTGGCGCGCACGGACGTGGAGCTGGGCGGCACGCGGCTGAAAGCGGGCAGCTTCGTCTTCCTCCCTTTGGGAGCCATTCACCGGCATCGCCGCCTGTGGGAAGACCCCGACCGGTTCGACCCTGAGCGCTTCGCCCCGGAGCGCGAGCAGAAATATTCGCGCTATCAGTTCATGCCCTTTGGCGGCGGCCCGCGGATATGCATCGGCGTTTCGTTCGCGATGATCGAGATCGCCATCATGCTGGCGATGTTCGTGCGCGCCGCGCGCTTCGAGGTGCCGGAGGGCTTCGTGCCCGAACCGATCTCGCGCCTCACCATGTGGTCGCGCAACGGCATGCCGCTGAAGGTATGGCCGCGCCCGGCCGCCGCCAGCTGAAATCCAAGAAAACCCGCGTCTCCACCGTACCCCAGGGAACAGCGCGCCCCGGCCCGATCCGGCAGTTTGCCCTCACCATTACGGGTACGAGGGATACAGCCATGATCGTCTGTCAGTGCAATATGTTGAGCGATACCGCCATACGTAACGCCGCTGCGGAGTATGCTCCGCGCCGCGTCAGCCAAGTCTACGCCTGCCTCGGCTGCAAGGCCCAGTGCGGCCGCTGCGCCGCGACCATCGTCTCGATCCTGCGCGAGACGGGCCGCGATGCCCCCTGCGAGACCGCGCAAGCACAGCTCGCCGCCTGAGGTTTTCGGATATCGCTAGGCTTGGCGGGCGCCCATCGCCTGCTTCAGCAGCCGTGCGTAATTCCCGATCGCGATGTTGCGGACGCGGTCGAGGTCCATCCCCCGCTCCTGCCACAACAGCACCACCTGGCGCAGATCGGCATAGTTGGCGATCGCGGGATTGACGATGGCATTGGTGTCGGTGCCGAAGCCGACGTGGTCGTCGCCGAGCCAGTCGGCCATCTCGGCCAGCCGCGCGGCATAGGCCTCGATGCCGCCGCCGACGTCGGAACGCAACGCCCACAGCCCTACGACGCCGCCCTTGTCCGCGATCGCCTTGGCGCCCTCGAGGCTGAGCTGACGCGCCTTCCAAGGGGGCATCGACCAGGTGGGCTTGCCCTTGCGCGTCACCGAGCTGTGCGACCACACCACGGGCTGCGCGGAGACCTCCAGCGCCTGGCTAACCGCGTCGGGGGAGCAATGCGCGAGGTCGATCAGGATGCCGAGCCGGTTGCACTCCTGCACGACCTGCTTGCCGAGCTCGGTGAGGCCGTCGTGCTCGGGCCTCTCGGTCTGGAAGTCGCCGAGCGGGTTCTTGATGTAGTGCACGAGCTGCAGGTGTCGGATGCCGAGATCGTAGGCGCGTTTGATCTGGCCCGGGTCGGCATCGACGAAGCTCGCGCCTTCAACCGCGAGCACCACGTGCGGCTGGCCCTTGAGTGCGCTGTCGACGTCCTCCGGCGTCAGCACGATCTTCAGGTTCTGCTCGGCGAGGTGGCCCTTGATGCGCGCGATGTCCTTCTCGAACCAATCGAGCGCCTCGCCAGCCTTGGGCTCGCCCACTTGCTTCAGTCCCTGCGGCGAAGGGCGGATCCAGGGCACGTCGCCGACGAGCGACCAGGCGAGCAGCTTGACGTTGCCCGCCGCCATGGTGCGCGCGAGCGGCTTGGTCTTCGGCGTGTTGTCGCCGAAGAAGAACAAATGGAAGTGCATGTCGGCGAGGTAGATCTCGTCGCCGGCGCGCGCGAGGCGGGAGTAGGCAAACGGCGCGGCGAGGCCGGCCAGCAGGAAGCTTCGACGATCCATCAGGCGTTGCCTTTGCCGGGGCGCGTGGGAGCCGGCGGCGCGATCGCAGGCGCGAGGACCCGCGATCGCCTCAAGCGGGAATGGCGCAGTCGGATACGGGGCGGCGCGATTGCCGTCACTGCATGACGACGGTCGCCACGTAGTCCATGGTGCGGTTCCTGTTGTCCTTGGGCAGCAGCGTGTTGACCAGGTAAGAGGTCGGCGAATAGTTCTCGGGGATGCCAGCCCAGTTGAACCCTACGCCGAGCAACTTGGCGCGCCAGTTCTGCCAGAGCTTGCCGGTGATGCCGACATAGTATCTCTCCAGCGGCTCGAACTTCGGCTGCATCGCCTTCGCCAGATCGCGGTGGCCGACGGACATCTTCGACAGGCCCGCGGGGTTCTCGATGAACACGCTATGCAGGAGCTTGTTGCGCGGGTCGTCGGGAAGCTTCAGGGCGTCGACCACGAGCAGCGGGCCGTCGGCAAGGCCTGAGTAGGAGCCGCGGCTGTGGCCGGGAACCACGTTGCCGGTCGCGGTCATGGGCTTCATCGGCTCCTTGATGCAGGAGGGGACGCGGCTGCCCTTGAACTCGTCGGCCTGCTTGGCCGGATCGCAATCGCGCAGTGCCAACAGCGAGAACGCGAACTCGGAGCAATAGAGGTCGAGGGGGGCGCCCGGCGGATTCTGGCCGAGTGCGATCTGGCCCAGCCGCTTAACGAAATCGAGCGCGTGGCCGGGCTTGTACTTCGGCGCCTGGTAATCCTGGTTGAAGCTGAGCTGGCTCGGATAGACCTTGCCGGACTTGGAGGCGAGCAGGCTCGCCCAGGCGACGAGGTTCGCCTTCTCCTGATCGGTGAGGCCGCGCGGACGGATGACGTGCATGTAGTCGAGCGTGCGGTAGTGCTCGCTCGTCAGGTCCGAGCGCGATCCCAGGTATTCGCCACTCAGCGGGTTGTCGATGTTGTGGACGTAGCCGTCCTTGACGTAGGCGAGGCCGGTGTGGCTGATGCCCATCTGGATGTTGGGATAGGCGCCGGCGCCGCCCCACTCGGTGCGGAACGACAGCAGGAGATCGCCGGTCTGCACCAGGCCGCTATCTGCGAGTCGCTTGGCAAGTCCGGATCGGCTCGCCGCCACGAGGCGCAGGCCCACGTCACCGGACGCCGACTTGGCGTCGGGATGCTTGAAGTCGATCAGCTTGTCGGAGGTCTTCTTCAGCGGGGGAAGGTCGGCGTAGGCGGTCTTGGGGACCGCGAAATAGACCGGGATCTTCATCTTCTTCGCCATGTCCGCGTTCGCCTTCTCGTCGAAGGTGAAGCCGACGGGAGCAGCGGGTGTCGGAGCGGGCGCCGGTTTCGGCGAAGGCTTCGCCACGGCGACGGCGGCCGCGATAACGACGAAAATCGGAACAATTCGCAACGCTGAATAGGACATCCGAGCACTCCCCAACGTAAGCCACCTGCCCACGCCTAGCATGACTTTAGGAGCCTCCCAAGGCGCGAAAGAGGCTACCGGAATGATCGCCCGATTGTGGTGAAAGCGCGGCGCCGGCTGCCTCATCCCTATCGCGTTGCAGCGCGATGGCTCAGGCCGTCTCGACGGCCTCGCTGCGGCGGTGCACGTCGAGATGGGCGTCGCGCAGCGCCGGGAACAGCTTGGCCCACACGCCCGTGAGCACGATCGAGCCGATCCCGCCGAACACCGCGGCGCCGATGGGCCCGAGGAGGCGCGCGGCAACCCCGCTCTCGAACTCGCCGAGCTCATTGGACGCACTGATAAAGAGGCTCGACACCGCCGTGACGCGCCCCCGCATCGGGTCGGGCGTCACGATCTGGATGAGGCTCTGGCGCACAAACACGGAAACCGCGTCGGCTGCGCCGAGCGCTGCCAGCGCCAGCATGGAGACCCACAGGATGGTCGACAGGGCAAAGATCACGGTCGCCACGCCATAGGCCGCGACCGAGACCAGCATCCAGAAGCCGGCGTCGCGCTGGACGGGCCGCAGGCTCAGCATCAGCGCCATGAGACCGCCGCCGATCGCGGGACCGGAGCGCAACAGCCCGAAGCCGTCCGGGCCGATGTGAAGGATGTCGCGCGCGTAGACGGGGAGAAGCGCGGTCACGCCGCCCAGCAGCACGGCGAATAGGTCGAGCGAGATGGCGCCGAACACGATCTTGTTCGACCACACGTAGGAGAGCCCCTCGGCGATGAGCTTCAGGCGCTCGCCGCCCTTGTGGTCAGGCTTGGTGTCGGAGCCGATGTTGAATACGGCGATGCCCGCGATGACGTAGAGGGCGGCGGAAACGGCATACGACAGCTGCACCGAGTTCGCACACAGCACCCCGCCGATCCACGGTCCGACCACCATGCCCGACTGCATAGCGAGCGTATTCCAGCCGATGGCCCGCGGCAGGATCTCGCGCGGCACCAGCATCGGCCCGAGCGCGGCGCTTGCCGGCATCGTGAAGGCCCGCCCGATGCCGAACACGCCGGCCATGACGAAAATCGGGATGAGGCTCGGCTGGTGCATGTCGGCGAGCAGTGCAAGCGAGCTCGAGCAGAAAACCTGCAGTGCGCAGCAGCAGAGCAGGATCTTGCGGCGGTCATAGCGGTCGGCCGTCTCGCCCGCGAGCAGCACCAGCGCGAACATGGGCAGGAACTGCGCGAGCCCGATCATGCCCACGAGGAACGAGCTCTGCTCGACGCTATGGTCGACGCGCGCGATCGAATAGACCTGCCAGCCGAGCGTGACACTCTGCGCCAGCATGGCCACGGTGGACATGAAGCGGGCAAAGAGCAGCAAAGAGAAATTAGGATAGCGGCGGAACGGCGCCGTGATCGCTTGGCTCATGTCGTGTTCATCGGCCTGCGCTTGGGGGCGAGGTCTCGGGGCGTGATGTGGCGTGGGAACAGGAGCACAGCTAGAGGCGCCCCGCTGGGGTTCTCATGGGACGTTTCGCGGCCGACTTCAATTCATTCGGGCGGAGCGCCGCTGCGGCACTTTCGGTCGCGCGGCATCCCATGCGCCTGACCGGCCTCAATCCTTGGCGAGCGCCTCGCAGCCCTCTTTGGTCTTGGAGAAGATGAACACCTGATTGAGGTTGCCGCCGCAGTTCACCATGACGTTGTTGAGCTCGAGCGACGGCGTCTCGTCCATCAGCTTGCATTCCTCGAAGCGGTTGAGGATAGCGTCCGGCGTCAGCACCACGCCCTCGGCCTCGAGCGGAGGGCCGCACACGCGACCTTCGTCGGTGTTCTTGAGCATCCACCAGTCGTCGGCCTTGGCGCCGTGGACGGCTGCGCAAACGAGAACAAGGGCCAGCGCCGCTCGTACGCCAACGTGCTTCATGGGGGTGCGCTCCGCTATTGGGCCCCGGCACGGACGAGCCGGACCCGACGGACGGCCCCGAGTTAAGCGCCTGGAGCCACGACAGGCAACGGAGAAAAACGGGCCGCGCGTCGGGCGCCCGCGGCAGGCGCTAGACCGCGACGGCAGGCCTGTTCCTTAAGGGCGGATTTACTCGGCCGGTTGCGCGCTGATCGGCGTCTCAGGAGTCTCTGGACGGCGGCGGCGCAAGGCGATCCCGGCAAGCCAGCGCGTCGTCACGTAGAACACGGGCGTGAAGATCAAGCCGAAGAAGGTGACGCCGATCATGCCCGAGAACACGGCGGTGCCGAGCGCCTGGCGCAGCTCGGCGCCGGCGCCGATGGCCCACACCAGCGGCACGACGCCGAGGATGAACGCCAGCGAAGTCATGAGGATGGGGCGCATGCGCAGGCGTGCCGCCTCCGTCGCCGCATCGAAGCGATCGCGACCGTCGTTCTCGAGCTGGTGCGCGAACTCGACGATCAGAATGGCATTCTTGGCCGCGAGGCCGATGAGCACGATGAACCCGACCTGGGTGAGGATGTTGTTGTCCATGCCGCGCATGACGACGCCGGTGATGGAGGCAATGAGGCTCATCGGCACGATCAGGATGATCGCGAGCGGCAGCGTCAGGCTCTCGAACTGCGCCGCGAGCACGAGGAACACGAAGGCGACGCCGAGCGCGAACGCAAACACGGCGGCGTTGCCGGCGCGCACCTGCTGGTAGGCGAGCTCGGTCCATTCGACGCTGAAGCCGCGCGGCAGCACCTCGGCCGCGACCTTCTGCATGAGGTCGATGGCCTGGCCCTGCGAGTAGCCGGGCGCGGCGGAGCCATCGAGCTCGGCGGCGGGATAAAGATTGTAGCGGGGCACGCGCGAGGGCCCCGAGATGTCGCTCACCGTCGTGAAGGACCCCAGCGGCACCGTCTCGCCTTGGCTATTGCGAACGCGCAGCTTGAGCACGTCGCTGCGTTCGAGGCGGAAGCCGCTGTCGGCCTCCGCCGTCACGCGGAAGGTGCGGCCCAACAGATTGAAGTCGTTGACGTAGGCGGAGCCGAGGTAGGTCTGCAGCGTCGAGAAGACATCGGAAACGTTGACGCCCAGCATCTGCGCCTTCACGCGGTCGATGTCGAGGTAGAGCTGTGGCGTCGAGGTCTCGAATAGCGAGAACACCTGCTTCAGGCCGGGCGTCTGGTTGGCGCGCCCCATCATGGCGCCGACGGCGCCCTGCAGCGCGGCCGAGCCGTTGCCGCCGCGGTCCTGCACCATCATGCGGAAGCCGCCGGCGCTGCCGATGCCGCGCACGGGTGGCGGCGCCACGACGAGCACCAACGCGTCCTGGATCGACGAGAACTTGGCGAGCAGCGCGCCCTGGATCGCCTGCGCCGACATGCGCGGGTCCTTGGCGCGCTCCTCGAACGGCTTCAAGACGACGAACACCGCGCCCGCATTCGGCGCGTTCGTGCGCGTGGCGCCCGAGAAGCCCACGAGGTTGACCGCGTGCGCAACGCCGGGCGTGTCGAGCGCAAGCTCCACCGCGCGGCGGTTGACGGCGTCCGTGCGGTCGATCGAAGCGGCGGGGGGAAGCTGCGTGACCGTGATCAGGTAGCCGGCGTCGAGCTGCGGAATGAAGCCGATGGGCGTCTTGCGGAACTCGTTCATGCCGAAGGCGATGACACCGCCGTAGATGAGCAACATGACGACCGCTATGCGAACGATGCGGCCCACGAACCAGCTATAGCCGGCCGAGAGCTTGTCGAAGCTCCAATTGAAGATGCGGAAGAACGCGTGTATCGGCCACATAAGCTTGCTCTTCGAGCGCTGCTCGGAATGCGGCTTGAGCAGCAGCGCGCACAGCGCCGGTGAAAGCGTCAGCGACACGATCAGCGAGATGACGGTGGCGCCGGCAATGGTCAGCGCGAACTGGCGATAAAATTGCCCGGAGATGCCGGTGATAAAGGCAGACGGCACGAACACCGCGGTCAAGACGAGCGCTATGGCGACCAGCGCCCCACCGACCTCCTCCATTGTGCGATAGGCAGCCTCGCGCGGGGTCAATCCCTTGGCCATGTTGCGCTCGACGTTCTCGACCACGACGATGGCGTCGTCGACCACGATGCCGATCGCCAGCACGAGGCCGAACAGCGACAGGTTGTTGAGCGAGAAGCCGAACGCCGCCATCAGGAAGAACGTGCCGATGAGCGACACGGGGATGGCCACGATGGGGATGATCGCTGCGCGCCAAGTCTGCAGGAACAAGATGACGACGAGCACAACGAGGATCACCGCCTCGAGGATCGTCGACACGACGGCATCGACCGACTGCTGGATGAAGTCGGTCGGGTTGTAGACGATGTCGTACTTGACGCCCGCGGGGAAGCTCTTCGACAGCTCCGCCATGGTCGACTTGATCTGTTTTGCCGCCGCGATCGCGTTGGAGCCGGGGAGCTGGAAGATGCCGAGACCAACCGCCGGGTTCTTGTCGAGGTAGGAGTTGACGCCGTAGTCGAGCGCGGCGAGCTCGACGCGCGCCACGTCCTTCAGGCGCACGACCGCGTCGTCGCTCTGCTTGACCACGATATCGCCGAACGCACTGGGGTCGGTCAGGCGCCCGAGCGTCTGCACCGAGATCTGGAAGGCGCCCGGCGAGGCAACCGGAGGCTGATTGAGGATGCCCGCCGCGACCTGCACGTTCTGGCGCTGCAGGGCTGCGACCACATCGTTGGCGGTCAGCGCCAGCGACTGCAGGCGGTCGGGATCGAGCCAGACGCGCATGGAATAGTCGCGGCCGCCGAACACGGTGATCGAGCCCACGCCCTCGATGCGGCTCAGCACGTCGGTCACGTTGATGTTGGCGTAGTTTGAGATGAACAGCGTGTCGCGCGACTGGTCGGGCGAATACATGTGCACGACCATCATCAGGTCGGGCGAGGCCTTGGCGACCGTGACGCCGATGTTGCGCACGTCCGCGGGCAAGCGCGGAAGCGCGATCGCGACACGGTTCTGCACCTGCACCTGCGCGGTATCGAGGTTGGTACCCAGATCGAACGTCACCGAGATCGAGAAGCGCCCGTCAACCGTGGAGTTCGACGAGATGTAGAGCATGTGCTCCACACCGTTGATCTGCTGCTCGAGCGGGGAGGCCACTGTATTGGCAACGACCTCGGCGCTGGCGCCGGGGTATTGGCCGGTGACGTTGATGACGGGCGGCGCGATGTCGGGATACTGCGCGATCGGCAGCCGGCCGATCGAGACCAGGCCGATGGTCACGAACACGACGGAGATCACGCCGGCAAAGATCGGCCGATCAATGAAGAAGTGCGAAATGCGCATTGCTTTGGCGCTCAGTTCAGGCGGATGGACGAGGTGTCCTTGATGCCGGTATCGGCGGTGGCCTGTTCCGGCGTGACCTTGGAGCCGGGGCGCACGCGCATCAGGCCGTTGACGATCACGACGTCATCGGGCTTCACGCCCGACTTGATGACGCGCATGCCCTCCACCGCCTGACCGAGCGTCACGTACTTCGGAGTAGCGACGTTGTCGTTGCCGACGACGTAGACGAATTTGCGCACCTGCTCGGTGCCGATGGCGGCGTCGGGCACCAGCAGGGCTTCGGCCGGCGGCGCCACCGAGATCTGGATGCGGCCGAACATGCCCGGCGTGAGCCGGCCGTCCGCGTTGGCGAACTCGGCGCGGCCGCGGATGGTGCCGGAGGAGCGGTCGATGGCGTTGTCGACGAAGTCGATCTTGCCGTCGCGGCTGAAGCTGTCCTCGTCGATCAGCCTGAGGCGCACGGGCAGCGCCATGCCGCGGTTGGCGGCATGGGCGCCCGCGGTCGTGGCGGCACGCACATAGCGCAGGTAGGACGCCTCATCCATGGTGAACTCGAAGCGGATGGGATCGATGGAGGCGATGGTCGCAAGCAGCGTGGTGCCGCCGGCAGCGCCGCCGGTCACGAGGTTGCCGACGGAAACGCGGCGGTCGCCGATGCGGCCGGAGATGGGCGCCTTCAGTTCCGTAAACTGCAGGTCGAGATCGGCCTGGCGCACGGCCGCTTCCTGCGCCGTCACCGAGGCTGCGGCGACCCGCTTGGCCTGCAGACGCTGATCCAGCGCCTGCTGGGTGATGGTGGTGCCGCGCACGAGGCTCTCGCCGCGGGTGAGATCGGCGTCCGCAAACGCGAGGTTGGCCTTTGCCTGCTCGACCGCCGCCTTTGTCTGGTCGAGCGAGGCCTGGAAGGGTCGCGGGTCGATGGTGAACAGCGGGTCGTCCTTCTTCACCAGCTGGCCATCGGTGAAATGGATCGTTTGCAGGTAGCCGGAGACGCGCGCGCGCACCTCGACGTAGTCGAACGCGACGAATCGGCCCACGTACTCGTCATGGTCGGAGACGAGCTTCTTCACCGGTTTGGACACGGTGACCTGCGGGGGCGGCGGGGCGGCATTCTGCGCCTGCGTTGGCGCCTGTCCGCACCCGGCGGCAAGGAGCAGGGCCGGCAAAGACACAAGAAGGGCGAGGGGGGCTGCGCTTGACCTGGGCATCGGGAACCTTGGAAGCAGGATCGGACGGAACGGCGTATCGGGCTGCGGCGACGCGTTCGGTGACTGGGTTGGCTAGCCCCCGGACGCGCGTTGCCTCGCGGTCTGCTGCAGTGCAAAACGAGGGGCATGACAACGCCCGCCCGCCGTGTTACTGAGCGGTAACAGTCACTCCTATACTGACCGGTAACACCCTAGTCAAGAGGCCCATTGGATGCTTCCCCACCCGGCTCCCGCAGCGCCAATACTGCCGCCGCGCGACCGCATATTGGCTGCCGCACGGGAGCTGTTCTATCGCCATGGCATCCGCGCCGTGGGCGTTGAGGCCATCGCCGAGGCCGCGGCCACGAACAAGATGACGCTCTACCGGCACTTCGGTTCCAAGGACGAGCTAATCGCGGCCTACCTGACCCAGCTCGCCAAGGAGGGCGACGAGCTGTGGGAGCGGCTTGCCCGCACGCATCCGGGCGACCCCCACGCGCAGCTCGAAGGCTGGGTGCAGTACGTGGAACACATCATCACCGACCGCGGCGACCGCGGCTGCGCCATCGCCAACGCCGCGGTGGAGCTGCGTGAGAGTGGGCACCCGGCGCGCCAGATCATCGACGACTACAAGACGCGCAAGCGCGAGCGGCTCGTCGGGCTGTTCCGCGACGCCAGCTACGCCGAGCCAGAGCTGCTGGCGGACGAGGTGTTCCTGCTGTTCGAGGGCGCCCGCATCAGCATCCAGTGCTGCGCCAATGCGAGCGGACCGGCTTCGCGCGTCGTCGGCATGCTGCGCTCGCTCTTGAACGAGCACGCGCCGCAGCGCTGACCCAATTGAATCCGTAAGCTAGCTGGAGCGTTTGCGCGCCGGCCGATAGACGCCGCTCTTGGCGTCCCACTCGAGCGTGCCGAGGTCCTTCGGCGCCGTGGCGACGTTGCCGCGGCCCGCGTCCTCGTGTGCGACGCGCGCTGCGTCCGCGGCCCGCGCCATCTCCTTGGCAATCCATTTGAAGCCGGCGGCTATTCCGGCCCCGATGAGCACCGCGGCCACGACTTGAGGCATGGACGACACTCCCTCTTAGCGCGCGGCCCTGACCTGAGCAGGGCGTCACAACCCGTACCGGGACCACAACGCGCGAGCCTCGATAGCGGATATCAGATCGTCGCCTAACGCAAGACCTCCGCGCGTTAAATCATCGTAACCAACGACCGACGGAGCCCGGCGGAGGCGCGTTAGCAGGCCGCCACGGTCGAGCGGCACGACCTTCAGCCGCACCTTGTTGCCGTAGAGCTCGCGCATGCGCGTGCGCACGTCGCCGACGCCGTCGATGAGACCGAGCTCGAGCGCCTTGGCCGCCGACCAGAAGGCGCCGGAGAACAGCTCCTGGTCGACGCCCTTGAGCCTGCCTGCGCGGCGCTCCTTGACGATGCCGATAAAGACATCGTGCACGTCGCGTTGCAGCGATTTGAGCCGCTCCACGTCGTCGGTGCGCTCGGGTCGGAAGGCGTCGAGCGAGCCCTTCTCCTCGCCCGCCGTGTAGACGCGGCGCGTGATCCCGAGCTTCTCGATCGCTTCGACGAAGCCGAAGCCCGCATAGATCACGCCGATGGAGCCGAGGATCGAGGCGGCGTCGGCGTAGATCTCGTCGCCGGCCACCGCGAGGTAGTAACCGCCCGACGCCGCCACATCCTCGCAGAACACGTGCACGGTCTTGCGCGTCTCATCTGCGAACTGGCGGATGCGGCGGAATATGAGGCTCGACTGCACGGCCGAGCCGCCCGGCGAATTGATGACCACGGCAACGGAGGGCACCTTCGACATTTCGAAGGCGCGCTCGATAGCGGTCGCGCACGACGAGATCCCGAGCCCGGGACGCAGCGGCGTGACGAGGCCGATCGGTCCGTCGAAGCGCAGCACGGGAACGACGGGACCACGGTTGAAAAACCACATGCGCTCAAACCTCGCTGCAGCAGGGTGAAGGGGCGGCCGCGCGGGCATTTGGCAGCCGTGGGCGTCAGGGCGAGACATTTACGGCAAGGCGCGCGCGAGGGCTAGACTGGGGCGCCTGGCTAGTTGCGCATGCCGCGCGAGATTTGCGCGTTCAGTCCAAACGTAGCGCCGCGCCTGAGCGCAGGATCGCCTCCGCCTCCGGCGTGAATGCGCCGTCCTCGCCATGCAATACGAAGCCTGGAAGAAGCGTGAGCGGCGCGCGGCTGCCTTTGCGCCCCTGAACGATGATGCGATGCGCAGGTGCGCGCTCGCGCGGCTGCAGCGGCAGGATTTGCAGCGCCCCGAAACGCCCGTCGAACGCGGCGAGCAGGCGGGAGAGCGCGTCTGCTTTGTGAATCATGGTCATGGCCCCGCCCGGTACGCACATACGCGCCATGAAGCGCGCCCAGCGCTCGAGGCCATCGCCGGGCATGGCGTGGGCGCCGGCTTTCAGCGGGTCAGGGGCGGGCGTGCCGCCGCCGGCGTCGTGATACGGGGGATTGGCGATGACGTGGGTGCAGCTTTCGGGCTCGAGTCCGAGGGCTTGTGCCGCTTCCGCCGAAAGCCCGACGTCGCCCTCGACCACACCGACACGGTCGCCGATGCCGTTGCGCGCGACGTTCTCGCGCGCGAGCCGCACCAGCCCGGGCTCGCGCTCCAACAGCGTCACATGCGCGGATGCGACGCGGCGGGCGACACACAACCCCGCCGTGCCGACGCCGGCGCCGACGTCGAGCACGCGCGCTCCCCCGCCATCGGCCGAAACGGCCGCGGCGAGCATTACCGCGTCTAACCCGGCACGATAGCCGGAAATGGGCTGTAGTATGTGCAGGGCGCCGCCGAGGAAGGCGTCGTCAGTCGGCGCATCGTCCGCCCCGCCCGTCGTCGCCTTCACTGCACGAGCCATTGGCCGAGCCCGGCCTCGCCGAGGAGGCGCCGCGCCTGCGCCCAGTCCTCCTCCGCCACCGCGAGCCGCTGCTGCACGGCGCCAAGCATCCCCTGCACAGCGCTCATGTTGCCATCGAATACGCTGACTTCGATGCCGGCGTCGTTGAGCAACACCTGCAGGTAATTAAGGAGCACGGGGTCGTTGCTGGTGACCAGTTCACGCATGGGACGTTGTCCGAAAGTGCTCGTGCAGCCGGGGCAAACTGTGCTTAGAATCCGCGCCGAGAAGGGCTATAGCACCGCCAACGAAAGAGCGTCGGAAAAACCTCCTTGGGCCAAGTCATAGCACTCGAGGGCGCACGCAGCCCCGCAGAAAACTTGAAGCCGTTGATCGACCTCGTCGCCGGCGACATGGAGGGGATCAACCGCATCATCCTCGACAAGGCGGTGTCCGAGGTCGACCTGATACCGCAGCTCGCCCATCACCTCATCGATTCCGGCGGCAAGCGGCTGCGGCCGATGCTGACGCTCGCGGCCTCGAAGCTGTGCGACTACCCCGACAAGGGGCACATCCGTGTCGCCGCGGCGGTGGAGTTCATGCACACCGCCACGCTTCTGCATGACGACGTTGTTGACGAAAGCGGGCTCCGGCGCGGCAAGAAGACGGCGCGCATGATCTGGGGCAACCAGGCCAGCGTGCTGGTCGGAGATTTCCTGCTCGGCCAGGCCTTCCGCATGTTGGTCGACGTCGGCTCGCTGCCCGTTCTCAAAATCCTCTCCAACGCCGCCGCCATCATCGCCGAGGGCGAGGTGATGCAGCTCGCCGCCGCCAAGAACACCGCGACGACGGAGGACGAATACCTCGCCATCATCAACGCCAAGACGGCGGCGCTGTTCTCGGCTGCGGCCGAGGTGGGCGCGGCGATCGTCAACCGCGCCGCGCCCGAGCAGGCGGCGCTCAAATCCTACGGCCGCAACCTCGGGCTCGCCTTCCAGCTCGTCGACGACGCGCTCGACTACTCGGGCGACAGCGCTCACCTCGGCAAGGCGGTCGGCGACGATTTCCGCGAGGGCAAGATCACGCTGCCCGTGATCCTGTCGTTCCGCCGCGGCTCCGATGGCGAACGCCAGTTCTGGAAAAAGACGATCGTCGACGGCAACGTCGAGCCGGGCGACCTGGAGCATGCCGTCGGCCTCATGAAGCACCACAAGGCTATCGAGGCCACATTCGAGCGTGCGCGATCCTTCGGTGCAGTGGCACGCGACGCGCTCGCCATCTTCCCCGACCGGGCCGAGAAGTCCGCGATGGAGCAGGTCATCGATTTCTGCGTGCAGCGCACGCATTGATTTTCGGCCACAGGGGTGAGATTGCGCGACGCCCGCCTCTCGGCTTAAAGTCACGGCCTGCTCGAGGCAGAATCGGAACGGGGGAAATGCTCAAGATCCGGCAACTGCATTGGCTGACGGCGGCCGCATTCGCGGCTGCGGCCTTCGCCGCGGGCGCGAGCATCGCGCGGCCCGGCGCCATCGAGCCCGTCAAGCTCGGCTTCGACGCCATGAGCAAAACCCAGCAGGCCGACTTGTGGAAGCGGGTTGACGAGTACGCCACCGTCGACGCCCTGCAAGAATTCTGCGGCGCCAAGCTCTACCTCCAGCGCCGCGCCTTGAGCGCGGTCGGCTCGTGCGTCGAGGGCTCGGCGCTGCGCAAGGTGTTCGCGACCTTCCGCAGCAAGAAGGCCGAATACCTGAAAGCCTGGGAGACGCTGCACAGCGAGCCCGAGCACAAGAAAGAGCTGTGCGGGCGCTTCAAGTCCAAGCTCGCGGAGTACACCAAGATCATGAGCGGCGAGATCGCGCAGGCGGCGAGCGCGTGCCGCAACTGCTTCTTCTGCTGATCTCGAGCACCGCCGCGGCTAACCGCCGAGCGTGGTCGCGACGATCCACCAGCGCGGATGCTCTGCACGCAAGATTTCGCGCGCGGCTGCAGCCGCCTCCGGCGTGGCGAAGATGCCGTAGCAGGTGGGGCCGGAGCCGGAGAGACCCGCGAACTTACAATCGAGCGTGGCACTGAGCGCCGCCTGCACCTGCGCGATTGCCGGTTCGACGTCCATCGCGGCTTCCATCAGATCGTTACCCACCGCGGCCATGTAGCCAACGAGTGCGGGGGCATGCGCGAAGGGGCCGGGCGGTTTGGCACGCTCGGCCGTCGCGGGCGCATTCGGCACGCTCAGGCGCGCGAACACCTTGCGCGTCTTGCCGAACGGCACGGGGGTGAGCGGATTGACCAGCACCGCGTGCAGCCGCGGCAAATCGGCGACCGGCTCGAGCATCTCGCCGACGCCGGTCACCAACGCCGGCCGGTTCAAGAAGCACACGGGCACGTCCGCACCAAGCACGGCCGCGATCCCTGCCCAATCGACGGCTGATGATCGCGACCCGTTGGCGAAACGCACGGCACGGAGGAGCGCCGCGGCATCGGCGGAGCCGCCGCCGATGCCGGCGGCGACGGGGAGGCACTTTTCCAGCGTCACCTCACCCAGCGTGAGCTCGGGCGCCCGCTCGGCGAGGCGCAGGAGCGCCGTGTCGATGAGATTGTCGCCTTCGATAGCCGCGGCAAAAGGCCCGCGCACGATGCAGCCCGAACTCCTCGCCGGGCACGAGGCGCACCACGTCGCCAAGGTCGGTCGCGAAGACGACCAGGCTTTCGATCTCGTGATAGCCGTCAGCCCGGCGGCCGCGCACGCTCAACGTGAGGTTGATCTTGGCGCGGGCAATTTCGGTGATCGCCGGCATCGGCGCGCCGCCTCGAACGGACAGGCTCGGCGGCACCGTTGTGGAGCGCCGCCGGTCGCAACGAAAGGGAGCCGTTACTCGACCGGCCGCGAATTGAGCTTGGTCTCTTTGCGCTTCTTCAGGTGCACGTTGCGCGCCGCCTCGCGGTGAGCGGGCGACTGCAGGCTCGGCGGCAGGCCTTCGGAGAGCTTCTTCTTGATCTTCTCGGCCTCCTCGGGCTCGGGGTCGAGGGTCAGCGCCTGATCCCATTGGAAGCGCGCCTCACGCTCGCGGCCGACGCGCCACAGCGCATCGCCGAGGTGGTCGTTCAGCACCGGGTCCTGCGGCGTGATCTCGACCGCGCGTTCCAGGAAGCGCACCGCGTCCTTGTAGTTGCCGAGCTTGAAGTGTGCCCAGCCGAGGCTGTCGACGATGTAGCCGTCGCCCGGCTTCAACGCGACCGCGCGCTCGATCAGCGCCATGCCCTGCTTGAGATTGCGGTTCTGGTCGACCCAGCTATAGCCGAGGTAATTAAGCGCGAGCGGCTGGTCGGGATAGAGCTTCAACGCCTTCTGCAGATCGGCCTCGGCGGCCGGCCAGTTCTTCAGGCGCTCATAGGAGGTGCCGCGCGAGTAGTAGAGGCTCCAGTGGCGCTTGGCCGGATTGGGGAGGAGCGCGGCCGCGCGCGTGTAGTAGTCGACGGCTTCCACGTAGCGCTTGCGCGAGCGCATGATGTTGCCGAGCGCGTCGAGCGGCTTCAGGTCCTTGGGGTTGGCGGCGGCGAGCTTGTCGAGCGTAGCTTTGGCCTCGTCCGCGCGGTCGAGCGAGTTGAGGTCGAAGGCCTTGCGGATCTCGATCGCATCCTGCAGCGCGGTGTCCTTGGGGATGCGGCTGTAGACGGTGATCGCATCGTCGTAGCGGCGCATCGATTCATAGGCGCTCGCCAGCGTCGCCAATGCAAAGGCGTGGTCGGGGACGACGTAGAGCGCCATCTGCAGGTAGAGAACGCCCATGCTGACGCCGCCCTCGCCGGTGAGAAGCTCGCCTAGACCGTAGAACGCCTCCGCCATGCCTTCGGCCGGCGTATTGATCAGCAGGGGCACCTTGTTGCCGCTGTCGATCTGATCGCGCAGCTCGCGCACGAGCACGTGCGGCTCGTCCTGCGCCTTGTCGGTCTGCCCGTCGAGGATCGTCTTCGCGAGCTTGAGGTCGCCGTCGTTGGCCGCGTGGCGGGCATACGCAAGCGGGATGCGCAGCGTCGGGCTCTCCTGCTTGAAGCTGCGCTCGTAGGCGGCGGTCGCGTCCTGCTTCTTGCCCGCGATGTCGGAGATCAGCGCGCGGTGAAAGTTGAGATAGATCTGCGCCCACTCGGCCTGCTTGGGCATATCGAGATATTTCTTGGCTTGCGCCGGATCGCCCGCGGCAAGCGCATTCCAGGCGCGTGCAAGCGCGCTCGTCAGCTCGCCGACGGGGCCGTCGCTCGCGGCTTCGAATTCCTTGTCCGCCTTGGCGTAGTCGCCGCTCTTGAAGCGGCTGAGGCCCAAGACGAGGTGCGCGATGCGGTTGTTGGAGTCCTTGGCGACGAGCTCTTCGGCGAGGCTCACCGCGCGGTCCCAGTTCGCTTCCGAAGCTTCAGCCTGGAAGGCCTGCTCGAGCAGAACCTCGTTGCCTGGGTCCTGCGAAAGCGCGTCGCGGTAGAAGGAGGCCGCGTGATCGGGATCGTTCTCGTTCTTCGCAAAGTTGGCGGCGAGGTAGCTGCCGAGCAGCGAGTGGAGCTGCTCGCCGTCGCCCGATGCATCGCCCGCCGCGAGCGACACTGTCACGCTGGCGGCGCTCAGCCCGAACAGGGTCACCGCCGTCAGCAGCACGTTGCGAAGGAGTGCTCGCATGCAGACCGATCCTTGTGGAAGCCGGATTGATTCCCAGAATTCACGTACCCTAGCAAATAACGCGGCGATTTGGCGACATTGGCGCCGTGTCAACGTTGAAACGAGAATTTAGCGGCTGAGAAGGTGAATTTGGCACGGTTGCGTGCCGGCGCCGCCCGCTTACATGCCCGCATAATTCGGGCCTCCGCCGCCTTCCGGGCAGACCCACGTGATGTTCTGGCTCGGATCCTTGATATCGCACGTTTTGCAGTGGACGCAGTTCTGCGCGTTGATCTGGAAGCGCGGATTGCCGGCCTCGACCACGATTTCGTAGACGGCGGCCGGGCAGTAGCGCTGCGCGGGCTCGGCCCACTCGGGCAAGTTGACGCGGATCGGGATCGTTGGGTCGGTCAGCTTGAGGTGGACCGGCTGGTTCTCCTCGTGGTTGGTCCCCGAAAACGAAACGCTGGTCAGGCGGTCGAAGGTGAGCACACCGTCCGGCTTGGGGTAGGCGATCGGCTTGGAGACGGCAGCCTTCTTCAGGCTCGCGTAGTCGCCCTTGCCGTGCTTCAGCGTGAAGCCCAGGCCGACCCCGGGCAGAATCGTGTTGAGCCACATGTCGAGGCCGCCCAGCGCGACGCCGATGAACGTGCCGAAGCGCGACCACAGCGGCTTCACGTTGCGCACCGGCCTCAAGTCGCGCGCGATGTCGCCCGAGCGCACGTTTTCCTCGTAGGCGTCGAGCCGGTCGTGGGCACGCCCTGTCTCGAGCGCCGCGAACGCCGCCTCCGCTGCTGCGATGCCTGAGAGGATGGCGTTGTGGCTTCCCTTGATGCGCGGCACATTCATAAAGCCCGCCGCGCAGCCGATGAGCATGGCGCCGGGGATGACGAGCTCGGGGATCGACTGCCAGCCGCCCTCGGTCAACGCGCGCGAGCCGTAGCCGATGCGTTTGCCGCCTGCGAAGGTCGAGCGGATCGCCGGGTGCGTCTTGAAGCGCTGAAACTCCTCAAAGGGCGACAGGTACGGGTTCTCATAGTTGAGGTGCAGGACGACGCCTACCGCCACGAGGCCTTCGCCGTAGTGGTAGAGAAACGAGCCGCCACCGGTGCGGGAATCCAGCGGCCAGCCGAAGGTGTGCTGTACGAGGCCGGGGTGGTGCTTCTCCGGCGCGACCTGCCACAGCTCCTTGATGCCGATGCCGTACTTCTGCGGGTCGCTGTTGCGCGCAAGATCGAACTTAGCGATGAGCTGCTTGGTCAGCGAGCCGCGCGCGCCCTCGGCGAAGCACGTGTACTTGCCGCGCAGCTCCGTGCCGCGCACGAAATTCTCGGTCGGCTTACCGTCGCGACCTAGCCCCATGTCGCCGGTGGCGACACCGGCAACGGCGCCATCCTCGTCGTAGAGCACCTCGGCCGCGGGAAAGCCCGGAAGGATCTCGACGCCGAGCTCGGCCGCCTGCTCTCCCAGCCAGGCGCACAGGGCCCCAAGGCTTGCGACGTAGTTGCCGCGATTGTTCATCAGCGGCGGCATCAGGAAGGTGGGGAGGGAGATCGCGCGCGTCTTGGTCAGCACCAGGAACTGGTCCTTGGTGACCTCGGTCGTAAGCGGCGCGCCCTTTGCCTTCCAGTCGGGGATGAGCTGGTTGAGACCCTTGGGGTCGATGACGGCGCCCGACAGGATGTGCGCGCCGACGGCCGAACCCTTCTCCAGAATGGCGACGGAAACGTCCTTGCCCGCCGCAGCCGCGAGCTGCTTCAGGCGGATGGCGGCCGCGAGACCCGCAGGCCCTGCCCCGACGATGACGACGTCGAACTCCATCGCCTCTCTGGCGGGCAGTTCCGCCTCGGTATCCGCCATCTCGTGCTGTCCTCGACTTCGCGCTTCTGGTCGATTAGGTCGCTATCGGCGGCAGCGTCAAGCGCGCAAACCGCCGCTTCGCTCCTGGAAGTGGACGCTCGCGACAGCCGCGATAGAGTGCCGGACATGACTGCCGACGACACGAGAACGCAGATCGCGGGACAATTGCTCGCCTGGTACGAGGCCATGGGCGTCGATGCCGCGGTCGAGGATTCCGCCATCGACTGGCTCGCACGCGGAGCTCGCGTGCCCGGCGACGGGTTTGCAGTGCCCGCGGCGAAGATCGAGAGAGCGCAAAGCGTTGCGCGGCCGGAGCAAGCTCCCCGCACGCGTGCAGCCGCCGCGTCTCCCGCGCAATCGCCCCCCCGCGCGCGCCAGTTCGTCGGCACGCCGCCGCCGGTCGGAGAAGGCGAAGGCCGCGGGGCGCTAGGGGCAACTCGCACGCTTCCTGAGTTGGAAGCGGTGCTGCGCCGGTTCGAGGGCTGCGGGCTCAAGGCCACCGCCAAGAACCTATGCTTCTACCGCGGCTCCGAGCAGGCGCGCCTCATGATCGTGGGCGAGGCGCCGGGACGCGACGAGGATCTCGAAGGCAAGCCGTTCGTCGGGCGCGCGGGCATGCTGCTCGACAAGATGCTCGCCGCAATCGGCCTGTCGGAGACCGACGTGCACATCACCAACATCGTCTACTGGCGTCCACCGGGAAACCGCACGCCGACGCCGCAGGAAGCGATCGCCTGCCGGCCGTTCCTCGAGCGCCAAGTGGCCCTGGTGGCGCCCGACGTCGTGCTGGCACTCGGCGGCGCGGCGACAAAACACCTGTTCGACATCGCTGAAGGAATCATGCGCGTGCGCGGCAAATGGCGCGACATCGAGATCGGCGGCCACAAGGCGCGCGCGATGGCCACACTGCACCCCGCTTACCTCTTGCGCACGCCCGCCGCCAAGGGCATGGCTTGGCGCGATCTGCTTGCGATCAAAGAAGCACTCAAAGCAACGCAATGAGGCCATGGCAAAGCTCGACGAAGACCACCCCTTCAAGCCGCTGCGCATCGCGATCCTGACCGTCTCGGACACACGCGATCAGGCCAGCGACAAATCGGGCGACACGCTCATCTCCATGATCACGCTTGCGGGCCACATGGTAGCCGAGCGGGCGATCGTGACGGACGACATCGCCGCGATCCGGACGAAGGTGTCCGGGTGGATAGACAATCCGCGTGTCGACGTGGTGATCACGACCGGCGGCACCGGCTTCACGCGCCGCGACGTCACTCCGGAGGCGGTGAAGCCGCTGTTCGAGAAGGAGATGGAAGGCTTCGCCGTGATCTTCCACCAGATCTCGTTCAAGCAGGTCGAGACCTCCACCATCCAGTCGCGCGCGTGCGGCGGCGTCGCGAAGGGGACGTACGTGTTCTGCCTGCCGGGCTCGCCCGGAGCCTGCAAGGACGCCTGGGAGGGTATCCTCAAGTGGCAGCTCGACAGCCGCCACCGGCCCTGCAACCTCGTGGAGATCCTGCCGCGGCTTTAGCGACTCTGCGTTGCTAGAAGCTTACGCGGCTGCGTTCGATCGCGAGCATTTCCAGGTTTGCATTCGCGCTCGCGAGCACGGCGACCGCGAGTTGGCCGGCAAGCAGCAGTACCAGCCCGAGCAGCGCCGTCGGCACGCCTAGCATGATGCCAAGCGGCAGCCCGAAGGCCCCCGACGCCGAAATCTCGTCGACCGCACCCGCCCCCGCAAGGGCGGCCGCGAGGACGCCGGCAATGGCGCTGATGAGCCCGAGCCCGCTCACGCCGAAGGCCACGAACTTCGCCACGCCATAGCGTGGCTTGAACAACGGCAGCGGCTCGTCGTTATCGCGCGAGACGATTTGTGGAACCTGCGCGGCACGTCCTGTGAAGTTCGAAGGCGCGACCGGCTCATCGACCTGCGGCGGCGGCGGCACGGCCTGCGGGAACGGCCCGCCCGGAGCGGCGGCTCCGTCCTGGCGCCGCGCGATGCGCGCCTCGCCCCACCGCCACTCGGCGATGCGGAACAATCCCTCACGCGCTTCCTGCGCTTCCGGCGTGGAGCCGTGCTGCTCGACAAGATGGCGGTAGAACTGGAGGGCGTAGTCCATCTTGCCCTCGGCTTCAGCCCTGCGCGCCGCCTGCAGCACCTGCACGGGCGTATACTGCATTGACGTCTGCACCATGGTCCAAACCCCTACGCTTTACACCACCGATGCGATGGTAAAACCATCGCGCCGGTACGTCTCAGCTCCCTCGCCGCTCAAATAAGATCGTGGCTAATGCGCCGGCCCGATTGCAAACGCGCGATGGCGACGGGTGCGACCCGCCAAAAAGCTCGCCGATGGCCCTAAACCACCCAAATCTGGCGGCGAAATTACGACGAACGGGCGACCATGGCGAGCATATCCCGCTCAGGGATCCGTGCGCTGGCCCTGCAGCTTGGGCGCGGGCGCGGCTGGGGCGCTCAGGGCGTAGCGCACGAGGTACATTTGGTTGTTCAGCACGCGACGCAGATAACCGTCCTCGCGGTAGCCGCGCGCGCTCGCTATAGCCCGCGTGCGCAACAGCCTGATGCGGTGGCGCCCGAGGCGCCGCGCGATGTCGAGGTCCTCCATGGCGGCGAGCTCCCGGTGGCCGCCGATAGCCTCATAGAGGCGGCGCGGGATCAGGAGCCCCTGGTCGCCGTAGGGCAGCCGTAGGGCCCCACAACGCAGCCGTGCCAGCGCCTCGATGAACCGCGGAGCCAAGCCCTCGTCGTCGATCGCCAAGCGAAAGGCAGCGGCGGCCTGGCGCGAGGGGTTCTGGTCTACCTTCTCCATGAAGTGCGAGGCCTCGCGATCCCAGCCGTGATCGAGCACGGTGTCGGCGTTGAGGAAGAGGAGCCACGGCTGACGAGCGCGCGCTGCTCCCGCCGCGAGCTGGCCGCCGCGCCCGGGAGGCGCCGCAACGACATCGGCGCCGGACCAATCGGCAACCTCACGCGTGCGATCCTTGGAGCCGGCATCGACGACGATCACCTCGCGCACGAGCCCGTCGACGCTCGCGGGTATCAGCGCAGACAGCGTGTCGGGCAGCGTCGCCTCGGCGTCGAGGCTGGGGATGATGACGGAGATCATGGCGCTTTCTCTGCCACGGCAGCGCGCCCCGCAACAACGGCGGGGGCGCCGGCGAGCCCATCCCCCGCATAGAGTTCTTGATTTGTTCTACACGAGCCGCTAGCATCGGCAGCACGCATTCGAACGACGAGGAGCGCGTTTTGGTCGCGAAGGCCGCCGACAGACCGATACCAATCGCGGATGCCGCGGAGACCATCGACGCTGAGCGCCGACGCGGTCGCGGTGCGCGATCCAACCACACCGGGCGCTTCGAGGCCGAACGGCGCGCCGAGTTCGACGACGGCTGGGAGGGTCTCGGCGACCTCGACGCCTTCAAGACCGAGGTCTACGACGAGCCCGCGCGCACCATCATCACGCGCAACGACAGTCCCGACATCTCCTTCGACCGCTCGATCAACCCCTACCGCGGCTGCGAGCACGGCTGCATCTACTGCTACGCGCGGCCGACCCACTGCTTCCTGGGACATTCGGCAGGGCTCGACTTCGAGACCAAGCTCTACGCCAAGCCGAACGCCGCCAAGCTGCTCGAGCGCGAGCTCTCCAATCCGCGCTACATCCCGCAGACCATGGCGCTCGGCACCAACACCGACCCCTACCAGCCGATCGAGCGCGAACGGAAAATCACGCGCTCGATCCTGGAGGTACTGGAGCGCACCTCCCATCCTGTCGGCATCGTCACCAAGTCGGCGCTCGTCGTGCGCGACATCGACATCCTGTCGCGCATGGCGGAGCGGGGCTTGGCGCGCGTCGCACTGTCGGTGACGACGCTCGACCGTCACGTTGTGCGCGTGATGGAACCGCGCGCGGCGACGCCGGCCAAGCGGCTCGAGACGATCCGCCTCCTGACCGAGGCCGGCATCCCCACGACCGTGATGGTGGCGCCCATCGTTCCTGCCATCACCGACAGCGAGATCGAGACCATCCTCGAAGCGGTGCGTGAGGCTGGCGCCGTTTCGACCGGCTACGTGCTGCTGCGGCTGCCCCTGGAGATCAAGGTGCTATTCCGCGAGTGGCTCGCGACCGAGTTTCCCGACCGCGCCGAGCGTGTCATCCACCTGATGCAATCGATGCACGGTGGACGCGACTACAATTCCGAGTTCGGCGTGCGCCAGCGCGGCACCGGCCCCTACGCCGAACAGATCGGGCTGCGCTTCCACTTGGCGGTCAAGCGCCTCGGCTTCAACGAGGATCGCGCGCCGCTGCGCACCGACCTGTTCCAGCGCCCCGTGCTCACCGGGCAACAAATGCGGCTTTTCTGAAGGTTGTCCAAAGCCACTTGCGGGTTCGGCTTTGACTTGGCCACAGGCGCGGGCAAACGTGCGCCCTCATGGGGATCGCTGAGCCACGCCCGCTGCCGACGTTCGAGCTGGAGGCTGCCGAGCTGCAGCTTCACGGCGGGCCCGTCGCCGGCGTCGACGAGGCGGGCCGCGGCCCGCTCGCCGGTCCCGTGGTCGCCGCAGCCGTCATCCTCGATCCGCAGCGCATCCCCGACGGCATCAACGATTTCAAAGGTGCTCGACGAGGAGGATCGCGAGGTCCTCTACGTCCGCATCCGCGCAACGGCGATCGTCGGCGTCGGCATCGCGGACGTGATGCGCATCGACCGCGAGAATATTCTCCAAGCCACCATGTGGGCGATGGCGCAGGCCGTTGCGCAACTCGCGGTGACGCCGAAGATGGTCGCCATCGACGGCAACCGCGCGCCCACGCTCGACTGCCCGTCGCGCACCGTCGTCAAGGGCGACGCGCGCTGCCTCTCGATCGCGGCCGCGTCGATCATTGCCAAGGTGACGCGCGACCGCATCATGGTGCAGCTCGGCGCCAAGCACCCGGGCTACGGCTTCGAGCGCCACAAGGGCTACTCGACCGCAGAGCATCACGACGCCATCCGCCGCCTCGGCGTGACGGTCCATCACCGGCGCTCGTTCCGCACGGTGCAGCTCGCGCTCGGCCTCGTCGAAGCCTAGAGAGTTCATCTACATCTAGTTTTAACCGGCGCCGCCACAAGCTCGCGTTGCCGAGGCCCCCCGAAAAACGCTGGCCAAGAGCCGCGGCGGCCCGCTATCCTCGATCGACCGCCCTCGTATTCACCGGCCACCAGTCTCTCGTCCCCGTATCGTAGAGAGTTGCGTCCCCATGGTTCTGCGTCGCACTGCCCAGGCCGTCACGGCCAATCGCGTCATCGTCGACAATTGCCTCACGGCACTGAAGGGCCTCCCGGAGGCCAGCGTCGACCTCGTCTTCGCCGACCCGCCCTACAATCTGCAGCTTGCATCCGACCTTTTGCGCCCAAACAATACGCGCGTCGACGGCGTCGACGATGCCTGGGACAAGTTCTCGAGCTTCGCCGACTACGACGCCTTCACCCGCGCCTGGCTTGCCGAGTGCCGCCGCGTCCTGAAGCCCGATGGCGCCATCTGGGTGATCGGCTCCTATCACAACGTCTTCCGCCTCGGCGTAGCGTTGCAGGACCTCGGCTTCTGGATCCAGAACGACGTCGTCTGGCGCAAGGTGAACCCGATGCCGAACTTCCGCGGCAAGCGCTTCACCAACGCCCACGAGACGCTGATCTGGGCCGCCCGCGACCAGCGCTCGCGCGCGACCTTCAACTACGAGAGCCTCAAGGCCCAAAACGACGACGTGCAGATGCGCTCCGACTGGCTATTTCCGATCTGCTCGGGGCCCGAGCGCCTCAAGGACGAGGGCGGCCGCAAGGCCCACCCGACGCAGAAGCCCGAAGCGCTGTTGCACCGTATCCTCGTCGGCTGCAGCAAGCCGGGCGACATTGTCCTCGACCCCTTCTTCGGCACCGGCACGACGGGAGCAGTCGCCAAGCGCCTGGGGCGCCGCTTTATCGGCATCGAACGCGACCCTGACTACGCGCGCGCGGCTCAAGAGCGCATCGCCCGCGTGATACCGTTGAGCCCGTCTGCGCTCGAGACGCAGCGGTCGAAACGGGCGGAGCCGCGCGTGCCATTTGGAACCATTGTGGAGCTGCGATTGTTGGAGCCGGGCACCACGGTCGTCGATTCGCGCGCCAAGATTCGTGCCGAGGTGAAGGCAGACGGGACGCTGAGCTGGGACGGCAATCAAGGATCCATTCACAGATTAGGAGCTATCGTTCAGGGCAAGACGGCTTGCAACGGCTGGACATTCTGGCACTTCGAGGCCGACGGAAAGCTCAAGCCGATCGACCTGTTGCGCGAGGAGGCCAAGCGCCAGCTTGGGCTTGGGACACCGGCGATCATCGCCGCCGAATGAGAATGGCCAATCCCCTGACGGGGTTGCGACATTTCGTTCGGATTGTATTTTCACCGCGTTGGTTGAGTCGCGCGTTATAAAGGTTGGCGCGGGGAGCAACGCGGACTAGATTTCCGTGGTTGGCGCATGGTTAATCGAAGCTAGGGATCAGTGGGCAGAGGCATGCGGCGCACTGCATCGAGACACGACCGCCTACTCGTCATTGGCGCCGGCGCTGTCGGACTGGGCATGGCGGATGCCATGCGCCAGAGAGGCATTCCGTTCGATCAGATCGACGCGGACGAGGGCATCGGCGGCAACTGGCGCCACGGCGTCTACCAGGGCGTCCATATCGTTTCCTCGAAGCGCTCGACCGCCTATGCCGACTATCCGATGCCGGCGCACTACCCGGATTTCCCCTCTGCCGAGCAGATGCTCCGCTACCTGGAAAACTACGCGCGCGACCGCGAGCTGATGGACAACATCGAGTTCGGCATGAAGGTCGTGCGTGCGGCGCCGCTTGCGGACGAGAGCTGGCTGGTCACCTTCGAGAACGGCGAGGAGCGCATCTACAAGGGCGTCGTGGTGTGCAACGGCCACCACTGGGACAAGCGCATGCCCACCTACCCGGGCCGCTTCACCGGCACGCTGATCCACGCCAAGGACTACAAGGAACCCGGGCAACTGCGCGGCAAGCGTGTGCTCGTCGTCGGCGGCGGCAACTCCGGCTGCGACGTCGCCTGCGAGAGCGCGCGCGTTGGCTATTCGTGTGACCTGAGCCTGCGCTCCGGCTACTGGTTCCTGCCCAAGACCGCTTTCGGCAAACCGCTCACCGACCTCCCGATCTGGGGGCTGCCGGTGTTCATGCAACGCCTCATCCTGCGTGCGCTCGTCAAGGTGTTCATCGGCGACTATCGCGGCTACGGATTGCAGCGGCCCACGCACAAGCTGTTTGAGCGCCATCCCGCCTACGGCACGGATTTGCTCAACTACCTCAAGCAAGGCCGGGTCAAGCCGCGCCCCGACATCGCACGTTACGCCGGTACCAAGGTCCACTTCATCGACGGCAGCGTCGGCGATTACGACCTGATTGTCGCCGCGACCGGCTATCACAATAGCTTCCCATTCCTGCCAAAGGGGCTCGTCCCCGTGGAGAACGGGGCCGTGCAGGTCTACGGCGGAGCCTTCTCCGACGCGGTCAAGAACCTCTACGTCATCGGCTGGGCGCAGCCGCGCAACGGCTTCGGGTCTCTGTTGACGCCGGCCGCGCACCTCTACGCACAGATGATGGAGCTACAGGACGACATGGAAATGCCGATCGGCTACGTCCTGAAGTGGCGCGGTTTCAGGTTGCCGACGACCAACCTCGTCAATCCCGCGAGCGTGCGCAGGCTGATGCGGTTTTCCAGCATCTTCTTGCCGCTTCTGCGTCGCCGCGCCCGCATCCTCAACGAGAAGGAGCCGCGCGCGCCGTTCGATCCCTCGTTCTACGAGTTCGATCCGGCGGAAGCGCTCGCCGTCAACGGCTGACGCCCGCTCGTCTCTGCGACAATCGTGAAAGTGAAGCCTTACTCGACGACCTTCACGCGGTGCGGGCGATCGGAGGGGCGCAGCTCGCCGCGCGCCTGGCGGTAGGTGTAGCCTGGGTAGTATGGGTAGGCGAAGCCGCGGTAGTAGAACAGGTATGGCCCCTGCGAGTTGGGGTCGGGACGCCGGTACCAGACGCTGCCGTCCGGGCGGCGGCGGAATTCGATCTTCTCGACCGCGGCAGCGCCGGCCTGCTGGGCGACGTGGCCGAGGCCCGATGCCGGCATCGCGGACGCCGGTTGCGGCGCGCCCGTCATCATGAGGCTTGCGCAAGCGACTGACAGAAGCGCGATGATCCGCATTGTCCCTGATTCCCCGATCCCGATTTGAGGACGGCGCCGGCTTGTATCGGCGCCTCCCGCGTCCCAATTCGGCGAGTCTAATGCGAGCTGCTTAACCAAGGGTGTCCGCGAAGCCACGCGCTTCGGGCCAATGCTTGTTGCAACGGCGCGCACCCGCCGTTGCCTTTCCGACCGACGGCCGTATAACGGTCATGTCGAAAAAGGCGGATCGGTGTGGTTAGCCCGGTCGCACCTCGTCAGGTGCTCTGTCCGACGCATCAGCGTCGAGTTCCACGACCCTCAACCGCCGGCGCATCGTGCGTTGGCGCAACAAAGGGTGCGTGTGATGAAGCAGCAGATTTCAGTCGTCACTCTTGGCATAACCGATCTCGCCCGTTCACGCCGGTTCTACGTCGATGGATTTGGCTGGAGCCCGGTGTTTGAGAATTCGGAGATCATTTTCTATCAGATGAACGGTCTTATGCTGGGGACGTGGCTCCTAGCGGCATTAGAGGCCGACCTGCAGCGGTCCAGCCTGGCTCGACCTGGCGCGTTCGCATTGGCACACAACGTCAATACTCAGGCCGATGTGCAGATTGTGATCGAGCGATTGGCCGGCGTAGGCGGCAAGATCTTGCGCGACGCAGACGCTCCGCCGTATGGCGGACTTCGTGGCTACATCGCCGATCCTGACGACCATGCCTGGGAGATCGCATGGAACCCAGCGTGGGCGATCGACGAACGCGGGTTGGTGACGTTCGCCCGTAGCCGTGCGGTGGAAAACCGACACGGGCATGCGCCTTTGCAGCCCGCACCAGCCGCCGTCTCACTGTTCCCGCAGCGCGTGCGCGACGACCTTGCGCATAACGCTCGGCAGTGCGGCCGAGGAAAGCTCACGCCGCTTCACCCAGCGGCAGCGCTCGGGCTCGGCCCAGAAGGTGAGCGTCGCATCCACCGGCACCAGCGCGCGATAGACGACGAGCTCGAGCTTGAAGTGCGTGAACGTGTGCGTGACGGTCCCGGGCACCGCCCACCAGTCAGCGCGCAAGGGGGCCGCGCGCAACGCCTCCTTGGTCGGCGGCAACAGATCGCCCCATGCCGTCGAGGGCACCTCCAGCATGCCCCCCAGCAGCCCGGCCTCGGGGCGGCGGCGCAGAAGCACGCTGCCGTCCTCACGCAGCGCGACGAACGCGATACCGAGACGCAGCGGTCGCTCGGCGCGTTCGGCCCGCATCGGCAGCACGGCTTCGAGGCCGCGCGCGTTGGCGGCGCAGTCGGACTGCACCGGGCACACGAGGCACGAGGGGCGCCGCGGCGTGCAGATGGCGGCGCCGAGGTCCATCATCGCCTGGGCAAAATCGCCCGGCCGCTGGGTGGGCGTGAGTGTGGCGGCGAGACGCTTCAGCTCGCCCTTGGCAGCCGGCAGCGGCTCGCGCACGGCGAACAGCCGCGCCACCACGCGCTCGATGTTGCCGTCGACCGGCGTCGCCGGCTCACCGAAGGCGATGGCCGCGATGGCCGCCGCCGTGTAGGGGCCGATGCCCGGCAGCTTCTGCAGCTCGGCTGCGGTCTGCGGGAACACACCGGCGAGCTCGCGCGCGACCACCTGCGCGCACTTGTAGAGATTGCGGGCGCGAGAGTAGTAGCCGAGCCCCGCCCACGCCGCCAAAACGTCGTCGAGCTCGGCGCAGCTCAGCGCCTCGATCGTCGGCCAGCGCGCGAGGAACTTGAGGTAGTAGGGGATGACGGCTTTGACCGTCGTCTGCTGCAGCATGATCTCGCTGAGCCAGACGCCATAGGGGTCGGCTCGCCGCCCGCGCCGCGTGCGCCAGGGCAGGTCGCGGCGCTCCTCGTCGTACCAGGCGAGTAGCGCGTCGACCGTGTCCGGCCCGGCGGGCCGAAGTGGCAGTTGCTTGCGTGCAACAGCGGTCACATCATCCCTCCGCGCTCGTCCGCGAATCGATCCCACGATGGTAAGCGTCGGCGACGAACCTGGATACCTCGCCCCCCGAGCATACCCTGAGAGCGCCGCCGGATCGCCCGATGACAGCCGAAGCCATGCAGCCAGCGCAAGCCTCGCCGCCACCGAGCGGCATCGCGAGCCCGCGGCAGGCCTATGTGCCGGCGCGCGCGGTCGGTGCCTACCTGCCCAAGCTCACGCGCAAAGCCTTCGAAACGTTCGGGTTTTCCACCGCGACGCTGCTCACCGACTGGTCCACGATCGTGGGCGACCAGGTCGCGGGCTATACCGTACCTGAGCGCATCAAGTGGCCCCGCGGTGCGGGCATAAGCGAGGATGCCGAGCCCGATGCTCGGGGCCGTTCTGGCGCCACGCTGGTACTGCGCGTCGACCCGGCGCGCGCCCTCGACCTGGAGTACAAGCGCCAGCGGGTTCTCGAGCGCATCAACGCTTATTTCGGCTACCGCGCGGTGGCCGAGTTGCGCCTCCTGCAGGCGCCCGTCACGGCGGCCGCGAAACCGGCGCCGGAGCCGCGGTGCGAGGCCAAGCCCTGCGAGGCCCCGGAGCTTGCCAGCATCGCGGACGAGCGGTTGCGGGGCGCGCTGCACCGCCTAAAGCAGGGCCTTATGACCCGCGCGCGCTAGCGCCGGTCCTCCAGGTCCGGATTACCCTTCATTCACTTGGCATTGAGGCCCCTTTTGCCGTATTGCAGGCATCGCCGCCTGCTAGCTAGCCTCATCCACAGCGATAAATCCGGCCGACCTCAAGCCGCCGCCTCGCACAACAAGGAGCCCGCTCGTGATCGCATCGAAGACCTCGTCCCGCCGGGGGGCCCTATCGCGGCGCGCACTGATGGTTGCGCTCGGCATCTCCGCCATCGGCTTTTCCGCGCTTCCCGTCGCGGCCGAGGCCAAGGGCCCGACCGAGGTGCCCGTCGAGCAGCTGATGAAGCCCAGCCCCATGGGCGAGATCACTCTCGGCAAGCCCGACGCCAAGGCGAGCGTCGTCGAGTATGCGTCGATGACGTGCAGCCATTGCGCGCACTTCACCAAGGACGTGTGGCCGGGGTTCAAGAAGAAGTACATCGATAGCGGCAACGTCTATTACGTCTTCCGCGAATTCCCGCTCGACAACCTCGCCGCAGCCGCCGCCATGCTGGCGCGCTGCGCCGGCGGCGACAAGACCCTGCCGCTGATTGAGGTTTTGTTCGAGAAGCAGCAGGACTGGGCGTTCGGCGAGGGCAATCCGGTTCCGAAGCTGTTCGAGTTCGCCAAGCAGGCGGGCTTCACGCAGGAATTGTTCGACAAGTGCCTGACCGACCAGAAGCTCCTCGACAACATCACCGGCGGGCGCACGCGCGCGTCCGAGGTGTTCGGCGTCAGCGCCACCCCGACGTTCTTCGTCAACGGCAAGAAGCTTGACGGCGCCCCGACGATCGAAGCTTTCGACAAGATGCTGACGCCGATCCTCGGACCCGACGCCCCGCGCGCCGAGACCCCGAGTCCGACACCACCGGCGTCCACGCAGGTCGCCGCACCAACCACCGCGCCGCCGGCCCCGGCCGCACCGGCTCCCGCTCAAGGCATGAGCAAGTAACGGTGAGCAAACGACGCGCCCTCGTTGCGCTGCTGCTGGCTACGGCCCTCGCCGGATGCGGCGGGGGCGGCCCGTTGGCTGACAGCGGCCTGATGACGGCCGACGAGGTGCCTGACCCAACCAAAGTGGCGGCGCCCGCCGTGCCCGGCGAAACGCCGCGCGTGAAGACGGCAGAAGGCGGCTTTAATCCCTTCGAGGAGCAGGCGCCGGTCTCGGCCGGCGGCCGCGAGGTGATCGAGAACCCGACGCCTGAGGACATCGCGCTGACCGGCACCCTGCCGGAGATGTCGTTCGGGCGTGCGGACGCTCCGGTGATCATCGTGCAGTACGCCTCGATGACCTGCCCGCACTGCCGCAACTTCCACATGAAGACCTTCCCGGCGTTCAAGAAGGAATACATCGACACCGGTAAGGTACGTTACATCCTGCGCGAGTTCCCGATCGGCAAGACCTCGGGCGCGGCGACGATCGCGCTGCGCTGCGCCAAACCCGAGAAGTACCTGCAGCTCTACGGGAAATTCATGGAGCAGCAGCCCAACTGGGTCTCGATGGAGGTGCGGCTCGACCCCATCTACAAGGTCGCTTCGCAGGTGGGGATGACGCGTCAGCAGTATGACGCCTGCCGCGAGAATCAAGCCATGATCGACGGGCTCAATTGGGTGAAGGAGCGCGGGCGCAAGCTCGGCATCATCGGCACTCCCAATTACTTCGTCGGGGGCAAGCTCGTGAAGAAAGAGCTCTCGATCGAGGACATCCGCGCGATGGTCGATCCGCTCGTGGCGGGGCGCACCACCGCAGCGGCGGGAACGCCGCACTGAAGCGGGCGTCTGTGCCGGCTTGAAAGCCTGCTTCCGATCACAAGCCTCGTTGCTTAAGGACCGCGATGAAGATCTCTCGCCTCAGGCTCCTGGGCTTCAAGTCGTTCGTCGAGCCGACCGAGCTCGTCATCCAGCAGGGATTGACGGGAGTCGTCGGGCCCAACGGCTGCGGCAAGTCCAACCTGCTCGAAGCGCTGCGGTGGGTGATGGGCGAAAGCTCCCACAAGAGCATGCGCGCGGCCGCCATGGACGACGTGATCTTCTCGGGCACCAACACGCGCCCCGAACGCAACTCGGCCGAGGTCACGATCTTCCTCGACAACGCCGAGCGCAAGGCGCCGGCCGAGTTCAACGACTACGACGTCATCGAGATCACGCGCCGCATCGAGCGCGAAGCCGGGTCCGCCTACCGCATCAACGGCCGCGAGGCGCGCGCCCGCGACGTCAAGATTTTGTTCGAGGACGCCGCGACCGGCGCCCGCTCCCCGGCGCTCGTGCGTCAGGGCCAGATCGGCGAGATCGTCAACGCCAAGCCGGAGCAGCGCCGCCGCATCCTCGAGGATGCCGCCGGCATCGCCGGCCTGCACAGCCGCCGCCACGAGGCGGAGCTGCGCCTCAAAGCAACCGAAGCCAACCTCGCTCGCCTCACCGACGTGCTGGGCCAGCTCAACTCCCAGGTCGAGAGCCTGAAGCGGCAGGCGCGCGCGGCGCGGCGCTACAAGGAGATCACGACCGAGATTCGCCGCCAGGAAGCGCTGGTGTTCCACCTGAGCTGGGCCGACGCGCAGGAGCTGGTCGAGACCGAAGAGGCCGGCCTGCGCGAGGCGCTTGGTGCGCTCGGCGAGGCGACGCAAGTAGAATTGCGCGCGCTTGCCGAGGAGGCCCGCCTCGCCGAGGGCATGGGCCCGTTGCGCGAGGAGGAGGCCAAGCGCTCAGCCGTGCTCGGCCGTATGCGCCTCGAGCACGAGACGTTCGAGCAGGAGGCGCGCCGGTCGATGGACCGCGTGCGCGAGCTTGGCGCCCGCAGCGAGCAGCTCGGCAACGACATCGCGCGCGAGGACGCGCTGATCGCGGAGGCGCGCGAGATCCTCGGTAGTCTTGACACCGAGCTGGCCGCTCTTGCCGCAGCGGAAGCCGGCGCCGACGCGGCCGAGGCAGGCGCTCGCGCCAAGCGCGCCACCGTCGAGGCCGAGGTCCGGGCAGCGGAAGCCCAGCTCGCTTCGCTCACCGCAAAGGTCGCGGAGCGCCGCGCCAAGCTGCAGAGCCTGGAAGCGAGCCGCACGGAACGCGCCGAGCGGGTCGCGAAGCTCGGGCATCAGCTCGCCGCCCTCGATGCCGAGACGCGCGAGATCGCAGGCCGCGCGCCCGACGCCGAGAAGCTCGCGCAGATCACGGACGCCGGCAAACGCCTCGCCGAGGAGATCTCGCGCTTCGAGGTGCAGGCCATCGCCGCCGAGAGCCTGACCCAGGATCGCGCCGTCGCTGCTGCCACGGCGCGCGAGCGCAGCACGCGATCGCATCTCGCACTCACGGCCCTGCGGGCCGAGCGCGAAACACTCGTAAAGCTTCTCATCGGCGAACGCGCCGCCGAGTTTCCACCGATCCTCGATCGCATTCGAGTGGCACCCGGCTACGAGACGGCGCTCGGCGCCGCGCTCGGCGACGACCTCGAGGCCCCCGCCACCGAGGACGCGCCCGTGCATTGGCGCCATGTGCCGGTGGCGCGCCAGGACGCCGTGCTCCCCGCAGGCACCGAGGCGCTTGCCGCCCACGTCGAGTCCCCGCCCGAGCTCGACCGCCGCCTGAAGCAGACCGGCATCGTCGCCTCGCGCGCCGAGGGTGCGCGCCTGCAGCCCCAATTGAAGCCCGGCCAGCGGCTCGTCACGCGCGACGGCCACCTCTGGCGTTGGGACGGCTTCACCGCCGCCGCCGAGGGCGTCACCCCCGCCGCGCAGCGGCTCGCCGAGCGCAACCGGCTGTCCTCCATCGGGCTCGAGGAAGCGGAGGCGCGCACCGCCGCTGCCGCCAATGCGCACGCCGAGCAGGAGACCGCGGACGCGCTTCAGCACGCGCAACGCGAAGAGCAGCGGCTGCGCCAGCTCTGGCGCGAGGCGCAGTCGATGCTGGCGAAATCGCGCGAATCCCTCACCACCATCGAGCGCGCGGCGCGCGAGACCGAGAGCAAGCTCGCCACCGTCGCAGGCGCGCGCGCGCGCGCGGAGGACGACCTGCATGTTGCCAAGGAGCTCGAAGCGTCGGCGGAGGCCGCTCTTTCCGCATTTGCCACGGGCGAAGACCCCGAGCCGGCGCTCACGCTGATTCAGACGCAGGTCGAGACGCTGCGCTCGGCCCTTACGGACGCGCAGGCGGCAATCCTCGGGCTGGAACGCGAGCGCCGCACCCGCGGCGAGAGGCGCCTGGCCATCGGCGTCGATCGCGACCGCTGGACCACGCGCAGCGCCGGCGCCGGCCAGCAGATCGACACGCTGAAGGCGCGCCTCACCGAAGCTCAGGCTGAGCTCGAAAGCCTTGCCGACATGCCCGCACGCATTGAGGCCCGGAGGGCCAAGCTGCTCACCGCGCTCAGTGCCGCCGAGCGTGAGCGTCAGGTCGCGGGCGATGCGCTCGCCGCCGCCGACACCGCGCTCAGGGCCGGCGTGCAGGCACTGCGCACCGCGCAAGGCAGCGTGACCGAGGCGCGCGAGAGCCGCGCGCGCACGGAAGCCCGGCTCGAGGGCGCACGTACGCGGCGCCAGGACGTGGCGCGCCACATCCGCGAGGCGCTTGGCGTGGCGCCCGAGGGCTGCCTCGCCGTCGCCGGCCTCGAGCCCGCCGAGGAGATGCCGCCGCTTAACGAGGTCGAGCGCAAGCTCGCCGGCCTCAAGGGCGACCGCGAGCGCCTCGGGGGCGTCAACCTGCAAGCCGATGACGAACTCGTCACGCTGGGAGCCCAGGTCACCGGGCTCGACACCGAGCGCGCCGACGTGGAGCAGGCGATCGCCAAGCTGCGCGCGGCCATCGGGCAATTGAACCGCGAGGCGCATAAACGGCTCACCGAAGCCTTCGAGGCAGTGGACGCACACTTCCGCAAGCTGTTCACCACGCTGTTCGGCGGTGGCGAGGCCCGCCTGGAGATGATCGAGGGCGAGGATCCGCTCGAGGGCGGCCTGGAGATCATCGCCAAGCCACCCGGCAAGAAACCGGCAACGCTATCGCTGCTGTCGGGCGGCGAGCAGTCGCTCACGGCGCTATCGCTGATCTTCGCGGTGTTCCTGACCAACCCCTCGCCGATCTGTGTGCTGGACGAGGTCGACGCCCCGCTCGACGACGCCAACGTCGACCGCTTCTGCCGCCTGCTCGAGGCCATGACGACCGACACCGCGACGCGCTTCCTGGTCATCACCCACCACCCGATGACCATGGCGCGCATGAACCGCCTATTCGGCGTCACCATGGCGGAGAAGGGCATCTCGCAGCTCGTGTCCGTGGATCTCGAGACGGCACAGCGCTTCCGCGAGGCGGGCTAGCCACGCTCCAAGCTACTTGGCTGTTATGGTGCTCGTCGTGGGCGGCGGTGGCGTAGGCGCGCGCGTGCAGATGCGCTTGTCCGCCCACTCCGGCGATTTCGTCCTATGCGCGAGGCGGAACTGCATGGTGCACAAGCTGCAGCTGTTCTCGCCCAGCGCCTTCACGATGCGGTCGAACGGACTGGCTTCGTTGGGCCACGTCATCATGAGCGTGTCGTTGCGCTCGCATCGCTGCGCGGTGCCGGCGTGCAGCGCGATGATCTCGCGGCTCGCCTGCGTGAGCTGCCAGGTGAGCGGGAGCTGAAAGTCGCGCAGGTTGAGGAACACCGGGACCACCGGCAGCTCCACGAGCGCCCGCCGATACGAGGTCTCGGCCGCGGCCTTTTCCAGGCACGTCCCGATCTCAGGGCAGGCGTCCACGAAGGCCGAGAGGAACGCGATCTCGGCACGAGTTTGCCACGTGTTGATGAGCGTGCGCAGCGGCAGCGGTGGCGCGCCGAGGCTGCGATCCTCGACGGGCGTGCCCTCGTATCCCATCAGCACGACGAGATAGAATTTGGCGTTGATCGCGTCGGGTGTGTCCTTGGTGCGGTCGACCGCGACCTTCAGCGCCTTCAGGAGCTGGCTCGCGCTGTCGACGCCCGAGCTCTCCACGTAGCCGCCGTCGACGAGGCGCATAGGCTTGCGTTCGGGGCCCGTCTCGACCGTCGCGGCGGGGAGCACCCAGGGGAAACGCGCGCTCATGCCGGCCGCGGTTGAGAGCTTGACGTCGGCCTCGAAGCCCGCGTCCTTGCTCGGCGGCAGCAGCGAGTGCAGGCGCGCGATCTTCGACCACTGCTTGTTGGCGGGCACGCCCGTGCCGATGGGCGACATCACGATGCGGTAGCCGTTGGCAACCTCGGTCGTGTTGATGATGAGCGACGGCACCGCTTCGTCCGCGCGCGCCGGCGTCCACAGATCGAGGAACGGCCGCTCGAACGGGCTCGGGAGCGCCTTGGCGGAAATGTCCTCCTTCGCCGCGTCCTCGATCATGTCGTGCCACGCCGCCTCGATGCTAGCGTCGAGCGCGCGCGAGCGGTCGAAGGAGCCGACGGGAATCGGCAGGAACCGCTGCAGAAGATCGGGGAACAGCGCTGCCGCCATTACCGGCGACAGGAAGTCTTGCTCGAAGAATTTCTGCGTGCGGCGCTCGAAATAACGGTCGCCGGAGTTGAGGTTGCAGCCGACGTAGGGCCCGTTGCGCGCCTTTAGTTTCGCCAGTCCGGCAAACAGCGACGCGCCGACGCTGCCGCCGGAGACGCCGCTGATGGCGAACACGTGCTGCGCGAAGTTCGGGCAGCTGTCCTGCATACGCGCGAGATACGTCGCGGTGTAGTGCGCGGAGTAGGCGCCGCCGCCCGCCGCCGCCACGATGAACACCGGATAGGGCTCGTTGCTCTTGCCGTAGTAGTCTCGGTCCGCGCGTGAGTGGAACCATTGGCCGAAGGAGCGCCCGACGTCGGCCGTCGCGTCGGGATCGCGCTTGTGGCGCATCAACGGGATCTTGTGGTTGTCGTTCAAATCGCTCGTATTGAGGACGAACGACCCCGCGATCAGCAACCAGATCAACGGAATGCCGAATTGCTCGCCCAACAGGAGCAGGTTGCTCAGGACGACCACGAGCACGATAAGGAAAAGTGCGAAGATCGCCACCACGCCGATCGATTGCGCCAGCGAGGGCGGCGCGATCGAGAACAGGACGACGCATACGCCTGCCATCGCGGCGCAGGACCCCGTCGTCTCAGTCCCGATCAGCCAGCGGCCAGGGGTCGTGTACTTCCAGCTCTTTCCGCGAGTGCGGAATATCGTCGCCAGCAGCACGATCACGACGAGGCCGATAGAGATCAGCGTCGCCATCCACAGCCGCGCCGGCGACACGTCGATCAGCCGGTAGACTTCGTTGAGCTCCGGCCAGTTCTGCTTGTCTGCCACGCTCTTGACGAGGGATGCCGTTGTGCGGGCTTCCGTGATCGTCGTATAGAGGCCGAGCGCGGCGCCGAGCGGCACGAGCGCGGCCAGGAGCCGCGGCATCCAGCGCAGCAACGTGCCCTCAATGCTCGGCTCGGCGAGTGAATCCTGGCGGTCGATGTGCGTCGCCTGGCGCCCGCAATGCCAGATGAAGCCCGCGGCCACCAAAAGCCCTATGAAGCCGTAGCCGACCTGCCAGCGCTGGTTGGGGAAATCGTCGGCCAGCACGCGGTAGACTTCACGCGTCTGCAGGGGCAGGCTCAGCGCGCTGAAGGCAAACAGCGACGTGATCAACGGCGCGCGCAAGACCCAGCAGGCGTCGAAGAACTGCGCCAGATAGTTGCGCTGCACGTGTACGGGACGCATTTCGGCTCCGGAACGGCGCGGCGGTTGAGCCACTTCGCGTCTGGCAGCCCCCCACAACGACTGTATCAGCCCGATGACAAGCGCAGCACGAGTGGCTTGGATCAAGGTTCCCGTGCGTGCGCGAGCGGCACTACCCTCCAGCTTTCGGGCGCTTTCTTGACACCCCCAGGGGGCGTCACTATGGTGCGCGCCGTTGACAAAACCCGCCGTTTTGGTGGCCTCGAACTCGCGATCGAGCCGGTATCCGTCATGTCAGCCGCAGGGAAGGGCAAGGGCCCGGGACGTGGCGAGATAAGCCCCGAGCAACGCGAGGCTTTTCGGAAGCGATCCGACTCAATCGGAAAGCGGCTGGAAGAGGTCAAAGCGCGCCGCGCACCGCCCGAGACGGGCGATGGGCGGGCCCGCGGCGAGGCATTTGCCAAAGCCTTCCGCTTCGTCGCCGAGCTCATCGCCGGCGTCGGCGTGGGAGGCTTTATCGGCTGGGCGCTCGACCGCCAGTTCGGCACGGCGCCCTGGCTCCTGGTCCTGTTCGTGACGCTTGGCTTTGCCGCCGGCCTCATGAACGTGATCCGGGGCGCGCAGAAGGCGCAAGCGGAGGCCATGGCCTCGCAACTGGCGACACCCGCGGTGGCGGACGACGACGAGGACGACAGGTAGGGGATCTAAGTTGGCTGCAGGGCGCGGACGGGGCTCATCACAGCCCCATGGCACAATTCGAGATCAAGCGGCTCATCCCGATCGAGATTTTCGGGTTCGACGCCTCGTTCACCAATGCGTCGCTCTACATGGTTATCGCGGTGGCGCTGATCACCGGCTTCCTCATCTTCGCCATGGGGCGCCGCTCGCTGGTGCCGAGCCGCTTCCAATCCATGGCCGAGCTTTCCTACGAGTACATCGCCAACATGGTGCGCGAGAACCTCGGCGAGGAAGGCATGAAGTTCTTCCCCTGGGTGTTCACGATCTTCATCTTCATCCTGACGCTCAATCTCCTGGGTCTCATCCCGCACTCCTTCACGGTCACGAGTCACATCATCGTGACGTTCGCCTTCGCGGCGATGGTGTGGATCACAGTGACCGTCATCGGCTTCATCCGCCACGGCGCCGGCTTCCTGCGCCTGTTCGTGCCCGCCGGCATCCCCATCTGGCTGATGCCAATCATCGTCCCGATCGAGCTCATCTCCTATCTCATCCGGCCGGTCAGCCACTCGGTGCGTCTCTTCGCCAACATGATGGCGGGCCACACGATGCTGAAGGTGTTTGCCGGCTTCGTCGTCGGCCTCGGGCTGCTCGGCGGCTGGGCGCCGCTGGCGTTCCTCGTGGCCTTTACGGGCCTGGAGTTCCTCGTCGCCTTCCTGCAGGCGCTCATCTTCACGGTGCTGACCTGCATTTACCTCAACGACGCGCTTCACATGCACCACTGAGGCCTCTAGAAGCGCTGCAAACGTCACCGTCTTGGATTTGCTTAATCACACAAGGGAGAGACTACGATGGAGTTGGAAGCTGCGAAGATGATCGGCGCCGGCCTTGCCTGCAGCGCGCTCATTGGTGCCGGTGTCGGCATCGGCAATATCTTCGGCAACTACCTTTCGGGCGCCATGCGCAACCCCTCGGCCGCGCCCGCGCAGTTCACCAACCTGCTGATCGGCTTCGCGCTTGCGGAAGCGACCGGTCTGTTCGGCCTGCTGATCGCGCTCATCATCCTGTTCGGCTGATCTGGAACGGGGCGCATCGGTTGCACGCGAGGAGGACATCATGATCGCAGCGATCCCCGCGTTCATCGTGGCGGCAGCTGCCGCTGCGACGGCGCATGAGGGAAAGTCGGGGGGCTTGCCGCAGCTTAACTCCGCCGACTTCGCGCCGCAGCTCATCTGGCTCGCGATCACCTTCGTCGTCCTCTACTTCATTCTCGCCCGTGTCGCGCTTCCGCGCATCGGCGAGGTGATCGAGGAACGTCGCGACCGGGTGCAGCGCGACCTCGATTCGGCCGAGCGCTTCAAGAAAGAGACCGACGCGGCGCTCGCGGCCTACGAGCGGGCGCTGGCCGAGGCGCGGGGCAAGGCGTCCTCCATGGCCAAGGACATGCGCGAAAAGCTCACCACCGAGACCGACAAGGAGCGCGCAAGCGTGGAAACCCAGCTCGCGGCCAAGCTTGCCGAGGCCGAGAAGCGGATCGCCGCCACCAAGACCAAGGCGCTGTCGAGCGTGAACGAGATCGCGGCGGAGACCGCGAGCGCGGTCATCAACAAGCTGCTCGGCGAGGACGTGAGCCCCGCCGAGGTCAAGAAAGTGCTCCAGCCCGCCGCCGAGTGAGGATTTGATGCTTTTCGATCCGTCCGATCCCGTCTTCTGGGTGATGATCGCGTTCTTCGCGTTCTTCGCCCTGCTGCTCTATTACAAGGTGCCGGGAACGGTCGGGAAGGTGCTGGACGCGCGCGCTGATGCGATCCGCCACGAGCTCGACGAGGCGCGCCGGCTGCGCGACGAGGCGCAGTCGCTGCTCAACGACTACCAGCGCAAGAGCCGCCAGGCCGAGGATGAGGCCAAGTCGATCCTCGAGCAGGCCCGACGCGAAAGCGAAGCGCTCGCCGCCGAGACGCGCAAGAGCCTCACCGAATTGGTGGAGCGCCGCACCAAGCTCGCCGAGGACAAGATCGCGCGCGCCGAAGCCCAGGCGCTCGCCGAGGTTCGGGCCTCCGCTGTCGATAGCGCCATCACGGCGGCGGAAAAGATCCTCAAGACGCGCACAACCGGCCAGACGGCGAACACGCTCATCGAGTTCGAGCATCCGCGACCTCGACGGCAAGCTGAACTAGATCGGCGCATTTGCAATCCAAGGCCGCAGGCCGCGTATGCAGCGTCTCGCTAGCCGGCGCCTTGCGCACCCTGGTCGAAGCCCACGAAGACCTCGAACTCGCCGGGCCGTGTCCCCTCGGGGACGTCGAAGGTCACCGAGCGCACGGCAGAGAAGTAGCCGATCGGGTTGTCGACGGCGACCGGAACGGCGACGCTCATCTTGTCGGTCGTCACCTTCTCGCGTTTGGCGTCCGTCACGACAATGTTGACGGGCAGCGTGATGTTGCCGGGACGGCCGCGTGGACCGAGCAGCACGCGGCCGGAGAAGCCGTAGCGCACGGTGACGCGGCCCGGCTCGAGCTGGCACTCGCGCGCTGTCTTAGTGATTTCGCCACGATGCATGATGGCGAGCCCGTCGCCGGCGCGGCCGTCCTCGTAGATGGTGAGGTTGGTGCCGCGCGGTGAGATGCTCAGGCGCGGGCATCCGGCCGAGACCTCGCCGATGCCGGCGGCAGTGATTGGCTGGTCGCCGCTGCTCTTGGCAGCCGAGAGGAGCTGCTCCTCGTTGACGCCCGGCGCCACCTCGGGCGTCGAGGAGGAGCTGCCGAAGATGCTGGAGCCGAGCCCGGAGGTGATCGAGGAGAGCCCGCAGCCGCCGGCCATGAGGGTGAGCATTCCGCACAGGCAGATGCGGGCGCCCGCTCGCGCAGCCAACTTCGCAGATTGCGTCATAGCGCCCCGGTCAAGCCTGTCCACGGCCTCATACGTATCTGGCTGGCCTAACCCCCTAGGCCGCCGGCGGAGGCTTCCTGTATTGTCGCGAGTCAAACCTAGCACCCCAATCCGGCCCCGGCCAAGCGTTCCGCGCCGACGGCGCACAGACGCAACCGAGACAGAGTGATCGATGTCCGCTTCATCCCCATCGCAGCCGCTCCCGCAGCGCCCGCCCTTAACCCTGTTTCTGGCGGCTCCACGCGGGTTCTGTGCCGGCGTCGATCGGGCCATCCAGATCGTCGAGCTCGCGCTCGAGAAATACGGGGCGCCGGTCTACGTGCGCCACGAGATCGTTCATAACCGCTATGTCGTTGATTCCCTGAAGGCCAAAGGCGCCGTTTTTGTGGAGGAGCTTGGGGATATTCCAGAGACCGACCAACCCGTGATCTTTTCGGCACACGGGGTCGCCAAGGCCGTCCCGGCGGCCGCCAGGGCCCGCAATCTGTTCGTCCTCGATGCCACCTGCCCGCTCGTTTACAAGGTCCATATCGAGGCCACCCGCCATTATGCCGAGGGGCTCGAAATCCTGCTCATCGGCCACGCCGGGCACCCCGAGGTGGTCGGCACTATGGGGCAGCTCCCGGAGGGCGCCGTCCACCTGATCGAGACGGTCGCGCAAGCGCAGACCTTCGCCCCGCGCGATCCCGACAAGCTCGCCTTCGTCACCCAGACCACGCTTTCCGTCGATGACACCGCCGAGATCGTCGGGGTTCTGAAGGCACGCTTCCCCGGCATGGTCGGGCCGCCGAAGGAGGACATCTGCTACGCCACCACCAACCGCCAGGCTGCCGTCAAGGCGATCGCGCCGAAGCTCGACTGGTTGTTCGTCGTCGGCAGCCCGCAGAGTTCCAACTCGCTGCGCCTCGTTGAGGTGGCGTTGCGTGCGGGCTGCGCCAACGCGCAGCTGGTCGAGCGTGCGGCCGACATCCCCTGGCCCGTGGTCGTGGGCGTTGCGACCGTCGGCGTCACCGCCGGGGCCTCGGCGCCCGAGCAGCTCGTCGAGGAGGTCATCGACGCCTTCCGCGAACGCTTCGAGGTAACGCTCGAGACCGTAACCACCGCGCGCGAGAGCATCGCCTTCAACGTACCGCGGGACCTGCGCGCCGCGACTACCTCCTGACGCCTGCCGCCCGAAAGGCTCCACTCCCCATGGCCGTCTACACCGAAGTCAGCGACGAGGAGCTCGCGACCTTCATCGCCGGCTACGGGCTGGGCGAGCTGCTCTCGTTCAAGGGCATCGCCGAGGGCGTCGAGAACACCAACTACATCGTGCACGCCACGCGCGGGCCCTTTATCCTCACCCTCTATGAGCGCCGCACCGCGCGCGAGGACCTCCCGTTCTTCCTCGGGCTCATGGAGCATCTGGCCGCTCGCGGCGTCTCCTGCCCCACGCCTGTGCGCGATCACAAGGGCCGCAATTTGGGGGAGCTCGCGGGGCGTCCTGCCGCGCTCGTCACGTTCCTGGAAGGCTTCTGGGTGCGCCGCCCGATGACCCACCATTGCGCCGCCGTGGGGCGCGCGCTGGCTGAATTGCACATGGGCGGGGACGGCTTTGCGCTGAAGCGCGCCAACGCGCTCGGCCTGTCCGGTTGGCGGCCGTTGTATGACCGCTTCGCGGACCGGGCGTACGAGATCGCACCCGACCTCGGCACCCTCATCTCGGGCGAGCTCGACAGCCTCGAGGCGCAATGGCCCAGGGGCCTGCCCGCCGGCGTCATCCACGCCGATCTCTTCCCCGACAACGTCTTCTTCCTCGGCGACCGCCTGTCGGGCCTCATCGACTTCTACTTCGCCTGCAACGACGCGCTTGCCTACGACGTAGCCGTCTGCCTTAACGCCTGGTGTTTCGAAAAAGACCTGTCCTTCAACATCACCAAGGGCCGCGCGCTGCTGCGCGCCTACGAGGAGCTACGCCCCCTCACGGCTCCTGAACGCGAGGCGATGCCGCAGCTCGCCCGCGGCGCCGCGCTGCGCTTCCTGCTGACGCGCGCCTACGACTGGCTCAACACGCCCAAGGATGCGCTCGTCAGCCGCAAGAACCCGCTCGAGTACGTGCGCCGCCTACGCTTCCATCAGGGCGTGCGCTCGATCGCCGACTACGGGCTGGAGGAGCCTGCGCGATGAGCGAGAGCAAGCCGGTCGTCATCTACACGGACGGCGCCTGCTCGGGGAATCCGGGTCCCGGCGGCTGGGGCGCGATCCTTACCTGGGGCGACAATTGCAAGGAGATTTCCGGTGGCGAGGCGCTCACCACCAACAACCGCATGGAGCTGATGGCGGCGATCTCCGCGCTCGAGGCCCTGAAGCGCCCGAGCCGCGTGGAGCTGCACACCGACAGCGTCTATGTGAAGAACGGCATCACCGGCTGGATCCACGGCTGGAAGAAGAACGGCTGGCGCACCGCGGATAAGAAGCCCGTCAAGAACGAGGAGCTGTGGCGGCGGCTCGACGAGGCGCGACGTATCCACGACATCGACTGGCGATGGGTCAAAGGGCACGCCGGACACGCGGAGAACGAGCGCGCGGACGAGCTTGCGCGCCTCGCCATGGCCGAGTTCAAGCCGCGACGCGAGACGGCGGAGCCGCAGGCCGATTAACCCGGCCCGCGGCTCGCGGCTTCCTCAGAGAGAGCGGTCGATCATCGAGCACAGCGTCGCCGCGCTCGACTTGTCGTGCTGCGGCGGCGCATCCTCGATGTTGAGCACCTTCACCACACCGTCGTCGACCAGCATGGCATAGCGCTTCGAGCGCAGGCCGAGCCCGAAGCCCGACAGATCGATGTCGAGCCCAAGCTTCTTGGCGAAATCGCCGTTGCCGTCGGCGAGCATCACGATCTTGCCCTTGGCGCCCGTCTCCTTGGCGAACTGCTCGAGCACGAACACGTCGTTGACCGCCGTGCAGGCAATGGTGTCGATGCCCTTGCCCTTCAACTCGGCGACGCGTGCGACGAAGCCCGGCACGTGCTGCTGCTGGCAGGTCGGCGTGAACGCGCCCGGCACGGCAAATAGCGCGACCTTCTTGCCCTTGAACACGTCGGCCGTCGTGGTCTTGCCGGGACCGTCGGCGTTCATCACCATGAAGGTTGCATCGGGAAGCTTGTCGCCGACTTTGATCGTCATTGGGGAGGCCCTTCTTTGGCTTATGGTTCAATGGCTTGGGTCAATTCACGGAGAACGTCGTTTCCGCCTGGCCGCCGTCGGATACGAGCGTCGCCGTAAGCTTTTGGCCCTTTAGAGCCTGCAGGTCGACGTCCGCGGACAGATCGACTTGAAAGCGCACATGCCCCGCGCCGTCGTCGGCTGTTTTTTTTGGCAGCGGCACGAACAGACCATTCGGCGCCTCGATAAAGATATCGGCGTGCTCCGAGCCGGTCGGAAACTCCGCCTCGAGCACGATGCTCGGCTTGGCGGCACCAAGCTCGGAGACGACGCGCTTCAACACCGGATCGCCCGCATGGCGCTCCGTTTCCGGGGCGGGCACCTGCTTTAGCGCCGCGGTGAGCTCGTCGGGCACCTCGCTCCGCGTCTGTGGCGCGACCTCCAACGACAGCGACGCCTCGGCCGGGATGCAGATTTCCTTGCACACGCCGTATTCCAGCGACAGCCGCAGGCCGATGGGCTTACCCGGATCCTTGGCGGTCAAGCGCACGGGGAACACCACCGTGCCCTTGTAGCCGACGGTGTCGCCGGCGCGATCGGAGAAGCGCTTGGGTGCCGGATAAAGCACGGTCGCCGACGCTAGGTTCTCCGACTTCGACCAGTCGAACGATGGCGGCACGCCGCCGGCATCGCCGGGGTTGCGCCAATATGTCTTCCAGCCCTCGGGCATCTGCACCTCGACGCCCCCCAAGCCGCTGCCGGCGATGAGGCGGGCGCGCGAGTTGTGGCCCTCAACCCAATCCGAAACCAGGAGCCCGGTGGCAGCCGCGGCGGGGAGGAGCGCCAGCGGAAGGCCAGACAGCAGGCAGACACCGAGGAGATGAACGCGCTTCATGATGTGGCTTATCTGGCGATCCTGCCCCGGGTTCGGCAAGCGTTGTAGCGTCTCAAGACCGGCCGGCAAATCACGACTTGATGAAAAATTGCCTACATCGGCAGCAGCCTGTCGCAGCGGTGTGCGGAGTAAGAGTTTTTTCGCCGCAATTGGCCGCTTCACAGGCCGCCGCGCGGCGCGATAATCTGGGTCCCATGAAAGTGCCTCGCCCACCGCGCCGCTCGAGCGGAGAAGGATACCTCGACGGCCAGCTCCTGCTTGCCATGCCGATCATGTCGGACCCGCGTTTCGCGCGTTCGGTGATCTACATATGCGCGCACTCCGAGGACGGCGCCATGGGCCTCGTCATCAACCAGCGCGCCTCGCACATCTCGTTCCCCGATCTGCTGAGCAAGCTCAACATCGTGCCCCCGCACCTGGAGGGGAGCGTCGCGGAAGGCGTGCGCGACATGTCGATCCACGTGGGCGGGCCGGTGGAGACGGGGCGCGGCTTCGTGCTGCACAGCTCCGATTATTTCGTCAACGACTCCACGCTGCCGATCGAGGACGGCGTCTGCCTGACGGCGACCATCGACATCCTGAAGGCGATCGCCGCCGGCAACGGCCCCAACCGCGCCATCCTCGCGCTCGGCTACGCGGGCTGGTCGCCGGGTCAGCTCGAAAGCGAAATCCAGGCCAACGGCTGGCTCAATTGTCCCGCCGATCCCGACCTGATCTTCGCCGCCGACATAGAATCCAAGTACACGCGTGCGATGGCGAAGATCGGCATCGACCCCTCGCACCTCGTGAGCGACGCCGGTCACGCGTAAAGCCCGCAGCGAGCGACCGTCAATAAGATCGAATGCTCTCAAGCGTCGCGGCGCGGCTTGGCCGCGGGCGCGCCGGCGGCCTCATCCTCGAGCTGGCGGCCATCCTTCGTCTTGCCGTCCGGCTGCGGCGGCCACGGCACGCCCGCGAGCTTGGCCAAGCTCTGCGCCATCGCCGGCGGCAGGCCTGAGAAATCCGGCACGTGACGCTTCACTTGTGCGGGACGCGCAGCGGCAGGCCGGGCCGGAGTGCGCTGGACCGCTGCCGGCGCCGCGCGCGGAGCCACTACCGCAGTCGGAGCCGGTGCGGCGGCGATGCGCTGGCGCAGTGGGCTCACGGCGGGAGCGGGTGAGGGCGGCGCGAACTCCGGTGCCGGCGGTGGAGACGACGCATCGCTCTCGGCGCGCCGGAGCGCATCCGCAATGGCGCCCATGTCCGGCTCCTGATCCGTGCCGTCTGCCATCATCGGCGGTGTGGAAGCGGGCTGCAGCGGCGGGAACGCGAGATGCGGTGGGTCCGGGGGCAAGTCCGGTGCAGCAGCCTCGAAGGTGTCATCGATCGCATCGGCGTCCGCCGCATCGAAGTCGGGCGGCAGCCCGTCCATGGCGTGCGCACCGTCCTGCGGCGGCATCGATGCGAACGGCGCAGGCGCACCGAACGAAGGCGGAGGCAACGAGCCGTCGCTCATCGCGTGCTGCGGGGGCATCGGCGGTGGAGCGGCTGTGAAGGGTCCCCCCTGGAATGGTCCCGGGAGCGGAGCTCCGAGGAACGGCGGGTGCGCGGACCCATCTGCAAACGGCGCCGGCGGCGGGAGCATGCCGTCGCCTACCGATTGGTGCGGCGGCGGCGTGAAGCCCGGTAGCTCCTCGGAGAGGAAACCGCCGTCGGGGATCGGAGGCGGCAGGCCGTCGCCGTTCTGATGCACGGGAGGCGGGAAACCGCCACCGTTTCGCGGAGGTAGCAGCAGACCGCCGTTCCCGTATTGCGACGGTGGCGGAGGTGGCGGCAGCATCGCGGGATTTCGCAGGTCGCGAGCGCGGGCGCACGGTGCGGTTGGGAAGAGCGTTGCCGTTTGCTCCATGCGGTGGCGGCGGCCCGGCACCATTCGCTGCGACCTCGGCGGCGGTTGCCGGCTTGGCAACCCGCTTGCGCACCTTCTGCGGCTCCCCGGGCGCACCCTTCGCCTTGGCGCGGAAGAAGCCGCGCGGACGCAACTTGTGCTCGGCCTTGCGCACCATCTTCAGCAGCTGCAGCACGTCGCGGTCCGACATCGGCTCGCCGTAGTAGAAGCCTTGCGCATACTGGCAGCCGATAGAGCGCAGGTAGCCCGCGTCCTCCGGCGTCTCCACGCCTTCGGCCACGACCTTCTTGCCTAGCTCATGTGCGAGCGCGACGATCGAGCGGACGATTGTCGCGCCCGCGCCGTTGTTGGCCCCGCTCGACTGCACCAGCGCCTTGTCGATCTTGATGGTGTCGAAGGGGAACCGCTGCAGGTAGGCCAGCGAGGAATACCCCGTGCCGAAGTCGTCGATCGCCAGCTCGGCGCCGGCGCCGCGCAGCCATTCGAGGATCTCGGTCGCCTGCTCCGGGTTCTCCATCACCAGACTCTCGGTGATCTCGAGCCGCAACGTGCCCTTCGGCACGATATTGCGACCGAGGATGTGGCGGATCTCCTGGATCAGGTTCTGGCGGAAGATCTGCCGGCTGGAGACGTTGACGCTGACGAACAGCGGGTTCTCGTCGCGGGGCAGCTCGCGCTGCCAGCGCGCCGCTTCCTGCGCGGCCTTCAACAGCACGTGCGAGCCGAGCCGCACGATGAGATCGCTCTCCTCGGCCACCGGGATGAAATCGGCAGGGTTCATCATCCCGCGCTTGGGGTGCTCCCACCGCACCAGCGCCTCGAAGCCCGCAAGCTCCTCGGTCGGCAGGTAGATGATCGGCTGGTAGAGGACGCGGATCTGGTTCTTGGCGAGCGCCTTGCGCAGATCGCTCTCGATCGACACGCGGTCGTCGCGGTCGGCGCGCATCTCGGGACGGAAGATCTCGACGCGATCGGAGCCGCCGCGCTTGGCGCGGTACATCGCGATCTCGGCCTCCTTGTAGAGGTCGAGGTGGCCTCCCTCGCCGCCGTCGAAGACGGCGATGCCGACAGAGCCTGTGAGCACGATCTCCTGCCCGGCGATCTTGATCGGCGCGCGCAGCGAGCGGCGCACGCGCTCGGCGAGAGCTGCCAGATCTTGGGGCGCATGCTCGGCGACGAGGACGATGGCGAAGCGGTCGCCGGCAACGCGCGCGAGCGTGTCCTGCGCGCCGAGGTGGCTCTGTAGGCGGCGCGCGACCGTCAACAGCAGGCTGTCGCCGACGACGAGGCCGAACGAGACGTTCGCGCTCTTGAACTTGTCGATGTCGATGCAGAATACGCTCGGACGCACGCCGTCCTTCGACTTCGCGCGCATGACTGCCACGTTGAGGCGGTCGAGCATCAGCTCACGGTTGGGAAGCCCCGTCAGGCTGTCGTGCACGGCGTCGTGCAAGAGGCGCTCGTGTGCACGCTTGGCGTCGGTCACATCGCGGATGAGGCCGACGCAGCGCAGCGCGCGCATATCCTGATTGGGCACGCTCGAGGCCTCGAGCTCGAACCAGCGGTAAGTGTTGTCCGCGTGACGCATGCGGAAATCGGTGCGGATCTTGGCCCCAGTGCGCTCCTGCATGGACCACAGCATCAGCCGGAATCGATCCCGATCCGCCGGGTGCAGGTGCTTGATGAAATCGTCGACCTTGGTCGATAGCTCTCCGGGGCCAAGGCCCAGCGAGGCCTCGATGATGGGGCTCACCTTGATCTCGTCCCGGCGCGCGTTCCATTCCCACACCGCGGAGCCCGCTGCATCGACGGCGAGCGCTCGCAGCTGCAATTCGCCCGGCGCGGTGCCATAGAGCGGCTCGCGTGAGCGGAAGGCGAACTGCGATGGCGGCGAACCCGATCAGCACCAGGATCAGCACGAGGCCGGCGACGAGGCTCGACACCACGACGTCGCCGGCAAGCCTGCCGGTGAGCGTCATCGCAGTGGCGAAGATCCAGATGAGGAACAGGATCCACGTGGGGATCAGCGACAGCGCACGGTCCTGGCCGCGCAGCGCGAGGAACAGCGTGAAGGCGCCGCCGACGACGCCGATCACGAGGAACGACATGCGCGCGAACGTGGAGGCCAGCCGCGGATCGATCACGGCGACGGCGACCAGCGTCAGCTGCGCGACGATCCACACCGTGAACAGCATGCGGATCAGGCCGTGCCAGAACGCGATGCGCAGGAACACCGATAGGAAGATGACGAGGCTCGCGGCGACCGCCGACTCGCTCGCCGCGCGGTAGACGGCGTTATCCTCGGGCCGCAGCTGGAACAGCTTGTGGAAGAAGCCGAAGTCGACGCAGAGGTAGGCCAGCACGCACCAGGCGACGAGCGCCGCGCTCGGGAAGATCGCCTTGTGGTTGGCCGCGAAGATCGCGGTGAGGAAGATGGCGAGCAGGCCCGTGAGGCCGAGCAAGATGCCGTTGAACAGAAGCCGGTCGCGCGATTTCAGCTCATAGTCGAGCGGCTTCCACAAATAGATGCGCGCGAAGCGGTCCGACGACAGCTCGGCCACGTAGGTGATGGTACTGCCCCGGCTCGAGGGTGACGCGGAAGATGTCGGCGCGGTCGCTCTTGATGCGGTCCGGCACGAAGTCCATCGACGGCGTCACCGCCTCGATGCGCTGCGCGTCGAGGTCGGGCCACACCGCGCCCGAGCCGATGACGTTGTAGCGCTCGGCCGTGAGCCAGCGCTCGATCGGCTTGTCGGTGGGGTTGGACAGCGCGAACACGAGCCAGTTGGGGCTTGTGCCCGGCGTCTTCGCCGTCACCGAGATGCGCCCCGTCATGCCGTCGGCGGCGGGCGCCGTCTCGACCTGCAGGCTGTCGCCGCGGCCGTCGTAGAACTCGCCGAGCGTCGTGATCTCGATGCGGTCCTGGTCAGGGTCGACGACGATAGGCTTCAAAGCGAACGCACGCTCGGGAAGAGCGACGAGCGCGAACAGTACGGCGAGCAGAGCAAAGCACACGCCGTGGGCGTGGCTCCGCATCCGTCCGGCCTGGTCGCGCGCTCTGCTCATGCGGAGGGCTCCTCCGGACGACGTGGCGCGCGCGAGAATTCCTCAGACAGCAGTCCGTGCAGCAGGTGGTCCTCCCACGTGCCGTTGATCTTCAGGAGGCGGCGCGCGAGCCCCTCGGCGCGAAAGCCGTTGCGCTCCAAGACACCGATAGAAGGCGCGTTCGATGGCATGGTCGCGGCCTCGAGGCGGTGCAGGTGCAAATCCTCGAACCCGAACGTGGCGACGGCGGCGACCGCCTCCGTCATGTAGCCCTGCCCCAGGTGGGGCAGCCCGAGCCAGTAGCCGAGCACGGCCGCCTGCGTCACCCCGCGCCGCACGTTCGACAGCGTCAGCCCGCCGAGCAGGCCATCGTCGCTGTCGCGGAAGATCAGGAACGCGTAGCCCAGATCTTCGCGCGCCTCGCGCTGGTAGTGGCGCACGCGGCGGCGAAAGGCGCTGCGCGAAAGCTCGTCGCGCTGCCATACCGGCTCCCAGGGGGTGAGGTGCTCGCGGCTGCGCGTCCTCAACTCGGCCCACGGCGCATAGTCGCCCATCATCGGCAGCCGCAGCCAGACGCCGCGCCCGCGCACAATGCCGACCGCGTCCTGCGTGATGCTCGACCTCAAGAACGCCATGCGCCGCTCCCTTCAAGAGCTAGTGGTGCGCCATGCTTTCGGCCTGACGCGCGTACTTGAGCGATTTGCGGCCGCTGCCGACGACCACGATGGATGGCGCGCTGGCGACGAGCTTGCCCGCGAAGTCGCGTACATGCTCGGCCGTCACGTCGTCGACCCTGGCGATGAGCTCGTCCGCGGAAACGACGCGGCCATGACTCAGCAGGTGGCGCGCCATCTGTTCGGCGCGCGCGGAAGAGCTTTCGAGGCTCATGAGAAGACCCGCCTTGAGCTGCGCCTTGGAGCGCACAACCTCGGGTGCGCTCGGAGCCGCATCCGCCGCCCGCTTCAGCTCCGCCCCCACGACGTCGATGAGCTTACCCATCAAGTCCGCTCCCGTTGCCGCATGCAGTCCGAAGAGCCCGACATCCTTGAGGCCCCACGCGGTCGAGTAGATCGCGTAGCAGAGGCCGCGCTTCTCGCGGACCTCCTGGAACAGGCGGGATGACATTCCGCCCCCGAACAGCCCCGAGAACACCTGGGCGGTGTAGAATTCCCCCTCGCGGTAGGACGGACTGGGAAAACCGATCAAGAGATGGCTCTGCTCGAAAGTCTTCTCCGAGACGCGCGTCCCCCCGACATACGCGGCCGCTTGCTCCCTCGCGGTTCGGCCGCCGCCAGTGAGCCCGCCGAATAGGGCTTCAGCGTGGCGGAGGATGCTTGCGTGGCGGACCGACCCGGCGGCGGAAAGCACCATGTTTTCAGGACGATAGCGGCGGCGCAGGAAGCCCTTCAGGTCGGTCGCGGTGAAGCGCTTGACGCTCTCGGGCGTGCCGAGAATCGCCCTGCCCACCGGCTGGCTGGGAAAGGCGGCGTCGTGCAGGAGGTCGTAGGCAATATCGTCGGGGCTGTCGCGCGTCGCCGCGATCTCCTGCAGGATGACCTGGCGCTCACCCTCGAGCTCGGGGGCCCCGAACGCCGCCTTCTGCAGGATGTCGGCGATGAGGCCGAGCGCAACGCCCTCGTCGCCCTTGAGGACGCGCGCGAAGTAGGCCGTGGTCTCCAGGCTCGTCGCCGCGTTGAGCTCGCCGCCGACCTCCTCGATCTCCTCGGCGATCTGCTGCGCGCTGCGCTGCTTGGTGCCTTTGAAGGCCATGTGCTCGAGGAAGTGCGAAATACCGTGCTCGCGCTCGGTCTCGTGGCGCGCGCCGGCGCCGACCCACAGGCCCAGCGATACCGTCTCCAGATGCGGCATCGCCTGCGTGACGACGCGCAGGCCATTGCTGAGCGTCGTGATGGTGGGCGTCATGGCGTGCCCTCGCTGGTCGCGCGCGTCACGCTCTCGACGAGGCGCTCAGCCTCCTTCAAGTCGTTGTCGATCGTGGTGAAACGCTCGTGCGCCGTGAGCAGGCCCGAGAGCCGCTCCGGCAGCGCGGGGCGCTTGCCGGTAATGGCCGCAATCGCATCGGGGAACTTCGCCGGGTGCGCCGTCGACAGCACCACCTGCGGCGTGGAGCCACCGGCACCGAGCGCGCGCTCGGCCGCGACCACGCCGCACGCGGTGTGCGGGTCCATGAGGTATCCGCTCTCGTCCCTGAGGCGGCCGATCGCTTCGGCCACGTCCTTCTCGCTCGCTGCCTCGGCCGCGAACTCCTGCCGCACCTTCGCCTTGAGCGCCCCCAGATCGAAGCGCCCTTCCTGGCGCAGGGCACCCATCTTGGCACGGATGAACGCGGCGTCGCGGCCCGAGGCCTCAAACAGGTAGCGCTCGAAATTCGAGGAGATCTGGATGTCCATCGACGGCGAGGTGGTGGCGACGACCTCGCGCATCTCGTAGATGCCGCTAAGCAGCGTGCGCGGCAGGATGTCGTTGACGTTCGAGGCGATCACGAGCTTGTCGATCGGCAGCCCCATGCGCTTGGCCGCGTGGCCGGCGAAGATATCGCCGAAGTTGCCCGTCGGCACGCTGAAAGAGACCGCCCGACGCGGCGCGCCCAGCGCTGCCGCTGCGGCAAAGTAGTAGGTGATCTGACCGGCGATGCGCGCCCAGTTGATGGAGTTGACGCCCGACAGCGCGGTGCGGTCACGGAAAGCGTGGTCGTTGAACATGCCTTTGATGAGCGTCTGGCAGTCGTCGAACGTCCCGCGCACGGCGACCGCGTGCACGTTGGCTTCCGTCGGCGTCGTCATCATGCGCCGCTGCACATCGGAGACGCGGCCCTCGGGAAAGAAGATCACGACGTCGACGCGGGTCGAGCCGCGGAACGCCTCGATGGCCGCGCCGCCGGTATCACCCGAGGTGGCGCCGACGATGGTCGCGCGGCGGCCGCGCCGGCCGAGCACGCGGTCCATGAGGCGCGCCAGGAGCTGCATCGCCACGTCCTTGAACGCGAGCGTGGGCCCGTGGAACAGCTCGAGCACGAAGCGGCTGGGCGCGATCTGCACGAGCGGCGTGACCGCCGCGTGGCCGAAGCGGGCGTAGGCGTCCTCGGTCATGGCGCGCAGCTCGTCGCGCGAGAGCGCGTTGCCTACGAACGGGTGGATGACCTCGACCGCGACCTCCGCGAACGGCCGGCCAGCGAGCGCGGCGATGGCGTCGGGCGCAAGCTGCGGCCACGTCTTGGGCACATAGAGGCCCCCGTCGCGCGCGAGCCCCGCCAGCAGCACGTCGTCGAAGCCGAGCGTCGGGGCCTCGCCCCTGGTCGAGATATAGTCCACGCCTCGCAGTCTCTTCCTGCCGAATACCGGTTTGCGATGCACCCTAGAGGCCCGGGGGAGCCCGAACAAGCGAACGGCGGCCCCAGGGCCCCGCGTGCGCACAGATGCGTTAATTGCAAGCAATTCCGTGGATAATTTGCGACGTCAGGGGCGCCGCTGTCGCCAGCGCGTGGCGGCGAACGCGGCAAAGACGCCAAGCAGCGCGGCGGCGAGCCCGTACCAGGTCAGCGCGTACTCGAGATGGCGATTGGGCAATTCGAGTCGCGTCGTGCCCCCCTTGGGCCAGCCGCCGGAGTTGGGCGGCTCGGCGCCGGCATCAAGGACGAAGGGCGTGTCCTTGAGATTGCCACAGGACGCGCCGTAGAGCTCAACCACGTCGCGCGCGTAGAAGATGTTGCGGGCCGGGTCACCTTTAGGCGTGAACATCCCACCCGGCGTGGACCGTCGCAACAAGCCGTCCACATCAATGTCGCCCACTACCTGTCCCGCCGAACGCGAGCCAGGATCCTTCAGTGCATCGGGCACCCAGCCGCGATTGACGATAATGCGGCCGGCGCAGGGGCCTGGATACATGCGGTAGCCGAAGTTCCTCTCGGACGTGAGGTAAAGCGGCGTGAAGATCAGCCAGCCGGGGCCTTCCTCGCGCGGCTCATAGACGAAACGCTCCTGCGTGTGGTCGAATTTGCCGAGCGCGTGCACGTGACGGTATTCGACCGCATCGAAGTTCCACTGCCTATCGAGGCCGGGTAGCTGCGCGTGCAAAAGCGCTTCTTCGATCGGCACAGGTGGAGCCTTCACGCGCTCGGCGATCGCCGCGATGAGGCCCTCCTTCCAGGCGAGGCGGCGCATCTGCCAGTTGCCAAGCGCGATCAGGAAGGCAACGCCGGCAATGGTCGCTATTGCGGGCCACAAGAGGCCCCTATCTTTGAGCTGGCTCAACATTGCGCCTCTGGCGGCTTCACACGCATCAGTCCCGCGCGAGGCGACCTTCCTCGGCCTTGTGCTTGTACTGCAGCGCGATCAGCGCCGATTTGAGCACGCGCAGCAGGACGAGCGCGATCAGGGGCGTCAGCGCGCCCCAAAGAACCACGTGGACCCATGTCGGCGGCTCGTAAGTGAACTCGACATAGAGCGCCAGGCCCAAGACGAGGAAGCCCAGGATGAAGATCGCGAACACGGCCGGGCCGTCGCCGGTGTCGATGAAGCGGTAGCTCATGCCGCAGGCGTCGCATTTCTCGCGCAGCTCCAATACGTTGCGGAACAGCGGGCCGTGGCCGCAAGCCGGGCAGCGCGCCAAAAGCCAGGCGCGCAGCAGCGAGACGTGGGGCTCAGGCGGCAAGGTCGGTTCCGATCAAAAAGCGCGGCGCGTTGGCGATCCGCATTAGCACATCGGAGGCTACGGGAGACAGCGACACGCTAGCCGCGACAAGCAAAACGGGGCGCCATAGTGGCGCCCCGCTCCGCGATATCGTTGCGAACCGATCCGTTTAGCCGACTGCGTGCCCTCCCGGATTGGGGCCCGCACCCCATACGTAGATGCAGGCGAACAGGAACAGCCAGACCACGTCGACGAAGTGCCAGTACCAGGCCGCCGCCTCGAAGCCGAAGTGGGCCTTGGGCGTAAAGGCGCCGCCGAGCGCGCGCAGCAAGCACACGGTGAGGAAGATGGTGCCGATGATCACGTGCGCGCCATGGAAGCCCGTCGCCATGAAGAACGTCGAGCCGTAGATATGGCCGGCGTAGCTGAAGGCGGCGTGCATGTACTCGTAGGCCTGGAAGAAAGTGAAGGTGGCGCCGAGCAGCACGGTCAGGATGAGGCCGATGATGAGGCCGCGGCGGTTGTTGTGCAGGAGCGCGTGGTGCGCCCACGTCACCGTCACGCCCGACGTCAGAAGGATGAGCGTGTTGAGCAGCGGGATGTGCCACGGATCGAACGTGTGCTCGAACATGCCCGGCGTCGGAGCGCCGCTCGCCGGGATCGTCACGCCGGTGCCGTCGATGGGCTGCGGCGGCCAGTGCCCGCCGGTGAGCTGGTCGCGCGTCACCATGCCGACGACGTCGGTCGAGTTCAGCAGGTCGTGCACGCCGGCGGGGAACAGGGCCACGTCGAAGTAGGCCCAGAACCAGGCGACGAAGAACATCACCTCCGATGCGATGAACAGGATCATGCCGTAGCGGAAGTGGAGCTGCACGACGGGCGTGTGATCGCCGTGGACACCCTCGCGGATGACGTCGCGCCACCACATGTAAGCGGTCGCTGCCACACCGCCGAAGCCGGCGAAGAACAGCCACGGTCCGCGCGCGCCGAAGAGGCCCGCTCCGCCGCTCATGGAGCGCATCCAGATGATGAGCCCGACGGCCATGAACAGCACCGAGATCGAGGCCGTCAGCGGCCATGGGCTTGGATTTACGAGATGGTAGTCGTGGTGCTTGGCGTGCGTCGCGGCCATTTCCTTATCTCCCGAAGTCCCCGTTAGTGTTCTTTGTCGCTCGATTGTCGTTGGCGTCTATCCGCCGGCCCGTGTCTCGCTCGACGCCGTCTTGCCCGTTTTCTCCTGCGGCTTCTGCACCGGATAGAACGTGTAGGACAGCGTTAGCTCGGAAAAGTCCTTGGTGTCCTCGTCCTCGACCCAGCCCGGGTCGACGTAGAAGGAGACCGCCATATCGACCGTCTGCCCCGCCTCGAGCCGCTGCTCGGTGAAGCAGAAGCACTGCACCTTGTTGAAGTGCGAGCCTGCCGCCTCGGGCGCAACGTTGAACACGGCCGTGCCCGTGATCGCCTTATCGGAAGTGTTGGTCGCGCGGTAGAGCGCGAGCGTGTTCTCGCCGATCTTGATGTCGAGCTTCTTCTGCAGCGGCTCGAAGCGCCACGGAAGATCGGGCGACACATTTGCGTCGAAGCGCACGGTGAGCGTGCGATCGAGCACCGTCTCGGAGGGCTTCGCTGCGCGCTGCGTGGTGCCCTGGTATCCGGTCGCCTGGCAGTAGAGGCGATAGAGCGGCACCGCGGCATAGGACAGCCCGACCATGCCGGCGACGATCGCGACGCAGACAACGGCGATGGTGAGGTCGCGCCGCCGCGCTCCCGCCTTCTCTCCGCCGCTGCCGTCCGCTGCCGTCACTGCCTGCCGCTCCTCAAAGCCCTGATCACATGGAGTGGTTGAGGGCGTTGCCGCCCATGCGCACGATCGTCGCGATGTAGAACAGCGCCACCAGCGCGAACAACGCCAGCGCGATGGCGACAGAGCGCATCCGCTGCCGCCTCAGCCGCTGCCGCTCCTCGTCCGCGTCGCTATTCATGACGAGTGTCACCGGTTGGACCTCAAGCGAGCCACTGCAGCGCCAGATGCTCGACAAGCATCACACCAAAGAGAAGAAACAGATAAAGGATCGAATAGCCGAACAGGGTGCGCGCTGCCGCGTCCGCTTCGCGCCCCTCGGTCACCTTGCGCACGCGCCAGGCGAAGTAGAGGAACGCGGCCCCGAGCCCGGCGGCCGCGATGAGATACGCGAGGCCGGCCATCCCGATGAACGTCGGCACCAGCGCCAGCATGACGAGCCCCAGCGAGTAGAGCCAGATTTGGCGGCGCGTCTCCTCCGGGCCGGCGACGACCGGCAGCATCGGCACGCCAACGCGCGCATAATCGCGGCAGCGGTAGAGCGCCAGCGCCCAGAAGTGCGGCGGCGTCCACATGAAGATGATGAGGAACAGCACCACGCTCTCGAGGCTGACCGAGCCGGTCACTGCGGCCCAGCCGATCATCGGGGGAAAGGCGCCGGCGGCGCCGCCAATGACGATGTTCTGCGGCGTCCGCCGCTTGAGCCACATAGTGTAGACGAAGAGGTAGAAGGCGATGGTGATGGCGAGCAGCGCGCCGGCCGTCCAGTTGACCAGCACGCCCAGCGTCAGGATGGAGAAGACCGACAGCACGGCGCCGAAACTCAACGCCTCGTCGCGCGTCAGGCGGCCGCGCGGGATGGGCCGGGCCGCCGTGCGCGCCATGCGCGCGTCGATGTCGGCGTCGTACCACATGTTGAGCGCCCCCGACGCGCCGGCGCCGATGGTGATCGCGAGCAGCGCGATGATGCCCAGCACGGGGTGAATCGTGCCCGGCGCCACGACCATGCCGGTCAGCGCGGAGAACACGACGAGCGACATCACGCGCGGCTTCATCAACTGCATGAAATCGCCGACGCTCGATTCGGCGACCTCGCCGATATTGCCGACCTCGGTTTCTACGCTCGTCCCTTGCATCTCTCACCCACGGCCCCGCGCGCGGAGCCTAGCCAGAACTTCCCGTCTCTATTGCAACGGGCGGAACCGAACCGCCCCGCCCGTCGCTCGATCGAACCTCAAGGCCTCCGCGCCCTTAGTGGTGGCCCGCCGCCTCGATGCGCGGCAGCGTCTCGTAGGAGTGGAAGGCGGGCGGCGAGGGCAGCGTCCACTCGAGCGTCGTGGCGCCGATGCCCCACGGGTTGGCGCCCGCGACCTGTTTCCTTGAGAACGCGACGACCACGCCGAGCAGGAACACGAGCGCGCCGAGCGTGGTGATGTAGGCACCGGCCGAGGAAACGCCGTTCCAGAACGCGAAGGCGTCGGGGTAGTCGGCGTAGCGGCGCGGCATGCCCGAGAGGCCGAGGAAGTGCTGCGGGAAGAACAGCACGTTGGCGCCGATGAAGGTCAGCCAGAAGTGCAGCTTACCCAGCGCCTCGTTGTACATGTAGCCGGTCATCTTCGGGAACCAGTAGTACCAGCCCGCGAAGATGGCGAAGACGGCGCCGAGCGACAGCACGTAGTGGAAGTGGGCGACGACGTAATAGGTATCGTGCAGCGAGCGGTCGACGCCGGCGTTGGCCAGCATCACGCCGGTCACACCGCCGACGGTGAACAGGAAGATGAAGCCCAAGGCCCACAGCATCGGCACGCGGAAGCTGATCGAGCCGCCCCACATGGTGGCGATCCACGAGAAGATCTTCACGCCCGTGGGCACCGCGATCACCATGGTGGCGAACACGAAGTAGGCCTGCGTGTTCACGCTGATGCCGGCGGCATACATGTGGTGGGCCCACACGATGAAGCCGACGAGACCGATCGCGACCATGGCGTAGGCCATGCCGAGATAGCCGAACACCGGCTTCTTGGAGAACGTCGACACCACGTGGCTGATCATGCCGAAGCCCGGCAGGATGAGGATGTAAACCTCAGGGTGCCCGAAGAACCAGAACAGGTGCTGGTAGAGGAGCGGGTCGCCGCCGCCCTGGGCATTGAAGAACGAGGTGCCGAAGTTGCGATCCGTCAGCAGCATCGTGATGGCGCCGGCAAGGACGGGCAGCGACAAGAGCAGCAGGAACGCCGTCACCAGCACGCTCCACACGAACAGCGGCATCTTGTGCAGCGTCATGCCGGGCGCGCGCATGTTGAAGATGGTGGTGATAAAGTTGATGGCGCCGAGGATCGAGGAGGCGCCTGCCAGATGCAGCGCCAGGATCGCGAAGTCCATGGCCGGGCCGGGATGGCCCGTGGTCGAGAGCGGCGCGTAGACAGTCCAGCCGGCGCCGACGCCGAGGCCGCCCGCTGGTCCCTCCACGAAGAGCGAGATCAGAAGCAGCGTGAGCGCGACCGGCAGCAGCCAGAACGAGATGTTGTTCATGCGCGGGAAGGCCATGTCCGGCGCACCGATCTGCAGCGGCACGATCCAGTTGCCGAAGCCGCCGATCATTGCGGGCATGACCATGAAGAACACCATGATCAGGCCGTGGCCTGTGACGAACACGTTGTACATGTGGCCGTCGGCAAAATACTGCAGTCCCGGCTCCTGCAGCTCGAGCCGCATGGCAACCGAGAGACCGCCGCCGATGAGGCCGCCGATGATCGCGAAGATAAGGTACATCGTCCCGATGTCCTTATGGTTCGTCGAGAACAGCCAGCGCCCCAGGCCATATGGCGTGTGGTCGTGAGCGTGATCCGTATCTGCCGTGCTACCCATTGTGCGTTCGCCCTGTCAGCCAGATTTGGTGTTGTCTTGTTGCCGGGCTTGTCCCGGTGGCGAGGAATTCGCGCGTCAGCGTCGCTTGCCCTTACTGAGGCGCCTTGACGTCGACCGCGGCGACCTTGTGCGCCTGCTCGATCGCCACCTGACGCACGATGCTCTTGGCCTTCTCCAAGAGCTCCTTCTTCAGCTTGGTCTTTTCCTTTTTTTTCTCTTTGTCCGGCTCGGCAGCGGCATCCTTGGCAGCGGCGACCGAGGCCTTCATGACATCCGACCAGGCGGCGAACACTTCTTCCTTCACGACGCGCACGGCGATCGGCATGCGCGAGTGGTCCTTGCCGCAGAGCTCCGAGCACTGGCCGTAGAAGATGCCTTCAATCGTCGGCTTGAACCACGTCGTCGTGATGCGGCCGGGGACGGCGTCGACCTTCGAGCCGAAGGACGGGATGGTCCAATCGTGAATGACGCCGTCGGGTGCGGAGGTAATCAGCACGTTGACGACCTTGTTCACCGGCACGATCACCTCGTTGTCGACGGCTAGGTTGCGCGGCGCGGGGATGCCCTGGTCGATCAGGGCTTGGCGGTCCTCGTCCTCGAGGATGCGCGTCTCGAAGGAGTAGCCGAGCTCGGGATAGCCGTGCTCCCAGTACCAGGTGTAGCCGGTGGCTTTGAGCGTCAGGTCGGCCTTGGGATAGCTGTACTGCAGATGCAGAAGCCGGAAGGACGGGATGGCGATCGCGACGAGGATCAGGATCGGTATCACGCTCCAGGCGACTTCGAGCACCGTGTTGTGCGTGACCTTGGAGGGCGTCGGGTTGGAGCGCTCGTTGAAGCGGAACATCACGTACAGCATGAGCAGTGCCACGAACACTGCGATGGCGACGATGATGATGTTGACGAAGTCGTACATCCGGTGGATCTCCTCCGCGACGGGCGTCGCGGCACCTTGGAGACCCATTTCACGCGGAGAGGGCTGGCCCATTCCCGCCCAGGTGGCGGAGGTGGCCCACAACAGAAAAGCAAATGCTCCGGCAGGCGCCGAGCAAAGCAGTCGTCTCAACATTCATCCGCTCCCAGTACTGCTCGGCTCGTTGGCCGAGACCTCCCCAACCGATGGTCCGCGCGCTTGTTTTTTCTTGTGATCATCGTGAACCTTCGGGCTCACGTGTCGGCGCGCGACGCCATTCATCCCCAACGCAAGACGCAGCTTCCCTTGTCGACTAAGAAGCACAATCGCCTTCCAACCCTCAAGTCAAGCATTATGCGGCATTTCCACGCGTTGAAACCATGCGGTAATGGGGCTCGCGCGACGCGTCTTTCACTGCCATTCCCGTACCGACTTTCGCCCGATTCCGGTAAGACCAAGAGGTCGGCGCGAGCCTCGCGGGAAGCGCTGGCGGAGTTCCGTGCCGCTCGCGACCGCAACACCCGATGGAGCACGGCGTGCAGATCAGACCTCAAGCCCGACGCGTCTGCCCTGCCTGTTGCGGTGCACACATGGCCCTAAATCGAAGCGGGTTGTTCGCGGGCGCGCTGCTTGTGCTGTCGGCGCTCCTGCTCGCCGGAATGGCCGGGCGCGCCGATGCGCAGGAGGGGACCGTCAAATCCCAGCACGGCGCCTGGCAGGTCGTCTGCAAGGATCCGCCGCCCGGCGCCAAGAACGGGGTGTGCGCGCTGGTGCAGAGCGTCACCGCGGAGGACCGCGACAACATCGGGCTGACGGTCTACTTCCAGAGGTTCTCGAACGGCACGCGCGTGCTGCGCGTGTTTGCCCCCCTCGGCATCCTGCTGCCGCCGGGGCTGGGGCTCAAGATCGACGACAAGGATGTAGGGCACGCGCCGTTCCAGCGCTGCCACACCTTCGCGTGCTACGCGCAGGTGGTCGTCGACGACCCGCTGGTGGAACAGCTCAAGACCGGCAAGACGGCGATCTTCATCATCTTCCAGACGGAGGAGGCGGGCATCGGCATCCCGATATCGCTCGCCGGCTTCAAAGAGGCGCTCGAGGAGCTCAAGTAGCTCGGGACGCAAAGCGCTCGCTCATGTCGCGCCAAAGCCGCGCGCGAGGAGCACGCGCACTGCAAATGAAATATCGATCGACACGGCGGCGGCTCAGGCGGCCTTGCGGTCGCGGTTGCGCGAGCCGCGCTGCTCTTCGGGCTCCGAGAAGGAGATGTAGTCGCGGCCGCTGCCCGCATCGTCACCCAGCGCGAGGTGGGGCATCGCGAGCGACGACAGCGCCTCTGTCACGCGGCCCATGCTCGCCGTGTAGTCCTCGTACGCCGAGCGCCAGAAGCGGGTCTGCTCGTTGACGAAATCCTGCGGCGTGCGGCATTGCGCGAGCCGGTTGGGAATCTCGAGGTAGGCCTGGGCGCGGCGATTGAGGTGGCCCATGAACTCGAGCTGCGCGCGCGCAAAGCCTTTGGTGAAGGGGTCGTAGGCCTGCCCGAACGCCTCCAGTCCGCTGAAGTACATATTGAAGAAGCTATGGATTGGGGTCTTCCCGTTCGCCTGAGCACGTGATGTGGCAGCAACCATTGCACGTCTCCCTAGAGTTGGACGGCCGATTGCAGCGGCGGGGGAGCCGGGGCTGGGTGGCCGTCTCCGTTGAGGGTATGGAACCCTATGATTAAAATACTAGCACCGTATGCGGGCCGAACAATGACCTCGCCGTTAACGAATGCACAACTATGTGCACAACGACATGACCTAAATGCCTTTGGCTATTGACGCCAATGTCGATTCTCGTCGTGGGATCTTGCGATTTTACGATTCACCTCTGGCAGTCCTCCGGCGTGGAAGGCCGCGGGCCAGCCCGATCTATCTTGAACTGCAATGTGGTAAATGAACCATCTCACATCGAATCTCGCGTTGCGTATGCAGGTATTCCTTGACTTGCCCGCCACTCTACTGAGAGTTGAAGTAATTCGAGTGAGCACTGGGAAGTTGTCGTGTATTTGTTCTTCGTTTGTACATGCCGGGGGAGGCAACCTCATGTGGGTGGCGTGCGACCGTAGCGCGCCTGTGCGCAGGCTTCGCGGCGGCGGTTCCGTTCTTTTTGCCGCGTGCGGCACTGGCCGATCCTGCTGAAACGTACGGCTGACGCGAGTTCTGGACCGGCGTCGATGCCTCCAGCCACGTCTGGCTCGCCTACTCCGGCGCCACCATCGCGCCCTCCAGCGACATGTTCTCCGACGGCGTGCGCCTGCGCGCTGCGACCGGCTTTGGTCAATACAGCTACGTCGGCGAGCGCAATGGGCGCGAGCAATCGTTCTCGGCGCAGACGGGCTTCGCCGACGCGCTCGTCGGATACCTCGAGCGGCTCGGGCCGCTCACCGCCAAGGCCTTCGTCGGAATCTCCGCGATTGAGCACGACGTGCGCCCGAACGACCCGCAAAATCCGGTGCAGGGCCGCGCATACGGCCCGACAGGCGTCGTCGAGCTCTGGCTCAACATGGGAGACAGCGCTTGGTCCTCCCTCGACGCGAGCTGGACCAGCGCACACGAGACCTATGCCGGCCCGCTGCGCACCGGCTATCGCCTATTCGACGACGTCTCCTTCGGGCTCGAGGTGCGCGTCAACGGCAACGCGCTCGACAAGGACGCGCGCGGCGGGGCGTTCGTCCGCTACGCCTGGCACGGTGGCGAGGTGTCACTCGCCGGCGGCCTTGCGGGGCGTTTTTTCGACGACGCAAATGACATGCACGACCCCTACGCGATGCTGTGCTGGCTGATGCAGTACTGAACCTGCCCATCCCCGCCGCCGCCCAGCGGGGTCCAGCCGCGGCTGCAAAGGCCGCTGCTCCGTACCTCGTCGAGCCGGTGTTCCCCAAGGAATAGCTCGTCCAAACCGGCGCGCCGAGAACCCTGGCTGCGTGCGCGAACCACCGCCTTGACGCCGCCACGATGCCATGCAAACAAAACGATCATTCGTTTTGTTTTGAGACACGCCTTAAGGCCTTTATCACCAGGACGCCGCTTCCATGCCCAAGCTGAAGCCCGCCACGCAGCGCGCCCGCCGCGAGCACATCCTCGACGCCGCCGAGGTTTGCTTTGCACGCTCCGGCTTCCACCGCACGACCATGCAGGACATCTGCAAGGAGGCGCTGATCAGTCCCGGCGCGCTCTACGTCTACTTCGCGTCCAAGGAGGACCTCATCGCCGGCATCGCCGAGCGCGATCGCGCGGAGTTCGCCGAGCGCTTCGCCGAGCTCTCGGCCGCGCCCGAGTTCATGAAGGCGCTGTCCAACCTCGGCGAGCGCTACTTCGCGGACGAGCCCGCCTACAAGCGCACGATGGGCATCGAGATTGGGCTCGAGTCGACGCGCAACCCCAAAGTTGGCGCCATGTACCGGTCGGTGGACCGCTTCGTGCTCGACAGCTTCGAGAAGCTATTCCAGCGGCTGGCCGACGAGGGGCGCATCGTACCCGATCTCGCCATCCCGATGGTCGCGAAAGTTTTCTCCTTGATCGGCGACGGCATGATGATGCGCCGCGCGACCGACCCCGACTTCGACACCAAGGCGGTCATGCCCGCGGTGATGGCCCTCATCGGCAGGCTGCTCAACCCGCAGACTTTGGTGCCCGAGGACGAGAAACTCGCGGAGCCGCGTCGATGAAAAAGCTCTTCTTGGCGCTCATCATGCTGGGCGTGTTCGCGGCCGGGGTCATCTTTGCCCCCGCGCTCACCCCGCACTTCGCGCCCTACATGATCGCGTTCGAGCGGATGTCCGAGGCACGAAAGCTTAACGGCACCAGCGACACCACGCTCACCGCCCCGCCTGCGGTCTCAGTCGTCAAGGTCGCCGACGCCGACTTCATCGAGACGGTTGCGGTGTCGGGATCGCTTGTGCCGCGCGAGGAGATTCTCGTCGCACCCGAGGTCGAAGGCTTCCGCGTGCAGGACCTCAAGGTTGACGTCGGTGACCGCGTGAAGAAGGGCGACATCCTGGCGATCCTGGTGCAGGAATCGCTCGACGCGCAGGTTGCACAGAACGATGCCTCGCTCGCACGAGCGGACGCGGCCATCTCCAAGGCCAGAAGCGCGATTGCGGAGGCGGAGGCGCACGTCACCGAGGCTGACGCCTCGTTCGACCGCGCCAAGCCGCTAAAGAATTCGGGCTACCTGTCGGCCAGCACCTACGACCAGCGCGAGGCCGCCGCCAAGAGCTCGCAGGCCCAGCTCATCGCCTCGCGCGACGGCCTGAAGCTCGCCGAGGCCGAGAAGGCCCAGGTCGAAGCGCAGCGGCGCGAGCTGTTGTGGCGCCGCGCCAACACCGAGGTCAGGGCCCCCGCCGACGGTCTCGTCAGCCGACGCACGGCGCGCATCGGTGGCATGGCCTCCGGCGTCGCCGAGCCCCTGTTCCGCATCGTCCTGCGCAGCGAGGTAGAGGTCGACGCAGAAGTGATCGAGACCGAGCTCGCCAAGATGGACGCCGGCCAAAAAGCCAAGATCAACGTCGCCGGCGTCGGCGACGTCACCGGCACCGTGCGCCTCGTCACGCCCGAGGTCGACAAGACGACGCGGCTCGGCCGGGTGCGCATCTTCCTCGGCGACGATCCGCGCCTGCGCATTGGCAGCTTTGCCCGGGGCACCGTCGATACCGCGCAGGACCGCGGCCTTGCCGTCCCGTCATCGGCAGTCGTGTTTGACGCCGAGGGCGCGTTCGTTCAGGTCGTGCGTGACGGCCACGTTGCGCGCTCGAACATATCGACCGGTCTCATTTCGCGCGGCCGCGTGGAAGTGCGCGCGGGCCTTGCCGCCGGTGACATCGTCGTCGCCAAGGCCGGCACCTTCCTGCGCGACGGCGACGTCGTGCGTCCGATCACTCCGGACGCCAAGATCAGCGAGGCCCGTTGATGCGCATCAACGTTTCAGCCTGGTCGATCCGCAGGCCCGTTCCGGCAATCGTGCTGTTCTCGGTGCTGACGTTGCTCGGCACGATGAGCTTTGTGAAGCTGCCGGTGACACGCTTCCCCAACATCGACGTGCCCATTGTCTCCATCACCGTGACCCAATCGGGCGCGGCACCGACCGAGCTCGAGAGCCAGGTGACCAAGGAGGTCGAGGACGCCGTCGCCAACATTACTGGCGTCAAGCATATCTCCTCGTCCGTCACCGACGGCTCCTCCGTGACGATCATGGAGTTCCGCCTGGAGATCAACCAGGACCGGGCGTTGAACGACGTCAAGGATGCCATCGACAAGATCCGCGCACAGCTACCCCGCAACATCGACGAGCCGATCGTTCGGCGCATCGACGTCGAAGGCCAGTCGATCCTCACGTTTGCCGCCTCGGCGCCCGGTTGGACGCTGGAGCAGCTGTCCTGGCACGTCGACGACGTGATCAAACGGCAGCTGCAGGGCTTGAAGGGCGTCGGGCGCGTCGAGCGCTATGGCGGCGTCGACCGCGAGATCCGCGTGCTGCTCGATCCCGACCGCCTCCTTGCGCTCGGCATCACGGCGGCCGAGGTTAACGCGCAGGTGCGCGCAACCAACGTCGACCTGGGCGGCGGGCGCGGCGAGGTCGGCGGCCAGGAGCAGGCCATCCGCACGCTCGCCGGCGCGCGCCGCGTCGAGGATCTCGCCGAGACCAAGATCGTGCTGCCCGGCGGCCGCGAGACCCGCCTCAACGCGCTCGGCCGCGTCATCGACGATGCGAGCGAGCAGCGGTCGTTTGCCCGCCTCGACGAGAAGCCGGTCGTCACCTTCAGCGTCTTCCGCTCGAAGGGCGAGAGCGAGTTGTCCGTCGCCGACGTGGTCAACAAGAGGCTCGCCGAACTGCAGATCACCTATCCCGAGGTGCACCTGACCAAGGTCGACGACGCGGTGGCCTACACGCGCGGCAACTACACTTCCGCGCTCGAGACGTTGATTGAGGGCGCGCTGCTCGCGGTGCTCGTCGTCCTGTTGTTCCTGCGCAATCTGCGCGCGACCCTCATCTCCGCCGTCGCCCTGCCGCTGTCGGCCATTCCGACGTTCTGGGCCATGTCGATGCTCGGATTCTCGCTCAACCTCGTCAGCCTGCTCGGCATCACGCTGGTCACCGGCATTCTCGTCGACGACGCCATCGTCGAGATCGAGAACATCGTGCGCCACATGCGCTCGGGCAAAACGCCCTACCGGGCCGCGCTCGAGGCCGCCGACGAGATCGGCCTTGCCGTTATCGCCATCTCGCTCACGATCGTCGCCATCTTCTCGCCCGTGTCATTCATGGGCGGCATCGCGGGACAGTACTTCAAGCAGTTCGGCATGACGGTTGCCGTCGCCGTGCTGTTCTCGCTCCTGGTCGCGCGCCTCGTCACGCCGATGATGGCCGCCTACTTCATGCGGCCGATCCCCGAGAAGCATGAGGGCGGCGGCATCATCATGCGCGGCTACCTCGCCTTCCTGCGCGGCACGCTGAAAGTGCGCTACCTGACCCTCTTTGCCGGGCTGGGCCTGTTCGCTGGCTCGATCTACGCGACAACGCTGCTGCCGACCGGCTTCCTGCCCGACGAGGATACCTCGCGCATCGTCGTGTCCGTCGAACTACCGCCGGGCGCCACGCTCGCGAACACGCGCGATACCACCGACCATATGGTCGAGATCCTGAAGACCATCCCCGAGGTGCGCAGCGTGTTTGTGCTCGGCGGCACCACGCCGACCGGCGGGCTCGAGATCCGCAAGGCTTCCTTGTTCGTGCATTTGGCACCCAAGGCCGAGCGCACGCTGCCGCAGAAGCGCCTGAAGACCATTATCTCTAACAAACTCGCCGACGTGCCTGATACACGCGCCTGGTACGTGAACGAGCGCGGCGAGCGCGAGCTCTCGTTCTCCATGCTGTCGAATGATGGCGACGAGCTGGCCCGCGCCGTCGGCAAGCTCGAAGGCGCCTTGCGCCGCGTGCCGGGCTTCCACAACGTCGCCGCGACCGCCGCCATCGACCGGCCTGAGCTGCGCGTCACGCCGAAGTTCGACGCCGCCGCCCGCCTCGGCGTCGCGCCAAGCCAGATCGCCGAGACGATCCGCGTGGCAACCATCGGCGATATCGATGCCAATCTGGCCAAGTACAACGCCGGCGACCGCCTGGTGCCGATCCGCGTGCAGATCGAGCAGAGCGCCCGCGCCGACATGCTGCGGCTGCAGAACCTGCGCGTGACCAGCGCCGACGGCCGCGCCATCCCGCTCGCCGCCGTGGCCGATGTCTCCTTCGGCCGCGGTCCGAGCTCCATCGACCGCTTCGACCGGCGCCGCCGCGCCGTCATCGGCGTGGATCTGGTCTCGCGCTATGCGCTGTCAAGCGCGCGCGAAACATTCGTGAAGGTGGTGGAGGAGCAGAAGCTGCCGCCAAGTGTGATGCTGCAGCCTTCGGGCGACGCCGAGATCCAGGACGAGGTCGCGACCGGCTTCATCACCGCCATGGGGACCGGCCTCATGATCGTATTCGGCGTGCTGGTCCTACTGTTCGGCAGCGTCGCCCAGCCGGTGACCATCCTCTTGTCGCTACCGCTGTCCTTCGGCGGCGTGGTGCTGGCGCTGCTCGCCACCAGCAACCCCATCAGCATGCCGGTCTACATCGGCCTGCTCATGCTCATGGGCATCGTGACCAAGAACGCGATCATGCTCGTCGACTTCGCGGTCGAGGAGGTGGCGAAAGGCATCCCCCGTATCGAGGCCGTCATCGATGCGGGGCGCAAGCGCGCGCGCCCCATCGTCATGACCACGCTCGCCATGGTCGCCGGCATGGTCCCGAGCTCGCTCGCCATGGGCGAGGGCGGCGAGTTCCGCTCGCCGATGGCCATCGCGGTGATGGGCGGCCTGCTCGTGTCCACCGTGCTGTCGCTGGTGTTCGTGCCGTCGTTCTTCACGGTGATGGACGACATCGGCTACGGACTGTGGCGCATCTTCGGCCGTTTCGTAGGGCCGACCGACGAGCCGCCGACGGTAGCAGTGGCATCGATTTCCGGCGAGCGGACCGGGACTGGGCCCGAGCGCGCGCAGTCGATCGCCGCGGAATGAAAACGGGCGGCCCGAGGGCCGCCCGCTCAAACTCTCTGAATGTCGATCCGATGCTTGACGCTACTTCGTCGAGGCCGTCGCGTCATGCTTGAAGAAGACGTCGACGCGCATGCCGGTCAGGAGCGGTGGCAGGCCGTCGAGATCGGCAACCGCCTCGAGCACTTCAACGTCGTTCGGGCGGCGAGGTCCGCGCGTCGCGATGCGCGGCGCCGACAGCGACTTGGCGATCTGGCTCACGCGACCCTCGAAGTCCTGGTCGGGATAGGCGTCCGCGCGCACGACCACGAGCTGGCCGACGCGGATCTTCGCCGAATCCCGCTCCTCGACCTCGGCCCGCACCTTGAGCGCGTTGACGTCGCCGAGAACCAGCAGCGTGTTCTCCGGGTTCGGCACGGCGACCTCGCCCTCCTTGGCGTAGACGTTGAGCACGGTGCCGTCGATAGGCGCGCGGATGCGCGTGTGCTCGACCGCGAGCTCGGCCGCGGAAAGCTCGGCACGGGCGACTGCGAGCGCCGCCTCGAGCCGCGTCGGCAGCGGCATTCCGGTCTTGGCATTCACGGTCGCGAGGTCGGCGCGCTTGGTTGCGAGCTGCTTCTTGGAGTCCTCGAGGTTCTTGCGCGCGGTCTGCACGGCGTCATCCGTGCCCTTGCCGCTGCGCTTCGACTGAATGGCATCGTCGAACACCTGGTGCGCTCCAAACAGCACGCGTTCGGCGCTCGCTACTGCGTCCTCGGCGGTCCGCCGGTCGGTGGCGAGGCCCCTCACCTGCTCCTCGTCGCGCTCGCGCACGCGCACAGCGGCCTCGGCGGTCGCCGCGGAGATCTTCGTCAGCGCGTCCTGCGCATCAAGACGGACGAGCAGATCGCCGGCCTTGACGGTGTCGTTGAGCTCGACGGGAATATCTTCGATACGGCCGGGAACGTCGGCCATGACGCGGATCTCGCCGCTCTTGGGCTCCACGCGGCCCGTAGCGGACGCGGCCCACGTGGTGGCGGTGGCTTCCTTCGTGGCGGGCTTGGCCGCAGCGCTCGTCGTCGAGCTGCCCGGCTCCTGCGTCCCGGCCTGGGTCTTCTCCTCGCCGACCGGGCCCCAGTTGACGTTGTTGACGTAGAAGCCAACGGCGAGCGCCACGAGCCCGGCGATGCCGAGCGTGACGACGGTCGAGTTGATCTTATGCATGAGCCTTCCGTCTTTTTGTCAGATCTGTGATTTCGGGGGCGTCGAGGCCCTCCGGCCGGCGCTCTTCGCCGACGATCCGCCCGTCCTCGATCTTCACGACGCGATCCGCGTAGCTGAGCGTACGGGGATCGTGCGTAACCGCGAGGATGCAGCGGCCTTGTTCCTTGGCGATGCGGGCGAGCAGCGCCATCACGGCGTGCCCGTTCTCGCTGTCGAGCGCGGCTGTCGGCTCGTCCGCGAGGACGATCGAAGGCGAGCTCGCGATCGCGCGCGCAACCGCGACGCGCTGCTGCTCACCGCCGCTGAGGTTGGCGGGGTAGCTGCGCAGGCGGTAGGCGAGGCCCACGTCGCGCAGCACTTCCTCGGCGCGATTGGCGGCGTTGAAGCCCTTCTGCCCGCGAACATCGAGCGCAATGCGGACGTTCTCCAGCGCGGTCAGTGTCGGGAAGAGGTTGTAGGACTGGAAGATGAAGCCCATGTGCCGGCGCCGCAGATCGGCGAGCTCCTCAGGCGACAAGCGGGCGGTGGGGACGCCGGCGACCTTCAAGTCCCCGGAGGTTGGCGTGAGGATGCAGCCCAGGATCGAGAGGAGCGTGGTCTTGCCGCTGCCCGAGGGGCCCATGAGCAGCGTCAGCTCTCCCGGTACGAGCTTGAGATCGACGCCTTTCACGGCGCGCACCATGGTGGCGCCGGAGCCCAGCTCCTTCACGATGTTAGTGGCCTCGAGGACCGGCTCTTGCGTCATCTGTTGAACACCGTTGCGGGATCGATTTTCGTAACCTTTACGATCGCCGAAAGGGCGGAGATCGCGCACATGCCGACGGTCAGCGTGAACAGCCAGAACGCCAGTCCCGGCGTCATCACCAGGGGCAAGGCTGTGTTCCTGCTGAAAAACAGGATGGTCAGCGCGATGGACATGCCGAGAATATAGCCAACCACGGCGCTGATGCCGGCCTGCGCCAGAATGACCTGATGTATGTATCCGGACGATGACCCCAGAGCGCGCAGCGTCGCGAACTCGCTCAAGTGATCCTTGGTGCTGGAGTAGAGCGTCTGAGCGACGATGACGGTGCCGACGAGACTGCCGAGCAGGGCGCCGCCGATCAGCGCCACGCCAGCGCCCGTACGAAACAGCCACTGCTTGAGGCTGCGGTCGCGGAACTCCGCCTGGGTGAGCACCTCGGCGCCCTCGAGCCGCTTCTGCAAGTCCTGTCGCACCTTCTCGACGTTGGCGCCGGGCTCGAGCTGCACGAGGTAGAAGGTGGTGCCGTCGCTGTCGCCGAAGAGCGCCCGCGCGCGGTTGAGCGTAGTGTAGGTGTAAGGCGACTGCGTGAACGAGCGGATGCCGTCGGTGATGGCGCGAACGCGCACGCGGCCGGTGGCGATCTGCGCCGTATCGCCGAGCCCCTTGATGCCAAGCTCATTGAAGTAGGTGCGGTCGACGGCGACGGCTTCCGGAGCCTTGATATCTTCCCATGAGCCCTGGATTAGGCCCCAGGGCTCGAGCCCGCCGTCCTCGGCATCCGAGCCGACGATGACGACGCGGGTGCTGCCACCTTCTGGCTTGCGCCACTCGGCGAAGCGGACGACGAGCGGAATGACGGCCTTGACGCCCGGCGTCGCCAGTGCCTGGTGGCGCTCGCGCGGAGTGAGCAACATGCCGCCGTCCTCGAAGCTCTTGGCCCCGAACACCGTGATCCAGAGATCGGCTTTCGCGTGATCGATGTTGCCGGTGATCATGTTGCTCGCGCCGAGGTAGAGGCCGAGCTGAACGGCGACGAGCACGATGGAGAAGAGGATGCCAACCAGCGTCACCGCCAAGCGGATGCGATCGTGAAACAGGTTGCGAAAGGCAAGCGTCAAGATCATCTGTCGGTTCCGCAGTGGTGAAGGGGCACGCGCCTCAACAAGCGCCGAAATTGCAGCGATTGTGCGCCGCAACTAATACCCGATGTAGGCCTCGGAAAGGCGCGCTCATGTTTAAGAGCAGCCTAAGTGTATAGCGAATTCGACCCATATAGGCACGAGAGTAGCGGACAGCCACTCACGCGGCGTTAACAGGTAGAGGTCCACAACAGAGTTAAGAAGCGGTTCAAAGCAACGAGGCGTAAGTCTTGGTTTGACTGAGCTTACCCCTTATTTAAGGGCTCCGACCAGCTTTTGCCGCTTTCAAAGTCTAATTCGGGGCCAATCTCTGGCACAACATTGGCGATACGACCATGCGTCATGATCATCCCAACTCCCGCAGTCGTTTTCCCTTCCTTTTCATGGGGATCTCTGGACTGTTCGTCTTGGCGACACTGGGCCTGAGCTCGCCTGCCCCGGCCGGCAGCGGCGCGAGCGAGCAGGGCCTCTGGTACAACAACTCCGGCAAGGGGGCCGTCGAGATCCGTCCCTGCGCGACCACCGGCCGCGACGCCAACAAGCTGTGCGGCTTCATCGTCTGGCTCAAGCAGCCGAACGGCAAGAACGGTCAGCCACTCACCGACGGCTACAATTCCGATCCCTCGAAGCGCAAGCGGCCGATCTGCGGGCTCCCCGTGCTCGGCGCCCTGCAGCGCGTGTCCGATGGCGGCTACGACAACGGCTGGGTCTACGACCCTGAGCAGGGGCAGGCGTTCGACGCCGCCATCCAGCTTTCCTCGGCCGACAAGCTGATCCTGACGGGTTACAAGGGCATCAAGTTCTTCAGCAAGTCGTTCGTGTGGAAGCGGGCGCCGGCGGATCTGCCGCGCTGCACCGGAACCGCCGCGGCACACGAGACGAAGAACACCGTCGGCGCCGTGCAGCCGGCGGGCGTGGCACCTGTCGCTGCGCCCACCGCGCCCAAAACGAAAGTCGCCGCCAAGCCGACGCCGCCGCCTGCCGAGAAGGCTCCCGGCGCAACCGTTGCGAAGGCTTCGGCCCAGCCGGGCACCCTGACGCCTCCGCGTCCCGTCCCCGCGGTGAGACCGCTCTCACCCGTCGAATAAGCGAACGGCGCACCGTTGTTTGACGGCGCGCCGTGTCATTCCTGGCAATGCGACTGCGAGCGTGTCGCTGGGATCAGTTCGCGCTTCCGCGCCCCTGTCCGTGGCCCTGATGATGGTGGTGGGACTGAGCCTGCTGCTCCGACTCGGCCGATGCTGCCTCGCTCTCGCGGACATCCTCGCGCCCCTTGGTCAGGCGCGCGACAAACTCCTTCACGCGATCAACCACGATCGGCCGCTGCCGGTCGAGCGTCACCATGTGATAGCTGTCGTCGAGCACGCAGACCTCGACGAGGCCGGCGAGCTTGCGCTGCAGGATCATCGTGTTCTTGAGATCGCTCTGGTCGTCGTGGCGCGGGTGGAAGACGAGCGCATGCTGCCTCACCTGGTTGAGGAGAGGCTTCACGTTGCGCACGAGCTTACGGAACTCGAGAACGAGGCCGCCGCCACGTCCGAACAGGTCCTCGATCGCCTCGCTGCCGTTCTGCAGGCTGTCGAGGATGAAATTGCGCAGACGCTCGTCCTTGATGCCCAGCGGCATGCGCGCGCGGAACTTGAAGAGGCGCGCCGCCCACCGGTGGTTGATCAGCCTGAAGAGCGAGAAGTGCCACGGGATCGCCCAGCCATTTGGCCAGAACGTCGGCGAGAAGAGCATGAGCCCGTGAACCTTGTCGGGCCTCAGCGCCGCGAGCCGCAGCGCCAGCATCGAGCCCGCCGAGATGCCGCCGACGATGACCGTGTCGCACTGCTGCGAGACCTCGTCGTGCGCCGCCTCGACCGCCTCGTACCAGTCCTGCCAGCTCGACAGACCTGAGACGTCGGTGCCGCCGGCGAGGCCGGGAAGCAGCGGACAGTAGACGGTGTATCCGGATTGGCCCAAGGCATGAGCGACGAACTTCAGCTCGATCGGCGAGCCCCCGAGGCTGTGGACGAGCAACACGCCGTTACGCCCGCCCTGAACGAAAATGCTACCCCACGCCGTCTTCATTTTCTCACTATTTTTCATCTTCGTAGCTGAACTCACTGACATTCCTCACGAAGAAGTTTCCCTGCGGCCGACATGGGCCCGGCGCCGCCGGTCCACGCAGACTCGAGCTTTAAGTGCCAACCCTCTTTTTTTCGTTTCCTCGGGAAGGCTTCGATGCAGGCAAGCGAACGCTCGAAACCCTTATGATTGTATCTGCGCTTCGGCTGATCGGCCGTGTCTGGGAGACGCGGGAGGAGGAACTGCTTCACTGGCCGGAACCCGCTCGAGAGGCGATAGGGCACCTTGCCGCACGGGAACGCGATACGCTGTTGAGAGCCCGCTGTTACGTCCATGTCCGTCGCTAGCTTCGGTCCAAACCTACTTCACTCGAAGACGCCAGCGGCAACGGGGGCCGGCTTCTGGCGGTCGTATTGGGCGAGACCAAGGCGGGTGCCCCGAAAATTGCCCCCAGAGGTGCGCGCGCGGCAACAATTCCAGCCCGATCGAAGTACTTGGGCTCACAAGGATACATCGCTAAGCCACCGAACGCATTGAAATAACGCACGTTCCGTCGCCGCAGGGCGATCCCCTTATTTTTACTAGCATTTCGCCCACGGAGAATTGGTGCGATGCAATCTTGCTTAATCAATCGGCGCGTCGTGAGGTCGCAACGCGGCAGCGGTGCTCCCCGCCTCGCGGACCAGACGCAGCTCGCGGCATCCGCTCATGCGGCGATGAGGATCCGCATGGACGACAGCGGCGGCGGCCAGCGAGCTCGGCTTCGCCTCGCTGGAGGTGGTCCCGATGGTGACGCGATCGACCCCCGCGCGCTCCTCGTCGGCCACGCTCAGAGCGCATTCGACACTATATTATCGAGATGATTAGATGCGCCTCCAAACGATGGGGGAGGATGGGTCTCGTTGATCGCTCGCTTGCGCCCCTTCATCTCGTGCGTCGTGGCGTTGTCACTCGCCTCAAGCCACATTCCCGCCGCTGCCGATCCGCTTTCCAAGGCCGACTACGAGGCCTGCCAGGCACGCGATGAGACGGCCTTCCGCACGGCCATCGAGGCGATCTCCGTGCGCGCGCTGAAAGCGGGGATCGCCAACGTCGATTATCGCGCGGTCGTCGGCGACGCCTGGCGCCGCGGCGGCCTCGACGACATCATCGACAAGCAGGTCGACAAGGCCGTCGACGAGGTCGCCCAGGAGACGAGCTGGGCGGGCCTCATGCAGTCGCTCGCCAACCAGCAGAAGGCGCAGGAGCTGGCGACGGCCGTCGCCGAGCGTGTCTACCGCTCCGATCTAGTGAAGGGGGCGCTGGAGGAACTGGCGCTCGCCGTCGGCAACGACGTCGGCAAGCAGATCGAGTTCGCGAGCCAGGATGCGACCGAGCCGACGCTCGCCTGCCTCAAAGCATTCGTCGGGGCCCGCTATGGCACCACCGTCGCGCGCGCGGCCGGCGCGGATGCCAGCAAGGAATTCTCCGTCGATGCCGGAAAGGCCGCGGCCGAGATCTCGCCGGGCGCCGTTTTGCGCGAATCGAGCGGCGGCATCGCCGGAGCCGCCGTGCTTCTCATGCGCCGCCAGCTCGCAAACATGGCGCGCCGCGTCGGGCAGCGGCTTGTCGGCGCGGTGCTCGCCCGCGTCGTCTCGGCCGTTGCGGGTGGCGTCGGCGTCGTCCTCATCGCCAAGGACATTTGGGACCTGCGCCATGGAGTGCTGCCGATCATCGCGACCGAGATGAAATCGAAGGAGAACAAGGACAAGGTACAGGATGAGCTCGCCCGCACCTTCTCCGAGCAGATCGCCGGGCACGTGCAGGAGATCGGCGCCTCGGCGGCGGCCCGCGTCGTCGACATTTGGCGCGATTTCCGCAGCGCGCATGCCCAGGCGCTCGATCTTTCCGAGCGCAACGAGCGCTTCAAGGCCTTCGTCGATTCGCTCAAGCCCGAGGCGCTGCCGCGCCTCGACGAGATCGTATCGCTCGTGCGCGGCTCGGAGGGCGAGGCGGGCTTGGTCAAACGCCTCGACAACGGCACCTTGAATGAGGCCGTGAACGCGCTGCCGCCGCCAGCCATGGAAATCGCGCGCGAGACGCGCTCCGTTGACACCGCGCTCAAGTGGAACGCGCTCGCCGGCGACCAGCTGCCGAAGGTCGTGGAGCTCAGCCTCTACCGGCGCACCTCTCCCGACAACCTGACCAAAGTGTCGCTCAACCGTATCCTGGGCTTCGACGACCGCCTCGCCATCCAGCGTCTGAGCGCCATCGATCCTGCAGCGCGCGACACGCTGTTCGAGCTCGACGACAAAGACGTCAAGAACCTTGCGCACAGCCTCACCGAGACCGAGCTAGCGACGCTGTCGGGCTATCTGACCGGACTCGGAAAAGAGCCGCGTGAGCGTGTGCTGCGCGCCGTCGCCGCCCACCCTGCGTTGATGCAATCGCTTGCCTCCGACCGCATCCGCGTCGCCGTCGTCGCCAGCGCCGACCAGTCGGCCGCAGTCGGCATGATGCTGCGCATGAACGCCGGGCTCGATCCCGCCGCGATCCTGGACGACCTGCGCCTCGCAGCCGATGGCCGCGTGAGCCCCGTGCTGATCTGGGAGAAGCACCCGATCGCCGTCATCGCGGGGCTTGCACTTGTCCTCATCGTGCTCCTGATGCTGCGCCGCCTGTTCTTCCCGCGGCGACGTACCGCGGCTGCATAGAGCGCTCTATCGCCAAGAGTTTTCCCAGCCTTTCGCAGGCCCCGGCGTGCCATCCCGATTGTGCCCTGCTATAAGCCCGACGGGGTCTCCCGAATCGGAGTGTTTACGGGCGAGGCTCAGACCGCTGAACTGCGGGGCATCGAGGGGAGTGGGAAATATGGGTCTCAAAGCGCCTGGCATCGTGACGTTCATGGTGTCGATTATCCTGACCGTCACTGTGCTGATTATGAAGTTCTTCGGTGCACAGATCCCATTCCTCGTCGGCAACGAGTTCTGGGCCCTGTTGCTCGCACAAGTGATCCTTGTGCTCGGTTGCGTGATGCGCGGGCTTTAGGCAGCCGCAATTCGCTGTGCCCTTGTGTCGCGCGGCACCTAGCGCTCTGGTTCGAAAGGGCGCCATGAGGACAATTCGCCGACATGAGATGGAGATTCGGCAAATTGGATTCGTACGCTGATCGCGTGCGCCGCTCGTCGCGCGAGATCATTATCGCGTCGGCGCTGACGCTGGCTGCGCTCGGTTTCCTCGTCGCGGCAGTGTGGGGGGGCGCCGTCACCGGCAAGGCGCGGGTCGGCAACGTCGCTTCAGAAGACGAAACGATAAAGTAATTCTAATGCGCGTGCGTGGGCTCAGCGCCCGATCCGTTCTGCGCGCACGAGCGCGCGCACGGAGTTCCCCAGATAGATCGCGTCCGCCGCCTCGAGATCGTCGAGCGTCAGCACGGCTTCGCGCACGCGCCCTGAGGCGATGAGCTCCGCACGCAACGTACCGGCGAGCAGCCCAGAGCTCAGCGCGGGAGTGAGGAGGCGCCCGTCCTTCTCGATGAAGATCGTCGTGCGGCTGCCCTCGGCCAGTTCCCCGCGCTCGTTGAAGTAAATCACCTCATCAGCGCCTGCGGTCTCCGAGTAGTGCTGCCACTCGTGGTCGTAGAGCTCGCGCCGCGTCGTCTTATGGAATAGGAAGATGTCGGCGCTATTGAGCACCGTAGGCGAGACGACGAAGCGCATGACCGCATCCGGGCTCGGTGGCGGTAGTGGGGTGGTCATGACCGCAACGGCGCCCGATTCCGACAACAGCAGGCGAACGCGCAGGCGCTCGGCCTTTCCGTTCACCGCCTCCACCAGCACGCGCCGCGCCGCCGCCTCGTCGAAGGCGAAGCCGAAATAGCGCGCGGACGTGCTCAGCCGCTCCATGTGGCGGTCAAGCAGCACGAGCTCGCCGCCCGGCTCATAGAGCATCGTCTCGATCAGCTCGAAGCGCTTCGCCGGATCGGTGAGGAACTTCATCTTCAGGAGGCACTCGGCATATTCCTTCGACCCCTGTGAGTCGAACACGATGCCCGAGCCGATGCCCATCTCTCCGGTGGCATCGCGGAACACCACCGCCGTGCGGATGGCGACGTTGAACAACGCGCGCCCGTGCGGGGAGACGTGGCCGATGGCGCCGCAGTAGACCCCGCGCGGCTCCGTCTCGAGCCCGGCGATCAGCTCCATCGCGCGAATCTTGGGGGCGCCGATGACCGATCCGGGCGGGAAGATGCCGCGCAGCAGCTCCGCCATGCCGATACCCTCTTTCAATGTCGCGCGGATGCCGGACGTCATCTGGTGCAGGGTCTGGAAGGTCTCCACCGTAAACAGGTCGGTGACGCTGACGCTGCCGATCTCGGCGATGCGGCCGATGTCGTTGCGCATTAGGTCAACGATCATCAGGTTCTCGGCGCGCTGCTTCACGTCGGTCGCAAGCTGGCGGCGGGCCTCGGCGTCCGCTTCGATCGTGCCGGCGCGCGGCGCCGTGCCCTTCATGGGCCGCGTCGAGACGATGCGCCCCTCCTGCTCGATAAACAGCTCGGGCGACGCGGAGAGCACCGTCATCTTCCCCGTGTCGACGATGCCACCGTAGGCGACCCGCTGCTTCTGGCGCAGATCCAGGAAGAACGTCAGCGGCGAGCCCGACAGGTTGAAGCGCGCCTTGAAGGTCAGGTTGAGCTGGTAGATGTCGCCGGCGCGGATCTTCTCCTGCACCTGCACGAAGCGCTCCAGGTAGGCTGCCTCATCAAAGGAGAGGGCGACGTCGGCGAAGTGGTAGGAGCCGCTGCGCGTGTGGGTGGCGAGCCAATGCTCGACCTCCTTGCTCGTCATCTCGACAGGCGACTTGTAGAGGCCGAGCCACAGCAACGGCACGTTGCGCCGCTTCGGCATCAAGCCAGCGAGCTTGGGCTCGAGCACGTAGCCGAGCTCGTAGGCGAAGAAGCCAGCCGCGTGCAGTCCGCCATTGACCGCAGCCTCGATGCGCTCGATCGCCGCCGGCACCTCTTCCGGAGTCTTCGGCGGATACGATCTCGACGGGGTCGACGAACAGCAGCGACGGTGCGCCGCTGCCCGAATTGTTGTCGAGCAGCACGAACGTCTCGGAAAGCCCCGCGGGTTCCTCCGGCCGACGCTCAGAGGCTTCACGGGTGCGGTCGGCTGCCGTCATTGTGACTTGTATCCCGAGAGTGCGTAGAACGTCACCCGGCGGCGCGCGTTGTCCCCGGCCGGCAGGTCGAGATCGGCGATCTTGTCCGCACTCGCAAATGCCGCGGCCGCCGAGCCGGCGTCCGGCCCCTCTCTGACGAGCAGGACGGGGCTCGTAATCGCGGCGGTGAAGGGACGGGTCAGCTCGAAGTGATCGTGCGGCGCACCCCTGCGCCAGGCGAGCACCGGCGTCGGCTCGTTGCGCATGTAGTAGAGCAGCTCTGCCGTCATCGAGCGATCATCGGATAGGACAGCGGCGAAGGGATGCCCTGCGGCGCGCGCCTTGGCGAGTTCAGCGCTCGTCGCCTGCGCTATATCGTGCCAGCCGAGCGTTCGCGCAAACGGATCGGGCGTCACCGGGCTCGGCATCCTGCCAGCTGTCGTCGTACCCGTGGCGATCAGGAGAAGCAGGGTGACGTTGATCGCGAACGAGGTCTTGAGCCAGCCCCACGCGCCGTCACGGACCATGGTCGTGATCACGAGCACCGCGCCGGCGACATAGGCGGGAGCCGCCCAGTTGGAATGCGCGCGCGAGATGAAGGCTTCGAGCGTGATGACAAGGAGGATTGGAGCGGAGAACGCGAGCAGGAAGCGGTCAGCCTCCGGCAGGCGCTGTTTCCATGCGCGCCAGGCGATGACCAGGTAAGCGCCAAAGAGTATCGGCCCAAACACGCCGAACTGCGAGCCGACGAACTCCAGCACCTTGAGCGGATTGAACAGCGTGCCGCCGAAGTTGGCGTTCTCCGCCGTGTGCGTGAACGTGGCGAAGCTGTTGGCGTAGTTCCACGCGAGGTTGGGCGCGATCATCAAAAGCCCGAGCGCCAGCGCCAGCCACAGCCGGTAGTCACGCAGCACGCCACGCCGCTCTGGCGTCAAAAACAGATAGACGGCCGCGCACATGAGGAACCACGCCATGGCGTACTTGGCATTGAGCCCGACGCCGAACGCGAGACCGAGTACCATCGCGGGCCACGGCCGCTCCGTCGCAAACAGCGCCGCAAAGCCGACGAGCGCTATCGCCCAGCACATAAGCAGCGGCACGTCGGTGGAGATCAGCCCGGCCGACAGCGAGACGCCGGGCAGCGTCGCGAAAGCCAGCCCCGAGAGAGCGCCAACGCGCGTGTCATAAAGCCGGCGCCCGAGCACGAACACCGCAAGGGCGGTCGCAGTGTGGACGAGCGGCGAGGGCAGGCGCACGCACGCTTCGCCCGGACCGCACACCTCGGTGGCGGCGCGGATGAGCCAGGCGACCAGCGGGGGCTTGGAGAAATAGCCGAACGCCGGCTGCTCGCTCCAGGCCCAGTACTGCGCCTCGTCGAAAAAAAGATCGGTGGCGTTCCAGTAGAGGGCGAGGATGCGCAGGCACAGCAGCGCGCCCAGCCCGGCGATAAAAATCGCGGTCCACTGGGAATCGCGGCTCGTGGTGCTGAGGCCGGGGGCTGGTGACATTGGGCTCGCGCTTGGCTTCGGCGACACTAGCGGTTTTCTGGCATGAAGTGTGCGTGGCGGCCTCCATGGCGGCTCATTTACTAGGTTGGAAGACCGTCGTGAAGACTGGTAGTCTTCGAGCCGCGGAGCCTTTATGCAGGAGGGGTCGCGGCCGAGTCCTGTGGGATAGGGGCACTTGATGCGCGTCACCGTCGTCATTCCGGCGCTGAACGAGGCGGGCAATATCGGCAGGCTCGTCGTGGAGACGTACGCGAGCGTGCCGGCTTCGCGGCTCGCCGAGGTGATCGTCGTCGACGACGCCAGCACCGACGGGACCGGAGCCGAGATAAAGGCCCTAATCGAAGGCGGCAACTGCGCGGGTCTGCGCTACCTGCGGCATGATCGCCGCAGCGGCCAGAGCGCGGCGATGCGGTCGGGCATCCTGGCGGCGATCAGCCCCATCATCGCCACCATGGACGGGGACGGCCAGAACGATCCGCGCGACATTCCCCGCCTGCTCGATGTGCTGGCCGCGCCCGGCACCGACGGGCCCGCCCTCGTCGGCGGCGTGCGCACCGAGCGCAAGGCTACGGGGTCCAAACGCTGGGCCTCGCGCGCCGCCAACTGGATCCGCGACAAGGTGCTGCAGGACGAGTGCCCCGACACCGGCTGCGGCATCAAGGTCTACTGGCGCGAGGTGTTCCTGCGCTTGCCGTTCTTCACCAGCATGCACCGCTACCTGCCGGCGCTGTACCAGACCTACGGCCACGAGGTCGCTTACGTGCCCGTCAACGACCGGCCGCGCCATGCGGGCGTCTCCAAGTACAACAACCTCAATCGCGCCCTCGTCGGGCTCTACGACCTCGTGGGCGTCACCTGGCTGCGCAAGCGCACGAAGGTGCCCGCGATCGTCGAGCGCCACCCCGAGACCGCGCAGGTGCGCGACCTCGGCGCCCGACTGAAGCCCGTGAATGACGAAGGGGCGCGCTTGAGCGCCGGCGACAAGAGCTGATGCGCGCTCGCAGCGCGCCGAACAATCGTAGGAACCACCACGCATGACATTCTTCGGCCATGCCGCCGCGCAGCTCAATCAATGGTGGGCCTCCACCTCCGCCACGGAGATGACATGGCTCACCGTCGGGTTCTTGGCGCAGCTCATGTTCTCAATGCGCTTCATCGTGCAGTGGATCGCGAGCGAGCGGGCGCGCCGCTCCATCGTGCCGGAGACATTCTGGTATTTCAGCATGGTGGGCGGGGCGATGCTGTTCGCTTATGCCATCTACCGGCTCGACCCGGTGTTTATGCTGGGCCAGGGCATGGGGCTGCTGATCTACGCCCGCAACATCTATTTTATCCGCGCCCATCACAGGGAAGCGGCGCTGGCGGTGGCTGAGGAAGGGCGCAACGGCCTGCGTCAGGAGCAGCCGGCCGGCCGCGCGGGTTGAGCTCCGTCTTTCGTGCGCGCGGCTCAAAAACGCACCCGGGGCCCTGCCCGCCTCCACCGCCGCACGGCTCGCGGGTTGGTGCAGTCTTGGGCCCGTTTGGCGCCTCTCACCACCTTTTCAGCGCGCGCGATGGCCCAAGGCTTCACAGACCGAGGAATTGTGCTATAAGCCGCGCCATCGACAAGCCGCTCGGTGACGGGCGGCTTTTATTATCGGCCTTGCGAGCACGCTTGCGGCTGATACTTTCTCCGAACGCAGCGGCACAACTTTTTTGGTGAGGCCGTTCGGATTCTTCGGTGACGCGGGGTGGAGCAGCCCGGTAGCTCGTCAGGCTCATAACCTGAAGGTCGCAGGTTCAAATCCTGCCCCCGCAACCAACCGACCATCTGACGTCGATGCTGCCAAATGCCCGTCACCATCTACCACAACCCCGTCTGCGGCACCTCACGCAACACGCTCGCCATGATCCGGCAGAGCGGCGAGGAGCCTCGCATCATCGAATACCTGAAGATGCCGCCGTCGCGGCAGGAGCTCGAGCAGCTCGTCAGCGCGATCGGGAGGGGCGCGCGCGGGTTGCTGCGCAACAAAGGCACGCTGTTTGAGGAGCTGGGCCTGGACGACGCCAAGTGGAGCGACGATGAGTTGATCGGCTTCATGCTCGCGCATCCGATTTTGATCAACCGCCCGATCGTGGTGACCGAGCGCGGCGTGAGGCTGTGCCGGCCGTCAGAGGTCGTGCTCGAGATCCTCGCCAAGCCCGACATCGGGCCGTTCACCAAAGAGAACGGCGAAGTCGTCGCGGCTAAAGCCGGCCCGCGGACGAAGTAGTGCTCATGTGAGCCGACTCGCCCCAGCCTGCTCGCGGCGACGGATCGCTTTCGCGCGCTCCGTACGTGAAGGACGAGCGGGGTGACGCGTGCAGGATTATCAAGACCGAGAGACGGACGGCTTCGAGGCGGCGTCGTGGTTCTGTTTGGGGCTCGTGGTGATCTCGCTCGTGGCCTCCATCGTCGGCCTCATAGGCCTGAGCTAGGCTCGCATGGGCTGGAGCAGAGCGTAGCCGGCTGCCTTGCCGAATTCCTGGCGTCGCTTCCCTGACACCAAGAGCTGGCGGACGCTCAAGAAGATCTTCGCACTCAGAGGTAGCGGCATCTTCCGGCGCAGCCGCTGGGCCTCGTCCGCCAGGTAGCGCATCTCGTTGCAGCGCCAGCCGTGCGTTTCGAAGAAGCCGCGCCAATCGGGAGGATCGAACTTGAACGGCGCATTCTGCATCTTCTTTCCCATCTGCCGCCGCCGCATGTCCAGGACTTGCGGGGCGAAGTAATCGACGATCCACCAGCGCACGTGGCCCAGCGCCTTCAGGTCGTCGGCCAGCGAGCCGACTTGGTCGACCGTCAGGTACGGGACGACGCCTTCGGTGAGCACCAGCATCCTGCTGGCGCGCGCATCGACGCCCGCGAGCATCTGGCTGCGCACGGCCGCGTCGGCGAGATCGAGCCGGATGCGCTCGAGCTTGCAGCGCGGCGCCTCGGCCGCGAGCTGGCTTCCTTGAAGTCGATCACGGCCGGATAGTCGACCTCGATCCAGGTGAGCGAGGTCGGCAGCTCCATGCGGTACGGACGCGTGTCGAGCCCGGCGCCGAGATTGAGAACGGTATCGGCGCCGTCGGCCACGGCGGCACTGACGTAGTCGTCGATGATGCAGGTGCGGATCGCCATGACCCAGCCGGTCATCGGCCCGTGCGGCATGGATTGAGCGATCTGGCGGCCGCGCTCGCCGGCGAGCCGCAACGCCAGCGGATCGCGGAACAGCGCGTCCGGCCGATTGCCCTCGAGCCCGCGGTGATGCGCAACCCAGAAGGCGGTGTCGGAGACGTTCTCGATCAGGGGAGCAGCCATGGGTCCGCCGATGCAGGCCATTGTGATGTGCAAATAGAAGTAGCAGCGGGACGCGACGAAAATGCGCCGCGCGGCCGCGCCAGATCAGCACGCGTCAGAGGTGTCAGCGCTTGGCGTAGCGGCGATGCTTGACGGAGCGCGCGTGGCGGTAGGCGCGGCGACCCTGCGACGCCTCGGCCTTCGGCGGCTCGGCGAGCGCCACCACCTCGACCTGCGACTTGGGCACCAGATGCACGACCTTGAAGCCGTGCGACTTGAGCTCCTTGAGCACCGTCGGCAGGGCCTTCACGGTCTGCTCGTGGATGTCATGGAACAGGATGATGCCGCGGTCGGTCTTGATGAGGCCCTTCAGCACGTTGTCGACGATCTTGTCGGGTGCCCTCGTTCGCCAGTCGAAGGAATCGACGTCGGTCGAAAACACGGCGATGTTGCGGGTCGCGAGGTACTCGCGCACACGCTTGGGATCGCTCAGGTAGGGAAAGCGGAAGAAGGGCGCCACGCCGTTGGGAAGGATGGCGTTCTCGGCCGTGATGGTGCTCTCGATCTGTGACTTGGCACCTTCGAGCGACACGGAGCCGAGATTGCGATGCGACCAGGTGTGCGTGCCGATCGTGTGGCCCTCTGCCTGCACCTGCTTGGCAACGTCGGGGAACTGCTTCACCATCTCGCCCACGTTGAAGAAGGTGGCCTTGGTGCACTGCGCCGCGAGCGCCGCTAGGATCTCCTTGGTGAAGGTCGGATGTGGCCCGTCGTCGAAGGTGAGGACCACCTCTCCCTTCTGCAGCAGCGTCGTCGGCGGGTACTGGTCGCCGAACAGCGCGCCGCCCTTGGTGTCGACCTCGGCGACGCGGGAGACGCCGAGCGCTTCCTCGCAGTTCGCCGGTTTGTCCTCGGGCTTGACCTGGGATGCGGCTTGGGGCCCGACCTGGGCATCCACCTGGGGCTTATCCTCGGCCAATGCGCCCGCGGCGGGCAGCAGCATCAGCACGGCAAGCGGCAGAAGCATTTTCACGTGGCCCGTTCCTCCCCGTTCGCTGTCCTGAAGTTTTGGCCTGATTGCGGGCCCAGCGGCAAGCGGCAAGCTTCGCCGGACGGGCTTAACTTGCAGTAAGTCTGTCGAGGAGGACGCGCGATCGCGCCCATTTTACGGGATCGCGCGCAGATTTTGAGTTGTGCTCGGTGCGCCGCTATCGGCTAGGCGACGTCAACGACGTGGATGCCTTGGGCCTTTGCCAAGCGGATCATCTCGGCGGTGCCTTTGCCGCCGGGGAACGCCACCAGCAGATTCGGCTGCCCATCGGAGATGATTTTCTGATTGCGCTTCTGGCTCGCGAGCTTCCTGTCTCTCGCCCAATCCGCAGGAAAGGCGATGGCGCGCAAGCCGTTCTTGTCGGCCCACACCACGGAGAGGAGATCAGCGCCGCTGGCGGCGCCATGCAGGATGACCTCGATCCCGCGCTCGCGATGAAGATCGCCGAGAACCTGAAAAATTCTTTCGCGATCCGCGTACATGCGGCCACCGCACACCAACACTCGTAACGACATTCAGTATCGGTCCTAATTGCGCGCCGAGCCGCCAATTGAACGAATGACCATAGTTCCAAATTCACTTTGGCCGTCAGCGCAGTTAGCCGCAGCCGAGCTTCACAAAATTGGTAAATGCGAGCGCACTTCTCGCAATGCCCACTGACGCCTGCGGTGGCAACGAATTCAGCCTAAAACGAGGCATCGGCCACCCAGCTCAACGGGGCACGGCCAGGGTACTGGCGAGGGAGAATGCGACCGCTTAATACGCGCGCCGCAAGCGAAATAGCGGGGGTTTCCCCCCGCCCGAGCCCCGGTGGTCAACGGGACTTTGTGTCTTAGAAGTCGATCTTCAGCTTGGCCGAGCCCGTGTGGCCAATGAAGTCCTGCCGCAGCAGCGCGTCGTAGTTGATCTGGAACGTGGTGCCCAATCCGGTGAAGGCCAGGAGGCCGACGCCGAGGTTGGCGGTATCGCGGCCCACGTCCGGACCGGCGGTCGTAAAGGACGGAACGCTGGCGAACGCGGCCGTCACCTGCTGCTGGCTGTCCTCGAACTCGTGGAACCAGATCGCGCGGCCTTCCAACAGCGCGGTCGGCGACACCTTGACCCCTGCCTTGAGGCCGAGGCCCGACTGCAGCAAGTCTGTCTCCTGGGAGCGGATGGTGAGTGCCATGCCGCCAGTGCTCGTCTCCTGATACCCCTCCTGATTGAGATGGGTGTAGTTGACGGACACGACCGGGGTGAGCGTGGTCGCGCCCGAGTGGAACGGGGTGCCAAGCTCAAGGGCGCCGAGGTACTGGCGACCGTCGTAGCTCGCGCTGGCAACATCGTGCAACCCGCCCGCGTTGAGCACGCGCGAGGTATCGTAGTTGTGCCAAGCGAAGCCGGTGCGGCCGGAGAGGTACCAGCCGTAGCCTTTGAGGGCGCCGTAGGCGATGCCCATGTAGCTGCTGACGCTCGTCTCGTTGGCGACGGTGTTACCCTCACCATCGATGCCCGTGTGTCCCCAGCCGCCGGCGAAGCCGATGCGGAAGTTCGGGTTGACCCAGTTGTCCATGCCGACGAGCGCGCCGTAGATGTGCGTGCCGTAGCCGTCGACGTGGGCGCGCGGATCCTGCTGCAGACCTGCACCGAACGCCTGCCCCCAAAGCCCGGAGTTGGCAAAGTTGGGATTGAACGAAGGCGCATCGAAGTAGGCGGTGTCCTCATCCGCGCCAATGCCCATGCGGCCGTCCGACGATCCCGACATGCGTAGGTCAGGCCCGGATCGGACGTGTAGATCGTGGGCCGGGATGACGGGGCCGCGTTCTGCGCTCGGCGGTGCGCACGGGAAGCGACTTGATCGACGGCATAGCCATGCGGAGCGGTTCCCCATGCCAAATCCCCGCCTCGACGGAGGCGGCGGCGATAATCCGTCTTTGCGGATACCTGATTCCCGGCGGTGGCCAGCCCTCAGGAGCCTGCCTCTCCGACTTAGCCTAGGGCGACGAGGAATGGTAGAGGCCGGCCGGCCCCTCGACCCACAGCACGGCCGTGAGAGCTATGAGGCTGAGGCACGAAAAACCGAGCGTCAGCGGCAGCACGGTTCCGTCAAACAGGTGCCCGACAACGCCGCCAGCTATCGCGCCCGCGCCGGTCGTCACGAAGCCGATGATGGAGGACGCGAGGCCGGCATTATGGCCTTGCGGCTCCATGGCGAGCGCGTTGAAATTCGGCGCCACGAGGCCGAACAGGAAGAACAGCGCGCCCATAAACACCAGGAAGAGTGGCAGCGTCGCCAGACCGGCTGCCGCAGCCATCGCGAGCAGGATCGATAGCACAACGAAGCCGGTGAGCGCCGTGTGCGATACGAGCGCGCATGCCCAGCCGCTCGACCAGGTTGGCGTTGGTGACGGACGCCAGCGCCATTAGCGAGGCGACCGCGCCGAAGGCCAGCGGGAATTTGTCGCCCAGGTGAAAGACGTCGACGAACACCTGCTGGGCGCTACTGACGTAGCTCATGAGGCAGCCAAACAGCAATCCCGCCGCCAGCGCGTAGCCGATCGTCTGCGGCGTCTCGAGCGCCAGCTTCAGCGCGGCGCCGAGGCCGAGCGGCCCGCCGCCGACGGCCTCGCTGTGCGTCTCGGGCAAGCGCAGCGCCGTCCACGCGGCCGTAAGCAGCCCCATGACCAGCAGCGCATCGAAGCTCCATCTCCAGGTGCCGACCTCGAGGAGGCCCTGGCCGATGGTCGGCGCCAGCACGGGGATGATGATGAACACCGTCATCGCAAACGACATCACGCGGGCCATGCGGCGTCCCACGTAGAGGTCGCGCACTATGGCGATGGCAATCACGCGGGGAGCGGCGGCCCCCAACCCCTGCAGGGTGCGGGCGGCGAGCAGGATGTGGAAGGTCGAGGAGAGCGAGGCGATGAGCGAGCCGGCGACGAACAGCGCGAGCCCCGACATGAGCACGGGCTTGCGGCCGTATTTGTCGGACAGGCGGCCGTAGCCGAGCTGGCCGAGCGCGAACCCTGCCACGTAGCTGATGATCACGATCTGGCGGGCGTTGGGATCGGAGACGCCCAGGGCCGCGCCGATGGCGGGAAGCGCCGGCAGCATCAGGTCGATCGACATCGCGGTCAGCGCCATCATCAGCGCGATGAGCGCGATGAACTCGACCGGCGATAATATAAGGCGCGGCGCCGGAACGGCAACCGCGGCGGCCGTGGGATACGGGCGTTCGGATGGGGGCATGGCCCTGCACATGGGGCGATCGGAGAAGCGACGCAATGGCCACAATGGCCGCAGCGCGCAAGCGCGCATGCTGGGTCAAGTGCCTCACTCGGCCCATCTTCAAAGGTTAATGTGGGCAGTGCGGGCCCCGATTGTGGCAGTCGCGCCCATCCCGATCCGGGTGGAGACTCCGCTGCAACACCCTGATGGGATTAGGGCAACGCTCCCACTTGGCCCGCGCACGAATTCGACCGCTGCGCTATATAGGATCGCATTGTGGGGCAACGAGATTCGGGAGCTCAGGGGATAGTGCGGACCAACCTTTACGCGGCCCACCCGGCGCGCTTGATCGCAGTCCTCGGCGGCGCCCTCATCGCTACTTTCGTCGCCGCAGGTCTCTTGGGATCGGCGGCGCCTGCCACGGCGCAAGACGGCTTCGGCAACACCTTCGGCTACCAGTCGCAGCAGCGCTACAAGCGCCGCACTGTCCAGCGCAGCCGCGGACCTTCGTCGAACAGCCAGGCCGCCGAAACGAGCCCCAACAAAAAGGACAAGAAGGGCAAGAAGGAAGAGGCGAAGAAGGCCGCGCCGCAGGGCGCCGTCTATGCCGTGATCTCACTCGCCGATCAGCACGTCACCGTTTACGACGCCACGGGCCGCATCGCGCAGTCGCGCATCTCCACCGGCATGCCGGGCCACCCGACGCCGATCGGCCTCTTCAGCATCATCGGCAAGGAGCGCTGGCACCACTCGAACATCTACAGTGGCGCCCCCATGCCGTACATGCAGCGCATCACCTGGTCGGGCGTGGCCATGCACACGGGCGTCGTGCCGGGTTACCCGGCCTCGCACGGCTGCATTCGGCTACCCGAACTCTTTCGCCCAGCAGTTTTGGGTCATGACGCAGATAGGCAACCGCGTCGTCGTCGCGCGGCGCGACACGACCCCGTTCGAAGTCGCGAGCGCCGGCCTGCCCGTTCCCAAGATGCAGCCGGCGCCTGAAGTGCTCCCCGGCAGTCAGCAGGCTGCGGCTCCGATAAGCGCGCCCGTGAAGGTGGCGAGCATCGGCGACGCCGCACCGGTCGCCATCAATGCAGCCATGCCTCCGCAGGATTCCACGGCCGCCACCGCGCCGAAACTGCTCAACCCCATCGAATACGCCAAGGCGCTGAAGGAACGCGCGCTGGCCAGCAAGGTTGCGGCAGATAAGGCCGCCAAGGATGCCCTCGCCGCGGCGCAGACCGCAGGCACCGAGGCACGCCAGGCCGTCGACGACGTCAACAAGGCTGATGCCGACCTCAAGGCCGCCGAAGCCAAGCTTGCCGCGCTGGACGCTCAGGCATCGTCCGCGGTCGCGGCTGCGGCTGAGCGACCCGTCACGCCGCCGGCTACGACACAGGCGGTCCCGACCCAGCCGACCGCAACGGCGCCTGCCGCGGCACCAGATGCCGCCACGGAGGCGGCCGCGGCCGTCGCCGCCGCTGCAAACGCGCGTGCGGCTGTTCAGGGCGACATCGATCGCGCGCGCGCGGCACTTACCGAGGCGCAGGGCCGCGAAGCTGCCAAGACTCCGGCCTCCTTCGCCGCGGTCCAGGCGTGGAAGGCAGCAGTCGCCGCCGGTGAGCTTGCCGCCGAGACCGTCAAGCAATCCGATCGCCGCCTCGAGCCCGTCTCTATCCTGTTCAGCAAGAAGGAAGGCCGCGTCTTCATCCGCCAGGACTGGAAAGAGGTCTACGAGGCGCCCATCACCTTCAAGGATCCCGATCGTCCGGTCGGCACGCATCTCTTTGTCGCCGTCGACGCCGATGCGAACGGCAAGGTGAAGTGGTCCGCCATCTCGGTGCCGTCGGGAGGAACGCCCTCCGATGACGCGCCGCGCAAGCGCGCAAAGAACGACAAGAGCCCCGAGCCCATGCCGGCACCCACACCGCAGGCCGATTCGGCAACTGCGGCGCTGGAGCGCGTAGAACTGCCTGACGGCGTGCGTGAGCGCATGGCCGAGCTCGTGTGGACGGGCGCTCAGGTCATCGTGACCGACAACGCGCGCAGCGACGAGATGGACATCGACACCGACATCATTGTGTCGACGCGCTAGCCTTAACGAGGCGCTCACCCTTTTTGTCCGGCACTCGCCGAGCGGCCGAACGTCGTTCGCTTCGCCTTAACCGGCGTTAAGCAATGGTTGCTGCGTTACCTCGCACTGCCGACATGTATCGACCGGGATAACCTGCTGTTAGAGCTTGCCTCGCTACGGTCTCCCGTTGACCAATAAGATCCGGGGCACCCGTGCAAGCGTTTGGAAAATTGGTTCGCCCGAAATTCGGCCCGGGCGCCGCGCAGGACGCGCCCGATGAGGCGGCACCGGCCGGCCCGAAGGTCAATGACGCGAGTATGCCGATCCTCGAAGCGCTCGTCGTTGAGACGCACGCGACGGCCCTGCTGACGGCAACCATCGCCAGCGCGGTCAATGCCTTCAAGCACCCGAACTCCGAGCGCAGCGAGAAGGGGATCAAGCCCTACGTACCGCGCGAGCCGGCGCTCATCTCGGTCTTGCGTAACGGCATGCTCGAGACCGATCTCGACCGCGACACCGTCGCCGTAATCGTCGACTTCTTCGACGACCTGGCACCGGCGCGCGGAGCTCTCGATCAGTACTTCAGCGACGCCAATACGATGGGGCCTGAGCGCGCCTCGGCCCTGCATCTTCTGGGATTGAGCAATTCCTGGCGGCAGGCTTGCGACGAGGCGCTTGTCGCCGTGCGTCAGTTGCACGGCTACCTTGGGCGCCTGCCGTCGCAATATACGAGCAATTCCGGGAAACTCATCGAGATACTCCAAAGCGTCACCCGCGGCGGGTCGCCCTGCCTCGACGCCAACGGAAAGATTTCCATCCCCGACCTGCCGCAACGCCGTCTATCGGCGCGCCGCACCATTTGCCAGCCGTGCACCATCACCTACAATCGTACGACCGCGCAGGCCTTCGTCCGCGACGTGGCGCCCGGCGGTTTCGGTTTGGAGCGCGTTCCCCAACTTGCCCCGAAGAGCCTCGTCCTCATCGAGCTGCCGACCGGGCGCCGCTTCACTGGCGTCGTCGCCTGGTGCAAGGGCTCGACCGCCGGCATCCGCTTTGCCCGTACCCTTCTGCCCAACGATCCGCTCCTTGCCGGCTGAGACAGCCGGCGACCCGCCCTCGGATTTGCGGAGCACGCTCGCCTGTGGCAGCGTGTTGGCATGAGAACAGAAAGGCCTCGCCCCAGAGGGGAGCGAAGCGCCTCGATGAATTGAGGAAACGGCTGTGGCTCGGGCATATCGCCCGCCGGGTGCGTGCGGGATTTGCGTCGCCGCGAGTGCGGTTGCCTCGACGCGCGAGGCAGTGGCCGAGCTCAAGGCCGGGCTCGGCGGTGGCGACTTCCAGCACATCATCGTTTTCTTCGCCGTCGACCACGATGCGGTGACGCTCAACGAGGCGTTGCGCCAGGCCTTCCCTGGTGTGCCGGTCTCGGGCTGCACGACGGCGGGCGAGATCGGCCCCGCCGGCATGATGCAGGGCGGCATGCTCGCAATCGCGTTCCCTAAGCAGGGCTTCAAGATCCAAAGCGAGCTCATACCCGAGATCGGCCAGCTCGGCGTGGAGCGCGCGACGCAGGCCGCGCGCCGGCTCAAATCGCAACTGACCGTCGAGCCCGGGCGCATTCTCCGGGACAACGTATTCGCCCTGCTCCTCATCGACGGCCTCTCCAACACCGAGGAGACGATCGTCGCCGCGATCAACTGGGCGCTGGACGACATCCAGCTCGTGGGCGGCTCCGCCGGCGACAGCCTTGCGTTTCGACGCACGCAGCTCATGCACGGCGGACGGGTGGCCGAGCATGCGGCGATCCTGATGCTGATCGAGAGCGATTTCCCGTTCTGTGTATTCAAGACGCAGAATTTCGAGCCTACCCCGATCAAGCTCGTCGTGACCGCCGCCGATCCCGAAAACCGCGTCGTGCACGAGCTCAACGCCGAGCCCGCGGCTCGGGAGTACGCGGCCGCGATCGGGCTCCTGCCCGACGATCTCGGGCCCTTCAGCTTCGCGTCCTACCCGCTCGTCATTAAGATCGGCGGCGACTATTACTGCCGCTCGATCCGCAACATGAACCCCGACGGCAGCCTGTCGTTCTTCTGCGCCATCGACGAGGGACTTGTGTTCACCGTCGCACGGCCCCAGGACATGCTGCGCTCGACCGCCCGCATGCTGGAGGAGCTCGACGCCAAGCTCGGCGGCATCGATCTCGTCGTCGGGTTCGACTGCATCCTGCGCCGCTTGGACGCGGAGACGCGGCAGATCCGTCATCAGATAAGTGAGCTCTATCGTGAATACTCGGTTGCGGGCTTCCAAACCTACGGCGAGCAGTTCAACGCCATGCACCTCAACCAGACCTTGACCGGCATCGCCTTCGGGCAGCGGACGACGGACGCCCCGCGATGAAGCATCCGCTCGATGCGCCGCGCGCCGGCCCGGATGCCGAGCAGATCGAGCGCCAGCTCGCCAAGCTGACCAAGATCAACGCCGCGCTGATGCAGCGCGTCGAAAAATCGATGGATCAGCAGGCGAACGCCTTCTCGCTCTTCCAGACCGCAATCACGCTCGAGGGCCAGGTGCGCGTGCGCACCGATGAGCTCAAAAGCGCGCTCTCGCACCTGGAGCACACCAACGACGAGCTGACGACGGCGCGCGACGCTTCCGAGCGCGCCAACCGCTTCAAGACGCGCTTCTTCACCGCCGTCGGCCACGACTTGCTGCAGCCGCTGCACGCCGCGCGCCTTTCGGTGAGCGCGCTGACCGATCCCAGCTCGACACCAGACCAGCGCCGGCTCGCCGACCGCGTGGAGCACGCGCTGACGACCATCGAGGACCTGCTCAAATCCATCCTCGATATTTCCAAGCTTGAGGCCGGTGTCGTGGTCCCGACCTTGCGGCCGGTGCCGCTGAGCGAGCTGTTTGCGTCGCTAACGCTGGGCATCGAGCCCTTGGCGCGCCTGAAAAACCTCCCGTTGACGTGGCGCCGAAGCGATCTCGCGGTCGTCTCCGATCCGCTGATGCTGCGCCGCATCCTGCAGAACCTGCTCACAAACGCTGTTCAATACACCGAGCGCGGCGGCATCAAGCTCGCGGCACGCCGCTGCGGAGGGAATGTGCGCATCGAGGTCTGGGACACGGGCCCCGGCATCGCCGCTGCCGACCAGAAGATGATCTTCGAAGAGTTTCAGCGTGGACCCATCCCCGATCGGCTGTCGATCGGCGGCTTCGGCCTCGGGCTGTCGATCGTGCAGCGCATGGCGGAAGCCCTCGATCATCCCCTTGGGCTGTGCTCGCGCATTGGCCACGGCACGCGCTTTTCGATCACCGCGCCTTTCGCCGGGGTCGTCGACAGCGTACCCGACCGGGTGATGCCGGCGGGGTGCGGGACGACCTACGGGTTGAACGGCGCCAAGGTGCTCGTCATCGACAACGACGCGGCGGTTCTGGACGCCATGCAATCTCTGCTGCAGCGCTGGACCTGCGAGGTGGTGCTGGTCCGCGACATCGCGGAGCTGGATCGCGTCATCGCCGCGGGCGCGGCGCCAGACATCGTGCTCGCCGACTACCATCTCGATCGCGGCGCGTGCGGCGTCGTGGCGATCGAACGGGTACGGGACGCCCTGGCCGACCCCGAGCTGCCCGCCGTCATCATCACGGCGGACCATTCTCCGGCCATCGCCGACAAGGTGCGCGCCGGCGGCTGCGAGCTGCTGCTGAAGCCGGTGAAGCCGGCCGAGCTGCGCGCGCTCATGCACCATCTCGTTTTGTCGGCGCCATCAGCGCGCGGCGAGTGAACGCAGGCTCAGGTATTGGGCCCGTTGTCGGGCCCGCGCGACGTCGGCGCGACGATCGAATCGAAATCGATCTTCGAAGCCTCGATCACCGCCTGCGTGCGCGAGGAAACGCGCAACTTGCGCAGGATCTCCGAGACGTGCGCCTTGACCGTCGTCTCGCCCACGCCGAGGTCGAAAGCGATCTGCTTGTTCAGCAGCCCCTGGCGCAGCATCTGCAGCACGCGCACCTGCTGCGGCGTGAGCGTGGCGAGGCGCGCGGTCAGGTCGGAGATGCCGGCGGCCGGCGCATCGGGACGCGGCGGCTGGTAGCCCTTCGGCAGCACCACGACGCCGTCCATGACCGACTGGATCGCGCGTCCGAGATCGGAGCCGCGCGTCGACTTGGAGATGAAGCCGGCCGCGCCGCAGGTCATCACCTCGTGGATGATGCGCGCATCCTCCAGCGCGGAGACGACGACGATCGGCAGCTTGGGGTGGCGCGAGCGCAGCTCGATGAGCCCGTCGAGGCCACGCGTGCCCGGCATCGACAGGTCGAGCAGCACGAGATCGAAGGGATCGCCCTTGTCGAGGATGGTGCGGGCGGAATTGATCGACGTTGCTTCCGAGACCGATGCCTGCGGGAACGCGCCGTGGATGACGAGCTTGAGCGCCTCCACAAAGAGCGGATGATCGTCGACGATCAGAATTGCCGTCATAGCCGGTGCCTCCGCCGAGGGGTCACGAGGCCATCGTCCCCAACGCTAGTGACCAGGGCTTCTCCTGGCAACGGGCCGAGATAACCGTCCTCGAGGCGAGGGACTAACCACACCGGACCGCGAGGTGCTAAATGATCCACTAAAATACGCTAAAAAACAGCTTCTGATTGTCCATGATCGGTGCTCGCGGGCGCTACGCACGCCAAACCCCCGGAAACTCTCGGCCGAGCTTATCCTTGACCGCGGCCACCGTCCGCGCATTCTGCCGCGCATGCGCGATTTGCGGGCCCGACTGGCCTCGACGACGGAACCCATCCCAGCTCATGGCCGGAGCGCTAACCAACAGCCTGCGCCTTGCGAGGGCCGGTACTATCCTTGCCCAGCATGGTGTCCGGTTCGTGCCCAAGGGCGTCCCCGTGCCCTTGGGGCTGCGCCTCGCCCGCCTCGCCACGCTGCCGATCCGCATGGTTGCAGCGCCCTTTCATGCCGGTGAGCCGCCGGAGACGCGCGTCGCCGCGGCGCTGACAAGCCTCGGCCCCAGCTACATCAAGCTCGGACAGTTCCTGGCGACGCGCGCCGACGTGATCGGCCCAGAGCTCGCGCGGGACCTGGCGCACCTGCAGGACCGGTTGCCGCCGTTCCCGCAAGCGGAAGCGCGCAACGCGGTCGAGCAGGCGCTCGGCGGACAGGCTCGAGGATCACTTCGTGGAGTTCGGGCCGCCGGTCGCCGCCGCCTCCATCGCGCAGGTGCACAAGGCCGTCGTCGACGACGGCAACGGGCGGCGCACCGTCGCCGTGAAGATCCTTCGCCCCGGCATCGAGAAGAGCTTCCGCCGCGACCTCGACAGCTACTACTTCGCCGCGCGCCAGATCGAGCGCTTTCATCCGCCCTCGCGGCGCTTGAAGCCGGTCGCCGTCGTCGACAACCTGCGCCACACCACCGAGATCGAGATGGACTCTGCGGCTCGAGGCCGCCGCCATCTCCGAGATGGCCGAGAACATCAAGGGCGATGCCGACTTCCGCGTCCCCGAGGTCGACTGGAAGCGCACGGCGCGCCGCGTCCTGACCGTCGAGTGGATCGACGGCATCCCCATCGCCGACGTCGCGCGGCATCGACGCCGCCGGCTTCGATCGCAAGGCGCTCGGCCTCGCGGTCATGCGCGCTTTCCTCAAGCACGCCATGCGCGACGGCTTCTTCCACGCCGACATGCACCAGGGCAACCTGTTCGTCGATGCCAGCGGCCGCGTGGTCGCCGTCGACTTCGGCATCATGGGGCGGCTCGGCGCCAAGGAGCGCCGCTTTCTCGCCGAGATCCTGCACGGGCTCATCACGCGCGACTACATGCGCGCAGCCGAGGTGCACTTCTGGGCCGGCTACGTGCCGCCGCACCATCCGGTCGAGGTGTTCGCGCAGGCGCTGCGGGCGATCGGCGAGCCGATCCACGGGCGCACGGCCGAAGAGATTTCCATGGCCGATCTGCTGGGCCAGCTCTTCGCCTACACCGAAGTGTTCGACATGCAGACGCGCCCTGAGCTGATCCTCTTGCAAAAGACGATGGTCGTGGTCGAGGGCGTGGCACGCGGCCTCGACCCCAGCCTCAACATGTGGACCGCGGCCGAGCCGGTCGCGCGCCAGTGGATCGAGGACAACCTCGGGCCTGTGGGACGCCTGCGCGATGCCGGCGAAGGTGCTTCCGAGATCGGCAAGGCGCTCGCCAACCTGCCGGCGCTGCTGACGCAGGGCCAGCAGACGGCGGTGGCGCTGAACGAGATGGCAAAGAACGGGTTCCGGCTCGACGAGGAAACGGTGCGGCAGCTCGCGCGCGAGGAGGCGCGCCGCACGCGGTGGGGCCGGGTCGCGCTGTGGATCGGCGCGCTGAGCCTCGCGGTGCTTGCGCTCATCGCGCTCGGCCGCTAGGGGCTAGCTCGCGCGCCGCGTAAGCTTGGGCGCGCAAACCGAGGGACCATGACGCCGCGCTACAGGATCGATCCCGGCAAGCTGACGGTCGTGCTGACGAGCTGCGGCCGCTTCGACCTGCTCGCGGAGACAATCGCCTCGTTCCTCGATCACTTCGACGTCGACCGCATCGTCGTCGCCGACGACGCCGGCGACGCGGACGCCGCCGCGAGCTTCGCCGCCAAGGTCCCGAAGGTGGACATGCGCGTGAACGACCCGAGGCGGGGCCAGATGCGCTCCATCGACGGGCTTTATGCCTCCGTGCAGACGCCCTACGTCGTGCATCTGGAGGATGACTGGAAGTTCACAGGCGGCGTCGACCTCGACAAGGTCGTGCGCTTCCTCGAGGCGCGGCCCGACGTCTCCGTCGTCTGCATCGGCTACCGCTTCGACAAGCGCTTTGCCGCCAGCGCCCGCAAGACGACCCACGAGGGCATCGACTACTGGGTCTGGGACCTCGACGCGCACCCCAAGTGGTTCTCCTATTCGTTCAATCCGTCGGTGGGGCGGCTCGCGTTCTGGCGCGAGCATCGGCCCCTACGAGCACTTCAAGACCGAGGAGGGCCTGAGCCAATTCGCCAAGGGGCGGGGCTTGCGCATCGCCATGCTGATCCCGAGCCTCGCCGACCACATCGGGGACGAGCGTCATGCGGAGGATCCGTTCCAGCCCAAGCGCGCCAAGACGCCGCTCGCGCGCCTGAAACGCTCGATTGCCAAGCGGTGGGAGCGCATCACGGGGGGCTCGAGCTGATGGGGCTCTCCTGCTGCATCATCTCCCACAACGAGGGCGATCGCATCGAGCGCTGCATCCGCGCCGCGCGCGGCATCGTGGACGAGATCGTCGTCGTCGATTCGGGCTCGACCGACGACACGGTGGCGAAGGCGGAGGCGCTCGGGGCCAAGGTGACGTTCCACGCCTGGGACGGCTACGGCCCGCAGAAGCGCTTCGCCGAGGACTGCGCGAGCCACGACTGGATCTTGAACCTCGACGCCGACGAGGTGGTGACGCCGGAGCTCGCGCGCGAGATCGCCGCGCTCATGCACTCGCCGGCGGGGCTGCTGCCGGCCTATCGCTTCCGTCAGGTGACGGTCTATCCGGGGCACGCGCGGCCGCGACTGTGGGCGGACTACCACAACTACGTGCGCCTTTACGACCGCCGGCGCGTGCGCTTTCGGCAGAGCCGCGTGCACGACACGGTCGACACCGGCGACTATCCCGTCGGGCAGCTCGACGGCGTCGCCCTGCACTACTCGTGGCGCTCGCTCGACCACGTCAGGAAGAAGCTCGAGAGCTACACGGACCTGCAGGCAAAGGAGCTCAAGAAGTCGCGCCGTGAGATCCTGCTGCGGCTGCCGTTCGAGTACCCGATCCTGTTCTTCCGCTACTACGTGCTGCGGCGAAACTTCACGGGCGGCCTGTTCGGGGTTCAGATTGCGCACACGATCGCGTGGGCGCGCACGCGGCGGCTGGTGAAGATTCTCAGAGCCGGGCGTAAGGCCGGCTAGCGGCCGTGCGCTCGGACGCCGGGGGTGTCGATTGACCGTACGGAAGCCCGCCCATGCATCGGCTGAACGTCCTGATCTCGGGAGCCGGGATCGCGGGCTGCACGCTCGCCTATTGGTTGGCGCGGTACGGGCATTCCGCGACCGTCGTTGAGCGCAGCGGCGCGCTTCGTTCGAGCGGCGCGCCGGTCGATGTCCGCGGACCCGCGGCAGAAATCGCGGAACGCATGGGCATCGTGCCGCGGCTGCGGGAAGCAAGCACCCGTATTTCGGGCTTGAGCTTTCTCGATCGGGAGGGACGGCGCTCCGCGCATGTCGACCTCGAGGCACTGCGCCGATCGATCGCGCCCCAGGACATCGAGCTCCCGCGCGGCGACCTCGCGACCATCCTGCATGAGGCATGCCGGGACGACGCCGAGTTCATCTTCGGAGATTCCATCGCGTCTCTGAAGGATGACGGAGAGGGTGTGGACGCGGCGTTCGAGCGTTCTCCTGCGCGCCGCTTCGACTTGGTCATCGGCGCGGATGGGCTGCATTCGAACGTGCGGCGCCTGGCGTTCGGTCCTGAATCGAGCTTCGTGCGCCACGCCGGGCTTTACGTCGCGACCTTGCCGCTGCCGCGAAGCATCGATCCCGGCCGCGAGATGATCATGCTCAACGCACCCGGCAAATGCGTTGCGTTGCATCCGTCGCGGGAAAGCCCGCTGGCTCTGCTCATTTTCTGGCATCCAGAGATGAGCGACTTCGATCCCGCTGACGACGACCAGCACAAGCGCATCCTCGAGACGACCTTTGCCGGCATCGGGTGGAAGGTGCCGGAGATCCTCAAAGCGGTGCGCGCGACGAGCGACTTGTACTTCGACTCCGTAAGCAAGGTGCAATTGGCGACCTGGACGCGCGGCCGGATCGCGCTCCTGGGCGATGCATCGTCCTGCGTGTCGCTGTTCGGCGACGGGTCGACGCTCGCCATCGCCGGCGCGTACACGCTCGCGACCGCGCTGGCGGAAAGTTCGGCCGATCACGACGCGGCGTTTCGCCAGTACCAAGCGCAACACGGCAAGCTCGTCAGGCCGAAGCAGAAGAACCTGTCGCTGATTGCCTCGATCCTCGTGCCGAAAACGCAGCTCGGCATCGCCGTGCGCAATCGCGCCCTCGGGATCTTGCGCCTTACGCCGATTTTAAGGGCTGGGTTCCCTGAACGTCGCGCCAGTCCACAAACGAAAACACCGCCTGGGGCGGAGCCCGAGGCGGTGTTTTCGTTTCCGATCATTGAAAGAGGGGATCCGCAGCGTGCGATCGCAACGCGCGGCTGATTGACTTCATGCGACGGGCCTAAGCCCTCGCTTTACATAAGGCGTCTCACTGCTCGGCAGACCTGGCAACGACCTACTCTCCCACGTCTTAAGACGCAGTACCATTGGCGCTGGAGCGTTTCACGGCCGAGTTCGGGATGGGATCGGGTGCAGCCACTCCGCCATAGCCACCAGGTCAGCAGAGAAGTGAGACGACTTCTGTTGGTCTTTCCGTGTTCCTACGCCCATCGAGGCGACGCACGCAGCGCATCCGGATCCTAAGATCCGAAGCGCAAACGCCGCCCTGCCACAGCGGCCAGCGCGCTTTCGCGCGCTCCTGCCGCAAGGGCATTACGATGAGCATTGCTTAATGAGAGCGATCAAGTCGATCGAGCTATTAGTACCGGTAAGCTGCATGCATTGCTGCACTTGCACACCCGGCCTATCAACGTGGTGGTCTTCCACGACTCTCGAGGGAGAACTAGTTTTGAGGTGGGTTTCCCGCTTAGATGCCTTCAGCGGTTATCCCGTCCGTACATAGCTACCCTGCTGTGCCACTGGCGTGACAACAGGTCCACCAGAGGTACGTCCACCCCGGTCCTCTCGTACTAGGGGCAGCTCCTCTCAATTCTCCGACACCTACGGCAGATAGGGACCGAACTGTCTCGCGACGTTCTGAACCCAGCTCACGTACCTCTTTAAATGGCGAACAGCCATACCCTTGGGACCTGCTCCAGCCCCAGGATGAGATGAGCCGACATCGAGGTGCCAAACGATTCCGTCGATATGGACTCTTGGGAATCATCAGCCTGTTATCCCCGGCGTACCTTTTATCCGTTGAGCGATGGCCCTTCCACACAGAACCACCGGATCACTATGGCCGTCTTTCGACTCTGCTCGACTCGTCAGTCTCGCAGTCAGGCGGGCTTATGCCATTGCACTCGACGGTTGATTTCCGACCAACCTGAGCCCACCTTCGCACGCCTCCGTTACCATTTAGGAGGCGACCGCCCCAGTCAAACTGCCCACCATGCGCTGTCCCGGAGCCGGATGACGGCTCGCGGTTAGACAACCATGTTCATAAGGGTGGTATTTCACATTGCGGCTCCACAAGAGCTGGCGCCCCTGCTTCAAAGCCTACCACCTATCCTACACATGCAAACACGATTGCCAGTGCAAAGTTACAGTAAAGGTGCACGGGGTCTTTCCGTCTAACCGCAGGAACCCCGCATCTTCACGGGGAGTTCAATTTCACTGAGGATGTGCTGGAGACAGTGGGGAAGTCGTTACGCCATTCGTGCAGGTCGGAACTTACCCGACAAGGAATTTCGCTACCTTAGGACCGTTATAGTTACGGCCGCCGTTTACTGGGGCTTCGATTCAAGGCTTGCACCTCTCCTCTTAACCTTCCAGCACCGGGCAGGCGTCAGGCCATATACGTCGTCGTTGGACTTAGCATAGCCCTGTGTTTTTGCTAAACAGTCGCCACCCCCTGGTCTGTGCCCCACCCGCCTGGTTGCCCAAACGGATGGCCTGCTTATCCCGAAGTTACGCAGGTAATTTGCCGAGTTCCTTCAGCACACTTCGCTCAAGCGCCTTGGTATTCTCTACCAGTCCACCTGTGTCGGTTTCGGGTACGGTCTATGCGGGGGCTATTTCCTGGAACACCTTCGCTGCCCGGGCAATCCGATAAGCCCAAACAACTTACAGCATCCGTCACTCACCCGCTGGCCCACGAATATTAACGTGGTTCCCATCGACTACGGCTTTCGCCCTCGCCTTAGGGGCCGGCTAACCCTGCGCAGATTAGCTTTACGCAGGAACCCTTGGACTTTCGGCGGGAGTGTTTCTCACACTCCTGTCGTTACTCATGTCTGCATTCGCACTTCCGATACCTCCAGGCGCCCTCACGGGTCGCCCTTCGCAGGCTTACGGAACGCTCCGCTACCGCGCACCGCTTCCGAAGAAACGATGCACCCATAGCTTCGGTGCACGGCTTTAGCCCCGATACATTTTCGGCGCAGAAACCCTTAATTAGACCAGTGAGCTGTTACGCTTTCTTTAAAGGATGGCTGCTTCTAAGCCAACCTCCTGGTTGTTATGGGATTCCCACATCCTTCCACACTTAGCCGTGACTTTAGGACCTTAGCTGTTGGTCAGGGTTGTTTCCCTTTTCACGACGGACGTTAGCACCCGCCGTGTGTCTCCCGAGTAGTACTCCCAGGTATTCGGAGT
>CAVSCT010000021.1:0-17500 GCA_963726555.1 uncultured Alphaproteobacteria bacterium | reverse complement strand
AGGAGGTGCGCATTACGCTCGTGCCCTCGCTGACCCAGAAGGACCGCAAGGAGCCGGCGCGCTTCAGCATCTTCTCGGGCGGGCATGACCATCTCGTCAGCGTGATGCGCAATGCCGCGGGCGAGTTCGTCGCGAGCAAGTCGCCCTACATCGAGGAGGAGATCGCCAACGCCGCACTCGGCGAGGCCGACCGCGCCACGTCGTCCAGCATCTACGCCAGCGTCTACTATGCCGGCCTCTTGCAGCACGTGCCGCCCGACACGATCATGAAGGTGATGAAGATCCACGCTTCCGAGACCGACTTCCGCCGGCTCTTGAGGCCCGGCGATGCGGTCGAGCTCTTCTGCGACATGAAGGACGACGCAGCGCCCGACGCGCCGCCGGGCGAGCTGCTCTACACGTCCATCACCAGCGGCGGGGAGAGCTATCGCTTCTACCGCTTCCGCACGCCCGACGGCATCGTCGACTACTACGACGAGAACGGCAGCAACTCGAAGAAGTTCTTGATGCGCCGCCCGGTGCGCGGAGACGTGCGCCTCACCTCCGGTTTCGGCATGCGCTTCCATCCGCTTCTGAACGAGCGGCGCATGCACACCGGCGTCGACTGGGCGACGAACCCCGGCACGCCCGTGCTCGCCGCCGGCAACGGCGTCGTCGAGGAGGCCGGCCGCAAGGGCCAGTACGGCAACTACATTCGTATCCGCCACGCCAACGGCTATCACACCGCCTACGGGCATCTCCTGCGCTTCAAGAAGGGCATCGTGCCGGGCGTGAAAGTGCGGCAAGGCGAGATCATCGCCTACGTCGGCGCGACGGGCTTGGCCTCGGGTCCGCACCTTCACTACGAGGTGCTGATCAACAGCCGCTTCGTCGACCCGCTCGGCATCCAGGTCCCGCGCGAACGCGAATTGACCGGGCGGCAGCTCGCCGATTTCCAGAAGGAGCGCGCCCGGATCGACGACCTGCGCCACCTCTCGCCCGTGATGACGGCGAGCAAATAGTCAGAAGTCGGATTGCGTTGCCGCCAGCCCATAGCCGAGTGGCTTGAGTTTGCTATGATTCCCTTGCCGAATCACGGAGGGGACCCCCGGCATGGGCGATTGCCCGCTCGTTATCATTCGCTGGCAGGACAGCCGCCAGCCATGCGGACATTGGCGCTTCTTGTCGGCGCTGCCGGAGACGAGCGCGGTCGAGGTCGCGACCGTCGGCTGGCTCGTGAAGAACACGGCGGACGTGATGGTCGTCTGCCAGAATGTCGGCGATCTCGCCCACCCTGAAAAAGCACAAGCGAGCGGGATCATGACGATACCCACTCGCTGCGTTCTGTCGGTCGAGAGACTGACCGAGGCAGACGGAACTATTTCTTCTGAGATTGCTGGTTCTGCTGCGATTGCTGACGATCGGGAGATTGCGACAGCACCGATGCGGCGAGCTCTTTGATCTCCTCCGCAGATAGTGAGTTGGGATTGTTCAGAGCCTTCGACGCGATGGCACTGACTTTCGCTGATGTCTTCTCGTTCTGAGCCATGACTATCACTCACTTTCTCAAACTGAGATGGTTAAGTGCAGAACCCTGCCGCATTAACACGGGCGCAAAACCCGTGGGCATACGGAGTGTCGCCGCTTTGGAGTTATCCACGGCTTTGTACGGAAGAGCCCAAAAGGAAAGGCCCCCGTCGCCATTGCGCAACGGGAGCCTCGAGCCTGTGGAAAACTCGCGCTAGGCTGCAGCTCTCACCGGCTCGCCGTTGAGCGCGATCTCGCCGTCGCGCACGCCGACACGCACGGTATCGCCGTCCTTGATGCGCCCCGCTAGGATCTGCTCGGCGAGCGGATCCTGCACGTGGCGCTGGATCACCCGCTTCAAGGGTCGCGCGCCGTACGCGGGATCGTAGCCGCGGTTGGCAAGCCACGTGCGCGCCTGATCGTCGAGCTCGAGCTTGATCTTGCGATCGGTCAACAGCTTCTGCAGCCGCGCCATCTGGATGTCGACGATCTTCCCCATCTCCGAACGCTGCAGGCGCTGGAAGAGGATGATGTCGTCGAGGCGGTTCAGGAACTCGGGCCGGAACTTCGTGCGCACCTCGGCCATCACGAGATCGCGCACGGCGCCCGTATCCTCGCCCTCCTTCTGGTTGACGAGGTACTCCGCGCCGATGTTCGACGTGAGGATGATGATCGTGTTGCGGAAGTCGACCGTGCGGCCCTGGCCGTCGGTCAGGCGGCCGTCATCCAGCACCTGCAGCAGCACGTTGAAGACATCGGGGTGCGCCTTCTCGATCTCGTCGAACAGGATCACCTGATAGGGACGCCGCCGCACCGCCTCGGTGAGCGAGCCGCCCTCCTCGTAGCCGACGTAGCCCGGCGGGGCGCCGATGAGGCGCGCGACCGAGTGCTTCTCCATGTACTCCGACATGTCGATGCGAAAGAGCGCCGACTCGTCGTCGAACAGGAAGGCCGCGAGCGCTTTCGCCAGCTCGGTCTTGCCGACACCCGTGGGGCCCAGGAACATGAACGAGCCGATCGGCCGGTTCGGGTCCTGCAGGCCGGCGCGCGCACGCCGCACGGCCTTCGAGACGGCGTCGACTGCCTCGCGCTGGCCGATGACGCGCTTGCCGAGCGCCTCCTCCATTTTCAATAGCTTCTCGCGCTCGCCTTCGAGCATGCGATCGACCGGGATGCCGGTCCAGCGCGAAACGACGCCCGCGATCTGGTCGGGCGTGACCGCCTCTTCCACCATCGCGCCCTTCTGCTCCTGCGTCTCGATTGCCTTAAGCTTTTTCTCGAGCTCGGGAATTTTGCCGTAGGCAAGCTCGCCGGCGCGCTGCAGATCGCCACGCCGTTGCGCCTGCTCGAGCTCCGTGCGTGCCTGGTCCAGCTCCTCTTTCAGCTTCTGCGCGCTGCCGAGCTTCTGGCGCTCGGCTTCCCAGTTCTGGGTTAGCACGCTGCTCTCCTCCTCGAGCTCGGCGATCTCCTTCTCGAGACGCACGAGACGATCCTTGGAGGCGGCATCGCTTTCCTTCCTCAGGGCTTCGCGCTCGATCTTGAGCTGCATCAGCTCGCGGTCGATGGCGTCGAGTGCCTCGGGCTTGGAGTCGATCTGCATCTTCAAGCGCGAGGCGGCCTCGTCGACGAGGTCGATGGCCTTGTCCGGCAGGAAGCGGTCGGCGATGTAGCGGTTGGATAGCGTCGCCGCGGCGACGAGCGCGGAATCGGTGATGCGCACGCCGTGGTGCAGCTCGTACTTCTCCTTGAGACCGCGCAGGATCGAGATGGTGTCCTCGACCGTCGGCTCGTTGACGAACACGGGCTGGAAGCGCCGTGCGAGCGCTGCGTCCTTCTCGATGTGCTTGCGGTACTCATCGAGCGTGGTGGCACCGATGCAGTGCAGCTCGCCGCGAGCGAGCGCCGGTTTCAGCAGGTTGCCGGCGTCCATCGCGCCTTCGCTTTTCCCGGCGCCGACGATGGTGTGCAGCTCGTCGATGAACAGGATGATGCGGCCGCCCTCGGCCTGCACCTCGTTGAGCACGGATTTCAGCCGCTCCTCGAACTCGCCGCGATACTTTGCGCCGGCGATGAGCGCACCCATGTCGAGCGCCAGCAGCTTCTTGTCCTTGAGGCTGTCGGGCACGTCGCCCTTGACGATGCGCAGCGCCAGGCCTTCGGCGATCGCCGTCTTGCCGACGCCCGGCTCGCCGATGAGGACGGGGTTGTTCTTCGTGCGCCGCGACAGCACCTGGATGGTGCGGCGGATCTCCTCGTCGCGGCCGATGACGGGATCGAGCTTGCCTTGCGCCGCGGCCTCGGTCAGGTCGCGCGAATAGCGCTTCAACGCGTCGTAGCCCTGCTCGGCGGTCGCGGTGTCGGCCGTGCGGCCCTTGCGCAGATCGTTGATCGCGGTGTTGAGGCCTTGCGGCGTCACACCGGCGTCGGCGAGGATCTTGGCGGCCTCCGTGCCTTTCTCGAGCGCGAGAGCCAGCAACAGCCGCTCGGCGGTGACGTACTTGTCGCCTGCCTTCTGGGCGACCTTCTCGGCCTGATCGAAGACGCGGGCAAGCTCACCGGTCGCGCCGGGCTGGCCTGCACCGCCACCTGATACCTTCGGCCGCTTCGCGAGCGCCGCATCGACAGCCGCGAGGGCTTGCTTGGGGTCGCCGCCGGCCTTGCGGATGAGGCCTGAAGCCATACCCTCGGGGTCATCGAGCAGTGCTTTCAGCAGATGCTCGGGGGTGAGTTGCTGATGACCTTCGCGCAGCGCGATGGTTTGCGCGGCCTGTACGAAACCGCGGGCGCGGTCGGTATAAATCTCGAAATTCATAGTCCCTCCTAGAGCACGCTTCCTCCGCCCTTACGGCACGGGTTTGAGCGCCTTTGATTAGGGAAACGGGGCTCCACCGACGTACCCGCCGATGAAGCGCAGCATCGTCCGGAAACCTTTCCAACAGGTGATATAGGGCGGTTCAATTCCGGCAAAAGGGGCCATCGCGCAGGTGTTCGGGTTGCATCGACGAAGGTCGATTCATGCTGCGAGACTAGGCGCGGCGCAGGCGTGCGCATTGACGGCCGTCATCGTGCGTCCCGGAAAATTCGGGCGCTCGCCAAAGGGCGGAAATAGTCAAGGAGATGCGGCGCACACGACGACGCGCGGCCGTGGGGCAGAAAACGTCGGCGGACAGGCGCGCTGCGGACCTCTAGTCGCGGTCCGCGTCGTCGTCCGGACCAGCGTTGCCGTTGCCGTTGCCATTCGGCTCACCGTTGCCTTCGCGGCGCGGGCGACGCACGGGCCGGCGCAGGAACTCCGGCTGCTCGTGGCTCGGCTGCGGGAAGCGCGGTTCGCGCCGGCGCATCTGGTTGTCCGGCGACGGCTGCTGCCCTGGGCCCTCGACACCCGCGTCGGCGGTCTGCTGTGGAGGCGACGGCTGGAAGTGGCGCGGCTCGCCGCCGCGGTCGGGCCCGCGATCTTGGCCACGGTCGTTGCCGCGATCTGGCCCACGATCCGGCCCGCGATCATTGCGATCATGGCGGTTATAGTTGTTGTGCCGATCGCGATCCCTGAAACGCTGCTGGTCGTTGCCGCTGCGGTTCCCCTCGAAGCGCTGGTTGTCCATGCGCGGCTGCGGCTGGTGATCGTTCTGGCGCATCGGCTGCATCGACGGCTGGATATCGCCTTCATCACCGTCGTCGTCGCCGAACTCATCGCCCGGCTCCAGGCGACCGCCGCCATTCATGCCATCGCCCCCCGGTCCCACATGCTGGTCGCGGAAGGCCATGATGATGCGGTTATAATGCTCGGCGTGCTGGAGATAATTCTCGGCCAGCACGGGGTCTCCCGACGAGGACGCGTCGCGCGCGAGCGACATGTACTTTTCAGCGATGTGCGCTGGCGTCCCGCGGAGTTTGACGTCCGGGCCTGTGCTCTCGAAGCTGCGTGTGAGCGGGCTTTGCCCCTTGCGGTTGCGCCCGCGGCCCCGGCGGTTCTGCTGTCCTTGCCTCATTGGCTCCGTTCTCGGTGGTGATGAAAAGCTAAAAAGCTAAAGGGTGTGCGTTCTGGCCGTGCCCCGGCCGATGTTCGTCGCTAATGCCCCACCCTCAGGGCAGGCGTGGCGGACCAGAAGCTCAGTCGAGCGTCGGCCGGCGCACACCGTTCATCTCTATCTCGTGACGCTCAAAAGGCAGTCGCTACATCCGTCGGAAAGGGGCGTTTGACGCCAAGCCGCTAGCGATCGCCATTTCAGCGGGGCAAAAGGATGTTCGCGCTACGCGCCCGTCCCGTTGCTTCGCAATCCCAAGTCGTGCGGTTCCGCGGACCCATCGCGACGCACGATCAATACGGCTGTCAGCCAACACTAGCGCGGAACGCCGCTAATTCAAACCCTTTATTTGCGACATCGTTACAACTGTATCTCCATGGACACACAACGCGTGTGGCCACCGAGATCGACATGCCGGCCGACCGCGCCCTGCCGGCTCAAGTCCATGGAAGATCGTAGCATTTCCGTAACCGCGTCCGCCTGCCCCGCCCCCACCTCGAAAATCGCAAATCCGCACGGCACGACGCGGGTCAGCGCGGGGATTATCTGGCGATAGATGTGGAGACCGTCGGGGCCGCCGTCGAGGGCTGCCGGCGGGTCAAAGGCGCGCACCTCGGGCTCGAGGCCGGCAATATCCCCGCTGCGAATGTAGGGCGGGTTACAGACCAGGAGATCGAATGGGCCTTCGATACCCTCCAGCGCGTCCGCGCGCAAAAACGCGCAACGCCGCTCAATAGCGCCGGAAATATCGCAATTACGCGCGTTAACAGCGGCAATATCGAGCGCAAGTTGCGCAATATCGGTGCCGACGCCGGTCGCATGCGGCAGCTCGGCCAGCAGCGTCAGCAGCAGGCATCCGGAGCCCGTGCCGACGTCGAGGATGCGCAGCGGCCGCTCGCGCCAGCCTTTGGCATCGACGAGCGCCAGCGCCGCCTCGATCAGCGTCTCGCTGTCGGGACGCGGGTCGAGCGTCGCCGGCGACAGCGCAAACGAGCGCCCGTAGAACTCGCGCGAGCCGAGAATGCGCGACACGGGCTCGCGCGCGCAGCGACGCTGCACGAGCTCCGCCAGGCGGCGGCAGGCAGCCTCATCGACCACCCGATCCGGACGCGCGATCAGCTCGGCCGGCGAGCAGCCGATCGCGGCGGCGGCAAGCAAACGCGCGTCACGCTCGGGCCCTTCGACGCCGGCCTGCGCGAGCAAGCGCGAAGCCTCGCGCACCAGCTCCCGAAGAGACTTGGTCTGCATCGCCGTACGCTCCGCGAGTATCGGCTCAGGCACCGGCATGGCTCTCCATGGCCGCGAGCTGGCTCGCCTGGTGATCGGTGATGAGCGCGTCGATGAACTCATCGAGCGCGACGCCATCGAGCACCGCGTCGAGCTTGTGCAGAGTGAGATTGATGCGGTGATCGGTGACGCGCCCCTGCGGAAAGTTGTAGGTGCGGATGCGCTGCGAGCGGTCGCCGGAGCCCACCTGCCCCTTGCGGGCCGACGCGCGCGCCGTATCCGCGCGCTCGCGTTCCATCTCGTAGACGCGCGAGCGCAGGACCTGCATGGCGAGCCGCCGGTTCTGGTGCTGCGACTTTTCCGCCGAGACGACGACGATGCCGGTCGGCAAATGCGTCATGCGCACGGCCGAATCCGTCTTGTTGACGTGCTGGCCGCCGGCACCGCCTGCACGCATCGTGTCGATGCGGATGTCCTCGGGCCGGATATCGATATCGATCTCCTCCGCCTCGGGGAGCACCGCTACCGTCGCCGCCGAGGTGTGGATGCGCCCGCCCGTCTCGGTGTCGGGAATGCGCTGCACGCGGTGCACGCCCGATTCAAACTTCAGCCGCGCGAACACGCCCTCCCCCGAGATCGACGCGATGATCTCCTTGTAGCCGCCCAGGTCATTCTCGGAGGCGCTGATGATCTCCGTCTTCCAGCCGCGCAGCTCGGCGTAGCGGCTGTACATGCGGAAGAGATCGGCCGCGAACAGCGCCGCCTCGTCGCCGCCGGTGCCGGCGCGCACCTCGACGATGACGCTCTTCTCGTCGGCCGAATCCTTGGGCAGGAGCTGCAGCTTCAATTGCTGCTCGAGCGCCTCGCGGCGCGGCTCCAGCGCCTCGAGATCGGCGCGGGCGAGCGCGCTCATCTCCTTGTCGCTGGCGAGTCGGCGAGCAAAACCTCGAGGTCGGCGCTCTCCTTCTCGATGGCGCGCAGCGCTTCGATGGTCGCAACGATTGGGTTGAGGCTGGCAAACTCCTTGGCGAGCTTGGTGCGGCTCGCCTGGTTCACGCCCGCATTGAGCTCGGCCTGGATCGCGTTCCACCGGCCGACCATCTTGTCCAGCTTGTCTTGTGGGATCGTGCTCATTCTCTGGGATGGCTCGTTGGGACGGGGCGCCGAGGCGGCGGCTAGTTGCGGCCGGCGCACTCCCGTTCACTCACGGAATATAGGTGCGCAGCGGCGGCGCATCTAATCCGATTGCGCCGTGGTCCGCAATTTATCGCTGCGCCGCGAGCGCGGATCGCTCACGTCGATCCAGCGCATGCCGTCGCGGACGGGGGCAAGCTGCAAGGTAACGTAATCCTGGGCGCCGCGCACGATGCGGGCGACCGAAGGCGGCAGCTTGGCGACCGCCGCCTCGAGCACCGAGGTCTGGCTCAGCAGCACCAGGAGCCCGACAGGGACCGCAATGGCGAACAGGATGCGGCCGGTGCGCCCGGGCATGAACGGCGCCAAACGATCCAAGATCGCTGCCAGAGTGGAATCTTCCGCCGGCCCCTTTTGCGCCCGTTGTTGGGGCTGCTTACGTCGGCCCAACTGGGGAACGAGCGAGCGCTTCGGCGCCGGCTTCGGGTTCTGCGCGGCGATCGCGAGCAGCGTCTCGAGCGAATGCAGGATCGGGCGCGGATCGAGCCCCACCGGCCCCGTGTAGGTGCGCACGATGCGGCAGCACTCCGGCCACGGCGGCAGCGCCGAGACGTCGGCTGCCTCGAGCGCGCAGATAATGTCGACGCGCGTCGACAACTGCTCGGCGGTTTGCGCCTGCGACAGGCGGAAGGCCGCCCTCAAATCCTGGAAGAAGCGCGCAACCTCCGCTTCCAAGGGGGAAGCCGGCGCGGCAGCTCTTGCAGTCTGGGCACGCGAAAGCGTGGCAGCACGTGCGCCCTGCGGACGCGCGGCAGAAGAAGGTCTCGCCGGCACGGAGCCATTACGCATGACCAACGCCACGTCAGGTGCTCAGGACTGAATTTCCCCATCAGCATCGTCCGGCAAAAAGCGGCGCTTGTCAAAGGCGCTTCAAAGGCGCTGGCCGGTCACAGCTCGATGCCTTCGGCTTTGGCAAAAAACTCAAGCTCTTCACGGATGTTGTGCGTGCTCCGCTTGAGCAGATCCTCGAGCACCTTTTCCACCCGGCCGGCGTGCAGCGACAGGATCATCGTCTTGATCGGGCCGATGGAGGCCGGCGCCATCGACAGCGATCTGAATCCCAGCGCGATCAACGCCATTGCGTCGATGGGATTTCCCGCCATCTCCCCGCACAGGGTGAGCGGCACGTCGTGCTTCCTCGCTGCCTTGACCAGCGATTTCAGGGCCTTGAGCGGTGCCGGTGACAGCGCGTCGTAGCGGCTGCCGACGCGCGCGTTGGTACGATCGGCGGCGTACATGAACTGCATGAGGTCGTTGCTGCCGACGGAGACGAAGTCGACCTTCTTCATGAGCGCATCGAGCTCGAACAGGAGGCAGGGCACCTCGATCATGGCGCCGATGGCGACGCGCTTGGCCGCGTCGTGACCCTTGCTCTTGACGATCGCGCGCTCCTTCTCGACGAGCGCCCGCACCTCGTCCATCTCGTGCGCCGCCGAGACCATCGGGATCATGAGCTTCAATTCATGCCCGGCCGCGGCGCGCAGCATGGCGCGGATCTGCGTGCGCAACAGCGCCGGGCGATCGAGACCCATGCGCACCGCCCGCCAACCCATGGCCGGGTTCTCCTCCTGCGGCTGGCGCAGGTAATGCAGCACCTTGTCGCCGCCGATATCGAGAGTGCGGAAGATCACCGGCCGGTCGCCCGCGCGACCGATGATGGCGCGGTAGGATTCGACCTGCCGCTCCAGCTTGGGCAGCGTGCTCGACAGCATGAAGAGCAGCTCGGTGCGGAACAGCCCCACCCCGTCGGCACCCGAGTCGCGCAGATGCGACATGTCGACGAGCAGGCCAGCGTTCATGTGCAGCTCGACGCGCGCCTTGTCCTTGGTGACGGCGGGCACGTCCTTGAGCGCGCGGTACTGGCGCTGTCTGCGGGCGAGGAAGCGAACCTTGTCGGAATAGGCGGCGACCACGTCGGCGGAGGGACGCAGGTGCACCTCGCCCGTCAGGGCGTCGATGATCGCCGCGTCGCCGGCATTCACGCGCTCGACGATACCGCGCGCCTGCCCCACGGCGGCGATGCCCAGCGCCTTGGCAACGACGGCCACGTGGCTCTGTGCGCTGCCATCCTCGATGACGAGGCCGCGCAGCCGCTTGCGGTCGTAGTCGAGAAGCTCGGCCGGCCCCATGGTGCGGGCAACGAGGATCGTATCGGGCGGAAGCTGCGTCGGCTCGTCCGCGCTGGTGATGCGGCCGGCGAGGATGCGCAGGAGCCGGTCGGACAAGTCGCCGAGGTCGCGCTGGCGCTCGCGCCAATAGGCGATCGTTCTGGCGCAACATGCGCGCGCGCGTGCCGTTCTGCACGCGCTCGACCGCGGCTTCCGCCGTGAGACCGCCCTCGACCGCCTCGCGCAGCCGCCGCACCCAGCCCTTGTCGTGGGCAAACATGCGGTAGGCCTCGAGCACCTCGCGGTGCTCGCCGGCGCCGGCCAAGTGCTCGTGATCGAACATCTCGTCCAGCGAAGCGCGCAGCGTGGCAATGGCCGTGTCCAGTCGGCCGAGCTCGACCGCCGTGTCCTCGGCCAGGAGCTGCGTCACGACGATGCGCGGCTCGTGCAGCACGATGTGGCCCAGCGCGATGCCGGCCGAGATCGGCTCGCCCTCGATGACCGCGGACAGAGACTTGCCGATCTCGATCGCGGTGCCGGCGCCCGCGACCGCGCCGGAGACGAGATGCTCGGCGACGACCATCGCGGTCGCCTGCAGCACCTCGACGTCCTCGTCGGAGTATTCCTTCTGCGTGCGGTTCTGCACCACGAGCACGCCCAGCACCTGGCCGGAGCGCTGGATCGGCACCGCGAGCAGCGAGTGATAGATCTCCTCGCCCGTCTCCGGCCGATAGGAGAACGCCGGGTGGCTCGAGGCCTCGGGCTCGTTGACCGTGATGTTGAGCTCGGCGCAGCGGCCGACGAGGCCCTCGCCGCGCTTCATGCGCGTGGTGTGCACGGCGCCCGGCTTGAGGCCCTCGCTCGCGAACAGCTCGAGCGAGCCGTCCTGGCGTTTGAGGTAGATCGAGCAAACCTCGGTCACCATCACGCCGGCGATCTGCTTGACGATCTTGTCGAGGCGCGACTGCCCGTCGCCGGGCTCAGACATGATCTCTCGCAGGCGCCGCATGATCACACGCAGCGCCGGCTCGGATGTCAGGACTCGTGGCTCGTCGCCTCGCCTCTGCATCGCTCGTGCCGCTCTGTGGTCCGCCGGGGGAAGCGGGTATTAAAGCTAGATCGCGCCCATGTTGAGCCGCGCCGCCGACCCCCGCCGCTAATTTCGGCGCTAGTCTGCGTCGAGACCGTAAATCGAATGCAACGTCCTGACAGCAAGCTCGGCGTAGGCGGCATCGATCAGCACGCTGATCTTGATCTCGGACGTGGTGATGGCAAGGATGTTGATGCCCTTGCTGGCGAGCGCCTTGAACATCATCGCGGCGACGCCCGCATGGCTGCGCATGCCCACACCGATCACGGAAATCTTGGCGACGTCGGCCGAGCTCTGCACGTCGAAGTCGCCGATGTCCCTCTTGGCCGCCTTCAGGGTCTCGAGCGTGCGCGGCAGCTCGGCCGCCTGCACGGTGAACGTCATGTCGGTGTGCTTTCCGTCGGGCGTCACGCTCTGCACGATCATGTCGACGTTGATGTTGGCGTCGGCGAGCGGTCCGAAGATGCGCGCGGCGACGCCCGGCTTGTCCTCGACCTTGATGAGCGTCACCTTCGCCTCGTCCTTGACGTAGGCAATGCCGCTGACGACTTGGCTCTCCACGATCTCATCCTCATCGCAAACGATCGTACCGATATCTTCCAGGCGGTCGAGCCGCACGGGCTCCATCGCATCCGGCGCCACGAAGCTCGACAGCACGCGCACCCGCATGCGGTTGACCATGGCGAGCTCAACCGAGCGGGTCTGCAGAACCTTGGAGCCGAGCGAGGCCATCTCCAACATCTCTTCGTACGACACCTTCGGCAGCCGCCGCGCCTTCGGCACGATACGCGGGTCCGTGGTGTAGACGCCGTCGACGTCGGTGTAGATGTCGCATACATCGGCCTTGAGTGCGATGGCCATGGCGACCGCGCTCGTATCCGAGCCGCCGCGGCCCAATGTTGCGATGCGGCGCCGCTCGGGCTCGATGCCCTGGAAGCCGGTGATGACGGCGACCTCGCCCTCGGCGAAGCGGCGCTTGATCTCGCTGCCGTCGATCCCGGAGATGCGGGCCGAGCCGTGCGCGGCCGAGGTCGTGATCGGAATCTGCCAGCCCTGCCAGGAGCGCGCCTGCAGGCCCATCGACTGCAGCACGATCGCGAGGAGACCGGCCGTCACCTGCTCGCCGGTGGCGACGACGGCGTCGTACTCGCGCGCGTCATGCAGGATCGAGGCCTCGCGCACCCAGGCGACGAGCTGGTTCGTCACGCCCGCCATGGCGGAGACGACGACAGCGACCTCGTTGCCGCCGTCGACCTCCCGCTTCACGTGACGCGCGACGTTGCGGATGCGCTCGACGTTGGCGACGGAGGTGCCGCCGAACTTCATCACAACCACAGCCATAAGGTTTCCCGCCGTGCGCTTCGCGAATGCGTTGGAGTTGGCCTTAAAGGGTGTCCGCCGCAGACAGGCGAACCCGGCCCCAAAGGGCTTCAGACGGCCATGAGCGAGCAGAAATCCCGTTTACGGCCCGTTCTCTTAACGGCATCGGCCGGTCCCCGCAATATCCGCGCCTTGACAATCTTTGCTAAGGCCGCCGTATCCTCGCGGCCATGCAAGCCGAACCCTCAGTCTTGTCCGCCGATCCGACCCTCGATCTGCGCGAGGTGGAACGCTTCGAGCGGCTCGCCGGCGCATGGTGGGACCCCAACGGCAAGTTCCGCCCGCTGCACCAGCAGGGGCCGGCGCGGCTGCGCTTCATCCGCGATGCGCTTATGCGCCACTTTAAGCGCCCTCTCGAAGGAGGCCTGAAACCGCTCCAGGGCCTTTCGGTGCTCGACGTCGGATGCGGCGGCGGCCTCGTCGCCGAGCCGCTCGCCCGGCTCGGAGCGCGCGTGACCGGCATCGATCCGACGCCCGAGGCGATCGCGACCGCACGCGGGCACGCCGAGGCCCAGGGTCTCGCCATCGACTATCGGGCGGCGCGCATCGAAGACCTCCGCGCGGCCGGCGAGACCTTCGATGCGGTCGTATGCCTCGAGGTCGTCGAGCACGTGCCTGACGTCGGAGGCTTCGTCCGCATCCTCGCAGACCTCATCCGGCCGGAAGGCGCGGCCGTGCTCTCGACCCTCAATCGCACCTGGAAGTCCTATGCGCTGGCGATCGTCGCCGCCGAGTACGTGCTCGGCTGGCTGCCGCGCGGCACGCACGACTGGCAGCGCTTCGTGACGCCGGAGGAGCTGGAGCGCCATCTCGCAGCCGCGGGCTTCGGCGCACCGCAATTCTCCGGCCTCGTCTACGACGTGATGCACGACGAGTGGAAGCTCGATGCGGGCGACCTCGGCGTCAACTATCTGGCGTCCGCCGCGCGCGTGCGCTGAGCCGAGCTCACCACAGGCCCAGGTCTTCCCACTGAGCCTGCGGGATCTCGGCGCCGATCTCGTAGGTGAAGGCCGTCGCCGTCATCTGGTCGGGAGTGACGGTGCAGCTGAACGCCAGCTTGTACCAGCGGTTCTTGGCCTTCACCGCCCCGCCCTTGGCCGTGACCACGTTGTTTACGAACGCGGCGCGGCCGAAGATGCCCGTCTTCAGGCGGTCCGCACCCGGTAGCTTGCGATCATGCTTGATCGCTTCGAGTCCCTTGATGCCGCAGGCCTGATGCGCGCGCTCCTCCGGGTCGAGCTTCGCCAGCTGCTCCTTGATGGAGCCGCTCAGCGCGGGCGTCGAAAGTAGCGCACATGCGGCGGCGCTGGCTGCCAACCACGCGCGCACGCGACCGCCCGGCTTAAGTGCCAGTGTCATTATATATTCCCCCCAAGTCCCAACGCACTCGACGTAGGCGCCCTGTCGCGCCTCGCCGTACCTTTGCAGCTTTAACTCGGCATTGGGCAGAATTTGTGGAGCCTCGCCGCCATTTTCCCGTCAACGCGACAGCCGGATGAGGGGCGCCCCGAGGTCGGGGAGTGGCATTGCGCAGGTCCGGGCAGCTCGGCCCAGCATGAGGCGTCAGCGGCGGCGAAGGCGGCGGAGCGCCTCCTGCGACGGAGCGAAGTTGGCAACGAGAGCGACCGCCGACTGAAAGTCGCTCTTGGCATGATCGCGGTCCCCGATCTCGAGGTAGGCTTCGCCGCGTCGATGGAAGGCCAGCGTATACTTGGGAGCCAAGACGAGCGCGGCGCTGAACTCTTCGATGGCGGCGCTCGGATTCTTCAGCGCCGCATAGGCCTGGCCGGCGATGTAGTGCTCGACCGGACTTGGCGCGATGTCGAGCGCCTTCTTGCTCCACGACAACGCCGCTTGATTGTCCTTGATGTGCAAGCTCGCGTACGCAAGCTTCTTGTAGACGGACCCCTTGGTCGACTGCGACAGCCCGCCATTGTTGTTGAGGAAGATCTGGCAGATTCCCATCGCTGCGCCGGGGTTCTCCTCGTTGAGGCAGGGGCTCGCATCCGCGTCGCGGCTCGGCTCAGCGATCGGCTGCTCGGAGTTTACGCCGGGATCGGGCTGCGGCGGCGCCGACTCGCGCCCGGGACGGGCCGGCTCGTCATTGCAGCGGACGCGGACCGTCTTCCCGATCTGAGGAACGTAGCGGGTGCAGCCGAGGTCCTCGGAGAACGCCCGCGACGAGGGCGCGGCCCAGGCCAGCGCCAAAATCGCCAAGCTACGGCAAATCGATTTCACGGCCCCTCCTCCCAATCAGACGTTATTCTGAGGGAAGAGCGATCGGCTGCAAAGCGCGAGTAGAAATCTTCCTTGAGGCCCACGGCAGCGATGCGGCTACCGACGCTGCGAACGACGGCGGCTCGAGGTCTCTCAGGCCCGCCCAATCTATTGATTCAAATGGCGCTGTCGCGGGGCTCGGAGCCGCGGTGAACGCGGGCGCGCGACCACCGCAAAAGCGGCGCGGACCGGCTTTCCCGAGCCCGGGCTGAGCCTCAGCCGAACTTGAAGAGGACGCCGTAGCCGCCGCGCGGATAGCTCCACTCGATGTCGCCGGAAGGCTCGCCGATCACCCGGCAGGTGCCGCATTCGACGCAGCCGTCCACCGTGATCTCGACCTGGCCCTTGTCGTTGAGCTCGTAGCAGCGCGGCGGACAAGCGGTGAGCAACGCGAGCAGCGGCGGCGTCGGCACGTCATGCTCGCGCACCTTGATGTGAGCACGTCCGGCGTCGACGAGATACCGGTTCTGGTAGAGCTTGTCCTCGATACGGAGGGGTTGGTCAGTTGCCATTTCAATCTCCGAACCAACAGTGGGTCTAGAGTTCAACCTGCCGCGACGTCTCCGCCTACCTCCACGCCCGTGCGAGGGTGAAGGCATCCCAGAAGAGACCGAACCACGAGCGCGCCGCCCCGAACGACCGGACCGTGAGACGCTCCTTCTCGCGCTTCGGCGTGCCGTCGACGCGCACGAAGCTCTGCATCGCCTTCGACACGAGCTGCGGATAGGTGAGGAAGAAGTTCTGCGACTGGGTATGCAGGAGCGCTGGCATATCCTTGTACTTCTTGAGTACTTCTTGAGTCCTTCATGATGAAGGACTTGTCGAGCATGTCCTTGTAGACGGCGAGGTTCTCCTCCGTCATCGGATCACGCCGCGTCTTGATGCGGGCGATCGCCTCGGCGGCGATGCGCCCCGAGGTCATGGCGAGGTTGGAGCCCTCGCGGTGGATGGCGTTGTTGAGCTGGGCTGCATCGCCGACGACGACCCAGCCGTCGCCGTAGAGCTGCGGGATCGCCTTGAAGCCGCCCTCGGGAATGAGGTGAGCGGAGTACTCCTTCACCTCCGAGCCTTCGATGAGCGGCGCCACCGAGGGATGGCGCTTGAAGGCCTCGAGCAGCCCGTACGGCGTCTGGCCGGCCTTCTGGAAGTCGGACACGAGGCAGCCGATACCGAGCGAGATGCATTCCTTGTTGGCGTAGATGAAGCCCATGCCAGTCATCCCCTTCGAGATGGTGCCGGCGGCCTCGATGACGGTTCCCTCGTCGCCCTTCAGGTAAAGCGTGCCTCGATCGTCTCCCGCGGCAGGAAGTGCATTTCCTTGACCGCGAGCGCCACGTTGCTGGCCTTGGGGATGTCGCGCAGGCCCGCACGCGTTCCGATCAAACCGTTGACGCCCTCGGCGAGCACCACGACGTCGGCCATCACCTGGCCCCCGCTGCGGTCGATGCGCACGCCAATCACCTTGCCCGACAGATCGCGAATGAGCTCCGTGACCGTGGTCTCACAGATGACGGTGGCGCCGGCCTCCCGCACCTTGGAGGAGAACCACTTGTCGAACGGCGCGCGGATGATGGTGTAGCGGTTGGGCTTCTGCTCGTTGAAGTCGTCGGACTTGTAGTGCAATCCTACGTGCGAGCGGTCGTCCATCATCCAGAAGCGCTGCTCGACGAGATGGCGCTCAAGCGGCGCATCCTCGCGAAAGTTCGGGATGATCTTCTCCAGCATGTCGGAGTGAGAGGATCGCGCCCTGCACGTTCTTGGAGCCCGGGTACTCGCCGCGCTCGATCTGCAGGACCTTCAGCCCGCGCTCGGCCATGGTGAGCGCGGCAGCATTGCCGGCCATTCACGGGGTGCTATGGCGGTCGCGGGACTGCAGTGTTCGCGGTGCGTGAGCCTGCCACCCGTCCGAGTCGATCCCGAAGACCGAAGCGAGGTTTCCCAGTCGGCCAGAAGAGGTCGGGTACCAGCCGAACCTGCCGACTTCGGGACCGCTGAGCGGCGAGCTGGCTGATCGGCGACTTGTCGCAGCTCGGCTTACGCCGACGGCCGCGGCCCACGATGTAAAATTTGCATCTACCGTGCGGGTAATCGAGATCGCGGTCGCAATTGAGTTTAGAACCGCACTGACGGTGCCCGAGTAGCGAGTGCGGAGTGCGCGGTCAGCGCAGCTTGTAACAGTGCGGTTGGACGTGCGGTTCGCGCGTCACGTCGTAGCCAGCACGGCACTGGACGAGGTAGGCTTCGTTTGGGTGCCGCAATAGTGTGAAGGTCGCCCAGTTGTCGACGGCACCAGTGAAGCCTGCGACCTGCCACCCGGCTGTCAACAGGGCTTCAATCGAGATGGTCTCGTCGGCGGGTTGCGCCCAAGCAGCCTGAGCAGTCACGAGTATAGCTAGGCCGGCAAACCTGAAAACTCGGGCGGAACATCCTGAACTTTTCTGCATGGCATATCTCCGCGGTTTCTAGGCTTGGTTCGAGAAATCCGTGCAGCAGATGGCATCAGGGCGGACATCCTGCCGACTGCGGTAATCTCCGTCACTATTAACCGCGTGCCTCGTATCCCCTAGTGAACATTCTGGCAACTTGGTCCGGCTCACGATAGCCGGGTCGCGCATGAAGCTCGCCGCCAACAGACCACCACCTTCACCCACCCGTTCGCCGCTTCGCCTCCACTTGCGGCGTGCCGTCGCGTT
>CAVSCT010000020.1:0-60455 GCA_963726555.1 uncultured Alphaproteobacteria bacterium | reverse complement strand
CCAGCACCTTCAGTGCGGGGTCGGCATCGGCGGCGCCGGCGGGGACCGCGGCGATCGCGCGCTGCAGGTTATCGCCGATGCTGAGGACGTCGCGCGCGAACTTGGTGATGGCGTACTTCGCCGTGTCCTCCTTGTCGCGCTCGGTGCGTTTGCGCAGGTTGTCCATGTCCGCGTGCGCGCGCAGCAGCCTGTCGGTCAACTCGGCGATCCGTCCCTCGAGCGTGGCGACGTCTGGCGACTGCTCGGCGGGCTCCGTTGCAGGTGCATCTGCGCCGGGGTCGCCTGCTGCCTGATCACGATCGGACTTTGCGTTTTCGTCGGCCATCATACCTCCGCGGGCGCGCGGGTCCCGATTTTGCAATTCGTGTTTGCAATCCGTGTTGCAATCCGTGCCCGATATCAGACGAGGATTGGCAAAAATCAAGTCAACAGTCGGCTAACGAGCTTGGCGGTGTAGTCGACCATGGGAATAATGCGTGCGTAATTGATGCGGGTGGGGCCGATTACGCCCAGAACACCCACGATCTTGCGCTGGTCGTCGTGGAACGGCGCCACGATGAGCGAGGATCCCGACAGCGAGAACAGCTTGTTCTCCGAACCGATGAAAATGCGCACGCCGTCGGCGTTCTCCGACAGGCCCAAGAGCTGCACCAGGTCGCGCTTGCGCTCCAGATCGTCGAACAGGCGGCGGATGCGCTCCAGATCCGCTTCCGCGGTCAGGTCCTTCAACAGGTTCGCCTGCCCGCGCACGATCAGGCTCTTGCGGTCGTCGAGCGAGCCCGACCACTCGGCAAGCCCGGCGTGGATGACCTTTTGCGTCAAAGTGTCGAGCTCGGCGCGAGAGTTCTGCAGCTCCGCCTCGATGCGCGCCCGCGCCTCGGCGATGGTGGAGCCGCGCACGCGCGTATTGAGGTAGTTCGCCGCCTCGGCCAGCGCCGAAGGCGGCAGCCCCGCGGGCAGCGAAATGATGCGGTTCTCGACCGTCTGGTCCTCGCCGACGAGGACCACGAGCGCCTTGCGCGGCTCGAGCAGCACGAACTCGATGTGCTTCAGGCGCGCGACCTGCTGCTCGGCGAGCACGACGCCGGCGCAGTGCGACAGCCCGGAGATCATCTCGCCCGCTTCGTGCAGCACGTCGTCGATCGATTGCGAGCGCTTGCTCGTGATGTTCTGCTCGATCTGGCGGCGCTCGCGCGCGGTGAGGTCGCCGATCTCGAGAAGGCCGTCGACGAACAGGCGCAGGCCGAGCTGGGTCGGCAGCCGGCCCGCCGAGGTATGCGGCGCGGCGATGAGGCCGAGCTGCTCCAGGTCCGACATCACGTTGCGGATGGACGCCGGCGACAGCGTCATGGGCAGCGCGCGCGACAGGTTGCGCGATCCCACCGGCTCGCCCGTCTCGAGGTATGTCTCGACGATCTGCCGGAGAATTGTGCGGGAACGGTCGCTGAGTTTCGTGAGCTCGCTGACGGGTTCGGTCATCGCCTCAGGGTATGGTTAGGCCTCGCCTACCGTAGGCTCGCGGACATTAGGGACGCCTTTCCCCTTTCGTCAAATTCGTCATCGGTTTTGGTTGAAGGGCCTGTGGGCGTCCCGTAGGGTCGCCCCGCACGCGGCTCCAGAAGACGGAAAAACCCTCCAGACCATGCGCCCATCCAAACGCCAGCCAGACGAGCTTCGCCGCGTATCGATCGAGCGCGCAGTCTCCAAGCACGCGGAAGGCTCCTGCCTCATCAAGTTCGGCGACACCCACGTGCTGTGCACGGCGAGCCTGGAGGAGCGTGTGCCGCCCTGGCTCAAGGGTCAGGGGCGCGGCTGGGTGACGGCCGAGTACGGCATGCTCCCGCGCGCCACCACCGACCGCACGCGGCGCGAGGTGACCGTCGGCCACGCGTCGGGGCGCACGCAGGAGATCCAGCGCCTGATCGGGCGCGCGCTGCGCGCCATCGTCGATCTTACCAAGCTCGGCGAACGGCAGATTTCGATCGATTGCGACGTGCTGCAGGCCGACGGTGGCACGCGCACGGCGTCGATCACCGGGGCCTGGGTGGCGCTGCACGACTGCATCCAGTGGATGAAGCTGCGCGACATGGTCAAGGACGGCGTGCTGCGTGATCAGGTGGCGGCCGTGAGCTGCGGGCTCTACAAGGGCACCGCAGTGCTCGATCTCGATTACGCGGAGGACAGCGCCGCGGAGGCAGACTTCGAATTTCGTGATGACGGGGGCCGGCGGCATCGTCGAGGTGCAGGGCACCGCGGAGACCGTCGCCTTCAGCCAGGAGAGCTTCGACCAACTCATGGTGCTCGCCAGGAAGGGCATCGGCGAGCTCGTCTCACTGCAGAAGCTCACGGTAGCGTAGCCCCAAGCGTCGTAGGCCGCATGACCCCATCCGGCATCCTCGAAGCCGTCCTCTACGCCAAGGACCTGCGCGCCATCGAGGCATTCTATCGCAGCGCGCTGGGGCTCGAGCCGTTCGCCAAGGCCGACGGCCGGCACGTGTTCTACCGCTGCGGAGAGCAGATGCTGCTCATCTTCAATCCCGACGTGACCGAGCTGCCGCCGGACGCCAAGCTCCCCGTGCCGCCGCACGGCGCGCGCGGCGAGGGGCATGTGTGTTTCCGCGCGAGCGCGGACGAGATCGTGGCGTGGCGCGCGCGCCTCGAGCAGGCGGGCATCGAGATCGAAGCCGATTTCGAATGGCCGGGCGGCGGCCGCTCCATCTATTTCCGCGATCCCGCCGGCAACTGCATCGAGTTCGCCGAGCCGCGCATCTGGGGCCTGTCATGAAGGCTCGGGCATGACGCGGCGACTTCAGCGCGGCGACCGCCTTGTCGTCGCCAGCCACAACCCCGGCAAGGTGTGGGAGATCAACCAGCTCATCGCGCCCTACGGGCTCGACGCGGTCTCCGTCGGCGCGCTGGGCCTCGCCGTGCCCGAGGAGCCGGAGCCGACGTTCGCGGGCAACGCGCAGATCAAGGCGCTGTTCGCGGCCAAGGGCTCGGGGCTGCCCGCGCTCGCGGACGACTTCGGGATAGAGATCGATGCGCTCGGCGGCGCGCCCGGTGTGCACACGGCCGACTGGGCCGGCCCGAAGCGGGATTTCACCGTCGCCATGCAGCGCGTACATGACCAGATGTCGACACGACATTCATGGAATGGTGCGCCCTCACGCGCCAACTTCATCTCCGTGCTGTGTCTGGCCTGGCCCGACGGCCAGACGGAGCTGTTTGAAGGCAAGGTTTACGGTCATGTCGTTTGGCCGCCGCGCGGGGAGAACGGTTTCGGCTATGATCCGATCTTCGTCGCCGACGGACAGACGCTTACCTTCGGCGAGATGGAGCCGGCAAAAAAGTATGCGATCTCCCACCGCACCCGCGCCTTCGAGCACTTCAAGCGCGCCTGCCTCGAGCCTGCAGGCGCCTGACGAGGCTGGCTTCGGCGTCTACGTGCACTGGCCATTCTGCGCGCAGAAGTGCCCCTACTGCGACTTCAACAGCCACGTGCGCTTCGGCGGCATCGACGAGCCGCGCTTTCTTGCCGCCTACCTGCGCGAGCTCGAGCACACCGCGGCGCTCACCGGGCCGCGCGACGTTGCCAGCATCTTCTTTGGCGGCGGCACGCCCTCGCTGATGCAGCCGCAGACGGTTGCCGCGATCCTCGACCGCATCGCGGAGCTGTGGAACATCGAGCCCGGCGCCGAGATCACGCTCGAGGCCAACCCCGGCAGCGTGGAGGCCGGCCGCTTCAAAGGCTACGCACACGCCGGCGTCAATCGCGTCTCGCTCGGGGTGCAGTCGCTGCGCGACGACGTCCTGAAGTCGCTCGGGCGCATCCACTCCGCGGCGGAAGCCGTCTCCGCGCTCAAGATCGCGAGCGCACAGTTCGACCGCGTCTCGTTCGACCTCATCTACGCGCGCCCGCGCCAGACGGTAGCGGAGTGGCGGCGCGAGCTTGCCGAGGCGCTGGCGCTCGCACGTGGGCACCTGTCGCTGTACCAGCTCACCATCGAGCCCGAGACGCCGTTCGCCGCGCTGCATGCCGCCGGCAAGCTCGTCGTGCCCGAAGGCGACGAGGCGCTCGCCCTCTATGAGGTCACGCAGGAGCTGACGAGCGCCGCCGGGCTGCCAGCCTACGAAATCTCCAACCACTCCTCCCCTGGCGAGGAAAGCCGGCACAACCTGCTCTACTGGCGCTATGGCGAGTACGCCGGCTGTGGGCCAGGCGCGCACGGGCGGCTCATCTTTGGCGGCGCGCGCAACGCGACGGCCACCGAGCGTTCCCCCGAGCGCTGGGCCGAGCTCGTCGAGCGCCAAGGTTTCGGCTGGGTCGAAGCCGTGCCGCTGACCCGCGCCGAGCAGGCCGACGAGATGCTGCTCATGGGGCTGCGCCTCTCCGAAGGGATCGACCTCGACCGCCTTTCCACCGATGGCGCCGCGTCGCCATCGGTTGCCGCGGTCGACCGCCTCGCCGCGTTGGGGCTGGTCGAGACTGTGTCCGGCCGGGCGGCCGAACGCCGCATCCGCGCCACCGCTAAGGGTCGCTTCGTCCTCAACGAGATCGTGCTCCGCCTGGCCTTGAGCTGCGATCCGCCGAGGGCCGGCGCTTCCCCGATGGACATTCGCCCGAGCGCCGACTAAGCACGCACCCGCATGATGCGACGGATCTACGACTGGATGATGCGCATGGCGGCGGACAAGCGCGCGCCGTGGGCGCTCGCCCTCGTCTCCTTCATCGAGAGCTCGTTCTTCCCGATCCCGCCCGACGTCATGCTGATCCCGATGGTGCTGAGCCGGCGTGAGAAGGCCTGGTGGTACGCGACCATCGCCACCGTCGCCTCGGTCTTCGGCGGCCTGCTCGGCTACGCGATCGGCTACTACTTCTACGATGCCGTCGGCCTGCCGATCCTGAGGTTCTACGGCCGCGAGCACGCGCTCGATACCTTCATCGAGTTCGTGCACACGTACGGCGTGCCGGCCGTCATCATCAAGGGCATGACGCCGATCCCGTTCAAGGTGGTGACAATCGCCGCCGGCGTCGCCAAGATGGACCTCGCCGCCTTCATCGGCGCCAGCATCGTCGCGCGCGCCATGCGCTTCTATCTCGTGGCCGCGCTCCTATATTTCTTCGGCGATCCGATCCGTGCGTTCATCGAGCGGCGGCTCACCCTCGTCACCACGGTGTTCGTGGTGCTCCTGGTCGGCGGCTTCGTCGCCATCAGGTATCTCGTCTAGGCCGGCTCAATAGGCGTGCGATGACCGTTGTCCTGCCCGATCCGACCGTCCACGCGGCTTACAAGGCCGGCGCCTGGGCGTTGCTCATCGCGTTGGGGGCAATCCTCGGTGCGCTCGCTTTCCAGCACATAGGCGGCATCGTGCCGTGCGAGCTGTGCCTCAAGCAGCGCTACGCCTATTATGTCGGCGCGCCGCTCCTATTTCTCGCGCTGGTGCTGCTCAGCGCGGACCAGCGCCGTGCCGCCGCGCTGCTGTTTGCCGCCGTCGCGCTGGCGTTCCTCGGCAATGCGGGCCTCGGCGTCTATCACGCTGGCGTCGAATGGCATTTCTGGCCGGGACCGGCCGCCTGCACAGGCGCACAACCGCTGTCCACCTCGGTCGGCGGGCTGCTCGACTCGCTTCCATCCACAAGTATCGTCCGCTGCGATGAAGCGGCCTGGCGACTCGGCGGAATCTCGCTCGCCGGCTGGAACGTCGCAGTGTCGCTGCTTGTGCTTGCGATGAGCCTGCGGGCGGCCGCCGAGTTGCTGCGCCTGCGCTAAAAGCTCAGCCTCTTCCGCAGCTTGCATTGCACACGCAAAATCCGCGTGCGCGCCGGAGCATATCTCGTTCAGCAACTGTCAAGCCAAATACCGTGGGTCGAACACAAGCGTGCCTTTCCGTGGTCAAAAAGTAACGGTTAAGTCCACCTCGTTCGCGGAACGCGTGCCGAACACGTCGCGTTAGGGGCACGAGACAGTAAGAGCGTGATGCGTCGCTGCCGTCCACCGGCACCAGGGTTTGCGTCAAAGTTTGCGTCAGGCCGCAGCGTATCTGGCCAGTTTGCGTTTCAGTGTGCGTCTGTTCCGCCGGGAACCCCCGCGTACGCGTTCGTTGCGTTACATGCACCGCGTCTCAGTCGAGTTCAGCGTCATCATTCGAGTTTGTTGCGTAGCGTAGGGTTGCGTTCGGTCGCGTATGCGTATCAGCACTCCCCCCACGACACGCTTTGGCGCGTGTTGTCAGTCTCGAGGCGAACCGCTCGGAGGAAAACGTCAGCGCGTATTTCCGAGCGGTTTGTCCCGATGTTCAAGAGTGAGCGGTCCAGCAAGCCGCTCCGGTTCGAGTTGAGGTGTCTCGTGGCGTCAGATCAAAGTCAGTGGTGTTCGCTTTCGGAGGCAATCGATCAGGTGCTCGTCTCTCTCAGTGGCGCGTCGTCCGCGCCGGGCGGGAACGCAGCAGCCGGCGATCCCCCCGCCAGATGAATTCAGTTTCGGGAGTGCGCGAGCCTCCCAACGAGTTGGCAAGCATATGGAGCGTAGGAGCCGAGAGGTCTCCACTAGGCATCGCGTGACATGGTTCTGCGTAGTGATGCCATTGCGCTCTGTGTGCTTGCCGCCCCAGACGACCGCGGCCGCTGGAACGGCCGCGTCCCTTGACTAACAGGAGGTGTTCGATGAGCCCCCAACACGTCAACCCGCTGCAGTGGTATCAGGCGGTAGGGATCGCGCGGCAGTCGTGCGCGCGCTTCTTCCGCGATGGCGGCACACCGGCGGATGCGCTCAACGCATTCGGCGTTCCCGCCGATGCGCACTTGTCCGGTGACTGGGGCAAGGCCGTCGACGCCATCGCGGAGGTCCTCTGCGCCGCGCCAGTACGGCGCGCCGCCTGAGCGACGCAATACCGTTTCCCTTCCCGTGAGCCCGCACGTCTTGCCCCGGTAGCGATGCCGGGGCTTTTTTGTGGACGCCAGGAGATCGCAGACCAAAGCGAGCCCTTAAGGCTCCAGCTCGGTATCCCAGTAGAGATAGTCGAGCCAGCTCTGGTGCAGATAGTTGGGCGGGAACAGCCGCCCGTTGCGGTGGAGCTCGAACACCGTCGGCCGGTAGGGCGCCTGCGAGGGATGCATCCCGGCCTCGGCCGGCATCGCGCCGCCCTTATCGAGGTTGCAGGGCGCGCAAGCCGCCACGACGTTGTCCCACCGCGTCTGCCCGCCGCGCGAGCGCGGGACGAGATGGTCGAACGTCAGATCCTCCTTCGACCCGCAGTACTGGCAGGTGAAGCGGTCGCGCAGGAATACGTTGAAGCGGGTGAATGCCGGGTAGAGCGCCGGCTTAACGTAGGTCTTGAGCGAGACCACGCTCGGCAGCTTCATCTCGAAGGAGGGGCTGCGCACGAAGCGGTCGTACTCGGAGACGATGTTCACGCGATCGAGAAATACAGCCTTCACCGACTCCTGCCAGCTCCAGAGCGACAACGGGTAGTAGCTCAGTGGCCGGAAGTCGGCGTTTAGGACGAGGGCCGGAAAGGAGGCCGGGATGGCCGCATGCGCATTCACGTTTTAGCGTCCTGTCGGTTCTCTGTCGCGAATCGCGTTCTCCCAATGATTGCGGCCGGGATACTAGCCGCGCGTATCAGGTCTGTGAAGCGCCCCGCGCGACGCTGTGGCGGGCGTGCTACGGGGTCGATTGCCGCGGCCAAGTCGCAGGAAATCTAGGCCTTTTTCCGATCCCGGTGTTCCGCCGGCACCTTGTAATACGCCCACAGCATGTGCGCCGCCACGCCGCGCCACGGCCGCCAGCGCTCCGCAATCGCCAACAGCTCGTCGCGCGAGGGGCGCTCGTTCAGCTTCAGCGCATTGGCGGCGGCGGTCTGCAGCGCGAGGTCGCCCGCAGCAAAGGCGTCCGCGCGGCCGAGGCAGAACAGCAGGAAGATATCGGCGCTCCACGGACCGATGCCCGGCAGCGCCGTCAGCGTCGCGTGCACGACGTCTTCGGGAGCCGTGGCGAGCTGCTCAAGATCGAGACCGGCCTCGATCGCTTCGCTCATCGCGCGCAGCGTCTTCACCTTTCCGCGCGACAGCCCCGCTTGCCGCAGCCGATCGTCGCTCAAACGGAGAAAGGCTCGTGCGCCCATCGGCTGCACGGCCGCCTGCACGCGGCCCCAGATCGCCTGCGCGCTCGCGATGGAAAGCTGCTGGCCGACGATGATGCGGGCCAGACCTTCAAACCCTGGAGCGTGCCGCCGCAGCGGCGGATCGCCGGCGCGGTCGTGCACGTGGCGCATGTGGGCGCACTTGCGCCGCAGCGCACGGATGCCTTCGCGCAGGTCGGCGTCGCTCTCAATGGTGCGCGCGGATTTCAATCGTTTCATGTGAACAGACGCGAAGCGCTCTTTCGTCGTGGAATGGCGGAGAGTAATGTCAACGCCTGACGAGGCAAAGCCGCTCGTTTGGTCCGTGCTCGCGGAGTGCAAGCGATGGTGCGCGTGGATTTGAGACGTTTTTCGTTCGCTGCGGCGGTGGCCGTGACCGCGCTCTCGGCAGGTTATGCCTACGCCGCCGATTGGCGGGGCGACTGGGCAACGCTGCACAACGACCGGCACGGCTTCCTGATCGCCTACCCCATCGACGTCTTCGAGCAGAAGGCCGATCCCGTCACGGACGAGGGCCGCATCCTCTATTCGCGCGACGGCAGGGCGCAGCTTCTCGTCGGGGCCTTCGAGAACGACGAGCAGACGACCCTCGCGGCCTACCGCGACTACTTGCTGCGGGAGAACTACCCGGGTGCCGACCTCGACTACGCACCGGTGCACGATCGCTGGTTCGTGCTCTCCGGCACCGTCGGCGACAAGGAATTCTACGAGCGCGTCAGCTTCACCTGCGGCGGCCGGCTCATCAACAGCTGGGTCATGATCTACCCCAAGTCCGAAAACGGCTTCTACGACCGCGTGGTCGAGGCGGTGGCGCGCACCTATACGCCGGGCGCGGGACACTCTGGCAATTGCGACTGAGACCGGGCATTGCTCTGGGGCTATGCCAGGGCCTCCCGTTTTCCGCTTCGCGCCGAGCCCCAACGGTCCGCTGCATCTCGGCCACGCGCTCTCCGCGCTGACCGGCTTTGAGATGGCGCGCCGGCTGGGCGGACGTTTCCTCGTGCGCATCGAGGACATCGACGTCGGCCGCTGCCGCGAGGAGCACGTTGCCGGCATTCTGGAGGATCTCGCCTGGCTCGGCATCGCGTGGGAGGAGCCGGTGCTGCGCCAGTCGCAGCGCTTTGGCGTCTACTCGCAAGCCGCCCAGCAGCTCGAGGCGCAGGGCCTGCTCTATCCGTGCTTTGCGACCCGCTTGGAGATCGCGGAGGCTGCCGTAGGCGGCGCCGTCGACCCGGAGGGAGCGCCGCTCTACCCTGGCCTGCACAAGGGGCTGAGGCGGGCACAGATCGAGGCGCGCATTGCGGCGGGCGAGCCCTACGCCCTGCGCCTACACGTCGATCGCGCGATCGAGGCTGCAAAGCGCCGGCTCGGTAGCCGCGCGCTCACCTTCACGGAGCTCGACGACAGCGGCGCCCCGCACGTGGTCGAAGTGCATCCCGAGCGCTGGGGCGACACGATCGTTCTCCGCAAGGACGTGCCCGCGAGCTACCACCTCGCGGTCGTCGTCGACGATGCCGTGCAAGGCGTCACCCACGTCGTGCGGGGCCGCGACCTCTACGCCGCCACCGACTTCCAACGGCTGCTCCAAGTGCTTTTGGGCCTGCCGGAGCCCGTTTACCATCATCACCGGCTGGTTACCGACGACCAGGGGCGCAAGCTGTCGAAGAGCGCTCGCGACACGGCCCTGGCAAGCCTGAGGGCCGCCGGCGTCCCACCTGGGGACATCCGAAGGCAACTCAGTTTACCTTAACGCCCAAAAAGCCACACTGTAGGCAGTCATTGAAGGTCTGTTTAAGGCGTTGGGGGACCTGCCAAGATCAATATGCGAAAGTCCCGTTCGGGACTGGAGTTGGGGCACGTCGCGTGAAGAAGCCCGCTAAGGCCAGGCAAAAGTCTGCGGGCCGCGCCGCACAAACGCGGGCGCCGGCGCGTGGCTCAAGTGCGCGTGCCGCCCGTCCGCGCGCGAGCCGGCCGGTTCCCGTTGCCGTCCCCGCCGCGACGCCGCTGCTATCGCTGGCACCCGTCTTCTCGCGCGACGACGGCCTCTCGCTCGCCCTGCTGCTCGTGCCCGTGATGATCCTGACGCTGGCCGTCGGCGCGGTGCAGTCGTTTGCGCCGAGCGACTCTGCGCGTCGCCAGCTCGCGCTCTTACCCGCCGCGACCCCGGTGCCGGCCGCGGCTCCGGTTACGGTTGTGGCTCCCGAGGGAGTCATCTTCGCTGACGCGCTTGCGCCGGTGCGAGAGCGGCCGAAGCCGGTCGCGTCGATTGCGGCCGCACCCGTTCAAACCATCGCCGTCCACGACAGCGCCGGCCTGATAGCGACCGACAAGCAGCTCGACGAGCTGCCGCCGCGAGATGCCGTCGTCGCCGAGATCGCCTCGCTCGGCCATCCCGACAAGTGCGTGGCGACGGCGCCGGCCGGCAAGCTCGTCCCTGTCAGCGCGGTGGCCGTAGCCCCGACCCCGGCAGCGTTCGGCCGCATGCTCGCAAGCGCGGCCCGCGCCCAGACCGAGGATCTGATTGTTTATACCGATCAGTACCGCGACATGGGCTTCCCCATGGGTGATGTGCGCCCGCTCTACGGCGTCTGCACCGACGTTGTCGTCCGCGCCTACCGTGCGCTCGGCATCGACCTGCAGGTGCTCGTCCACAACGCCAAGCTCGGCACCGGCGATGCGAGCATAGACCACCGCCGCGTGGAGACGCTGCGGCGCTTCTTCACCAAGTACGGCACCTCCATTCCGGTGACGGATTTCGTCGAGGAGTACCAGCCTGGCGACATCGTGACCTATCGCCGCCCCGAGGGGCGGGGCTCGCAGACGCACATCGCCATCGTGTCGGACGTGATGGCGCCGTCTGGGCGTCCCATGGTCGTGCACAACCGCGGCTGGGGCCCGCAACTCGAGGACGCGCTGTTCGCCAACGGCATGACCGGACATTACCGGTTCATGAGCACGGCCCCTGCCGAGCAGACGGTCTCGCACCCGGCGCCGCTGGCCACGCACCACGCCGCGCAAACGCCGTGGCCGGATGCCAAGCGTCTCAGGGTCGACACCGCCGACGCGCGCTAGCGCACTCCACCAGCCCGACATGCGGCGACTTGAGCGCCTGCTGGCGTTTGACCTGGACGGGCTTGGTGAACAGATCTTTAAGATTTGTCCGGAAAAATGACAGTCGAGCCACAAGCTTAGCTGTGGCGCGTGAAGCTCAGCTGCCAACAGATTCGTACAGAACCTTGTCTTTCCTGGCGAATAAGCTCAGCATTTATGGTCATCGGGGGATGACGTCCGTGCTCTATGCAACTCAAAACACCATCGGGTCAGCCGCACTAGATGAGCTCTACTTTGGCCGGCGGGCGATGCTTGGCCTTTGGGCCGCCGCCCAGCCCTTTGCTTCCGATGCTCGGGCGACCTGCGCTAGCCTGATCGAGCGCTACAGCGCGCGCACTGCTGAACCGCGGTTCGTCGCGAGCCAGCCCGCTCCCCTCGGCATCGAGGGCCAGTGGCGGCGGGCGGCCGGCATCATCCGGGCCGCGATCGCGAGCTTCCGCGACATCCAGACCTTCCAGGCGGCCGCCGCGCGCCAGATCGACGCCGCCGACTACGCGCTGCAGCTCTTGATCAAGGATCTTGCCGTGGCCATGCCGATCCCGGCCGATGGCCGTGAGCTGCGCGCCGTGCTGGCCGAGGCTGGCAAGGCAACCGGGGCGGCCGCTCGCCCGCGGAAAGCGCTCGCCGCCTGATCGCTGCGGCTTGCGCTGCTACTGCACGGAGCGTTCGACGGCCGACAGCTTGGTAGGCTGGAACGAGGTCGGCGCCGCGTCCACCACGGCGGACCCGAACTTTTGCACCTCGAGCACGGCAAGCGAATGCTCGCTCAGGCCGTTGGCGTTGAAGCGCACGATGCCGTCGACGCCAGAGAAGCCATTGGGGCGCATCAGCTCGGCCTCGGTGAAGCGCGAGCCCGGCGGGTTCGACGACAGCGAGATCGCCATACCGACCGCGTCGTAGGTGATGCTCGCTATGCGCGGCGGGGCGTTGCCGAAGGCCTTGCCGAAGCGCTCCGCAAAGGCGTGCCATGTGGCTGGGTCGGGGCTCGGGTACCAGCCGCCCGCGAAAGCCGCGTCGTGGCCAATGGCGGGGAAGTCCCACGCGCCGGTGCCGAGCAGCTTCACCTTGCGCGTGTCGAGGCCCGAGTAGGCGATGACGGGGCCGATCTGCGGCAGCGCCTCCTGGCCGCCCGGAAGGAACAGCGCATCGACGGGCGTCATCTCCTCATCGTTGCGCTTGATCGTTTCGACGACCCGCTTTGCGGGCCCCAGCATGCCGTTGGCGGCGGGCGGATAGCGCTCGACGATTGCGACCGTGCCGCCGGCTCGCTCGACCGCACGGCGGAATGCGGGCTCGATGACATTGCCGTACGCGTTGTCGGGGACGAGCGCGGCGAAGCGCTTCTTGCCCTGCGACGCGGCGAAGCCGACAATGCGGTTGACCTCCTCCTCGGCGAGGTAGCTCATGAGATAGACGCCCTTGCCGGCGATCTGCGCGTCGCTGGAGAAGGCGATGATCGGCACGTTTGCCGCGCGGGCGACCGGCGCGGCTCCGGCGACCGACTGCGAGAACAGCGGCCCCAAGATGATCTCCGCACCCTCCTTGATGGCGGCGTCGGCCGCAGCGCGCGCGCCGGCCGTCGTTCCGCCGTCGTCCTTGGTGACGAGCTGCACGTAGGGGTCGTTGACCTCAAACAGCGCCATCTCGGCCGCCTGCTTCATGCTCTTGGCGATGGCGGCGGTTTCGCCCATGCCGCCAAGCGGCAGCAGCAGTGCGATCTTGACGGGTGGGCGTGCGGCAACGGTGGGGGGCGGGGCCGCGATCTGCGCCGTTGGCGTCGGTACCGGGCCCATGGACGTGGAGCAGGCCGGGAGCGCTGCCGCGAGCAGGCCAAGCGCAAGGGTACGCAGCGCGTACGCGCCGCTCCGTCCCGGCTCCCAGGTCATTCGCATCCGGCAGACGTCCCCCAGAGAACCGCGACGCCGCCCCCGCGCGCCACAGCCATGGCCTCCCCGGCGGGAACAGTGTAACGAATCTCTTCACAGGTGGTTAGACTTTGTTCGCGCAGGCGAAAAGTGCGAGCGCGCAACAATAGTTAACAATCGGCACGATGCGCTAACCGGGGCCGCGCCCATGAGTTCAGAGGTCGGTTCGGAGACGAAAGCGAGCCCCGTCGCGACCGCCGCGGCCCGTGAGATGCAGCGGCATCTTGAACGTGAGCTGGCGCCCGGGCTCTATCTCGTCGCCACGCCGATCGGCAACCTCGCCGACATCACCCTGCGTGCGCTTTCGGTGCTTGCCCGCGCGGACATGATCCTGTGTGAGGACACGCGCCACAGCCGCACGCTGCTGGCCCATTTCGGCATCGATTTGCCGACGCGGCCCTATCACGAGCACAACGCCGCGCGCGAGCGCCCAAATGTGCTGGCGAAGCTGGCCGAGGGGCGCCGTATCGCGCTGATCTCGGATGCCGGCACGCCGCTCGTCTCCGATCCTGGCTACAAGCTCGTGCGCGAGAGCCTCGAGGCTGGCCATCGCGTCGAAGCACTTCCCGGACCGTCGGCGGCGCTGGTGGCGCTCGGCGTTGCGGGGTTGCCAACGGACGCGTTCTTCTTTGCCGGCTTCCTGCCGCCCAAGAGTGCGGCGCGGCGCACGCGCTTGGCCGAGCTGAAAACGGTACCGGCGACGCTCGTCTTCTTCGAGGCGCCCTCGCGCATCGCCGAGACCCTCGCCGATCTCGCCGCGGTGCTCGGTGCCCGTGACGCCGCGCTCGCGCGCGAGCTGACCAAGCTGCACGAGGAGGTGCTGCGCTCACCGTTGCCGCAGCTCGCCGCGCAGCTCGCAGAAAAACCGGTGAAGGGCGAAGCCGTCATCGTCGTCGCGCCTCCGCAAGCCGGCGAGGTGACGGATGCCGAGATCGCCGCCGAGCTCGCCACCGCGCTGCGCACGATGAGCCTTCGCGATGCCGCCAAGGCGGTGGCGGACGCGCTGGGCGTGCCCAAGACACGCGTCTACGATCTGGGGCTGGCGCGCGAGCGCACGAACAAATGACCGTGCGTCCGCGCTCCACCCCGCTTTCGCCCGGCGCTGATGAGCGCCGCATGCGGCTGCGGCGCGGGCGGCTGTCGGAGGCGCTGGCGGCGGCCCTGCTCATCGCCAAGGGCTATCGCATCCTCGGCCGGCGGGTGCGCACGCGCGCCGGCGAGATCGACATTGTCGCCGTCAGGGGTCATCGGCTCGCCTTCGTCGAGGTGAAGCGGCGGCTGACGCGCGAGGACGCCGAAGCTGCGGTTTCGGCGCGGCAGGCCGACCGCATCCGCCGCGCGTCCGATCTGTGGCTCGCGCATCGCCCGCGCTACCACGGGCACGTCTTCGCCTTTGACGTGATCCTGCTGGTGCCGGGGCGCCTGCCGCGCCACATCCCCGACGGGATGTAGGGCCTTACCATGCCATCAACGGATCGATTGACACGATGCGTCGTCGTCCTAGCATGTCTGAAGGAGTTCCCAGTATGAGCGAGAACCTGACTTTCAGCATTACGCTGCGCCCCGAGCCGGAGGGTGGGTTCACCGTACGCGTGCCAGCGCTACCGGAGATCGTCACCTTTGGCGAGGATGAGAATGAGGCCGTCGCCATGGCGAAAGAGGCGATCGAGCTTGTCCTACAGAGCCGCCGCGAGCGGGGCGAAGCGATCCCCGTAAGCGACGGCACGTTGCTGCGCTCGGTCGACGTGACGCTCGCGGCATGAGCGCACGGCGGCTTCCGGCTGTGGATGGCCGATCCGTCGTTCGTGCTCTCGAGAAAGGCGGCTTCGCCGTTGTGAGAACGTCTGGAAGCCATGTTCGGCTGGTCCACGCCACCGACCCGTCTCGTCAGACGACGGTGCCCGTGCATAAGGGCAGGGATTTGCCGAAGGGAACCTTGCGCGACATCATTGCGCAAGCCGGCATGACGGTGGACGAGTTTCTCGACCTTCTCTAATTAGCTTCTCCTCGCGACGCCGATGCATCGCATCGGCGGCTGGCATCGCCGTGTTTTCTCAAGCCCCGGACTTCACATGCCCCTGCGCGTCGCCTGCCAGATGGACCCGATCGAGCGGATCGACATCCGCGGCGACTCCACGTTCGCGCTGCTGCTCGAAGCGCAACGGCGCGGGCACGCGCTGTTCTACTACACGCCGCCCAACCTCTCGCTGCACGGCAACCGGCTGCTCGCGCGCGGCGAGACGCTGGGGGTGGAGGACAGGATCGGCGCGCACTACAAGCTGTCGGACGCGCGTGTTGAGGATCTGTCGCAGCAGGACGTGGTGCTGCTCAGGCAGGACCCACCGTTCGACATGGCCTACATAACGACGACTCACCTGCTCGAGCGCATCCACCCCAAGACGCTGGTCGTCAACGATCCCGCGCACGTCCGCAACGCGCCCGAGAAGATCTTCGTCCTCGATTTCCTCGACCTGATGCCGCCGACCATAGTCACGCGTTCGCTTGCCGACGTGCAGGCCTTCCGCGCCGACATGAAGGACATCATCCTGAAGCCGCTCTACGGCAACGGCGGCGCCGCCATCTTCCGCGTCGCGCCGGGGGACACCAACGTCGGCTCGCTTGTTGAGCTGTTCCAGACGGTGTTCCGGGAGCCCTTCATGGTGCAGCAATACCGCCCCGAGGTGCGCGGCGGCGACAAGCGTATCATCCTCGTCGACGGCAAGGCCGGCGGCGCCATCAACCGCGTGCCGCCGGCGCACGAGACGCGCTCCAACCTGCACGTCGGCGGCACCGCGAAGCCGACGGAGCTCACGGCGCGCGATCGCGAGATCTGCGAGCGGCTGGGGCCGGAACTGAAAAGGCGCGGGCTTATCTTCGCCGGTATCGACGTGATCGGGCCCTACCTCACCGAGATCAACGTGACCTCGCCGACGGGCATCCGCCAGGTGAAGGAGTTCGGCGGGGCCGACATTGCCGCGCTCATCTGGGACGCGATCGAGCAGAAGGCCGGCAAGGCGTAGCCTGTTGGGCTTGCGTCGTTAGTTACTCGTTGCGCGCGTGGCGGCGTTTCTTGGAGCTGCTCGAACGCGCTTGCCGCACCGGCTTTTTCTTCTCCGCCACACTCGCCTGCTGCTTCTTGCCGTCCTTCTTGCCGGCATCGGCGGTCGCCTCCGGCGGAGGTGGCAGGTCTTGGCAACCTTTCCAGTGCTCGAGCATGGTCGCGTCGGGCCCGAAGCTGGTCCACACGACGTCGCTCGGCAGGTTCTCGACCCGCGCCGTCGGCACCAGCGCCTTCCATTCGCGCGTCTTGAAGCCGTGCTCGAGCAGCGCGGCGGCGCGGGCGTTGCGCGCGGCGCTCGTCTGGTCGCCGAGCACGACCGCAACCAGCCGATGCCCGTCGCGCGTGGCGCTGGCGACGAGGTTGTAGCCGGATGCGCAGGTGTAGCCGGTCTTGATGCCGTCCGCGCCCTGGAAGCTGCCAAGCAGCGCGTTGTGCGTTGAGATGCTGACCTTGCCGATCGTCGCCTGCGTATCGGAGAACATGGCGCCGTGCTCGGGGAAATCACGCACGAGGGCCTGCGCAAGCAACCCCATGTCGCGCGGCGTCGTGAACTGCTGCTCGGCCGGGAGGCCGTTGGGGTTGATGAAATGCGTGTGCAGCATGCCGAGCTCGGCCGCCGTCTGGTTCATGGTTTTGACGAAGGAGGCCTCGTCGCCGCCGATCGTCTCCGCGATCGCGATCGCGAGGTCGTTGGCCGAGCGCATGATGAGGGCACGCAACGCGTCGCCGAGCGGCAAGTCCTTGCCGGCCTTGAGGCCGAGCCGCGTTGGCGGCTGCGCTTGCGCGTGCGGGGATATGAAGATCTTGGTGTCGAACGTGATCTTGTGGTCGCGGACGGCCTGGAAGGCGACGTAGGCGGTCATCATCTTGGTGAGCGAAGCCGGGTACCACGGGCCGTCCGCGTCCTCGGCGTAGAGGACGTGGCCATCGGTGGTGTCGAACAGGATGGCGCCGGCGGCCGCGGCCGGCCCTGCGCCCGAGGCCCACGACAGCGCCAGCGTAAGTGCGCCGGCCAGCACGATCTTCCCGTCTCTCTTCAAGACGTCTCCGCCTTTCGCGGCCCGCTGACTGATTCCCCCCGCCATTGGAGTATGCCGCAGCTTGCGGGCAAATGTCAGCCCACAAGCGAATTCGCTGTGAAAGGCCGCCAATTTTGGGAATAGGCGGCGCCTTGCCGCAACGCTTGCCCGTGGGCCGCCCGTCGGCAAGCATGGCCGCAGCTCAACGCCCGTGTCCGGGAGGCCACAATGTCCCTGCTCCACCGTGCCGTCACAGCGTCCGCATCGCTTGCTCTTCTTGTTGCGATTGCGTTGGTCCCCGCGACCGCGCAAGGCCTCGACATCGCCGGCGCCAAGGTCGTCGACCTCACGCATCCGATCGACGCAAACACGATCTTCTGGCCGACCGAGGCAAAGACTTTCGAGCTCACGGAAGAGCACAAGGGGATCACGGAGCGCGGGTTCTTCTACGCAGCGAACCGGTTTTGCACCCCAGAGCATGGCGGCACGCACATCGACGCGCCGTATCACTTCTCGCAAGGGGGTGAGAGCGTGGCAGAGATACCGGCCGACAGGCTGATCAGGCCCGCCGTCGTCATCGACGTTGCCGCAAAGGCCGCGGCCGATCGCGACTACACGCTGCAATCGGAGGACGTCACGGCGTGGGAGGCGGCGCACGGAAGGATAGCGGCCGGATCAATCGTTCTGTTGCGTACGGGCTGGAGCAGCCGCTGGCCCGACAAGCGCGCCTATCTCGGCGACGACACGCCGGGCGATGCGAGCCACCTGCACTTTCCCTCTTATGGTGCCGAGGCGGCGCGTCTTCTTGTCGATCGCGGCGCCACCGTGCTCGGCGTCGATACGGCGAGCGTGGACAACGGGCCGTCGAAGGACTTTCTCGTGCACCGCGTCCTGGGCGCCGCCAACGTTGCCGGCCTGGAGAATGTGACGAACCTTGATCGCCTGCCGCCGAGCGGCGTCTGGGTGGTGGCGCTCCCGATCAAGCTGGCGCGCGGCTCGGGCGCGCCAGCACGCGTCATTGCGCTGGTCCCCTAATTCGCATGCGGAGAGCGGCTTGGCGCGGCGGTGTGCGGGCCTAGTTGTGGTGTCCGCCACCGCGGTACCCGCCTCCGCCAATGCCAATGCCGATGCCGATGGTGATGTTGGGCACGACTGGGGTGTAGCGCGGATAGCGCCGGTAACGCGGCCTCGCGTACGACTGCTTCGATCTGCGCGGGGAGTAGCTCTTCGGCTTGGCCGGCTTCTCGTCGGGCTCGTAGTCGGCCTTGCGAACCTTGGCTTCCGGGCAGCGGCCAAGCTCGATGTCCTCACGCGAGAAGACCGGGTTGGGATCGATGCCCGGCGGCTTCACCACGAACGGGAACGCGGTGTCGAAGCTCACGCTGCGCGCATAGGGAAGCGCGTTCCAGGTGCCGGGGTCGGGCATGGTGCCGCCGGGGCCGATGCGCATAACCCGGCACGGGTCATTGAGCTCGCGGCAATTGCCGGCGTTATTGCACACCGTCACCGCGCCCTCGTGCAGCAGGATCCAGATCGCCTCGGTTCCCTCGATGTAGACGTCGAACACCGTGCCGCGCACCGTGACCGAGGCAACGGGCGTGCGGATTGAGTAGACCGGTTTGGCGGCAATGCCGGTGATGAAGCGGAAGCCGCCCTTCACCAGATTGAGCACGATCGAGCCGGTGGGCTTGTTGGGATCGTAGATGAAGCGGTCGAGCGTGAGCCGCGCGCCGGGTCCCAGGGCGACCTTGGTTTGATCGCGCAGCATAAGCTCGCCGAGCGCGTCGTCGGCAACCGCGATGATCTCCTCCTGGCGCACGTCGTCGCCGGTCTCGAGATTGCGCATGCTGCGATTGTATTCGCCGGTCACATGATTGACGATGGTCACGGCCGCGCCGATGGCGTCGCCCGGGTCGGCCGCGGCCGGGGCTGCGAAAGCCGCAGCGAGGAGGGCGCAAACGAGGGGACGCGAATACGGCATGTGCGTCACACTAATTCTCAATCCTTTGGGGGAGGCTAACGCAGGCGGAACGCCCGCACAATCGCATGAAGTGAAGTTTTTCAGCGTGCAAACCTTTACTTTCCGGCCCGATACGACTTGAGAGAATTCCTTTACAATTGGAGGTACAGTTGACGGCTCGAGCAAGCTGACGAAGGCGAGGCCGACGTGACCGGGTGCGACACGGCATATCGCGACACTGCCGGTAGTGCGACGCTGATCGGCGCGGCACTCGTGCTCGCGGCGTCGGCGTTCTTGACCGAGGTATCAGCGCGCGGCCGCGTGAGCCAGGACGACATCGCGCAGTGCGCCGACTCACCGAAAGCCGAGGCCGCCGTCGCCGCCTGCACTCGGCTCTACGAGGACGGCGGGCTCGACAACCGCAACAAGGCGATTGCGCTCGGCAACCGCGGCGCCGCCTACAAGCTCATGGGCCGCTATGACGAGGCCCTCGCCGACCTCGACGTTGCCGTCAAGCTCGATGCGGGGAACCCCCAGTACTGGTGCCAGCGCGGAGATTTGCGCGCCAAGAAGCAGAACTACACCGGCGCCATCGAGGACTACTCGACCGCGCTCGACAAGTCGTCGAACTACGTCTGGGCGTTCCGCGGGCGCGGGCAGGCCTACCTCGGCCAGGGCAACGCCAAGCTGGCGCTCGCCGACCTCAACGAGGCGCTGCGCGGCAAGCCCGGCGATTTCAACCTCACGCTCCTGCGCGGGCGCGCCAACAGCCAGGCGCAGAACTACGACGCGGCGATCGACGATTTCACGCAAGCGCTTGCTTCAAAGACCACGGGCCTGCTGCCGAGCGAGCGTGCGATCATCCTCAGCCAGCGCGGTTTCGCCCGGTTGAAACAGGGCCACACCGCCGAAGCCAGGACCGATGTGGATGAGGCTCTGCGTGCCGCACCCAAGAGTGCGTTCGCGCTCGCCGTCTCCGGCCTCATCGAGGAGCAGCTCGGCCACAAGGCGGAGGCCGCCGCGCTCTACGAGCGTGCGGTTGCGCTCGATTCCAACATCGAGTTCGCGCAGCGCGGCCTGGAGCGGACGAAGCAGACCGAAGCCGCGGCCACGCCCCCGCCTCCGCCGACCGCCACTCCGGCATCTCCTGTGCCGACGCCTTCCGCGCCGGCCCTTGAGCCAAGCCCGCCGCCCACCGCAAAGGCCGAGACCAAGCCGAAGCCCGTGCAGGAATCCGGGAAGGGCCCTGCGGAAGAACTCTGCGCGCGCTACGTCCCGACCGTGGGACAGACCATACTCGTCGCCTGCTCGAAGTAGCAGCGCGCGCCACTGCCCGCCAGAATGCAAATCGATTTTCACTCACCTTCGTCGCGACGGAGCGCGCGCCCTCGCGTCGTTCCTTTAATTGCCGGCGCGAGAAAGCTCCGGCTAAAAAAAGAAGCGACGTTTCGGAGAGAGGATCATGAAGTACTTCGTTGCGATGTGTCTGCTGGCGTTGCCGATTGCCATGTCGGCCGCCCCCAGCCTGCAGAGGCAGGTTTCCGCGATGCCTTCCGCTGCCATTTCGTGAAGCAAACGAGCTGGCATCACGGCAAGAAGCGCACGCATTGGGTCAAGGTGTGCAACCACCGCCACCGCTAAGGCGGTCGGCGTAGCGTCCCGCCTGCTTTGCGCTCTTCTCAGCGGCGCGAGCGGGCGGTTGCTTGTGCCAGCCTAGCTTCGATACGATGCGTTGATGTCGATGTAGCCGTGCGTCAGATCGCAGGTCCACACGGTCGCGCGGCCCTTGCCGATGCCGACGTCGATGCGCACGACGATGTCCGCGCCCTTCATGTAGCGGGCGACGGTGGCTTCGTCGTAGCTCGCCGCGCGCTCGCCGCTCTCGGCGACGAGAATATCGCCGAAGCGGATCGAGAGCCGGTCGCGGTCGGCCGCCTCTCCCGCCTTGCCAACCGCCATGACGATGCGGCCCCAGTTGGGGTCCTCGCCTGCGATCGCCGTCTTGACCAGCGGCGAGTTCGCGATCGAGAGCCCGATCCTGCGAGCGGCGGCATCGGTCTCGGCGCCCTCGACCTCGACGGTGACGAACTTGGAGATCCCCTCGCCGTCCTTGGCCACGAGGATCGCCAGCTCGCGCAGTAGGTCGTGCAGTGCGGCGGCGAAGGCGGAAACGCGCGGGTCGTTCGCATCGCTGATGCGCGGGCTGCCGTGCTGCTGGGCGGCGCCCGTTGCGAAGGCGATCAGCGTGTCGCTGGTCGAGGTGTCGCCGTCGATGGTCACGCAATTGAAGGTGCGGTCGGCCGCTTGCGCCACCAGCGTCTGCAGCGCGACGGCCTCAATGGCGGCGTCGGTGAACACGAAGCACAGCATCGTGGCCATGTCCGGCTGGATCATGCCGGCGCCCTTGCAGAAGCCGTTGATGACGACCTCGACGCCGCCGATCTTGGTGCGGCGCGTGGCAAGCTTGGGGAACGTGTCGGTCGTGAGGATCGCGCGCGCCGCGGGATCCCAGGCGTCGGGCTTGGCCGCGGACGCGAGCCGCCCGAGCAGATGCGCGAACTTGCCTGCATCCATCGGCTCGCCGATGACGCCGGTCGATGCGATGAAAACTTCGTTGACGCTGCAGCCGACCGCCTTCGCCGCGGCGTCCGCCGTGATCTCGACGGCCTCGCGGCCCCGTCTGCCGGTGAAGGCGTTGGCGTTGCCCGAATTGATGACGAGCGCGCGCGCACGGCCCCCGCGCAAGGCTTGTGCGCACCACTCGACCGGGGCCGAGCGCGTCTTCGATTGCGTCAGCACGCCGGCGGCCGACGTGCCGGGATCGAGCACGGCGAGCAGGAGGTCGGTGCGGCCCTTGTAGCGGATGCCGGCCTCTGCCGTCGCAAAGCGCACACCCGCAACGACCGGCACGTCAGGCAGCGACTTCGGGGCAAAGGGGGAGACGGCGGTGGCCTTGGCCATGGCGGGGTTCTCGCAAGCGTCGGCGGCCCGCACCTCAAAACAGATCGGGCCGCTCAGATCAAGCGGCCCGATGCGGTGAATAGAAGGTTTGAGTTTATTGCTTCGGCTCCGGCGGAGCAGCTGGAGCAGCCGGCGCCACTGGCGTTGCCGGAGCGGCCGCGGGGGCTTCGGCGGGGGTCTTTGCCGCCTCATCCTTCTTCTGCTTTTGCTCCTCGACCTGCTTCTTGATGCCCGCGTCGACGTACTCGACCTGCGCCTTGTCGCGCATCTGGGTCGCCTGGTCCTGCGCCTTGCGCACGACGAGCGAGTTGATGATGGTGTCCTTGACGGTGTCGAACGCCGGCGGCTCCTTCTTGCGGCGGTCGTCGACCTTGATGATGTGCCAGCCGTAGTTCGTGTGCACGGGCTCGGAGATCTGCCCCTTCTGCAGCTGGAACGCCGCGGTCTCGAACTCGGGCACCATCTGCCCGTGCCCGAAGTAGCCGAGCACGCCGCCCTGGTCCTTCGAACCGGTATCGGTGGAGTTTTCCTTGGCGAGCTGGGCGAAGTCGCCGCCGGCGACGATCTTGGCGCGCAGCTCCTTGGCCTTGTCCTCGCTGTCGACGAGGATGTGGCGCGCCTGGATCTCTTCCTCGGGCTTCAGCTGCGCGACCTTGTCGGTGTACACCTTCTTGGCCTCGTCCAAGCTGACGGTGCCCTTGAGCGTCTTCTCGAAGTAGAGCTCGCGCAGAACGCGGCGCTTGAGATAGCCCATCTGCTGCTCGTACTCAGGGGTGGCGGCGATCTTGGCGGCTTCGGCTGCGTCCGCGAACAGCGCGTTGTCGATGAGATATTCGGCGAGCGCGCGGCGTTTCACGTCGGCCGGCAGATTGGCGATCTCGCCGCCAAGCTCGTTCTCGGCAAAGCGCATGTCGGCTTCGGTGATGGAGTGCCCGTTCACCTTCGCCACGACCGTATCAAGCTTCACCGGATCGGGCTTGTCCTCGGCGGTTGCACCGCGGAGGAAGCCTCCGGCGGCAATTGCGGCAACTGCGGCGGCGACGAGGATGATGCGCCCTTTGCGGAAAACGTTCTGCATTCTCGGTCTCTGTTGGTTTGGCGGGCGCGCGAAAGGAACAAGCCCGCGTTGCTGCTGAAATCGTGTCGCGACTGCATGGGGAGGTTGCGGCCCCATGGATAGTGGCACAGGGTGGTCCTGCCAAGTTACGAATTTGAGAGTTGCCGAAGGTTCTTGGCCATTCGGGCATTCCCGTGAAAGGCCTCAATGCGTTGACAAGGTGAGGGTGCGGTCCTTATCTCTCCCCCGGTGGCGTCGCCCCCTCGCGGCGCTTTCAGCACGAGTTCACGGCAGCCCTCCAAAAGCACCCTCCGGCGGATGCGGCGGCTTTTCAGCGCGGGCGACGTTCACCGCTCGAGGCCCCCCGGGTCCGGCGGCACGTTGGCAATTTTAAGGAACGTTCTGATGCTCTCCACGATCGGCGGCTTCGCGGCAAAAATCTTCGGCTCTTCCAACGATCGCCGCGTCAAGGGGTACCGGCCCCGGGTGGAGGCGATCAACGCGCTGGAGCCGGAGGTCGCCAAGCTCAGCGACGCGGATCTGCGCCAGCGCACCGAAGACTTCCGCCGCCAGATCGAGCAGGGCGCTTCGCTCGACGATCTTCTGGTGCCGGCGTTCGCGACCGTGCGCGAGGCGGCGAAGCGCACTTTGGGCCAGCGCCACTTCGACGTGCAGCTCATCGGCGGCATGGTGCTGCACGAGGGCAAGATCGCGGAGATGAAGACGGGCGAGGGCAAGACGCTCGTTGCTACGCTCCCCGTCTATCTCAATGCGCTCGCCCGCACCGGCGTCCACGTCGTCACCGTCAACGACTACCTCGCGCAGCGCGACGCCGAGTGGATGGGGCAGGTCTACAAGTTTCTGGGGCTCACCGTCGGCTGCATCGTGCACGACCTCAACGACGAGCAGCGCAAGGAGCAGTACGCCTGCGACGTCACCTACGGCACCAACAACGAGCTCGGCTTCGATTACCTCCGCGACAACATGAAGATCCACAAGGAGGACATGGTCCAGCGCGGGCACATCTACGCCATCGTCGACGAGGTCGACTCGATCCTGATCGACGAGGCGCGCACGCCGCTCATCATCTCCGGACCGCTGGAGGATCGCGCCGATCTCTATATCTCCGTCGACGAGCTGATGCATATCATCGCGGCGGAGCATGCCAAGATCGAGAAGGAGGTTGAGAGGACCCACGGCAAGGAAAAGGCCAAGGAAGTGCTCAAGACCGAGGGCCTCGTAGAGCTGGATGAGAAGCAGCGGCAGGTCTCGCTCACCGAAATGGGCAACGAACTCGTCGAGAAGATGCTGGAGGAGAAGGGCGTGCTCAAAGGCTCGCTCTACGACATCGAGAACGTCTCCTACGTCCACCACGTCAATTCGGCGCTCAAGGCCCACAAGCTGTTCCAGCGCGACCGCGACTACATCGTCAAGGGCGGCCAGGTCGTCATCATCGACGAGTTCACGGGCCGCATGATGCCGGGCCGGCGCTACTCGGAAGGTCTGCATCAAGCGCTGGAGGCCAAAGAGCGCGTGGAGATCCAGCCGGAGAACCAGACGCTCGCGTCGATCACCTTCCAGAACTACTTCCGCCTCTACGACAAGCTCGCGGGAATGACCGGCACCGCGGCCACGGAGGCCAGCGAGTTCCTCGACATCTACGGGCTCGACGTGATCGAGATCCCGACCAACGTGGACGTCCTGCGCCAGGACGACGACGACGAGATCTACCGCACGGCGAAGGAGAAATACGCAGCCATCGTGCAGTCGATCGCCGACTGCCGCCGTCGTGGCCAGCCGATCCTCGTCGGCACCGTCTCGATCGAGAAGTCGGAGCAGCTTTCCGAGCTCCTGAAGGATAGGAAGTACATCAAGGAGCTCGGGCGCACGGCGCTGGCTCAGGCCGATAAGCTCAACGGCTCCAAGGAGGGCGAGCTCAAGTCGTACCTCGCCGAGATCGGCACCTACCTGACCGAGATCGGCGGCAAGCCGCAGTCGAACTCCGATGCGATCCCGCACCAGGTCCTCAACGCCCGCTACCACGAGCAGGAGGCCAGCATCGTCGCGCAGGCGGGTGTGCCGGGCAGCGTGACCATCGCGACCAACATGGCCGGCCGCGGTACCGACATCCAGCTCGGCGGCAACGCCGACTATCAGCTCAAGGACTGGATCGCGGAGGAAACTCTGGCGGGGCGCGCGCCCGACCCGGCGCAGATCGCCAAGACGCGCGATCGCCTGCAGGCCGACATCAAGGTGAAGCGCCAGGACGCGCTGGAGGCAGGCGGCCTCTACGTGCTCGCGACCGAGCGCCACGAAAGCCGGCGCATCGACAATCAGCTGCGCGGCCGCTCGGGCCGTCAGGGCGACCCGGGACGCTCAAAGTTCTATCTCTCGCTCGAAGACGACCTCATGCGCATCTTCGGCTCCGAGCGCATGGACAGCGTGCTGAAGACGCTGGGCCTACAGGAGGGCGAGGCGATCACGCATCCCTGGATGAACAAGTCCTTGGAGATGGCGCAAAAGAAGGTCGAGGCGCGCAACTTCGACATCCGCAAGCAGATCCTGAAGTACGACGACGTCATGAACGACCAGCGCAAGGTCATCTTCGAGCAGCGCCTCGACATCATGGCCGACCAAGATGTCTCCGGCACCATCAAGGATCTGCGCCACCAGCTCGTGCGCGAGCTCGTGCGCCAGCACATCCCCGAGAAGGCCTACGCCGAGCAGTGGGATACCAAATCGCTCAAGGAAGCGATCGCCGGCATCTTCGGAACCGAGCTTCCGATCGACGAGTGGGCGAACGAGGAAGGCATCGCTGACCAGGAGATCGAGGAGCGCGTCCTCAGCGCAGTCGACGACAAGGCCGAGAGCAAGGAGCGCGAGCTTGGCCCGGAGAACTTCCGCCAGATCGAGAAGATGGTGCTGCTGCAGACGCTCGACCACCTGTGGCGCGAGCATCTCGTCACGCTAGAGCATCTGCGCCAGGTGATCGGCTTCCGCGCCTACGGGCAGCGCGATCCGCTGAACGAGTACAAGAGCGAGGCTTTCGTGCTGTTTGAGAGCGTGCTGTCGCGCTTGCGCGAGGCCACGACGGGGCAGCTCATGCACGTCGAGCTGGCGCCGCCGGACGAACAGCCAGAATTGAAGGCCCCCGAGCTGCCGGAGATGCAGGCCCACCACGCCGATCCGTTCTCTGGCTACGACGAGCTGGCGATGGCCGATGCCGCGATCGCCGCGCAGGGCCGCGCCGAGCCTCAGGCGACCGAGAAGCGTCCGCCGTTGCAGACGCGCAAGAAATCCGATGCCGTCGATCCCAAAGACCCCGCGACGTGGGGAAAGACGACGCGCAACGAACTGTGCCCCTGCGGCTCGGGCAAGAAGTACAAGCACTGCCACGGCAAGCACGAATAGCGAGCGGCCAGGGGGCTAACGCCGCTGCAGCGTGCAGTCAATCTCGAGGTCGGCAGCCTCGGCCGCGAAATCGGCCGGCGAGAAGAGCGCAAAGCACGGCCGCGCGCCGGGCGTCGGCCCTGTTCCCGCCGCTAGCCGCTTGGCCAGGATCACCGAGGCGATCGCTGGTACGTAAGGCCCGTCGCCTGAGCGCGCAATTAGCGTCCATTCGATCGTGCGTGGCTGACCCAGCGCATCGCGGCCGTACAGCGTCACGAACATGCCGCCGGCATCGCTGCCGAGGATGCGCAGCCGGCGCTTGCCGGCGAGCAGCGGCGCGGCGAGCCTGCCCGCATCGCGCACAAGGCCCGCACGCACCAGCCACGCCAGGCCCCACAGCCCGAGGTGGAACAATCCGACCTCGAGACCCGCGTTGAAGCGCGCCGTCTGCAGCGTGGGGTAGTGCGCGGGCAGGAGATCGAGGTCGGGGACCTCGACGTTGCTCATCCAGCGTGCGCCGATCTGCGGAAAGCGGTGGCGGCGCAACCCCTGCCACCCGTGCACGGTCTGCCGACGGCCACCCGCGAGCGCGGTGTAGGGCTTGCCGACCTCGCCGAGGATGGAGGCGGTCGTCGCCAAGCCAGGATCGAAGCTGTTGCCAGGTGAGATGCCGATGTCGACGGCGTAGAGCGCAGCGAGCTCGCCGGCGTAGGCATCGACCACGGCAGAGGAGAGCCCGGGCACCGAGCTGGCGCCGCTGATGACGCTCACGCCGGCGGCACGCGCCTCGCCATCGAGCTGCGTGATGCCGGTGACAAACGCGCGCGCATCCGCGAGATCGATGTAGTGGCAGCCGGCCCCGATGCAGGCGCGCGCGAGGCCATATGTCTGCGCCTGGAACGGGCCGGAGGCGTTGATCAGCACGGTGGCAGCGAGCGTACGGATCTCTCGGGCGCTCGCAGTCCCGGCGTCGAGAACGGCGTGGCTGACCGCGGCTTTCGCCGTGCGCGCAAGCTGCGCCGCGTACCCGGCGGCCGCGTCCCGGCGCCGTCCGGCGACGACTACCTCAAGGTCGGGCGTACGCGCGAGCAGCTCGCAGACCCGTGCCCCGAACGCTCCGTAGCCGCCGATGACCAGGATGCGGTTCACGTTGCCCTACCGGAGGTTTAGCCTCGGCTGTGGTCGCCGTAGGCGCCCGGCTCGACCGCTCTCGCGGCCGCATGGCTGGTGCCTGACAGCCGGTCCGACAGCGCCAGCAACACGCTCGATACGACGAACACGATGTGGATCACGACCAGCCAGAACAGGTCGCGGTCGGAGGCGGACGACACCGCCATGAACTGTTTCAAGAGCTGCACCGCCGAGATGGCCACGATGGACGAGAGCAGCTTGAGCTTCAACGCGGTGAAGTCGATCGTACCCATCCAGTCGGGCCAGTCGCGGTGTCCGCTGTGGTCGATCTTGGAGACGAAGTTCTCGTAGCCCGAGAAGATCACGATGATGAGCAGCGAGCCCGTGAGCGCGAGGTCGACCAGCGCGAGGATGCCGAGGATCACCTGGGATTCGGTCGAATTGAACGCATGCACGGCGATGTGGACCAGCTCGAACCCGAACTTGATCAGCAGGATGAAAAGCGAAAACGCGAGGCCGAGATAGAACGGCGCCAAGATCCAGCGGCTGGCGAAAATTGCGCGCTCGATCAGGTCCTCGATGAAGTTGGGTTCGGAGCGCCGCATGATCGATTGTCCCGCTGTTGCCGCTGCCGCCCGATGTAGGCCACGGGTGCCGCGCGTGCAAGGCGCCCGCAATGGCGGCGTTGGCAGAACGCCTAGCGGCTCGCCGTGTGCCGCCGCTTCTCGTGCACCACCGGCTGCTTGGTGCTGACGCGCTCCTCCTCGGCTACGATCGCCGCCTTCGTCGCCAGCCTTTCGCGCAGGTCCGCATACCTGCGGCAGCTCGAGGGACGAGAGGCCGCGTCAGGGTTGCGCTCACGCCCGCGCGCGCCGTCTCGCCGTTGGCCTGCTGATACGAACTGGGGCCGATCCGGGTCATGTTCGAGACCCGCGGACGCATGAGGCGCAGGAAGGCATACGCCGCCGCCGGCTTTGCCGCGGGCAGCGGGCCGCTCTGCTCGGCGACCCGCGCGTTCAGTTCGTCGATCTCGCGCAGCACCGCCTCGGTGCGTGGGCACACTGCAATCGGGCCGGGGTTGGCGGCCTCGATCATGCTCACGGCTTGGAAGCCATAGGAGGTGTCGCACACGCTGACGCGCGGTGGCCTGCCTGTTCGCTCAAAGAGGTCGTAGCCCTCCTTGAGGTTGCGCCAGAAGTCGCGCCATTGCGGTATGTCGTAGCGATTGAAGTTTTCGCTCGTCATGCGGAAGGGAAACACGTGGATCGGCACGTAGACCTGCCCCGCGTTGAGCGAGCGCGCCACGAGCCTGTTCAGCTCGTCGTTGACGGGGTTGGTCATGGCGAAACATCCGATCGAGGCGCAGCCGCCGTGGATCAGGATGGCCGAGCCGTTGTGCGCGCTCAGCTTGTCGAAGGAGTTGGGGAAGCCGAGGTCGAGCGACACCGGCCAGCGCGCCCCTTCGCGGTGCGTCTGGGGCCAGGTGACCGTGTAGAACCCCTCCGGCGCCTGCCGGTCGCCTTCCTTCAGCTTGGGTCCGAGCGTGCCGGACCAGAAGCACACGGGGTAAGTGGCGAACAGCGCGTACTCGCCCGTATTCGTGGTCATCCACACCTCGAGCTCGGACTCGGCCTTGAAGATGCGGAGCATGATGGAGGCGTCGCGCGTCACGTGGTGGGTGGCCAGGCGCTCATCGAGCTTGGTGACGTCAGGCGTGCCGGGCAGCGGCAGCTTGCCTTCGGTTGCGAGCCGCTTGTGCTCGCCACGGGCGACCGCGCCCCCAGGCAGGTCCGGGGCGAGCGGCGGCCCGGCTTTAGCCTGGCCGATCACGAGGACCGCCATGCCCAGCCCGAAGACGCAACGGCTCAGATGCCTAAGAACTAGACGCATCAACCCACCTTTCTACATCGACCCCTAGCGCATGCGCCGCAGCCGCTCCATGGCGCGAGGTGCCTGCTCGGCACCGAAATTGAACGGTTCAAACGGACATTATCAAGTCACCACAGGGTGTTGCGGCGATTTGCCCGAATGGGATAACCCACCAATGCAAAATTTAGGTGCCCGGGCTTGCGCTCGGACAAAAGTCTTCGATCGGGGTGCTGCCGTCTTTTTCGCCGGCAGCTGGCTGAAACGCGTAGCGCTCGTGGCAGACGCTCACCTGCGGCGGCAGCTTTGACTTTAGGAACGCATCGTAGCCCGGCTTCAGCTGCTGCCAGAACGGCGCCTCCTGCGCGTGCGCGTGGCTCGCCATGTTTGCCTCCGTCATGCGGAACGGAAACACCTGCACCTGGAACCGCTTTTGGGCGCCTTGCAGCGCTCCCGTGATCAGCGCCCAGATCTCGTCGATGACAGGATCGGTCATGGCGTAGCAGCCGATCGAGCGACAATCGCCGTGCACCATCAGCAGCGAGCCGGTGCGGCCGTGCTCGCGATCGAAGGCGTTGGGAAAGCCGAGGTTGAACGAGCGGTGATACTTGCTGTCGGGATTGAGCGCGGTTGCGTCGACCGTATAGAAGCCTTCGGGCGCCTGCTTGTCGCCCTGGCGCTCCTTCGGCCCCAGTCCGCCCGACCACATGCAGATCGGATAGGTGGCGAAGCGCTCGAAGCGCCCGTCATGCTTCAGCCAGACCTCGAGCTCGAACTCGCGCTTGAAGATGCGCAGGAACACCGGAGCGCCGAGCTTGGCGCCCTGTGCGGCAAGCCGGCCCTGTAGGTTCTGCAGATCGGGCGTGCCAGGCAGCGTCTTGCCGCTCGCGTAGAGGTGCCAGCGACCCGATTTCTCGGACCAGATCGCCTCTTCCTCGAGCATCGCGAAGATCTGCGGCCAAAACAGGAACGCTGCGCCGGCCGTGATCGCGACGAGCACGCCGAGAACGACGAGCGCCTTCAGCGTACGGCTTTCAGCCATGTTCTATTGGGGTGAGGCGGGCGGCGACATGCCCGTCGTTTCCGGAACGCCGAGGCCGAACGAGGTCCCGAACGGGGCATCCGGCTGCGTCGCCGGCGTCGGCTTGGCGGCGGCGAAGCTCTGCGATCTCGCGCAGCTTGGGCCCCGGTACGACGATGCGCTCTTCGGCGAGCTGCTGCTCGGTGGGCTTGGGCACGAACGGCGCGACGACAGGGCGCGTGAAGCGCGGGCAGGCGGCGTCGGGCCGCACGCTGGCGTTCACCGGCGCCTTCACGTTGACCACGTACCTATGGTCGCACACGGCGATCGTTGGCGGCAGGCGATACTTCTCGAAGTAGTCGTAGCCCTGCTTCATCGTGCGCCAGAACTCGTAGTTCGGGTTGTCCTTGTAGCGCGCCATGTTCTCGTCCGTCATGCGGAACGGGAAGGCGTGCACCTCGAAGCTCTCCTGGCCGCCCTTCAGCGCTTCGCGGGCCAGCGCGTAGATCTCCTCGATCAGCGCGTCCGTCATGGCGTAGCAGCCGACCGACTTGCACTTGCCGTGCACCATCAGGGCGTCACCCGTGCGCTGCAGCGAGCGGTCGTAGGCGTTGGGATAGCCGAGGTTGAACGCGAGGTAGTACTGCGAGTTCGGATTCATCTGGTTGGCGGTGACGCGATAGAAGCCTTCCGGTGCCTGGCGGTCGCCGTAGCGTCGTCTTCGGGCCGACGTCGCCCGACCAGTTGCAGATCGGGTAGGTCTTGAAGTGGTAGAAGCGGCCGTCGTCGCGCGCCTTCCAGACCTCGAGCTCGGACTCTTCCTTGAAGATGCGCACGAAGATCGGCGCGCCCTGATCCATGCCCTTGCGGCCGAGCAGCATCATAGCTTCGCCGCTCAGAGGCTGATCGGAGGGCGGGATCGAAGGCGCCCCGCCGCTGCAGGCTCCGAGCGCGCAGGCACCCGCAAGCGCTGCAATGGCTGCGCACACACGGGCTCTCGTTCTCGAGCCAAGGATGATCATACGCATACGCAGTGCCCCTGGCGCACGGTGACCACCATCAAGGTCTCAACCCTTAAGATATCGTTAACGTTACGGAATTCCTAGCAACCCGCGGCAAATCTTGCAGCCGTGGTGACGATTCCCTGCCAGTATCGTCAGGAGTTGGACCGGATTTTGGCGGTTAATGCGGTCGTTATGCCGCCTAAACGCCATCCCTTAGAGGGACTGGCCAATCTCCATGAAGCGGTCGTGCCGCTGGCGGCGGATTTCCGCGGGGCTTTTGCCGTCGAACTCGGCCAGCGCCCGGGCCATCGCATCGCCGGTCGCCTTCATGATCTGATTCGCGGTCGCGATGGGCGCCGCCGATCGGCTCGGTGATGATCACGTCGATGACGCCGAGCTGGTCCAGGTCCTGCGCGGTGATCTTCATGTTGGTGGCGGCGTCGATGGCCTTGGCGCAGTCGCGCCACAGGATCGAGGCCGCAGCCTCGGGCGAGGCGACCGTGTAGATCGCGTGCTCGAGCATCAGGATGCGGTTGGCGCGTGGCGATGCGCGATGGCGCCGCCCGAGCCGCCCTCGCCGATGACGACCGTGATCAGCGGCACGCCGATGCGCGAGGCAGCAGTCGGTCGAGCGGGCGATGGCCTCGGCCTGGCCGCGCTCCTCCGCGCCGATGCCGGGATAGGCGCCGGCGGTGTCGATCAGGGTGATGACCGGCAGACTGAACTGCTCGGCCAGCTCCATCAGGCGCACGGCCTTGCGGTAGCCCTCGGGCTTGGCCATGCCGAAGTTGTGCCGGATGCGGCTCTCGGTGTCGGAGCCCTTCTCGTGGCCGATCACCATGACGGAGCGGCCGCGGAAGCGGCCCAGGCCGCCGACGATCGCCTCGTCCTCGGCAAAGTAGCGGTCGCCGGCCAGCGGGGTGAAATCCTCGATCAGCGCGCTGACGAAGTCGAGGCAGTGCGGGCCGTTCGGGATGGCGCGCGACCTGCGTCTTCTGCCAGGGCGTCAGCTTGGCGTAGGTGTCGACCAGCGCCGTGCGCGCCTTCTGCTCCAGCTTCTTGATCTCATCGGCGATGGAGACCGGCCGGTCCTCGCCTTCGAGCGCGCGCAGCTCGGCGACCTTGCTTTCGAGCTCGGCGATCGGCTTCTCGAAGTCGAGATAGGTGCGGATGGTTCCGGGAGCGATCCAATGGCTCTTCGTCGCAGATGCTCAGGGGGTGGCGGACAATCGCGCCGCGGCTCCGGGCCTGTCAAGACCGATGCGGTCCTGCCGGCATTAACGCAGATCTACCCTTCGCGGCGGGCCAGCGGATGGTGCTCGCTGCACCAGCTTTTTCAGCCGCTCCTCCAGCACGTGCGTGTAGATCTCGGTCGTCGAAATGTCGGCATGGCCGAGCAGCTGCTGCACCGAGCGCAGGTCGGCGCCGCGGTCCAGCAGGTGGCTGGCGAAGGCGTGGCGCAGCACGTGCGGGCTGACGCGGTCGGGATCGAGGCCGGCTTCGATCGGCGAGCTCCTTCAGATCCTGGGCGAAGCGCTGGCGCGTGAGATGGCCTTGGGCGCCGCGCGAAGGGAACAGCCACTTGGTGGCAACCGTCGGCGGAACCCCTCCGTCTCGGGGACGCCGACGCCCAGGTAGCGGTCGAGCGCGGCGCGGGCTGAGGTGTTGAGCGGCACGAGCCGCTCGCGCCCGCCCTTGCCGCTTGAATGGTCAGCACGCGCTCGTCGCCTGCCAGCACGCCGCGCGGCAGCGACACCAGCTCGCTGACGCGCATGCCCGTGGCGTAGAGCATCTCGAGGAGGCAATGCAGCCGCAGTGAACGGCGCAGATGCTCGATGCCGTCGCGGTTTCCGCGCGTTTTGCGGCGGCGCCGATGAGCCGGTCGACCTCGGCGACACTCAGCGTCTTGGGCAACGCGCGGCTGCTTGCGCGGGCCCGCGTGGCCGAGCGTCGGATCGTTCCGGGCGACGGCCTTCTGCCAGCAGGAACTTGTAGAGCTGGCGCACGGCGGAGAGCCGGCGCGCGCGCGAAGCGGGCTTGAGGCCCGCCGCAGCGGCGTCCCGGAAGTAGTTGGAGACGTCGCTCGGTCGTGGCGGCTGCGAGTGCCACGTTGCGGCGTTGCAGGAACTGTCCGAAATCGCAGAGATCGCGCCGGTAGGCGTCGATCGTGTTGGCCGCGGCACCGCGCTCGGCGCCCAGCATGTCGAGAAAGGTCTCGATGTGCGCCGACGCTTCGACCATGCCCGCCTCGGCCAGTGCCGCTAGTTGACGATGGCGCGCGGCCAGCTCGCAAACAGCGCCTCGAAGCCGAGCCTGCGCGCATCCGGCTCCAGCCCCGCCCGCTTCAGTGCGCGAATGGAATCGCCGAGCGCGATCATGTGCGCCCCTTCCGCGCCGTTAGGCCCCAGCGTCTTCATGGCGAGCAGCACGGTGTGGCCGAACTCCCGCTTCTTGGCGGCGTCCTGCAGCTCTGACAGCACGCCCGTCTCCGGCAGATAGCCGCCGGCGGGCTGCGGCGTGCGGCTTGCCGCCTCCCACAGTGGGATCGGCACGTCGTAGGCGAGCGCGTCGAGCACGGTGGCGATGCGGTGCAACAGCGCCGGATCGAGGCGCCCGTGTACGGCGAGTTCCTCGATGTAGTGCAGGCTGTCGCCACGGTTGCCCGCGCCGCTGCTGTCGGCGATGTCGATGAGCGCCAGCCAATGGCTGAGGCTGCCCTCCGGCGCGGCACCGAGCGTCGCGCCGAAGTTGGCCCAGCTGCGTGCCTTTTCGTATTCGCCCGCCGCCAACGCGATCTCGATCGCGGTCTCGGCGTACCAGCCGATCTCCGGCACCGGCACGACCGTGTCGCTGGCGCGCGCCGACATGGCGAGCGCGCCGAGATAGAGCCCCGCGCGGCGCGATTCATCGAGGTAGGAGCGGATCAGCCGCACCTTCTTCAATGGCGTGCGCTCGGCTTCCGCTGCAACGAAGAGCTGCGCGCGCCGCTCGGCCGTATTGGCGCCCGCGGCAGCTGCGGCAAGGGATGCCTGCTTGCGGTAGATGTCGGCGAGCTCGTCGGGGGAGATGGCGTTGACCTGGGCCGCGGCCTCGGCCGCCGCGAGCATGAGCGCCGGCTGAGTGTTGGGGTCGAGCGCCAGTGCGGCGAGCAGCGACGGCGCACCCTGCTTCAGAAGTGCGCCGGGGTCGATGGTGCCACCGGCAGCCTCGACGAGGCGGTAGTCGAGCAGCGACACCGTATCCTTGCCGCCGATTTTGGGGCTCGTGTGCACGGAAATGGCATCGAGCGCCTCGAGCCCGGCCGAGTTCTTCGCGCCTTCCTCGCGCGCCATCTCGGCGGCGAGGCCGGCCGAGGCCGGATCGCCCGCGATTGCCGCGCAGTAGCCGGAGATCATGGCGGTCTGCGCTTTCAGGGGCTTTGGTAGATCTGCGGGAAGCGCGCCCGCGGCCTGCGCCGTGGCGCAGCCCTGCTCCTTCTTGCCGAGACCGATGTCGTTGCGCGCGGCGAGCGTGGCGACAACGCCGCTGGCGGCGGGCATCTTCGCAAGCTCTTGCGACGATTGCTCGAGCAACCCGGAGCGGTACAGCGTTTCAAGACGCAGCGCCGTGAACTGCTGGTCGGCTTGTCCTCCACCGGGCGGGGTCACGTTGGAGGTGATGAGGCGCAGCCACAGCGCGTGCAGCGCGGGTGAGCGCGGCGGGATCTCGATCTCTGCGATGAGGCGCTCGAAGGTGGTTACGTCGAGCCCTTGCCACAGCTCATAGGGAAGCCCGGAGCCGTCGGCCGCCATCACGGGGGAGAGATCGAGGCGTTCGACCGCCTGGCTTTTCGTCTCGCCGGGCTGGGGCGCTATGGTGTCGGGCCCACGCTCCTGCGCCGGCGGGCGCCGCTCCGGCTCGGGGCGCTTCTTCTCGGTGCCGAAGATGTCGAGCGGGCTCCACTCTTGCGCGCGGGAACCGGTTGCGGGAAGCGTCTGCGCAAGCGCTGCGATAAGTGCGAATGCGAGGGCCCGATTGCGCATGGCGACTAAGCCGGTTACTCGGTTCGAACTTTGACGCCCGGGACGGGCTTGGTGACGGTGCGCGTTGTGGGCTCGAATTTGGTGGCAAGGACGTAGAGCACGCCCAGGATGATGGCGCCGATGGTGCCAACGACCGCAAGAAACCGGAACAAGCTCGGCATTTTGCTATCCCGCGTCCTGTTTTAAGTCTCTTTGCATGGTGGCGCCATTATGACTTGCTCTCGGGCACAATCCAAAGTAGGCGCCGTTGCAGCGCGATGGCGTCCGGAACCGCCGCGGCCGATCAAATCGAATCGACCTCGATCGCGAGAGTAAGACAAGATGGGCGATGCTCAATCGCTTCAAGCGATCAAATCCGCACTGGGCGACAAGTCGATCGTCATGGTCGGCCTGATGGGCTGCGGCAAATCGGCTGTCGGCCGCCGGCTCGCCGCACGCCTTGGGCTGCCGTTCGTAGATGCCGACGAGGAAATCGAGAAGGCGGCGGGCCAGAGCATCGAGGATATCTTCAGCGAGCACGGGGAGCCCTATTTCCGCGAGGGTGAGCGCAAGGTACTGGCGCGCCTGATGCGGTCGGGCCCGCAGGTATTGGCCACCGGCGGGGGGGCCTTTATGAATGCCGATACGCGCGCCGCCATAGCGGAGCGCGGGATCTCGGTGTGGCTCAAGGCCGACCTGCCGCTGCTTGTGCGCCGCGTGGCGAAGCGCAACAACCGACCGCTGCTCAAAGACGGCGATCCCCAGACCGTGATGCAGAAACTCATGGACGACCGCTACCCCGTCTACGCGCAGGCCGACCTCACGGTCGAAAGCCGCGACGTGCCGCACGACGTGATCGTTGCCGAGATCATAGAGCGGCTGACCGCACCGCTGCCGTCCGCGCGGTCCGAGGAGGCGCAATGACCTCGGTGTCCGAGATTGCGGCCGCCCGCACAGTGCCGGTGCCGCTGGGCGGCCGCGCCTACGACGTTCTGATCGGACCGGGCCTGCTGGCGAACGCGGGCGCCCTCATCGCCGCGCGACTCGGCGCGCCCAAGTGCGGGATTGTGACGGACGAGAACGTCGCGCGCTTTCACCTTGCGGGTCTCGAAGCGGCGCTGAAGCGCGAGAACCTGCACGCCGGGTCCATCGTCTTGAAGCCCGGCGAGCCGACGAAGAGCTTCCGTGAGCTTGCTCCGCTCAGCGAGCGCCTGCTCGAGATGGGGCTCGAGCGCGGCGATCTCGTCGTCGCCTTCGGCGGTGGCGTTATCGGCGATCTCGCCGGCTTTGCCGCGGCAATCCTGCGGCGCGGGGTGCGCTTTGTGCAGATCCCGACCTCGCTGCTGGCGCAGGTCGATTCCTCGGTCGGCGGCAAGACCGGCATCGATACCCCGCAAGGCAAGAACCTCATCGGCGCTTTCCACCAGCCGAGCCTAGTCTTGCCGATACCGAAATGCTGCGCACACTGCCTGAGCGCGAGATGCGCGCCGGCTACGCCGAGGTCGCCAAGTACGGCCTGCTGGGGGACGCCGCGTTCTTCGCCTGGCTCGAGCAGAGCTGGAGCTCGGTCTTCGCCTTCGAGGAAGCGGCGCTGACACGCGCCATCGAGACCAGCGTCAAGGCCAAGGCCGGCATCGTCGGCCGCGACGAGACCGAGCAGGGCGAGCGCGCGCTGCTCAACCTCGGGCACACGTTCGGCCACGCCCTCGAGGCCTGGTGTGGCTATTCGGACCGGCTGCTACACGGCGAGGCGATCGCCATCGGCATGGCGATCGCGTTCCGGTTCTCGGAGGCGCTGGGTCTATGCGCGTCCGGCGCGGCAAGGCGCGCGGCGTCGCATTTCGAGGCTGTCGGCCTGCCGACGCGTATCGCTGACATACCCGGCGACAAGCCCGACCTGGAGGCGCTGATGCGCCTCATGGCCCAGGACAAGAAGGTGCGCCGCGGCCGACTTACGTTCATCCTCGTGCGCGGCATCGGGGAGGCGTTCGTCGCCAGCGACGTTCCGGAAGCGGGCGTGCGCGAATTCCTCGCCGGCGAAATCGCCCGCACCGGCCGCTAACTCGGCTCTCCCCGATTTGTGCTAGGTTGCGAGCCCCTTGGCGACGTGCCGGCAAACGAGTGCAGCGACAACCGCCAATCCCCAGAACATCGAGCAACCCCCAGAACTCCCATGCCCATCGCGATCACCGCCATCGTCATCGCCATCGTCGTGCTCATCGCGCTGTCCGCCTTCTTCAATCTGGGCGAGACCGCGCTCACCGCCGCTTCGCGCGCCCGCATGCACGCGCTCGAGCAGGACGGCAACGCACGCGCCGCGGTCGTCAATAAGGTGCTTGCGCTCGCCGGAGAAGATGATCGGCACCATTCTGATCGGCAACACGCTCGTTGACGTGCTCGCCTCCGGCCTCGCCTCCGGTCTTGCCGTAGTCCTCGTGGGCGAGGTCGGCGTTGTCTACGCGACGGTGATCATCACGTTTCTAATCGTCGTCTTCGCCGCGGTGCTGCCGAAGACCTACGCGCTCGCGTACTCGGACCGCGTCGCGCTCCTTGTCGCGCCGACGATGCGCGCGGTGATCGTGGTGCTCAATCCGATTACGGTTACGATTGAGTTCATCGTCCGGCAACTTTTGAAGCTTACCCCTGGTAAGGCAGACGACGAGGCGAACATCCTCGCGGCGCACGAGGAGATCCGCGGCACGATCGAGCTGCAGAAGAAGGAAGGCGCCGTCGGCCGTCACGACGCCGACATGCTGGGCGGCGTGCTCGACCTACGAGATCTGCAGGTGTCCGACATCATGGTGCATCGAACGAAGATGGAGACCATCAGACGCCGACGAGCCGCCGCAGAAAGTCGTCGACGACCTGTTGCGCACGCAGTACACGCGCGTCCCCATCTGGAAAGACGAGCCAGAAAACATCGTCGGCGTGCTGCATACCAAGGACCTGTTCTCGGCGCTGGGCCGCTCCGGCTGGGACGTCTCCAAGCTCGACATCATGAGCTTCGCCGTCGAGCCGTGGTTCGTCCCCGACACCACGCCGCTCAAAGCCCAGCTCAACCAGTTCCTGAAGCGCAAGGCGCAGATGGCGCTCGTCGTCGACGAGTACGGCGAGGTGCAGGGGCTCATCACGCTCGAAGACATCCTCGAGGAGATCGTCGGTCAGATCGCGGACGAGCACGACACGCACGAGGCCGCGATTCGTCCGCAGCCCGACGGCACCGTCAACGTCGACGGCACCGTCGCGATCCGCGATCTCAACCGGCAGATGAACTGGACCCTTCCCGACGAGGAGGCGACGACGATTGCCGGACTTGTCATCCACGAGGCGCAAACCATCCCCGAGCCCGGACAAGTTTTCACATTCTACGAGTATCGATTCGAAATCCTGCGCAAGACCAGGAACAAGATCGCGGCCCTGCGCATTAGCCCCGCGGCCGGAGCCGCGTCCCGTGTCAAGCAGGCGAGCGCAGAGGCGCAGAAATCCTAGCTCTCTTGCGCTGCGTTTACCGTTTGTTTGGAGGGAGCAGCGTTTCGTTCAGGTTAGGTTCAGGCGCATCCCCTGAATCTATTGAAGGCTCACGCCGGGAGGATGCAAATGTGTGCGGTGTCCTCTCGTGTTCGCGACAGGTAGCGCACCGAAAACTGGAAGGAACCGTAATGACAAAACTGCTTCCCCTTACCGTCGCTGCGGGCGCGCTCGCCTGCATCGTCGCCGCCGGCAGCGCGCAGGCCGCGCCTGCTTCGGGCATCGCCCTCGGCAAGCTCACCAACGCTGCTCCGGCCAACGTTGCGGTCGAGCAGGTCTACTGGCGCCGCCATTGGCGCTGGCATCACCGCCGCCATTGGCGCCGCTGGTGGTGGTAAGCACCGCGCGACGTGGCTAACAACCGTCGTCACTATCTCGCCCTCGCTTCATTGCGGGGGCGAGACTGTTTTCAGCACTATTTTTTTACGGGCTTCTTTGTAGGCGGGTTCAGCCGACGGGCTCGCCCGGGGCGCAGGCCTTGATCGCAAGCGCGTGCACCCCACCTTTCAGCTCGTCACCCAAGAGCTCGTTGATCATACGGTGGCGCTCGACGCGCGATTTGCCAGCGAACGCGTCGGCAACGATCAGCACGCGGAAATGGCTCTCGCCCGTTCCCGGCGAAGAGCGGTGGCCGGCATGAAGGTGCGACTCATTGACCACGTCGAGACGGGTCGGATGCAGGGCGACCATCAGCTTTTCGCGCATCTGCGTCTCAAGGCCCATTAATGGTCGCCTCATCGTGCTGTGAAAGATTTGCTAGGCGCCGGTGAGCCTTCGCTGCTTGTGCGGCGGCTGAGCTGAGATCATACTTCACCAATGAAGCTCGAACTCCAAATATTTCGATAGCATCCGCGTCGCGCCCAAAAGGCAGCGCGCCGATCAGGCGCGGGAAGAACGCCCCTGCTGCCAGTGGAAAGGATGCCGGTCGCCGGGGCTCACCGGGCGCCGCGCGGGCGCGGGCGCGACGGGCAATACTATCTCTTCTGCATCGATCACGTTCGCCAGTACAACGCCTCCTACAACTACTTCGACGGCATGAACGACCGGGAAGTCGAGGACTTCCAGAAGGACGCCATGACCGGTCATCGGCCGACCTGGAAGGTCGGCGCTCAACCTGTCGAACAAGGCAAAGCAGGGTGCGGGCGATGCCAACGGCAGCAGTGGTCCGCGGCCCTCGACGCTGCGCGCGCAAGACCCGCATGGTTTCTTTGCATGGCGTGCACGCGCAGCGCGCCAGGCCCCTGTCGAGGAACGCCGGACCCTCAAGCCGCTGGAGCGCAAGAGCCTGCAGACGCTCAACCTGCCGGCCGGCGCCACGCGCATCGAGATCAAGGCCCGCTTCAAGGAGCTGGTCAAGATGCATCACCCCGACACCAATGGCGGAGATCCGCGCTCCGCTGACAAGTTGCGCGAGATCATCCAAGCCTATAACTATCTGAAGCAAGCGGGCCTGGTCTGAGCCCGGCAGCGCCGCCGCGCCAATTCCTGAAACCTCGCATTTCCTCGAAGGCCCTCGACGATGCGCGCGCAATCCCAGCACGGGTGCCGAAGCCAAGCTGGCCGGTCTTCCGGACATGAAGCTTTCGGTGCGGCAGGTGTTCGGCATCGACACCGATCTCGAGGTGCCGGCCTTCTCCAAGCCGGACGAGCACGTTCCCGACCTCGATCCCGACTATCTGTTCAACCGCGACGTGACGCTCGCCATCCTCGCCGGCTTCAAGCACAACCGCCGCGTGATGATCCAGGGCTACCACGGCACCGGCAAGTCGACGCACATCGAGCAGGTCGCGGCGCGCCTCAACTGGCCGTGCATCCGCGTCAACCTCGACAGCCACGTCAGCCGCATCGATCTCGTCGGCAAGGACGCGATCGTGCTGAAGGACGGCAAGCAGGTGACCGAGTTCCGCGAGGGCATCCTGCCGTGCGCGCTGCAGATCAACACGGCGCTCGTGCTTCGACGAGTACGACGCCGGCCGGCCGGACGTGATGTTCGTGATCCAGCGCGTGCTCGAGGTCTCGGGCAAGCTGACGCTGCTCGACCAGTCGAAGGTGATCCGGCCGCACCCGTCGTTCCGCCTGTTCTCGACGACGAACACCATCGGCCTCGGCGACACGTCCGGCCTCTATCACGGCACGCAGCAGATCAACCAGGGCCAGATGGACCGCTGGTCGATCGTCGCGACGCTCAACTATCTGCCGCACGACGACGAGGCCAAGATCGTGCTGTCGAAGGTCGAAGTCGTTCGCCAAGACCGAAGCCAAGCGCAAGTCGGTCTCGAACATGGTGCGCGTCGCCGATCTGACGCGCAACGCCTTCATCAACGGCGACCTGTCGACCGTGATGAGCCCGCGCACGGTGATGACGTGGGCGGAGAACGCCGAGATCTTCGGCGACATCGGCTTCGCGTTCCGCCTGACCTTCCTCAACAAGTGCGACGAGCTCGAGCGGCCGCTGGTCGCCGAGTTCTACCAGCGCTGCTTCGGCGAGGAGCTGCCCGAGAGCGCGGCCAACGTCGCGCTGAGCTGAGGCTCCAGAGCTGGCTGATGACCACGGGCCCCAAACGCAAGGAAGCGCCGACCGAGCCGCTGAAGCGGGCGATCGGCCTCACGGTCCGCGCCATTGCCGGTCAGCACGACATCGAGTCGGCTTCGCGCCGGGACCCCGGAGTTCACGGCCAAGCATGTACTGCTGCCCGAGCCCTCGCGCGTGCCCTCGCAGCGCGAGATCTCCGTCATCCGCGGCTGGGCCGACAGCTTCGCGCTGACCGCCGGCTGCCACGACGTCAAGCTGCACAATCGCCTCGCGCCGGTATCAGGTCCCGCGCGCCTCGTGTTCGAGGCGGCCGAGCGTGCGCGCGTCGAGGCGCTGGGCGCCAACCGCATGCCCGGCATGGCGCGCAACCTGACCGCGCGCATCGAGGACCAGTACGCCGACGACCGCTTCGCCGCCGGTGCCAGTAAGGAGCCGACGCGCCGCTCGAGGATGCGCTGGCCCTGCTGATCCGCGAGCGGCTCACCGGTCTGCCGCCGCCCGAGACGGCCAAGGCGCTCGTCGACCTGTGGCGGCCCTCGATCGAGCAGCGCGGCGCCAAGGTGCTGCGCCGGCTCGAGAGCCTTGCCGAGGACCAGGAGAGCTTCGGCCGTCTCGTGCGCGATCTTCTGCGCGCGCTCGAGCTCGCCGAAGACAGCGCCGACGCCGAGGACGAGGAGAACGGCGAGCGCAACAAGAACGAGCCCAAGGCGACGAAAGCGAAGGCGAGAGCACGGAAGAGGGCGAGGACGGCCGCGATCGGCCGCGCGAGGAGGGCTTGTCCGAAGGCGAGGCGAGCGAGGCGCAGGAAGCCTCCGAGACGACAAGCGCGGACGACTTCGAGAACCAGTTCGACGACCTGGAGCAGATCGAGACGCCGGAGCCGTGGCGGCCCAACATCTCCGTCCTCGATAACCCGGAGGCCTTCGGCTACAAGGTCTTCACGCGCGAGTTCGACGAGGAGGTCGGCGCCGAGCAGCTCTCCTCGCCCGAGGAGCTCGAGCGCTTGCGCGCCTACCTCGACCGCGAGCTGAGAACGCTGTCGAGCGCGGTGGCCCGCCTCGCCAACCGGCTGCAGCGGCGCCTGCTGGCGCAGCAAAACCGCGCCTGGGACTTCGACCTCGAGGAAGGTGCGCTCGACGCCGCGCGGCTCACGCGCGTCATCATCGATCCCATGCATCCCGCTGTCGTTCAAGCGCGAGCGCGACACCGAGTTCCGCGACACCGTCGTCACGTTGCTGCTCGACAACTCCGGCTCCATGCGCGGCCGCCCGATCATGGTCGCGGCCTGCTGCGCCGACATTCTCGCGCGCACGCTCGAGCGCTGCGGCGTGAAGGTCGAGATCCTCGGCTTCACCACGCGCGCCTGGAAGGGCGGCCAATCGCGCGAACAGTGGCTCGCGTCCGGCAAGCCGCAGGGGCCGGGGCGCCTCAATGACCTGCGTCACATCATCTACAAGACCGCGGACGCACCGTGGCGGCGGGCCAAGCGCTCGCTGGCCCTGATGATGCGCGAAGGCCTGCTGAAGGAGAACATCGACGGCGAGGCGCTGGCCTGGGCGCACCGGCGCCTGCTCGCGCGGCCGGAACAGCGCCGCATTCTGATGATGATCTCCGACGGTGCACCGGTCGACGATTCCACCCTCTCGGTGAACTCCGGCAACTACCTGGAGCAGCACTTGCGCCAAGTGATCGAGGAGATCGAGACGCGCTCGCCAGTCGAGCTGATCGCCATCGGCATCGGCCACGACGTCACGCGCTACTACCGTCGCGCGGTCACCATCACCGATCCCGGCGAGCTCGCCGGCGCCATGACCGACAAGCTGGTCGAGCTGTTCGAGGAAAAGTCGCAGGGAACCGCCCCGCGGCGTCCGCGGTCGCTCAAGCGGGTGCATTAAGGGGTACGACTTGAAGGGCAATGTGCAGCGTTTCGTTTCAACGTTGGTGATCGGCTGGGCCATCTTCGGCGGCACGTTGGCGCTCGCTGAGCAAAGGGCCGCCACGGACGAGGCCGCCGAGGCCATCACGGTCGAAGCCCGTCCCATCGCGGCCTTCGACAAGATCGACTCGGCCAAAACCCATTTCGGCAAGCTCAAGTGGCGCGGCGGCCTCGTGCTCACCTCGCCCTCGCGCCATTTCGGCGGCTGGTCGGGGCTTGTGGTCGATGCCGAGGGCAGGAGGTTCTTCTCAATCTCGGATGTCGGGAGCTGGATGAGCGGTGAGATCGCATACGCCGGCGATCGCCCTGTAGGTCTGGAGGGCGTGCGGCTCGGCCACATCCGGGCGAAGTCCGGCGAGGCGCTCACCCGCAAGCGCAACAGCGACGCCGAAGGGCTCACGCTTCTAAGCGGCACGCCGGACAAGGGAAGCGTGCTGATATCGTTCGAGCGGAAACACCGCATCGGCCGCTATGACATCGGCGCAGACGGCCTGTCGCCGGCGCTGAGCTACATCGACATGCCGCCGGGCGCCAAGAAGATGGGGCCCAACAAGGGTCTCGAGGCACTCGCCATCGTGCGCGCCGGGCCCAACAAGGGCTCGCTCGTCGCCTTCGCCGAAAACCTCCCCGATGCCGCGGGCGATCACACGGGCTGGCTGTGGGTCAAGAACAAGCCGGCCGAGATCCATCTGACCAATCCCGGCGATTACGACGTAACGGACGCGGCGGGGCTTCCCGACGGCGGCCTGCTCGTGCTCGAGCGCCGCTTCCGCTGGAGCGAGGGCGTCAAGTCGCGTCTGCGGCTCATCCGTCGCGACGAGCTCAAGCCCGGCGAGCGCATCGAGGGCGAGACGCTCTTTGACGCGGCGATGAACCAGGAAATCGACAACATGGAGGGGCTGGCGGTGCACGCCGGCGCCGGAGGCGAGATCATCGTCACCATGATTTCGGACGACAACTTCAACCACCTGCTGCAGCGGACCTTGCTCCTGCAGTTCGCGATCGAAGGCAGCGATCTGGCGCGCGCGGAGCCCGAGCACAACAGCCGGATCGAGAACAAGTAGCTTTCGCTGATGGGCGGCTTAGGCGGCCGCGGGAGCCGCCTTGGCGGTCTTCTTCAGCTCGCGCTTCAGCTTGAGGCAGCGCTCCGAGAGGTTCTCGTCGCTCTCCTTCAGCAGGAACGCATCGAGCCCCCCGCGGTGCTCGACCGACTTCAGGGCGTGCGCGCTGACGCGAAGGCGGACCTTGCGTCCGAGCGCGTCGCTTATCAGCGTGACCTCGCAAAGGTTGGGACGAAACTTGCGCTTCGTCTTGTTCTCGGCGTGGCTTCTGAGCTGGCCCGAAAGGGGCAGCTTGCCAGTCAGCTCACAACGCCTCGTCATCTCAAAGCTCCTTCGCCACCTAGCCAAAGGGTGGCCCGCGCACGGAAAATGATGGATATGGAGAGCTGCTCCCACCGGGACCGGAGCAACAAGGCGCTGTCTATGCCCCAGGCTCTCAGGCCCGTCAAGGCGCCGCGGCCCTTGCAGAAAGCGCCCGGCCAGGGTGCCGGGTGCGCCTCCGGGTCACATATTTGACCAAAAACAGGACTAACCGCCAATGCCGCAACGCGCCGCGTCCAGGGGACATCGGGCATGAGCTACGGAGTTCGCTTTCGAGGCAGGCGCGGCCACGCTACGGCGCGTCTGACGGCGCTCCTGTTGCTACCGGCGATGATTGCCTCGGCGCCCCCTGTCCAAGCCGGATCGGGCGCCCCGCTCCCGGCGCATGTGGTCGCGAGCTACAAGATCACCTTCGGCGTGCTGGGCAAGATCGGTACCTTCAATTTCAGGTCCGACGTGAACGGTGCGGACTACAACCTGTCCGCCGATTCCAAGATCGACACCACGGTCTTCGACTACAACGGCGCTATGACGAGCACTGGCAGCGTGCTCGGGGCCGTCACCAAGCCGGCCTATTACACGTTCCGGTTCAAGCAGAAGGCGCTGCTCAGCTCGAGCAAGTCAAAGTCGCTCGGCATCGGCTTCGACCAGGTCGGCGTCAAGAACGTGAAATGGGTGCCGCCGGACGACTTTCCGCCAGGCTTCATTCCGGTCACGCAGGCGCAGCTCCGCAACGTGCTCGACCCGCTCACCGGCGTGATGTCGCTCTCCGTCGGCGACACCGCGCACCCCTGCGAACGCCGACTCCCGATCTTCGATGGGCGGCAGCGCTTCGACCTCGTCTTCACGCCTGCGGGCAATCCCGTGCCACCGACCGTCGACCAGGTCTGCCACGTGAAGATGATCCCCATCTCCGGCTACAAGCCGGGCGAAGGCTCCGAATCGGTCATCAAGGGCACCATCGAGGTCGTGCTGCGCCCCGTGCCGAACGCCAACATCGTCATCCCCTATCGCGTGACGGTCCCGACGATCATCGGCTCCGCGGTGCTCACCTCCGAGCAGGCCGAGATTACCATGCCCGACCAGCAGCGGATCGCCATGCGACGCTGACGTGGAGCACCGTTCGGGCGATATGCTCAGGCGATAATCACCCAAAAAAGCGATCACGATCGCGATGCGCGCCAAGTGCCTCCGCCGCGCGAACTTCAATGAAGTCCTTGATCTCCGTCGATCCCTCTGCGATGGCAATAGGCAAGTGAGATGAGGAGGCCTTCGCAAATGGCCAGCGACCTCGAGGTCCGCATCCGGCATACGACGGCCGTACTCGGGCCCACCAATACCGGCAAGACGCACCTCGCCATCGAACGCATGCTCGGTCACGAGAGCGGTATGATCGGCCTGCCGCTGCGTCTGCTCGCGCGCGAGGTCTACGACAAGATCGTCGCCCGCATCGGCGCCGACAGCGTCGCGCTCATCACGGGCGAGGAGAAGATCAAGCCGGAGCGCGCCCGCTTCTGGGTGTGCACGGTCGAGGCGATGCCGCGCGACATCGACGTCGACTTCCTGGCGATCGACGAGGTGCAGCTCGCGGGCGACCCCGAGCGCGGCCACGTGTTCACCGACCGCCTGCTGCACGCGCGCGGCCGTTCCGAGACACTGCTGCTCGGCGCGCAAACCATGCGCGATGCGATCGGCGATCTCGTGCCGGGCGCCAACTTCATCTCGCGCCCGCGCCTGTCGAAGCTCACCTATGCCGGGCAGAAGAAGATCACGCGACTGCCGCAGCGCTCCGCCGTCGTGGCATTCTCGGCGGCCGAGGTCTACTCGATCGCGGAGCTCATTCGCCGCCAACGCGGCGGGGCAGCCGTCGTGCTCGGTGCGCTGTCGCCGCGCACGCGCAATGCTCAAGTTGCGCTCTACCAGTCGGGCGATGTCGACTTCCTGGTGGCGACCGACGCCATCGGCATGGGCCTCAATCTCGACGTCGACCACGTTGCATTCTCGGCATCGCGCAAATTCGACGGCCACAACCACCGCAACCTGACGCCGTCGGAGTTGAGCCAGATCGCCGGCCGCGCCGGCCGCCACATGAACGACGGCACCTTCGGTGTCACCGGCTCGGCCGAGCCCTTCGATGCCGATACGATCGAGCGCCTCGAGACGCACAACTTCGAGCCCGTGCGCGTGCTGCAGTGGCGCAACCGCAACCTCGACTTCTCTTCCCTCGAAGCTCTGAAGAGCTCACTGCGCGAGACCCCGCATATCAAGCATCTGGCGCGCGGGCGCGCTTCCGACGACGTGGTCGCGCTCGAGACGGTGAGCAGCGGCGACAAGGACGTGGCGCGCGCGGCATCGGCGCCGGCGGCGGTCGCGCGGTTGTGGGAGGTCTGCCAGATCCCCGACTACCGCAAGATCTCGGGCAGAATCACGCCGAGCTCGTAGGCTCGATCTACAAGTTCCTGATGGGGCCGGAAGAGCGCATTCCGGAAGACTGGTTCGCAAAGCAGGTCGCGTTCGCCGACCGCACCGACGGCGACATCGACACACTCGCCAACCGCATAGCCCACATCCGCACGTGGACATTTGTGTCCAACCGCGTCGACTGGCTGAAGGACCCGCCGCACTGGCAGGAGCGCACGCGCGAGATCGAGGACAAGCTCTCCGACGCCCTGCACGAGTGTCTGACGCAGCGCTTCGTCGATTTGCGCACGAGCGCCTTGATGAAGGGCATGCGCGACAAGGACGAGCTGCATGCCGAGATCGCCGAGGACGGCGCGATCAACGTCGAAAACCACTACGTTGGCCGGCTGCGCGGATTCCGCTTCTCCGCCGATGCGGGCGGCGGCGAGGGCATCCACGGCAAGGCGGCGCGCACCGCTGCCGCGCAGGTGCTTTCGCGCGAATTGTCGATGCGCGCCCGCCGCGTCTCCGCCGCACAGCCGGACGCCTTCCAGCTCACGCAACGCGGCTTGGTTCTGTGGAAAGGCCAGGAGATCGCCCAGCTCGAGGCGAGCGACGATCCGCTGAAGCCATCGGTCGGCGTGCTGGCCGACGAGCACCTCTCCGCGCCCGATCGCGAGAAGGTGCAGGCGCGGCTCGAAGCGTGGGTGACGCAGGCCATCGCGGAAAGGCTCAAGCCGCTGGTCGAGATTGGCAAGGCGGAGGACATCTCCGGGCTCGCGCGCGGCATCGCCTTCCGGCTGCGCGAGAACCTCGGCATCCTGCGACGCGAGACGATCGGCGAAGAGATCAAGGCGCTCGATCAGACGGCGCGTGCGCAGCTGCGCAAATACGGGGTGCGCTTCGGTGCCTTCAACATCTATTTCCCGACGCTGCTGAAACCCGCAGCGGCCGAGCTGGCATTGGCCCTGTGGTCGCTCAAGAACGCTGGTACTTGCGGTTTGACGCCGGATGCGATGCCCGAGGCGCCGCGCGCAGGGCTGACCTCGTTTGCGCCCGCTCCCGCGGCGCCGGAAGCGTTCTATCGCGCCTACGGCTACCACGTGTGCGGGCCACGCGCGGTGCGCATCGACATGCTGGAGCGCCTTGCCGACCACATCCGGCCGCTGCTTGCCTGGCGCTCGCAGGCGGAGGGCGCCGCGGCGCCGAAAGGCGCGACCGGCGATGGCGGCTTCACCGCGACGCCCGACATGATGTCGCTGCTTGGCTGCTCGCCCGAGGAACTCGGCGGTGTGCTGAAGGCGCTGGGATTCCGCGTCGAACGGCGCCCGATCAAGAAGACGGCTGAGGCGCCAGCCGAAACAGAGGTTGCGCAGCTGGCCGTCGTCGAATCCGACGTCGCGGTCGTGGCGCCGGCCGCTGAGCCCGCGCCGGCCGCTTCGGTTGCAACGGCTCACGCGACTGAAACCGCGGCAAAGCCCGCGCCGAGCGAGCCGGAGTTCGAGGAGATATGGCGTCCCGCGCCGGCACCCCCGCGGCGAGCGCCGCAAGGACGCGCCGCAACGATCAAAGCAAGCGCTCCGAGCCCAAAGCCGCTGCCCAGCCTTCGCAGCCACCACAGCCGTCTCAGCCCGCGCAGGCCGCCACGCCCGCGGGCAACGGGCACGACGCAAGGCCACCGGCGCACCGAGAGCCTCGCCGCGAGCGCGGCAAGGACGGCCCCGAGCGCGGACGCGGCAAGGACGGCCCGGAGCGGGCGCGCGATGCGCATCCGCGCCGCTCCAACGGTCCGGATCGCCGGCCAAGGCGCGAGGAGCGCCGTAAGACCGAGGTTCACTCTGCGGCTCCGCCCCGGCGTCCCGGCGCCGATGCCGATTCCCCCTTCGCCGCGCTTGGGGCCTTGCGTGACGAGCTCGCCAAGCGCAGCAAGGAGACCAGCACTTGAGCCGCGCGGGCGAGGAGGAAGCGCCGGCCACCGGCGAAACTCAGCGCATCGACAAGTGGCTCTGGTTCGCCCGCCTCATCAAGACGCGGACGCTCGCCGCCGAGTTCGTCGCCGCCGGCAAAGTGCGCCTCAACCGTGCCCGCATCGAGAAGCCTGGACACGCGGTGCGCATCGGCGACATGCTTACCGTCACGCTCAATCGCCGCGTGCGGCTCATCAAAGTGGCGGGGCTCGGCCAGCGCCGGGGCCCCTCTGCCGCGGCGCTGGCGCTTTATGAGGAATTGACAGCGCCGGCCGACACGCCCAAACCTCTTGCGCAATCGAGGTTGCAAATCCCAAGCTCGCAGCAGGGTGAGACGGGTCCCGGCCGCCGCCTGCCAGGTAGCGGACGGCCGACCAAGAGAGAGCGCCGCGAGATCGACCGGCTGAGCGGGAAAGGCCGCTGACCCGTTGGGCACCAAATCGTGCGCGGGTTTGAACAAAAGCGGGGTCGCCAAAGCGCGCGCCTTAGCCCATATCGCACTGTACTGAGGAACGACGCCGGGCCTTCCAATGACCTACATCGTCAATGAGAAATGCATAAAGTGCAAGTACACCGATTGCGTGGAGGTCTGTCCCGTAGATTGCTTCTATGAGGGCGAGAATATGCTCGTCATCCACCCCGACGAGTGCATCGACTGCGGGGTGTGCGAGCCGGAATGCCCGGTCGATGCGATAAAGCCCGACACGGAACCGGGGTTGGAGAAGTGGCTCGAGCTCAACCGGAAGTATTCCGAGAGCTGGCCCAACATCACCTCCAAGAAGGAGGCCCCCGCCGACGCCGACGCCCACAAGGACGAGGCCGGCAAGTTCGAGAAATACTTCTCGCCCGATCCCGGCACCGGCGACTAGCGCTGGGCATCGGTGCGATATTTCGGGCTACTCGCGCTTGCGGCAAAATGTGCAAAGCGTGAGGAGAAAGCCTTGAATTCAAAGCCCGCAATTAAGCGGCCCCACATCCTGCGGGCGGGTCGGCCTTCATTTTCGATGAAATTTGTGTTACGGTGCACCAATTGAAGGCGAAAGCTGCATACAAAACCGGAACAGGTGCGGACAAACGGTATCTCTTACCCCTGAGACTGACGACGATCCGCCGCACGCGGACCGAGGAAGAGCGGTTTTGACCTAAGCCAATACAACTTCCGGATCGGAAACCAGCTCTGGCGGGTTCCGCTTTCGGATCCAAAAGTTGCCAGAACGGCGGCGGTCCTGTCGACGCCCTGGTTTGGTGCGTGATGGTTCCGAGTTCCTGTCCCCGAGTGCCCAGTTAGTACACCCCGACGAGAAAGTGAGACGACCCCTATGGCTCAAAAGAAGAAGGCGCAAACTGCCGGTCGCGCGGCCAACTCTGCCGCCGCTGCCAGCAAGAAGGGTGCCCGCAAGGCAGTCGCCGCAACGAAGGGGACATCTCGCTCGGACCAGAAGCTCAAGGCCGTTCAGCGCAAGGCCGTTTCCAGCTCGCAGGCGCCTGCCAAGAGCACGAAGTCCAGCGCCAAGACAGCATCAACCGCTGCCGCCGTCAAGTCGGCCGCTCGCCCGGTCAAGGCCGCGCCCGCCGCCGCTGCGAAAGTTGCCGGCAAGCCGGCCATCGGCAAGGGCACCAGTGCGATCGCGGCGATCCGCGCCGTCGCCGCCGCGATGAAGCCGTCGGGCCAGAAGATCACCGCGCCTGTCGCGCCCGCGACGCCGAAGTCGGTTGCCGAAAAGGCGGCGGCCTCGCGTCAGGTCATCGCCGCGCAGAAGAAGCCGGTCAGCCAGCGCCACGGCTTCCGCGCCAATGAGTTCATCGTTTATCCGGCGCACGGTGTCGGCCGTATCGTCGGCATCGAGGAGCAGGAGATCGCCGGCATGGCGCTCGAGCTCTTCGTGATCAACTTCGACAAGGAGAAGCTGACGCTACGCGTGCCGACGGGCAAGCTGGCGAGCGTCGGCATGCGCAAGCTCGCCGAGGAGCCCACCGTCAAGAAGGCGATGGAGACGCTCAAGGGACGCGCGCGGGTGAAGCGCACGATGTGGAGCCGCCGCGCCCAGGAGTACGTCGCCAAGATCAATTCCGGCGACCTCGTCGCCATCGCCGAGGTCGTGCGCGATCTGTACCGCTCCGAAGCGCAGCCCGAGCAGTCCTACTCCGAGCGCCAGCTCTACGAGGATGCGCTTGATCGCATGGCGCGCGAGATCGCGGCGGTCGAGAAGCTCGACGAGCGCGGCGCAGTGCAGCGCATAACCGACGTGCTCTCGAAGAGCGCGCGCGGACGCCGGCTCGCAGCCGAGGCCGAGGGCGGAGACGCCCAGACCAAGGCCGCCTGACGTGAGCGCGGAAGGCGGCCTTAGAGATCGACGCCCGGCACCTTGTGCGCCGGGCGTTTTCTTTTGTGCGGCTCGCCCACTCGCTGCCCATTGGGGCGCTCGCTGCTGAGCACGGGGCCGCCGGGTGCCTGCGACGGCGCGGACGGCTGCGCGGCCTCGTCGATGACGGCGAGTTGGCTCGGATCCTCGATCGCGATGTAGGGGCCGCCGCGGTATTCGATCCAGCCGTGCACCTCGCACGTGCCGGCCCTCGAGCCCCGTGAGAGTCTTCGCCCACTCGGGATTGGCGCGCAGGATCTTGGCGTCGACGCCGGCGGAGAAATCCGTGCGCCAGTCGGATCCGAAGTCGAGGTAGGTGCGCGATTTCGCGGCCTTCACGTGCACGACGCTGCCTTCGACGATCTGGTAGCTGTTGCGATAGCGCAGAAGCTTCCCGGCTTCGGTAGCCGAGCGCACAGCATAGGCGGCATTCGCCCGCTTGCGCAGCCCGCGCAACGTGCTCGTGCGCTATGAGCTCGCGCGCGCAGGCGAAGCTCTCGGGCAAACCGTAGGCGCGTGCGTGTCCGCTGCTGAGCATGCGCCCCTGCACCCACACGCGCTCACCGTTGTCGTCGAAGAACAGGTGCGCGAGCAGGTGCCCGTAACGGTCCTTGGCGCGGCCCGAAGCGGCGAGCTCCACGCTGCGGCCGGCCACGAGGTCGCGCAGGGCCGCTGTCGCCTCCTGCTCGGGCGGCCACGGCGAGGCGTCGGGCCGCATGTCGGGCGAGCGTGGGGCGAGCGCGCCGATGAGGCGGACTTCCTGATCGTCGTCGAGGAGCACTGTTTCGGCGTCGATGACGCGGACGACGGAGTGGGTCGGCCCTGCAGCGAGCGTGCAGGCTGGCTCCCGCCGGGGAGCATGTTGGAGATCTTCCGCTGCGATGGGGACGACAAACGCGAGCAGCGCCGCGGCGCAGGCGGCCGGTGTGCAGATCCGTGGACGCGACACGGCCATCTCCGCCCCACGCGAGACGATGGGCGGGAAGCCGGCGCCTCCCTCGCGGCGCCACAAGGCAGCTCCCCCGCTACACTATGGGGGAGCGGCGCCCCCCGGGAAACGATCAGAACACCGTATTGAGCGCGATATCCGGCGAGACATCATCGCTGGTCGGCATCAGCGCCGCACGCGGATGCAGGCCCCTAACCGTGTCGCTCCACTCGAGCTTGGGGCGGGCGCTTGGCCCACGGCGGACAAGCGGGGAATCGTCGAGCAGCGGCGCCGCGCGGGCGAGGCGCTCCAGCTCGTCTCGCTCCCACGCCGGCGTATGGTCGAACACGACCCGCTCGATGCCGGCGGAGGGCGAGGCGAGGAATCCCTTGATTAGAACGCTGCCGCCGCCTGGCAGCTCGAGCAGCAGATCGTTCGGGCTTTGCGCGGGCCGATACGGCGAAACCTCGTCCGGCGCAATGCCGCCCGCGAGCACGAGCTGGTCAATCTCGCCCGGCCCAGCCTCGTCCACGATGACGTCGTTTCCGTCACCCGCGAGGTACACATAGGTGTCGCTGCCGGGGCCCCCGACCAGCTCGTCGTCTCCGGCCCCGCCGTAGAGGACGTCGTCGCCGCCGTTGCCCACGAGAACGTTGTCGGCGTTGTTGCCGAGCAGGCGGTTCGCCAACGCGTTGCCCTCGCCGCGGACCGCGCCACCGCTGAGCTCGAGGTTATGCTCGCCGTCGCCGAGCACCCGGTCGCTCGCCGAGGCAATCGGCGCGCCGCCATCGTCCCCGCCGACGAGACGTGCGCTGCGCACATGCGTCGCATCGCGGCCACCCTGGCGCTCGGGGCGCGCGTACGCGCTCGGGTCGAGGATCACGTTGTCCTCGACGATGTCGACGCCCCTTCCCAGCACGATACGGTCCGTCGTCTCGTTCCACTGGATGCGCTCAATCGAGAACAGGTGATCGATGCCGCCGGCAAACACCGCGACGTAGTTGGGCACCTTGTGCGGGATCCAGTAACGGTTGAACGCGATGCGGATGCACGGCATGCCAAGGCCGCTCGAAAAGGGTTTGGCGCTCTAGCTCAGCGCGAAATACGACATTAATACAATTTAAAATTGTAGACCACCGCGGTGTTCACGCACAGGTGTTCCTGCAACTCGGATATAGTTTATGCGCGATGAAATTCGTTAGCTCGTATCCGCTAGCCTGCGGCGGACGCGGGGCACGCGTCTATGCGTTATCGGTCGGCACGAACCTCTGACGGACCCCATGGGCGGCAACTCTACGAGACTGCGCGTCGGCGTGGCCGTCGCCTCGATCCTATTGCTCACGGCGTGCGAGCAGCAAAACAAATACCAACCCCCGCCGCCGGCTCAGGTCACAATCGCCAAACCCGAGCAGCGCAAGATCACCCTCTACATGGAGGTGACCGGCTCGACCGCGCCCCTCAACCGCGTCGATCTCGTCGCGCGTGTGCAAGGCTTCCTCGACAAGGTCGCCTACAAGGACGGCGCCGCCGTCAAGAAGGGCGACCTGCTTTTTCAGATCGACCAGCAGGATTTCAAGATCGCGCTGCAGATCGCGCAGGCCTCGCAGGAGCAGCAGGAAGCGCTGCTGTTGCAGGCGGATTCAGACCTCAAGCGCAAGCAGGAGCTGGTCAAGACGTCGGCCGTATCCGTCGCCTCGGTCGATGACTCGAAGGCAAAGCGCGACTCGACCGTCGCCGAGCTCGCCAAGGCCAAGGGCCAGGTCGAGCAGGCAAAGCGCAACCTCGCCTATACGACGATCACCGCGCCCTTCGACGGCAACATGACTGCGCGTCTGGTTGATCCCGGCGCCATGGTCGGGGCGGAAGGCCCCACCAAGCTCGCGACCATTGTGCAGATCGATCCGCTGTACGTGAAGTTCAACATCGACGAGCAGCAGGTGCTGACCGTGCGCGAGCGCATGCGCCAGATGGGCGTGACGCTGAAGGATCTTGGGCCCATCCCCGTCGATATCGGACTGCAGACGGAAAAAGGCTATCCGCACACAGGCACGCTCGACTACGTGGCGCCCGAGATCGATTCCAGCACCGGCACGCTCGCCGGCCGCGCCATCATCGACAACGATAAGGGCCTGCTGGAGCCGGGCCTGTTCGTGCGCGTGCGCATCCCCAAGCAGAAGGACGTCGAATCGCTGCTCGTTCCCGACGTCGCGCTCGGTAACAACCAGCAGGGCCGCTACCTGCTCGTCGTCGACGACAAGGACGTCGTGCAGCAACGGCAGGTCGACGTCGGCGAGTTGGTTGACGGAGCGCTGCGCATCGTCAAGAGCGGGATTTCGGCCAACGATCGCGTGATCGTCGGCGGCGAGATGCGCGCGCTGCCCGGCAACACGGTCGTGCCCGTGACGGCGTCCGCGGCCGCCGACAAGGCCGGCAAATGATTGCCAGGTTCTTCATCGATCGGCCGGTCCTCGCCAACGTGATCGCGCTCTTGATCGTGATCCTCGGCCTCGTCGCGCTCATCCGCCTGCCGGTCTCGCAGTACCCCGACGTCACCCCGCCGACGGTCGTTGTGACCGCGCGCTACCCGGGCGCCAGCTCAGCCACCGTCGTCCGCGAGGTCGCGCTGCCGATCGAGCAGCGCGTCAACGGCGTCGAGGGCATGATCTACATGTCCTCGCTCTCGACCAGCGACGGGCAGTACACGCTCACCGTCACCTTCAAGATTGGCACCGACGGCGACAAGGCGCAGATCCTAGTCGAGAACCGCGTGTCGAGCGCGCTCGCCGCGCTGCCCGAGAGCGTGCAGAAGCAGGGCGTACAGACCAACAAGAAATCGACCTCGATCCTCGAGATCGTGGCGCTGACCTCGCCCGACGGCCGCTACGACAGCCTCTTTCTCTCGAACTACGCGACCATCAACCTGCTCGACGAGATCGCGCGCCTCGACGGCGTCGGCAGTGTCTCGGTGTTCGGCGCTGGCCAGTACGCGATTCGCATCTGGATGGATCCCCAGAAGCTGCAGGCGCGTGGCCTCGTGCCCGCCGACGTGATCAGCGCCGTCAACCTGCAGAGCCGCTCGACCAGCGCCGGTCAGGTCGGCCTGCCGCCGGTGCCACAGGGGCAGAATTTCCAGTATTCGATCAACGTGCACGGCAAGCTCGACGACGTCGCCGAGTTCGAGAACATCATCGTCAAGACCGATTCGGGCGGCCGCATTACGCGCCTCAAGGACGTGGCGCGGGTGGAGCTGGGCGCGCAGCAGTACAGCCAGACCTTCAAGCTCGACGAGAAGCCGGCGGCCGGCATGGCTGTCTACCAACTCCCCGACGCCAACGCGTTGGAAGTGGCTAAGCGCGTTGAAGAGCGCATGCAGGTGCTGGAGAAGGCCTTCCCCGAGGGGATGAACTGGACCATCCCCTTTGACACGACGAAGTTCGTGAGCTCGGCCGTGCACGACGTCTATCGCACGCTGATCGAGGCCGCCGTGCTCGTGCTCGTCGTCATCCTCGTGTTCCTGCAGGATTGGCGCGCTACGCTGGTGCCGGCGACGACCGTGCCGGTCACCATCATCGGTGCCTTTGCCGCCATGGCCATGCTTGGCTTCACGGTCAACCTGTCGACGCTGTTCGCGATCATCCTCGCCATCGGCATCGTGGTCGACGACGCGATCATCGTGGTGGAAGGTGCGGCCAAGCACATTGAGCACGGGCTCTCCCCGCACGATGCCGCGGTCAAGGCCATGGACGAGCTTTTGGGCCCCATAATCGGCATCACGCTGGTGCTGATGGCGGTGTTCGTGCCGGCAGCGTTCCTCCCGGGTCTGAGCGGTCAGATGTACCGCCAGTTCGCGCTCGTCATCGCCGCGACCTCGCTCATCAGCGCCATCAACGCCATGACGCTGAAACCGACGCAGTGCGCGCTGTGGCTGCGCCCCGTGACGCCGCCCGAGCAGCGCAACTTCTTCTACCGCGGCTTCAACCACGTCTATAACCGCCTGGAGCACGCCTACGCCGGCCTGATGACGCGCATGGTCGCGCATGCCGGCGTCATGGCGCTGATCGTCGCGGGCCTCGTCGGCCTCGCGGTCTACTCGCTCAGCCGCGTGCCGACCGGCTTCCTCCCCATCGAGGACCAGGGCTACTTTCTCGTCGTCGTGCAGCTCCCCGAGGGTACCTCGCTGGAGCGCACGACGCGCGCGCTCGACGACTTGACGACCCGCGTCAAGGCGCAGCCGGGCGTCGAGAAGGTCGTCGCCATCGCCGGCCTCGCTGCACTGAACGACAGCGCCAGCCTATCGAGCGCGGGCGTCGCCTACGTCATCCTCAAGGATTGGGGCCAGCGCAAGAAGGGCGAGGACCTGCTCGGCCTCTACAAGGGCCTCAACGCGCGTGTGCAGGACATCCCAGATGGTACCGCGCTGGTCATCCCGCCGCCCGCCATCCAGGGCATCGGCAACGTCGCCGGTGCCACCATGAAGGTCGAGATCCGCGACGGCAGCTTCGACTACGCCAAGCTGCAGCACCTGGCCCAGGCCGTTGCCGACCGCGCGCGCGGGCAATCGATGATCGCCACTGCGACCAACGTATTCCTCGCCGATGCCCCGCAGCTCAACGTCAACATCGACCGCGTGAAGGCGGAGACGCTGGGCGTGCCGCTCGGCAACGCGCTTGATGCGCTCTCCTCCTATATCGGCTCGACCTACGTGGGCCAGTTCAACAAGTTCGGCCGCGTATTCCAGATCTACGTACAGGCCGAAGCCGCCTCGCGCATGAACCCGGAGAGCCTGCAGTACCTGCAGGTACGCAACAACGACGGCAAGATGGTGCCCTTCGGCACGCTGGCCAGCATAGAGACCGTGGCGGGCCCGTCGGTGATCAGCCTCTACAATCTCTATCCCGCCGCGACGGTGATCACGTCGACGGCGCAGGGCGCGAGCTCGGGCCAGGTCTTGGGCCTGCTCGAGCAGATCGCGAGCGACACGCTGCCGCCCGGCACGGGCTACGAATGGACGGCGATGTCCTATCAGGAGAAGGAGGTCGGCAACCAGATCTACATCATCTACGGCCTGAGTTCTGCTGCTCGTGTACCTCGTGCTCGCCGGCCAGTACGAGAGCTGGATCGCGCCGGCAACGGTGATCGTCTCGGTGCCGCTGGCGTTGCTTGGCACCGCAGCCGCGCTGTTGGCTCTTGGTGTGGCCAACAACCTCTACACCCAGATCGGGCTCATCCTGCTCATCGCGCTGTCGAGCAAGAACGCTATCCTCATCGTGGAGTTCGCGCGCGAATTGCGCATCAAGGAGGGCCACGACATTCTCGCGGCCGCGGTCGAGGCGGCGCGCTCGCGCTTCCGGCCGATCCTGATGACGTCGTTTGCCTTTATCCTCGGCGTGGTGCCGCTGGTGCTCGCCAACGGCGCCGGCGCCAACGCCCAGAAGTCGATCGGTATCGCGGTGCTGACCGGCATGCTGGGCTCGACGCTGCTGACGGTGACGTTTGTGCCGTCGATCTTCGTGGTTCTGCAGCGGATCGAGGAGTTGCGGCTGCGGCGCAAGGCGGCGAAGGCGGGCAAGGCCGGCGCTGCGGGCGCGCCCGAGCCGGCGGCTTAGGTGCGCAGCGGCGCAAATAGGTTCGCCGGGCCGCGCGAGGGGCCGCTGGCAGAGGGTTGCGATTTTCCGGCGTGGACACCGCAGCTCGCGATAGGTATGTGCCTATGGTTCAAGCCGCCGAAGTTGCGGCCTCAGGCGTGATGAACGCGACGGTTCGGCCCCGTAGCTCAGTTGGATAGAGCACCAGATTCTCTAAGACTCCCCCGCGCCGGGACGGATGAGGTTGCGCTACTAGAAGGGCTGCTTGGAGGGTCGGCTAAGATTCTGGCGGACCACGGTTGCTTTCGCTAAGGAACTCGGCGAGTTGAGGCTCACACCAGACCAATGAAGCCATCTTCTTCAAAGAGGGTCCTGCTCATCCTTCCCGAGCCTCTTCTCCGGGCGACGGATGAGGCGGCCAAGCTACTCTCCGTCTCCCGTCTGGCGTTCATCCGGCTCTCCTTGCTAAGAACTCTCGGTTCCTGGAAGGACAGGGGCCAACACTGAGGCGATCAGCGGGGCGTATCAAGGCTGTCATGGACGCTTTAAAACAAGCTCTGGTTTAGGTGGGCCGCTGATGACGGAGTGACTGATTGCTGTGGGCCTGTTCGGTGGAGTTGTGGCCGCCCACGAGCTTGGTTTCTGGCTGGGTTCACTGGACCGCTCGGCTGATGACCCATTCGACCGACAGGTAGCTCTGGTTCGGACGTCCACGGCCGCTCTGGTTGCGTTTTTGATCGGCTTCGCATTTTCCGGGGCGGCATCGCGCTTCATTGACCGGCTAGACATCATCGTAAAGGAGGCGAATGCACTCGGGACCGCCTACCTGAGGGCTGATACAATTGCTGAACCTCAACGGAGCGAACTAAAGGCCGCGCTGAAAGAGTACGCGGCCGACCGGGTTCAACTGCTAAGTGGCGAACGGCGCGATCAGATCGAGCCCTTGCTCGCCAAAGTAGGTGGCTTGCACCAACGGATGTGGCAATCGGCGGTCAAGGGCGCGCAGGAGAATGCGGAACTGATGCAGGTCGTCCTGCCGCCGATCAACGAGGTCATCGATCTGCATTCAACGCACCTCGCCATGGCGAGAAGACATCTGCCGTTGCCGATCATGGCGGTGCTTCTGGGGACGGCGGCAATCAGCCTTGGCCTGGTGGGATTCGGCAATGGTCGTGTGGGCCGTCGATTCACCCGGCTCGACTCCGTTTACGGGGTCGTCCTTGCGGTCGCCCTATGGATGACCATAGACCTGGACTATCCGGGCATGGGCATCATTCGGGTGATCAATCGCCCTGTCGTGGATACCTTGGCTGCTATGAAGTGAACGATGAGTGCGTGCAGCCTACGAGTGTGCCTTGCTGATTTGTCGAACCGCTGCCGTCCGAAGCACATGTCGCTGTTTCTGGATTGCCGACAACGATGTCCGCTCGGTGTGATCGCGCAATATCTGGCGCTCCTCGGACGTGCGCTCACCGGATGGCAGGGCCTTTTAGGCAGGTCTCCGATCTGGTAGAATGAAGGCCGTTGTCGAGTTCTCGGCTTTATCTGGGTCTGATCACTTCGACCCCGTCCGAGAATATCGTCGCGATATAAATACACTGCGCACTCAGGACTGACCCTCCCCCCACAGCCCGAGAGTGTCTTAGCCGCCGACCTTAGCTGGTCGGAGCTGCCGCGTTCCTTGCGAGTGGCTATAAGGCACCCGTGAAATGATCGCTAGATTGGCGCCAGTCGCACGACGCTGCAAAGGGCTCCACGACGTTGCCGTGGCGGGCACGACAGGCAATCAGGGAGCGTGGATCGTCGGGATCACGTAGAGTTTTAAAGAAGCCGCCAAATCCGTGATTGCGGAATGGAGCTTAAAAAGGTCCGTGCGAACGTCTGCTGGGATGGGCTGGCTTCCATACGTCTCAATCACTTCGGCGCAGGCAATCGATGCGTCAGCCAGCGCGCCAAAAATCTTTTGGGCGGAAGGGTCGGAGTTCCAGTTTTCGCCGTGGCCAAAAGCGCAGAGTTGATCCGATTGATCTCGGCTACAAGGCTCTCAATCCTTTTCATTTGCTCGGCGAATGCGACGGCGGTCATAGAGAATGTGGTGCTCCTTGAAGAGGAACATCAAGCCGGGTCAGTGAAGCTTCATCGTAACGGCTTCGAGCGACCCCTTAAGCTCATAACAAACGCCTG
>CAVSCT010000019.1:0-18217 GCA_963726555.1 uncultured Alphaproteobacteria bacterium | reverse complement strand
ACCCGGGTTTGCCCTCGAGCCGGGTCCAGATTTCCTGAATGGCCCGCAGGTCGCCCTCAGCGGCCTTGTCACGAGCTTCGCGACGACCTTATCCCGCAAGCTGTTCCCGTTACCATTGGAATGGCCGAGGTAGGCGTCGAGGCAGTTCGACAGAGTATTCCGGACACCTCTCTCCCTGGCTGTTCTTTTCTGCGCGGGAGGCTCTGGTCTTGCGACTGGCTCGGGTTCGGCTGGGGTTTCGTGAGCTTGATCGTCCATTCAGGCCACTCCGCCGTCTCTTGGTCTGCTCGATGAGCGGGACGGGCCTTTGCCGCGACAGGCCGAGTCTTCACCGCAGCCACTCATCACTGATCGTTCTTCGCCTGCTTCGGCTCGGGCACTTCGTCGGACTGAATCTCCGGCACCGGCGGCAAGGCCGGCACCGCGAGATGTGCGGCGCGGACCCAGCTGTACAGCTCGTTCAAGGCGTCATGAGTCCGGCTGTCCTGTAGCGTGAGATGTAGCACTTCGACCTCGTGCTCGCCCTGCGCTGCTTCTGGCGGTCGGTCCAGTAATCCTTGGTGAAGGCCGAAATCGCCACGATCAATCCGGCCCCTCCCAGCAAGAAGAGCCAGTGCCCACCGAGGAGTCGGTCGACGTGGCCTCGGCGACCACGGCGGCTCCCGTCGCTAGCAAGCCGCCCGCCAGAGTGACCGACCTGGTCGTGATTGCCGGTACAACGTTCATGCCCATGACCCTCCATCGATCAGGGCCAGCTTGGAAACCGACGCGTGACAGATGCCGAAGAAGTGGCACGCTGGCCGTTCCTGTAATCTGCCCTGTGACATCTGCCATGCCGCCTTCAGGAAGGGAGTGTTGGTGACGAGCCCGACGCGAGGCGAGAGCCGGCTTGCCACGGCTTCCGCGACCGGGCCAATCCCGGGTTGAATCAGAACGGGAGAAGGTTCCAGAAACGCTCGGAAAACAGAAGATAGAGTCCCGTGGAAACCAGCAGGGCCAGCCAGGCCCGAGTCTCCGGGCGGGAGTTCCTTCAGAGCGTGCACGCCACGCGGTATCGCATCGCGGGCCCGAGATCGGGTGCGGCGGGGCCGAGCGCATGGGCGTCGCGTGGCGCCGCCTGCTCTGCCCGGGGCCCACGGATCGTGGTTCTCGCGTCATGCCGCCTGGTGGTAGACCCAGTGATCGGGAAGCGAGCGGGTGACGAAGTCCGGAGCCCGGGTGAGGGCCCAGGAATCGCCCGCGGCCAGAATGCGCTCGACCACCGTCCGATCGGCCCAGAACGAGAAGGTCGGCTGATCCAGGGCAAGCGGACCGTCGGGCACGGTGGGCCCCCAGCTCTGCAAGGATGCAGGCGCCCTCGCGGTCGAACCGGACTCCCGCGATCAGCATGCAGTGCCCCCAGGTGCCGCGCGCCGAGCAGAAGCCGTCCTGGTCGCGGTGGAGCGTGAACCCCTGGTTCGAGCAGATGGTGACCGGGTAGCCGCTGGAGAGGGCCGCGACCAGCTCGGCCCAGGTGGAGACCAGCGCGGCCGAGCCGAGCCGGAACGGCGCGGCCTTAGACTTGATCGTCCGCCGGAGCGCCGGTGAGGCCCCACTGCTTGGCCCGCTCTGCCGCTGTAGGCGCCCTGGTCGCCGAGCATCTCGCGGCTCACCAGGCCCACCGTCGTCATCGCCTTGACCGCGGCCGCGCCGTACGAGCCGTCGCCGCGGCCGAGGATCCCGGCAACCTCCCGAGACGTGGCATAGATGAACTCGGTGTCGGTCTCGCGGAACTCGGCCGGTTCGCCCAGCGCGATCTCGATGCACTGCAAGAGGTCGTTGGCGTGGCCGTGCCCGAACGAGACGCAGTCGCCGATCTGCTGAGCCGGATAGTCCGGGTCCTTGCCCAGCACGTCGCGCCAGGCCTTGTACAGCAAGACCGGCGCCGACGGCGAGTGACCGGCCTGGGCCACCAGGCGCGGGGCGGCGGCGGCCAGGGCGGAGAACCGGCTGGCACAGGCCTGCTGGTTCGCATCAATGCCCAGCCAGCCGCTCGCGAAGGGTGGAGGTGCCGATCGAAGCTCATGAGAATGGACTCTCGATCTGAGGATGACAAAGATCCAGGATGTGCACGCAAGTCAGGATGACGGGCCGGTCGGTCACCGCCATCACGGGCGAGCCGAGGCCCGATGCGAACCCTCGCCAGGCCCGTGCCAATGCCTGGCGGTCGGCCGTTGTCACCTGAGATTCAGGCTGGCCGTCGGCGACGATCTTGGACAGTTCCGGGGCGATCAGGCGGTCGAAGAGCTGGACCCGGCCGCTGTCCCACGACTGGCTGACGCACTTGAGCGCCGCGGCGACCGACTGGCCGGACATCAAGGGCCGTGGCTCCCTCGTTCCAGGCCGTCGCGTAGACTCGCCCCAGCTCGGGGAGATAGGCCCGCCCCAGGGTGACGAACCGGTCGTCGAGGCGCCGGAACGGAGCAGAGCTGTGAGGCGACTGTGCCCAACCAGAGCTCCAGCGACGGAGCCGCTGGTCGTCAACCCCGCACCCAGGGCGATGGAGACCGCAGGAGCATGACGGTCTGGCAGGAGCAGAGCCGAAGCTGCCACTGCGGGAACCATCGAAATCGACATGTCATAACTCAGGATCTTTGATGATTTCACGAGCAGGGAAGCGAACCGCCCGGCGCAAGCCGGCTGGCGACGAGTGGCTCTTCACGAGCCGCGGGACGTGTCCGCTTCATGAGGCGGGACGAGAGGAGGCCGGCGAGGATGTCTGGCGGGCCTCATGAAGCCGCCGGCGCCGCTGTTTGCGGGTCTCGCGAGCACCGGCCTTCGCCGGTGTGGCCACCCTGGGCTCGGGCCGGGGGTCCGTGCGCGGGTTGCGTTTGAGGGCCGGATGGCCGTCCATGCCGGACTGCGAGCAGACCATGCAGCAGAACACCGAGCCGGGCCGGATCGGCCCGTGATGCGGGCACAGCGGCCTGCGGGGTAAACGGCCCGATCGGAAACAGGGGAACCAGCCGGGGCAGCCGTTGGGGATCGTCCCAGGCCAACCGCTCCCCGCGGGACCCGGGGAGGGAACTGATCGTTGCGTCCTTGCACATCATCCCGTTTTACGGGAATCCCGTTCCGGGATGCTTGCAGCCTCTCCTGCTCTCGCTTCCTCGCCCGGGCCACTCCCAGTTGCACCTGCCGGCAAGAGAGGTGGCTGCGCCGGGCAATCTGGACGATGCTGGCGCCCTGAGCTTAGCTCGTAAAGCCAGAGTGCGTCACGAGCTTCGACCGCCCCGGATCGAGGCTTTCCCTGCCCCGGGGCTGGTCGCTGCCAGGCCTCCCGCCTGCGCTTGTTCCCGATCGGGTCGTCACCGCTGGTGGCATCGCTCTGGGCCCCTTCGCCTCACTCTCGATGATCGTCAACTGCTACTCTTAGATTGCGCCATCTTCGTAGAATTGCCAATTCGCAATTCGTCCGACAGATACGGGATACGGGGTGCAAACCCAGGTTGCGGCAATGGAGTTGAGGATTCTCAACTTTTTTTCTGCTCGCGCAATGTATGGCACGTCTGGAGCTACCGAGACATTGCTTTGTGTGGCAAAGCTGCACCGGATGCCGCGCGTGCGGGCAGACGCGGCTTGTCTTCCCCTGGCTGCCGCTGGCCCTACAATTGGGATAGAGGTGTCTTCTTGGCCTGGCCGGAGAGGTAGGACTTCGAGGCTTCGATGCCATGGCAACGAGTGATCGAGAAGCGGGCCCGAGTCCTGGACGTGGGCCAGTGCGGTTTTGACCATGGCGCGATCTCGCGCTACCTCGCCGACCGCTTCGGGGCGCGGGTTGAGCGGGCCGACACGGCGGACGAGGCGCGGCAGATGCTGCAATCAGCCCGTTACGACCTGGTGCTGATCAACCGTGTGCTCGACCTTGACGGCTCGTCCGGGCTGGACCTGCTTCAGACGCTCAAGGAGGCTTCGGATCAGTCGCTGGCCGCGGTTCCCGTGATCCTGGTCAGCGATTATCCCGAGGCCCAGCAGGCCGCTCTGGAGCTGGGGCGGTATCGGGCTTTGGCAAGGCGAGTCTGCACTCGCCGGCAACCTTCGCGCGAATCAAGGCTCTGCTGTCGGGATGATCGTGGTCGGCTCTGGGGCTGACAGGCTTCAAGTTCAGCGCCGCTGCCTCGCGAGGTAGGGAAGTAGGCCGGCGGAAGAGGGCCTCGCCAAGGTGGAGCGAGAGCCGGATCCCATAGCGGCCCAGGCTGCTGGCCAGCGGGGGCGAACCCCGCGCGGAAGCGGGAACGGGGCCGCGTCGACATCGAGCCAGCCCGCCGGGGCCCGCGCCGGCACCACGACGCGAAGCATGAACAGCACGTGGCAGGCGCTGCCCGCGATCACGAAGAAGTGAAACAGCTCATGGGCCCCGAAGACGCCCGGCAAGAGCACGGGCCAGCGGGCGAGGTTGATGAGGGCGCCCACGCTGTAAAAGATTCCCCCCAGCGGCAGAGGGAGAAGTGTGCGATGGCCCAGGTTCCGTGCCAGCTCGCGGTAGCAGAAGAGCACTCCCCAGCCCATGCCCAGGTAGATCAGCGTGGAGAGCCAGGTGGGCAAGATGCCGCCGAACCAGACCCTCGCTCCGCAGAAGCCGGCCACGCACCAGACGATTGCCAGGGTTCCGCGCCGCCAGGCCGGCTTCATGAGCGACCAGGCCGCCGGCGTGTAGGTGCCGGCAATCAGCACGTAAATTCCCACGTGGTCGAGCCTGTGAATGTCGACGGGTTGCAGGCCCAGATCCGTTCCGCGGTCGGCGTCTCGAGAAGCCTGGCGCGGATCGCGACATTCCCCGCCCGGATCAGGATCTCCCGCATCGTTCCCTCCTCGGCCCGCCGGTCTGATGCTGGCGTTGCCGGGGTTCACCTTCTCATCGCGCCGCACAACCGGCAATACCTTCTGCCGGCAAAGGACGTGCAAACTCGGTTGCAGAGGCTTGGAAACATCAGTGGCCGGTGCGGCACAAAACAAAATCGGGCCGACGGTGAGCCGGCCCGACCATTCCGTTTGCACATAGCTCGTTGCGCATAGCTCGCCAATTGGCTCTACGCCGGCGGCGGCCCGAAGACGACCACGGCGTTGAGACCGCCGAAGGCAAACGAGTTCGACATCGCGTAGTTGACCTTCAAATCCCGCCCCACGTTGGGGATGTAATCGAGGTCGCACTCGGGGTCGGCCTCGTCCAGCCCGATGGTCGGGGGCACCCACGCGTCCTGCATGGCGCGGATGCAGACCGCGGCCTCGATGCCGCCGCCGGCGCCGAGGGGATGGCCATGCATCGACTTCGTGGAGGAGATCGCCAGGTTCTTGGCATGGTTGCCGAACACCGACTTGATGGCCCGTGTCTCGTTGGCGTCGTTGATCGTCGTCGCGGTCCCGTGCGCGTTGAGATACTCGATGTCGGACGGCGCCAGGCTCGCGTCGGCGAGCGCGCGCCGCATGGCCTCCTGCGGCCCCTCGATGTCGGGGTTGACCATGTCCTTAGCGTCCGACGACATGCCGTAGCCGCAGAGCTCCGCCAGGATGTTGGCGCCGCGCGCCTTGGCATGCTCGAGCAATTCCAGGACGAGGATGCCGGCGCCCTCGCCGAGCACGGTGCCATTGCGCTTTTTGGCGAACGGGAAGCAGCCCTCCGGCGACAGCACGTGCAGGGCCTGCCAGGCTTTCATGGTGCCGTAGTTGATGACGGATTCCGACGCGCCGGCGACCGCCACATCGACGAGGCCGTGCTGGATGAAGTCGCGCGCGGTGCCGATGGCGTGCGTTGCGGTGGAGCAGGCCGAGCAGGTCGCGAACGTCGGCCCCTTGATGCCGAACTCGATGCCGACGTGGGCGCTGGCCGAGGACCCAATGACGCGCAAAAGCGTCAGCGGGTGGGTCGCGCGCCGGCCCTCGAGGAACAGATAGCGGTAGGACTGCTCGTAGGTCACGAGGCCGCCGGCGCCCGAGCCGACGATGCAGGCCGAGCGGTAGGGGTCGGCGATCGGAAATTGGAGGCCGGACTGCTTGACCGCCTCGTCGGCGGCGGCGGCGGCGAACCACGAGTAGCGGTCGGCGTGCAGGACGAGCTTGTCGCGCGTGAAGTGCTTGAGGCGCACCTTGGGATCGAAATTCTTGATCTGCGCCGCAATGAGGATCTTGAGGTCCTCGAGCGGAAAGCCCTCGAGCGCGGTCACGCCGCACTTGCTGGCCTTCATTGAGGCCCAGAGCTCGTCAACGGTCAGGCCGATCGGCGTCACGACGCCCGTGCCCGTCACCACGACGCGGCGAGCGCCGTTCGCTTTTTTCATAGCCGCTAGCACCTGCCGGTTGGGGGCGTCCGCACGACGCCGGAATGAAGCTCAGAGGCGAGCGGTACCTCGCCGCCCGCGCAAGCGTTGCCGCCAGTTAAAGCCGAGTTTAAGCCTTCGCTCCTGCGGCGGCTGGACCCTTGGCCATCAGAGCCTTAACGCGATCGACGACCGACCCGACGGTCTTGAAGTCTTCGACGTCCTCGTTTGCGTTATAGGGAATCTCGATGCCAAAAGTATCTTCGATGTCAAAAACGATCATCGCAAGGTCAAGGGACTCTATCTTGAGATCCGTGAGCGGTGTCGACAAGGAGATGTCGTCACGCGGCTCCTTCATGTGCTTCTTCAGGATCTCGATGATCTTGGTTCCGACGTCGTCCATATCGCTCTCCCACCTCCGCACAAACCTAGCTGGAGGCCCGTGTCGCTGCGTTCCTACCTAATGCAAGGCCAGTGGCTCAACAAGCTGACGCGTCACATATCCTTAAACGTCATTCAAGTCCAGCAGCGGGCCGTGCAGCTGAGCCGCACGGGACCAGCCGAAGGGGACGCATACCGAGGTCGAAATGCGTCCGCTGTCTCGCACGATACACGAAAACTTCTTCACAACCGTTGCGAGGTCTGGCTCGCAAGCCCCCGCGCTATGGCCATGGACCCCAAAAACGTGTTCAATATTAAGGCGGATTTCAAGGTCCCGTTACCCCTCAAACGCGTCGTTTGAGCGCTAGGCAAGGACGATCCGCCAAGGGTCTCGGGCGCACGCACGAGCCCGCCCAGGGAGAAGCGCCAGATGGCATCGAGAGGCCACCGTTCCGGTCCGGACGCGGAGCCTGCGGCCGATCCGCCATGGCTCGCTCGCTACCCGCGCGGCGTCGACTGGCGCATGTCCTTCCAGGTTGCCCCCCTTTACGCGCTGCTCGATCGCGCTGCGGCCAAGCACGGCTCGCTCGTCTGCACGAACTTCCTCGGCAAGACGCTGACCTATGCGGAGATCGCGCGCCTCGTCGACCGCACCGCGGCCGGGCTGCAACGCCTCGGCGTCAAGAAGGGGACCAAGGTCGGCCTCTTTCTGCCGAACTCGCCGACCTTCATCGTCTACTTCTTCGCCGTGCTCAAAGCCGGCGGCACCGTCGTCAATTACAACCCGCTCTATACCGTCAGCGAGCTCGCCGGGCAGGTGAAGGACAGCGACACCGAGATCATGGTGACGCTCGACCTCAAGGTACTGTTCGACAAGGTCGACGCGCTGCTGCAATCGGGCGTGCTGTCGCGCTCGATCGTGTGCTCGTTCGCGCCCCTGCTTCCACCCGTAAAGGCGACGCTGTTCCGGCTATTCAAGTCGAAGACGCTGGCCCGGCCGCTCACCTCGCCGGCGCGCGAGCGCATCGTGCTGGACGCCGATCTCATTGCGGGCGCCGCCAAGCCGATCCCCGTCAGAATCGACCCGCTCGCCGACGTTGCGGTGCTGCAGTACACCGGCGGCACCACCGGCACCCCCAAGGGCGCCATGCTGACGCACGCCAATGTGTTCGTGAACGTGCATCAGGTCGGCGCCTGGAAGTCCGACCTCAAGGAGGGGGAGGAACGCGTCCTCGGCGTGCTGCCGTTCTTCCACGTGTTCGCGCTGACGGTGGTGATGAACCTCGGTATCGCCAAGGGCGCCGAGATCGTCATCATGCCGCGTTTCTCGCTCGAGGACGCCCTTGCCCTCATCGAAAAGACGCGTCCGACCATCATGCCGGGCGTACCGACGCTGTTCAACGCGCTGATGAACCACCCCAGGATCAAGAGCGCCGACCTGACGTCGTTGAAATTCTGCCTCTGCGGCGGCGCGCCGCTGCCCGTCGAGATCAAGCAGCAGTTCGAGGCGATCACCGGCTGCACGGTGGTCGAGGGCTACGGCCTGTCGGAGACCTCGCCCGTCGTGACCACCAATCCGCTCGACGGGCCCGTGAAGCCCGGCTCGATCGGACTGCCCTTGCCCGGCACGACGGTGTCGCTGCGCGATCTCGCCGATCCGACCAAGGAGGTCCCTGTCGGCGAGAAGGGCGAGATCTGCATCAAGGGCCCGCAGGTGATGCTCGGATACTACAAGCGCCCCGAGGAGACGGCCGAGCAGATGGTCGGCGAGTTCCTGCGCACGGGCGACGTCGCGCGCATGGACGAGGAAGGCTTCTTTTTCATCGAGGACCGCATCAAGGACCTCATCATCTGCTCCGGCTTCAACGTGTATCCGCGGCGCGTCGAGGAGGCGATCTACGAGCACCCGGCCGTCGCCGAGGTGACCGTCATCGGCATCAGGGATGCCAAGCGCGGCGAGGCGCCCAAAGCCTTCGTCAAGCTGAAGCCCGGCATGGAGGCTTCGGCTGCGGACATGCTCGCGCACCTGCTGTCGCGCATTTCGAAGATCGAGATGCCGGCGCAGATCGAGTTCCGCGACGAGCTGCCGAAGACCATGATCGGCAAGCTGTCGAAGAAGGAGCTCAAGGCCGAGGAGGCCGCGCGCCAGCGCAAGGCGTGAGCTGTCTCCCGGCCTCGCTTGAATTCCTAGCGGTAGAGGTCCGCGCGCGTGGGTGGCAGCGCCGGCGGACGCTTCGCCGTCTTGGAGACCAGCGTCTGGAAGATGCGCAGCGTGCCGCGCGAGAACGCGAGCGACACGCCCGCCAGGTACGCGACCCAGATGCGATACTTCTCCTCGCCGACCAACGCGATCGCGCGCTCGCGCTCGGCCGTCAGCCGCTCGCACCACAGCTTGCACGTGCGCGCATAGTGCAGGCGCCACGCTTCCACGTCCTGGATCTCGAAGCCCGCGCGTTCCATGGCGACGATCGAGTGCCCGATGTCGTCGAGCTCGCCGCCCGGAAAGATGTACTTCGCGATGGCGCGCTGCTCGGGCCGCATCTTGCGCTTAAGCCAACCGGGCTTGGGCGCGCGCCGCGCGATGGCGTGGTTGAGGAACAGCCCGTCCTCGCTCAGGAGTGAGCGCATCTTCTGCATGTAGCCGGGAATGCTCTTGAGCCCGATGTGCTCGTACATGCCGATGGACGCGATCTTGTCGAACTCGCCCATGACCGCGGAATAGTCCTTCAGCGCGACCGTCACGCGGTCTTCCAGACCCAGCCGTTTCACCTTCGCGCGCGCGTACTCAAGCTGCGCCTCCGACAGCGTGATGCCGTGCGCGGTGACGCCGTACGTCTTGGCCGCGTGACAGATGAGCCCGCCCCAGCCGCAGCCGATGTCGAGGAAGCGCTCGCCGGCTTTCAGCCGCAGCTTGCGGCAGATCATCTCCAGCTTGTCGCGCTGCGCCTGCGCAATTCCGTTGCCCCAGTCGGTGTAGTAGGCGCACGAGTAGACCATCTCCGGGTCGAGGAAGAGGGCGTAGAACTCGTTCGACAGGTCGTAGTGGAACTGGATGTAGTCCTTGTTATCGGCGGTCTTGCGCGCGCGCCCCGTAATTTCGCCGGCAAAGCCCTGGTCGTCCTGCGCCTTGTCGCCCCGCGCGAGCAGGAACGGCGCGAGCTTGGCGGCGATGCGCAGGGCTTCTTGCCCCTTGAGCTTCACCGAGCGCCCGCCGCGATTGAGCTGCGCGCCGAAATCGATGAGCGTCCCGCCGGAGAAATCTATGTCCTTCTCGACGTAATGGCGGATGAAGTTGTCGAGCGTCGGCCGCCGCAGGAGCGCGCCGATCACGCCCGGGCCGGCGATGCTGATCTCGAACGGCCCGCTTACGTCGCGCCCGAGCGGTACGCGCGACCCATCCCACAGCCGCAGCGAGGCATTGAGGTCGAGTCTGGCCCCCAGCTCGCGCGCAAGCCCGCGCACCGCCTCGAGCTGCCGCGCCGCTTTGTCCTTCGCCATCCCTGGGCCCGCCGAATGTTATCGTCCGCGGGTGGGTGGCATAGGCTGGCGCGTCTGTCGAGGGGCGCTCATGCCGCCTGGTGCATTTCGGCGGCGTCCTTGGTTTCCATGATCGCCGCCACGCCCATGCCGCCGGCGGTGCAGATGGAGATCAGCCCCCGGCCGCCCTTCTGCGACAGGATCTTCGCCATGTTGGCCACGATGCGCGCGCCGGTCGCAGCAAATGGGTGCCCGAACGCGATCGAGGAGCCGTGCACGTTGAGCTTGGCGCGGTCGATCGACCCCAGCGGCTCGTTGCGGCCGAGACGCTCCTTGCAGTAGACCGGGTCCTCCCAGGCTTTGAGCGTCGCCAGCACCTGCGCCGCGAAGGCCTCGTGGATCTCGTAGTAGTCGAAATCCTGCAGCTTCAGCCCGGCGCGCTCGAGCATCTTGGACACCGCGATGGTCGGCGCCATCAGGAGGCCGTCGCCGCCGACGAAGTCGTTGGCCGCCGACTGCGCGTAGGTGAGGTACGCCAGCACCGGCAGCCCGCGCTTTGCCGCCCATTCCTCAGACGCGATCAGCACGGCTGCCGCGCCGTCGGTGAGCGGGGTCGAGTTCGCCGCGGTGAGCGTGCCGCGATCGGTCTTGTCGAAGGCCGTCTTGAGGGTCGCGAGCTTCTCCAGCGTCGCATCCTCGCGAATATTGTTGTCGCGATAGACGCCCGAGAACGGCACCACGAGGTCGTCCATGTAGCCCGTGCGGTAGGCGTCCGCCGCCTTGCGGTGACTCTCGAGCGCGAACTGGTCCTGCTCGGCGCGCGAGATGTCCCACACCTGCGCCATCAGCTCGCAGTGCTCGCCCATGGTGAGCCCCGTGCGCGGCTCGGCGACGGAGGGCGCCAGCGGCGCCAGCTCGCCCGGCGAGAAGCCCTGGAACACCTTGATCTTATCCAACATCGTCTTCTGCTGCGCCGCCTTGGTGAGGCGCTGCGCGAGCTTCTTGGACACCACGATCGGCGTGTCCGACGTCGTGTCCGAGCCGACCGCGATGGCGCTATCGATCTCTCCCGCCGCGATCTTGGCGGCGCTGCCCAGCGCCCCCTGCAGGCTCGTGCCGCACGCCTGCATGATGGTGATGCCGGGCGTCGAGGCCGCGAGCCCCGTTCCAAGCACGGCTTCGCGCGTAAGATTGAAATCCTTCGAGTGCGTGACGATGGCGCCGCCGACAACCTCGTCGATGTGCTGGCCCTTGAGGTTGTAGCGGTCGACGAGGGCGTTGAGCGCGCCCGTCATCAGGTCGACGTTCGTCAGGTCCGCATAGAACGTGTTGGACCGGCAGAAGGGGATGCGCACTCCGCCGACCACTGCCACGCGCCGCAAGAACCGCTGCATGCTCTTTCCTCGTGTTGGCGCAGGCGCGCCTGGGGCAGCGCCCGCCGTTTGAACTATTCCGCCGCGTTGCGCTCAGGCTCGAGCGTGCCCTGGGCCGCCTTGTAGTGCAGCGGACCGCCGCGGAACGGCGCGAAGCCCGTGCCGAAGATCACGCCGCCGTCGACGAGATCGGCGTTTTCCACGACGCGCTCATCGAGGCAGCGTTGCGCCTCCGCGATCATCGGCTCGACCAGCTCGCGCCCGAGCCGCTCTATATCCGCCTTGGCGAAGGTGCGGCTCGATTTCTCGGCCTTGCCGTCCTTCCACACGTAGAAGCCCTCGCCCGTCTTCTTGCCGAGCTTGCCGCCAGCGACGAGCCGTTCCAGCCGCGAGCCGGCGGAGTCGAACTTGAGTATCTTGGCGACGTGCGCGCACACATCGAGCCCGACCGCGTCGGCGAGCTCGATCGGGCCCATCGGCATGCCGAACGCGCGCGCCGCCTCGTCGATGCGCTCCTTGTCCTCGCCGTGCTCCAGCCGCTGCATGGCGCCGAACATGTAGGGGGTGAGCACGCGGTTGACGAGGAAGCCCGGCACGCTCTTCGTTATCAGCGGGAACTTGTCGATCGCCGCCACCAAGGCAGCCCCGCGCTTCACCTCGTCCTCGCGGCTCTGCGGCCCGCGCACGACCTCGACTAGCGGCATCAACGCCACCGGATTGAAAAAGTGCAGCCCGACGAGCCGCCCCGGATCGGGCAGCCCCGCCGCGATGTCCTCGATCAGCAGCGATGACGTGTTGGTCGCCAGCAGCGCCCCGTCCTTGAGCTTGCCCTCGACCTCGCGCAAGACCTTCTGCTTGATCTCGAGGTTCTCCACGATCGCCTCAATGACCACGTCGGCGCGGCCCAGGCCGTCGCCGTTGGGGTCGGCGATGAGGCGCGCCTTCGCCGCATCGCGCTGCGGCTTTGCCTTGAACTTGCGCGCAAACAGCTTGCCTTGCGCGGCGATGCCCTTCTGGATCTGCTCGGGCGAGATGTCCTGCAGCGTCACCTGCATGCCGCAGGCGACGCACCAGCCGGCGATGTCGGCGCCCATGGTGCCGGCACCGATGACGTGCACGCGGCTCGGACGCCACGGAAATTTCTTCGGCGCCTGGCCCTTCAGCAGCTCCGACAGCCAGAACACACGGCGCAGGTTCTTCGATTGGTCCGAAATCATCAGCGGCGCAAACGCGCGCGTTTCAGCGGCCTTCATCGCCTCCTCGTTGCCGCCGTAGCGCTCAAACAGGTCGATGAGCCGGAACGGCGCCGGATAGTGATCCTCGCGCGCCTTCTCCTTCGTCTTCTGGCGCATACGCGCGGCGATGAGGCCGCGGGCCGGCCACAGGGAGAGCACGGCCTTGGAGAAGCCGGCGGGCTTCGACTTCTTCTTGCGCAGCACCGCCTTGCGCGCGGCCCATAGCAGCGCGCCGCGGCTGTTGACGAGCTCATCGACGAAGCCGACCCCGCGCGCGGCCGTGGCCGACAGCATCGTTCCCGTCAGCATGGCCTGCATGGCGGCGGGGGCGCCTGCCTGCCGGATCGAGCGCGCGGTGCCATTGAAGCCGGGGAAAATGCCGAGCTTGACCTCGGGGAAACCGAGCTTGGTGCCGGGATCGCGCGTGGCGATGCGGTAGTGGCAGGCGAGAACGAGCTCGAGGCCGCCGCCGAGGCAGAAGCCGTTGATCGCGGCGACGACGGGCACGCGGAGCCGCTCGATGCGGTCAAACAGCGCGTTCACCGGGCGCAGCTTCTCGATGACGTCCATTTCCGACGTGATATCGGCGAATTCGCGGATGTCGGCGCCGACGATGAAGCCGCGCTCCTTGCCCGACGAGATGACAAGCCCGCGGATGGCGCCGGCGGGCGCGCCCTCCTCCACCTTTTGCACGATCTCGCCCAGCTCCTCGAGCGGGCGGCGACCGAGCGAGTTCTGGCTCTCGCCCTCGCGGTCGAAAACGGCCCAGCCGATGCCCCACTGGTCGATCGTGAAGCGCCAGTCCTTGAGGTTGGGAAGCGGCGTCGATACGGCCTTGAACATGCGTCGTCCTCTCGTTGCAGCTCTTAGCGTCGCAATGGGCGGCACGCGGCCGTCCATGAGTCAGCTGCTCGCCTGCCAGTCTATTCCGCCGCGGCGCTCTCGAGCCCGCGCGAGTTGTGCCCGACGCCTGTGTAGTTGGGACGCAGCTCGGCGGGGTCGAAATCATCGACGGCGATCACACGCGCAACGAGCGCGTCGAGCTCGCGCAACTGCTGTCCCTCGCTCTCGGTCACGATCCCTTTCGCCATCGCCTCGCCGATCCAGTCGATGCCGTGATAGCGCCGGATTGTGCCCGCGCGGATGGCGCGTTCAAGCTTCTTTTCCGCCTCCTCGGCGGCGATCACCTTTTTGAGCGTCACCTCGAGTAGCCCCGTGGGATCATCCGCCTCGGTGGACACATGAATATGCCGTGTCAGGCGGTCGCGGACTTCCGGCGCCTCGAGCACGAGCCTGGCGGCGCGGTGGCCGAGTGCGTCGCTCGCGGGGCGGTAGGGACTGCCCAACGGAAACACGACGGCACGCATCAGCCAGCGGGCCGGCGCCACGGGGAAATTGTCGATGACGCCGCGCAGCGCCTCCTGGAAGCGGTAGAGCCCGTTGGCGGCCGCGAGCGCAACGATGTCCTTGTCGCTCATGAGGCGGCCGTCGTCCTCGTAGCGCTTGAGGACGCACGCGAGCACGTAGAGCTCCGACAGCGCATCCGCCAGCCGCCCGCTGATCTTCTGCTTGGTCTTCAGGGCGCCGCCCAGCGTCACGACCGTCATGTCGGCGACGAAGGCGAAATTGCGCGCCGCGCGCCCGAGCTGGCGGTACCAGTGCGCGGTATCGAACGCCTGGTCGGGGACCGTCACGAAGCTTCCGCCCGTGATGTTGTGGACGAAGGCGCCCGTTGCGTTCGAGACGGCGAAGGCGACGTGGTTGGAAAAGGCTGCGCCGAACGCCTCCTCGCCGCGCTCGGGGTCGCTATCCTGAGCTGCCTTGATCTCGCTGTAGAGGTAGGGGTGCGAGCGCAGCGCGCCCTGCGCGAACGTGATCAGCGTGCGCGTCAGGATGTTGGCGCCTTCGACCGTGATCGCCACCGGCACCATCTGATAGGCCGACTGCAGGTAGTTGCTGGGGCCGTCGCAGATGGCACGGCCGCCGTGAATGTCGAAGGCGTCGTTGACGGAGCGGCGCATGCGCTCGGTCATCTGGTATTTCATCAGCGCGGAAAGGACCGACGGGCGCTCGCCGCGCGACACCATGGCTGCGGTGACGGAGCGCGCCGCCTCGGCCGCGTAGGCCGCCTCCACCATGCGCGCGAGCGGCTCCTCGACGCCCTCCATACGCCCCACGGGGAGGCCGAACTGCTTGCGGATGCGGGCATACGCGCTGGTGTAGCGCAGCATCGCCTTGACACCACCCGTCGCCGAGGACGGCAGCGAGATGGCGCGGCCCGCAGCCAGGCATTCCATCAGCATGCGCCAGCCCTGGCCGACCATCGCCTGGCCGCCGATCACCCAGTCGATTGGGATGAACACGTCCTTGCCCCAGTTGGGGCCGTTGGGGAACGCGGCGCCCGAGGGCAGATGCCGCCGCCCGATGTGCACGCCGGGGTGCGTCGTCGGGATAAGCGCCACCGTGATGCCGAGGTTCTCGCCCTTGCCGAGGATGTTCTCCGGGTCAAACAGCCGGAACGCGAGACCGAGCAGCGTCGCAAGGGGGCCGAGCGTGATGTAGCGCTTGTCCCACGACAGCCGGATGCCGACGGCATCGCCGTGCTCGCCGCGCGTCACGGTGCCGATGTCGCGCATGGTGGCGGCGTCGGAGCCCGAGGTGGGCCCGGTCAGCGCAAAGCACGGCACCTCCTCGCCGCGCGCGAGCCGCGGCAGGTAATAGTCCTTCTGGTGCTCGGTGCCGTATTTCTCGATGAGCTCGCCGGGGCCGAGCGAGTTCGGCACCATGACGATCGTCACGACGTCGGGCGAGCGCGACGCGATCTTGCCGATGATCAGCGACTGCGCCTGCGCGGAGAAGCCGAGCCCGCCGTGCTCCTTGGAGATGAGCATACCGAGGAAGCCGTGCTGCTTTAGGAAGTCCCAAATCCCCTGCGGAACCTCCCGCTTCGCATGCCGCACCTGCCAGTCGTCGATCATGCGGCAGAGCTCTTCGGTCGGGCCGTCGAGGAACGCCTGCTCCTCCGGCGTCAGCACGATGGGCGCGATCGCGCGCAGCTTGTCCCAGTCGGGCGTGCCCGAGAACAGCTCGGCGTCGAAGCCGACGGTGCCTGCCTCCAATGCCTGCGTCTCGGTGTCGGAGACCTTGGGCAGCGTGCCTTTGACGAACTTGAACGCGGGCGCGATCAGCGCCGCGCGCCGGATCGCCGGCACCGCGAGCAGCCCGAAGGCGATGGCAAACAGCCAGAGCAGGAACCCGAACAGCCCCATGGAGCCGTGCACGCTCCATTGCCAGAGCAGCGCGGCCACGCCCAGCGAGGTGGCCCACGCCCACAGCGGCGCCTTGCGCATGCCGAGCGCGATCACGCCCGCCAGCACCAGCACGCAATACAGGAGCTCGACCATCCTTCAATGTCTCCGAGAGGCCGCAACCTCGGGCGCGCCAAAACAGGCCGACAACCTAGTTGTAGCGCGTTTCCTTGGCGTTAAGCTCAACCGAGCCTTGCAACCGGTCCCAACGGGGGAAGCGGACCGATCGATCCCGGCAGGAGCGGGCGTTGAGCGATAGCCTCACAATATCGGCTTTCCGCGTCAATAGAGAGGTCGCGGGCCCAAATCGTGGGCTTGGCGCGAGCCGGGAAGCGGTGGGCGTAACAGCGGAGAGTCCGGCGCGATGACGAGGGGGGCGGCTTTCGCGATTGTTCTCGCGGTGTTGGGCGCGTGTGCAACTGGGTCTGGCGGCGCCCGCGCCGAGGAGACAGTTTCGCTACTGGCCTATGGGCGCCATCTCGCCCAGGAGTGCACCGCCTGCCACAGCGCGGAGGCGGGCGCGAGTGCGGCAGCCGGCATCCCGGTCATCGCCGGCAGGCCGGCGCCCGAACTCACCGGGCTGCTGCACGCCTTCCAGGCGGGGCGGCGCACCAACCCGGTGATGGTGTCGGTGTCAAAGTCGCTCGACGAGCGCCAGATCGCGGCCCTTGCCGCCTACTTCGCTTCGTTGCCACCGCAAGCGACCGGCGCGGCGCCGCCACGGTGACGCGCCAGCTGCAATCCGCGCACGTCGCTCTGAGCTCGAGCATCGTTTCGCGTCCTCGCAGTGCTACGCGACCAGCTTCTCGACCTTGGCGAAGCGGCTGAGGCTCAACCAGGAGTTCAATTTGGCCTCGAGCTGCCGGCTGCCCGTGATAGTCAGCCGACCATCGTCCTTGGCGCGCGCGATCGGCGTATAGCCCATCCAGATTTCGGTCATCGTGCGCAGATCGGTCGCAAGGTAGAGGTCGACGTCGAATCCGGGATCGACCGAGCACAGGTCGATATCCTTTCCGGGCTCCACGATCAGCCACCATTTCCGCCGCACGACGGGCTGATCGGCGAAGATGACCTCGATTGTGCTGCGCCGCCGCGGCATCGGCATGGGATCGATGTTGCGCCGCATGTCCCACATGAGCAGGCTGGCATCGAGGTTTGCGAGCGTCGCCTCGGTTTCGATCCACCGCTGCCCCCAGGCGCCGACCGCTTCGACGACCGGGCGCAGATCGCGTCCGGCATCGGTGAGCCGGTACTCCATCACGTCGGGCTCGCCCGGCACCTCGGAGCGCGAGACGATGCCGGCTGCCTCGAGATCCTTGAGGCGCTTGGAAAGCAGCGCCGGCGACATCCGCGGCACGCCGCGCCGCAGCTCGTTGAAGCGCGTCGATCCCACGACAAGCTCGCGCAGGAGCACAAGCGTCCAACGGGCGCACAGGATCTCAGCGGCCATCGCCACCGGGCAGAACTGATTGTAGCTGGCATTCGTCATGGGTCGCTCCCTGGGGTCGCTCCTGGCCGGGCACTTTGCGCGAGCCTACGCCGCGCGGGCCCGCTGGTTCTAGTTCAGTATCTGTACTGGGGGCGATTCAGTTCCTGAACTAGCGGGTTTGCCGGCCGGCATGGGAGGTCGGTCGAACGCGGCGGGCTCTCCCCGCGGCGCTAGACAACCGCGAAAGGAGCACTCATGCCACTCGTCGACGTACAGCTCATCGAAGGCGTTTTCGACAAGGGTCAAAAGCAGGCCATGATCACCAAGATCACCGACGCGATGGTGCAGATCGAAGGTGAAGCCATGCGTGGTGTGACCTGGGTCCGCGTGCACGAGGTCGCCAGCGGCCACTGGGGCATCGGAGGCAAGGCGCTGACCGCCGCCGACGTAAAGGCGCTGCAGATGCGGGGGAAAACCTAGCCCCGCAGCGCAGGGTCCAGACGCGCAAAGACGCGTCTGGGCCCGCTGCTGTTTTGCTTGCCAATCGTTCCGCCGACCACGCTGGGTCAGTGAACTCGAGGCTGTGCGCCTCCGGCGTCCATGCGAAGCATGGCTCCGCCATTATGGAGCGCACGGCAGCCCGTCGCGAGCGGCGCTCAGGTTATTCGAGCGCAGCCGCCCGCGGTCCCGCGAACGATTGCTAGCCCGGCCGCAGAGCCGC
>CAVSCT010000018.1:0-237387 GCA_963726555.1 uncultured Alphaproteobacteria bacterium | reverse complement strand
AAATCGAATGCCCGCATCAGCCTTTGGCATCGGTGAGCTCGGCCCAATCGAACTCCGCGCCGCAGAACGGCACGAACGCCACCTGGGTACGACCCACCGTGATCACGTCCATTTGGCTGAGCTCGACCGCTCCGGTTGGTCTCTTGTCGTTGATCGAAACGACGTTGGTCTTGGCTAGGTTCGGCACGAACAGGAACGAGCGAGCCGACGAATCGTAGCGAATATAGGCCTGCTCCTCCGAGGAAATCGTTCTCGTCGCCGAAATCCAAGGGGATGCGCTGCGTGGAGCTGCGTCCCAGCGTGTTGTTGCCCTCGAAGATCGGACGGAACGCGCCGATGCCGGGGCCGCCCACGATGACGAGCCAGCCGACGACGGGATCCTGCTCGAACGCCCCGCGCTTGACCTCGGCCTTTCCGCGGACGAGCTGCGTGCGCGCGGTGTCCTCCTGCGGCTTGCGCTCCGGCTTCACCGTCGCGCGTCGTCGGCGGTGCGGCGAACTCCACGTGCTGTTCCGGCTCGAGCGACGTCTGGCCCTTCATCGCGCGCGGCGTCCCCCGCCGCTCATGCCCGCGCCGGCAGGTGCGGTCGCCACTTCCTTGCGCGCGGGTTCAGGCTGCACCGCTGCCGGCTTCGCAACTGCCGTGTCCGCCCGCGTCGCATTCGGTGCTTCGGCAGCAGGCTTGGCGCCGCGCTGCGTGCGTCGCGGCTCGCCGCGTTAAGTGCATCCTTGAGCGAGCCAAGATCCGTCCCGCCTTCGCTCCCTGTGTCATGCTGGCCTCCGTTACGCTTCCGCGCTCCTCTACATCGGGGTTCTCCAAAAATCCCTGCCGGAAAGCTTCATTCCGTTGCCTGCTTCCACCCGTGCGACGCTCGAGCCGGACAGCTATACCGGCCTTGGTCGAAGTGCAGTTCGACCTCGCCGATGTTGATCAGATCGCCCTTCTTGAGGCGTGCCTCGCCGAACGGGCGCTCGTTGACCGGCACGCCGTTGCCCTCGTTGCCGGAGAGGTCCGTGACCATCACGTCGCCATCCGTCGTGCGCCGATGACGGCGTGATAGGGGTGCACGGTCTTGGCCGCGAGGCGGATGTCGTTGTCAGCCTCCCGGCCAATCCTTACCAGCGTGCGACCGATGACGTAGCGGCCGCCGGGGTGCCCTCGATGTCGACCCGGCTTCCGTCGGCCACGAGAATTGCCGTTTTCGCCTCTGCATCGAGCGTCGAGGCCGTCTGCCTGCCGGCGCGCGTCAGCGCCAGCGTGGTGTCGGGCGAGTGCGATCCGCGCGATGCCTGCCGCCGCGCTTGCGACGGCGATGAGGCCCGCGAGCGCCAAGGTCGGCACCACCATGACCACAGAGAGGCCGAGCAGCAACGCCGGCGCGCGCTCGTAGCTCTCGCCGATCCATTGCCGCAATGGCAGCAGGATCTCGGCGCCGCTGTCGGCTACATCTTCAAGGACGCTGGCGCGGGGCAGGAAATCTTCGCTTGAGAATACGACAGCGCGCGCGTGCACGTCAGTTGTACCCGCCGCCGCGATATGGGCGTCGAAGGCTGCCGCAGCAGCCGCAAGCGCCAAAAACGACGACCACGCAGGTCTCATGGTCTTCTCTTGTGCCAATCACCAAACTAGAGTCTGCCGCATGACGGCAGCAACATGGCCGCAAAGCGACTGGCCCAAGATTTGTTCATCACGAGACCATCGCCCGTGCGAGCGCCACATTTGTGGGCCAGCAATGTGTCCGGAGGCTAAGCGTCATTGATGAGAAGGTTCGGGCGAGTTTGATGCGGTTGCCTGGGCTTACTCGTCTCGGGGAACCATGACGAATTTGATTGCGCTACCAAGCGGGACAGTGCTGGTCGGCGACTACCGCATCGAGCGCGTGCTTGGCGCTGGCGGATTCGGCATCACCTATCTCGCCGAGGAACTCGCGCTCGCCCGCCGCGTCACGATCAAGGAATACTTTCCGGTCGACTTCGCCGCGCGCGCCGATGGCATCGAGCGTTGCGCCGCGCTCGCAGGAAGCCGCTGGCGACTACAACTGGGGGCTCGAGCGCTTCATCGAGGAAGCGCAGACGCTCGCCAAGTTCAATCACCCCAACATCGTCCGCGTGCTACCGCTACTTCCGCGCCAACAAGACCGGCTACATCGTGCTGCACTTCGAGGAGGGCCAGAGCCTCAAGGGCTGGCTGAAGGCGCTGGGCCGCGCGCCGCGCCAGAAGGAGCTCGACCCCATCCTGGCGCCGCTGCTCGACGCGCTCGAGATGATCCACAAGGCCGATTTCCTGCATCGCGACATCGCGCCCGACAACATCATCATTCGCAAGGACGGGTGACCCGGTGCTGATCGATTTCGGCTCGGCCCGCGGCGAGATCGCCTCGCAGTCGAAGACGATCTCGGCGCTGGTGAAGCCGGGCTACAGCCCCTACGAGCAGTACGCCGAGACGAGCCGCCAGCAGGGGCCATGGACCGACATCTACGCGCTGGGCGCCACGCTCTATCACGCGGTCACCGGCAAGCGTCCCCCGATGCGCCCTCGCGCATGGTCAATGACGAGCTGATCCCCGCCTCGGAGGCCGCGCTCAGCTCCTATCGCATGGGCTTTCTGAAGGCGATCGACAAGGCGCTGCTGCTCAAGGTCGAATCGCGGCCGCAATCGATCGCGGCCTGGCGCGGCGATCTACTGGCGCCCGACCCGGTGCGAACGGGATGGCGTGCCCGCGGCCGCGAGAAGAGGGTGGAGGAGCTCGAGGTCGTCGCCGCCAACGCCGTCACCGAGCGGGTCTCGGCGCCGCCGACGGTGCTGCCGCCGCCGGACGTGCCCGCCGCCAAGGGCAGCATGCTCAACATCCTCGACGGCCTGCGCAAGAAGCCCGCCGCGCAAGCCGATGCGGCACCTGCTCCGGCCAAGCCTGCGCCCGAGCCCGCCAAGGCTGAAGCGCCCGCACCGGCAAAGAAAGAAGCCAAGGCCGCCAAGCCGGCGAAGCAAGCGAAGCCGCCAAAGAAGGCGGTGCCCGAGCCGATCCCGAAGAACCGCGCCCTCGTGGAGGTCAAGCGTGTGCCGCGGCCGCGCCCGGTGAAGGGCAGCGGGCGCGCCTGGGTACCGATCGCGTTCAAGCTCTTGATCGGCGTCGGCGTCGCCAGCGCGGCCGTCGCCCTGCAGGACCGCTTCCCCCGTTTCGAAAGCCGCGGCGAGGCGGTGCCATCGAGCCAGACGCAGTCGCTGCAGACGCCGGGGCGCCCCGCAGTGGTCACGCCCATCGCCGAGGTCGAGGCGCATCACGGCGCCATCACCGGCATGGCCTACAGCGGCGACGGACACTGGATCGTCACCGCGGGCGAGGACGCTACCCTGAAGGTCTGGGATGCTGCGTACCACACGTTGATCCGGACGATCGAGCTCGACGACGGGCGCGCCACCGCGCTCGCGCTCAACGGTACGCGCGCGTTGACCGGCCACGCCAACGGCAAGGTCGTGCTGTGGGACCTGGAGCGCGCCGCCAAGGTCGCGACCGTCCAGCGCAACGAAGCCAACATCTGGGCGGTCGCATTCACAGGTGACGCGACGCGCTTTGCCACCGCGAGCCACGACTGGAAAGTGACGCTGTGGGATGCCAATCAGCCCGCGGCCCCGCTGCACGTGTTCGACGGCCACGAGAACGCGGTGCAGGCACTTTCCTACTCGCCGCAGCAATTCCTGCTGGTCTCGGGAAGCGCCGACAAGACCGTGCGTCTGTGGGATCTGCAGACGCTGAGCGAAAAACGCACCTACCGCGGCCAGCGCGACTTTGTGACAGCGGTCGCCTTCTCGCGCAGCGGCCGGACGCTCGCCGGCGGTTCGCTCGATGGCCGCGTCGACGTATGGTCGGTCGGGTCCTCGCGCCGGCTGCGTTCGCTCAGCGGGCACAAGGGCCGCGTGACCGACGTTGCTTTTTCGCCGGGCGAGGAACTGCTCGCGTCCGCAAGCGAGGACGGCACGGTGCGCATCTGGGACATAAAGCGCGGTCGCATCCTGCGCGCACTGAGCGGCCACACGGGCGGAGCGACGGGTGTCGCCTTTGCGCCCGACGGCCAGCACATTGCGTCGGCAGGCGCCAACGGGATGCTGCGCTTCTGGGCCGCGCCTTCGCTTGCGCAGCTCGCGACCGAATAGCGGAAGCTCGCCTCCGTTTTCAGTGAACTATGACAATGGGTCTCAGCCCCGTCGCTCGACGGATGGCGCGAACGGCGGCAGAATGCTCGCCCTTCGACAACCCAACGAACGCGGCGGCCCTCCCATGCACTTCGACGCTCTCATGCTCGCCCGCATCCAGTTCGCGTTCACGATCTCGTTCCACATCATCTTTCCGAGCTTCACGATCGGCCTGGCCGCGTTCATCGCCACCCTCCTCGTGCGCTGGCGCGTGACGGGGGGGGAGCACCTCCTACGTCTCGCCCGTTTCTGGACGAAGGTGTTCGCGGTCTCGTTCGCGATGGGCGTCGTGTCGGGGATCGTGATGTCCTACGAGTTCGGCACCAACTGGAGCCGCTTCTCGGTCGTCGTCGGCAACGTGCTGGGGCCGCTGCTCGGCTACGAGGTGCTGACGGCCTTCTTCCTGGAGGCAACCTTCCTCGGCATCCTGCTATTCGGCTGGCAGCGCGTGCCGCCCAACCTGCACGTTGCTGCGGCTGTGCTCGTCGCGCTCGGAACCTCGCTGTCGGCGTTCTGGATCCTTGCCGCCAACAGCTGGATGCAGACGCCAGCAGGCCACGAGGTCCGCGACGGTATCGCCTATCCCGTCGACTGGATCGCGGTGATCTTCAATCCGAGCTTTCCCTACCGCTTCGCACACATGTTCACCGCGGCCTATCTCACGACCTCGCTCGTCGTGCTCTCGGTCGGCGCGCGCTATCTCGTGGCTGGGCGTTTCCGCGAGGAAAGCCGTACCATGATGCGCATGGGGCTCGGCATGGTGGCGCTGCTCGCGCCCCTTCAGGTCATGATCGGCGATCAGCACGGCCTCAACACGCTCAAATATCAGCCGGCCAAGATCGCGGCCATCGAAAGCCATTGGGACGGCTCGCACCCGGGTGCGCTCGTCCTGTTCGCGATCCCGAATTCGCGCGAGGAACGCAACGACTTCGAGATCGCTATCCCCAACATCGCAAGCCTCATCCTCACCCACGAGCTCGACGGGCACTTCCCCGGCCTCAAGGAATTCAAGCCCGAGGACCGCCCGCCGATCTTTCCGGTATTCATTGCCTTCCGCCTTATGGTGGGCATCGGCGTGCTGATGATCGCGATCGGCTGGATCGGCGCGTGGCTGTGGCTGCGCGGGCGCCTGTTCGAGACGCGCTGGTACTTGCAATCGGTGCAATATGCCTGGCCGCTGGGCTTCATCGCCATCCTTGCCGGCTGGTATACGACCGAGGTCGGCCGTCAGCCGTGGATCGCCTCCGGCGTCCTGCGCACGGCAGATGCTGCCTCGCCCGTCGCGTTCGGCGCGGTGCTCTTCGGGCTCGTCCTGTTCGTGCTCGTCTACGGCGTCGTGTTCTCGATGGGCATTTACTACATCAATCGCCTGATCGAGTACGGGCCCAAGGGCGCCGCCGCGGCGCCGCCGCCCGACGGCATGCCCTCGCGACCGCTCTCGGCGGTCGAGGATGCAGCGAACGTCGCCATGAAGGAGATCTGAGGCATGGACGCGATCGCGTTTTGGCTTCCCCTCGTCTGGGCGGCGATCATCGGCATCGCGGTGGCGCTCTACGTCATCCTCGACGGCTTCGACCTCGGGCTCGGCATCCTCTTCCAGCTCGAGCCGAAGGAGAACTGCCGCGACCTGATGATGAATTCGGTGGCGCCGTTCTGGGATGGCAACGAGACCTGGCTCGTGCTCGGCGGCGGCGGGCTGCTCGTCGCCTTCCCGCTCGCCTATGCCGTGATCATGCCGGGGCTCTATCTGCCGATCCTCATTATGCTGCTGGGGCTCGTGTTCCGCGGCGTGGCGTTCGAGTTCCGCTGGGCCGCCAAGCCAAGCCATGAGTTCTGGGACAACGCCTTCTCGTGGGGCTCGATCGTAGCGACCTTCATGCAGGGCGTGGTGCTCGGCGGCTACCTGCAGGGCATCGAGGTGAAGGACAAGGCGTTCGCCGGGGGGGCTCTGGATTGGCTGGCACCCTTCCCGCTGTTCACGGGGCTCGCGCTGCTCGGTGGCTACGCGCTGCTGGGGGCAACCTGGCTCATCATGAAGATCGAGGGGCCCTTGGCGCACGACGCGCGCGGCTGGGCCAAGAAGCTGCTGCCGGGCGTGCTCGTCATCATGGCGATCATCAGCGTGTGGACGCCACTGCAGTTCGAGCGCATCGCCGACCGTTGGTTCGCGTGGCCGAACATGCTCTACCTGTCGCCCGTGCCGATCGCGACCGCGGCGCTCGCGTGGGCGTGCTGGCATGGCCTCAACACTGGGCGCGAGGCGATGCCGTTCCTGTGCGCGGTGGGGCTATTCCTTTTGGGCTTCGTCGGGCTCGCGATCTCGAACGTGCCCTATCTGGTGCCGCCGTCGATCACAATCTGGGATGCCGCGGCCGTTCCGCAGTCGCGAAATCTTCATGCTGGTCGGCGTGCTCATCATGCTTCCCGTGATTCTCGGCTACACGGTGTTTGTCTACTGGACGTTTCGCGGCAAGATGCGCGAAGGCGAAGGATATCATTGAGTTAAGGCTCGCGCGGAGGCCAAAGCATTGCCATCATCTCTTTACAGCCTGAATGGCTCCAGTCTGTGTCGCCGCCGGGCGCGCGGCGGCGTCGCCACCCACTGACAACGAGTTCGGAGGCCCATGTTCGGCTGGCGCAAACGCAACGACGGATTCGAGTGGCGCGAGTACGTGCGCACCACCATCCTGGTGCGGCGCAGGGACCGGCGCGAACGCGTTGGCCAGGCCGCAAAGGACGCGGTGCATAACCTGAAAGCCGCCGGAGCGCGCGGAGCTGCTGCGAGCGCGGTCGGGGCGCAGGCGTTCGGTCGCGGGGCGGCAGCCGCCGGACAGAAGGGCGCGGTCTACGGTGCCGCCGGCATCCGCGCCGCCGATAGCAAGCTGCGCGCAGGCCTGCCCGTGCTCGGCTCAGGCTTCAAGACCTTCGCCATCACGCTTTACACGGCTGTCCTCGCGCTGCTCGCCGGGCTGCTCAAGGCGGCGGTTTGGCTGTGGGACAAGCTCGCGCCGCTGCTCGCCGCCGGATGGCAGCGGCTCGATCCACTTTTTGCGGTCCTGCGTCAGCCGAGCTTGAGCGTGCCGCTCGCCATCGCCGGGGGCGTGGCCGTGCTGGGCGCGGTCGGGCGCCTCGCTTCGGCGCGCGGCGACAGCGATGCCGTCATCGCGCTGCTCATCGGCGCTCTGATCCTGTGCGCGCTGCTCGCCGCACGCTGGTCTGAGGGTCGCCCGGAGTGGCTCGACCGCTTGCTCGAAGGCGGCGATCGCTTCGGCGCCGCGGGCGCAACCATTGCTCGTGGTCTCGGCACTGTTGTCGTTCTGGCGATCGTCGTCGGCGCGGCCGTGCTCGGATGGCGCGCGATCGGCACCACCTCGGGCCGCGGCGGCTCGGTCCGCGACGCGTCCGAGGTCGAGGGTCGCGGCGTCGCGCTCACCGGCGACACCCTACGTGTGGCGCGGACCACGATCCGCCTTTCCGGCATCGAGGCCCCTGTCCCGGGGCAGACCTGCGAATCCGCCAGCTCCGCCGCCTGGCGCTGCGACGCGGCCGCGCGCGAGGCCTTAGCGCGCGTGCTTGCCAAGGGGCGCGTGCGCTGCAAGCTGGGCGGCTCGGATGATGCGGGCCACCGGTCGGGCACCTGCCACACCGGAGATAAGGACGTCGCCGCCGAGCTCGTGGGCGGCGGCCATGTCTTCGCGAACTCGGGGCTATTCACCGCCTATGGCTCGCTGGAAAGCGCGGCCCGGTCGGGCAAGGCCGGCATCTGGGCCGGAGATGCCGCGCGCCCCGACGACTATCGCGCCCAGAAATGGGAAGAAGCCAAGCGCGATGCTCCGGACGGCTGTCCCATTAAGGGAAATACAAAAGGCGGTCGCCGCATTTACGTTTTGCCTTGGTCGCAGGGTTATGAGCGCGTGCGCATGGGCGGCAAAGGCGACCGCTGGTTCTGCAGTGAATCCGAGGCGCGCCAAGCCGGCTGGAAGCCCGCCGAGCAGTCCTGAAGCGAGACGGCCCGCACCGCAACGAGAAAGCCCGCGCTCCGGGGGAAGAGCGCGGGCTGCAATGCGTGACGCCGCTTAGGGGGGACAGGTGGGAGGGCGCCACGTTGGAAATAGAATTCAATACCATTTCCCCAGAGTTGGCAAGTTGTTCCTTCGGCGCCTCTCCGAAACGTTAAAGAACAATTACAATGGTGGTTCATCTTAAATTGCAAACGACTTTACCTTCGCGATGCAGCATTACTGCAATCGCCAATTGCGCTTTGCATCACTGCTCGCGCTCGCGTTCGTTGGGGCGCACTTCGAGGTCGGTGAGGCCACTCGAGCGGATCACCGTCGCCTTCACCGCCTTGCCGATGCGATGCACGTCGAGCAACCGGCAGACGTCGTCGACGCCCGTCACCGGCTCGGCATCGAGGCGGACAAGAATGTCGCCGGCCTTGAGCCCGCTCTGGTCGGCAGGGCTACCGGCCTGCACCTCGCGGATGCGAACCGCACTCGCCTGTGACAGGCCGGCCTTATAGGCAAGCCGCGCCGACAGTGGGATCTGCTCCGCGACGATGCCGATGCGCCCACGCCGGACGCGGCCATGGGCGAGGATCTGGGTCAGCGCGTGTAGCGCGGTATTGGCCGCGACCGAGAAACATATGCCCTGCGCGCCCATGATCATGGCGGTATTGATACCAATCACCTCGCCGGCCGAGCTGACCAGTGGGCCGCCCGAGTTGCCGGGGTTGAGCGCGGCGTCCGTCTGGATCACATCGCCGATGAGGCGCCCGTTCTGGGCGCGCAGCGAGCGGCCGACGGCGCTAACGATGCCGGCTGTCACGGTCGATTGGAATCCCAGCGGATTGCCGATGGCGATGGCGATCTGGCCGGGGCGCACCTGCTTGGAGTTGGCGAGCTTTGCCGAGGGCAGTGTTTCACCCGTCTCGCCGCGCAGCACGGCAAGGTCGGTGTCGGCATCGCGCCCGAGCACGCGCGCGGTGAACTTGTGGCCGTCGGCGAGCGAGACCGAGATGGCCTTTGCCGAGCTCGATGACGTGGTTATTGGTCAGGATGAGCGCGTCGGGCGATACGACGACGCCCGAACCGGTGCCGCCCGCCTGGCGCCCGTTGCGCACTTGAGCGACCTCCACGTGGACGACGGCCGGAGCCACAACGTCCACGGCATCGACAACGGCGCGCGAGTAGGAATCGAGCAGCATACCGTCGGCGGCCCCGCCGCCATCCGGCGCAGCCGCGGGGTCGGCGCCCAAACCGGCCGGTCCCGGACCTGAGGCCGCCAATCCTTCTCCCAGGAATCCCAGAACGTTGCGCATATTCGGTCTCCCCTCTCACCCAACAGCCGCCGGGACGGCGTCGCGTTGATATGGGGAGGCCATGGTTAAAGCGGGAGGAGGCTGCAATTGAAGGCTCGGCGACTAGCGCCAGGAGATCTCGAACGGCGACAAGCGCAGACTCTGCGGCCGCGCCCGGCTGGCGCAGGTAGCCGATGTCGGCGCCCACGCCGTTGATCCCGTCGGTCTTGTCCTTACGAAGATCGATGGCCTTGTCCTCGACCACGAGGTCACCGTCGAGCCACAGGCGCACGATGCCGTCGGCCTGACCGGGCGTGTTTAGCACGACCTCCTGCTGCACGCGTATCCAGCGGCCGCGCTCGAGCGGAGACCCGGTCAGGTTGATGCCGCGAAAGGCCGACCCCGTGGGCGCCACGTATAGGATGCCCTTACCGTCGGTCGTCCACTGCAGCCGCACGGCGAAGCGCTCGGCGGTCCCGATCCTGGCGGGCGGCGGCGGACCGCCGAACAGGCCGGGGAACGCGCCGCCCTCGTCGTTGAAGGGAAACTTCTCCGGGATTGAGACGCTGTAGTCGAAGCAGGCGGCTTTTGCCGATTTCATGCCGAGTGGCGTCCAGCGGAAATCGACGCCGTTCGCATTCCGGTCGGATTGGGCGAGCTCGCTCGTTACGGGCGCGAGCTTGACTTCGAGCGCCAGGCCGGGGGCCTGCTCGACGGGCACGACTTTGGCGTTCTCCAGCACGCCCCATTCGCTCAGGCCGGCGCGGCCCTGCAGCTCGATCGGCGAGAGCGGCGTGCCGGTGGGCGTGGCAAGGGAGAACTGCGTCGGCGCCGGATAGCGCGCGCGGCAAGGCTGCTCGTGCTCGACCTGGAACAGCGACCAGGCGATGTAGGTCACGACGGTGAGCCCGATCAGAACGCCGACGGCGTTGAAGATCAAATTGTAGATCGCGTGTGTGCTCACGTGCGTCTCAGCCGCTGTCCCACCGGGCCCGCCCTTGGATCACCACGGCTTTACGCCCGAGGTCGTTAATTTCTATAGGCGATCGATTGGATAGCGGGAGGTTAAGGGTGGATGGTCTTGAGAGGCACTAGCCCCAAAAGCGTCCGGTGCCGCCAATCACGACCACGATCAGACCAAGCGGAAGGTTGATCTGAATGATGCGGGCGATAAGGCCGATATGTGCGGCTGCGGCCGGCCAGTCTTTCGCATCGACGGCACGTTTGAATTTCAGCCACGGGCCGTGAAACAGCCAGAGGAACAGCAAGGCCATCAGCAAGCCGATCGTCTGCATCAGATTGATATAGAGCGGCGCGTCCTTGAACCCGCCGAAGGTCGTGACCAGCATCCAATAGCCGCTGCCGAGCAGCAGCAGCACCGACACCCAGACCCAGGGGAAGAACTTGGCGAAGAAATTGCGCCACAGCTGCAATCGCTGCGGGCCTTCCAGCGAGCCCGCCGCCGGACGCAGGCAGACATAGGCTGCGAACATGCCGCCGACCCAGACGGTCGCTCCGAGAACGTGCAGCGCGAGGGCAACGGTAGAGTGCAGCATGGGGCGCCCTTGGGCTGAGGAATGGCGGCGATGCTAGCACAGACCGGCCAGAGCCCGTCACGCCCGGCTCGGTGCCGAACATCCACATCTTATTTTGAGTCTACATCGCGCGTATGGCCGGGATGAACCCGCTAGGATTCATTGCGCCGGAACGAGTTCATGCGGCTTGGCAAAGCCCGCAGAGCCCCATAATCCAAGGACCGTCGGCGGCCCGACCGGCCGTGCCTTTTTTTTGCGCTGCGGAGTGCGTTACACGCTTGGCAGGGATGCTCAAACGATTCTGAAACGCGAGGAGCGGGACTCATGTCTCTTAGGCTGGTGTTTGCGGGTCTGGTGCTGGCAATAGCCGGGGTGGGCGCAACGGCGCAGGCGCTCGACGCGCGGATCGCGCCCCTGGGCCCGATACTGGAGGCCGGCAAGGCGAGTTCGGCCGTGGTGCAGGTCAGGCGCCGCTCGCGCAACGTTGAGACGCGGCCAACGGCGCCGGAGAAGACCGACGCGCTGCCCGGCAAGCCGACGAACAACGGCGAGGTGTTGTTTGGCGCGCAGGACGTCGGCTTCCTCGTCGATCGCGACGTCATCCGCGTCGGCCCCGAGATCGGCAAGTTCGACCGCATCCGGCTGCGCGTCCTGAAGAACGATATCTTCGTCACCGAGCTGAAGGCCATCTACGACAACGGCGATAGCGAGACGCTGCTCAAGGACGCCAAGATCGGTAGCGACCGCAAGACCGATTGGATCCCGCTCAAGAACAAGGGCTTCATCAAGGAGCTGCAGCTCGTCTATCGCTCCAAGCCGGACTTCAAGGGCCAGGCGCGCGTCGAGGTGTTCGGCGAATACGCTCCCGGCTGGCTTGGGCCCGACGGCGAGGGCCGCAAGTACAACAATGGCTGGGTGCTGCTCGGCACCGACACGGCAGGCAGCATCGGCTTCGACCAGGTGAAGATCCCCGTCGGCGACAACCTGGGCTTCAAGCAGCTTCGCGTCTCCGTCAAGGACCGCGATATCACCATGACCAAGCTTGCTGTGGTCTACGCCGACGGCGCCAAGGACGACGTCGAGAACGACCGCATCAAGGTTGCGGCGGACCAGGCATTTGGGCCGGTGGACCTCAAGAAGGACGGCTCGATCAAGGAAATCCAGGCGACGTGGCGCTCGCGTGTGCTGGCGACGTCCAAGCGCGACAAGGCCTATGCCACGGTTGAGGTCTGGGGCCACCACTGATTTGCCGGCTGAGCGCTAACCGCGCTCAGCCGAACGCGCCCCAGTGATACGAGATGCCGGTGCCGATCTCGCGCACGAACTCGAAGGCCTGCTCCATCGGCTCCAGAATCTCGGTCTCGATGCGCCCGTAGTCGTCGATGCCGTGCGGCCGGTAGGTCGCCGGCTCGTCGAAGGCCTCCGCGTCGTGCGCGTCGAGGCTGCGCCGGGGAAACGCTTGGCGCACGACCTGCACCACTGCCGGCACGTCAAGCCCGATCGCCCACTGGAATATCTGCTCGTAGGAGACGTCGTTCGTCGGCGTGAAGCGCGGGAGCTGTGCGGCGAGGATGAAGATGCGCATGATGAGCGTAAGCCGGATCGCCTGCAGCAGGTCGAGCTCGAGCCGGTGATCGTCGGGGAACTTGCCGCCTTCGAGCCCGATGTCCTCCAGCAGCGAGTGCAGCTCGATGGCATCGAGCCGCAGATGGTGCGCCAAGCCGTTGATCTCGCCGGCGCGCGTGTCGCTCAGGAGCCGCGCGGCAAGCGTCTTGAATGCCGCATCGTGGTTGGGCTCGCGACCCCACGAAGCGCGCAGCGCCCAAAAGCCCGCGTCGAACGGAATGGCGTTGGCACCCACGGCATTGAGGCTCGAGAGCTGCTTGGCCCTCGCGATCATCTCGATGAGAATGCGCAGGCGCGGCGAGCGCTTGGCCAGCTCGACGAAGCGCTCGCGCTCCGAGCCGACGGCCGCGCCGAGGCCGGCGACCACGTTCGCTACATAGCCGAACTGCTGCAGGATCGCGTTGTTGGGGATCGCGCGCATGCGGGCCGGGTCGCCGCGATCGGACGAATGCTCGCCCTGGCGCTTCACCGGGCGCGAGCCGCTCTTGAACAGGAGGTTTGCCCCGAATGCACCGAGCAGCGCGCGGTAGCCCGGATGGGCAAACAGCGCCTGCTGGTAGCCGCGCAGGCGCAGCTGGAAGTCGAGCGTGAGATTGACGTCGGTGTAGAACGGGTCCTCGCCCTCGCCGGGATCCTTGCCCGAGAGGATGATGGTCGTGAGTGCGCGCATCGCGAGCTCGCGATCGCCAAAAAAGAGGTAGCCGTCGCCGCCCTGGAAGCTCGTCTCGTGCTTCACCGGCAGCGCGTGACGGAAGAAGCGCCAGCGCGCCTCGCCCGAGAGCACGTAGCGCAGGCGGCGGCGCAGGGGCCCCGGGTGCGCGCCGCGGCCCATGCTCTCGCCGTGGGTGGAGAAAATCAGCGTCTCGACGCCCGGCAGGTTGGCCTTGTGCACGACGTCCGCCAAGCCGAATTGCAGGCGCTCGTGCGCCAATCCCGCCGCGATCTGGCCGATAAAGCGGCCTGCGTCGGAGTACCCGGTCTGCACGCATAGCCGCCCGCGGCCGCGCACGTAGTCGCGATAGGCCTCTTCGGCGAGTAGCCGCCCGATCAGGCGCGGGCCCGTCTCCAGCGCGGCCGGCGTCTCGAACAGCGGCGAGATGTCGACGATGTCGTCAACGCCGAACAGCTTGGCGAAGAACAGCGCGATCAGGATCGTTGCCGGGCTTTCGCACTCGGCGATGAGGTAGCGGATCGGCGTGTCGCGATCGACGTGCTTGGCCATCTGCGCCGCAAGCGCGAACTGGCGGATGGCGGTCGCCGTCTCGAGCTCGAGGCTCTCGAAGTTGACGGTGGCCGGTTTGACGTTGCGGATCATCTCGACGATGCGCGCCAGCGCCTGGCGCTCGCCCAGATCGCGCGTCCACGGCTCATGCACGAAGGCACGGAAGGCGTTGTTGATCTGCACGGCATTCACGCGCAGGTGGATGTGCGACATGCTGAGGCCGTTCGCGCGCAACAGGCCGGAGATGCCCGCGATCGCGCGCTTGGTCTTCGGGTCGGGCGCGGCTTCGATCAGGGCGTCGAGCAGCTCGATCAGCGGCTCGGCGGAGACCACGTTGTAGCTGTCGCCGCGCGTGATCGCGTTCGCCGCCTCCGCGAGCGTGAAGCCGCCCGGCCCGACCTGCTCGAGCGCGGCGATCTGCTCGTCGACCGCCGCGATGGCGAGGTCGAGCTTGCCGGTGAGCTGACGCGACAGGCGCTGCACTTCGGGCGCGTTGCCGAGGCTGGTCTTGAGGCCGAGGAAGCGGTCGCGGATGTCGTTCAGCGCCGCCTGCTTCTCGCGCAGGCGGATCAGGAACGAGAATGTCCACTTGATGTCCGTGCGCCCGTCGAGATCGTAGCCGACCCAGGAGGCAATCGAGGTGAGCCGCGGCTTGAGTTTCCACGCCTTGTCGCCGTAGGTCGCGGCCGCGACCTCGTAGAAGCGGTCGAGCAGCTCGACGTAGGCTTCGCGTAGGTTGCCGATCGCGGCCTGCGCGGCGGCATGCTCGTATTCGAGCGTGATGGGGCTGTCCGGGCGATGCGGCAAGCCGATGGGCTTGTCGGCTGCGCTATCCGATACGGCAATCTCAACGATCCGCCGCGAGAGTGCGGCCGAGAGCCCGAACGTTGGGTGCGCGGTCAACACGATGCCGGTGCGCGCCCGCTCCCAGCGGGCTTGGAAGGCATCGAAGTCGGCGCCCTTGGCGGTGGATTCGATGTAGTCGGAGAATTCCTTGAACGTCGTGGCGCGGTCGACGAAACCGTCGCGCGCGCGCAGCTGCCGGGCGCGTTCCGCGCAGGCGCGGTCCATGAGCCGGCCGGCGAGCGATTTCAGCTCGTCGAAGCCTATCTCGCCCGCCTCGAGGCGGCGCGACAGCTCGAAAGCGACATTGACGATGGGGTTGAGGGCCGGCGTGTCGGGGATCTGCCGACGAAGCGCGCGCAATTCCTCGCGCAGCTTGAATTCGTCGAGCTTGGCGTGCGCGGGTTTGCTCACTTCGTCCTGCATACGCTCTCTCCTCCACGCAAGGACGCCGGGGCGGCGCAGGCTCGGAGCGCCAGGCTCGGGGCCCGCCCGCGGACGGGCAGGCCCCCGCTCAGAGCGCCACTTAAGCGACCTTCTTCATCTGCGACAGTACCTTCGCCACCGTGGAGCCCATCTCGGAGGGTGTGGGCGCGATGGTCACGCCGCAACCCTTGAGGATCTCGACCTTCTCGGGCGCCGATTCGCCGAACGCGGAGATGATCGCACCGGCATGGCCCATCTTGCGGCCCTTGGGAGCGGAGAGGCCGGCGATGTAGGCGACGACCGGCTTCTTCATGTGGTCGCGGACATACGTGCCGGCCTCGGCCTCCTGCGGGCCGCCGATCTCGCCGATCATCAGCACGGCGTCGGTATCGGGATCGTTCTCGAAGAGCTCGAGGATGTCGCGGAACGAGCTGCCGTTGATCGGATCGCCGCCGATGCCGACGCTGGTCGACACGCCGATGCCGAGCGCCTTCATCTGCGCCGCGGCCTCGTAGCCGAGCGTGCCCGAGCGGCCGACGATGCCGATGCGGCCCGGCAGGTAGATGTGCCCCGGCATGATGCCGAGCATCGCCTTGCCCGGGCTGATGATGCCGGCGCAGTTGGGCCCGATCAGCACCATGCGGTTCTCCTTCTTGTAGCGGCGCATGTAGCGCTTCACGCGGATCATGTCCTGGGCGGGGATGCCGTCGGTGATGCACACGCAGTATTTGATGCCGGCGTCGGCCGCTTCCATGATCGCATCGGCCGCGAACGGCGGCGGCACGAACACGATGACTCGCCTGCGCGCCCGTCTCCTCCACCGCGCCCTTGACGGTGTTGAACACCGGCCGGCCGAGATGCGTCGTGCCGCCCTTGCCGGGCGTCACGCCGCCGACCACGTTGGTGCCGTAGTCGATCATCTCCTGGGCGTGGAAGGTGCCGATGCGGCCGGTGAAGCCCTGGACCAGGACGGGGGTGTTCTCGTTGATGAAGATGGCCATGTGAGCGAGTCTCCCTAGTGCGCGGCGCTTTTGGCGGCGGCGACGGCCTTTTGGGCCGCTTCGGCGAGCGTGTCGGCGGTGATGATGGTGAGGCCGCTCTCATTGAGGATGCGGCGGCCCTCCTCGACATTGGTGCCGGCGAGGCGGACGACGACCGGCATCTTGATGTTGAGCTCGGTGACGGCGTCGACGACGCCCTTGGCGACCCAGTCGCAGCGGTTGATGCCGGCGAAGATGTTGACCAGCATGGCCTTCACCTTCTTGTCCTTCAAGACGGCCTTGAACGACTTGGCGACGCGCTCGGGCGAGGCGCCGCCGCCGATGTCGAGGAAGTTCGCGGGCTCGCCGCCGGCGAGCTTGATCATGTCCATGGTCGCCATGGCGAGGCCGGCGCCGTTGACGATGCAGCCGATATCGCCGTCGAGGCCGACATAGGCGAGGCCGCGGTCGGAGGCGTAGGTCTCGCGCGGGTCTTCCTGGCTCTTGTCGCGCAGCTCGGCGATGTGCGGGCGGCGGAACAGCGCGTTGTCGTCGAAGGACATCTTGGCGTCGAGCGCGACGAGGTTCTTGTCCTTGGTGATGACCAGCGGGTTGATCTCGACCATGGTGGCGTCGAGATCGCGGAAGGCGCGGTAGCAGCCCAGGATGGTCGGCACGAGCTTGTTGATGATCTCGGGGTCGACGCCGAAGCCGAAGGCGACCTCGCGGGCCTGGAACGCCTGCATGCCGACGGCGGGGTCGACGATGACGCGGATGATGGTGTCGGGCTGCTTGGCCGAGATCTCCTCGATCTCCATGCCGCCGGCCGCCGAGGCGACGACCATGATGCGCTCGGAGTTGCGGTCCATCACGAAGGCGAGGTAGAGCTCCTTGGCGATGTCGGTCGCTTCCTCGACGTAGAGGCGGGAGACGAGCTTGCCGCCGGGGCCGGTCTGGTGCGTGACGAGCTTCTTGCCGAGCAGGGCCTCGGCCGCGCGCTCGATCTCGGTGTCGTTGGAGCACACGCTTGATGCCGCCGGCCTTGCCGCGGGCGCCGGAGTGGATCTGCGCCTTCACGACCCACTTGTTGCCGCCGATCTCGCTGGCGCGATAGGTCGCCTGCTCGGGGCTGTAGGCGAGGCCGCCGCGCGGGATCGGCACGCCGAACTTCGACAGCAGCTCCTTGGCCTGGTATTCGTGGATGTCCATTTTTCTTGAGCTCCCTAGACGGAAAGAGTTTTGCTTCAGGCTGCTTTGCGGGCGGTCCGAGGCCTTGATGGCGGCGGCGGTGGCGATGAGGTTCTTCGCCATCTTCTCGGAGGCCGCGTCGATCATCTTGCCGTCGAGCGAAGCGGCGCCCTTGCCCTGGGCCTCGGCTTCCTTGAGCGCCACGATGATGCGCTCGGCGCGCTCGACCTCCTTGGCCGTCGGCGAGAACACGTCGTTGGCGAGCTCGATCTGCGAGGGATGGATCGCCCACTTGCCCTCGATGCCGAGCGCGGCCGCGCGCTTGGCGCCCGCCGTGTAGCCGTCGGGATCGGAGAAGTCGCCGAACGGGCCGTCGATCGGACGCAGGCCGTAGGCGCGGCAGGCGACCGTCATGCGCGAGAGCGCGAAGTGCCACTGGTCGCCCGGGTAGTCGGGGTTGAGGCCGCCGATGACGACGGTGCGCGCCTTGTTGAAGGCGGCGTAGTCGGCGACGCCGAAGTGCATCGCCTCGAGCCGGCTGGGCGCGGCGGCGATGGCTTCGACGTTGGCCATGCCGAGCGGCGTCTCGATCAGCGCTTCGGTGCCGACCCGGTTCGTGAAGCCCTTCGCCACCTCGATCTGGCTGACGATGCACTCGACCGTATAGACGTCGGCCGGCACGCCGACCTTCGGGATCAGGATGGTGTCGAGCTTGGAGCCGGCCTGCTCCATGATGTCGACGACGTCGCGGTACATGTAGTGCGTGTCGAGGCCGTTGATGCGCACCGACACCGTCTTGCCGGCGCCCTTCCAGTCGATGTCGTTCAGCGCCTGGATGATGTTCTTGCGCGCCTGCTCCTTGTCCGGCGGCGCGACGGCGTCCTCGCAGTCGAGGAAGACGTAGTCGGCCGCGCTCTTGACGGCCTTGTCGATCATGGTCGGGTTGGAGCCCGGCACGGCGAGCTCGCTGCGCTGCAGGCGGGCTTTGCGGAGGGGAAAGAGTGTGTAGCTCATCGTGGGCGTTCCTCTTGGCGGCGTTTTTGTTCGGTTGCAGCGGCTTGCATGCGGACGGCAGGCCGAGCCCCAATGCCCGCTCTGCTAGCTTCGGCACGTGAGAGAAAGGGCGGCGCTTGTTGGCGCCGCCCTCGAATTTCAGCTTGCAAGTTTCAGCTTCGGCTCCGGCCGGCTGGTGGCGGACGCCTTGGTGGTGGAGCGGAAGTACTCCGCCGCCGCGCCGCTGCCCGAGCCGGGGACGACGTTGACGCCGCAATCGCGCAAGCGCCATCTCGACGCCGAACAGCACGCCGCCGATCATGATCTCGTCGAGCGCGCCGAGGTGACCGATGCGGAACACCTTGCCGGCGACCTTGTTGAGGCCGACGCCGAGCGAGAGGTTGTAGCGGTAGTAGGCGGTCTTCACGACGTTGGCGCTGTCGACGCCCTCCGGCACGAGGATCGCGCGAGACCGTGTCGGAATGCCACTTGGGCTCCTTGGCGCAGAGCTTGAGGCCCCAGGCGGCGACGGCCTTGCGCACGCCCTCGGCCAGCCGGTGGTGGCGGGCGAAGACGTTGTCGAGGCCCTCGGCCTGCAGCAGGTCGAGCGAGGCGCGCAGGCCGCGCAGCAGCTGCGTTGCCGGCGTGTAGGGGAAGTAGCCGAGGTCGTTGTTCTTGATCATGTCCTCGAAGGAGAAGTAGCAGCGCTCCATCTTCGAGGTCTTGTGCGCTTCCAGCGCCTTGTTGCTGACGGCGAGGAGGCCGAGGCCGGTCGGCAGCATGAAGCCCTTCTGCGAGCCCGACACGCAGCAGTCGACGCCCCACTCGTCCATGCGGAAGTCGATGCAGCCGACCGAGCTGACGCCGTCGACGAACAGCAGCGCCGGATGCTTGGCGTCGTCGAGCGCCTTGCGCACGCCGGCGATGTCGCTGGTGACGCCGGTCGCGGTCTCGTTGTGCGTGGCGAACACGGCCTTGATCTGGTGGCTCTTGTCGGCGGCGAGCGCTTCGGCGTACTTCTCGACCGGGACGCCCGTGCCCCACTCCTCGTCGAACACCGTCACGTCGAGGCCGAGGCGCTGGGCCATGTCGACCCACAGCAGCGAGAACTGGCCGAAGCGGCTCATCAGAACCTTGTCGCCGCGGTTGAGCGTGTTGGAGATGGCGGCTTCCCAGGCGCCGGTGCCGGACGACGGGAAGAGGAAGACGCGGCCGTTGCTGAGCTTGAACGCCTTCTTGACGTCCTCGAACAGCGGCAGCGTGAACTTCGGGAACTCGGGCGAGCGCATGTCCTCCATGCGGATGTCCATCGCCGAGCGGACGGCCTCGGGGATGTTGGTGGGGCCCGGGAATGAAGAGATGCGTCGTGACGAGCATGGTGTGTTTCCTCCGATGAGCCGTCTTGAACTTTGTTGGTACCGTCCCGCGGTGGCTGCGATTTCTCGGCAAAGTCCCGCTGTGCCAGGGTTCCGTTCGCGGATGTTCGGCAGCCGTTTTCGGGGCGGAGCATCTATATCTGACGGCGCTCCTGCAACACCCGATCGGGCAGCCGCAGAACGCTGTAGGGTAGCGGTTTGGCTACACCGCCGGGTAGGTTTCCCCACCCGCGGGCATGCGGGGGTATCCAACCAGAACCGGTGCGCTGGTCTTGCCGCGCCGCTGACCCGCAGAAACCTTAGCGGCTCCCGGCGCTCTCCGCCAACCCGCTCATGGTGCAGCGCGTGCGGTCTTTCTTAACCGGTGCGGGCAGCTCAGCGCGCATCCATGGTGGCGGAGACGTAGAGCGCGACCGCCATCGCGCGATTGCTGACGCCGAGCTTATCGTAGAGATTCTTGAGGTGATACTTGACCGTGTTGCGCGAGATGCCGGTGCGCGACGCGATCTGCAAATTGGTCCAGCCGTTGGCGAGCGCGACGAGTAGCTCGCGCTCGCGCGCGGTGAGCTCGCCGAGCGGATCGCTCGTCAGCGTCTGCAGATCGATGTAGGGCAACGACATGCGCCCGCGCGCGGCCGCGGCGATGGCCTCGACCAGGATCGCGGGCTCGTCGCTCTTGGAGATGAACCCCCACGCGCCGAGCCGCACTGCCTGGCGCAGCACGTCCTTGCCCGGCTCGCCGGTATAGACGATGACGCGCGTGGCCCGGTGTGCGGCGCTTCAGCGTGCTCAGCACCTCCGCCCCCGTCATGTCCGGCAACGACCAGCCGATGATGCCGATGTCGGCGGTGTTCTCCTCGACGAAGACGAGGAATGCAGCGCCCGTCGGCAGCGTGCCGACGACCTCGAAGCGGCCGTCACTGTTGATGAAATCCTTGAGGCCGGCGCGCACGACGGGATTCTTGTCGGCGATCACCACCTTCGGGCGTGCGACGCTCGGCTGTGGGCAACGGGGAGGGCTCTGCCATCGTCAATTCGTAGCGTCGAAGCCTGAACATTGGGTGATTAAAGCGGGGAGGAGCCTAGGAGGTGATCCGGGAGCGACCAGGAACAGGGGGTCACACGCCCTTCTTTAAGACTTCGCCGCAGGCGTGGACCCCCGCGGCGTTGGAGCAGGAGCGGTGCTCGATCTCGATCGTCGCGTGCGTGATGCCATACAGCTGCTTGAGCCGCGCCTTGATGGCGGCGGCGATCTCCTCCGGCGGTGCGGCTTGTGAGACGCGCGCATGCAGCGTCATCAGGGGGCGCTCCTCGTTGAGGCACCAAGCGTGGATGTCGTGCACCGATTCCACCTCCGGGATCGTCGCCTCGAGATCCTTCTGCACCTCGCGCACGTCGAGCCCGGTCGGCGCGCCCTCGAGCAGGATGTGGCCGGCGTCCTTGGTGATGAGCCAGGCGCTGCGCAGGATCAGAAGCGAGATCAGGATCGACAGCAGCGGGTCGATCGGTGTCCAGCCGGTCCACAGGATGACCACCGCGGCGACGATGGCCGCGGCTGATCCGAGCAGATCGCTCATCACGTGCAGCAGCGCCGCGCGCACGTTGAGATTGGCGCCGCCTCCCTGCCGCAGGATGAGCAGAGTGCCGAGGTTCACGACGAGGCCAAGCGCCGCGATAATCAGCATGGTACCGCCGCGTACCTCGACCGGCATGAAGATGCGCGCACCGCTTCCCAAGAGATGGCGATGGCGATGAAGAACAGCGCAAGTCCATTCGCGAAAGCGGCCAGCACCTCGAAACGCTGGAAGCCGTAGGTCCGCTTCCAGTCGGCCGGGCGCGCCGCCACGCGCACCGCGAGCCACGCGAGTCCGAGGGCCGCAGCATCGGTGAGCATGTGGCCGGCGTCCGCGAGCAGCGCCAGCGAGCCCGCGTAGACGCCGCCGATCGCCTCGACGAGCATGGTGCCGGCCGTAAGCAGCCCCGCCCAGAACAGGCGGCGCTCATTGGCACTGCCCGTGCCGTGGCCGTGATCGTGGTTGTAGCCCATGCAAATTGACCAAGTATTCCTGCCAAATCCGCTCCAATTGAAGTATCGCACGCGGCCGTCACATGCCAGAGGCGAGGCGGGAGGCGCGAAGGTCGCAGGGCCGGATGTGCGTGCACCCATGCAACGCCCCCCGCCGTTAACCTGCGCGCGGTTAGGCGCGGTCGGGCGGCGATGTGTTGCCTTGCCACCTTGCCTCCCGTAAATGAGATTTGCGGCTAATGCCCTGCGTCCTGCGAGTTGGCGTCGTCCCTCTGGGTGCTCAGGTGAGACGGTGGGGACGTTCGAGAGCATGATCGCAGACGCAGGAACGGCTTTTGGCCTCGACCAGATCGCTGAAACGCTCGGCCTGGGCGAGTACACCCTTTCGGTCCTGCAGGATCATCGGCGTCGACATCGTGCTCGCCGGCGACAACGCCGTCGTCATCGCGCTCGCCTGCCGAACCCTGCCGCCGCGCCAGCGAATGGCCGGCATCGTGCTCGGCACCGCGGCCGCCGTCGCCATGCGCATCGTCTTCACCCTCGCGGTCAGCTCGCTGCTCGGCGTGCCGCTTCTCGGGCTGGCGGGCGGTCTCATCCTGTTCTGGATCGCCATCAAGCTCCTCATCGCCGAGGAGCACACTGGAGGACGTCCACGGCGGCGGCACGCTCTGGGACGCGGTCAAGACCATCGCCATCGCCGATGCCGTCATGAGCCTCGACAACGTGCTGGCCATTGCGGGCGCTTCAGGCGGCGACTGGTCGCTGATCGTCATCGGCCTGCTTATCAGCATTCCGCTCGTCGTCGGCGGCTCGACGCTGATCATGGCGATGCTGCACAAGTTTCCGATCCTGGTATGGGGCGGCGCCGCGCTGCTCGGCTGGATCGCCGCGGAACTGATCGTCGGCGAGCAGCTCCTGCAGCCTTTAGTTGCCGAGATCACTCAACGGCTGGGCATGAGCCTGCGGGCATTCGAGCATTGGAGCGCCGCGCTCGGCGCCGCATTCGTCATCGCCGTTGGCGCCCTCATCAAGCGGGCGCGCGCCAGCCCGGAGTAGCGCGGCCACGAGTGCAGTGCGGCATGCGCGTCCAAAAAAGTCCAGGCTTGGCGCGCGCCATTCAAACCGCCAATATCGGCATCGGCACTTTCAATCGGCACGGGCGTGGGAGGCATCCCGCGCCGCCCAAGAAACAAAGCGCTTTCGGAGGAACCAGACCCGTGACCGTCAAGTCCGACATCGAGATTGCACGCGCGGCGACGATGAGGCCGATCGCCGAGGTGGCCGCCAAGGTCGGCATCCCGGCCGACGCGCTCGTTCCTTATGGCACGACCAAGGCCAAGGTCTCCTTCGACTACATAGACTCGCTCAAAGGCCGCAAGAACGGGAAGCTCGTCCTCGTCACCGCCATCAGCCCGACGCCCGCCGGCGAGGGCAAGACGACGACGACGGTCGGCCTCGGCGACGGCCTCAACCGCATCGGCAAGAAGGCGATGATGTGCCTGCGCGAGCCCTCGCTCGGTCCCTGCTTCGGCGTGAAGGGCGGCGCGGCCGGCGGCGGCTACGCCCAAGTCGTGCCGATGGAGGACATCAACCTGCACTTCACCGGCGACTTCCACGCCATCACGTCGGCGCACAACCTGCTGTCGGCGATGCTGGACAACCACATCTACTGGGGCAACTCGCTCGGCCTCGACACCCGCCGCGTCGCCTGGCGGCGCGTGCTCGACATGAACGACCGCGCGCTGCGCGAGATCGTCAATTCGCTCGGCGGCGTATCCAACGGTTTCCCACGCTCGGACGGCTTCGACATCACGGTCGCCTCAGAGGTGATGGCCATCTTCTGCCTCGCGCTCGATCTCAAGGATCTGGAGCGCCGCCTCGGCAACATGATCATCGGCTACACGCGCGACAAGACGCCGGTGCGCGCGCGCGAGCTCAAGGCCGACGGCGCCATGACGGTGCTGCTCAAGGACGCGCTGATGCCGAACCTGGTGCAGACGCTCGAAAACAACCCGGTGTTCATCCACGGCGGCCCCTTCGCCAACATCGCGCACGGCTGCAACTCGGTGCTGGCGACGACGACCGCCTTGAAGCTGTCCGACTACGTGGTGACGGAGGCGGGCTTCGGGGCCGACCTCGGCGCCGAGAAGTTCTTCGACATCAAGTGCCGCAAGGCCGGGCTCACCCCCTCCGTGGCCGTCGTCGTGGCGACCGTGCGCGCGCTCAAGATGCACGGCGGCGTCTCCAAGGAGAACCTCAAGAACGAGAACGTGATGGCGGTGAACAAGGGTTGCGAGAACCTCAAGCGGCATCTGGAGAACATCGCAAAGTTCGGCGTGCCCGTCACGGTCGCGATCAACCGCTTCATCACCGATACCGACGCCGAGATGAAGGAGGTCATGACCGCCGCTGAGAGCATGGGCGCCAAGGCCTTCGTATGCACGCACTGGGCCGACGGTGGCGCCGGCACCGAAGCGCTCGCGCGCCACGTCGTCGAGCTCGCCGACAGCGGCAGGGGCGCGTTCAAGCCGCTCTACGCCGACGACATGCCGCTGCGCGAAAAGGTGCGCACCATCGCCACCGAGATCTACCGCGCCGCCGACATCAATTGCGACGCTTCCGTGGAGACCGCGTTCAAGGATCTCGAAGTCGGCGGCTTCGGCAAGCTGCCGATCTGCATGGCCAAGACGCAGTATTCGTTCTCGACCGACCCCAACAAGCGCGGTGCGCCCACCGGCCATACGGTCCCCGTCCGCGAGCTCAGGCTTTCCGCCGGCGCGGAGTTCGTGGTCGCCATCACGGGTGAGATCATGACCATGCCCGGCCTGCCGCGCGTGCCCGCGGCGGAGAGCATCCGCATCAACTCGCAGGGTCAGATCGAAGGCCTTTTCTGAGGTCGAAGATTCCGCCAGCCGGCGCGACGTGCTGCCGTTTGTTCAGGCAACTGCCTTTGCTTAAGGCAGGCCGCTCGGCGCGAATTGGTGCTATTTGTTGCAACGCGCGGGCCGGTGCGCAGTGGCCCGGCATTTGCGGATCAAATTGCGTGTGACGGGCGTGAAGAACAGCGGGTTTGGACGCGAGGCGGCATTGTGCGCGGCTTTCGATGAAATGAACGGCGGCGGCGATGGGGTGCGCTTGCCCTATCATGCCATCGCCGAGTGGCTCGGGACGCAGAAGCTCGACGACCTCAAGCACAAGCTCGCTGAGGCGGAGACGCTATTCCGCCGCACCGGCATCACCTTCGCCGTCTACGGCAGCCAGGACGCCTCCGAGCGGCTCATTCCCTTCGACATCATACCGCGCATCCTGTCGGCACACGAGTGGCGGCGGCTGACGGGCGGCATCGAGCAGCGCGTGCGTGCGCTCAACGCTTTCATGTACGACATCTACCACCGCCAGGAGATCATCAAGGCCGGACGGCTGCCCGAGGAGCTCGTCATCGGCAACAGCGCCTTCGTGCCGGAGATGATCGGCGCCGAGCCGCCGCTCGGCATCTATAGCCATATCATCGGCGTCGACATCGTGCGCACGAGCGAGAACGATTTCTTCGTGCTGGAGGACAACACGCGCACGCCGTCGGGCGTCTCCTACATGATCGAGAACCGGGAAACGATGATGCACATGTTCCCGGACCTGTTCGCCAAGAACCGCGTGGCGCCGGTCGAGAACTATCCCGACCACCTCTTGAAGACGCTCGAGAGCGTCGCGCCAAAGCACCTCGACCGCGAGCCGACGATCGCGCTGCTCACACCCGGCCAATACAACAGCGCCTACTTCGAGCACTCGTTCCTCGCCGACCAGATGGGCGTGGAGCTGGTCGAAGGGCACGATCTCGCCGTGATCGACGGCGCGCTCCAGATGAAGACGACGCAAGGGTTGCGGCAGGTCGACGTGCTCTACCGGCGCATCGACGACGACTTCCTCGATCCGCTGGTGTTCCGCCCCGATTCGGTGCTTGGCGTGCCCGGGCTGTTCGACCTCTACCGCGCCGGCCGCGTGACGATCGTCAACGCGCCGGGCGCCGGCATCGCCGATGACAAGGCGATCTACAGCTACATCCCCGAGATCATCAAATTCTACACCGGGCAGGCGCCGATCCTGCAGAACGTGCCGACGTACAACTGCCGCAACAAGATCCGATCTCGACTACGTGCTCGACAACCTTGCGAAGCTCGTCGTCAAGGAGGTGCACGGCTCGGGCGGCTACGGCATGCTCATCGGGCCGACGGCGTCGAAGGAGGAAATCGCGTCCTTCCGCGCCAAGCTCGCGGCGCACCCCGACAACTACATCGCGCCAGCCGACGCTGGCGCTTTCGACCTGCCCGACGCTGGTCGAAGCGGGCGTCGCCCCGCGGCACCTCGATCTGCGCCCGTTCGTGCTCTACGGCGACCGGGTGCGGCTGGCGCCGGGCGGGCTCACGCGCGTCGCCTTGAAGCCGGGATCGCTTGTCGTCAACTCGAGCCAGGGCGGCGGCACGAAAGACACCTGGGTGCTGCAGGACTGAACGTTAGGGAAGAACGCTCAAGGAACGGCGAGAGCCGGACATTGCATGTTGGGACGGACGGCCAACGACCTCTATTGGCTCGCGCGCTACGTCGAGCGCGCCGAGAACATGGCGCGCCTCATCGAGGTCGGCTACCGCATCGCGCTATTGCCGCGCGACGGCGCCGGCTATCACGACGAGGAATGGCGTTCGACGCTCGCCAGCGCGGGCTGTGCGCAGGGCTATTTCGCCAAGCACGAGACGCTGAACACCCGCGACGTCATCAACTACCTGCTGTTCGACTGCAACAATTCCTCCAGCGTGAAGGCGTGCCTGTCGGCGGCGCGCCGCAACGGCCGGGCGCAGCGGACCTCGCTCACGCGCGACATGTGGGAGAGCCTCAACAGCGCCTGGATCGAGTTCGGCAACATCAAGCCGGTCGGGGTGGCCGCAAGCGAGCTTCCCCGCATTCTCGATTGGGTGCGGTCGCGTTCCGCGCTCTACCGCGGCGCGCTGCTGAACACGATCCTGCGCAACGACACCTTCTTCTTCAGTCAGCTCGGCACTTTCCTGGAGCGCGCCGACAACACGTCCCGCATCCTCGACGTGAAATATTACGTGCTGCTGCCGGAGCTGGAGATGGTCGGCGGCGGCGTCGACAACGTGCAGTGGGGCGCAATTTTGCGCTCGGTCTCCGCGCACCGCAGCTACCGCTGGATCTACAAGGAGAACTACAAGCCCTGGCGCATCGCCGAGTATCTGATCCTCAACCAGGCGATGCCGCGGTCGCTTCGGTCTAGCTACGATGAGATCGCGGTGGCGCTCGACCAGCTGGCGGCCCTCTACGGCGATCGCTTCGCCTGCCACGCCACGGCGCAGGCGACGCAAGAGATCCTGGCGAAGGGCGACATCGACCGCATCTTCCAGTCCGGCCTGCACGAGTTCCTGGAGGATTTCATTTCCCGCAACAACCGGCTCGGAAGCGAGATCGCCGAGTCCTACCACTTCAACGCCTGAGAAAGTGATCGCCCTTTGCTCGTCTCGATCTCCCATGTGACGCGCTACACGCTGGCGGCTCCAGCCCACTACAGCATCCAGAGCCTGCGCCTGACGCCGCCGACCTTCGACGGGCAGAAGGTCCTCATCTGGGACATCGAGATGCCGCACATCGAGGATGCGGTCGAGTTCCGCGACTGCTTCGGCAACATGGCGCATCTCGTGGCCATCCCCGAGCCGCACAGCGCGATCACCATCACGGCGCGCGGCGTCGTCGAGACGCAGGATCGCGCCGGATCGGTGCGCGGCCTGCATGAGACGACACCCGTGCGCGTGTTCAAGCGCGAGACGGCGACGACCGCGCCCGACGAGGCCATTCGCGCATTGGCCGCGAGCGTCAAGGGGAAGGGTACGCTCGAACGCATGCACGCCCTCATGTCGGAGGTGCACGACGGCGTCGAATACCTCGTCGGCGTCACCGATGGCCACACATCGGCGGCGGAAGCGCTGCGCGAGGGACGCGGCGTATGCCAGGATCACGCCCACATCTTCATCTCGGCGGCACGCGTCCTCGGCGCGCCCGCCCGCTACGTTAACGGCTATTTTGTCACCGGCGGCGAGGAGCCGGCGGAGGCCCATCACGCCTGGGCCGAGGCCTGGATCGACGGGCTGGGGTGGCTCGGGTTCGATCCCGCCAACGGGCTATGCCCCACCGAGCGCTACGTCCGCCTCGCCTGCGGCCTCGATTCCGGCTCCGCGGCGCCCATTCGCGGCACCCGCCGCGGCGGTGTGGAAGAGGTGCTTGACGTCGTCGTCGAAGTCCAGCAGCAAAGCGCCCAGCAGTGAGCCGCCCGGCCGCCGGCCGGAGCGCAGGACGATCAGGGGCAGGCGATGACCTATTGCGTCGCGTTGCGATTGAACCGCGGTCTGGTGTTCGCGGCCGATACGCGCACCAATGCCGGCGTCGACAACATCGCCCAGTTCCGCAAGATCCACTACTGGTGCGAGCGCGGCGACCGCGTGATCGTGCTGCTTGCGGCGGGCAACCTGTCGCTCACGCAGTCGGTGGTGAGCGTCCTCAACGAACAGCTGATCGATCGCCGACCCGGAGAAGCCGAACCTGCTCAACGTGCAGTCCATGTACCGGGCGGCCCGCCTCGTGGGCGACGCGGTGCGCAGCGTGCGCGCATTCGACGGCCCCGCGCTCGACCACGCGAAGACCTCGTTCGCCGGCTCGTTCATTCTCGGCGGCCAGATCAAGACAGAGACGCCGCGGCTGTTCCAGGTCTATCCCGAAGGCAATTTCATCGAGGCAACCGACGACACGCCCTATCTTCCAGATCGGCGAGCACAAGTACGGCAAGCCGATCCTCGACCGCGTGGCGCAGCCGACCATGCGGCTCGGCGAGGCGGCCAAGCTAATCCTGTTGTCGTTCGACTCCACCTTGCGCTCCAACCTGTCGGTCGGCATGCCGATCGACATTCTCGTCTACGAGCGCGACAGCCTCGATCTGCGGCGCGAGAAGCGCATCGACAAGGACAACGAGTATTTCAAGAAGTTGTCGAACGCCTGGTCGGAGGCGCTGCGGTCGGCGTTCACCAAGATCGACGAGTTTGACGTCTAAGCGCCGCGCTGGCGCAGCGGTGCGCTTAAGCCGCAATTGCCAGCCGGCGATGGCCTGGGGTAGGCGTGCGTTCGTCATGCCGGCCGGGTACAAATCGGCCGCCCGCCATACGGAGAGATAGCCTTGAACATCTGCATGATCGGCGCCGGCTACGTGGGGCTCGTGTCGGCAGCCTGCTTTTCCGAATTCGGCTGGACGGTCACCTGCGTCGACAAGGACGCGAACCGCCTAGCCGAGCTGAAATCCGGCAAGTCGCCGATCTACGAGCCGGGCCTCGATGATCTGCTCGCCCGCAACATGCAGGCCGGCGGCTCATCTTCACCGACGACCTCGCGCGCGCGGCCAAGGGCGCCGATATCGTGCTGCTCGCGGTCGGCACGCCCATGCGCCGCGGCGACGGCCACGCCGACCTCTCCTACGTCTACGGCGCGGTCGAGGAGCTGGCGCCGCACCTCGACGACTTCACCGTCATCGTCACGAAGTCGACCGTGCCCGTCGGCACCAGCCGCGAGATCGAGCGCCGCCTGCGCGCGATCCGGCCCGACGCCGACTTCGCCGTCTGCTCCAACCCGGAGTTCCTGCGCGAGGGCTCGGCGATCCAGGATTTCATGCATCCCGACCGCGTGCTCGTCGGCGCCGACGACGATCGCGCGCGTGAGCTGATGGGCCGCCTCTACAAGCCGCTCGCCTTGCGCAACGCGCCCGTGATGTTCGTCGGCCGCGAGTCGGCGGAGCTGGCCAAGTACGCGGCCAATGCCTTCCTCGCGCTCAAGATCAGCTTCATCAACGAGGTTGCGGATCTGTGCGAGAGGCTCGGCGCCGACGTACAGGAGGTCGCCTCGGCCATCGGCAAGGACCGCCGCATCGGCGACAAGTTCCTGCATCCGGGGCCCGGCTACGGCGGCTCGTGCTTCCCCAAGGACGTTTCCGCGCTCATCCGCACGGCGCGCGAGACCAAGTCGCCGGTGTCGATCATCGAGCAGGTGCAGCGCGTCAACGACGAGCGCAAGATCGCCATGGCGAGCCGCATCGAGGCGGCCGCGGGCGGCTCCGTGCGCGGCAAGACCGTCGCCATCCTCGGCGTCACCTTCAAGCCCAACACCGACGACATGCGCGACGCGCCGAGCCTGCTCATCGTGCCCATGTTGCAGGAGCGCGGCGCCACCGTGCGGGTCTTCGATCCGCAGGGCCGCAAGCACGGGGCGGCGCTGCTGCCGGGTGTCGTCTGGTGCGAGAGCGCGCTCGACGCGGCGAACGGCGCCGACATTCTCGTCATCGTCACCGAGTGGAACGAGTTCCGCGCGCTCGATCTCAAGCAGGCCAAAAAGGGGATGCGCGGCAGCGTGCTCGTCGATCTTCGCAACGTGTTCCCGGCCCAGCTCGCCGAGGACGCGGGCTTCAAATACCTGGGCGTCGGCCGCGGGCAGGCGGAATAGCCTGCGAATTTCGAGCAAAGGTTAAGAAAAGGTCCGAAGCGCGCTCGATCGTGCCGACTTGCGTCGGTGCGAGCCGGTGCCGCCGCCGCTATAGTTGCGCAGCACAACTCAAACCCTCTCCCCGCAAGGAAAAATTCAAGCGCGCTCTCGCGCACACGCCCCGATTTAGAATACAAACGAAGAAGAAGAGCCGCGGCGCCGCGCGGCCCATAAAAAAGGGCGAATGGGAACGCCAGGGATGAACCAGCAGCAGTCGCTTGCCGGCTACTTCGCCGGCTGGGCGGGCGGTAGATCCGCCCGGCTGGCCGTGGCGGCGGTCGTCGGCGCGCTGGCGAATTCGAGCCTTGCGATCGCGGACGTCCTGAGCCAGGGCGCGCTCGCCGGGCAGCTCGGCCGCTCAACGGGCAAACGCGGCGAGATCGACGATCAGAAGGAGATCGACGTCCTCGCCAACGACCGCATCATCGCGGCGCTGCGGAGGGCCCCGGTTGCCGCCGTCGCCTCCGAGGAGATGGAAGGGCCGCTCCTGCTCGATGCCAAGGCGCCGCTGCTGGTCGCCATCGACCCCCTCGATGGCTCCTCCAACGCCGACGCCAACGCCTCCATCGGGACGATCTTCACGGTGCTTCCGGCGCTGGAGCATAACGACGAGCCCTCGGCCTTCCTGCAGCCGGGCGTCAACCAGCTCGCCGGCGGCTTTTTCGTTTACGGTCCGCAGATCGTGCTCGTCGTCAGCGTCGGCGCCGGCACGCAGATCTTTACGCTCGACCGCAACTCGCAGAAATTCCTGCTGACGCATGCGAAGGTCGAGATCCCGCCGCACACGAGCGAGTACGCCATCAACGACTTCGAACTCGCGCCAATGGGACGATCCGGTGCGCACCTACGTCGACGACTGCAAACGCGGCAAGGACGGCCCACGCGGGCGCGACTTCAACATGCGCTGGACCGGCACACCGGTCGCCGACGTCTACCGCATCCTCTCGCGCGGCGGCATCTACCTTTATCCAGGCGACAAGCGCCGCGAGTTCCGCAACGGCCGCTTGCGCCTCATCTACGAGGCCAATCCCATCGCTTGGGTCGTCGAGCAGGCGGGCGGCGCGGCCACCACGGGCCGCGAGCGCGTGCTGGAGATCATGCCAAAGTCCCTGCACCAGCGCGTGCCGCTGATCGCAGGCTCGCGGTCGGAGGTCGAGCACGCGGCCCGACTCCACGATGGGCTGCAGATCAGGGGCGAGCGCTCGCCGCTGTTCAGCCGCCGCGGACTGTTGCGATTTTAGATCTAGCGGCACACGAGGCTCCGGCGGAACGCATGTCCACAAAGCATCCCATCATCTCGGTCACGGGCTCGTCCGGCGCCGGCACGACGTCGGTCAAGCAGACGTTCGAAACCATCTTCCGCCGCGAGCACATCACCGCCGCCTTCATCGAGGGCGACGCCTTTCACCGCTACGACCGCGCGCAGATGGAGCGGGCGATGGCGGAAGGCAAAAAGTGCGGCAACAACCATGTCAGCCATTTCGGGCTCGAGGCCAACCTGCTGCAGGAGCTCGAGGAGGCGTTCCGCAGCTACGGCGAGCACGGCACCGGGCGCACGCGCCATTACGTGCACGACGACGGCGAGATGGAGGTGCACGGCGCGCCCGTCGGCACCTTCACGCCGTGGGCGGATTTCCCGCGCGACACGGATCTGTTGTTCTACGAGGGCCTGCACGGGGCCTCGGTGACGGAGAAGGTCAACGTAGCGCAGCACGCCGATCTCAAGATCGGCGTCGTGCCGGTAATCAATCTCGAGTGGATCCAGAAGCTCACACGCGACAAGTCCGCGCGCGGGTATACGCACGAGGCGGCGATCGACGCGATCCTGACGCGCATGCCCGACTACGTGAAATACATCTGCCCGCAGTTCACCGAGACCGACATCAATTTCCAGCGCATACCGACGGTCGACACGTCCAACCCGTTCGTTGCCCGCTGGATACCGACGCCCGACGAATCGATGGTGGTGATCCGCTTCAAGGACCCGCGCGGCATCGACTTTCCGTATCTCCTGTCGATGATCCAGATGAGCTTCATGTCGCGCGCCAACTCGATCGTCATTCCCGGCGGCATGCTCGACCTAGCCATGCAACTCATCCTGACGCCGCTGATATTGACCTTGGTGGAGCGGCGGCGTAGGGCCTCTTAAGGCGCGCGCGGCCTTCTGTTACGTTTTCGGAAAGGCGCTCGGGCTAGGACAGCGGCGCCGGTGCGCTTTTCTCCGCGTCTGCCGACACTCGATGGGAGCCCTCGCAATGGCCCGGCCGATCATCATCGCTCCGTCCATCCTGTCGGCCGATTTCGGTCGCCTGAACGAGGAGGTTGCCGCCGTTGAAGCGGCGGGAGCCGACTGGATCCACCTCGACGTCATGGACGGCCACTTCGTTCCCAACATCACCTTTGGGCCCCCGGTCGTGAAGGCGATCCGCAAAGCCTCGGCGAAGGTGTTCGACGTGCACCTGATGATCGAGCCGGCCGACCCCTTTATCGAGGCGTTCGCGCAGGCCGGCGCCGACATCATCACCGTGCACGCGGAGGCCGGCGCGCACCTCGACCGCTCGCTGCAGGCGATCAAGGCGTTGGGCAAGAAGGCTGGCGTCTCGCTCAATCCGGGCACGCCCGAAGACGCCATCGCCTACGTGCTGCACCACCTCGATCTCATCCTGCTGATGACGGTCAACCCTGGCTTTGGCGGCCAGCGCTTCATCGCGGCCGTGGTCGACAAGATCCGCCGCGTGAAGGCGATGGTCGGCAACCGCCCGATCGATATCGAGGTCGACGGCGGCATCGGGCCTGAGACCGCGGGCCTCGTCGCGGCGGCAGGCGCCAACGTGCTGGTGGCGGGGTCGGCGGTTTTCACGGGAAACACTCGCGAGGCCTACGCCGCCAACATCGCGGCCATCCGCTCGGCCGCCGAGGCCGCGCGCGGCAAGGCCGCGGCCTGATCGGCGCCCGCACATTGGCCCAGTCTGACATTTACGCCACGGCAACCGTGCGCGCCGCCAACAACAGCGCCGGCATGCGCGTGAGCTTCGTGCAGGGTGGCAACGTCGAACCGCTGCGTGCGGGCTACGGCGGCGCGCTCGGCACCGGCACGGCATACGCCTCGCTCGGCGTGGGGCTTGACTCGACCTCCGCGTTCGCCGGTCTGCCCGGCACGCTGACGGGGAGCGGCACCGTGGGCTCCGCGTTCGGGCTCTACGAGGCGCTCGCCGGCGAAGGGTTCCATTACCTGCAGGCGCTCGAGCTTAGCAGCGCCGGTACCGCAACGTTCTATGGCGACAACGGCGCGCCGGCGAACTGCCAGAACGGGCTCGTCTTCCGCGGCAAATTCTAAGCGATCAAAGCTTCCAGCCGGAGTGGATCGCGGCGATGCCGCCGGTCAGGTTGCGGTAGCTGACGCGCTCGAACCCGGCGTCGCGGATCATGCCGGCAAAGCGCTCCTGGCTCGGGAACTTGCGGATGCTCTCGACGAGATAGCGGTAGGGCTCGGCGTCGCCGGCGGCGAGGGCGCCCAGACGCGGGATTACCTCGAAGGAATGGAAGTCGTAAAGGCGGTCGAGGATCGGCACCTGCACCTGCGAGAACTCGAGGCACAGGAAGCGCCCGCCCGTCTTCAGGACGCGGAACGCCTCGGCGAGCGCGGCGTCGATATGCGTCACATTGCGAATGCCGAACGCGATCGTATAGGTGTCGAAGGTACGGTCGGGGAAAGCGAGCGCCTCGGCGTTGCCCTGCGCAAACGCTATGCGATCGGCAAGCCCGGCTTCGCGCACGCGGCGCTGCCCGACCTCGATCATCTCCGGGCTGATATCGCACAGCACGGCGGTTGCCCGCGGTCCGCTGGCACGCGCATAGCGGATGGCCACGTCGCCGGTCCCGCCGGCGACGTCGAGCAACCGGTAGGCCTTGTTGCCCCGCGGCGGGTTGAGCGCGGCGATGAGGTCGTCCTTCCACAGCCGGTGCAGGCCGCCCGACATGAGGTCGTTCATGAGGTCGTAGCGCTCGGCGACGGTCGCAAACACGCGGTTGACGAGCGTCTGGCGCTCCTCCTCGGGCACGTTGCGGTAGCCGAAACTGGTCTCAGCGGAGCTGCGGGAGCTGTCGGTCATGGGCGGACAATAGCGAAGCCGCCGAGGCCACGCTATGCTGCGGCGCTCAAATGAAAATCTCACACCGACCGCGTTAAGCATGCCGGAGCTGCCCGAAGTCGAGACCGTGCGGCGCGGGCTTCTCCCCGTGCTGGAGGGCAAGCGCATCGCGCGGCTCGAGCAGAATCGCAAAGACCTGCGTTTTCCGCTGCCTGCGGACTTCGCGGCGAGAGTGCGCGGGGAGAAGGTTGAGCGGCTGGAGCGGCGCGCAAAGTACCTTTTGGCGCGCCTGTCGGGCGGAGACGTCCTGGTAATGCACCTCGGTATGTCGGGCAAGTTCACGATTTCCGGCGCAATGTCGGGCGGCCGCCGCGTCGGAAAGTACGTGCACGAGGTGGCGGCAGACGTGAAACACGACCACGTGGTGTTTCACATGGAGCAGGGCGCGACCATCACCTACAACGACGCGCGCCGCTTCGGCTTCATGCTGCTGATCCCCGAGGCGGAGCTCGCCGAGCATCCGCTCATGCACGGGCTCGGCGTCGAGCCGCTGGGGCCGGGACTAACGCCGGAATATCTCGCGCGCCGGGCAGCGGGCAAGAAGACCGACCTCAAGGCCTTCTTGTCCGACCAGCGCATCGTCGCCGGGCTCGGCAACATCTACGTGTGCGAGGCCTTGTTTCGCGCCGGGCTCTCGCCCACGCGCAAGGCATCGACCATCGCCACCAAGACGGGCCGGCCCACGCTGCGCGCCGAGAAGCTCGTTGCCGCCATCAAATCCGTGCTCAAGGACGCCGTCGCCGCCGGCGGCTCGTCTTTGCGCAACTACCGCCGCGCCGACGGCGCGCTTGGCGAGTTCCAGCACACGTTCGCGGTGTACGGGCGTGAGGGAAAGCCGTGCCGGCGCGAAGGCTGTCGCGGCACCGTGCGGCGCATCGTGCAGGCCGGCCGCTCGACCTTCTTCTGTCCGCAATGCCAGCGCTGAGGGCGACTTATGCAGGCGCCGGCCGCTGCATGAGCTTGCGCAAAGTCAGGACCGAGACCGCCGACAGCGTGGCCAGCATCGCCGCGCCGCCGATGAAGATCTCGTTCGCCGCCCAGTCGCCGCGCAGCGTGTAGGTCTTGCCCGAGAGCAGCAGCCAGAGGATCGCGACCACGACGGCGATGCCCTGCGCAGCCGTCAGACCCGTCAAGACTTCAAGCGCGCGCTGGTTGCGGTAGCTCTCGCGGCCGGCGGTCAGGACATAGGCATAGAGGAAGATCGCGCCGGCGATCAGCAGCATGGCGCCGCCGTACTGCCACCAGTGGCGCCACGACAGCGCGGTGAGAGAATAGATCGCCAGCATGGCGATGGCGCCCCAAGAATAGACGAGCGCCGCCAGCACGGCGTTGCTCTGCGCACAGGTGACCGCCGGCGATACGTCCGTCGCCGGAGGCTTCTCCCCCCAGAAGGGCACGTTGAGGCGCACCACGACGAACAGCATCTGGATCGCGAACAGCGCCACTGCCAGCGCCAGCGTCCAGCCCGAGCCGCGGCCCGCGGCGAGCACGGCGACCATGATGCTCACGACGAACGCGAGCAGGATGACGGGCAGCATCGGTCTCAAGGGCATCCTGTGCGTCCGTCGTTGGTTGGCTGGCACCAACATGTGCCTGGTTGCGGTTACGCGCTGACGAACTCAAGTCTTGCGCGAGGATGCTCCCCGCCGCAAGGCGTCCGCGCTGATCGCCGCCAGCGCGGCGGCGCCGAAGAAGAAGATGGCGCTTGCCGCCCAGTCGGGCTTTTTCGGATCGCGCGGCATCTTGGCGTCGGCGACGAGCCCGATCATGGCGATGACCATGCCGGCAAGCTGGCCGATGGTGAGGTAGCGGGCAAGGTTGAGCATCGTCGCATCCTCGCGGCCGGCGGCAGCGTCACTCGCCAGCGTCGAGGCGAAGAAGAGGCAGAGGAGCGCCACCACTCCGGCGCCGAGCACGTACTGCCACCACTCGCCCCAGGTCGACACGAAGACGTAGGTGACGAGCAGGCTCAGCGCGGCCCAGCCCCATACTACGGCCATGGCAATTGCGGTGGCGCCCGACAGCGCCGCCTTGCCTGCGCCGGTTGCGAGCAGCCGGCGGCGCTGCACCAGCGCAAGCGCCGCCAGGCCCAAGGCGGTCGCGGCCGTGAGCGCCATGTGCAACCCCGGGGCATCGGCGACGGCGCCCGCGACGGTTGCGGCCACCCCGATCGCCAGCGCGCTGATCCAGGCCAATGTGGACATCATCGAGAAGCTTCCCTGCAGTCCCTGGTGTCGGCGCCTCTTTAGCAGATTTCGCCGGGTACGGTCGCGCAAGGTGTTCTGCAAGCCCGGCCAATCCTTTAAGCCGCACCTTGCGCGTTGACCCTGGATCGGGCGCCGTCTATAGCATCGGCCATTCTGCCGCCCGAGGCTCAGCTTGCGGGCGGCACGTGCATTCGCAATTCGAAGCTCCGCTGCGCTCAAGGTTGTCGCGGCGGGCATCACCACAACCGATCCAACCATCCGGAATTCGAGGACGAGGCAGAAACCATGGCCAACACCAAGTCGGCAAAGAAGGCCGCGCGTCAGGCAGTTCGGCGCACCGAGGTCAACAAGTCGCGCACCACGCGGGCCCGCAGTGCCGTGCGCGATGTCGAGGAGGCGATCAAGGCCGGCAACAAATCGGCGGCGAAGGACGCGTTGAAATCGGCGCAGCCGGTGCTGGCGAGCACGGCCCAGAAGGGCGTCATCGACAGGAAGGCGGCGAGCCGCAAGGTGTCGCGTTTGAGCGCGCGCGTGAAGGCGATGGCGGACTGAACTGCGCTTTTGCAAGTTCGGGCCGCTCAAAAAGCGGACGCGGTATGTTCGCCACATCGATGGTTTGCAGAAGGGGTGCGCAGCGAGAAGTCGTGAACACACGTAAGTCGTGGATTCACCGATTGCTCCCGCTGCGCTGCAGGTCGCAAGCGCATTTCGACGCCACCGGCGACGCTCACCCACCAAGAAGAAAAATGACGATTTGCTGACGAGACCGGGGAGGAATTTTCAGCACCGTTGATCCACAGCCGCCCCTCCCCAAATCCTCAACTTCTCCAGCCCGATACCCACAGGCGTTGGCGCCAATTCACAGGTTCTCCACCGGTGATACGGGCGTTCCTCAGCGCGCTGTGGATAGGCCTGTGGGATGTCGGTGCACTTGCTTAAGGAAAAGTTAAGAGCTACGGTGCAGATGGTCGCCTCGCCCCGACTGGTCCAGCCATGTGTACGCCAGTCCTGGAGAGCACCGACACCAGGTTAACTATTGTATCTCGTCCCTGGTCTCTTCGTCATATCTGGGTGTGTCTGCGTATCTTTCTGAACAATTGTTCGGAAAGTCGAAGTGTTATTCCGTAGAACCTTGGTAATTGCTGTAAACAGGCCGCGTGATGCGCAGTTGCGCGGGTCTGGACGAGTGGAGGACGAAGTGCAGTCGAGCGAAACTGTCCACATCGACGATGTGCCTGTGGAAGAGGTATGGGCGCGCCTCGTGAAGGACCCTCGCTCTGTACTGATCGACGTACGCACGCGTGCCGAGTGGACCTTCGTTGGCCTTCCCGATCTGGACAAGATCGGCAAGCGGGTTCTCACGGTCGAGTGGCAGACGTCTCCGGACAGCAAAATTGATGCGGGCTTTCCGGAGCGAATGACGGCGGTGCTCGATGCGGCGGGCGCCACCAAAGACTCCGAGTTGTTTTTCATCTGCCGGTCCGGTGCTCGAAGTCGCATGGCTGCGGAAGCCATCGCGGGTGCTGGGTATCGGCAGTGCAGGAATGTTGCGGATGGCTTCGAGGGGCCTCTCGATGCCGGCCGTCATCGAGGGCAGGTCAGCCGGTTGGAAAGCTGCCGGCTTGGCTTGGGTGCAAGGTTAGCGCGCCCGTTTCGGAAGACTGAGGAAAAGACCGGTTACGCAGCCGCGGCGGCGGAAGGCGGCAATCGGAATTTGCTCAGGAGACTTTGAGGAGCAAGTCAGCAGTTTTGCGGGGGTTTCAATGCACACGATCGAAAAAACGGAGCGTGCCGTCGTGACCGGCGTGCGCCCCGGTGCGGCACCACAAGTCACGACCGAAGAAAGCACCAACGAGCCTCGCGGCCTGAAAACCCGTGCCATGCTCAGGGCACGGCTTGGCGACGACATCTTCACGAGCTGGTTCAATGCGCTCGAGTTCGAGGGCTTCGACGGCAAGACCGTGAAGGTCTCGGTGCCGGTGAAGTTCCTGCAGCAACTGGATCCAGTCGCACTACGCCGATGATCTGCTCTCCTGCTGCAAGGCGGAGTTCAAGGGCGCGGAACGGGTCGAGGTCGCGCTGCGCCAGCCGTGCGCACGCACCAACGTTCAGCCCGCCAGCTCAGCGGCTGACACCGGCGTCAACGGCGCGCGCAGCGTCGACGGCGCCGCCAGAGGCCCGGCATTCCTCGCGGCCGGGTCAGCCGCGGTCGGGCGCACCAGCGTCGGCGGTTTCGAGGGCTCGCCGCTCGATCCGCGCTACACCTTCGACAGCTTCGTCGTCGGCGCGTCCAACCGCATGGCGCATGCGGGCGCGATGCAGGTCGCCGAGACGGTCGTGAGCGACGGCCGCGGCTTCAATCCGCTCTACATCCACTCGGCCGTCGGCCTCGGCAAGACGCACCTTCTGCACGCCATCGCCTGGGAGGTGAAGCGCCGCGCGCCCAACGCGCAGGTGCTCTATCTCACGGCGGAGCGCTTCCGCTACCAGTTCGTCGAGGCCCTGCGCAGCCAGGATCCGCTCGCGTTCAAGGAGAAGTTCCGCTCGATCAACATCCTGCTTGATCGACGACCTCGAGTTCATGCACGGGGAGCGCACCGAGCAGGAGTTCGACCACATCATCAACTCGCTGCTCGACGGCGGCCGGCAGGTGGTCGTCGCCTCGGCACGCGCGCCCAACCACATCGAGCGGCTCAACGAGCGCATGCGCTCGCGGCTGCAGCGCGGCCTCGTCACCGAGATCGGCAGCCTCGACCATGAGCTGCGCTTGAAGGTGCTGGAGAAGCGTCTCGCCGAGAAGCGCGCGCTCGACCCATCGTTCAAGCTGGGGCGCGAGATCCTCGATCTGCTCGCCGAGCGTCTGACCGAGAGCGGGCGCGAGCTCGAAGGCGCGGTCACGCGTCTCTATGCGACGTGGCAGTACATGCGCACGGCCATCACCCCCGACATCGCCGAGACCGTGATCCGCGATCTCGTGCAGGGGCTGGAGCCGCGCCGTATCAAGATCGAGGACATCCTGCGCATCATCTCGCGGCACTTCGGCGTGTCGAAGGGCGACCTGCTTTCGCAGCGCCGCCATCGCTCCGTCGTCTGGCCGCGGCAGATCGGCATGTACCTCGCCAAGCAACTTACGGCGCGTTCGCTGCCCGAGATTGGGCGCCGGTTCGGCAATCGCGACCACACCACCGTGCTGCACGCGATCCGCAAGATCGAGGGGCAGCTCGTCGACAATCCCCGGCTCAAGGACGAGCTGGAGGAGCTCAAAAAACTGTTGAGCCACTAGCGGCTCGACTTAGGGTTGGGCCCGCCGTGCAGGGCGTGTACGACGGGTCTAAGCGGGGAGGGGCGGCGTCTTAGGGCGCCGCTCCTTAGCCGCTTGCGCGCAGGTTTTGGCCCGCTTCCTGAAGCTGCGCTTGAAAAAGGCATCGGCATCGGGTCAAGTTGTGCGGGGCGCGCGAATCCCTCCAAAACGACGCCAATTCCGGCCCAGCCCGCGCTCCGCCGTCCCACAGGACAGGTGGCCTCACTCCGCTAGCAGCGAGGCAGGCTTGGCCCCCAAGAACGCGCCGAGGAAATAGCCATGCGGCTTGTGATTGAACGTGGTGAACTCTTGCGGGCGCTCGGCCACGTCACGAGCGTCGTCGAGCGGCGGACGACGATCCCGATCCTGTCGAACGTGCTGTTGCGGCGCGCGACGACTCCAAGCTCGAGTTCAAGGCCACGGATCTCGAACGCGAGGTGATCGAGGGCGTGCCCGGCGACATCACGCGGCCCGGGCGCGGTCACGGTGCCGGCCCACATGCTGCACGACATCGTGCGCAAGCTGCCCGACGGCGCGCAGGTCGACATCCGCGCGATGCCGAGAAGGAGCGGCTGACGCTCGTCTCGGGCCAGTCGCGCTTTGCGCTGCAGACGCTCGCCGGCAGAGGACTTCCCCGACCTCGGCGCCGGCGAGATGGGCACGAGTTCGAGCTCGGCGCCCACGATCTGAAGCGCCTGATCGACAAGACGCGCTTCGCCATCTCCACGGAGGAGACGCGCTACTACCTCAACGGCATCTATCTGCACACCGCGCAAACCGGCAAGAAGGCGACGCTGCGCGCGGTCGCAACCGACGGCCACCGGCTGGCGCAGGTCGAGCTGCCGCTGCCCAAGGGTGCCGAGGGCATGCCCGGCGTCATCATCCCGCGCAAGACCGTGCACGAGCTGCACCGGCTGATCGAGGACAGCACGGCGGCGGTGAAGGTCGGCGTGAGCCCGGCCAAGGTGCGCTTCGAGATCGGCAGCGTGACGCTCACGTCGAAGCTGATCGACGGCACCTTCCCCGACTACGGCCGCGTCATCCCGCAGGGCAACGACAAGGAGATGCAGGGTCTCCAACGCCGAGTTCATGAGCGCGGTCGATCGCGTGTCGACGATCGCCAGCGAGCGCGGGCGGGCGGTCAAGCTCAACATCAGCCCGACAAGCTGGTGCTGTCGGTCAACAACCCGGAAGGCGGCAGCGCCACCGAGGAGATCGGCGTCGACTACGGGTCGACGCCGCTCGAGATCGGCTTCAACGCGCGCTATCTGCTCGATATCGCCGGCCAGCTCGAGGGCGAGGAGGCGTGCTTCATGCTCGCCGATCCCGGCTCGCCGACCATGGTCCGCGACCGGCCGACGAGAGCGCGCTCTACGTGCTGATGCCGATGCGGGTGTAGGCGATTGCGGCCGGACGCCACGTCGGATGCGCCCGGCGCGCACGCCACGCATTGGGTCGAGCGGCTCGCGCTCACCGACTTCCGCAACTACGCGCACCTCGACCCTCGAGGCCGGGCCCGAGCCGGTGGTGCTGATCGGCGCCAACGGCGCCGGCAAGACCAACCTGCTCGAAGCCGTCTCGCTGCTGGCGCCGGGCCACGGCCTGCGCCGCGCCACCTATCCCGAGCTCGCGCGCGCGGCGGGCGACGGCGGCTGGGCGGTGGCGGCGCACGTGCACTCAGTCGACGGCCCCGTCGACATCGGCACCGGCTTCGACCGCGGCCGCGGCTGCCAGCGAGCGCGGCCGGCGCATCGTGCGCATCGACGGGCCCCGGCCGGCGGATCGGGCGGGCTCGCCGAGTCACGTCGAGATGGTGTGGCTGACGCCCGCGCATCGATCGGCCTGTTCACCGGACCCGCCTCCGAGCGCCGCCGCTTTCTCGACCGGCTCATCCTGTGCTTCGATCCGGGCTACCGCACGCGGCACGGGTCACTTCGAGCGCGCCATGCAGCAGCGCAACCGGCTGCTCGACGACGGCGTGCGCGACAATGCCCGCTTCGAGGGCCTCGAGCTCGTGATGGCCGAGACCGGCATCGCCATCGCGGCGGCGCGCGCGGAAGCCGTCGCCGGGCTCGCCGATCATCGCCGCGGCGCGACGCGCGCGCGATCCCGGTTCGCCGTTCCCTGGCCGCAGGCTCGCGCTCGAGGGCACGCTGGAAGCGGATCTCGAACGCATGGCCGGCGGTCGAGGTCGAGGATCGCTATCGCGGCCATCCTGCGCGGCGCGCGCGAGCGCGACCGCGCGGCCGGGCCGCACGCTCGACGGGCCGCACCGCTCCGACCTCGTCGTCGTCGCACGGTCGACCAAGGCGATGCCGGCGCGGCTGTGCTCCACGGGCGAGCAGAAGGCGCTGCTGATGGGGCTCGTCCTGGCGCATGCCGAGCTCGTCGCGCGGCGCCGCGACGGGGTCGCGCCGATCCTGCTGCTCGACGAGATCGACGGCGCATCTCGACGAGGCGCGCCGGGCCGCGCTGTTCGACGGAGATCCTGCGCGCTGGGGTCGCAGGCCTGGATGACGGGAACCGATCGTGCAGGCCTTCTCGGCGCTCGCCGGAACGAGCCCAATTCGCGCGCGTCGACGATGGCCGCGGTCGTCCGCGGGCGGCTTGAGCGCGCACCTGCCTGCGGCGCCGCAGCGCCTCTGATAAACGCTGATTGAAATCGATCTATATTTAGCTGTCGATATGGCGTCGTCGGACGTACGATTTCGCGAGCATTTCCGGCCGCTGTTCGTGGCATAAGGACACTATGCCGACGACGACCTGAATGCCTCAGAGGACAGCACGCTAACATGAGCGCTTCGCCGCGCGAAAAAGAGCCCGCGCGCCGAGGACTACGGCGCCGACTGCATCAAGATGCTGAAGGGCCTCGACGCCGTGCGCAAGCGGCCGGGCATGTACATCGGCGACACCGACGACGGCTCGGGCCTGCATCACATGATCTACGAGGTCGTCGACAACGCCGATCGACGAGGTGCTGGCCGGCCACGCCAAGGAATGCGTCGTGACGCTCAACCCCGACGGCTCGTGCACCGTGCGCGACGACGGCCGCGGCATCCCGACCGGCATCAAGACAGGACGACGACAACGATCCGAAGCGCTCGGCCGCCGAGATCGTGTTCACCGAGCTGCACGCCGGCGGCAAGTTCGACCAGAACTCCTACAAGGTCTCCGGCGGCCTGCACGGCGTCGGCGTGTCGGTCGTCAACGCGCTGTCGACGTGGCTGCAGTGCCGCATCTGGCGCGAGGGCAAGGAGCACTTCATCGAGTTCCGCGACGGCGTCGCCGGTGGCGCCGCTGAAGGTCGTCGGCGACGGCAAGGGCGAGCGCGGCACCGAAGTTCGTTCCTGCCGAGCACCAAGACCTTCACCAAGACTCGAGTTCGACTACGCCACGCTCGAGCATCGCCTGCGCGAGCTGGCGTTCCTCAACTCCGGCGCCAAGATCGTGCTGACGGACGCGCGCCACGCCGACGTCAAGCGCGAGGAGATGTTCTACGACGGCGGCACGGCTGCCTTCGTGCGCTACCTCGACCGCTCCAAGCAGTCGCTGATCGCCGAGCCGATCATGCTGCGCGGCGAGAAGGACGGCATCACCGTCGAGGTCGCGCTGTGGTGGAACGACAGCTACCACGAGAACGTGCTGTGCTTCACCAACAACATCCCGCAGCGCGACGGCGGCACGCATCTGGCCGGCTTCCGCGCCGCGCTGACGCGCGTCATCAACAAGTACGCGGGCGAGAGCGGCATCGCCAAGAAGGAGAAGGTCGACCTCACCGGCGACGACGCGCGCGAGGGCCTGACCTGCGTGCTCTCGGTCAAGGTGCCGGACCCGAAGTTCTCCAGCCAGACCAAGGACAAGCTCGTCTCCTCCGAGGTGAAGCCGGTCGTCGAAGAGCATCGTCGGCGATCAGCTCGGCGGCTGGTTCGAGGAGCACCCGAAGGAAGCCAAGCATATCGTCGGCAAGATCGTCGAGGCGGCGCTGGCGCGCGAGGCGGCGCGCAAGGCGCGCGAGCTGACGCGGCGCAAGGGCGCGCTCGACAGCCTGCGGCTGCCCGGCGGGCTCGCCGAATGCCAGGACCGCGATCCGGCCAACACCGAGCTGTTCATCGTCGAGGGCGACTCGGCCGGCGGCTCGGCCAAGCAGGGCCGCAAGCGCGAGTATCAGGCCGTGCTGCCGATCCGCGGCAAGATCCTCAACGTCGAGCGCGCGCGCATCGACAAGATGCTGTCGTCGAGCAGGTGACCAACATCATCGGCGCGCTCGGCACCGGCATCCGCGACGACTTCGACGCTTCATCGAAGCTGCGCTACCACAAGATCATCATCATGACGGACGCCGACGTCGACGGCGCCCACATCCGCACGCTGCTGCTGACGTTCTTCTACCGGCAGATGCCGGAGCTGGTGGAGAAGGGGCACGTCTCTACATCGCGCAGCCGCCGCTCTACAAAGTCGCGCGGGGCAAGTCGGAGACCTACCTCAAGGATCAGCGCGCGCTGGAGGACTATCTGATCGACAGGGGCTCGACGAGACCGTGCTCGTGTCGGGAACGGGCGAGGAGCGTGCGGGCAAGGATCTGCGCGACATCGTCGAGCAGGCGCGCGGCATCGTCTCGCTGCTCGAGGGCTTGCATTCGCGCTATTCGCGCTCAGTCGTCGAGCAGGCGGCGATCGCCGGCGCCTTCGATGCCAAGCTGCTGCACTCGGCCGAGCAGGCAAACAGCCTCGCGGACGTGATCGCGAAGCGGCTCGACGCTATCGCCGAGGAGACCGAGAACGGCTGGCACGGCCGCTACGGCAACGACGGCTTCCTCTTCAAGCGCGAGGTGCGCGGCGTCACGGAAGCGCACGTGCTCGATCGGGCGCTGCTCGGCTCGCTCGATGCGCGGCGCCTGAACGAGCGGCACAAGCACCTGGCCGAGATCTACGGCGCGCCGGCAAAGCTGCGCCGCAAGAGCGAAACCATCCCGGTCTGCGGGCCGCGCACGCTGCTCGACGCCATCTACGAGGCCGGCCGCAAGGGCATCTCGATGCAGCGCTACAAGGGTCTGGGCGAGATGAACCCCGAGCAGCTGTGGGAGACGACGCTCGACCGCGACGTGCGCACGCTGCTGCAGGTCAAGGTCGGCGACCTATCGGAGGCCGACGAGATCTTCTCCAAGCTGATGGGCGACGTGGTCGAGCCGCGCCGCGAGTTCATCCAGGAGAACGCGCTGATCGTCGCCAACCTCGACGTTTAGTCACGCGGCGCGGCGCCACTCGCCGTCGATGACCGGGCCCGAACGAGCGGGCTTATAGCCCTGCTTCTCCAGGTGCCGCTGCAGGAGCCGCAGGTTCTTCATGTTGGCGCGGAAGGCCACATCGAAGGCGTCGCCCGCGATCGGGATTGAGCCGATCACGGTATCGATGAGCGTATTGCCCAGCATGCGCATGAGCGTGAATTTGCCGACGCCCAACTGGTGCGCCTCCCAGATGATGTAGGTCGAGATCGCCTGGGCGAGCAGGTCGCCGAAGACCGGCACGAGGCCTAGGATGGCGTCGAAGCCGAGCCGGATGCGGGTACCGGGGATGACGAACAGCGCATCCATCACGCGCGCGACCGTCGCGACGCGGGCCATGGCGGCGTCGATCGTCTCGCGCTCCAGGCGCTCGATGCGGGGACGAGGACCGGCGGCGGCGTAGGCCATTGGAAAGCTCCAGAATTCGCGCGCCTGCAGCAGCTCTCCGGCGCGCCCCAGCGGGACCCCAAAACCGCGCAAACGCGGCTTCAGTTCCATAAGGGCACGCATCTCCACACGGCGTTAAGGTGCTTTCAAGGCGCGCGGGCTCGGTGCTAGGCTTGCAGCCTCAAGGCGCAAGAAGCGCTGGCTGTCGAGGGGTTCGTGACGTGCTGCGTGTGTTTTTCTCCATCGGCAACATTGTGTTGTCGCTCATTCTCGGCGCGCTGCTTCTGGCGCTCGTCGGAGTTCACTCGCCCGAAACGCTGTCGTCGTTACTGCGGTGGTCGCACAGCGTGAAGGAGATCATCACCGGCACATCGCTCGACCCGAAGTACAACGTTTGGATCGAGTTCCTGCTCGACGATCGCCAGCTGGTGTTCATGTTCTTCGTCGTGCTCGCGCGCGTGATCCTCGCCCTCATCGCGTGGCCCTTCATCGTGATCCGCCGCCGCCTCGCGGATGGTTAACCGGCTCTTAGCAGGCCGCCGCTACGGTCGGCCTGCCCGGGTGTGAGTTCGCTCGCGGCTCCGCGCGAAGCGAGATCCACCCGAAGGGAGCACGGCGCCGGCCATGGGATTCTTTTCCGGCAAGAAGCCGCCGCCTCCATCGCCGATGCAGGGCAGGCGGCGGGTCAAGAAGCGCACCTCGTTCGGCGCGAAGCTCTTCTTCGTGTGGCCGCTCTATCTCGCCGTCGCCGGCGGTGTCGCGCTTGGCGCCATGCACGTGCGCAACCAGGTCTTGTACGCCGACCCGCTGGGGATGCGCACGAAAGTGCGCGAGCCCTCGATCCGCATCCTCGCGCGCGATGGCTCCCTCATCGGCGAGCGCGGCGGCGTCGCCGACTACATCCCGCTCGACCTGATGCCGCGCTCGATGGTGAACGCGGTCATCGCCACCGAGGACCAGCGCTTTTTCGACCACCACGGCATCGATCCGCTGGGGCTGTTGCGCGCTGCGATCGCGAATGCGCGCGCGGGACGCTTCGTGCAGGGCGGCTCGACGCTGACGCAGCAGCTGGCGAAAAACCTCTATCTCAGCTCCGACCGCACGTTTGCGCGCAAGCTGCAGGAGGTTTCGCTGGCGCTGTGGCTGGAATCGCGGCTGACGAAATCCGACATCCTGGAGCTCTACCTCAACCGTATGTACCTCGGCGGCGGCGCCTTTGGCGTCGACGCGGCGGCGCGGCGCTATTTCGGCAAGCCGGCACGCAATCTCACGCTGGCGGAATCGGCGCTTATCGCAGGGCTGCTCAAGGCGCCGTCGAAATATTCGCCGCTTGCCAACGCGGAGTTCGCCCGCTCGCGCGGGCGTATCGTGCTGGCGCAGATGCGCGGCGAGGGTTTCATCTCGGCGGACGAGGAGGGGCAGGCCTCCGCGCTGCTGGCCGGCATGCCGCAGGCGAGCCGCTCACCCGATGCAGGCGCCGAATACGCCATGGACTACGTGGTCGAGGGGCTGCCGCCGGAGGCGCGCGTCGGCTCCGAGGAGGTCATCGTCGAGACGACGCTCGACCGGGGGCTGCAGGTGCGCGCCTCCGAGATCGTTGCACGCAACATCGCCGCGCGCGGGGCGGCGCTGCAGGCGAGCCAGGCCGCGCTCGTCGCGCTCGCGCCCGACGGCGCCATCCGTGCGCTCGTCGGCGGGCGCTCCTACGCCGAGAGCCAGTACGACCGCGCGATCAAGGCGCACAGGCAGCCGGGCTCGGCGTTCAAGCCGTTCGTCTATCTCGCCGCGCTCGAGGCCGGCTACACACCCGACACCATGGTCGAGGACCTGCCGGTGAGCGTCGGCGGCTGGGCGCCGCGCAACGACAACGGCGAGTATCAGGGCACGATGACCATGCGCGCGGCACTGTCGCGCTCGGTCAACGCGGTCGCCGTGCGGCTTGCGCTCAAGCTCGGCCCGGCACGCGTCGCGGCGACGGCGCGGCGGCTCGGCATCCAGTCGCCCTTGCGCAAGGACGCTTCGCTGGCGCTCGGCACCTCGGAGGTGTCGCTGCTTGAGCTCGCCGGCGCCTACGATGTGTTCGCCAACGGCGGCCGTGCGGTCGAGCCGTACGTCTTGCGCCGCGTTGTGACGCGCTCCGGCATAGTGCTCTACGCGCACCAGCCGCAGCCGCCGGTGCAGGCGGTCGCCGGCCCGCACGTCGCCGCCATGACAGACATGCTGAACGCGGCGCTCACCTCAGGCACGGGCAAGCGCGCGGCGCTGTCCTATGCGGCCGCGGCCAAGACCGGCACCTCGCAGGGCTTCCGCGACGCCTGGTTCGTCGGTTACACGGCCGAGCTCACCACGGGTGTGTGGGTCGGCAACGATGACGGCAGCGCCATGAACCGCGTGGTCGGCGGCAGTCTGCCGGCCGACATCTGGCGCGAGGCGATGCTGGCCGCGCACGAGGCAAGGCCGCCGCTGCCGCTGCAGGGCGGGGTAACATCGAGTGTTCCGCAGGCGCCTGCCGCGCACCCGCAGGAGGCGATCGGCGACGATTTCATTGCTCGCGCGCTGCAGGATGCGCAAGCGCCGGCAGATGACGCGGGCTCGCGCGCGGACGCCCACGATGGGCCCGACGGCCGCATGTCGCTTGGGCGTTTCGGAGACTAGCGCGGCCTATGCGTTAAGCGCGGCTGGGACCATAGCGGTGCAGGTCGAGGCCGTAGAGCTGCAGCCAGCCCTTGGCTTCCTTCATCGCCGGCATGGTGCGTTCCACGAGCGCCCAGAAGCGCGGCCCGTGATTCATCTCGGCCAGGTGCGCGACCTCGTGCGCAGCGACGTAGTCGAGGATAGGTGCGGGCGCGAGGATCAACCGCCAGGAGAACGACAGCACGCCGGTCGTCGAGCACGAGCCCCAGCGGCTCGCCTGGTCGCGTACCGCGATGCGCTTGGGCGCCACGCCGAGACGGCGGGCGTGATGCAGGACGCGCGTGTCGAGATCGCGGCGCGCTTCATCGAACAGCCAGTCGCGCAAGCGGCGCGCGGCGTGCTCGGGCCGGCCCGCAACGCGCAGCTGCGGGACCGCGGTGCCGGCGCACGTGCGCTGCACGACGCCGGTCGTAGCGCGCTTGCCGCCGAACGAAAGGCGATGGAAGTCGCCGCGCAGCGGCATCAGCGCGCCGTCGCAGAAGGGCACGGGACACGGCAGGCTGTCCAAGCGCTCGCGCACCCATTCGAGATTGCGATTGAGGAAGTTTCCGGCCTCGCCGAGATCGCACTGCACCGGCATCGTGACGATGACGGCGCGCCTCGTGCGGCTCACGCGCAATGTCAGGCGGCGGGCGCCGGGATGACGTCTAACCTCGACCTCGCAGCCGAGCTCCTCGATACGGGGACGCTTCAATACTTGCTCCTCGAGCGCTTGAGTGCGCCGCATCATCGTCCCTCGTGTGGAAACAGAACGGCGTGGCTCGAACGGATCGCCGAAGCCGATGTGCAACACTCTGGTCAACGTGAGGGTGTCCCACACCTAGAGGAATTTCCGGCATGTAGCCAGCGGCAATGAGTGCGTGTGCAATCGAATTTGCCACACTGTTGCGGCGTTGCCGCGCACCGCTCTCGCGCGCAGCGGATGTTCGCCGAGCGCGGCCATCGCCTTTCTTCGTGTCGTGCGAAGCGGATGCACCCGATTTGCAAAGGCGTGTATTCCCCCTGGTGCGCAGTCGGCGGCACCGTAGTTCGTCGCGATGAGTAAGAGGATCACTTTCGATTGCGAAGCCGCCGCGCGCGCGTCGCTAAAGGCCGGCGCCGCAGCTAAAGCAGCTTGTCGAGCCTTGCGGCCATCTCGTCGACGCTCGTCGATCGGCGTGAAGTGGGTGACGAACTCGCCCTTTGGATCCATCACGTAGATGATCGACGTGTGGTCCATGGTGTAGTCGCCCGGCCGCTCCTTGTTCGGCACCTTCGCGTAATAGACCTTGTAGGCCTTCGCGACCGCGGCGATCTCATCGGGCGTGCCCGTGAGCCCGACGAGGCGCGGATCGAAGTTCTTCACATAGGCTGCAAGTTTCTCGGGCGTGTCGCGCTGCGGATCGACGCTGATGAAGATGGGCGTGATGCGCTGCGCCTTGGACCCAAGCTTCTCCAGTGCACCCGACATCAGCTGCAGCCCCGCCGGGCAGATGTCGGGGCACGACGTGAAGCCGAAGAACACGAGCGTGTACTTGCCGCGATAGTCCTGGTCGGTGACGTGCTTGCCGCTGCTGTCGGTCAGGGTGAACGCGCCGCCGACGAGCGCCTTTCCGCTCACCTGCTGCCCAACCGAGGGAAGCAGCCGCTCGCGCACCTGCGGCAGTAGGGCAACCGCGGCCGCGAGCCCCAACGCTGCGCCGGCGATACCGATGACGATCGATCTTGCAGCCATGGCTTCCCTTCCCGTTTCGAGAGCGCCAGTTAAATCCCCGGCGGCGGGGCTGCAACGTAGTGCGGCGGTGCCCGATTGTCGCGCTACTTAGGTAGTGGCAGCGCAACGCATTTTCAGCCCGGCCATGCTAACGTCCTGCCGGCGGCGTTGGTTAAGGGTCAGGAACGGTGCAGCAGCTTTTTCGCAACGGCAAGGACGGGCGCATCCTCTCGGACTCGGTCGATAGCCGGCTGCGCATCTACACCATCGTGCGCCTGCGTTGGATCGCTGTGCTCGGCCAGCTCGTGGCGATCTGCGTCGTCTATATCGGGCTCGGCTTCTCGCTGCCGATCGGCATGTGCCTGATCGCGATCGCCATGTCGGCGTGGCTCAACGTGTTCCTCGCGGTCTGGTACCCGGCCCGCCACAGGCTCAGCGTCTGGTTTGCCAGCGCGCTGCTTGCCTACGACATCGTGCAGCTCGCGGCGCTGCTCTATCTCACCGGCGGCATCGACAATCCCTTCACCATGCTGATGGCCGCGCCGATTATCGTTTCGGCGGCGACGCTGCCCTTGCGCAACACGGTCGCGCTCGGGCTGATGGCGCTGGCCGCGACGGGGCTGCTTGTCGTTTGGCACGAGCCGCTGCCCTGGTATCGCGGCCTCTCCTTCGAGCTGCCGCTGATCTACAAGTTCGGCACCTTCGCGGCCGTGTGCGCCTCCACCACGTTCCTTGCGCTCTACGCCTGGCGGCTCACGAAGGAATCCCGGCAGATGTCGGCGGCGCTGACTGCGACCGACCTCGTTCTGGCGCGCGAGCAGAAGCTGCACGCGCTCGACGGGCTCGCGGCGGCCGCGGCGCACGAGCTCGGCACGCCCTTATCGACCATCGCGGTCGTGACGAAGGAGCTCGAGCTCTCACTTCCCCCCGACAGTCCGCTGCGCGATGACATCGGCCTGTTGCGCAGCCAAGCGCTGCGCTGCCGCGAGATCCTGCAGAAACTCACCCGCAGCCCGAGCGAGCAGGATCCGCTGCACGCGCGCGTCAGCGTGCGCGCCATGCTCGAGGAGGCCGCCGAGCCCTACCGCTCGGGCCGCATCGCCATCTCGATCAGCGCGGGGCCGTCGGCAGAGCACACGGGGCCGCCGGTCGGCGACGCGGTGGTGGAGCGCCGGCCTGGCGTCATCTACGGGCTCGGCAACATCATCGAGAACGCCACCGACTTCGCCACGGCGCGGGTCGAGATCGCGGGTGAGTGGAGCGCTTCCGACCTGGTCGTGACCATCACCGACGATGGCCCCGGCTTTCCCTCCGACGTGATGGACAACATCGGGGAGCCCTACGTCACGACGCGCCCCGCCGAGGGCTTCGAGGACGACGACCGCGATGCCGTCGAGGAGGCTTCGGGCCTCGGGCTTGGCTTCTTCATCGCCAAGACGCTGCTCGAACGCTCGGGCGCCACCGTCAGTCTCGCCAACCGCGCTGACATGCGCTCGGGCGCCATCGTCCGCGTGAGCTGGCCGAGGACGTTCGTGCTGAACCGCTAACCGATTGCAGTTACAAAGCGAACTCGGTGCGATCCGGGAATGCCCGCAAATTAAGGCGCGCAACATTGCCCTAATGCATCGTTGACAAAAAGCGCATCTTCGGGCTGACAGTGCGCCTGCAAGGTGGCACTTTGGCGCGCGACAACCTACGTATGCGCTGGGCGCATATGCCGTGCCGGCCCGCTGGACATGCCAGCCAAAACGATGGGGCCGCGGCCAGACAGACTTCGCAAGGAGGCTTCCGTGTCGGCAGACGACGTTGCGGATTCGGCCGCGGTTACGGCAGAGGATCTCTCGTTCCGGCAGGACGAGCTGCCAGCAGACCGCTCGCTCATCATCGTCGACGACGATCGCGCCTTTGCGCAGCGTCTTGTGCGCGCCATGGAGCTGCGCGGCTTTGAAGTGCGCGGCGGACACTCGGTCGCCGAGGGCGTCGATCTCATCCGCGCGCGCGCTCCGGCGTTCGCTGTCGTCGACATGCGGCTCGAGGACGGCAACGGTCTCGACGTCATCGCCGAGCTGGCCCGCGCACGCCCCGACTCGCGTGCGATCGTTCTCACAGGATACGGCAACATCGCCACCGCGGTGACGGCGGTGAAGCTCGGCGCCGTCGATTACCTGGCCAAGCCCGCCGATGCCGACGACGTGACGGACGCGCTGCTGGCACCGGCCAACGACAAGGCGCCGCCGCCGGAGAACCCGATGTCGGCCGATCGCGTCCGCTGGGAGCACATTCAACGCGTCTATGAGCTGTGCAACCGCAACGTCTCGGAGACGGCGCGCCGCCTCAACATGCACCGGCGCACGCTGCAGCGCATCCTCGCCAAGCGCGCGCCGAAGTAGCGCTCGCTGGCGCTACAGCTTGCGGCCCAGGATGAAGCCGACAACGACGGCGAACAGCGCCACGATCTCTCTGGAATAGTCCGTGAAGTTCTTGTTGTAGCCCTCGAGCAGCAGGGCCGCCGAGACGACGGCGAGCGCCAGCAGCGCGATAACGTCGCCAACGCTGAGCGCGGGTAAGAGGCCGCGGCGCGGCCGCGGTTCCAGACGCAGTATGCGCGGCTCGGGCACGTCGAGGTAGGCCTCGGCGTCGTCGAGTTCCTCGTCGTCATCGTCGTGGTGTTTTTTCTTGCCCATGATGGCATCCGCCTCGCCCGCACAAAATCCATGCTTTGCCAAGGGTTATACGCCCTGGGCTCACACGCGTAATCAGGAAATCTTCAGGGCGGGGTCGAGCACGGCCTGCAGGGTGAGCGCCGCGCAGTGGGCAAAACGCAGCGTCATGGCCTTGCGGCGGGCCGGTGCGAGCCGCATTTCGGGGGCCGGCCGTACGATCTCGCCGCCGTAGCGGTCGGCGAGGATCAGCCCGGTGTCGGCGGGAAGCAGCTCGACGGGGAACGCGGGCGCCACGGCGAAGAACAGCGCATCCGAAAAATCGCGGTATTCCGGCCACTTGTGATCGGTGCGGAAGTCCTCGACACTGGATTTGACCTCCACGATCCACACCTCCCCGCTCTGCGACAGCGCCACCACGTCGGCGCGCCGCCCGTTGGGCAGCGGCATCTCCGTGATGCAGGCATGGCCGAGGCCGCGCATAAGCCGGCAAACGCCGCGGCAGACCTCGCGCGTGACCGCGTCGCGGCAGGCCTCGCTGCCGGGGGTCTCCGCCACATCGTTGCCGATATCCCCGGCTTTATCCGTCAATGCCGTCATCGATCCGCCGCAAGCTGGTGGCACGGGACGAGCTGGGGGAGCGTGCAATTCCGTTCAGATTTCCCCGTCGTGCGGGTCCTTCGCGGCGCGCCCGGCTCTGTTCTTGGCGTTGTGGCCGACTCATCCTCAAGACGAGTGCCTAACCCCATGTTCTTCAAACGCGCCAAGCAAAGCAAGAGCAAGTCCACCGAGCCCGAAGCAGGGGCCGCGCCGTCGGCTGCGGCCGACACGCCCGCGCCGGGGGCGAAAGACGCTGCGGGCCGCGCTCCCGAGCATAAGGGCCTGAATGGCTCGGCATCGCCGCCGAACCTCGATCCCCAAGGTCTCGACCCCAAGACGCTGGGCTTCGAGACCACGGCCGACATCGAGCCCGCGGGTGCCCTCGTCGGGCAGGCGCGCGCGCTGAACGCGCTCACCTTCGGCGCCGGCATGAAGGGCCCGGGCTACAACATCCTCGTCACCGGCACCGACGGTTCCGGCTATGCCGCGACCGTGCGCTCCGAGTTGCAATCGATCGCGCGCACCGCCGAGAAGCCGTCCGACTGGGTCTACGTGAGCTCGTTCGACGCCGCCGGCGGCTTTCGCGCGCTGAAGCTGCCTGCCGGCACCGCAAAAGCGTTCGCCGACGGCATGGCCCACGTGGTTGACCGCCTCGCCGATGCGCTCCCCGCCGCCTTCGCCGCCGACGACTACGAGCTGCGCCGGCGGACCATCGAGGAGGAATTCCGCTTCGGTCGCGAGGATGCACTCGAGACCCTGCGCCGTGAGGCCGAGGCGCAGAACATCGCGCTGCTGCGCACGCCGACCGGCATCGCGGTGGCGCCGATCCTCGACGGCAAGGTGGTCAAGACCGACGTGTTCAACTCGGTGCCGGAATCCCTGCGCCGCGAGGTCGAGACCAAGATCGCGGCGCTCGAATCGGAAATCGAGGCGCTGCTGGCCGAGCGCCCCGGCGCCGAGAAGGCGCGCCGCGAGCGGCTGCATGCGCTCAACGAGCAGGTCGCCGGCCGGCAGGTGCGCGCCGTGCTGGACGAGCTCAAGATCCAGTTCGGCGACACCTCCGGCGTCGAAAGCTTCGTGAAGGGCGCCGGCCGCGACCTCATACGCAACGCGGCGCTGTTCCTCGGGGCCGGTCCCCACGACGGCATGCGCGTGCCCGCCGGCTCCATCGGCGACGCGCGCTTCACGCGCTACCGCGTGCACGTGATGGCCGCGAGCGGCGCCACGCCCGGCGCACCCGTCGTGCAGGAGGGCAACCCGACCTACTCAAACATTTTCGGCCGCGTCGAATCGGGGAGCGGCGGCGAGGGACAGCCGGCCCAGGTCGCGCGCATCAAGCCCGGCGCGCTGCAGCGCGCCAACGGCGGCTTCCTGCTGATCGAGGCGCGCGAGTTGCTGTCGTCCCGCGCCACCGCGGAAGCGCTCGCCCGCGCGCTGGAAGCGGGCGAGATCCGCTTTGATCCGCCTTCGGAGCCGGTAGCGCTCGGCTCGAACGAGATCCCGGATCTGGAGCCGATCCCGCTGACGGTGAAGCTCGTCGTCCTCGGCGACGCCGACGGCCAGCGAGCGCTCGCCAAGAGCTGCCCGCAGCTCGTGCGGCTGTTCAAGGTCGAGGCCGAGTTCGAGGACGCGGTCGAACGCTCCGACGAGGCCATCTCGGCCTATGCGCGCCTCATCGCCGGCATCGTGGCGCAGAATTCCCTAAAGCCGCTCGACGCCGGCGGCGTCGCCATGCTCATCGACGAGGCCGCGCGCAAGGCCGGCGGCAACGGCAAGCTGTCGCTCGAGGTCGGGCACATTGCCGACATCTGCCGCGAGGCCGACCACTGGGCCGGGCGCGAGGGGCGCAAGATCACCTCGGTCCCCGATATCAAGCGGGCGCTCGACGAGCGCCGCGGCCGTTCGTCCGAGCGCGGACCGGGCTCCGGATTGGGCTCGCTGTCATGATCGCGCACGTCGCCGCCGCCGGCGAGGAGCGCGGCCGCGTCGTGGTGTGGCTGCCGACAGCCGGGCGCGCGAGCCCGCCGGCGATCGAGGCGGCAATGCTGCTCGCCCGCGCCTTCGGCTCCGAGGTCGAGAGCCTGTTCGTCGAGGATAAGCAGCTGTTCGACCTCGCGCAGTTTCCCTTCGCGCGTCAGCTCGCCTCCGGCGAGGGCTGGCGCACGATAGCGGCGCCCGATCTGGAACGCGAGCTACGCTTTACCGGTGCCGCGCTGCAGCGCCAGGTCGCGGATGCCGCGCGCAGCGCCGCGATCCCGTGCCGCCCGAGGACCATGCGCGACGATCCGCTCGACGCCGTGGCCAAGGCCTGCGCCGAAAACGGCCCGTGGAACGTCGTCGCCATCGCCGAGCCGTTTGCCGCCACCGACGACAGGCGCCTGCGCGAGCTGTTTGCTACCGTCAGCGATACGACCGGCGTGGTCGTCGCCGGCACCGCGGCGCGTATTTCTCACGGGCCCGTCGTCGCCGCGGTCGAGCACTTCGAGCGGCTTGATCCCATGCTGAAGGCGGCCGAGCGGCTCGCGCGCGCGGCCGGCAGCGAGGCGCAGCTGATGCTCGTCGGCAATCGGCCGGGCAATCTCTCCGAGCTCGAGGGTAGGGCGCGGCTCCTGTTCGGCGACGGCGGAGGCCCGGCGCTGGAGACGGTGCTGGCGGCACGCGGCGATGTGAATGCGGTGGCCGCAGCGGTGCGCCGCCACAAGGGGAGCCTCTTGCTGGCCCAGTACGGTGGCATCGTCATGTCGGGCGACGATACCCCGCGCTCGCTCGCGGCGGCACTCGACTGCCCGCTGCTTGTGGTGCGGTGACGGTCTCGGCTTCGCGTGTCAAACCCCACTCGACGCACCAAATGCCTTCATTCGTCAGCGCCTCGCCCACACGGCGAAGAACGCGCGCAGCTTTACGCGGAGAGCCGTTCATCGGCGAGAATGTCGTGAAACTCTGCAAGCCGGTGGGACTTCATAATCGTGTAGACGGTGAGCGCCAGCGTCAAGCCGGCGACAATGCAGAAATAGAAGACCTTTTGGAGCGGCGGGGCTTGTGTCTGGTCAATTAAATTCATGCCGAGGAACCCGGTGGTCGCTGTGCCGATGAGGCTCAGTATTGCAACCACGGTCAGACGCACGATCGTCCCCGTCGTCCGCCGCGCCATGACACTGTCGAGGTACTGGTTCATGCGCTGCAGCTCGTCGCACACATTGGCAAAAAGTTCGGCGGTAGCGAGATGGCGGGACCACAAGCGAAAAAGATCGCGTGGAACGGCCTGGTCCGTGATCTCGCTGAACCAGTAGCGATGCGAGAAGCACAGGAAGGTCTCGATTGTCTGGCGAAGCTCGGCTCGGAAGCGTCGGATCGTTTCCGGCCGCTCGAGGTCGAGTCGATTAATGGTGCGCACAAAGCGATCCAAGAGCGCCAGCAGGGTTGCCCGATGGAGGTGAGCTAACAAGCCGAGCAGAAAGAACTGACGACGAAATAGTGCCAGTACGCCCCGCTCGGAATCGGTAAACAGCGGAAGGTGCGCATCACCGATTACCACAAACGCGTTGCCGCAGCACATGATGCGCGTGTCGATCCAGCCGTCGGCGCGTGAGGGGTCGTGGAAACGGTCGTAGCAGTACTGGCTGTCGAAATCCTTGAGAAACATCGGCCCGTAGGGGGTAGCCGCAGGATCTCCCGGAGCGAGCGCCAATCCGAGCCGAACATAATCGCTCGCCGTTAGGCTATGCGAATTGTCGAGGGCCAGATAGGCCATGATTGGCATACGACTGCTCTCGATCAATCGATATCTAAGCGGGCCCTCGAGCTCGGCGTGGCTGACGATAAGCGGCCTCAAGATGAACTCCCAGTGGGCAGCAACCGCCGCGGCCTGGTGCTGGCAGACGGAAGACAAGAACTTCTCGCGGCGCTCGTAGTCCGACATCGCGAGCACGCGGCCATTCCGATCCAGCCATTCGACTTGCTCAGGGCAGAACGACGCCCTGCCGGTCTCGGACCAGCCAGCGGGATACGCGCGACCGAACCGATACATGACCTCCTGCACGCATTCGACCAGATCGCGCCCCTCAATCTCGACGGCTAGGATGACGACATCGATATCGGAAAATACGTAGAGGTCGACATGAGCGATATCGAACAGCAGCCGCGCCGCTGGGCATGGCGCGCAAGTGCTCTCAAGGGGTGTTGATCAGGCCCTTGCCTTCCACGTACACCAGATCCCGGTCGAAGGACGGCGGCTGCGCATTGAACGCGTCGAATTCGGCAGCCGTGCCGTGACGGAAGAACTCACGGATGGCGCGGTCGTAGTCGTCCTTCGATTGCAGCAAGCTGCTGATCCTGAGGCCCTTGAAGAACGGGTTGCCAAAGCGCTTCACAGCGTTCTCGTAAACATAGGCGAACGCCTGGCACACGGGCTTGCCGGCGTTGATCTCGCGAATCTTGGCGCCAATCTCGACGTCGCACTTGCTCCTGCGCTTTTGCGCCTCGCGGTCAAGCTTGGCGAACTTCGGGTCGCTCTGGCAAAGCGGCCTCTCGAAGAGGTCGCCACCTTCGCGGCAACGCAGGTATTCGCACTGCGGCGCGCGCCGATCCTGCACCCGGCCCTCGCATTTTCCGTAGCAGTCGTCGTGCCCGTCGCATGCCGCACGAAACGTGCAGTGAGCAAGGGGGATTGAATCGGGGACGAGATAGACCGACCATCCGCTGCCGCAGCCGTTGGGCTGGGATTTCAGGAGCTCGGCGTTCTTCTTAGCGTCGTCGGCGTTAGCTGTTGCGCAGAGGGGCCATAGCAAAATGAGCCCCGCACAACGCACGAATAGGAAATTCCGCATGACGAATACCCCCGCAATATGTGCGCGGAGGATCGTGGAGCGGAGACGACATCCACGCAAGCGGCATCGAAGCGCCCCAGCACTAATCGGCGTTGAAAAACTCCGGGCCCGACCCAACGATCAGGGGGTCGGGCTTGCCGACGACGCTCGCATCCTTGCCGTCATAGTTCATCGCCGACAGCACCACGCGGATCGCCTCCAGCCGCGCGCGCCGCTGGTCGTTGGCGCGGATCACCGTCCACGGCGATACGGGGGGGTTGGTGAAGCGGAACATCTCGCGCTGCGCGTCTGAGTAGTCGTCCCACTTCTTGATGGCGGCGAGATCGATGTCGGTGATCTTCCACATCTTGAAGGGATCGTGCCGGCGCTCGTGGAAGCGCTTCAGTTGCATCTCGCGGCCGATGACCAGGAACAGCTTGAACAGGCGGATGCCGTCGCGCACCAGCAGCGCCTCGAAGTCGGGCGCGTCGCGCAGGAACGCATCCGTTTGCTCGGGCGTGCAGAAACCCATGACGCGTTCGACGCCAGCGCGGTTGTACCAGGAGCGGTCGAACAGCACGACGTCGCCCCGGGTCGGCAGGTGGCAGACGTAGCGCTGGAAGTACCAATCGCCGCGCTCGATCTCGGTCGGCTTCGACAGTGCGACGGAGCGAGCGTGCCGCGGGTTGAGGCGCTCGAGGAAGCGGCTGATGCAGCTCCCCTTGCCCGAGGCGTCGCGGCCCTCAAACAGCACGACGAGGCGCTCGCTGTGCTTCTGGATGTAGTCCTGCAGCTTGATGAGCTCGAGCTGCAGCGCGACCAGCTCCTCCTCGTAGGCCCTGCGCTTGAGTTTCTTGTCGTAGGGGTATCCGCCTGAGGTAAGCGCCTTGTCCTCGATCTCCTCGGGGAGCTTGGGGTCGTCGAGGTCAAAGGCGATGCGCTTGGCACCCCTACCGCTCTTGGCGTCGTTCATGGCGTCGGTCCGTTTCTCGTGGGCTATTAAGCGTTATGCACGGGTTGCCTTCGCACGGCCGCAGCCGCGTGTTTGAAAGGCCAGGCAAAGCCGATTATCTAGCACGTTCGCCGCCTGCTGAGGCGGTGCGGAGATAAGCGCGAGGCACATGGCGATAGATCCGGAGCTGAGCGGGCGCTGGAGCGAGCGCAAGGGCGAGTTCGAGGCCTGGAGCGCGCTTGTGTGGCTCGGCGCCAAGCGGCGCATGGCGGCGCGCTGGATGCCGCTCGCGGCCGCCACCACGATATTCGGGGTGCTCGTGCTGTTCCATGCGATCGACGCGCTGCCGGCGCTGGCGGGCGTCGCGGCCCTGTTCGTCGCCGCGGCGTTCTGGCCGCTGGATTCCACCGTGCTGATCGAGGCGCTGTCTGGCTCCAGCCGCACCGGGCGGGTCGACGGCGCGCGCGGGCTCGACCGCAAGGGTTGGCGCGCCGTCGTCGATGCGATCCCCACCGCGGCGGTGGCGCTCGATGCCGCGGGCTCGGTCGTGCATCACAACAGGCTCGTCGCCGAGCTGTTCCCCAAGATCGAGAACGGCCAGGCGGTCAGCCAGGTCACGCGCAACCCCGACCTCATCGCCGCCGTCGATCGCGCGCTCGCCTCGGAGGAGCGCATCAACGTCGAGCTGATCGAGCGCGTGCCGGTGGAGCGGCGCGTCTCTGCGACGGTGTCGCGGCTCGCGCCCTCGGCCGAGCCGTCGTCGCCCTATCTGCTGGTGACGTTCCGCGACCTGACCGAGCAGGACAGGCTGGCGCAGATGCGCGCCGATTTCATCGCCAACGCCAGCCACGAGTTGAGAACTCCACTCGCCTCGCTGCGCGCCTTCGTCGAGACGCTGCAGGGGCCGGCGCGCGAGGATGCTGCCGCCCGCGAACGCTTCCTCAAGCTGATGGCGAGCCAGGCCGAGCGCATGACGCGGCTCATCGATGATCTCCTGTCGCTCAGCCGCGTGGAGATGCGCGTGCACCTGCCGCCCCGCGGCATCGTGGAGTTGAACGAAACGGCCGCCTACGTGTGCCAGTCGCTCGAGCCCGTCGCGGAAAACCTCAAAATGCACCTGGCGTGCTTCCGCGACGACGTGCCCGATCGCATCCGTGGCGACCGCGAGGAGATCGTGCAGGTGTTGCAGAACCTGATCCAGAACGCGATCAAGTACGGCCGCGAGGGCGGACACGTGGAGGTGCGCATAGGGCGCGACGCGCCACGCGGCTCGGGCAGCACGCGCGTGTGGGTCAGCGTGGCGGACAACGGCCCCGGCATCGCGCCGGTGCACCTGCCGCGGCTGACCGAGCGCTTCTATCGCGTCAACGTCGTCTCCAGCCGCGAGAAGGGCGGCACCGGGCTCGGGCTCGCCATCGTGAAACACATCCTCAACCGCCACCGCGGCGAGTTGCGGATTGCCTCGAAGCTGGGCATCGGGTCGACCTTCACGGCGAGCTTCGAGGAGCTGGGTGCCGGCGGCTAGCCCATCCTGGGTTGTTTTGGCGCGGTTTGGATCGCGGCCCCTGGCGACTCATGTTGCGCCGGATAGCGGCGCAGCCCATAGTTCTTTGCATGAGCGAAAAATCAGGAGCGGCCGGGTGGGTGGTCCAGATAACCATCCCCGGAATACCGATCGTCCAGGCCGAGGGCAGCCCATGGCGCCCTGCCATGACGACAGCCCCAACCTTCAAGTTCTTCAACGTAGCGATCGGGTCGGCCGATAAGGCCGTCGAAGCGGCGCGGAAGAAGGCCAACGCTTCGGAAGAGGCGCCCATGCGCGTCGTTCGGGCACTGTCGGCGGCCGAAATAGCGACCATCCCGTTACGCGACGGCGAGACCAAGCCGGCCTAGCAGCACCCCCGCGACCCGGACCAGCCTGCCATCGCAGCATGGCATTTGCCAAAGCGGGCCCGAGGATCGGGCCCCGTCTCGGCGTCTGGCTCAAGTCGCCTCGCGAAGGGTCCGGGCGGTGGCTGGTCAGGCAATGTCGCAAAATCATTATTGTTGCTAGAATGCTTTTTTAAATCAACGTATTAACCTGTCACGAAACCATAGTTGCAGTGGTCTATTGAAGGTGCGGCCGATGCGAGGCGTCGGCGTGCGGGGGCAAGAGGCCGAATTTTCCGAGGTCCGGCAGTTCAATACCGGGCCCTCGCAACACCTCCAAGACTGGGAGACTAGAGTGAGCAAAAAGTTCATCGCCTATACGGCGGCGGCGGCCGTCGTTGGCACGTTCGCGTTTGCCGGCGAGGCGTCGGCGCGCGACCAGATCCACGTCGCTGGCTCGTCCACGGTTCTGCCGTACGCCAACATCGTCGCCGAGCAGTTCGGCAAGACGTACAGCACCTTCAAGACCCCCATCGTAGAATCGGGCGGATCGTCCGCGGGCCTCAAGCAGTTCTGCCAGGGCCTGGGCGACGCCACGATCGACATTGCGAACTCCTCGCGCAAGATCAAGACCGCCGAGATCGAAGAGTGCGCCAAGAACGGCGTGAAGGAGATCGTCGAGGTGCAGTTCGGCTATGACGGCATCGTGTTTGCCGTCGACGGCAAGGCCACCGAGTGGGCGCTCGAGCCCAAGGACGTCTACCTCGCGCTCGCCGCCGAAGTGCCGAAGGACGGCAAGCTCGTCGCCAACCCGGCCAAGACCTGGAAAGAGATCAACGACAAGCTGCCCGACTGGCCGATCGCCGCCTACATCCCGGGCGAGAAGCACGGCACGCGCGAAGTGTTCGAAGAGAAGGTCCTCGTTGCCGGCTGCAAGGCCGTCGGCGGCGACAAGCTCAACCTCGCCAAGGCCGAGGGCAAGGACGAGAAGGAAAAAGAGAAGGCCGCCGAGAAGCTCTGCGCCAAGGTCCGCAAGGATGGCGCGACGGTTGACATCGACGGCGACTACACCGAGACGCTCGCCCGCCTCACCTCCAACCCCAAGGGCGTCGGCGTGTTCGGTCTGTCGTTCTACGAGAACAACACCGACAAGCTGAAGATTGCCACGATGAGCGGCGTGAAGCCGTCCGTCGAGACCATCTCGGCCGGCAAGTATCCGGTGTCGCGCCCGCTGCAGTTCTACGTGAAGAAGGCGCACATCGGCGTCATCCCGGGCCTCAAGGAGTACGTCGAGTTCTTCTCCTCGGACAAGATGATCGGCCCCGATGGCCCGCTCGCCGAGTATGGTCTCGTCCCGGCTCCTGACGCCGAGCGTCAGAAGCTGCAGGAGGCTGTGAAGGCCGCCAAGACGATGTAACTCGCCTTCGCGCTTTACCAAGCGACGGTCCGGGTTGCCATTTTGCAGCCCGGACCGTTGCAATACGCGCGGAAGCATCCACGACTGGACGACTTGTGGCGCTGTCGGCTATTGAAGCGGCCGCCGCCGAGAAGGGCCACCCCGGTGTCTGTGATCGCCATCGTTCTCGCTTTGCTGGTAGCGGGCCTATCGGCCTTCGCGCTGGGCGTTTGGCGGGCGCGCAGTCAAGCCCTTACGAGCGAGTCGCGGATGCATTCGCGTCCCGGCTACTACGGCACCTACCTTGCCATTTGGACGCTGCTGCCGGCGCTGTTCGTGACCCTCGTTTGGGCAGCCGCCGAGCCCATCGTTATCCGCCACATGGTCGGCGAGACGCTGCCGCAAAGCGTCAAAAACCTATCTCCTGCGGAGCGCTCGCTCGTCGTCGGGCGCATCTCGTCGGTGGCAAAGGGGCTCCCGACGTTGTCGCGCCAGGACTACGAGACGGTTAGGCGCGTGCGTTACGGTTTCGCTGCGCCCGACGACGCGCTTCGCGTCCTGCAGGATCGCGGCGTCGCGCTCGGTTCAGCGCCCGAGCCCTTCGTCATCACCGCCGCTTACGATCGGTGGAGTACGAGCGCGCTAGCCGGCTGCTCAACACGGGGGTCGCCGGCGGTCTTGCGCTGCTCTGCCTGCTCTATGGGCTTGCGCGCATCCGGCCGCAGCTGCGCGCGCGCAACAAGGTCGAGCGAGTGATCCTCGTCGGCCTCGTGCTGTCTTCGACGGTCGCCATCCTGACCACCGTCGGCATCGTCCTGTCGATGCTGTTCGAGACGATCCACTTCTTCTCCTTCGTCTCGCCGCTCGACTATTTCCTCGGCACCGTGTGGGACCCGCGCTTCTCCGCCGCCGGCCGCACGGGCGGCGGCGGCGGTCAGTTCGGGCTGCTGCCCCTGCTCTGGGGCACGCTCTACATCTCCTTCGTGGCGCTGCTCGTGGCGGTGCCGGTCGGCCTCTTCGGCGCGATCTACATGTCGGAGTACGCCAACCGCCACGTGCGCACCATGGTCAAAGCCGCTGCTCGAAATCCTCGCCGGCATCCCGACCATCGTCTACGGCCTCTTCGCGCTCATCACCTTCGGACCGTTCCTGCGCGACGCTGGTAGCGCGATCGGGCTCGACGTCTCGGCGACGAGCGTGCTGACCGCGGGCTTCGTCATGGGCGTGATGCTGATCCCGTTCGTCTCCTCGCTTGTCCGACGACATCATCAACGCGGTGCCGCAGTCGCTGCGCGACGGTTCCTACGGGCTCGGCGCCACGCAGTCGGAGACGATCCGCCGCGTCGTGCTGCCCGCCGCGCTGCCGGGCATCGTCGGTGCCATCCTGCTCGCGGCTTCGCGCGCGATCGGCGAGACGATGATCGTGGTGCTGGCCGCCGGCATCGCCGCCAACCTGACGCTCAATCCGTTCGAGCCGGTGACCACCATCACCGTCAAGATCGTCAGCCAGCTGACCGGCGACCTCGAGTTCAACTCGCCGCAGACGCTGGTCGCCTTCGCGCTCGGCCTGACGCTGTTCGTGTTCACGCTGGTGCTCAACATCTTCGCCCTCTACATCGTGCGCAAATACCGGGAGCAATACGAATTGACCGTAGCAACGGCTCCCGGCCCCGATGGGTCTTGCCCGCTCCCGCCGACCAGGAAGTGAAGCGCCGCATTGCGAAGGCGCTATGCCGCCGAACGGCGCTTCCGGCTCTACGGTATCGCTGGCCATTCTGTTCGGGCTGGCGTTCCTGGCGATCCTGTTCGGCACCATCATCTCCAAGGGCTACACGGCGTTCGTGCAGTCCTCATTCAAGCTCAACGTGAACCTCGATCGTGCCGTCATCGACCCACGGGCACGCGCGACGCAAGCGCCATCCAGACCGCGGACTACACGCTGCTCGCGGCGCGCGCTGGCGACCGCGCTCGGCATCGACCCGGCGGACAAGCCGCAGATGAAGGAAGTGGGTGCGCTCCTGTCGAAGGACGTCGACGTCACCATCCGCAAGATCGTGCTGGCCGATCCCTCGCTCATCGGCAAGACGGTGCCGATCTGGGTGCTGGCAAGCGGGCGCCTCGATTCAGCTTCTAAAGGGCCAGATCGACCGCAAGCTGCCGGCGGAGACACGCAAGCTCACCGACCAGCAGGTCGAGTGGATCGACAAGGCAACGGCGGCCGGCTTCCTGGAAGAGAGCTTCAACACCGGCCTCTTCACCTACGGCGCCTCGAGCCACCCGGAGACGGCGGGCATCGGCGTCGCGCTCATCGGCTCGTTGTTCATGATGCTCACCGTGCTGCTGCTGGCGGTGCCGATCGGCGTCGCGGCCGCCATCTATCTGGAAGAGTTCGCGCCGAAGAACCGCCTGACCGACCTGATCGAGGTCAACATCAACAACCTCGCCGCGGTGCCGTCGATCGTCTTCGGCCTGCTCGGCCTCGCCATCTTCATCAACTTCGCTCGGCCTGCCGCGCTCGGCATCGCTGGTCGGCGGCCTGGTGCTGGCGCTGATGACGCTGCCGACCATCATCATCGCCACGCGCGCGGCGCTCGGCGCCGTGCCGCCCTCGATCCGCGAGGCCGCGCTGGGCGTCGGCGCCTCGAAGATGCAGACGGTCTTCCACCACGTCCTGCCGCTGGCGCTGCCCGGCATCCTGACCGGCACGATCATCGGCCTGGCCCAGGCGCTCGGCGAGACCGCGCCGCTGCTCATGATCGGCATGGTCGCCTTCGTCGTCGAAATCCCCAAGACGCCGCTCGATCCGGCGACCGCGCTGCCCGTGCAGATCTACATGTGGGCAACCTCGGCCGAGCGCGGCTTCGTCGAACGCACCTCGGGCGCGACCATCGTGCTTCTGGGCTTCCTCATCTGCATGAATCTGATCGCCGTCATCCTGCGCCGCCGCTTCGAGCGCCGCTGGTAAGTCTTATCTGGTCCAGGAGCTTTCGATGCTCAAGATGCCGACCCTAAATGTTCATGACGTCGCCTGCGAAGGACGCGAAGACCGAACCAAGGTCGCGGCGCGCGACGTCAACGTCTTCTACGGCGAGAAGCAGGCGCTGAAGAACGTCGTCGATCGACATTCCGCGACCGCGCGGTCACGGCCTTCATCGGCCCGTCGGGCTGCGGCAAGTCGACCTTCCTGCGCTGCATCAACCGCATGAACGACACCATCGCCGGCGCCGCGTCACCGGCAAGATCATCATCGACGGCAGGACATCTACGACCGCGGCGCTCGACGTGGTGCAGCTGCGCGCCCGCGTCGGCATGGTGTTCCAGAAGCCCAACCCGTTCCCGAAGTCGATCTACGAGAACGTCGCCTACGGGCCGCGCATCCACGGCATCTGCCGCGACCAAGGACGGAGCTCGACGAGATCGTCGACGCGAGCCTGCAGAAGGCCGGGCTGCTGGAACGAGGTGAAGGACCGCCTGCACGAGCTCGGGCACCGGGCTGTCCGGCGGCCAGCAGCAGCGCCTCTGCATCGCGCGCGCCATCGCGGTCAACCCCGAAGTGATCCTGATGGACGAGCCGTGCTCGGCGCTCGATCCGATCGCCACCGCCCGGATCGAGGAGCTGATCGACGAGCTGCGGCAGAACTTCTGCATCGTCATCGTCACCCACTCGATGCAGCAGGCCGCGCGCGTGTCGCAGCGCACCGCCTTCTTCCACCTCGGCAATCTGGTCGAGGAAGGCGCGACCGACGAGATCTTCACCAACCCCCAGGACAAGCGCACCCAGGACTACATCACCGGCCGGTTCGGCTGATGCTGCGCACGCTCTTCGCCTTGCCAAGTCGCCGGCGCCCAAGTCGCCGGTCGCAAGGCCCACACTCGCCCAGCCGCCACGCCCGCAAGGAGGGCCCATGAGCGAACACACCGTAAAGTCCTACGACGAAGAGCTGGCGCTACTTGACAAGAAGATCGCGCAGATGGGCGGTCTCGCCGAGCAGCTTCTGGCAAGTCGCTCGAGGCGCTCGAGCGCCGCGATCCCAAGGTCGCCGAGGAGGTCGTCGCCTCCGATCGCGCCATCGACCAGCTCGAGCGCGAGATCGAGGAGCAGGTGATCTCCATGATCGCCCGCCGCCAGCCGATGGCGGACGACCTGCGCGACATCATGGGGGCGCTGCGCATCGCCACCGATCTGGAACGCATCGGCGACCTCGCCAAGAACATCGCCAAGCGCGCGCTCGCGATCGCGGACGAGTCGCACCCCAAGCCGCTGATGTCGGGCATCCGCCACATGGTGGAGCTGGCGCTGCACCAGCTGAAGGAGGTGCTCGACGCCTACGCCGAGCGCGACGCCGACAAGGCGCTCTCGGTCTGGCGCAACGACGAGGAGATCGACGCCATGTACAACTCGCTGTTCCGCGAACTCCTGACCTACATGATGGAAGACCCGCGCAACATCGGCATCTCCACGCATCTCCTGTTCGGTGCCAAGAACATCGAGCGCATCGGCGACCACACCACCAACATCGCCGAGACGGTGCACTTCCTCGTGCGCGGCTTCAACATCACGGATGACCGTCCGAAGGACGACCAGACGAGCTCCACGCTCATCTCAGGCTCATGATGGCGGAAGGCGGGACGATCTCCATGTCCGCTAAGGTCCTGATCGTCGAGGACGAGGAGCCTCTGGCGGAGATGCTGCGCTACAACTTCGAGGCCGAGGGCTTCCGCGTCATGCATGCGGAGACCGGCGAAGAGGCGCTGATCCTCCTGCAGGAGGAGCATCCCGACCTCGTCGTGCTCGACTGGATGCTGCCGGGCGTGTCGGGCATCGAGCTGTGCCGGCGCCTGCGCTCCAAGTCGGATTCCCGCAACGTTCCGATCATCATGCTGACGGCGCGCGGCGAGGAGAGCGACCGCATGCGCGGGCTCTCGACCGGCGCCGACGACTACGTCGTCAAGCCGTTCTCGCTGCCGGAGCTGATGGCGCGCGTGCGCGCGATCCTGCGCCGCACCGCGCCCGACCGCATGGCGGAGATCCTGAAGATCGGCGACATCGAGCTCGACCGCGCCGCGCACAAGGTGACGCGCGGCCTGCGCCAGGTGCGCTTGGGACCGACGGAGTTCCGCCTCCTCGAGTTCCTGATGGAAAGCTCGGGTCGCGTCCTGTCGCGCGCGCAGCTTCTCGACGGCGTCTGGGGACGCGACGCGTTCGTCGACGAGCGTACCGTCGACGTGCACATCGGCCGGTTGCGCAAGGCGCTCATCCGCGGCAACGAGCGCGATCCCATCCGTACCGTGCGCTCGGCCGGCTACGTGTTCGGCGATCGCGCCGAAGCCTGATCCAGCAGAACTGGATGTGTCATCCCTCGCTGGAGCCGGCTTACACCGACTCCTTGCGCGGGATCGACGCCGGATCGTTGGCGATGGCGACGGGCTGCTCGACGAACTCGCGCTCGCGGCGGCGCGTCTGCGGCGGCTGGAAGGCGCGGCGGGCGTGGAACTCGCAATAGGGCAGGCCCGGCACCTTGTTCTTGCCGCAGAAGTGGAATTCGGCCATCTGCGGGTCGCCGATCGGCCAGCGGCAGCTGCACTCGGTCAGCGTCTGAATGTATTTGCGCTCGTTCATCGGGATGACGAGCTCCTCCGCCGGAGGCGTGAAGGCGTCGGGCTCCTGGTAGAGCGCGCGGAAGGCGGGGTTGCCCAGCGGCGAGAAGCGCGTTTTCGCCATGCGCTTTGCCACCATGCGCTGGCGCGGCCGGTGGCTCTTCATGCGCGAGGTGGTGGCGCGGCCCGAAAGCCCCAGCCGGTGCACCTTGCCGATGACGGCGTTGCGGGTGACGCTACCGAGCCGCCCCGCGATCTGGCTAGCGCTCAACCCTTCGGCCCAGAGCTTCTTCAAAAGCTCCACGCGCTCATCCGTCCAAGCCATTAGATCGCTCCCTGAACATTCAGGGGCGGGCGCCCTGCGGCACACACCCATTGACGTTCGGCACGGACGACGAGGCGCGCGTCGGCGAGCGCAAAGACGCTTACCGACGCGAAGAGCCTACGGGCCCGACCGGTTGTGACGCTTACTGGGATGACGCTTGGACTATCGACGGGCCCTACGCGGCGAGCGCAACACGCTTCGCCTGGGCACGCATCGGGCTAATCGTGAAACTTCGCGGCGACGGCCACCGAGGTCCCAAGCTCCGATAGGCCCAACCTACAACAAGGGGAATCCGACCTTCAAGATCGCCGTTTGGAAGAGGGGTCGGCAGCCGCGAGCGGGTGGTATATTCGCCACATGCAACTATACACCTGTGTCTCTAAGTTGCTGCAGCGCCTAGAGGAACCAAGTGCTCCACAGGGCGCGGCCGGCGCGCCACCAACTCAAATCTGAGGTCACACCCTTGCGTTGACACTCTTGAGGCGCGCGCGTATCTACAAAGCCTCGAGGGCCGCCGCGGAAGGCGGCTTTTTTGATTTTCCAGCGGTGATTGCTGCAATGGGACGGGCCCCGATGTCCGCATCCTTGGCGGCCTCGGACCACAAGACCAAGGCCACAGCCCATACAACCGGGCCGTCACCCGCCGTGATGGCGACCTACGCACGCCAGGATCTCGTCTTCGAGCGCGGGGAAGGCTCCTGGCTTATCGCGTCTGGCGGCGACCGCTACCTCGACTTTGCCTCCGGCGTCGCAGTGAACGCGCTCGGCCACGCCCACCCCAAGCTTGTCGCCGCCCTGACCGCCCAGGCCGAGAAGCTCTGGCACACCTCCAACCTTTATAGGGTTGCGGGCCAGGAGAAGCTCGCCGAGCGCCTCGTGGCGGCAACGTTCGCCGACCGGGTGTTCTTTTGCAATTCGGGCGCCGAGGCCTGCGAAGCGGCGATCAAGGCGGCGAGGCGCTACCAATATGTGAGCGGCCGGCCCGACCGCTGGCGCACCATCGCCTTCGAGGGCGCGTTCCACGGACGCACGCTCGCGACCATCGCAGCCGGCGGCAACGAGAAATACCTGGAAGGCTTCGGGCCACCCGTCGAAGGCTTCGACCACGTGCCGTTCGCCGATCTCGCCGCCGTCGAGCAGGCCATCGGGCCGGAGACGGCTGCGATCCTGATCGAGCCGGTGCAGGGCGAAGGCGGCGTCAACGTCGCGCCGCTCGAGTTCATGCAAGCCTTGCGCGCGCTGTGCGATCGCCACGAGCTTTTGCTCGTGCTCGATGAGGTGCAATGCGGAATGGGCCGCACGGGCCAACTGTTCGCGCACGAATGGGCAGGCGTCACGCCCGATCTCATGGCCATCGCCAAGGGTATCGGCGGCGGCTTTCCGCTGGGTGCGCTGCTGGCGACGAGCGAAGCCGCCAAGGGCATGACGGCCGGCACGCACGGCTCTACCTTCGGTGGCAATCCGCTGGCGACTGCAGTCGGCAACGCCGTGCTCGACGCCGTGCTCGAGCCCGCTTTCCTCGACGGCGTGCGCAACAAGGCGCTGCGCATGAAGCAGGCACTCGCCGCCGTGCAGGACGAGCACCCCGATCTCGTCGAGGACGTGCGCGGTGTGGGGCTCCTGATGGGCATGAAGCTCAAGGTGCCGCCGGCCGAGGTCGTGAAGGCCGCTATCGCCGAAAAGCTGCTGCTGGCCGGCGCCGGCGGCAACGTCGTGCGCCTGCTGCCGCCGCTCAACGCAACCGACGAGGAGATCGCGGAGGCCGCCAGCCGGCTGTCGCGCGCGCTTTCCCGCCTATCAGGTAGAAGCTCGTGAGAAGTGTCCCCGCGCTAGCCGGGCGGAACGTCATGACCCCAAAATCGATCGTCCCCAAGAGCAAGACCGCGCCCGCGCCGAGGCATTTTCTCGATCTCGACGGGCTCGACGTGAAGACGCTGCGTCGCATCGTCGACATGGCGCACGCGATGAAGCGCGCCGGCAAGCGCGTGCCGGCAAAGATGCGTCCGCGCGGCATCGAGGACGCACTGCTGGTGACCATTTTCGAGAAGCCGTCGACGCGCACGCGCATCTCCTTTGACGTCGCCATGCGCCAGCTCGGCGGCCAGACGATCTCGCTCAACAACACGGATTTGCAGCTCGGGCGCGGGGAATCGATCGCGGACACTGCGCGCGTGCTCTCGCGCTACGTCGACGCGATCATGATCCGCGCCAACGAGCACGCGACGCTTCTGGAGCTCGCGCGCTGCGCCACGATCCCCGTGATCAACGGCCTGACGGACAAGAGCCACCCGTGCCAGGTCATGGCCGACATCATGACCTTCGAGGAGCAAAAGGGGCCGATCAAGGGCCACAGGATCGCCTGGGTGGGCGACGGCAACAACGTCGCCGCCTCGTGGATGCACGCGGCCGTTCGCTTCGGCTTCGAGCTCAGGATCGCCTGCCCCGACGCGCTACGGCCCGAGCCGTCCGTCATCGATTGGGTCAAGCGCGAGAAGGGCGCGGTGTCGATCTGCAGCGATGCTGTCCAAGCCGTGCGCGGCGCCGATTGCGTCGTCACCGACACCTGGGTGTCGATGGGCCAGACCGATGCTCCGCGCCGCAAGAAGATGCTCGAGCCGTTCTCCGTCGACGCCAAGCTCATGCGCCAGGCCGCGCCCGGAGCCATCTTCATGCACTGCCTGCCTGCCTACCGTGGGCGCGAGGTGACGGCCGACGTCATCGATGGGCCGCAGTCGGTCGTCTTTGACGAGGCGGAGAACCGCCTGCACGTGCAGAAGGCGATCCTCGCCTGGTGCCTGGGAGCCCAGTAGATGAGCGAAGCCGCAACGGCGCCGCAGATCGGAGACGATCTCGGCGACGACATCGTTCTGCCGTTCCGCACCGACCGCTCCGGCGTCCTCGGGCGGCTCGTTCGGCTCGGCCCCGCGATCGACACCATCCTGTCGCGCCACGACATGCCGGTGCCGGTGGCGCAGGCGCTGGGCGAGGCGGTGGCGCTGACGACGATGCTCGGCGCGGCGCTGAAATTCGCCGGCAAGCTCATCGTGCAGACCAAAACCGACGGCCTCCTCGATTTCCTCGTCGTGAATTTCGAGGCCGGCGGTCGCGTGCGTGGATACGCGCGCTACAGCAAGAAGCGCTTTGCCGAGCTCGCCGCCGGCGGGGCCGCGATCGAGCAGGGCACGCTACTCGGCATGGGGCACCTCGCCATTACGATCGACCAGGGCGGTGACATGGACCGCTACCAGGGCATCGTCGCGCTCGAAGGCGAACCCTTGGTCGATGCCGCGCTGGCCTACTTCCGCCAGTCGGAGCAGCTGCCGACGTTCCTGCGTCTGGCGGTGGCGCGCCATTATCAGGCGGGCGAGCGCGGCAAGCCTGGCACCTGGCAATGGCGCGCGGGCGGCTTGATGATCCAAAGCCTTGCTGGCGCCGGCGGCAACCCGCAGGCGCAGCGCCCGGAGGGTTCCGACGACGCCGAGTTGCAGGAGGAGCGCGCGGAGGACTGGCAGCGCGCGAAGATCCTCGCCTCAACGGTCGAGGATCACGAGCTGCTCGATCCGACGTTGTCGCCCCAGCGGTTGCTCTATCGGCTGTTCCACGAAGAGGGAGTGCGTGCGCTGCCGCCGGCGCCGGTCGAAGTCTACTGCCGCTGCTCGCGCGAGAAGGTGGAGGCGTTCTTGCGCTCGTTCGGCGAGGAGGGGCTTGCCGACATGCGCGAGCCCGACGGCAGCATCGGCGTGACGTGCGAGTTCTGCGCGACGAGCTACCGTTTCGAGCCGGGCGAGATCGCCTGAGCGGCGCTACTTGCCACCGACCGACTTCAGGAAGCCGATGATCTCCTTGCGCTGACCGGAATCCGCGATGCCGGTGAACGGCTTCATCTTGTTGCCGCCCACGACCTGGTCTGGATCGGCAATGAACTTATCGAGCGTCGCCTCGTCCCAGGTGACGCCGGAGTTCTGCATCGATGAGGAATACGGATAGCCCGGCAGCGAGCCGGCCTTGCGGCCGACGACGCCGGCAAGGCTGGGGCCTAAGCGATTGTCGCCCTCCTTCATGGAGTGGCACGTGCGGCAGGCGTTGTTGAAGATCATCTGCGGATCGGCGGTGTCGGCGCGTGCCGCCGCGATCGTTGCGATGAACGCCAGAGCCGAAAATATGATTGGCGCGAATGCAATGTGGGTCATGGCGGGCTGCCCCTGTCGCTGCCGTCTTTGCTCGGAAAAAAAACGCCGCACCCGCATCGTTGGTTCCCAGCATGAAATTGTGCAGCGACTTGAGTGCGCTAGCCGAAGGGTGCGCCGCGCTCGGCCCAGGCGCCGAGGCGTCCGAGGAATGCCGTGCAGGCGTCGAGCTGGTCCTTGGCGATGAACTCGTCGGCCGCGTGCGCCTGCGCAATATCGCCCGGGCCGATGACGACGGAGGGCGAGCCCGCCTCCTGGAACAGCCCGGCTTCGGTCGCATAGGAAACGGCGTGCGTTTCATTGTGGCCGGCGAGGCGGAGCGCGAGCGCCACCGCTTCCGAGGTGGCCCCCGTTGCGAACGGCGGCACCTGGTTGGCGACCGTGATGTCGATACCGGATTCGGGCGCAATGCGCCGCATCGCGGGCACGCACTCGCGCTCGGCGAAGGCGCGGATGCGCCGATCGATCGCCGCCACGTCCACGCCCGGCAGCGCGCGCACGTCGAAATCGAAGCGGCAGTAGCTAGGCACGATGTTGGTCGCGGTGCCGCCGTCGATGCGCGTGACCTGCAGCGTGGCGTAGGGCGGATCGAAGCGGTCGACGCGTGGTGCGACCTTGAGCTCGCCCTCGATGCGCGCAAGCTCCTGCAACAGCTTACCGGCGACGCTGATGGCGTTGACGCCGAGCGGCGCCATGCTCGAATGCGCCGCGCGCCCCCGGACCTCGACGTGCCAGCGCACGGGGCCCTTGTGCGCGTCGACGACGCTCATGCCGGTCGGCTCGCCGACGATGACCATGCGCGGGATCACGAAGCGCCGCCCGATCTCCGCGATCAGCGGACGTACGCCGAGGCAGCCCACCTCCTCGTCGTAGGAGAATACGAGGTGGATCGGCACCGCGAGCTTGCGCTTGAGGAATTCCGGCACGGCGGCGAGCACGCAGGCGAGGAAGCCCTTCATGTCGGCGGAGCCGCGCCCGTAGAGGCGCCCGTCGCGCTCGCTCAGCACGAACGGGTCGCTCGACCAGGTTTGCCCCTCGACCGGGACAACGTCAGTATGCCCCGACAGCGCGACGCCAGGCACGCCCACCGGGCCGATCGAGGCGTAGAGGCTCGCCTTGGAAGCGTCGGCATTGGGCACGAGGTGGCTCGCGAGCCCGTGCTGGGCGAGGTAGTCCTCTACGAATGCGACGAGCGCGAGGTTCGACTTGTGGCTGGTCGTGTCGAAGTGCACGAGGCGAGCTAGAAGCTCGGCCGCGGAGTAGCTGGGCCCGCTCATGTGCGCGACGCCGCCACTAGTTCACGCTCCGCACGGTGAACGGGCTGTCGAGCGAGAAGGCGGGGATCGCGACGTCGAACATCTGGCCCTTGGCGTCGACCATCTGGTAGCTGCCGACCATAATCCCCGACGGCGTGCGCAGTGGGCAGCCCGAGGTGTAGCTGAACGATTTGCCGGGGTGAATGGTCGGCGTCTCGCCGACGACGCCTGGACCGCGCACCTCTTCCGTTTGCCCCCGGCCGTCGGTGATCCGCCAAACGCGCGAGCGCAGTTGCACGATCTCGTCGCTCTCGTTGACGATGTCAATGGTGTAGGCCCAGAAGAACTCGCCGTCCTCCGGGGTCGACTGCTCCTCGAGATAGTGCGGGGTGACGCGAATGCGGATGCCGCGGGTCACAGCTTCGTACATGCGGCGAGGTTCCTGCGGATCACATATGAGCGAACGCGACTCTAAGCCGTCGCGGGCGCGGGTCAATCGCGCAAGGCGCCAAGCCTACCCTTTCGGGCACCATGCTGGAGGCACGTCCCCGACACGACAAGCGCAGCCTCGATGTCGGCGGCAAGGTCATCGAAGGCTTCCAGCCCGACCGAGAGCCGCAGCATGCCGTCCGAAATGCCAAGCTGCGCCCGCGCCTCCGGCCCGAGGCGATGGTGCGTCGTCGTCGCCGGGTGCGTGATGAGGCTCTTGGTGTCGCCCAGGTTGTTGGAGATGCGAATGAGGCGGAGCGCGTTCTGGAAGCGGAAGGCGCCGGCCTTGCCGCCCTCGACCTCGAAGGCCACCATCTGCCCGCCGCCGGTCATCTGCCGGCGCGCGAGCTCGGCCTGCGGATGGTCGGGGCGTCCGCAGTAGAGCACGCGGCCGACGCCCGGGCGGCCGGCGAGGTGATCGGCAATGCGCGCAGCCGTCGCCGACTGCGCCTTGACGCGCACCGGCATGGTCTCGAGACCCTTCAGCATCACCCAGGCGTTGAAGACGCTGATCGACGGGCCGGTCTGGCGGATGAACTCCTGCAGGTGGTTGGTGACGAAATCCTTGGTGCCGAGCACTGCGCCGCCGAGGCAGCGGCCTTGGCCGTCGATGTGCTTGGTCGCCGAGTAGACGACGATGTCGGCGCCGTGCTGCAGCGGCCGCTGCAGCATTGGTGTCGCAAACACGTTGTCGACGACGACGAGGGCGCCCGACGCGTGGGCGATCTTCGACACCGCCGCGATGTCGACGAGCTCCAGCGTCGGGTTCGACGGCGTCTCGAAGAAGAACATCTTGGTGTTGGGGCGCATCGCCTTGCGCCAGGCATCGAGGTCGCGGCCGTCGACGAGCGTCGAGGCGATGCCGAAGCGCGGGCACAGCGTCTCGACGATGTAGCGGCAGGCGCCGAACAGCGCGCGCGCGGAGACGATATGGTCGCCGGCCTTGAGGTAGCACAGCAGCGCGGCGTTGACGGCGGCCATGCCGGTCGCGGTCGCGCGCGCGTCCTCTGCACCCTCGAGCAGGCGCATGCGCTCCTCGAACATGGCGACGGTGGGATTGCCGAAGCGGCTATACTGGAAGCCCGGATCCTCGTTCTTGAAGCGGGCCTCGGCCTGCTCGGCGGACGTCGTAGACGAAGCCCTGCGTCAGGAAGAGCGCCTCGGAGGTCTCGCCGAATTGCGAGCGCAGCGTGCCGCCGTGCACGAGCTGGGTCTCGGGCGCCCATTCCGGGTTTGCCGTTGGATCGTTCTTGCCTGCCATGCGCTCCTCGATGCTGGCTATCGCCCAGCAAAAAAACCCGGCTCGCAACGCCGCAACGAAGAAGCCGGCGCCAGCGAAAATTGGGGGTGCGCACGGCCCTTTTAGCGACTTATTTAACGTGGCTGCAAGCCGGCCGGCCAAATGACCACGTGGTGTTGCGGGGATTACTCCCGCACGGCGCTTGGCGTCAAGGCCCGCTTGCTCTAGAGCGGCAAAAGCACGCCCGAGGCTGGCACTCCCGCCAGGGACACCAACGATGGCAAAGACCCAGGTGAAGACAGCAAGAGCCGCCCCCAAGCGAACGGTGTCCGGCATCCTGCCCTCGCAGGCGATCCGAGCGCTAATCGAGGGCGGGCAGGTTAAGCTCGTCGAGCCGCTGCTGCCCAAGCAGCTGCAGCCGGCAAGCCTCGACTTGCGCCTCGGCACCGTCGCCTACCGTGTGCGCGCGAGCTTCCTGCCTGGCCGCGGCGAAAAGGTTTCAGCCAAGCTCGACGACCTGCAGATGCACACGATCAGCCTGTCGCAGGGCGCGGTGCTGGAGACGGGCTGCGTCTACGTTGCGCCACTGCTGGAGAGCCTCGCGCTGCCCGACGATCTCTCTGCCGCAACCAACCCCAAGAGCTCGACCGGCCGGCTCGACGTGTTCACCCGCGTCATCGCCGACGGCGTCTCGGCCTTCGACCAGATCCCGGCCGGCTACTCTGGGCCGCTGTATCGCGGAAATCTGCCCGCAGACCTTCCCGGTCGTAGTGCGCAAAGGCTCGCGGCTGTCGCAGATCCGCTTCCGTGCGGGGGGCGGCGCGGAGGCCGATCCCGTCGACGACGTGCCGCTGTCGGTCGATCTCACCGGTGACGCGCAGGGGCTCGTCGGCTATCGCGCCAAGCGGCACACCGGTGTCGTCGACGTGGACGTGGTGGGCGGTTGCTCGGCGCTCGACTATTGGGAGCCGATCCACGTGCGCGGCAAAAAGCGGCTCATGCTCGACCCCGACCAGTTCTACATCCTGGCCTCCAAAGAGGCCGTGCACGTGCCGCCCACGCAGGCGGCCGAGATGATGCCGTTTAATCCGCTGGTGGGCGAATTCCGTGTGCACTACGCTGGCTTCTTCGATCCGGGCTTCGGCCATGCCGAGTCGGGCGGGGAGGGCGCCAAGGCCGTGCTCGAGGTGCGCTCGCACAAGGTGCCGTTCATTCTGGAGGACGGCCAGACCATCGGGCGCCTGATCTACGAGCGCCTGACGGAGACGCCCAAGCTCGTCTACGGGCGCGATCTCTCCTCGCACTACCAGGCGCAGGGCCTGAAACTTTCCAAGCACTTCAAGTAGGCGCAGCTTCCCTACGAGCTTCGTTAACGGTCGCAAGGCTAGCGTCGGGCGGCGCCGCTTGGGCGCTCGCGTCCGCCCGGGGCCGCTCATGCAATTCTTTTGGGGAATAGACCTTCTGCTTGCCGCAGGCGTGGTCGTCGCCACCGCGGCCACGGATGCCGTCTACGTGCTGTTCACATCCTCGGTCATCGCGCGCCGGCGGGTCGCGGCCGCCTCGTGGAGCAGCATCTGGTACCTGCTCTCCTCGTTTGCGGTGATCAGCTATACCAACAATTGGGTGTACGTGATCTTCGCCGCGGTCGGCTCGTGGCTCGGCGCGTACGCATCGATGACATACCTGCACGGGCCGCCGAGCCATCCGCCGGCGCCGCTCAAGCCCTCTCCCGACGCGCGCAACTGAGGCGGGCAGCCGCCCGACACCGGCGTTGACCTCACTCGCAAGAGCATCTTTTCCTCGATCGGAGGACGGGCTAAGAACTATGCAACTAGCAGATATGGAAGCGCCATGCCCTCATCCGTCTCGGTCATGAATATGGGTGCCACTCGGTCCGCCATCGCCGGCCTGGCCGCCTTGGCCTCGATTAGCTTCACTAGCTTGGCGCACGCCGAAGACCCGATCGTGGGCACCTGGGTCGGCAAGCTTAAGCAGCCTGACAACGATCCCTTCGAAATGAGCGCGACCTTCGTCTCGCCCAAAGGCGGCATCACGCGCTATCCGGGCTTTCCGTGTGGCGGCGTGCTGGTCGGCAGCCGCAAGGGCAATGGCTACGAGTTGAGGAGACGATCAGCTGGGGGGGCGTGGAGGAGGTCGATCCCGGCTGCCTCAGCGGCAGCGTGACGATCTCGCTCGATGGCAACAAGATGAATTTTAGCTGGACCGGATCCTCCAACGGCCAGGAGTATCAGGCGTCCGGTGAACTGACGCGCGAGCGCGGCGGCCAAGAGTGACGGGGACTTGGCCAGCGCCGACGTCTATTGCTGCTGTTGCTGCTGCGCGACGTAGCGCGCCTTGAGGCAGGGCGCTAGCGTGTCCTTGGCGCCGCGCAAGGTGAACGTCTCGTCGAGCTCGACCTCGGATCCTCGAAGGTGACGACGCTGCCGGCATCGAGCATGCCCACGATATCCTTGAGCCAGCCGCGCGTGTCGGGTTCTTCCACGTGCTTCAATCCGGCGCTCAAGTCCTCGCCCTCGGTCTTGAGGTCGAAGCGCACGGAATCGGCGTAGGTATCGATTGTCATCGACATGTCGCGCGAGCCCGTCCAGCGGTCGCGCTTGCCCTTCACGTTTGCAAGCACGACGACCCCATTGCCCGGGTTGGGTCCGGCCACGTCGCAGGCGACGATCAGGGCCGCACCGCTCTCGTTGGATACCGTCGCCAGCCAGATGCCCTTCTCCGTCTCCGCGCCGCGCCAAATGCCCGGAGCCTTGGCCTCGCGGCAATCGTCCTGGGCCTTGGTGTTGGCCCGGTCCATGAGCGTGCGCCGCTTCTTCAGGGTTTCGGCCGACAGCGCTTCGGTGACCTTGGCAGTGCAGATCTTGCCGAATTCGCACGGCTGGTTGATGGCGCAGTTGCGGAAATCTTGATACGCGTCGGCTTCCTTCTGCTCGGTGCACCGCGCCTCGGATGCTGTCATGCGCAGGTCGATTTCCGCCTGGTGTGCGCTGGCGAGCTCCGGAGAGACACGCTTGGTGTAGCGGCCCTTGCAACGGTTGCGATCGCACGGCCGCAACTTGATGCAAGCGGCGAAGCGATCGAACACCACGGCTTCCGCGTCTTTGGTGGTCGCGGGTGCGATGTCGTCCTTCACGTTCGTGCCGGCGGTGCAAGGCTTGTCGACGCTGGTGTACGGAATGAGGTTTTCGTCCAGCATCTTCTCCAGCTCGCGGATGTCGATGGCGAAGAAGATGCCCTGCGCGAATTCCGATTTTTCGGGGTTCGGGCGCAGCGTGTTGATGCCGATCACACGGCCGCATTCGTCGAACAGCGGACCGCCGCTGTTGCCCGGATTGATCACTGCCGTTTGCTGGATAACCCTGGCGTCGCCGACCACTTTCGCGTTCGAGCGACGGTGCCGACGGAGTAGGAGGGCTCGAACATGATCGATGGTTGCACGACACCGCCCATAATCAAGTCGGCGGCACCGGGATAGCCGACGGCGGTTACCTTGGCTGGCGGGTTCGTGTCGTAGTTAGCCAGCACGACCGGCTCGCCGAAAAGGTCGCCGGTCGCTTCCAGGATCGCCATGTCTTTGGCTGGATTGGCAACGACGACCCGTGCGGGCACGGCGGTCGGCTTGCCGGCGGCAAGAAACGTCAAGAAGATCGATTTGGCATTTTCAATGACGTGGTTGTTGGTGGCGACGATGCGGCGGTCGTTGAGGATGAAGCCTGTTCCCTGCATTATCGCCTTACCGTTATCGACCTCCACGCGCACCACGCTTTCGCGCACCTCGTCGTTGTCGGAGAGCGGTGCCGAGCTGCCGACGCCGATGCCGCCGGCGAGGAAAAGAGCGACCGCTACCGTCAGGGCCGTGGCCGGCCGTGCACGCCGCAAGTCGCAAATCGCGCTAAACATCTCTAGCCCCTGACAATTGCCGCGTCTGGCAGAGTGCCAAAGTTGCGGACCCGCAACAAGATGTCGCGAGCGGTGACGCCGCTCTCCTTGGGGTCGTGGCTAACGGTTTTCTTTCGCGCCGAGCTTGACCGCGGGCCTCTTGAAAGCGGATATTATCCGGGGTTGCTGCTTCGGTCGTGAGCGGCCGCTGCGGCCCACGCGTCTTTCGCCCGCCCCATTCGACGCGCTATGGTCGAATGCCCTACCGGAGGAACCATGCGGTTCTTTAGGCGCCGCTCCAGCCTCGGATTCCTCGCGCTGCTCGCCTTCGTGATGCAGGCGGTGGTGGCATTCGCCCAGACGCACACCCACACGCATGCCGCGGCCGTCGGCGGCAAGCTCGCCGCGCGCGCGATCACCTATGGCGCCTGCGCGGCGCGCGCCGAGCATCCGTGTCCGCCGCCGGCGCCGCACGACGAGGGCGGTAACTGCCCGATCTGCTGGTCGGTCAACCTCGCGACGGCGGCGATCCTGCATCAGCCGCCGCCGATCCCGACGCCGCCCGTGCGCTTCGCCGCGCCGGAGCCGGTGAACGTGGTCGATGCCCTGGCCGGTGGCGAGAGCGTCCACTTCCAGGCGCGCGCCCCGCCCGCTCTCCTGATGGGCTGATGATTTTCGCGAGGCTGATGCCCGCGCTGCAAGCCGTCCCGCTAAATCCCCAATGCTTCGAGCAGGCCCGGGCCGACGTCCGCGTGCCTTGCCCGCTCGCCACCGATCAGGAGAACCAGATGCAGACCCGTACTATAGCGGCCATTGCCGCGCTCGCAGTCGCCGCGACGGCGCCGTCGCTCACCCTCGCCGCCGACGAGCACCGCGAGCTAGGCCCCCACGTGCACGGCCACGGCAACCTCAACATCGCGGTGGAGGACAAGCGCGTCTCCATGGAGCTTGAGGTGCCCGGCATGGACATCGTCGGCTTCGAGCACGACGCCACGACCGACGACCAGAAGGCCGCAATGGAGAAGGCGAGGGCGCAGCTCGGCCAGCCGCTCGCCGCGTTCAAGCTGCCGGCGGCGGCGGGGTGCTCCGTTGCCGACGCCAAGGTGGAGCTCGAGGCCGAGCATCACCACGACGGCGATGCCGACGACGATCACGATCACGACAAGGTTGCGGGCGAGGACCACGAGCACGACGAGCACGAGGGACACAAGCAGTTCCACGTTACCTACGCGCTCGACTGCGCCATGCCGGCGAACCTCACCGCGATCGACTTCGACTACTTCAAGCTGTTCGCAGGCGCGCACGACCTCACCGTCAACGTCGTGACGGCGAAGGCGCAGAACTCCTACGAGGTGAGCCGCGATAAGCCGTCGCTCGACCTCGGCGGCATGATGTGATGCAGCGTCCTCTACCCGAAACACAGACCCCAGACGTCGTGTCGATGTCGGGTGTCCGCTTCCGCTGGCGGGGACCGCGCGCGTTCTCGCTGGCGATCGATAGCTTCGTACTCCGGGCGCGCGAGCGCGTGCTGCTCGTGGGCCCGTCCGGCGCGGGCAAGTCGACGTTCCTAAGCCTGCTGTGCGGCATCGTCACGCCGTCGGAAGGACGCCTCGAAGTGCTGGGGACGGATACGGGGCAATTGTCGGGCTCGGCGCGCGATCGCTTCCGCGCCGAGCACTTCGGCATCATTTTCCAGATGTTCAACCTGCTGCCCTACGGCTCGGTGCTCGACAACGTGCTGCTGCCGTTGAGCTTTGCCGGCAAGCGCCGGGAGCGTGCGAGCCGCAACGGCCCTGCCGAGAACGAGGCATTGCGGCTCCTCACCAGCCTCGGCCTCGATGCCGCCGAGCTCGGCGGACTCTCGACGGCGAGCCTGAGCGTCGGCCAGCAGCAGCGCGTGGCGGCCGCGCGTGCGCTCATCGGCTCCCCGGAGCTGATCGTCGCCGACGAGCCAACTTCAGCGCTCGACCGCGACCGGCAGCAGGCGTTCCTCGATCTGCTGTTCGCCGAGCTCGAGGCGGCAGGCTCCGCGCTCATCATGGTTAGCCACGAGGAGGAGCTGGGCAAGCGCTTCGACCGCGTGGTGCGATTGGACGAGATCGCGACAGCCGAGCGGAGGGCCGCGGCATGATCGTCCCCCGCCTCGCGCTGCAATCGTTACGCAATCGCGCGCTTACGGCTTCGCTCACGGTGCTGGCGATCGCGTTCAGCGTCATGCTGCTGCTGGGCGTTGAGAAGGTGCGCACCGGCGCGCGCCAGAGCTTCGCCGACACGATTTCGGGCACCGACCTCATCGTGGGCGCGCGCAGCGGCGCCATCCAACTGCTGCTCTATTCCGTGTTCCGCATCGGCAATGCAACGAACAACGTCACCTGGAAGAGCTATTCCGACATCGCCAAGCGTCCCGAGGTCGACTGGATCGTGCCGATCTCGCTCGGCGACAGCCACCACGGCTTCCGCGTGCTCGGCACCACGCCCGACTACTTCACGCGCTACAAGTACCGCCACGGCCAGCCGCTCGCCTTCGCCGACGGCAAGCCGTTCAGCGACCTGTTCGACGCCGTCATCGGCGCCGACGTGGCGAAGGCGCTGGGCTACAAGGTCGGCGACGAGATCGTGGTGGCGCACGGCGTCGGCTCCATCTCGTTCGTCGAGCACAAGGACAAGCCGTTCCGCGTCTCCGGCATCCTGGACAAGACCGGCACGCCTGTCGACCGCACCGTGCACGTGAGTCTCGAGGCGATCGAGGCGATCCACGTCGACTGGCAGAACGGCATTCCCATGCCGGGCAACAGCATATCGGCCGACCAGGTGCGCACCTTGCACCTGGAGCCGAAGGCGGTGACGGCGGCATTCGTCGGCCTGAAGTCGAAGCTCGCGACCTTCAAGCTGCAGCGGGCGATCAACGAGTACACGCAAGAGCCGCTGTCGGCGATCATCCCCGGCGCGGCGTTGCAGGAGTTGTGGGGCCTCGTCGGCACGGCGGAGACCGCGTTGTCGATCGTCTCGGCGATGGTCGTCGCCACCGCGCTGCTCGGCATGGTGACGATGGTCCTGACCACGCTCAACGAGCGCCGCCGCGAGATGGCGATCCTGCGCTCGGTCGGGGCGCGGCCGGCGACCATCCTTGGCCTGCTGGCGACGGAGGCGGGCATGTTGACCCTCGCCGGCGTCATGCTCGGAACGACTACTGCTCTACGCGGCGCTCGCTCTGCTGCGACCGTTCATCGACCGCGATCTACGGCCTGCATCTTACGGTCGATCCGCCCACGGTGCGCGAGTGGCTGACGCTCGGCACCATCGTCCTCGCCGGGTTCCTGGCGGGTCTCTTGCCGGCCATGCGTGCCTACCGGCTGTCGCTCGCCGACGGCATGACGGTGCGCACATGATTGAACGGAGCTCGAACACAATGAGACAAGCTGCAACGGGCGCCAGGATCACGCTGACGCTGGCACTGGCGTGCTCGACGACCTTGAGCGCCGCCGATCCGCCGATGGAGCTCAAGTGGGCGCAGCTCATGCCGCCCGCGCAAGCAATCTCGGCGCTGAAGCCCAAGACGTTCTTCGGCGGCTCGACCACCAGCACTGATGGCGGCCCGCCTCCTCCGCCGCTGGCCGAGGGCAACTGGATGTCGATAAAGCGGCGACAGCCGGGCGCGGACCTGCCTCCGCATGTCGTTACCGAGCTCAACGGCAAGCACGTGCGCATCGGCGGCTACGTGGTGCCGCTCGATTTCGAGGCGACGACAGTGAAGGAGTTCCTGCTCGTGCCGTTCGTGGGTGCGTGCATCCACGTGCCGCCGCCGCCGGCCAACCAGATCATCTACGTCAAGGCGGACAAGGGCTTCGAGGTCGGCGGCCAGTTCGATCCCGTGACCGTGACGGGCACGATCAAGACGGAGACGGCGTTCACCGGCCTCGCCGACGCGGGCTACAGCATCGATGCGGAGGCCGTCGAGCCGCGCAAGGAGTAACGTGCTGGTATGGCAGCACTTTCCGCATCCGTTTAGCTTGGCCTAAAACACCGCAGGCCGGCGACTTGGGATGGGAGGCAGCCCGTGATAGACACTCGCGCGGCGAGGGCGCCTGCTGAATCGAAGGACCGTTCTGATGAAGACGCTTCTGGAAGACACCGGATTCAAGATCCACTTCGCGGCCTACGTGCTCGTTAACCTCATGCTGATCGCCGTCAACCTACTGACGACGCCCGACAAGCTCTGGTTCTACTGGCCGCTGATCGGCTGGGGCATTGGCATCATCGCCCATGGCGCCGCCATCTACTACACGGCCAACCACCGCCGCGTGCGTGACCGGGCGCGCGCCCGCGCCGGCGCGCGCTAAGTCGCCATTGCGGCTTTGACGCGCTAGCGATCGGCGGGCTTGAGCGCGCGTCCCATGCGCCGGACGCGCTCCGTCAACTGGCGCATGATGCGCAGCGCAAATTCCGGCTCCTCGCGTATGAGCGTGAGAAATTCGCTTCTGTCGATGACCGCGACCTCGGTTGCCTCGCTCGCCAGTGCCGCAGCGGCGCGCGGGCATTTGTCGATGAGCGCCATCTCGCCGAAGATCCCATTGGGTCCGACGCTCTCCAGCATCGAGCCAAAGCTGAGAACCTCGACCCTGCCGGTGTGGACGACGTAAAGGCAGTCGCCCGGGTCCTGCTCCAGGAAAATGCGCTCGCCGGCGTCGAAGCGGCGGAATTTCACGCCGCGGCGGATCAGGGAAGCGAAGTCGAACGGCTCATCTGACATGCGCGTGCGCCTCGAGGCCGAGGTTGCAGAGCCCGAGTCTAGAAAAGCCTGAAGGCGACAACAAGGGCTTACGCGCTCAGGCCGTCGCGAAGAAGCGCTCGATGAAGCGGGCATAGATCTGCGTGAGGGTGGCCAGATCCGCGACCGGCACGCGCTCGTCCACCTGGTGGATGGTGGCGTTGACGAGGCCCAGCTCGACCACCGGGCAATAGTCCTTGATGAAGCGCGCGTCCGACGTGCCGCCTGTCGTGGTGAGGGCCGGAGAGCGTCCCGTGACCTCGTGGGCGGCGTTCGCCATGGCTTCGACCAGCGGCCCCGGCTTGGTGAGGAACACATCGCCGGTGCCGGAGAAGCTGAGCGTGTATTGCGCGCCGACCTCCGCGGCGGCGGTCTTGCAGCACTCCGCGATCCGCTGCTCGATCTTTGGCCGCGTGTGCGCATCGTTGTATCGGATGTTGAATACCGCGCGCGCCTGCGCCGGAATGACGTTGCTCGCGGTGTTGGGCACCGAGACGATGGTGATCGCTATGTGCGAGGGCTCGAAGCTCTCGGTACCGGCGTCGAGCCGCAGAGTCGCCAACCGGTCGAGCATGCGCGCGAGCTTGGGCAGCGGGTTGTCGGCGACGTGCGGGTAGGCGGCGTGGCCCTGCTTGCCCTTGACGATGAGCTCGCCGTTGAGCGAGCCGCGGCGTCCGATCTTGATCTCGTCGCCGACGGCGGACTGGCTCGACGGCTCGCCGACGATGCAGGCGTCGAGCTTCTCCCCGCGCGCCTTCAGCCACTCGAGCACCTTGATAGTACCGTTTACGGAGGCGCCTTCCTCGTCGCCGGTGATGAGGAAGGAGAGCGAGCCCTTCGTCTTGCCGCCGCCTGCGGCGAGGTAGTGCAGGGCGGCGGCGACGTAGCAGGCCACCGCGCCTTTCATGTCGACGGCGCCGCGACCGTAGAGGATGCCGTCGCGGATCTCGGCCGCGAACGGCGGTGAGGTCCAGGCAGCCTCGTCGCCCGGCGGCACGACGTCGGTGTGCCCGGCGAAGCAAAGGTTGGGCCCCTCCGAGCCGAAGCGCGCGTAGAGGTTTTCCACGTCCGCGGTGCCGGGCTCGGTGAAGGTCATGCGGTGGCAGTGGAAGCCCGCGCGCTCCAGCGTCTCCTGCAGCAGCGTCAGCGCGCCGGCCTCGATCGGCGTGACGCTCTCGCAGCGGATCAGTGCCTGTGCGAGCGCGACGGGGTCGGGTGCGCCGATCATGGTGTGCCGGGGCTCCTTTGCAGCGGATCGGGGCCGTAGCGGTTGGGGCCATCGGTGCCGCGGAAGAAGCCATTATCGATGAAGACGATGAGCAAAATCACGCAGATGGCCCAGAATATGATGCGTCCTGCTCCCGGGGAGGTGGGATCGACCCGTAGTCCGAAGTGCGGCACCACGAATTGTACGGCGGTCAACGGCGCGGTGACGTAGCCGAGCCACCAGGGCGCGTCGCGATCGTTGAAGCGCTTGACCGTTATCGCCACCAGCGAAGCTGTCACGGCGAGCTGCCAGATCGTGTCTGGCCAAGTCGGGGGAGCCGCGTCGGCGGTATAGAATTCCGGATTGAGAACGGCGGTGCCGAGCAGACTGGCGACGGCGACCGCGAGGTAGCCGATCCACCACGACCTGCGGCCGATGCGGCCATGAAAGCTCGTCAGCAACGCAACGACCCCGGCCGCCCGCGATGACGCACTCATGACTTTACCGGCTCGTGGGGGAGCTGCGAAACCTCGCCCGCGGAGACCGCGGCGGCGCCGCGCGCATCCTCCATATCGATGTCGACGAGCGTGATCTTCTGCCAGATCTTCTGGCTCAAGTTGGCCGTCAGCCGCTCGATGTCGCCCACGGCATCCACCACGGCGGGGTCGTGCACGTTGTCGGCGTAGACGGCGGCGGCCTTGCTCGACAGCGACAGCATCTCCGAGCAATAGCTGAGGTAGCGCATGAGCTCATAGCGCGTCATTACGCGCTGTGGCGAGGAGCTGGTGCGCGGGCCGCCGAGCGCGCTCGGGTCCTTGGTCAGCTGGTGCATGTCGATGACGTGCGCGACGGAGCGGAACTCGTTCAGCGCCGAGAGCGCCAGCCGCCGCTTCCAGCGCGTCTCCAGCGTGACCAGGAAGGCGCCGGCGGCGCCGATGATGATGACGAGATTAACGGCGGCTTCGAGCCCCTGCATCGTGCCGGCGAGCTCATCGGAGGAGCGCAGGCCCAGCATCCAGCGCCCGATGAAGAAGGCGCCGAACGCGCCGCCGACGGCGAGCATGGCGAGCAGCGCGCGCAGCCAGAGTTTGGGGCGCGAGATGTTCTCCGCCCGCGCGGACGTCTCCTGCACCATGCCCTCGAGCTCGCGGCAGACCCGATAGAGACCGCTGTTGGGGAACCGCTCGCCGATGCGCGAGCCGAGCTGCCGCAACGTCGCGACGATGTTGGCGATTTCAAGGTATCGATAGGAGTTCATGCCTCACCGCCTAGTCGCGCAACAGCTCATTGATGCTCGTTTTCGAACGCGTCTTTTCATCGACGCGCTTTACGATGACGGCACAATAGAGGTTGGGGCCCGGCGAGCCGTCGGGGAGCGGCTTGCCCGGCATGGCGCCCGACACGACCACCGAATACGGCGGCACCTTGCCGAAGTGCTTTTCTCCCGTCGCGCGGTCGATGATGGTGGTGGAGGCGCCGAGGTAGACGCCCATCGACAGCACCGAGCCCTCGCCGACGAGCACGCCCTCCGCCACCTCGGCGCGCGCGCCGACGAAGCAGTTGTCCTCGATGACGACGGGGCCGGCTTGCAGCGGTTCCAGGACGCCGCCGATGCCGGCGCCGCCGGAGATGTGGCAGTTCTTGCCGATCTGGGCGCAGGAGCCGACGGTGGCCCAGGTATCGACCATGGTGCCTTCGTCCACGTAGGCGCCGAGATTGACGAACGACGGCATGAGCACCACGCCGGGTGCGATGTAGGCCGAGCGGCGCACGATGCAGCCCGGCACCGCGCGGAACCCGGCCCGGCGGAAATCGTCCGGCGTCATGCCGGCGAACTTCGACGGCACCTTGTCCCACCAGGTCGCCCCGCCCGGGGCGCCCGAGATGGCGACCGTGTCGTTGAGCCGGAACGAGAGCAGGACGGCCTTCTTGAGCCACTGGTTGACGGTCCAGCCGGCCGGGGTGCGCTCGGCGACGCGGACCTCGCCCTTGTCCAGGAGGTCGAGGGCGGCCTCGACCGTGTCGCGGACGACGCCGGTGGTGCCCTGGTTGACGCCCTGGCGCTCCTCCCAGACCGCCTCGATCGCGCTCTGGAGTTCGGAGGTGTCGGGTTTGGCAGACATTGCGGTCCCTTCGGGGATGACTGGAGCTGGCGGCGCCTTGTCGCGCGCATCCTTAGCGGGTGTCAACGGCTGAGCAAATTTCGCGTTGCGCCTCATTTGGATACGCACCGTTAAACTCCGCTATCCATAGTCCTGCAAAGTCGGATTGCGTTCGTACGGGTTGCGTTGGAAGGGTCGCGTAGTGTTGCAGGGCGATAGGGTTGCCGTGGTCACGCAAGGTCCATGGCTCGGCCGCGACGGTTTCGTCGCCGAGACGGCGGTGCAATTCGACAGGGTGCAGGCTTCGATCGCGCGGCTCGAGCGCGAGCTCGAGAAGTCGCGCCAGACGCTCGCCGAGCTGGCCGAGGAAGCCAGCCGCACGCGCCGGTTCCAAAGCTTCGAGGACTCGCTCAAGAATTCGCGCGACTACAAGCTTGGCGACATGCAGCGCTGCGTGCGCGACCTCAAGGTCCGCCTCGATGCGATCGAGGGCGAGAAGAGCACATTCGTCGGGCTGACCTACAAGTCGTTCGAGGCGATCGACAAGAAGCTGGGCGAGCTCAGCGCCATGCAGGGGCTCGCCGAGCGCGCCGAGAAGAACGTGCGACGCTCGACGATGCTGTTCATCGCCGTTGCCGCCTTCGCGTTCGCGGCGATCGCCGCGCACGTCCTCTAGAGGCCATTCTCGAGCCAGCGGATGGACTCGATCAGGCGTTTGGCGTCGGGGCTGTCCCAATCGGCAGGTCCGATGAGTCGCCCGACCTCGCGGCCGTCAGCGTCGATCAGGATCGAGGTCGGCATGCCGATGACCTTGAGCTCGTTGCCCTGGCGCGCGGTCGGATCGGCATAGAGCTTGAGCCTTGAAGCCTTGGTCTCGGCGAGGAACTTGCGCGCGCCATCGAGGCCCGATTTGTCGACGGCGAGCGCCACCACCTCGAACTTGTCGGAGCCGAGGGCAGCCTGCAGGCGGTCGAGCGCCGGCATCTCCTCGCGGCAGGGAGCGCACCACGTTGCCCACAGGTTCAGGAGCACGACCTTGCCGCGCCAGTCCTTCAACGTCACCGGCTTGCCGTCGCCGTTAACGAATTGGACGTCGGGGAGCGGCGCCGGCGGCTCCTTGAACACGAACGTCGTCATAGTGCCGGTCGAGAGCTTGTTTGCACCGGAAGCCGCGGGCGTGCTGGCGGCCGGGCTTGGTGGCGCGCCTCTTTCGTTGTCAGGGCGGCCTGCGATGACGTATACCGCCGCGAACGCCGCAAGTGCCGACAGCGCCGCGATCCAGAGCTGCCTGGCGAGCGGGTTTCCCGGTTTGGGTGCGCTGTCGCTCATGAGTGTTCTTTCGCCGAGATCCGATCGCTGACGGAGCCGATCCCGTGACCGACAAGCCTGCCAACCGCATGTGGGGCGGCCGTTTCGCGGCCTCGCCCGCCGAGATCATGGAGGAGATAAACGCCTCCATCGGCTTCGACAAGCGCCTCGCCCCCCAGGACATCATGGCCTCCAAGGCGCACGCGGCGATGCTGGCCGAGCAGGGCATCATCAGCAAGGCGGACGCGCGCGAGATCGCCAAGGGCCTCGACGCGGTTCTGGCCGAGATCGAGAGCGGTCGCATGGAGTTCTCGCGCACGCTCGAGGACGTGCACATGAACGTCGAAAGCCGCCTCAAAGAGCTGATCGGGACGCCGGCCGGGCGGCTGCACACCGCGCGCTCGCGCAACGACCAGGTGGCGACCGACTTCAAGCTCTACGTGCGCGACCGCATCGATGCGCTGGACGAAGCGCTTGCGCGGCTGCAGCTCGCGCTCGCGCGCAAGGCGGAGGCGCACGCGGCCACCGTCATGCCCGGCTTCACGCACCTGCAGCCGGCGCAGCCGGTGACGTTCGGGCATCACCTGCTGGCCTACTTCGAGATGATCGGGCGCGACCGCGGCCGCTTCGCCGACGCGCGCCGCCGGCTCAACGAGTGCCCGCTCGGCGCGGTGGCACTCGCCGGCACGTCGTTTCCCATCGACCGCCACATGACGGCTGAGGCGCTTGGCTTCGACCGCCCCGCCGCCAACTCGCTCGACGCCGTCTCCGACCGCGACTTCGCACTGGAAGCACTAGCCGCCGCGGCGATCACGGCCGTGCATCTGTCGCGCTTTGCCGAGGAGGTCGTGATTTGGACGACGCCGCAGTTCGGCTTCATCAAGCTGTCGGACAAGTTCACGACCGGCTCCTCGATCATGCCGCAGAAGCGCAACCCGGACGCGGCCGAGCTGACGCGGGCCAAGGTCGGGCGCATCGCAGCGGCGTTTCAGGGCCTGCTCATAGTCATGAAGGGTCTGCCGCTGGCCTATGCCAAGGACATGCAGGAGGACAAAGAGCTGTCCTTCGATGCCCTCGATAGCTTGGCGCTGGCTGTTGCCGCGACGACCGGCATGGTCGACGACATGGAGCCCAACGTCGGCGTGATGCGGGCGGCCGCGGGCGGGGGCTATTCCACCGCCACCGACCTCGCCGACTGGCTGGTGCGGACCCTCAAACTGCCGTTCCGCGATGCCCACCACGTGACGGGCCGCATCGTGGCGGCCGCGGAGGCCCAGGATTTACCTCTGGAGAAACTGCCCCTCGCCGCCATGCAGGCCGTGGAGTCGCGCATTACGGCCGACGTTTTCACGGTTTTGAGCCCGGAAAAGTCGGTCGCGAGCCGCACAAGCTATGGGGGAACGGCGCCACAGAACGTGCGCAAAATGGCGCAAAGCTGGCGGAAGCGGTTGGAAAAGGGCGCCCCAAAGCGCTAGAACCGGCTTGTCGGTGGCACCTGCACCCTTCAGGGGGGTTCAGCGGCCTTTCCGGCCACGCATTATGGGATAGCGGTCGAGGACATGCTGGTGAGGTTCACCGCAAAGGGCATCGTTGCTGGCGTCGTGGTGGCCGCCCTTTCGCTCGGGCTTGCCTCCTGCGGCGTGCGCGGCTCCCTCGATCCTCCGCCCGGCGCCAAGGCCAACGGCACGGCGAAGTCGGCGGAATCTGCCGGCACGCAGCCCGAATTCGGCCGCGCCGCCCAAGCCGCACGAGGGCTTTATCCTCGATCCGCTGCTGCGGTAGCGCTCAACTCGCGCTAGAAGCCTCCGATGCATCACTTCCACTACAAGGGCGGCGTGCTGCACGCAGAGGACGTCTCGATCGCGCGGCTGGCGGCCGAGGTCGGCACGCCATTCTATTGCTACGCGACGGCGACGCTCGACCGGCACTACCGCGTGCTGGCGGAAGCCTTCGCGGGCCAGAACGCGCTCATCTGCTACGCGGTGAAAGCGAACTCCAACCAGGCGGTGCTGCGCACGCTCGCGCGCCTCGGGGCCGGCATGGACGTCGTCTCGGAGGGCGAGCTGCGGCGTGCGCTGGCGGCGGGGGTTCCTGCGTCGAAGATCATCTTCGCCGGAGTCGGCAAGTCGCGCGAGGAGATGGCCTTCGCGCTGTCGCAGGACATCCTCGGCTTCAACGTCGAGAGCGAGCCGGAGCTGCACGTCCTGAGCGAGGAGGCCGTGCGCGCAGGCCGCACCGCGCGCATCGCGCTGCGCGTCAACCCGGACGTCGACGCCAAGACGCACGCCAAGATCTCGACGGGCAAGGCCGAGAACAAGTTCGGCATTCCGTATGCGCTGGCGCCGCGGCTCTATGCGCAGGCACGCACGCTTCCGGGCATCGAGGTGTCCGGCATCCACATGCACATCGGCAGCCAGATCACGGAGCTGGAGCCGTTCCGCAATGCGTTCCGGCTGTTGCGCGAGCTGGCGCAGGCGCTGATCCGCGACAGCCACACCATACGCCACCTCGACATCGGCGGCGGGCTCGGCGTGCCCTACGTGTCGGAGGGCGAGGTGGCACCGCTGCCATCCGCGTACGCCGCGGTGGCCAGGGAGATGCTGGGCGATCTCGGCCTGAAGCTGATCTTGGAACCGGGCCGCGTCATCGTCGGCAACGCCGGCATCCTCGTCACGCGCGTGCTGTACGCCAAGGAGGGCGTCGACAAGACCTTCACCGTCGTCGATGCCGCCATGAACGACCTGATCCGGCCGACTTTGTACGAGGCGCAGCACGAGATCTGGCCGGTAGTGCAGGAGAAGGCCGCGATGCCGGCGGTGGTGCAGGACGTGGTCGGGCCGATCTGCGAGACGGGCGACTATCTGGCGCTTGACCGGCCGCTGCCGCCGCTGGAGCCGGGCGATCTCGTGGCGGTGATGACGGCAGGCGCCTACGGGGCCGTTATGTCGTCGACCTACAACACGCGGCTCTTGGTGCCTGAGGTCCTGGTCGCCGGGGAGCGCTACGCCGTCGTGCGCCCGCGCGGCTCCTTCAACGATCTTATCGGCCAGGATCGCGTGCCCGATTGGCTCGCTTAACAGCCGCTCCGGCCGCACCGGTTTTTGACTATGACACTGTCCTAAGACAGCGTTCGGTGTCCTAATCTGCAAACGGCGCTGTCCTAACTAGGCGATCCATCCGAACAAGCGTATCGCTGCCTTGAAAGTGATGGCACTCGCGTACGGCCGTCAGATCTAATGAGCCCGGGTCACAAGCCGGGGCTCATTGCTAGATTTCTTCCTCGTCCTTGTCCTCAAGCACGGCCTTCTATTTTGCCTTGAAAGCGGTCAGCACCCGGTTTCGTTCAAAACGGACCGAGAACGCCTGACGAAAGTTTAATGATCGCGGCGCCCCGCCGCCTTTGCGCGTCCCCGTGTTCCCGCTATCCTCTCGTCAATGTCCGAGCCACAGGCCTCTCCAGTCGACGCCGCCTTCGCCCGCAAGGTCCGCGCCAGCCGCGCCACGCTCTACTTCGAGCGCCTGTGGCCGCGGCTGTGGCTGATCCTCGGCTTGGCCGGGCTGTTCCTGATCGTATCGCTGCTCAACGTGTGGGCGCACCTGCCGCCGGCAGCCCACATCGCCCTGCTCGCTGGCTTCGGCATCGCCGGCCTTGCTGCCGTCATCCACGCCGCGCGCGTGAATTTTCCCGACCGCGAGGAGGCGGTGCGGCGGCTCGAGCGCGCCTCCGGCATCCCGCACCGGCCCGCTTCGTCGTATGAGGACACCATCACCGCCAACGCGGGCGACCCGCGCACGAGCGCCATCTGGCAGGCTCACCGCGCGCGCCTTGCCGCCGCCATGGCGCGCCTGCGCGTCGGACCCCCGCATCCGCGCACCGACCGCGCCGACCCCGTGGCGCTGCGGGCGCTGCTGATGCTCGGCGTGGTCGCCGTCGCCGCGCTCGTCGGCGACAGCGCCGCCGACCGCCTGCGCTCGGCCTTCCGCTTCAACTCGCTCGCCGCGCTCGCGTCGGCGCGCCTCGATGCCTGGGTGACGCCGCCCTCCTACACCACGCGGCCGCCGGTGATGCTCGCCGACGGCGCGCGCGGCGGCACGCTGTCGTCGTCGACGCCGGCGAAGCTCGTCGAGGTGCCGGAGCGCAGCGTGCTGATCGTCCGCGCCACGGGGAGCGGCCTGGGCGAGCTTAGCCTCGAGGTGATGAACGAAGGCTCGACCGAGAAGCAACGCGTTGCCGCCAAGGCGCCGGAGGCCGGCAAGTCATCAGGCTCCGGCGCGGAGATTTCCGAGCTGCGCTACGAGCTGCGCAAATCGGCCGAGGTACGCGTGCTGGCGGCGGGCGCCGAGCTCGCGCGCTGGCCGTTCTACGTCATCCCCGACAAGGCGCCGAAGATTGCGCTGACCAAAGATCCCGAGCGCACGCGCCGCGGCGCGCTCAAGCTCGACTACACGGTCGAGGACGACTACGGCGTCGTCTCGGCGGAGACGAAGGTCCGGAAGGTCGAGCCGGAGAAGAAGGCGGCCGATCCGTCAAAGGACTGGGCGCGGCCTGAGCCGCTGAAAGGTGCGCGCCTGCCGCTCGAGCATCCGCCCACGCTGACGCTGCGCCTGCCGCGCGGCAACACGCATGCGGCGCAGACCTACATCGACACCGCCCCGCATCCCTACGCCGGGCGCGAGGTGATGCTGACGCTGGAGGCGCGCGACGTCGCCGGCAACGTCGGGCGCAGCAAGCCGATCAAGATCGTGCTGCCGCAGCGCCGCTTCGAGAAGCCCTTAGCGCGTGCGCTCGTGGAGCAGCGCGCCAAGCTGCTCGACGACCCGCGCTACCGTCCGCAGGTCTTGCGCGCGCTCGATGCGCTCACCTTCGAGCCCGAGGGCTTCATCGACAACGCCTCGATCTATCTCAGCCTGCGCACGCTCTTTCACGGGCTGGAGCGGGACGGCTCGCGTGCGAAGCTTAAGGCCACGACTGACGGCCTGTGGGACATCGCGCTGCGGATCGAGGACGGCGACTTGTCGGACGCGGAGAAGGCGCTGCGCGACGCCCAGGACAAGCTCGCCGAAGCGCTCGAGAAGGGCGCACCCGACAACGAGATCCAGGCGCTGATGCAGCAGCTGCGCGACGCGCTCAAAAAGTACGTCGACCAGCTGGCGAAGAACAACAAGGACCAGAACCCGCCCGAGGGCCTCGATCAGGAGAACCAGCAGCTTTCGCAGCAGGATCTCGAGCGCATGATGAAGGAGCTCGAGGACACGGCGAAGAACGGCTCGCGCGACCAGGCGCAGCAGATGCTGAGCCAGCTGCGCGACCTTCTCGAGCGTCTGCAAACGGGGCAGATGTCGAAGAAGGATGGCGAGCGCGGCCAGATGATGATGAAGAAGCTCGACGAGCTCGGCAACATGATCGGCCAGCAGCAGCGCCTGATGGACCAGACCTATAGCGAGCATCGCAAGGCGCAACGCCAGCTCGGCGGCTCCAACGAAGGTAGCCGCGAGCACCAGAGCAGCCGGCAGGGTCAGCCCGGTCAGAACGGCGAGGGCGGCGACGAGCAGCAGGGCCAGCCGGGTCAAGGCCAGCGCGGCAAGTCAGGCCAGCAGCAGCCGGGCAACGGGTTAGGCGAGCAGCAGCGCGCGCTGCGCGAGGAGCTCGAAAAGCTGAAGAAGAGCCTCGACGAAATGGGCGCCAATTCCAAGGAGCTGGAGGGCGCGAAGGAATCAATGAAGAGCGCCGAGCAGGGGCTCGAGCAGGGCGACACCAGCTCCGCGCTGGGCGATCAGTCGCAGGCGCTCGACCAGATGCGCCAGGGCGCGCAGAAGATGGCCGAGGAAGCGCAAAAGAACGGGCAGTCGCGCTTTGGCCAGAACGGCGACACGCCGCGCGATCCGCTGGGGCGCCCGCAGCGCTTCCAGGGGCCCGACGCCGGCAACTCGGTGAAGGTGCCTGACGAGATCGACATGCAGCGCGCGCGAGAGATCCTGGAGGAGCTGCGCCGCCGCGTCGCACAGCCGGCGCGGCCGCCGATGGAGCTCGATTATTTCGAGCGTCTCCTCCGCCGCTTCTGAGGCGGGCTAGGGCGCGGCGGCGTGCGGGACGAAGCGCACGAGCAACCCGCTCACCACCTGATGGCTCGCGACCTCCGTTCGGATATGCCCGCCGGGTGGCGGCACACCGTCGATCCAGCGCTTCAACTGCCGCGACAGGTCGCCGCCGAGCCAGCTCCCGTCCATCTCCGACAGCGGCGCCTCGTAGTTGCCGTACGTGAATTTGTATTCCACGAAGAACGACATGCGCGATAGCCGGATCTCGAGCCCGACGAGCGCCTGCCCGGTCGGACCGGCGAAGTTGTACTCATACGTGCGGTGGTGATCGCCGGAAGCCAGCTCCACCTCGGTGTGCGGCAGCAGCACGCCGCCGCCGAGGCCCGCGTACGGGCTCAGGCGGGCCCCGAGGCCCGGCAGCCGCACCAGCCCCGTCAGCATCAGCATGTTGTGGCCGTGCGAGAACTCGAGCTTCTTCATGATGTCGGAGATGCGCGCGCGGGGGGGGAGCGGTTTGCCGTCGAGAGTGCCGCTGAAGTCGGCCTCGTCGTCGCGCTGCGCGATTGCCTTGGAATGCATGAAGTCGATCATCACGCCGGCGCGTCCCGAGAACCAGCGCACGATGCGCGCGCCGTAGTAGATCGGGTTGTGGAGCGGATCGGTGTACCAGTGCACCGGATCGATGGTGAAGCTGTCGCCGCCCTTCTTGCCGATCGTCGCCGGGCTCGGATAGGTGTAGGGCGCGCCGCCGTACGCACCGACCGCCGTCTCCGTCCCGGGCTGAACCGCCGAGCGCTCCGTGCCTTCGAGCGCGCCGCCGCGCTGCTCCTTGTCGACCCGGCTCTGCTCGAGCACGGTTGCCGCCGTCGATGCCGTCATCAGGATCGCTGCGGCAAAAGCCGATACCGCGTTGAGCGTGCGCAGAGGTCCTATCGACGTGCGCGCCTCGCCGCCTGCCGTGGTCCAGCCGATCGCGAGACTGCGTGTCATCGGCACGTCCCCCTTTGCCGTTCTCGTTTCAGTCGGTTCGCGGTGCCCCGCGACTGCGAGGCGCAAAGTAAGCGCGGGCGACGACCGCGACAAATGACTACGGTCATGAATCCCGTGTGCCGTGTTGACGCGGGCCTAGGATGGCGCACGCGCACCCGCCAGCTGCTCGACCATGCGGCGCACCGCGACGATCTGCGGGGCTTTGCGCGTTAGGTACTCGCGGCCGGTGTAGCCCCACCAGTCCCAGCAGCCTTGCGGGTTGAACGGGGTCGCGGCCGTCTGCGGGAACAGTACGATGATGTTGTTGGTGTCGGCCCAGCGGGCGAAGCCCGAATCGCGCGCGAACGTGTCGCCGACGAAGGTACGGTTTTGCCCGCACCCATGGAAGGCGATGTGCACGCGGCAGCCGTCCTCTGCGGCGCACGCGCTCGGGACGTATGCGATCCCCTCGTCGCTCAGGCCGGGGTCGTCGATGTCCTTGGTATAGGGGTTCTGATTGAAGACCATAAACGTTCCCGTCGGCTCGGGCGAGCGCGGATTGAGCGTTCCGTAGATCTGTTTCAGCAACGCGCCCGCCTGGTCGTAGTGGCAGTCGACGATGTAGGGGCGCCCCGAGTAGTCGCACGCCGGGCCCTTGTCCTCGGTGACGAACGCATGCCCGGCAGGAATGTTCGACACGTATTCGATGTTGGCATCGGGTACGCCGAGCGCCTCGTAGAATTCCTTGGCCGAGGCGACGATCGGGGGAACCACCGTGTGGTCGTCCTTGCCCGAGAAGAGGTAGATGCGGTCGTCCTTGACGCCGGCAACGGGGTCGATGCTGCCGCGCTCGGCGAGCTGCCGGGCCCGCTCGGCGAGCAGCTTCGGGTTCGGCACCCCGAAGGCCTGCAGCGAATTGAGCATGCAGCCGTTGATCGCCTTCGTAAGGTTGAGGAGAACGGTGCCGGGTCCGGGGATCACGTCGGCGAACAGGCTCTCTGAGCAGCCGTAGGGGCCGCCGGCGATAATCGCCGCGCCGACCACGTCGCGCGAGTGCGCGATCTCGAACTGCCCGGCCATATAGGCGCCCGACGAAATGCCGGAAACGGAGGTCTGGTCGATCTTGGCGCCGAGGGCCGGGAGCTCGTGCCCCTGCTTCTGTCCGCAGCCGCAAAGCAGGGCAGCGATGGCAACAAAGGCAGCCGGGACGCGCAGGCGCTTGGTCATCGGGGCTTTGGCTCGCTCCGGGGGTGGAGGGGCCTTGAGACTAGCCCGTCCGCCGGCTCCTTGCATCGGCCAAGATTCACTTCATGCGCACCGTGACGCGGTCGACACGGCCTCGAGCGTCGATCACCGAAAGTTTTACGAAGCCGGGCCCGCTCGGCTGCCATACGACCTGGCGCGCGCGCGGATCGGAGGTGATGGGGGCGCCGTCGACGAGCCAGGTGAGCGGCAGCACGCCGCCGTTGGCCTTGAACAGCACCGGGGAATCCTGCTCGGTTTCGACTTCGGCGCGGTCGGGCGGGAAGGAGATGAGCACGCGCGGCTCGAGGAACGGGCCCTCGGCCACCTCCAGGTTATTGCCTTCGCGGAAGCGCTTGAGCGGCGGGGGAAGCTCGGTGCCGGTCGCCTGCACGACGCCGCGCGGCGGCGGCGGGAGGGCCACGCGGTTCTCGCCGAGGCGGGCGAAGGCGTCGAACAGGATGGGCGCGGCAGCGATGCGGCCGACGAGCCCTGGGGTCGAGGCGCCGTCGGGACGGCCGACCCACACCGCCACCGTGTAGCGGCCGTCGTAGCCGACGGCCCAGGCGTCGCGGTAGCCGTAGGAGGTGCCGGTCTTGTAGGCGAAGCGGCCGCCTCTGGCGTTGAGCGGTGGCGGCGCGTCTTTGAGGATGTCGGTGACGTACCAGGCCGCGATGGGCGAGAGCACATACTGCGCCTGCGGCATGCGCCGGCCGCCCTTTCCCGTGGCGCGGAAGAGCAAGCGCGCCGCTTCCGGCTTCTCGCCGAGACGGTGCGTCAGCGTGACGGCCTCGCCGCCGTGCGCCAGACTTGCGTAGAGCGTGGCGAGATCGTGCAGCGTGAGGCCGACGCCCCCGAGCGCCATCGCCAGCGTTGGTGGTGTCTTGTCGGGGAACTGCGGCTCGACGCCGACGCGACGGAAGCGGCCGGCGAGCTTGCCGGGGCCGACGGCCGCTAGCACCTTCACGGCGGGGATGTTGTAGGACTGGTCGAGCGCCTCGCGGACAGTGACGGTGCCGTGGTAGCCCTCGTCGAAGTTCTTTGGCGCGTAGTTGCCGAAGCGAACCGCGCGGTCCTCGATCAGCGTCTCGGGATGCGCGATGCCCGCCTCGAAGGCGAGGCCGTAGATGAACGGCTTCAGCGTCGAGCCCGGCGAGCGCACGGCGTTCGCCATGTCGATGGCGCCCCAGCGGGCGTCGTCGAGGTAGCCGGCCGAGCCGACGTGCGCGACGACCTCGCCCGTGGTGTGGTCGACGGCGAGGATGGCGGCCGACAGCTTCTGCCCTAAGAATTTCGTCTGCTCTTCGGCAAGCTTCTCCAGGGCCGTCTGCACGTCGCGGTCGAGCGTCAGCCGGTGCACCGTCTTGGCCGGCGCCGCCGCCACCTCTGTTTCCGCGAGATGGGGCGCGAGCTTGGGGAAATCGCGTCGGGCGACCGGAACCGGCTCGAGCTTGGCACGCGTGGCTTCGGCTTGCGAGATCACGCCGGCGCCGGCGGCGCGCGCGAGCACGCGGTCGCGGGCGGCACGGGCGGCCTTCGGGCTGCGATCGGGACGGTGCTGCTCGGGCGATTGCGGGAGGGCGACGAGCAGGGCCGCCTCGCCGACGGATAGCCGCCGCGGCTCCTTGCCGAAATAGGCGAGCGAGGCCGCGCGCACACCTTCGATGTTGCCGCCGAACGGCGCGAGCCGCAGGTAGAGCGCGAGGATCTCCTTCTTCGAGAGATGCCCCTCGAGCTGCAGCGCGCCCATGATCTGGCGGAATTTCGCGCTGCCGGTGCGCTCGTGCTTGCCCTCGATGAGGCGGGCGACCTGCATGGTGATCGTGGAGGCTCCGGAGATGATGCGGCGGTGGCGGACGAGCTGCCAGGAGGCGCGCGCAAGCGAGCGCATGTCGACGCCGCCGTGGCGGTAGAAGCGCTTGTCCTCGAACGCCATGAGCATGGCGAGATAGCGCTGGTCGACCTCATCGACCTCGAGCGGTAGCCGCCAGCGACCCTGGGGTGTGGTGAAGGCGCGCAGGAGCCGACCGTGACGGTCGAGCACGGAGACGGAGACCTGGCCGACGTCGGCGAGCTGTGGGGGTCCGCGGCGATCGACGGCCGCGCGCAACGCGGCGACGCCGGTGCCAGTCAGCAGAATGACCGCGCCGAGCCCGCCGGCGATCCAGCGAAGCGCTCGCCGATTTCGTTTGGGTGAAGAGGCAACGGAGGGCGGGGGCGAAGCCCCGCCCTCCGCCTTGGTGGCGGAGGGGAACAATCGTCTGAGCCCAGCCCGCATCACAGATCCTTACTCGCTCGGGCTGACCGTGAGCGTGCCCGCGGCCGAGCGTGCGTAGCGCTGCGGATGGTACATGTCCTCGACCGTCGCCGCCGGGTGGACGAACGCCCCCGGGGTGACGGCGCGAACCATGTAGGCGACGGTAGCAGACGCGGCCGGACCTTTCGACGGGGCGGCGTCGCCCTCGTTGTCGTTCGCGGCACCTTCCTGGCTATTCTCGCTCTGCGTCGGGGCAGGCACGTTCGTGAGGTTGAACGCGGCCACGAAGCGGTCGTCGCGGAACTCGCTGTGCTCCGGCCGCACCGACGTCTTGAGCCACTCCAGGGTCTTGACGTCGCCGCCCTCGACCAGCCGCGGGTTCTCGATCTCGAAGCCGGCGGGGAGCCGGTCGACGAGCATCACGCGGCCGCCGGGGTCGGTGGCTTCGATCTTGACGACGGCGATGAAGCGGTCGTTCTGCTTCACGGTGCCGTTGCCGCCGTTGGCGCTCTTCAGGTCCACAGGCTTGCCGTCGAGCGTGTAGTAGCTGCGTTCGATGGTGAAGCCCTTGGAGACGGGCGGCTCGGGCGTCAGCGCGGAGCCGATGACGGTAACGACGGCATCGACCGGCTCATCCCCCTCGTTGGCGACGGCGAGCGTGGCCTTGGCCAGCGCCTCCGCCGTCATCGAGCGTAGAAGCGGGCTCTGCACCGGGGCGCCGTTGACGACGAGCTTGCCTGCCTTGGCCTGATCGGCGATCGCATTCGCCGCCAGCAGCATCCACGCCTGCTCCTGCGTTGAGGTGTACTCGCGGCTGAGATAGGCCTTGGAGATCACGTTGACGAGCTTCGGCGTCTCGACGGTCGCGATGCGCGTCTCGGTGGCGAGCGTGACGAGCGCAGCGCTGTCGCGCAGGTCCGAGCCGTAGTCCGCCCGATAGACGTAGGTGTCGGTCGGATCGCCCTGGCCGAGCGAGTCGAGCGCGGCGGCGAACGCCCGCTCCGCCCGCGTCTTGTCGCCCATCATCGCCAGCGCAGCGCCGAGCTGAGCCTTGGCGAGCGGGCTGGAGAAGCGGTGGATGCGCGTATCGGCGTAGTAACGCAGGTCGCCGATGGGCGCGCGGCCGTTGCGGGCAAGCACGTAGAGCGCGTAGGCGCGATCCTCGCCGCCCTTCTGGAAGTCCTCCGCGTAAGCGATGAAGTTCTGCAGCCGGTCGAGCGCCTGCGTGAAGCCTTGCGGGTTCACGGTGAAGCCCTGCTCCTTGGCGCGCGTCAGGAAGTCGGTGACATAGCCTGTGAGCCAGAGGTCGCCGTTGCCGGGACCCCAGATGCCGAAAGCGCCGGAGCTGTCCTGCATCTCGAAGACGTGGTCGACGGCTTTCTGCACTCGCTCCTTGATCTCCTTGTCGGGAGCGATGCCGAGCTGGGCAGCAACCGCGTTGGCATAGACTAGGGGAAGCGCGCGACTCACCGTCTGCTCGGCGCATCCGTACGGATAGCGGTCGAGCGCGGTCAGCAGGCCGGGGATGTCCATGGACGCGGTCGGGCCGACGCTCAAGTTCACCTTGGTGCGCGAGGCGATCATGTCGGCTACCAGGGCGGAGGACAGCGTGATGCTGCCGCCGCCGGCTTTCAGCGCCGTGACCGTGGTGCGCTTGATGTCACCCGCGGGCGGCTTCACGTCGAACGTCAGATGGCGTTCGACGGCGATGCCGTCGGGGCCGGTGACGTGCACGTCATAGACGACCTGGCCGACGGCGTCGGGCTTGATCTTGACGTGCTCGGAGCGGCGCTCGCCGGCTTTGAGGTCGAGCGAGGCGGTCGAAACGGTCGAGGTGCCGCTGTCGACCTCGAGCTTGTAGGCCGAGGCGGGGCCTTCAACATTGTGCACGGCCACGTCGAGGCGGGCCTCGTCGCCGAGCGTCAGGAAGCGCGGGCCGGATGCTGTGAGCGCAACTGCGTCGCGCACGATGACATCGCTCTGCGCGTGGCCGAGCTTGTCGTCGCTCCACGCCACCGCCATCACGCGGACGGTGCCGTTGAAGTCGGGCATGTCGAAGTCGACCTTGGCGGTGCCGTCGGCGTCGACTTTGACGATGCCGGAGAACTCGGCGACCGTGGCCTCCACGGGCGGATTACCTTGGATGCCGGCATCCGCATCGCCGCCGGAGCGCAACGTGCCCCGGTCCGCGCGCATGCCGTCGATGAGGCGGCCGTAGAAGTCGCGGATCTCCAGGCCCATGCGCCGCTGAGCGTAGAACCAGTTCTCAGGTGCCGGCGTCTGGTAGCGCGTGAGGTTCAGGATACCGAGGTCGACGGCGGCGAGCGTGACGCGCGCCTCTTCGCCGGCCTCGAGCCCTGTAATCTTCACCGGCACGGTCAGCGTCGTGTGCGACTTGATCTTCGCCGGCGTGTCGAGCGCGACCTTCAGCGTGTGCGCCGACTGGTCGAGCTGCAGGTACTGCACGCCGATGGCGCGGCTTGGCATGCGCTTCAGCGATTCATCGAGCGGCCGGTAAAGCATGGCCGTGACGTAGGCGCCCGGCCCCCAGTCCTTCCCGATTGCAACGCTGGCCTCGCCGCCGCCGTTCGGTATCGCGATCTCCTGTGTCGAGAGCAGCCCGCCCGACAGCACGGCGATCAGCGCCTTACCGCCCTGCTTGGTGGCGATGCGCAGCTTGGCGGTGTCGCCCGGCTTGTAGTTGGCATGGTCGAGGGCGACGTCGAGGATCTCCGGGCTCTCGGATTCGCTGGCGGCTGTGTACCAGCCGGCGTTGAAGGCGATGCTGGCCGTGGGTCCGCTCGCCTCGGGGCTGCGCACCTCGAGCCGATAGCGGCCGTAGGTCACGTGCGCCTCAATCTTGGCGGGTGTACCGTCGGTGGTCGCCGCGACCGTTCCGTCCGCGACCTTGCGCGTCAGCGTGACGGCTTCGTAGTTCCACTGCCCGTCGCGGCGATACCACTGCCAGTTAGTGTCGAGGCGCATGAGCTGCCATTCGAGTTTGGGTGCAGCTGCACGCTTGCCCTTGTCGTCGAGCAGCACGACCTCGAAGGTTGCGGCCTGGTTGTCGTCGAGGTCCTTGCCGTCGAACAGCGACTTGATGCCGATGCGCGGCTCCTTAAGATCGACCGGGATGGTGACGTTGCGTTCGATGGTGCGGCCGCCGGTCTCGCGCAGGCGCAGGACGACGTTCGCTTCGAGCGGCCGTGCCGTGTGCGGCACCTGCGGCAGGGTCACCGCGATGTCGGCGTCGCCCTGAGAGTCGGTCGTGGCGGCGACGTCGAGCGACTTGCGCACTGGATCGACGCTCTCGTCCGCCTGGCCGAACTGGTAATCGGCGAAGCCCGCGACGCCGGCGTTCGACGGCTTCACGACGATGTCGCCCTCGATGGCCAGACCTTCGGCGGGCGGCCCGTAGAGATAGCGGCCGAACGCCTTGATGGTCTGCGGCTGGTCGGGCGAGAGCGCTGCCGTCGACGGCTCGAGCTTGAGGTCGAGACGCTCAGGGACGAAGTCTTCGACCAGGAACGAGACCTGCGTTATGGCCTCGCGCTGGGGGTCTGCGTGCAGCTTGGCGCGCCAAGTGCCGGTCATGACGGAGGCGCCGAGCGGCAGCGTGATCTCGCGGCCGCCGAGGCCGGCGTCCGTCAGCGTGAAGCGGCGGTGCTCGACGCCGTCGGGGCGTGTCACGATGACCGTAACGGGAAGGCTTGCGGCCTTGCCGGCCTTATCGCGCACGATGGCTGCGAGATGCACGTCCTCGCCGGGGCGGTAGACGCCGCGTTCGGTGTAGAGGAAGCCGTCGAGCGGACCCGGGGCCTCGCGGCCCTTGACGCCGCGGTCGGTGAGATCGAAGGCGTGCGATGTCAGGTCGAGGAAGGCGTACTCGCCGCCCGTGCTCTCGGCGACGAGCAGCGCGGGGCGCAGGCCGCCTTCGCCACGGGCCAGCGCGGAGTCGAACTTGGCGTAGCCATTGGCATCGGACTGCGTGGTACCGAGCACCTCGTTGTTGCGCGCGATCAGCTTGACCTTGATGCCGGTGGTCGGCGTCGCCTCGGCGAGCGAACGCACGAAGGCGTGCACGCCGTCATCGCCGGAGAACGCGGTGAGGCCGAGGTCGGAGACGATGAACCACTGCGTGGCCTCGGCGTTGTAGTCCTCCTTGGATTTCTGCGTCGGCTTGGCGATGACGACGTAGACGCCGGGTTTCAGCGTGCCGACCGCGTCGGTGACGGGGAGCGCGGTCGTCACCTCCTCGTTGAGCTTCTGCGGCACGTCCATCTCGCCGGTGTAGATCTTGCTCGCCCGTGCGTGTCTTGATGGTCTCGATCTCGTAGCCGGAGAGCTGGCGCTGGAAGTCGCCGCTGTCGAGCGTGCCGACGAGGTTGCGGTCGCCGATGCGATAGACCTCGACCTCGACCTTGGCGGTGTTGACGGTGACGACGGGGATGCCCTGCTGGCCGCGGCTCGGCAGCACGTAGCTCTTGCCGGAGAAGCGCACGAACGGCTTGCGGTCGGGCACGTAGACGGCGATGGCGATGCTCTTCTGCAGGCTCTCCTCGACGTCGGAGGGAAGCCCGGCGCGGAGCTGGATCTCGTAGCGCTCGCCGTGCGTGAGGCCATCGATGCAGAGCTGCTGGCCGTCGGCCGAAACGGCCTGCGGGTCCTTGCCGTTGATGGAAACGAACTTCGCGAAGTCGACCTGCTCGTGCGAGAGGTTCTCGGAGAACTGCAGGCACAGGCGCGGGGTGGCGGCCTCCGATTCGGTCTTGTAGTCGACCATGCGGAAGCCGTGCTCGGTGCGCAGCTTCTCGTAGGTTCCGCGCACCTGGCTGTTGTCGGCGAGCGTGAGGCTCGTCTTCAAAGCATCGATCGCGGGGCGCCAGAACGAGCGGCGCTCGAGCGCGTCGCCGAGCACGGCGAGCGCACGCGCCTTGTGGCCGTTGTCCTGCGCTCGGCTGTAGGCGATGTAGGCGGCGCCGGAGGCGTTCACCGGCAGGTCGTAGCGCTCGTTGCCTTTCTCGGGATCAACGTTGATGGCGAGGAGCGCGCGCGCGAGCCCGATCCAGGAGTTGACGTCCTGGCTGTCGGCGACGACTGCGGCGGCGAAGTTGCGCGAAGCCCCGCGCGGATCGGCGCCAAGCCCTTTCTCTCCGGCTTGGCGCAGCTCTGGCGGCTTTTTGCTGGCGGCCTTCCAGTTGGCCTTGAGGTAGGTCTCGTAACGCTCGCCGTCCTTTTGGATCCCCTGATGCAGGAAGGGATGCGCCTGCGCGGCGTCCTGGGCGGACGCCGAAGCCAGGGGAAGGACGAACACGAGTGCGAGGAGAGCGTGCGCGAGGTACCGCATGGCTTTGCCACCCTTGGAGGACGAATGCCGGGACAGCCCGGAAGCGTAGTATCTGAGGGCGGCATGTCGCCGTGAAGGCCATCGGAGCCCAATGGGCTAACAGGGGCGATAACAACGTAAATATCGCGATTTCTCGCTCCTTGCGGCCTTATTTGGCGGAAGTTAAATTTGCGGCGCGCGGCAAACGGAAGAGGCCGGTCTTGGACCGGCCCCTCAAGGGATTGAATGACGTATTGCGGCGCGGTTTTGCGCTACTGACGGCGCGGAATGTTGAACCCGTCGAGCCCATTTGCAAGGTCCGGAATTCGCGACGCGAGCGCGGCCGAAACGGCCGGCACCGCCCGCATCGGCGAGGCGGCGCGCCAGAGCTTCTCGAATGATCGGCTGGCGTTCGTCGCCGTCTCTGAGCAGCGGGGGGTGAAGCTTTCGTAGGCGTCGCGCTTTGACGGCTCGCGGCGCATGCTGTCACCGATCCAGGCGCAGTCGGGGGTCAGCACGAGCTGCTCGTGCGCGGCGAGCAGGCGCGGGTCGCGGGCGACGCGGCACTCGCTCGGCAGCGCGAATGGGGCCGCAGCGACGGTCGCCGACCCGAGCTCGCACTCGCCGAAGATGGCGCGGATGCGGATGCCGGACTTGCCCAGCCCCTCGGCGTGCTCGCGCAGCGCCAGGACGACAGGGCTTTCGGGTGAACGGGCAATCAGAAGGTAGCAGCCGCCGGCGGCGTAGAGGCCGCGCGCGCCGCGGGTATCGATGTCGCTTGCAATGAACGCACTCAGCTTCGCCACTTTCTCGCTGATGGAAAAATCCTGCAGTCGCGAGGAAGTATCAGGCATGTCCGAGGTCCCCTTGTTGCCCAGGCGTGTAAAAGCAAGCCACCCGAGTCGTTGATCTTGAGCGCCATTAAGGTGTCATTTGGGTTAAGCAATTCTTGCTGCCGCACCACCCGGTGGCTTGCTGCAGTGCATTCGTTCCCGGGCGCTACTCCACCATTCTGCGCAGGACGAGCGGCGGCTCGAAGTCGGCACTCTGGGCCTCCTGCGAGTGGTCCTCGATGAGGGCCGGGCCGCCGAGGTGGATGGTCTCGGAGGGAGATAAAGGGGTCGTCTCGAGCCGCCCAGGGTGGGCAGGCCCTTCGGCAATCAGCGTCGCGCCCGCGAGCTTTGCCAGTGCGGCGGGGAGCGAGGCCTGGCTCACCGGGACGGTGAAGGTCGCGGTCTCGCGGCGCAGCTCCACGCCGATGGTCGTGCCAAGGGTTGGGCCAAGGATTGGGCCAGGCTGCTGCGGCGCCGGCTCGTCGATCGCAGTGAGCGCCGTCGTCAGCCGCTCGATGAGCGGATCTTGCGCCTTTGGGCTTGCGGCGCGCTGCGTCGGGAACGGCACGACGATGACCTCGGCGGGTGTCTCGGCGGCCTTGCGCTCGCTGTCGACAGGTTCGGTGTTGCCGTTGGCCGCGGCGGCGACGACCGCTCCCGGGGCAATCTCAAGGTCATCGTCGAGCGGGTCAAAGCTCGCGAACTCGGCCTGCGCCTGGTTGGCGTAGGAGCCGAACTGGCTGCGGTAGCGACCCTCCCGCGGCGCCGCGGCCCCGAGCGAGGTGGCCGGGCGCAATTCTCCACCGGCCGGGCGCAGGCCGGGAGCCGCATTGGCAGAGGCGCGACGTGGGGCGCGCATGGAAGCGTCGAGGCTTGGGCGCTCGGCCGGCCGGTAGGCGAAAGCGCCGTTGTGGCCGCGGTCGCGCGTGGACGCCGCCTCGTCGAGGCCGGGAAGCTCGATCTCGGCGGGTACATCCTGAGCTGCCATGCGCGCCTGTTCGCGCGCGAGATCGGCGTAGAAGTCTTCCGTTTCAGGTGACGACCGTACCTCGCGCGGTGCCGTCACCGGCGCGTTGCGCCGCCGCTCGGTCTCGATGCGGCTCGCGGCACCCATGACCGCTCCGAGGATCATCTCCGGCCAAGCGCCGTTCTTGAACGCGTAGATGCGGAACGCCGGCCGCTCCTCTTGGCTGCGGTCCATCACGAACAGCGCTTTGAAAGCTCGGGCTGCACGCGGGATGGGGGCAACGAGCTGATCGCGATAGCACTCGATGAACTTGCTGCCCTGGCGGCGCAGCTTGCGGCGCGCGACGAGAGAGGGAGCGAGCTTCCACGGCCGCGCAAGCACGCCCTGGCCTTCCAGCGCGTAGCAGAGGTTGGCGAGCGCCTGCGCATCGCGCAGCAACCGCGCGCGCTCGGGGTGGCCGCGCGGGGCGTTCAGCGGCACGGCGACATAGTAGGTGCCGCCCGATTCGAAGATCACCTCGCGGAACACATCGAATGTGCGCCGCATCTCGTCGTGGTCGTGGATTTCGCTAAAGCGCGACAGGATCGGAAACACGGGGCCGCGCTCGGCCTCGATCATGCGCTGGCGCGTCGCGACGAAGCGGTTCATCGGTCGGCCGATGGAGACGAGCAGCAGGCATAGGTCGACGAACACGGCGACGCCGAGCGGGATGTAGTCGCGCTTCGACAGGCCGGCGGCCTCGTTGTTGAGGCTGTGCACGGCGGCGGGGTTCTCGATCGACTGCACGGCTTTTTGCTGCAGCTCGCGCAGCTCGTCCGCCGAGGGCGGCAGCTTGAAGGACAAAAGGCCGTAGAAGGTCGCAGTCAGGCGGCGGAAGGCCTCGATGGTGGCTTCCGAGCCCTCGACCGCGGCGATCTCCGGCTTCTCCAGGTTGGGGAGCTGGTCGATGGCGGCGACGACGCCGCGCAGGGCGACCTGCAACTGCGGGTCGGGGCAGGCGATGGTGCCGCCGTGGGTATCGGCGAGGGTCGTGCGGCCGGCGCGATCGGCGAGGTCGGCGCGGATCTGGCGCAACTGCGGGTCGGTGCGGAAGGCGTTGAAGCCGGTCACGGTCAAATCGAGCTTGCGCCCGAGCGCGCGCATGAACTCGTTGCGGGTGCCGCTCTTGACGTCGATGATCGCCGGGTCGTCGGCGAGGATCTTGGCGAGCTCGGTATCGAGGGCGGCCATGTCGCCCTTCACGGCTGTCACGCGCGCCTTTACGAAATCGGAGGCGAAGGTGAAACGAGCGGCGTCCTCGTCGCGCATCTTGCGGCGGGGGCCGTCGCCGGGCGAGCTGTTGGGGCAGGAGGTGCCCTTGTTGCGCTCGATCTCGGCCTTCTCGGTGGAGATCGTGGAAAGCTGCACGAGCGTTGCCTGCAGCTGCTCCAGCCGCGTCGAGGCGCCGTGGAGGGACGACTGCACCTGGCCGACGGCGCTCTCGGCCGAGCGTGAGGCCTCCGCGCGGCTCTCCAGCACCTTCCAGTAGAAGCCGAAACCGAACCCCACCGAGATGATGGTCAGGAAGATGTAGCCGGCGACGTACGTGAGCCTGGTGAACCAGTCGATCGGCGAGAACATCTGATCGAGCAGCCACACGACCATGGTCATCAGCATCGCGACGGAGAAGCCGATGATGATTTTGTGCACGATGGGCAGGTCGCCCATGTTCGACTTGATGAGCTCCAGCATGCCGACGTAGGTCGCGACCCACGACAGCGCGGCAAGCCCGGCGATGAGGAAAAGCTTCTTCCAGTCGCGTTGCGGTTTTTCCGGCTCGGACCAGTCGTCGGCCCAATCCCCCGCCACGCTCAGACTATCCTGGGTACGTGTTCGCGACGTGCCCGACCTCAGCGCCATAGTGCCCTGCCCAGATTCTCGCGGCAAAGCAGGTTCGTCGAGCCGGCACGAAAGTCGTGCGGGACCGCTTCCCCCACCGAATGCGCGAAACGCCTCTTCTCGCTTTCAGTGTCGTCCGCCAGCCCCGGTTTGGTGATCCACTTCCGTAGGTAAGCGTTGTTTTTGTCGCCAGTGCGGCGTCGCGATGGCCAAAGGCGGCTCGCGCAGCTTCAGTTGGGATTGACGGCGCGGCGAACGTCTTCCTCGGCAGTGCGCGTGCGCACAGGAAGCGAAGCCGCGGCGGGAGCGCGCGACGCCGGCGACAGCAGGTCGGGGCGCGGATGCGCCTTGGCGTCGGCTTCCAGATCGACGAGCAGCGTTTCGACCAGCGGCGCTGCGAGCTGAGCGGAGTGCAGGTCGCGCGCCCACGGATCGCGCGCCGAGCCGGTGCCGACGACGGCGACGTAGGAGTAGGCGGCGCCGTTGCCGAACTGCAGACCGCCCGCGACCCAGGCGTCGACGGTGGCGTCGGGGTCGTTCGTCACCTGCGTGCCCGTCTTGGCGAAGTGCAGCCGCAAGCCGGGATGGCGCCAGGCGCACCAGGCACTCAGGCTTTTGAGCGTGCCGATCGGCTTGCCGGCGGCCTGGTAGCACAGCGGCGCCTGCAGCAGCGCCCGCAGAAGCGGCCGGCCGCCGCGGCGGATGATCTTGTCGGGGACGATGCGGCCGGCGTCGGGTTGCGCCGCCGCGCTTGCGACATCGACATAGTCGTAGGTTTTGATCAGTGTCGGTGTCTTCACGGCCGAGCCGCCGCGCCCGATCAGGCTCGCCAGCACGACGCCAGCCGCGCGATGCACGCGGCGCGGGGAGGCGGCGACGAGCCCCAGCACGACCGCGGTCGAGGCCGGCGTCTGCGCGCCGGAAGCGTCCGGCGGGGGCATGGTGTAGCCGAGCGCGTCGATGATCTTGCGCACGCGCGCCTGCCCGACCTGGGCCGTGCGGTTCATAAGCGGATCGTTGAGCGAGCAGGCGAATGTCACGATCGCCTTGCGCCCGCGCCGCTCGGTGCCGCGACCACAGTCTTCCAAGCCCTTCGCCGGTGCCTGGGTGTCGAGGTAGAGCGTCTGCGCGGTGTCGCGCATGGTGTTCGCTATGGCGATGGCGGCGAGGATCTTTCCGGTCGAGGCGACCATGCGGCTCTCGCGGCCGGCCTCGTAGAAGCCGGTTGCGGCATCGCGCGCGAACGGCGAGCCGAAATAGGCCGCCATCTCGCCCTGCTCGTAGTAGCGCACGATCTCGCCTTCAGCATTGGCGGCGACGACGATGACGTTGGGGCTCTTGCGCTCGGGCGACACCTTGGCTGGATCGAGCGTGTAGCCGGCGTCGATCTTGGAGGCGTACTGCGTGTCGAGTTCGGCGAGCCGCGCTTCCTCCTTGCGCGCGAATGCGAGGTTCTCGCCCGCCTCGAAAGTGGTGGTCACGCCGCGCACGTGATCGCGCCAGCCAAAGCCGTAGATCTGCTTCATCTCCTCGCGCACGCCGTAGCGCGCGCCCTGCATCAGGGCGTTGGCGCGGATCACGGGATTGGCCTGCGCGCGCTGCGCAAGCGTCGGCTCGTAGCGGTCGAGCGCTTGCTGCAGCTTGGGTTTGATCTTGGGATCGGGTGGTCCGCCGGCCATGGCGATCAGATCGAACACAACCTGCTTCTGCAGCGCTTCGTCCGTGATCAGCCTCTCCGCGCATGAGCGCGCGCGCACTTCGGTGAGGTAGCGCCAGCGATCGAGCCGCACCTCGTTCAGGCGCTCACTACCTTGCAACAAGATGATCGGGCGGTTGACGGCGGAGGCGAGCACGAACTGCTCGGCGACTGACAGGTCCTTCGCCTCCTTGCCGAACACGATGCGGCTCGTCACCTCGATCCCGTGCAACGGCGAGCCACCGGTGCGCTGCGCGAGCCAGAGGTGGTCGGCGGCCCACTGCTTGAGCTTGGTGTTGCCGCCGCGGGTCAGCTCGCGATAGATGACGGGTGCGAGCCACCATTCGCCGAACTTGCGCTTGAGCTTCGTCAGCGCGCCTTCGTCCGCGCGTGGGGGCGTCTGGTAGATGACGCGGACGAACTGCATGGCAAGCGTCGAGCCGCCGATGCCGAGGACGGGGTGGCGCGCGGCGATCGAGCGGCGCAACGTGGAGAGCGGGATCTTGAGTACGCCGGCGAGGTCGATGCCGAACGGGTTGAGCGGACCGCCCAGGTTGCGGTCCTCCAGGTAGACGAGGCACTGCCAGTACCGCTCGGGCACCTCGCGCACGGGGATCGACTTGTGGTCCGGGTTCGCGATGTAGTCCCCGACGTCGATCGCCTCGGCCGTGTAGTTGATGTCGCGCAGGCTATCGAGGCGCGGGTCGAAGGTTCCGACGAAGTTGCCGCGCGCGTCGTAGATGGCGGTGGCGAGCCAGCGCTCGGCGTCGTAGTGCAGCTTCTCGCCCAGCGTGTAGTGGCCGACGAGCCCGCGTAGCGGCGCCACGGCATAGACCAGGGTGAGCGCGAAGAATGTGTAGAGAACCGCCGCGCTGGCGACGTAGCGCAGCGGGCCAAGCCGGGGGTTGAAGGCGACGCGGTCGAGTGCCACACGGAGGATGCGGAACGGCAAGAGCAGCAACAGCTCGAGCGCGCGCGTCAGCACACGAAAAACGGCTAGCATGTCGGCCGCAAGGGCTAGGAATGGCGGCGCAGATGCGCCCGCATGCCGAATGCCCTAGTCAGCCTTTATGGCGGATTTGGCCCGAGGGCGCCCCACCATGAGCGCCTTATGGCACACGCTCGCCCGTTACAATGTGTGCAACAGGACGAACAACCCCACGCCGATCGCCGGTCCCAGCAAGGTAGCCAGAACCACCATCACGAATGACTTCGCAACCATAACACACCCCGCACAAACGCCGCTCATACGCGCTGCTTGGCACCCCCTAAGAGCCAGAAGTCACAGCGGTCGCCAAAACCCCTCTAAAATTCCAGCGACAGTCGAAACTACATCAGAAAAAAGAGGTTGACACGCACTCTTCGCGATTGAACAGCGATTTAGGTTCGCGGGTGCGAAGCGGTCTGAACTTCGGAGGCGCGCTTGCGCAATTCGCCAGCGATAAAAAATCGAAATCCGCGAGCGCGTTAGCAAAAACTCCAAAGGAGTTGGTTGATGAGCGGCCGCTTGCGCGGGCGGCGCTCTCATTGCCGGAGCAACCTGTTAGCGCGTGGCGCGCTGGCATCACTTTCTGGTTGACGGGAGGTCGAAAAGCTTGAGCTGGCGCTCGTCCTGGCCCTTAGTTTCGCGCGCGAGCTGCTCGATGCGATCGAACGGCACCTGCTCGGCCTAGATGAGCGAGCGCTGCGCCTTCATCGGCCGCACGAGGCCTTCCTGCACGAGATGGAATTCGCCGACGGTCTGGCCCGGCAGCACGGCCGCCGGCTCGAGCCCGGACTCGCTCTGGAAGGCCGCCTTCAGCTTGCGCAGGGCGGTATCCTCGCGCACGCGGCCGATGAACCAGCTCGTGATCTGGTCGCGGCTCTTGTAGTCGAGGTCGCCCGGCGACTGGGTGGCGAGCATCATGCCGAGGCCGGCCGAGCGGGCGCGCTTCAGAAGGCTCTGCAGCGGCTCGGCGGTGGCCGGCTTGGCGTTGGCGGGGATGTAGAGGTCGGCCTCGTCGAACATGACGACCGCCTGCAGCTCGTCGTTCGGGTTGCGCTGGCAGAAGCGCAAGGCCTCGGACAGGAACTGCGAGACCCAGAACAGGATGTTCTCGTTGTCGCCGAGGAAGCCCGTGTAGATGATCGACAGCCGCGTGCGGCCCTCGCGCGCGTAGCGGCCGAGGCCGAGCAGCGATTCCATGCGCAGCGATTCGCCGCCCGCCTCGAACAGGGCCGAGTTGCGGTGGCGCAGGCTGTCGAGCTGGGCGACGAGGTCGCGGCGCAGCTTGCCGGACGGGTCCATGCGCTGCGTCAGGTCGGTCAGCTCCGGATCCTCGTCCTCCAGCAGCTCGATGAGGTCGGAGAGCGTCACCTCGCGGCTGTGGCGCGAGCCGAGGATGCGCAGGGCGACCGACAGCGTGCCCGACTGCTTCTGGTGCGTCGCCGAGTTCTTCAGATGCAGCATGTCGCCGAGCGCGGCCGCGGACAGGTTGGCCAGCAGCTGCTGCTCGTGCTCGGGCAGCTCGTTGATGCCGTTGGGCAGCAGCGTGATCGAGATCGGGCGGCCGGACGAGCGGCCCGGCGTGTACACCGCGACGTCGATGGCGTCGGCAAGCTTCTCGCGCTCGCCGCGGCGCTCGGAGAACTCCTCGTCGTTGTCGCGCCAGACGTCCGGATTGGCGTAGCTGCACAGATCGCCCTTGCGGTCGATGAGCACGGCGGGGATGCCGCGCAGCAGCAGCTGCTCGATGAGGCAGAGCGCGAGCGTCGTCTTGCCCGAGCCCGAGCCGCCGAGCACGGCTGCGTGGCGCTTCAGCACGTTCTTGTTGAGCGTGACGGGGCGCGACGCGCCGGTGAGCTCGCGGCCGGCGAGGATGCTGCCGGCGCGCCGCCGTTCTCGTCGAGAATGACCGACAGCGGCAGCTCGTCTTCTTCCGGCACGTCCTCGGCGCTGCCGTTCGCGCGCCCGGCTTCGACAGTCGCCGGCTCGTGGTGGGTGCCATTGCCGTTGGCGCCGTTCCCGCCGTTCGCCTTGCGCCGCACTCCCGCCTTTCGCCTGCGTGGCTTCGGCAGCCACGGCCGGCTTCGCGCCGTAGCCGAGCAGGTCGAGCCGCAGCAGCTGCGCGAGCGGCGACAGTTTCGACAGCAGCTTGGCTTGCGCGAACCAGGCAAGGAAACCCGGGTCGTTGCGATGCTGATTGAAGAACTCGCGCACCATCATCATGCGCTCCCACTCGGGGATCGGCACGAGGAACGGACGGCCGCCGCCATCGCGGAACTTGCGGAAGGCCTGCGCGGTCTGGTTCTTGCGGTTGGGCGGGAAATCGGAAGCGCGCAGCATGAAGCAGCTCTTGCCGTCCATGGCGCCCAAGCACTTTGTCGAGCTGGCGCTTCAGGCCGCCGCCCTGCGTCGGCCGATTGCACAGGAAGACGCGCGCATCCGAGGCGAGCCCGTTCTTGTGCTTCAGGCGCAGATCGAGGACGGGCAGGTCCTCGGTGAGCTCCAGGCGCTTGGCGTTGAGCTCGATGGCGTCCGGCCATTCCTCGCGGGCGACGACGAGCGCGCCCGACGAGGATGTCGAGCAGCTCGTGCTCGTCCGACGGGATCTCGGCTTCGGACGCGTTCTGGAAGCGCTCCCACATGTCGCGGTAGTCGACGTCGGCCGGCGCCTCGGGCTCGTTGCCGGGCACGCCGAGGCCCAAGTGCAGCGGCGAGCCGCGAGATGAAGCTGCCGCGCTCCTCCTCGGCGTCGCTCGGGCTCGTCCGTCGCGGCGCCGGTCTTGGAGCGCAGGCGCGTCTGGGCGTGCTCGAGCAGGCGGCGCGTCGAGAGGCCGCCGAACTCCTCGTAGAACTGTGGGCCGAAATAGGCGGCAGGGTCGGAGTAGCCGACGCCGTCGCCGGACTGCGGCCATGTGCTGCGAGCCGCTTGGCGATGATCAGGCGCGCCTCCTCCGGCGTGCGGCTTTCGAGCAGCGCGACGGGTCCCGCCTTCTCGATGCGGTCGATGTAGGACTGCGCGAGGACGCCGCGCACCTGGCCGTAGAAGTCTTCCAGGCACGAGATGATGAGGATGGCGTTGGTCAGCCGGTTGGCGATCTGGATGAGATCGCGCACGGCGCGCTGGAAGCGCTCCTCGGCGTCGGCGAAGAAGCGCAGATCCTCGACCTGATCGACGCAGAACACGAGCGCGGCGCGATCGACGGTCCACATCAGCCGCCGAGAGCGGCGATGATCTCGAAGGCGCGGTCCTCGCCCGTGTTCGGATCGAGTGCGGCGACGGCCTGATGCGCAAGCTCGGTCAGCGGGCGCCCGTGCAGGTACTGGCGGACGCGCTGATCGATGCGCGGGTCGCGGCGTTCCAGATAGAGCAGCGCGCGCACGACATTGATGTCGAGTCTCTTGCGGCGCGTACTTCGGGCTCGAGACGATCTCGTCGGCGAGCTTCAGGACGAGCGTGGCGAGCTTGGCGTCGTCGAGGTTCGCCTCGCGCAGCGCTTCGAGGTCCTTCTCGGCGACAACGGCTGCGTCAGTCACGAGCCGCGTCGTCAGCCGCGACAGCGCGCTTTCGCCCGAGCGGTCCGGATCGTACGGCTTCTCGAGCGAATGCACGAGCCGGCGCAGGTAGTAGTCGGCGTAGTTGGCGACGTCCGGCGTCATCTGTGCGTAGCCGAAATAGGCCGTGCCACTGCGATGCGCGGTCGTCCGCAGCGCGCGCAACAGATGCGTCTTGCCGGCGCCCGACTGGCCGTGGAACAGCAGGATGCGGTCCTGCGTGCCGGCGCCGCGGCCCGAAGTGATGCGTTGCCAGCAGGTCGGTGAACTTGCGCCGCGCCTTGGCGTGCACCTCCGCCACGTCGACCGGATCGGCGCGCCAGATATCGTCCTCCCAGGTGATCGAGTGCTCGAAGGCCGCGACCAGCCTGTCGGGGGCCGGCTCGGCTCGAGCGATCTGGGTGGGGGCTTGCTGCTGCATCAATCGACGGTCCTCGACGTCTCAGTCCTCGACGCGCACGAAATGCCAGACCGTATTCTTGTAGAGGATCGCGGAGTCCTCGAACTCCTTGATGTCGCGTTTGTTCTTGAGGTCGGCGCTGGCGAGCACGAGCTGACCCGCCCGATGGGCGTCGGCCAGCATGTCCTTGAACTCGATCTCGGAGAGACCCCACTCAGGGTGCGACGTGCGAATCGTGTCCCAGACCTGAGAGATAAACGCCTTGCGGCTGCCTGGCCAGCCCTCGGCATGGAGGCGTGCCGCACTGAGCACACCAGCGGAAAATTGCGCCAAACCAGGGCGCTGGGGGGCCTTGGCTGAGACGGGCGCGGCGCGCTTGGGCACCGACGCGTCCCGGCGCGGCGCTTCAGCCGGAGAGGCGAGGCGGCGCAGAAGGCCTAGGCGCAGGACCTCGATCTCGGGGCGCGCTGCCCCCACCTGCTCGGCGCTTAGCGCCGCGACGAGACGCGCATCCGTCGAGAACGTGCGCGGGCTCTGCAACAACTGGGCGGCGAGCGCTCGGCTTTCGTCGGCCGAGGCAGCGCCGGCCGTATTCGCACCAGCCTTGCCGGCTTCGGAGGCACGCTCCTGAGCCACGAGCGCCAGGGCCGTGCGCAGCTTCGACGGCGACAGCGCTTCGCGCAGCGAAAGCCCGAACGACTTCTGCACGATGAGCGCGCTCAAGCCTTCGGGCCGCGTTAGCGCCTTGCGAACGTTGGGCTTTGCGGCGTCCGCGCCGAGCGCCTTGGCGACGAGCCAGAGGTCGCGCTGCTCGCTCCAGGCCCGCGCGCGTGCCTCCTTCTCGCCGAGGAAGCGGGCGACCGCGATCGCGCCCTCATCGCTGGCGCGATAGCGGCCGCGGTTCTTGCGAAGCTGACTTTGATCTGCAAGCCGGGCGAGCGCGGCATCGGTGCGGCTGCGCCACTCGGCCGGCGAAAGCTTGTTGGCAAACAACGGCCCAAGATCGCGCACGAGCTGCGGCCGCGTCGCTCCACCGGCGCAGGCGATGCGGGCAAGCAGCAGGTCGTCGAGGACGTCGCGCTCCGCTTGCGGCTGCGTTTGCGCGCGTGCCTGCCGGCGAAAGAGCATGCAACGCGTCTCCCCGATGCTCATGCGACACCGCCGGATGCGCGAATCACCGGCCGCTTGCAGCCAAGTGTGGGTGAGTTGGCGATGACTTCCAAGAGGCGGTCGCGGTCTAGCCACTTAACTTGTGATCGCGCTAAGCCAAATCGGGTTGGCGCCCGCCTTTCGCCGCAGGCGCGTCAAAATGGCGACACCATGTTGGGGGGATATCCGTGAACGGGATTTGCGGGGTTCGCCTTCCCGCTTTCGGACGAGTTGTTGCGGCTCCTTAGCATTAACGGCGAGTTAACGGGTTTTCGCGATGATGAATCGGTGTACCGCGCTTCTGCAAGCGGGAGTAGATCGTATGTACCGCGTCGCGATTGCTGCTGGCCTTGCCGTCCTCGTGGGCGCTTGCAGTCTTGGCTCCACGTCCCTCTCCTCCGGTTTCGCCGATTCCTCCGACACCTCCGCCTCGGTGCGATCCTCGCCGGCCGTCGAGAGCGTTGCGCTGGGCGGCGAGCCTTCGACGCGCCGCGCCGACACGACGGAAGTCGTCGCTCCGCAGCGCATGGCCAAGCTCGACGACAAGGCGCCGATGGGCTCCTTCGAGCGCGCGCCGGCCGGTGCGCTCGCCGACCGCGACTACACCAAGACCGCGCTCGATCCCGACAGGGCGCGCGACCTCATCAATCAGTACCGCCGCGACAAGGGACTGAAGCCCCTACAGCTGAACGCCGAGCTCACCTCGGCGGCGAAAGCGCATTCGCGCGATCTCGCGCAGTGGGACCGCATCTCGCACTACGGCTCCGACGGCTCCAATCCGTGGGACCGCGTCAAGCGCACCGGCTATCATGCGCGGCTCGCGGCCGAGAACGTCGGCACCGGGCAGATCGACTTCCAGGAGGTGCTGCGCGGCTGGAAAGAGAGCCCCGGGCACAACAAGAACCTGCTGCTCCCCGATGCGACCCACATGGGTATCGCGCTGGTGCAGGACCCGAAGACGGAATTCAAATCGTTCTGGACGCTCGTGATCGGCGCGTCGATGTAGGCGCCTAGCGCTTGCGCAAGTTATGCCAGACCCCGATCTCGATATCGAGGCGGCGGCGCACCACCACATAGTGCATCAGCGCGGCTGCCACGAGCGCGAGGGACGTGGCCGTAGCCGCGCCCACCAGACCGAACGCCGGCACCATCACCAGGTTGAGCGCGATATTGAGCATGGCCGTCGCAAACAGCACGGCGGCGCAAACCTTGTGCTCTCCCAGCATGTTGAGCAGATACTCCGCCGGTCCCATCGACGAGCGGAACAGGAAACCGACGACCAGGATTAGCATCACGGGATAGCCCGCGACGAACTGCGGTCCGAACAGCCACAGCAGCGGCAACCCGAGCGTGAGCAGCAGGATGGCGGCCGCGAGGGAAGGCCAGAAGGTCCAGTTCACGGCGTCGCGCGCAAAGGCGCGCAACGCCTCCTTGTCGCCACGCGCGTGCAGCGCCGCGAAGCGGTTGGCAACCGCGCTGCCGACCGCGTAGTGCACGAACATGATGAGCGCCATTGTCTTGGCGGCGGCGAAGTAGATGGCGACGTCGGTCGGCGTCATGTAGCGCGACACGATGAGCACGTCGGCGCTTTGCAGCGTGAGATCGCTTCCAGCCATCACGAGCAGCGGCAGGGCTGCGAGGATCCACGCCTTAAAGGCATAGCGGCGCTCGCCCTCGGTGACGGCGCCTTCGAGCCGGCGGTTGAGCAGTAGCGTCTGAATCGCGCCCGCTGCCCAGGTGGCGACGATCGCCGCGCCGGCTGCGCTCGTCGCCTCCACCGGCAGGCCGGCGAAGTGCGCCGCGACCATCGCCAGCAGAAGCAGCGTGGGCCGCAGGATGTAGGGCGGCACCAGCGACACCGCCATCCAGGCAAAGCCCTTGGCCATGCCGTCCTGCACCTGCGTGACCGCGTAGAGCGGCAGGCAGAGCAGCCCGAGAGAGGCCGGCATCATGTACTGCTCTTCGAGCGGCTGAAAGAGCCACAGTATGACGAGGCCGACCGCGGCCATCGCAGCGCCGACGCCGAACGCCGCCAGTCGCGAGCCGCGGATCAGCCCGCGCAGGAGCGCGAGGTTCCCCGTCTCGCGATAGTGCGGGATCAGGCGGATGGAGGTGATGCTCAAGCCAAGATCGGCGAGGCCTCCGAGCCAGAGCACGCAGGTCCACACGAAGACGTAGATGCCGTACTGGTTGGAGCCCATCCAGCGCGCGAGCACGACCTGGGAGAGGTAGAGCACCGCCGCGCTGCCACAACGCACGCCGAAGGCCGTGACTGCGTCGCGCTGCGTGCGCGCCTTCTCGCCATCGCCCTTGAGGATGGCGGACGCATGGCCAAGCACGCGGCCGACGCCAGGCCACGCGAGCGTGCTCGTAGCTGGGACGACTGAGGTGTCGTGTGTCATCGGCTGTTGCGGCCCCTGCCGGTGCGCGCGCTCATTTGGCGGCGCGCCGCAACGGCACCGCTAATCCTGCTGCAGCCGGTCGCGCTCGCGCAAGCGCACGCATTCGGCGACGTCGGCCCAGGCGGTGGAGCGGCGCTCGTCCCCGTAGCCGGTATGCATGGTCGCGAAGAAATCTGCCACCTCGGCTGCATAGAGCCCATGTTTCGCTTCCAGCACGGCCGCCATGGCCTCGCACTCACGCTCGTTCATGACCTCATTTGGTTGCCAGATGTTTTCCATGGCGCAATCCCGTTGGCGGCTCTGGTCGAGCAGGTCCTCTCCATTCCTCATGCGGTTAAGGGAGCAAGAAGTGCGCCAGACCGTTTGCCTCAAAGCGAGACTGTCGGACGCGCTTTCGGCGAATTGCGCGGAAATTGTTTGTGCTAAGCTGGGTCAACCCGATCCAACACGGGAGGCGTGGATGCGTGCAGGATCAAAGTTAACGCTGCTGGCGCCCGGCCTAGCCGCGGCCTTCATGCTCGGGCTGCCAATGGGCTCGGGCGCGAGGGCGCAAGACAGTCAGGGCACGGCAACGCCGACACCGGTCGAGCAGCAGACAAAGCCGCCGGCGACGGGCGGCTGCCCCTACCGCGGCGGGAAGCTCGAGCTGATTGCTTGAATTGATTGCGCCTGCGCCGGGCTTTCTGCGGCGGGCTATTCCTCGGTCGCGCGCAGGACCTCGGTCTTGAGCGTGCCGGTTGAGGTCTCGGCTTCCGCACCGGCCTCCGCGGCCTTGACCGCGACCTTGTCTTTTTTGGCGGTCTTTTTCGCAGTCTTCTTGCCGCCCTTGTGGGTATTGATCACGCGCACCTTGGGGTTGCACGCCCAAGATTCGAGGCTAGTGCGCACGCTCTTGACGCCCTCTGCGGTTGGGGTGAGCGGCATGTTGTCGACGGTCTTGCCGTTGAAGACCTGCGTAAGACCGGTCTGCTGGAAACCGTATTCGAGCAGACCGGAGGCGCGCGTGTTGCGCTCCGCGATGCTCGAGTCCCCGAGCACGACCGCTACGAGCTGGCGCCCATCGCGCGTGGCGCTTGCCACGATGTTGAAGCCGGAGTCGCAAGTGAAGCCCGTCTTCATGCCGTCTGCGCCCTCGACGGTATCGAGCAAGCCGTTGTGCGAGCGCACGCGGTTCTTGCCGAGCCGCATCTGCGGCATCGACCAGTAGTGCGCGAACTCGGGGAACTCGGTGACGATGGCGCGCGACAGTTTGGCCAGATCGCGCGCGGTCGTCACCTGATCGTCGGCAGGCAAACCGTTGGGATTGACGAACTTGGTGCGCGACATGCCGAGCCGCTGGGCGGTCGCGTTCATCTTGGCGACGAAGTCTCCCTCGCTGCCGCCGATTGCTTCGGCCAGCATGACCGCGACGTCGTTGGCGGATTTGATGATCAGCGCCTGCAGTGCGAGATCGACCGTGAGCTCGCCGCCGATCGGCAACCCGACCTTGCTCGGCGGCTCGGCGTGCGCCGTGGCCGAGCAGGTGATCTTCTGTTTGAGCGCAAGCTTGCCACCCTTCACCGCCTCGAAGGCGAGGTAGGCTGTCATCAACTTGGCGAGCGAGGCCGGGTGCCATTGGTTGTCCTGGTCCTCGGCGTAGAGGACCTTGCCGTTCGAGACGTCGAACAGGAGCGAAGGACCGGCGGCAGACGCGGGAGTGCTCAAGGCGGCGGCGAATAGAAGAGCGAACGATGCGGAGCCGCGGCGCATGTCATCTCCCAAATGGAAATCGGATTTTGCCGGATACCACATTCACGGATGCCACGGCAACGCAGGCGTGCAGGCTTTCCCGCAACGGTGTGACCGCTCGCGCACACACTCCCGGTCTGCGGGTAGGAATTGGCCAGGTTTGCACTGGATTACCCCTCTGAACGCCCCAGAAGGGGCTGCGGGGCTAGCCGACCACCGCTGTCGGGCTCGAGTTGCCGCTCGTGGATCCAACGGTGGTTGAGGAGCAAGGACTTCGAGGAAGCTGCGGCCGGGGGTGAGGATTGCGAGCGCGATCGCGTGGAGATCGATCGGTAGGACGCCAAACAGTAAAAGCACGCTGCGGAATAAGCGCCGCCCGGTCACGATCGGCTCGCCGTCGAGCCCCTCGTATTGACGCGGATAGGTCACGCGGACGGCCGGCATGAGCTCGGCGTTGACGCCCGCCACGCTCGCGATGCTTTCCCACAGGTTGGTCGGCGCTGCCGCGAACAGTGAGCTCTCGACGACCTGAGCCTGGCTCAGCCGGGCTGCGGCCTCACTCAAGTCGATGGCGCGGCTCGACGTTTTGTCCATGTGTTGCGGTGATGCCGTTCACCGGGGTGTAGATGCGCCGCTGCCTCACCTGACGCGCAAACCGCCATTGTTACGAAAATGTATAGCCGCCGACACATGGCTGAAAAAAACCGCCCGCAGGTTCCCGGCCCCTTGGGCGGACTGAATGCCCAAAAACAAGGGAGGTACTCATCATGTCGACCCGATTTCTGAACATCGCGATCATCTCAGGTCTGCTGCTCGCCACCGCGGCTCCCGCTTTTGCCGCCGACGAGCCCAAGACGAAGGCCGATTGCGACAAGGCCAAGGGCAAGTGGGACGACAAGACGAGCAAGTGCACTGTGAAGAAGTGAGTTGAGCGCACGGCGCGGCGAGCGACGCTCGCCGCTTCGTGCCGTGTGGTAGCCGTGTATCGGTAGGGAGGATACCTATGAAGTCGAAGATCATTCTCGGAATTTGCGCGCTGGCGCTGGCGCTGCCGCTGGCGGCTGGCACCGTCGCGAGCGCCGCTCATCACAAGGGTGGCAAGCACCACCACCATCACGGCCACAAGGGCAAGGCCTGCAAGGGCGAGTTCATGTACATGAAGGGCGGCAAGTGCAAGGACTCGCGCAAGAAGTAAGCGCGCGGCATCCTGCCGGTACGAAAGTGAAGCCCCGCGCGGATCGCTCCGGCGGGGCTTCGACTTTCTGAGCCGTGATGCGTCGCGTTATGCGGGCGTGGGACCGGCGGCCGCCTGCAGGTAGCGGTAGGCGTGCACGACCGCGAGCAAACTGAGCGGAGCGGTCACCAACAGGCCGACAAGGAGCGCAAGCGCGCCGAGGAGGTTGATGCCCGTTAGCGCCAGTCCCAGCAGGAAGATGCGGCCCTTGTTGCCCTTGGTAATGCGCCAGCTCTCCTTGAGCGATGCGACGGGTTGCATCCCGCGATCGACGACGAGATAGGTCGCAAAGCCCAGACCGAGCGAGGCGATGATGCCGGGAATGACCAGTAGCAGGAAGCCGACCAAGACGATGAGCAGGATCAGTAAATATGCGCCTACGTAGCGCCAGATCGGTTCCGGATTCCACAAATCCCCGATGGTTACGGTCTCGATGTTGTCATGCGCACGTAGCGTGAAGTTCGTGAGCCCCAGGCTGACCAGCATGCTGACTGCGATGCTGACCAGGCTCATGACGATGCCAAACGCGGTGGGTGGTGGAGGAGGCTGACCCTCTACGACCGCGGGATGCGGCGTCAGGATGCCGGGGATGGCGGAGACAAGTCCCACCAAAACCAAGGCGCCGATGAGAATCCACGGGCGCTTCTTGAACGTCTCCCAACCGAACTTGATGCAGTCGCCGATCGGCAAAGCAGGCATGCGAGCCCCCCTTTTCGCGAAATGACGTTGCGCCGGCAGGACTGGGCGCCGGCAGTGCTTAGGCGCGGGAAATGCAATCGAAGCTTACGATGGTCGGTCAGCAGTCCTTAAGGAATCTTTCCTGAGGCCGCCGAAAAAGAACCTTCCTTAACTTGGCGGCAGACTACACGAACCGTGCCGCGCGTGGAGGGCGAAAACGGCGGTGTCAACTGCCCCGAACAAACGACGCCGGCAAGCGGCGGTCGTCGGTGCCCTATAGCCAGCCGCGCCATTTGAACCAGAGGATCGGGATGATCGTGCTCAGCACGATCAAGAACAGCCCCCATTGGTAGCCCCAGGCCCAGCTCAGCTCCGGCATGTTCTTGAAGTTCATGCCGTAGATGCTCGCCACGAGCGTGGGCGGGATGCCGACGACGGAAACTACGGTCAGCACCGTGAAAATATCGTTCTGCTTGGTGTTGATGAGACCCAGCACCGCGTCGAGCAGAAACTGCACCTTGTTGGACAGGTGCGTCTCGTAGTCGGCGAGCGAAACGATGTCGGTCTGGGCAATCTTGAGACGATCTTGCGTCTCCTGCGGGACCCAGGCTCTTCCCGGCCCGGCGACGAAAGGAACGATGCGCTGCAGGCCCAGCAAGATGTCGCGAATCCGCGAGCCGCGTTCTCCCACATTGCCGACATCGGTCAGCACGGCGCGCAAAGCATCGTTCGACGGGCTGCGCTTGCGTCGTGCCTTGCCGCGCCTGGGAAAGATGTCGCGCGATACCTCGTCGAGTTCCGCGCCGATCGCTTCCAGCAGGTCGGCCAGCAAATCCACCATTTCGTCGACAATCGCGGTGAAGGCTCCGACGCTCGTGCCGGGTGCGCCGTTCTTGCCGAACTTCGCCGCCACCGCGTCGAACGAGCGCAATGGCGTGTAGCGTATGGTCACCAGTACGTCCTTCGAGAGCACGAAACCTAGCGGCGACGGGGCCTGGTCCAGCGCACCCGCGTAGGCGACGATCGGCATGCTGAGGTAGAGCACTCCGTTCTCCTCCGAGATGCGGCTCGAGGATTCGATCTCGCTCAGCTCGCGGCGCGAAGGAAGCCGGAAGCCGCAACTACCCTCGACCGAGGCCTTCTCCGCGTCGGTGGGGTCGAGCAAGTCCACCCACGTCGAGGCGCGCTGGGCTGGCGAGGCGGCGTTTGGCGCAGCCGGATAGGCGGTCAGCATGTGATGCACTCCCCGTTTGGCGTTGGCTCGGCGCGGATGTCCCTGGTGCGTGCGCGTGCGGGCGGCTCGCGCACCGTCCTTGCCTGCCACACTGTCGTGGGGACTGCCAAGTTCAGTCAGCGCTTGGATGCCGTGCTTCCCGCCGTATTTGTGCCTCGCCGGAGGTGCGAATTCCCCGCCGGTGCCGGATTTCCGAGCGAATGAGCACGCGCCAAAGCAGGTTTGCCAAACGTCTCGTTATGGCGGGCGCGGTGGCGCTCGCCGTCCCCGCTTTTCTTGTCGGCTTCCAATTCGTTCAGCTCGTCATTCTCGATCCATTCGGCGGAACGCCGCATCCGACTGACGCGGCGATGCTGGCCCAGTTCGCAGACAAGCGGCCGATCCTCGAGGATCTGGTGGTCAGGATCGAGCAGCACCCCGGGCTCCAGCGTGTGGGTCCCGATTTCACGCGGCCTGAGGATATTACGTCTGCCGCCGTCTCCGCCGACGAGATCGCGGACTTGAGGCGCCTGTGCGCACAAGCGGGCGTCGCGCATGGCTTTAGCCACTACGGCGAAGCGATCAGGCTTATCGTGCATACGAGCGGGCTGGCGATCAGCGGCAGCGCCAAGGGGTTCGTCTATGCGGAGCATGCGGACGATGACGCGACGATTATCGAGGGAGACCTCGATGCCGCTGCGGGGGCGTCCGAACACAAGGACAGCCTACTGATGCGCCGAATCGAAGGCGACTGGTGGCTGGAGCTGGATCGGAGGTGACAGGGCTGTGGGTAGGCGCGCCAGTTAAGGGTTCGGCATTCGTGAGAATTGGGACGCCGACCTACGATGTGCTGGGCTGAGGTTTGAGTTCGCCTGGCGTGAAACGCGCGAAGAGGACTCAAACCCTATATGCATCCCTTCAATCCCAGCGGCATTTTTGGTTTCGGCTCCAACGCGATGATCCCAGTGTCTCGCGACGAGGCTGTGCAGCTGTATCCCGACGCGAGAATGTCGCCGCGGTTTGGCGACCGGGCGTTGCCATGCTGGAGACGGCGCGCGGCGTGGATCAACACGGCCGGCAGCTTCGACATGACGTGGTGCATGGATGCACGCGGCAGCCTGATCCACCGCGATGCGCCGCAGGGAACGCTCTATGCGTGGGACGCCGATCACATCGTCGCGCGGGACCAAGGCGGGCCCGACATTCCGACCAACCTGCGCGCGCTCAAAGCGGCGAGCCATCGGCTATGAGATGACCGGCGCTGAAATCTGCGGATGGGTGCGCGCACGCGCGGAATTCACTTGGTCGGCCTGACATTGCGCCAGCGCGCAACAAACTCATTGAGTTCGTCTTCCGCCAAGTCATGTGAGGGAGTGCGGCTCGATGCTGAAGAGACCACGATCAAACGCCCGATGGTGATTGAGGCATAGCACTAGTCCATTCCGGGAATCGTCGGTTCCGTTTTCCTCGACCGGAATGATATGAACCGCATCAAGCATTTCCGGAACCCGTATATCACACGCTGCACAGGTCGCCCCATACCGTCTGAAAACTTGAAACTTGAAGCGCTGCTGGTTAGGCCTCCCTTTGGCTGTCCGCTCGGTCGGCTTTAAGTCAGACGCAGAATCCGAGCATGTCCGCTGCTCGTCCGCTTCACCCCCCCCTTTGGCGGACGAATGCTGAGGCAAGTCTCAAGGTCTGCGTTGGGTCAAAGGCGGACAAGCTCTACGTGACCGCTGCACGTCTGCTTCACCCCTAAACCCGGACGATTTGGAGCGCCGGACGAACTGCCCGAGAAGGGCCAGAAGCTGAACTCGGATGGCGAGCTCATAGTCGGCCGGAGCGAAATGGCTCATACCAAGCGCCGTTAGTAGAGACCGCCTAGGCTCAGCAGCAGATTGTAACGCGGCGTGCCGGGTCCCGTGCGGTGGTAGCCACTTTCAGGACGTGCGCGGTGCTCCGTCTGCGGCGCAGCCGTCACCGACGGTTTCATTGCGGCTACGTTGGGGTCGAGGACGGCGGTCGCTGTCCCCGGCGGTGTGGCCGTAGCTCCCGGCAGAACCGGCGCCTCGCTGTGTTGCGCGCCCACCGATGTCGTGACGGAGGCGCCGATCGCCATACGTCCCGGCAACGGCTCGGCGGAAACAACCGTCGTCGGCATCGGTTTGAACAGCGGCTGTCCGCCCGCCGCGGCTGGTGCAGAGGTGGCCTTCCAGGGCAACACCTCCTTCTGCGCGGTCGCCATCTGGGGCGCATTCGTTTGCTTTGCCTGCGCCGTGATCGGCAGGCCGACACAATGCCCCGACGCGGACAACGACTGCCCGGCGGGGCATGTGCCGCAAGTCTTCTCGCCGTGCGATTGGATCAGCGTGAGCTGGATGTAGTCGGGCTCATCAAGCGGCAGCGTCGCATTGATGCGGCCGGTGAACTCCTTCATCGCGCTCTTGGTGGCCAAGCCCCACGAGCCGTCCATACGGCCCCAATAGCAGCCGACACGCTTCAGCTGTTGTTGGATGTCGAGCACGAGCTTGTAGCGCGCGTCAGGATCTGTCGGCGACAGCGTCTGAGTTGGCGCCGGGGCAGCGACGGCAACGGTCGTCTGCCAGGAGGGTTGCGCTTGCGCGATGGACAGTTCGGTCGGGGCGGCGAAGGCGCTCAAGCGCGCAAAGGGAGTGAACTTGGTGGGTGGCAATTGCGCGGCACGCGGAGCAATGCGTTGGACCTGATCGAACGACGGTCCGCTGTCGACGGGCGCTGGCAGATAGACGAACAGTGCCACGCCAATTCCTGAAAGCAGTACAAGACCGCCGAGGCTACGCATCGATTTCACTCATCGACGAACGCAGGCGCTCGTGACGGAGCGGACTCGACCAATCTTTCGAGTGCCGGCAGGTCAGTCAGCCTGACGGCAGAGCCCTGCTCTTGTACGAGTCCCCGATGTTTGAGGTCAACAAGTGCGTCGGCCAAGTCGTCGACCCTCAATCCCAGCAGGTCGGCTACAAACCCCGAACTTAAGCAATCGGAGATGACGGCTGGATCGCGTCCTTCGTAGCGATTGTTATGGGATATGGAGGATAGGAGGGCCGCAACTCGGACGTGGCTCTCAGTAGCCGCGAGTGACTGTCTACGGGCGACCGTAGGATCCACGCGACGGGTCTCACCACGCGCCCAAAAGCTTGGAGACAGGTCTGAGCCCTGCGGCGTCATCAATCCAGATGTCATCATGGTTCCCTCCTTCCGCAGGTAAATGATCGAACTGGAGTAAAAGTTCCAGAACAATCCCCGCATCAAATTCTCTGACGGCGCCGGCTGATCTCAACGTGAATGCGATGCATTCAATGCAGCGAGGGGAACTTCAAGTTCGTAGCGGACCCCGCCCGGATCGAAGGCGAGACGGGCCTTCGCCTGGAGCTGCGCTACGAAGGCATGCTCGATCAACTTGGAGCCAAAGCTTCGACGGGTCGGTTCCTGGACCGGAGGTCCACCCTTTTCCGCCCAAATCAGCAGGAAGCTCGAGGTGTTGACTGGCACGGTTGCGTCGATATCCACCCGCCCCGTGGCGCGCGAGAGCGCCCCGTATTTTACGGCGTTCGTGCATAGTTCATTGAGCACCATGGCGAGCGGAAGCGCGGCGGCCGGCGCCACATCGATATCGGCACTTCGCATCGCAATCTGAGGCGCCGCGCCCGTAACAAATGGCTCGATGCCCGCTCTTAAGATAGCCTCAAGCTTGGCATTGGACCAATTCGTACGCAGCAGCAGATCATGAACGCGGCCGAGCGCTTGTAGCCGGCTCTCTATCGCGTGGCGGCCTTCTTCGAGGCTCTGGGCGGCTCTAAGGCTTTGGGACGCGATCGCTTGAACCGTAGCCAGAATGTTCTTCACGCGGTGGTGGAGCTCCTCCACCATGATGCGCTGCAATTTTTGAGCGACCTCTTGCTCAGCCGCGTCGATGCCTGCCTGCGCCAGCAAACGTCGCAAATCGAGGTTCTCGGCCTCAAGCCGGAACTCCTCATTTTCAGAGATCATGAACGACCGTTACCATTCGGTCTCGATAAATGCCACATCGAGTGTCGAAAAGCCAACCTGCCCAATTTTCTCGGAACTAAGACCTTCGGTCGACGTTGCAGCAACGAGCCATTCGCTCAGGCTGCAACGAACGAACGATAAAAACCGCGCTGATAGGCTCTCGGCTTCTGACCCCTGAAGGAAATTGCGGATGCGTGGCCAAACGCGCGCCCTCACGGCCCTCGTCGTCGAAGATGAGGTGCTGGTGCGTTGCGATATTGTCAGCTTGCTGCGGGACCAGGATTGGCTGGTTCTGGAAACAGCCGGGGGAGAGGCGGCAATTGATCTCCTTCTCGGTCAGCCCATTGATGTTGTCTTTACCGACATCCAACTTGCCGGGTCAGTAAATGGCTGGGACGTTGCGGAAGAGGCACGCAAAGGCCAACCGGACGTCCATGTCATCTACACGTCCAGCAGGACGATGGACCCTTCGCGTCGGGTAGAACGAAGCTTGTTCTTTGCAAAGCCGTATATGGCCGATGACATCGTCGCCGCTTGCCAAAAGTTCACCGACGGTAGACTTCCCCCCGTCTGTAAATCGGATTCCTACGCGGCTAGCCCGGTGTCCTCACCTGGCCTCTTTCAACCCATGAGGTCAGTGGCCACCTCGGTGAACGCTCAGAGGGGGTCGTTGCCGGAATGTGCCGGTGTCTCGTTGCCGAACGAGTTTATTGCGGAACAAATTCCCCTGTCCGAAGTTCTCTTGGTGGGGTCATGGTGGGGGAAGGAACCTAAAATGAAAAATTCTGGTCCTGATACTGTCGCCGCAGTGGCGAGCGCCACAATAATAGAGGTCGTGGACAGCCGCGCGTAACCAATACGAGACCGCACTCATTGCGATCCGCCGCAATCCACTTCCGTTGGTCGCCATTGCTGCCGGCATTGGGGTCATCTGCGCGCTGACGGTGCGGTGACACGTGGAACCCAACACAACCGCTCTGGAACGTGCTTTCGCGCTGGCGGAGTCTGGCCGGTGTGCGAACCTCGCCCAAGTCAAAGCGCGGCTGCATGCAGAGGGCTACTGGTCCGACGCCATCACCGGTCGTCAGCTACGTTCGCAGCTCAAGATCATCATCGAGACTGCGCGAACTGTCCCGTCCGTAAGGGCGTCGCGCAACAATTGCGCGACCTGCCCAACATCCGCCCGTCTGAACGGCGGGATCGAATATTTTCGGAAACCGATGACCATTAGGACGGTGAGGTCCACAGCGTGTTAAACCGTACCCTGCTGACGCCTGCTTATGCGGATGATCGCACCCTCAGCAACGTGGCGCGCGGCCTGTTTATCGCGGCCGTGCTGATCGGCTTCCTTTATATCGGTGGTGAATTTCTCGAACCGCTCGTCATCGCTGCGATATTGAGTTTTATCTTGTCGCCGGTCATCCGGCTGCTGCGTAATTCCGGTCTTTGGCGCACGCCTGCCGTCCTGCTTACGGTGGTCGCTGCGTTGGGCCTGCTTGCTGCACTCGGGTCGACGCTAGTTGTGCAGATAACGCAGCTGGCCGAAGAACTTCCTCAGTACGAATCCACCTTGCGTGCCAAGGTAAAAGATCTCTCCGGCGCCCCTCTGGCGTCGAGCGCGCTCGAGAAGGCGAGCGGGAAACTGCGCGAACTTGGAGACGAGCTCGGCGGCCGTGCCGACGCTTCGGTCCCCCGCCCAAAGCCGATGCTGGTCGAAGTGCAGCAGCCCGAGCCCAGGGGCCTTGAGTCGATCGCCAATCTTGTGCGGCCCCTCTTGTCTCCCCTCGCGACGACGGGATTGGTGATTCTCTTTCTCCTATTCATCTTGCTTCGCCGGGAGGACCTGCGAGATCGATTTCTGAGATTGGCCGGCATCGGCGATTTGCAACGGACGACGGAGGCTCTCGACGATGCAGGGCAGCGCCTTAGCCGCTTCTTCCTCATGCAGACTTTGCTGAATGCGGGCTTTGGCGCGGTGATCGCTGTCGGTCTGACAGCAATTCAAGTTCCTCACGCCGTGCTGTGGGGAATTCTTGCCGGATTTATGCGCTTTGTCCCCTTCATCGGGTCATTCATAGCTGCATTCTTTCCACTCGTCCTCGCAGCAGCGATTGATCCCACCTGGACGGCGGTCCTCTTAACAGCTGCGCTATTCGTTGTTGCCGAACCCATCGCTGGGCAGGTCATCGAGCCGGTTCTTTATGGGCAGCATACGGGCCTATCGCCGGTTGCCATCGTCGTAGCAACCCTGTTCTGGACCCTGCTGTGGGGCCCGGTAGGGCTGCTTCTCGCCACCCCGCTCACAGTTTGTCTGGTCGTGCTCGGAAAACACATTGACGCTCTGAGCTTTATCGACGTGCTGTTGGGAGACGAACCGGCCCTTGAGCTTGAGGAGCGCTTTTATCAGCGATTGCTGGCAGGTGATGCGACGGAAGCGAGCGATATCTCGGAGCACGAGCTGACGAAATTGTCTCTTTCGGCCTACTACGATGCAGTCCCTATGAAGTCGTTGGTCCTCGCCCAGCGTGACGCCGCAGAAGGCAAGCTTTCAGTCGAAAAACAAGCCGAGATACGCGACACCGTCGAGGAGGTGGTCGACGCGATGGAGGAGTTCGATGACAAGTCGCGGGACTAGAACAGACGGCGTAGCTGTCGAACTAATGGCGGATCAGCCCGAGCCGGAAGAGCGCGACCGATCTCCCCTACATCGAGGCCGAAACGCTGTCGGCAGCCTGGCGGGTTGAGCACCCTGTCTTATGCATCGCGAGCCGGAGCGCGCTCGATGAAGCCGCCGCTGCGATGCTGGCGCAGCTTGTCCGAAAGCACGGCCTCTCCGCCCGCGTTCAGCCGTTTACCGACGTGTCCTCTGCCAAAGGCTTCAAAATTGATGCTCAGGACGCACGGATCGTCTGCCTGTCCTACTTTGGCGCCAGCTCCTCGCCTGTCCACGTGAGATACCTCATTCGACGACTACGCCGAGTGATGCCCTCAACGAAATTCGTCGCGTGTTTTTGGATGTTGCAAGCCGACCAATCGAAGCTCGAAGAGTGGCGCAAGATCGTTGGCGCTGACCTTATGGCTTCTTCGTTGATCGACGCGGCCCGCATTTGCCTGGCGGAAGCTGGCAGGAGCGCCGTTTCGCCCAAGGATGTCGAACTGCCCGTTTTGGTAGCTGCCGATTGAGCCAGAGCCTCCATCGCCTTAGTTCCATTGGGGCGCCCTTGGTTTGGACAGCGCCTTCGACCGGCGTTCACGCCGTTGGAGTCACCATTGAGCACACTCAAGATCCATCACACGACGATCTATCGGTACCGTCAGCCGGTGAGCCTCGGACCGCACCGGCTGATGCTTCGCCCGCGCGAGAGCCGCGATCTTCGCCTGATTTCAAGCAATGTGGCGGTGACACCCGCTGCGGTGGTGACTTGGGCCCATGATGTCTTCGGCAATGCCGTCGCGACGGCAACCTTTCAGACTATGGCCGACAATCTTGTTATCGCCAGCGTCGCCGAAATCCAACTCAACGCTGCGGCCTGGCCTGTCTTTGACATCGCTGCCGCGGCTATCTTCTACCCCTTTCGCTATTCCGACGACGAGTGGATCGACCTCGGCGCCTTGGCAATCCAACAATACCCCGACCCGGCCGGGCGGCTGGCCGGCTGGTCGCGGGCGTTTGTCCGCGCCAATCCGACGGACACGCTTGCCCTCCTCAAAGACCTTAGCGCCGGCGTCACAGGATGGATCGCCTATCAGAGCCGGGAGGATGAGGGCACCCAATCCCCAACGCAGACTTTGGACCGCGGCTGGGGATCCTGCCGGGATTTCGCGGTCCTCTTCGTCGAAGCGGCGCGCTGCCTCGGTTTCGGGGCGAGGATCGTCTCCGGCTATCTCTATAATCCGGATCAGAACTTTGTGGGCTCCAGCGGTGCGGGGTCGACCCACGCCTGGGCGGAGGTCTATGTGCCGGGCGCGGGCTGGATCACGTTCGATCCAACACACCGGGGTGTCGGCGGCTTTAATCTGATCCCCGTCGCCGTTGCGCGTGACATTCGACAGACAATACCGGTTGCCGGCAGCTTCGCCGGAATGTCCGACGCCTCTGAGGGGATGACAGTGGAGGTCCGCGTAACATTATAGTGTCTTGGTGGCGGTTGTTTCGATGTCTGCTTCGGGTCAGACGCGGAAGTGCCAAGCATGTCCGCTGCTCGTCCGCTTCAACCCACTAAACCCGGACGATCTGGAGCGCCGGCCAAACTGTCCGAGAAGGGCCATAAGCGGAATCCCCCGTCGGCCGGTCTGGCGCGTGCTTCCCACGTGCCGGGTGCTTCCCAAGCGCTTCCAAAGCCCGACCGTCGCCGCGGCGGTCGCGCTCCGATCTCCGCCAGTCGCAACAAAGTTATGTCCATTTTCATTGGCTACGTAGCACTGGTGCCCCAGGCCCGACTCGAACGGGCACGTCCTTGCGAACACCAGATTTTGAGTCTCGGCGCGTCTACCGGTTCCGCCACTGGGGCTGGCACAGAAGCCGCGCATAATACCGGCGGCCAAACCCCCGTCAACGCGCGATGGCGCAGCGCTTCAAGCGCTCGCGCGTTGCATCGGCGGCTGAGCAGCTAAAGGCGCCCGTTGGCGATCCGGCGGCGGCCGTGCGAGCCTCCCCTCGATTCGAACCCCTCAGAAAACTGCGCCAACCGATCAGCCAGCCGTTTTGCGACCATGAAAAAAGACGCCTCCAGCCCGGGCGGCACGTCGGACGCCCAGTTCGTCCGCCGCGTGCTGATCTTCGTTGCCATCGTGGCGCTCGCCGCAGCGCTCTATGCGCTATCCGATATCCTCCTGCTGGTGTTCGGCGCAATCCTCGTCGCCGTCGTGCTGCGCACCATCGCGCGCCCGATCCAGAGCGCCACCGCCGCTAAGTCTTCTGGTCCCAGATGCTCTGTGCCGGGATTAGTGGTGATGGTGATCCCGTTCGCTTCAAGAAAAGACTGCAGCGACGGCCGTCTTGATGGCAAAGTTGACGTTCTGAGTCGACGTCGTTGGGTTATCGCCGCGAGTTTAAGGGCGTTGAGCTTTGAAACAACGACACCGACAATGTTCCCGGCCTGGTCCAGGAGCGGACCGCCGCTGTTTCCTGGCTGAACTGGAGACGAGATTTGCAACATACGCGAATCGTCTCCTAATCCGGCCGTCGCAGTAACGTTGCCGACAGTGAAGTTGCCAGAGGTGGCCAGTATCCCGCTCAATGGGAACCCATACACGGCGACGCTTTCGCCAACCTTCACCCCTGGTCGGAAAGCCGGAAGGTCAGTCGGGCGTCCAGAAGTCTGAAGCAGGGCGAGATCATTGGTCCGATCTTGGGCGACGAGCCTAGCCGCAGTAGGAGAGCCGCCTGATGATGTGACGGTGATTGTCTTGCAGCCTTCGATGACATGAGCGTTTGTCAGCACATGGCCTGAGGCTGAGACGACAATGCCGCTTCCAGAAGACTCCTCCTGTGCCCCTCGCCTCTTGGCCTGATTCCGTGACTTCCTCTTTGCTGTCGTTCCTTCGAAGGAAGGTCGTGCGGCCACATCATTAAGCGGTGTGGGCAGTCGGTGGCTCTCGAAGCTGACCGTAAGCGGCCGCCCGGAACAGGTCAGACATGAGGGTGGCAAGCCGTTTACCGTTGGCCGTGCCGTCTGGCTTCCACATCACATGGAAACCTGTCACGCCACCTGGCCCTACGTGATAGCGGAAGTAGCTTTCGAGTGAGGTGTCCCCCGTCGAAATGACGAAGAAGTCTGGTTTCAAAACTTGGTAGGTCACCGTCAGACCCTTGGACCGAAGGAGCGACAACTCTCCTTGGAAGTCCCTCTTCAAGTTCGATCCGGAAAAATGGCCAAAGGCTATCGATAGCCCCTCAGCATCGAAGGTTACCTCGTTGTCTTTCTTGCTCTGCGTCAAACCCAAACCTCGAGGAACCCAGAGGGTGAACCCGTTGTCAGGGTGTCGGACTAGTGCGAGGTCCCACGACTGCAGGATCGGATCGGAAAGCTGGCGAAGTCGGGCAAGTTCTTCGGGGGTCAGCAATCCATTGGCGGCAAAGCCGTTATCGGACTGGAACCTGACGATGGAGTCATACACTCGCTCAGTGAAGCCTTCGGTGCTGACGGCATCCGAGTAACCCGCCACGATCAGCCGCATCTGAATGTCATAACGAGACGCCGCCGATAGGTTGGCGAAGCTCGTCGAGGCCTGTCGGAAAGCATCCGACTGAGCGAGCACACTTGGGGCGGTGCCCGGGCAGTCCATCACCGCGATGGTCAAGGGCTCGTCTATCGGGGAATTGCTCATGAATGCGTTCTCGTGGGGGACGACGATCTTCGGCGCGGTGGCAACGCTCGTCGTCGTCATCGTCGCCGGCATCTACATCGCGGTGAGCCCTGAGATGTATCGCAACGGACTTGTCATGTTGTTCCCCAAGCCGTGCAGGCCCGGATCGCCGAGACCATCGACGACGCCGGCGAGGCGTTGCGGCTTTGGCTCGGCGGGCAGCTTCTCGCGATGATCATGGTCGGCGTCCTGATCGGGGTCGGTCTCGCGCTCGTCGGCGTGCCCTCGGCGCTGGCGCTGGGGCTGATCGCAGGGGGAACCGAGTTCGTGCCCATCATCGGCCCCGCCATCGGCGCCATCCCCGCGCTGCTGCTCGCCTCCACGGGAGGCACGCACACGATCGCCTGGACGCTCGCGGTGTTCGTCGTCGTGCAGCAGATCGAGAGCAACCTGATCATGCCGCTCGTCGCCGGCCGCGCGGTGGCGGTGCCGCCCGCGGTGGGCCTTTTCGCGGTCGTGGCGATCGGAGTGCTGTTCGGGCCGCTGGGACTGCTGCTCGGCTATCCGCTCGCCATCGTCACCGACGTTGTCGTGCGCAAGCTCTACGTGCGCGAGGCGCTGGGCGAGGATGTCAAGGTCGCCGGCGAGAGGGCGCCCAAGACGAAATAGCGGCTCACTTCCACGAATAGGTGAGGCGCCCGGTGCGGTGGCGGTGCTCGGTGACCTGCACGTGATCGCCGATGCGGGGATTGCTCGTCTTCAGCACCATGACGTTGACGCGGTGGCCGTTCTCCAGCGCGACGTCGACCGACAGGCCGTTCTCGATCGCCTGCGTGTTGGTGGTGTTGAGCGGACCGATCGAGACCACGGTGGCCGGCACGCGCACGTTGTCGACGTGCGCATCGTAATCCTCGTAGGCGAAGAACACCCCGATTACTGCGAGGACGCCAAGGCCGATGCCGATCTTCTTGACCCGCTCGCGCCAGAGCGCCATCTCAAGCTTGCGTTTCGTTTCCGCGCGCATACCTCTTATTTCCCCAGACGCACTCGTATTGGCTCAGGCGGCCATGGACCGCACGGACACCAGTCTCACGATGTCGGCCATGATGGCGTTGAGCTCGAAGTCCTTCGGCGTGTAGACGGCGGCGACGCCGGCATCGCCTTCAGGTGCTTGGCGTCCTCGGGCGGGATGATGCCGCCGACCACCACGGGCATGTCGTCGATGCCCCTCCTTGCGCATGCGCTCGAGCACCTCGCGCACCAGCGGCACGTGGCTGCCCGACAGGATCGACAGGCCGACGACGTGCACGCCCTCGTCGAGCGCGGCGCGGCACGATCTGCGCCGGCGTCAGGCGGATGCCCTCGTAGACGACCTCCATGCCGCAGTCGCGGGCGCGCACGGCGATCTGCTCGGCGCCGTTGGAGTGGCCGTCGAGGCCGGGCTTGCCGACCAGCAACTTGATGCGGCGGCCGAGCTTGTCCGAGACGCGCCTCGACGCGCTTGCGCACGTCGTCGATGTCCCCGCGCCGGACTGCGCGCACCGCGGCCTGCGAGCCACGCCCGTCGGCGCGCGGTACTCGCCGAACACTCTCGCGCAGCGCGCCGCCCCACTCGCCCGTGGTGACGCCGGCCTTGGCGCAGGCGATCGACGGCTGCATGACGTTGCGGCCTTCCTTGGCCGCGCGCTCCAGATCCGCGAGCGCGGCTTCACGGCCTTGGCGTCGCGCTGCTGCGCGCCAGGCCTTCAGCCGGTCGATCTGCTCGGCTCCACGGCGTGATCGACGACCATGATCGCGCCGTCGCCGGCGGTGAGCGGCGACGGCTCGGTCTCCGTCCAGCGGTTGACGCCGACGACGATCTGCTCGCCGGTCTCGATGCGGCGCAGGCGCGCGGTGTTGCTCTCGACCAGGCGCCGCTTCATGTAGTCGATCGCGGCCACCGCGCCGCCCATGGCGTCGATGCGTGGCCAGCTCGGCCTTCGCGCTCGGCTCTTCAGCTCGTTCGACCTTGCCTCGATCTCGGTCGAGCCGTCGAAGATGTCGCCGTACTCGAGCAGATCGCGTCTCGTAGGCCAGGATCTGCTGCATGCGCAGCGACCACTGCTGGTCCCACGGGCGCGGCAGGCCGAGCGCCTCGTTCCAGGCGGGCAGCTGCACGGCGCGGGCGCGGGCCTTCTTCGACAGCGTCACGGCCAGCATCTCGAGCAGGATGCGGTAGACGTTGTTCTCCGGCTGCGGCTCGGTGAGCCCCAGCGAGTTGACCTGCACGCCGTAGCGGAACAGCCGGTGCTTGGCGTCGGTGACGCCGTAGCGCTCGCGCGTGATCTCGTCCCAGAGCTCGGCGAACGCGCGCATCTTGCACATCTCGGTGACGAAGCGGAGGCCCGCGTTGACGAAGAAGGAGATGCGCCCGACCACGTTGCCGAAGTCCTCGGGCTTCACCTCGCCCGAGGCCTTCACCGCGTCGAGCACGGCCATGCGCGGTCGCCAGCGCGTAGGCGAGCTCCTGCACCGGCGTCGCGCCGGCCTCCTGCAGGTGGTAGGAGCAGACGTTGGTCGGGTTCCACTTCGGCAACTTCGCGACGCTGAGAAGACGATCGTGTCCTTGATCAGCCGCAGCGACGGTTCGGGCGGAAACACGTAGGTGCCGCGCGACAGGTATTCCTTGATGATGTCGTTCTGGATGGTGCCCGTGAGCTTGCTGCGCGGCGCGCCCTGCTCGTCGGCGACCGCGACGTAGAGCGCGAGCAGCCAGGCCGCCGTCGCGTTGATCGTCATCGACGTGTTCATCTGCTCGAGCGGGATGCCGTCGAGCAGCGCGCGCATGTCGCCGATGTGGCGACACCGGCACGCCGACCTTGCCGACCTCGCCGCGCGGCCAGCTCGTGGTCGCTGTCGTAGCCGGTCTGCGTCGGCAGATCGAAGGCGATCGAAAGGCCGGTCTGCCCCTTGGCCAGGTTCGTCGCGGTAGAGCTCGTTGGACTTCGCCGCCGTGGAGTGGCCGGCGTAGGTGCGGAAGATCCAGGGCTTATCCGGCGTGCCGCGGGGCAGCTGCTGCTGCCGGCCCGCTCTTTTGCTCGCGCATGCGTCATCCTTCGGAAAGGTCGGGCGTGTGCCCTAAAGTACCCATCCCGCATCGCAATGCAAAATGATCTTTGGCGCCGCGACAGCGCGTTCCGCCTGCTCGAGCTGGATGCTCGGCCGACTAGCTGCGCCTGAATTGGTGACGGGAGGCCCGGGCCTCAGAGGCGATCGCCGAGAGCCTGGTCACGGCCAGCAGTGCGAGCAGAGCGACGATGATGCCCAAGGTGCAGGCGATGACCACGTTGGTCTCTTTGTCGGCGGTCGGGTAGATCGCGTACTGCTTGAACAGGTAGTTGGCGACGAGCGCGCCGAAGATGAACCCCGGCACGAACACCATGGCGAGGCCGGCCCTCGAAAGCACCTGCATGGTCAGGATGCCCGACCAGCCGGCCAGCAACGCGACAACGACGATGGTGTAGGCATCGACCTCGAAGGTCTGGTTGAGAAATTGCATCATTTGTGCGGTTCCCGGAGAGGTTGGGAGCCTACAACGGGCGGCCGGGAAATGGGTTAGCGGGCCGGGAAATGCGATGAACAGCATTAAAGATGAGTTGAGATGCAGTGCCTAGCGGCACCGCGGCCTCTTCATTGCAGCGCGAAATCGTGCTTGAAACGGCATGGAAAACCATGCGGTCATGCTACCGCAATGCAAAATAAGGGCCCATCTTAAGGATGAGGCCAGCATCGGGAGCCGAGAATGTCGAGCCAAGTCGCCGCCACCAGAACCGAAGCTAGCCCGCTCTCGGTCGTGGCCGAGAAGAAAGATCTCTACGAGATCGGCGAAATCCCGCCGCTCGGGCACGTCCCCAAGAACATGTATGCCTGGGCCATCCGCAAGGAGCGCCACGGCGAGCCCGACACGGCGATGCAGATCGAGGTGGTGCCGACGTGGCCGCTCGACAGCCACGACGTGCTCGTCCTCGTGATGGCGGCCGGCGTCAACTACAACGGCGTCTGGGCCTCGCTCGGCAAGCCGATCTCGCCGATCGACGTCCACAAGAACCCCTACCACATCGCCGGCTCGGATGCGTCCGGCATCGTCTGGGCGGTCGGCTCCAAGGTGAAGCGCTGGAAGGTCGGCGACGAGGTCGTCATCCACTGCAACCAGGACGACGGCGACGACGAGGAGTGCAACGGCGGCGACCCGATGTTCTCGCCGAGCCAGCGCATCTGGGGCTACGAGACGCCCGACGGTTCCTTCGCGCAGTTCTGCCGCGTGCAGGACCGCCAGCTGCTGGAGCGCCCGCAGCCACCTCACCTGGGAGGAAAGCGCCTGCTACACGCTGGTGCTGGCCACCGCCTACCGCATGCTGTTCGGCCATCGTCCGCACGTGCTGCGCCCCGGCCACAACGTGCTGGTGTGGGGCGCGTCGGGAGGCCTCGGCTCGATGGCCGATGCAGCTCTGCGCCACCTCCGGCGCCAACGCCATCGGCGTCGTGTCCGAGGACGACAAGCGCGACTTCGTCATGCAGCTCGGTGCCCACGGCGTCATCAACCGCAAGAACTTCAACTGCTGGGGCCAGATGCCGAAGGTCGGCACGCCGGAGTACGACGCCTGGATCAAGGAAGCGCGCAAGTTCGGCGCCGCCATCTGGGAGATCACCGGCAAGGGCAACAACGTCGACTTCGTGTTCGAGCATCCGGGCGCAGTCGACGTTCCCGGTGTCGGTGTTCGTCGTCAAGCGCGGCGGCATGGTCGTCATCTGCGCCGGCACCACCGGCTACAACCTCACCATGGACGCGCGCTATCTGTGGATGCACCAGAAGCGCGTGCAGGGCTCGCACTTCGCCAATCTGATGCAGGCCTCGCAGGCCAACAAGCTGGTGGTCGAGCGGCGCATCGATCCGTGCATGTCAGAGGTGTTTCCCTGGGAGCAGATCCCCAAGGCGCACATGCGCATGCTCCGCAACGAGCACAAACCGGGCAACATGGCGGTGCTGGTTTCGGCCCCGACGACCGGGCTGCGCACGATGGAAGATGTGCTCGAGGCGAGCGCGCAGATGCGCAAGACGCGCTAGTCAAAACTGGCTGCAATTAGTACGGCGCGCGGACAAATCCGCGCGCCGTTTCATTTTGCCGGCACGGTGCCGCCGTTGGCGAAGCTCTCGATGCCCTTGGGCCCGAGCCGCTTCAGCTCGGAAATGCCGCGGTTGAGCTCGGCGCCGAGGATCATGATGACGGCGCTCATCTGGAAGAAGATCAGCGCCACCATGAGCTGCGACAGGCCCGCGTAGAAACGCGTGTAGTCGCTGAAGTTCAGGTAGTAGGAGTAGAGGCTCGCGAGCGCCAGCCAAAGGAACATCGAGAGCAGCACACCCGGCCACACGTCCTTGAGGGCGCGCTTGCCGGCCGCGAGCCAGAGATGGAAGGCGAAGAGCTGGATGGCCATGACGGCACCCGCAAGCGCGTAGCGCAGGGTCGCCGCGAACAACGTGCTGCGCAGCAGCGATTGTGCGAAGTGCGGTTCGAAGCGGTGCGCGACAACCGGACCCACGACGACCGCCCAGGTCAGCACCAGCATCGAGACGGCGCTGACGAGGACGAACAACATGCTGCGGAACAGCGACACGAGATAGGGCCGCGTCTCGGTGACGCGATAGGCGCCGTTGAGCGCGGCGCGCAGGGTCTCGATGGCGTTGGTGGCGAAGAACAGAGACAGCCCCGCGCTCGCGGTCAGGAGGTCGATGCGCGTGCTGCTCATGATGGAATCGACCTGCGGCGCGATGCCCTCGGCGACACGCTGCGGCAGGATCTGGAAGATCTGGGCGACGGCCTCGGCGGCGAGTGGGCGCCCCCCGAAGATGCCGGCAAGCGCCCCGAGGAAGATGCAGAACGGAAACAGCGACACGACGAACGAGAAGGCGACCGCTCCCGCCATGGTGAAGCCGCTGTGCGCGTAAAGCCGGTAAATGGCTTCGAGCACGGTTCGGTAACGCTTCATCCCCAATATCTCCTTTGGCCCCGGGCCTCCCCCTAGAGCCCCTTGGGCGGCCGGAAGCTAGCCCCGGCACCGCGGCAGGTCCATGGCGGGATTGCCGCGTCATGGACGAGCCCTTAGACCTTTCCTAGAGTGGGCATGAGCCCAATCCAAGTCCCGGGGACACCACTTGGCGGTCAACGACCACAGCCCGATGCGGGGCCGCAGGACACTCCCGCGGAGCGCTGCCGGCTATCAGCCGGTGCGCAAGCCCAAGCTACGGGCCCACGTGGTGACGGAGCCGCCTCCCGTGCCCGAGCCGCCGACGCCGGACCCGCGCCACCTCATCTTCGGTGCGGCCGAGGAAGATGGCCTACGCATGCTGGCGGCGCTGGAGACCATGGACAGCCTGGAGCCCGACTTTTGCGGGGACGAGGTGACCGAGGCGTCCGTGACCATCATCGCGCGGGCGGATTTGGCCCCGGAGCCGGAGGAAGAGGCCGAGCAGCTGCCGCCCGGCTCGCTGCGGGCGCGTCTCGGAGGGATAATCTCCGACATCGATCCCGACGAGCACGCTGCCTATCTGGCTAAGGTCGAGGAGGCGGCCGTCGAGATCGTCGAGGTCGCGCCTAAGCAGCAGGCCGTGACGGCGACGGTAGAACCCTCCGCTCCGCTACCCCTGCGCTTCAAGAAGGCGCACCGCGCGCATCGGTTCCTCAACGCGCTGCTTGGTGGCGACGGCGATTAAGCCGCCCCATCCTTGCCGGTTGCCTTGACGGCAATGTCGATTATCCTGCATCGCAACATGGCGGCGCCCCAGATTGCCGCCCGTAACCCCATCCACGAGGTGAGCAAGATGTCGACTGCGGCGCTCAAGGCTGAACCGGGCCTCCTGGCAGCCGGCTCCGATGCTCTTTTACAGAGCGCCGCCGATGCCGTGACCGCCGCCGACCGCGTGCTGCAGTCGGCCAAGGCGGGCGTGCGTGCGAAGATCGCCGAGGCGGGTGGGATCGACGCCGCGCAACATGCCGGCCACGGGCTTGCTTGGCTCGCCACCACGGTCGAGGGCCTGCGCCAGACACATGCCTGGGGCAAGCGGCTGTCGGAGGAGGGACGGTTCGGCGAGTTCGAGCGGCTGATCTTGGTGGCCGCTTTCGCCGAGTACCTGGCGCAGATCGCGGGCGGCATCCCCATGAGCCAGGTGGAGATCATCCGCGCAGATGCGCTGGGTGTTTCACGCGCCGAGATCCGCCGCTTCGAGGACGAGGTCGCAGTCGCAACCCTCGTGGCCGCCGGCTCGGGCCAGGACGTCAAATCGCGCCTCGCCCAGCTTATTGCCGCGCAACCCGGCGCCACTACGTTCGGCGACACCGGCCTTGACGATACGCACGCCGCGATTCACGAGCAGATGCGCAGGTTCTCGGAGGCCGAGGTCGTGCCGCATGCGCACGAGTGGCACCTGAAGAATGAATACATCCCGCTCGACATCATCGCCAAGGTCGCAGAGCTCGGCGTGTTCGGCCTGACGCTGCCGGAGGAGTACGGCGGTCTCGGGCTCGGCAAGGAGAGCATGTGCATCGTGTCGGAGGAGCTATCGCGCGGCTATATCGGCGTCGGATCGCTCGGCACCCGTTCGGAGATCGCGGGCGAACTCATCCTCAACAACGGCACCGACGAGCAGAAGAGCAGGTATCTGCCGAAGATTGCCACCGGCGAGCTGTTGCCGACGGCCGTGTTCACCGAGCCCAACACCGGCTCCGACCTCGCGTCGCTGAAAACGCGCGCGGTGAAGGAGGGCGACACCTACAAGGTGACGGGCCAGAAGACCTGGATCACGCATCCGGTGCGCGCCGACATGATGACGCTGCTGGTGCGCACCAACCCGAGCGAGCCGGGCTACAAGGGCCTGTCCATGCTGCTCGCCGAGAAGCCACGCGGCACCGACGAGAATCCCTTCCCCGCGAAGGGCATGACGGGCGGCGAGATCGAGGTGCTCGGCTACCGCGGTATGAAGGAGTACGACATTTCCTTCGACGCCTTCGAGGTGCCGGCGGGCCAGCTTCTCGGCGGCGTCGAGGGCCAGGGCTTCAAGCAGCTCATGAACACGTTCGAGGCGGCGCGCATCCAGACGGCGGCGCGCGCGGTCGGCGTCGCTCAGTGCGCGATGGACCTGGCGCTCAAATATGCGCTCGACCGTAGCCAGTTCGGCAAGCCGATCTACGCGTTCCCGAGGGTGTCGAACAAGATCGTGATGATGGCGGTGGAGACCATGGTGGCGCGCCAGCTCACCTACTTTGCCGCGCGCGAGAAGGATCAGGGGCGCCGCTGCGATCTGGAAGCCGGTATGGCGAAGCTGTTAGGTGCGCGCGTCGCCTGGGCGAACGCCGACAACGCGCTGCAGATCCACGGCGGCAACGGCTTCGCGCTCGAGTATCCCATCAGCCGTGTGCTGTGCGACTCGCGCATCCTCAACATCTTTGAAGGCGCGGCCGAGATCCAGGCGCAGGTAATCACGCGGCGCCTGCTCGAGGGCGCGAACTGACGAACGCTACTTCGCCGCGGCCTTCTTGCGGCTCGCCCCAGCCAGGAGGTCGGCCGCCGCGTCGGAGTCCTTCTCCTCCGTCAGGTTGAAGGCGTAGGTCGCATCGGGGCCCCGTCCGAGCAGCGGATTCTTCGCGAGGCCGGCGACGTCCTTCTTGCCGAGGCCGTGCTTGGCGAGGAGTTGCCCGAACGGCGTCTCCTCCGGGTCGATCTGCTCGCCTTTAGCGTGGTCGGAGAAGAAGCGAATGTATTCGGCCATCGCCTCGAGGGGCCCGGCCGAGCAGTGCACGCCGTTGTTGGCGGTGCTCACATCGCGCAGGCCAAGCTCCGACTTTCGGTCGAGCAGCGTCCGGCGTATGGAACCCGGCGCGGCGCGGGTCGGGTCGGTCGCCCCGGTCACCCCATTGCGCAGCACGGCCCAGTCAGTATCCGTCGAGCACTCGAATACGACGATCGTGCGCCCGGGCTGCGTGTAGTGCAGAAGCTGCTGCGGATGGAATGGGTTTAGAACGATGACCTTCTCGCCGCCAACGCTAAAGACGCCGTAATACTTCCCGCTCGCTACCTTCTTGGTGCCGAGCGTGTCCGCCAGGACGTTGAGCGCAAAGGCCGACACATCCGGATATTTCCCGAGGAACTGGTGCGCGCCAAACACCTGGTCGACGCCGGGGCACTCCGCCGCGAGCTTCTTCTTGGTCGGCTGCGAAAGGGCGGCCTCTCCCAGGCGCGAGGCCCGGTTGATGACGCCGTAGTGGGCTTCCATTATGCGAAACCGGCCGAGATAAGGGCCGTTCAAGAGGCGGACGGCGCCGGTCTTGATGCCATTGGCGCGCAGCTTCGACAGTACGAATTCGAGCACGCCTTCCACGTTCACGCCGTCCTCGAGCGCCAGCGCTTCTGGCTTGAGGAAGAGAACGAAGTGATTTCGCGCCGCAGCCTGGCTATTGCCGAGCGGGCGAATCCATCGCTCGCTGGGTCCCTCTGCCGCTGCGACGGCTGGGAGCGCCTTCAGAATCTTGGACGCTAGGTCCATCTCGTTTCCTCGTTGCGATTGCTTCCGCAATGAAAGTCATAGAGCGCGCTGGCGCGAGCCCTGTCGATGGAGCGGCCGCCCTCGCGCTCCAGCCAGCGCACTGCCTCGCGCAGGAGCTGCCCGTTGCGCCGGGAGGAGACTCCCGGCGGGCCAATATCCTGCCCGAAGTCGGTGACAAATACGTCGGAGCCATCGGTTTTCAACGCATGAAATGGTGAGAGTGGGCAGAAGCCCCTCTTCGCCAGGATGGCCGCGAACCGGATCACCTGGTCGGCGAGCCGTTTGCGCTCGGCGGGCTGGCCGTGCAGGTGGTCGGATAGCTCGATCGGCACTGATTGTTCCACGAAGAGCGCTCGTCCCGCGTGGTAGAGCTTCGAGGTGCGGACACCCTCTCGCTCCAGCAGCCGGCGACGGCTAACCCACTCGTCCGCCATTTCGGTGAGAGATCTGGCAATCGAGAACGCAACAACTGCCTTCAGCACCACCTCATGCGTGGCTTCAGGAAGCGAAATCCGGAAGCGGTAGGTATAGCAGTCACCCGCGCAGATCCAAGTCTCGACCTCCTCGAGCACAGCATCGGGGCTATCCGCGCCGACGATGCCGAGGCGGCGCAGCGCCTCGCCCGCCGAACGCGTCTTGGCGATGTCGCACAGCTCTTTCTCGAGGGTCCATTGCTTGGCCATCGCCGTCGCCTCGGCCGAGGAAGTTTCGTATGCGTTATCACGGAGCCTCACCCCGGTTCAACTCTTAGACGAGGACGAAACTCCGGCAAAAAGCCAGCCGCCGGAACACCGTTCCGGCGGCTGGCTCGTTTTTACGGAGGCGATGCTACTTGCTCGCCTGCTGTGGCAGTGTATCGAAGCGGGCCTTCTGCTCGTCCGACAGCGAGTTGTAGAAGCCGACCAGCGCAGGGCGTACGTCGTTCATCGCCTGCTTCGTTGCCGAGAGCCGCTTGCTCATGTCGTCGAGGCGGGCAGCCGTGGACCCTGAGGTACCCGACGGGCATGCAGCCTTCAGCAGCTGCGACGCCTTGGTCGAGGCGCTCTTGAGCGCGTCGAGCGCGACCTGCTGTTTCTGGTCGGGCTTCACTGCCGCCGCGATCTGCTGCGCCGGCACGTCGGTGAACTGCTCGTCGTGATCGCTGCAGAGGTCGGCATCGGCCTTCTGGCCTTCCGACATACCGTCTAGGCGCTGCTTCTGTTCGGGTGACAGACCGTCGGTGAAGGCGACCAGCGGCTGCTGCACGGTATGAAGCGCTTCGGTCATGCCGGTGAGCCGCTTCTGCAGCTCGTCGAGTCGCCCCACGGGAGTGAGCGCCGGATCGTTCGAGCACGACGCCTTGAGAATGGACTCGGCCTTGGCTGACGCCGCAGACAATGCCTTGAACGAGGCCATCTGCTGCTGGTCGGGCTTCACCGTCTCCTCGATCTTGCTCATCGGCAGCGCGCCGACGCCGGGCGCAACGCCGCTGCAGGTGTCGGCGAGCTCGGACGCGCTGGTCTGGGTCGGCTCGGTGATGATCTCCGGTCCGCCGCTGTAGATGTCCTCGTGCGACTCGTGCGCGACCTGATAGTTCGGGCCGCTTGGCGAGTAGGCATAGGCGCCATAGCTGTTGTCGGGCCAGGCGTAGGTGCCGTAGGGCCAGAACAGGCTGCTCATGATGAAGCCGGCGCCGTAGCCCCAGAACGCGGGCACGCCGGCATTGGGCCACCAGGCCCAGGAGAACATGTCGCCGTAGGCGAACGGCCAGAACACGCCGTGCGCCCAGCCGAAGCGGCAGTTGGGGCAGTTGAAGTCGCGGCCGCCCCAGCGGTTGTTCCAGAAGGCGTTGTGGTTCCAGCGGTTCCAGTGCCCGTTATCAATGGGGTGATTGAAGTCGTGGTGGTCGGCAACGTCGCGGCGCGCATCCTCGTGACGCTCTGCGTCATGGTGGCCCTCCTCGCGGCGCTCCGCGTCGTGGCGCTCCTCCTCGCGCGGGCGGGATTCCTCACGCGGCCGTTCCTCGCGCCCGCGCTCCTCGCCCCGGAACTCGCGCTCGCCGCCGCCCCTAAACGCGCGGTCGCCGCCGAAATGGCCGCCACCTCCGAAGTGACCACCGCCGCCACGCGCAAATGCATCGGGGGCTGAATACAGCGTGCCGATCGAAACGGCGGCGATAAGCGCAACGACAGAACTGCGAATCATGATTGCCCTCTTTTGGCGCCCCAACCCTGAACGCGTTCCCCGTTGATCGGGACGCCAAGGCGCGAGATGCGAGGACGATACGCGGGCTCCAAGCCGAGCGCCCGCCTATCCTGGAATGACGGGTAAGAAACGGTTGGCGTTGCCGACCGCGTTCGAAGCATTCCGCAAACGGGCTGGCGAGACACCTTTCGGCTTTCTCAACGTGAGGCGCGGGCGCGCGTAAATTCTGCGTTAAGACGGCCGCGGCGAAGCCGCGCTTGCCTCTGCCGCATCGCGGTGCAATGACGGCTGTCCATGGAGCAAACCTCACACAACGCCGGTATCCCGCGCGTCATCTCGCTGATCGCGAGCGCGACCGAGATCGTGCATGCGCTCGGACGCGGGCCGGCCCAGATCGCGCGCTCGCACGAATGCGATTGGCCGGCGGCCGTGCTTGACCTGCCGGGTCTCACGCGGCCGAAGTTCAAGGTGGAGGGCTCAAGCCGCGCCATCGACCAAGCAGTGCGCGCACTCGTCGAGCAGGGCCTCGCCGTCTACGAGGTCGACGCGGAAGCGCTACAGGCGTTGGAGCCCGACGTGATCCTGACCCAGGACCAGTGCGAGGTGTGCGCCGTCTCCCTCGCCGACGTGGAGCGCGCGGTGTGCGCGTGGGTCGGCAGCGCGCCGACGGTGGTGTCGTTGCGCCCGCACACCATGGCCGACATCTATTCGGATATCCGCCGCGTCGCGATGGCGCTCAAGTGCGATCCCATGGGCGCGGCGCTCATCGGAGACATGCAAAGCCGCATTGCCGCGGTGTCGGCGAAGGTGGCGGGCCGGCCAAGGCCGCGGCTCGCCTTCATTGAATGGATCGATCCGCCGATGTCGGGCGGCCACTGGATGCCCGAGCTGATCGAGGCGGCGGGTGGCGCCAACCTGTTCGGCGAGCGCGGGGCGCAGTCGCCGTGGATCGCGTGGGAGGCGGTCGCCGCCGCCGATCCCCACGTGATCCTCGTCGCGCCATGCGGCTACGAAATCCCCACCACCGCGCGCGAGATGGGCGTGCTGCGCGAAAACGCGATCTGGCAGGGTTTGCGCGCCGTGCGCGAGCGCCGCGTATTCCTCGCCGACGGCAACGCGTTTTTCAACAGGCCCGGCCCGCGCCTCGTCGAGAGCACTGAAATCATGGCTGAGATCCTGCACCCTGATGCTTGCGACTTCGGCCACCGCGGCATTGCCTATGTGCCCTACGAAGCCCGCTCTGCTCCGCTGCGCGCAGCGTCCGGCGCATGAGTGCACGCTCAATCCTCATCACCGGCTGCTCGTCGGGCATTGGGCTTGCCTCCGCCCGCGTGTTGAAGGCGCGCGGCTGGCGCGTACTGGCGACGGCGCGCAACGAGGCGGATCTGAAGCGGTTGACGGACAAAGAGCGGCTCGAAGCCTTGCGGCTCGAGCTCGCCGATCCGCATTCGGTGACGGCGCTGGCCGACGAGGCCCTGCGGCGTACCGAGGGCAAGCTCTACGCCCTGTTCAACAACGCCGGCATGGGACAGGTCGGCGCTGTTGAGGATCTCTCCGCCGACCTGTTGCGCCGTCAGCTCGAGGTCAACGTCGTGGGCGCGCACGAGCTGACGCGGCGCCTGTTGCCGGCGATGCGGAGGAACGGCGAGGGCCGCATTGTGCAGTGCTCGTCCGTGCTCGGCCTCGTGGCGGGGTCCTACCGCGGCGCCTATTGCGCGTCGAAGTTCGCCATTGAGGCGCTATCGGACGCGCTGCGGTTGGAGCTGCGCGGCACCGGCATCGCGGTATCGATCATCGAGCCGGGTCCGATCCGCAGCCGCTTCCTCGAGGCCGCGCTCGCTAACTTCCGGTCGACGGTGAACATCGAGGCCTCGCCGCATCGTGAGACCTACATCGTTCGGCTCGCGGCCATGGAGGCCGGCGGCAAGTCGACGTTCAAGCTGGAGCCGGAGACGGTCGCTGCGAAGCTGGCGCACGCGGTGGAGAGTGCACGTCCGAAGGCGCGTTACTTCGTGACGACGCCCACCTATCTGGCGGCCTTTGCCAAGCGCGTACTGCCGGTCGCTTTGCTCGACCGGCTCGCTGGCGCCATGTAGGCCCGATTTCAGAGGCTCTCGGTTGTGCGCCGCAGGCGCGCCGTAAGCTGCCGCAACAGATCAAGCGCAAAGGCAGGGTTCTTCTCGACCAGATAGAGGAACGCCTTTTCGTCGATGACGGCGACCTCTGTCGGCTCGCGCGCGACCGCGGTAGCGCTGCGCGGCGACCCGTCGATCAGCGCCATCTCCCCGAAGGTGCCGTTGGGGCCGATGTTTTCGAGCACCGCACCGCCGGCCATGATGCCGACCTTGCCCGAGCGGACGACGTACATGCACGTCCCCGCGTCGTCCTGGAGGAAGATCCTGGCGTTGGCCTCGAACCGCTGCAGCGGAAAGCCGCCGCGTACCAGAAGATCAAAGTCGAAGGCGCTTGCGCCATGTCGTGCGCTGGTGCTCCGAGGGGGTCGTCAAGATTAGGCTTCGGTCCGCCGCACGGACACAACGGCCCGCAAAGCGTTGCGGCCGCGTTACGCTGCCTGAAATTGCGGCATCGGGCTTGCGACAAGCGAGGCGACAAGTGCGCGTTTTTCCTATATCGGCCTATACAAGGTTGGGATGGGGGACGTGACAATGGCCGAGACGAGAGTGGCGCGCCCGCTAGTGGGGCCGCGCGATCGATTACCTGCTCGGCCGCAATACGCTGATCGGCATCGCATCGATGATGCTGCTGCTCATCTCCGGCTTCGCCACCTGGCACGGCATGCGCGACTTCATCATCGGCGTGTCGACCTCGCCGGCCGGCAACTCCCAGCAGCTCCCCGGCGGCATGTCGTTCTCCAACGATTTTCTCGTCATCATCGTCGTCTTCGCGCTCACCTTCCTGATGTGGCTGATGCTGCGCGAGACCTTCGGCGCAGGAGCGCCGCTGGACCGATCGGCTCGTCACCTTCCCGCTCTACGTGTTCCTCGCCATCTGGTCGATCGGCTTCGGCTACGGCTTCTGGTGGAGCCTGATCGCCGGCGAGGAGGCGACGCGCACCGGCCTTTCGGGCTTGCAGCAGGATGCGGGCGATGCCGCCGGCGCCGTGGCGGCGCGCCTCGACGCGGTGAAGGTCGGCTCGACGGCGTCGTCACCTGGTCGGAAAGCCAGATGGCGCGCGAGGAAACCAGCGGCGGCAGCTGCGGCACCTCGTCGGGGGCCGGCCGCGGCCCGCTCTACAACGCGCGCGTCGGCGTGCGCGATCAGATCGCGTCGCTGCGCGACGGCGTGCAGAACTCCTGGCTCGGCACCGGTGCAGGCCGACATCGAATCCCTGCAAAAGAGCGTCGCGCAACTGCAAGGGACGACCGTCGCCGAGCGCCAGCAGAGCTTCAACGCCATGGCGAGCAACATCCGCTCGCGCGCCCGCGACATCGCCGCCCGCTCCAACGAGCTCGGCAAGTCGACGGCGACCGAGATGCGCGCGATCGCCGCGGCGGTTTCGGTGGCGCCGGGGCAAAGCGGGCTTCTCCTGCTACGACCCGACGCTGGCGCAGCGCCTGACACAGGCGGCGGTGCAGGCCGACCAGCCGGCGGCGCTCAACTTGCGCGAGGCGTCGTTCAACGAGGGCCCGGCCGGCGTCGCCAATGCGATCAAGCGGCTGTGGGAGAACATCGGCACCTATCTGTCGAGCCTCGTCGGCTACATCTCTTCAGGCGGCAAAGACGACGGGCGCGCCACAACCTCAAGCGGCGAGCCGATCACCGGCCGCGACATGATCGCGCTGCTGGCGACCATCGGCATCGATCTGGGGCTGCTGGCGCTTGCGATCCTCAACCCGCCGCCGCCGGCGCCGAGCCGACGGCCGTCGTCGCAGTCATCCGCCAGATCCGCGCTGCGATCAACACCGCGATCGAGCGTGCTCCGGGTGCCGACATCGAATGGGTGCGCCGGCACTTCATCTATCACAAGGGGCGTCGTATCTCGTCATCCCCAACCTCTACAGTTGCGATCCCAAGAACGAGGACGAATGCGCCAAGGCGCTGGCGATGAACCAGCTCGCCGGCGTGCTCGACGATCTGGATCTGGTGCGCTGGCCGCAAGCGGCCAAAGTGGTGGAGGCTGCAGAAGGGCGAGCTCGACAAGCTGAAGGCGGAGGAGAGCGAGGCAAGCCTGACTGACCTCACGGACATTCGCAAGAAGTGGCTGAAGAAGTCGGCAAGCGGCGGCGAGAAAGAACGAGGAGGACTCCGCCATCGAGAAGGCGCAGCCGATCCGCAATCACGGCCTGTTCTCGAAGGCGGAGAAAGCACTCACATTTGCCGGCTGGAGCGAGAGCGCCCGTCGCGACATCGAGATCTTCCCGCTCGAGGACATCGAGGGGCTCACACCGATCCTCATGGTGCTGGCGGACGACGGCAGCCTCGCGACGGCGGAAGCGGAGGCCGCCGCGGCCAAGAAGAGGTCGTGGTGGGGCCGGCTATTCTCCGGTCAGGAGAGAGCGCCTAGCGCCCGCGCCACAGGTAGATCGTGAGGCCGGCGCCGATGATCGCCAGGATGTAGAGCAGGAGCGGCATCGCGATCCCGAGGATCACGCCGACCTCGTAGCCCATGAACGATCCGGCGATTCCGACGAGACCGTAGGTGATCTCCCCGCTCGTCGTGGCGAACTGGCGACGCAACCAGGTGCTGCCGTAGTGGAGCATGGCGTAGCCGACGGCCGCGCCGATGATTACCAGAATCAGGAAATTGCCGATCATGTCCGTTCCCCTGTCCGCTTGCGCACAAGCGACGAATCACTCCGCCATTCTAGCGAACGCCGCGCCAAAGTGCGCCGGGTTCTGGAGGCCGCTATCCAGGCGCGATGGTAGGGATGGCCGGAGAGGATTGTTGCGGCGCGGTATAGCTGCTCGGCCAGCACGATGCGGGCGAGCCCGTGCGGGAGCGTCATGGGTCCCAGCGAGAGGCGCAGCTTGGCGCTTGCGAGGGCGTCCTCCCCGTGGCCGTCGGGGCCGCCGATGAGGAAGGCCGTCGTCCTCGCGCCGGCGTCCCGCTCCTTGGCCAGCCAGCTTGCAAACGTTGCACTCGATAGCGCCCGCCCCCCGCCGTCGAGCGCAACCGTCAGATCGGCGCCGCTCGCGCCCTTGAGGAGGCGCTGCGCCTCGTCCGCCTTGCGCAGCTCCGCGGTGGCGGCGCGGCTCTCGACAATTTCGGAAATCTGCAAGGGCCCGAGCTTCAAGGCGCATCCCGCCGCGTCGAACCGCTCGACGTAGCGCTCGCATAGCTCGCGCTCGGCGTCCTTGAGGCGGCCGACCGCCGCTACGATGAGGTGCATCAGCGCTACTCCCGCTTCACCGGCGGGACGCCGTAACCGGCGCCGTGGCCTCAGCTCAGGCCGTCGTCAGTGCGCGACCTCGGCTGGACGCTCTGCCGACCACATCTTCTCGAGATTGTAGAACTCGCGCACTTCGTCCCGGAAGATGTGCACAATGATGTCGCCGGTATCGAGCAGGACCCAGTCGCAGGCCTCGAGCCCCTCGATGCGTACACGGCCGAGGCCCTTATCCTTCAGCTTGCGCTGGAGCTGATCGGCGATCGCTCCGACGTGCCGGTCGGAGCCGCCGGTCACGATCACCATGAAGTCGCCGATGGACGACTTGCCCTTGAGGTCGATGGTCACGATCTCCTCGCCCTTGGCCTCATCGAGCCAATGGACGATCTCCTTCACCAGAGCAGCCGGCTTGTGCCCCTTGGACAAAAGCTCAGCGCGAGGCGTGCCCCTGCGAGCACCCTCAGTTGCGGTTCGCATCGTTTGCTGGTTGTCCTTTCCTCATTCACCCTTAGAGGGCTGGCGCCGTGTGTGCCGTCCGTCTCCCGAGCACACGGGGCGCTTGTCAGCAGGCCTGCACGCTCCCGCCGAACCAATAGATAAGCGGTTCGCAGGGGGTGCAGCAATAGCCTTCGCTTATCAGGCTGAAGGCGAATGGTGCGGGGCGCTCTAAAAAGCGGAATGATTTCAATTGACTAAGTTGTCACTTGACCCTTAGCGCGGTCGAAGAGGCCTCCGACAGCCGCGAACTCACGAACACCCAGGCCGGCGGCTTTCTAGTGGGCAGCAGGGCAGCCTCCGATTCCGGCAGACGCCCCCGGGCCAGCGCCCGCGCGGCCGGCGAGGCGAGCGCCTTCAGGTGCCAGCCGGGTCGGTTGACCACCGCGATCGGCACCATGCGCGCAATGTCGCGCCAATGCTGCCAACGGTCGAACGTGGCGAGGTTGTCGGCCCCCATCACCCAGACGAAGCGCGTGCGCGGGAACCGGCGCCGCAGGTAGCGGACGGTTGCGTAGGTGTAGGGGCTCCCGAGCTCGGCCTCGAAGCTGGTGACTTTGACGGCGGGATCGGTGATAAGCGCGCGGCTCGCGGCCATGCGGCTCTCGAGGCTTGGCAGCCCCGATGACGACTTGAGCGGGTTGCCCGGCGTCACCATCCACCAGAGCTGGTCGAGCTTGAGCCGCCTGAGCGCAGTTTCCGCGCAGATCACGTGGCCCTCGTGCGGCGGGTTGTACGTGCCGCCCATCAGCCCGATCCGCTGCCCGGGCAGGGCCAGCGGCAGGTGTGCATGCAAGGTGCCGAAACTCTGAAGCGCGGACTTGAGCATAACGCCGATTGTAGGCTGAGCCGCGCGCCCGCGAAACGCGGCTTTGAGCGGTCAATGCAACCACGGTAACGGCCCGGTCATTATTGCTCTGCCAATCCTGGAGGGACCCATGCGACAGGCGGATCGGAGCGGGAATTTGCTGAAGCGCGACATCCGGCGACGTCAGTTTCTAGTGCTCGCGGGCGCTGCTGCTAGCGCGGCGGCGCTGGCGCCGACGCGCGCCGATGCCGCACCTGCCGACAGCGGCGGCATCCCCGGTCTGCTCGACGATTTCCTGGCGCTGCCCGGGAACAAGAGCGCGCAGCTCGACGTCGATGCCGTCACCGATCCCTGGCGCGTCACGCACGACCCCGACGCGCCGCTGTTTTGCGGCAGCGCCTTCAAGACCTTCGTGCTTGCGACCTACCTGAAAGAGGTTGAGGCGGGCCGGCTCTCGGAAACGGAGCAGCTCACGGTCGACGACAACATCCGCTCCGTCGGCGGCGGCGTGTTCGAGCATCTCACCGGTACCACCGCGGCCCGCAACATTCTCGAGGCCATGATCGCGCACAGCGACAACACGGCGACCGACGTGGCCCTCGCGCGCGTCGGCCCCGATAAGGTACGCGCGTTCATCACCGAGGCCGGACTGCACCAGGCGCGCATCCCCGACTCAACGCGGCGCTTCTTCTCCTACATCGCCGGCTACCCCGTCGGCGTGGATATGGGCTGGAAGGGGCTCCAGGAAATGCAGGCGGAGAAGAGCACCGGCACACCGCGCGCGCCCGTCAACGGCGAGGAGACGATGGTCTGCCCGGCGTCCGAGTTCGTCTCCTATTACAAGCGCGCGCTCGCCGGCGACTTCTTCGCGAAGAAGGACACGCTCGCCGAGTTCAAGCGCATCCAGGCGATGGCGGACGCGATCGCCTTGGTCGTCCCGCAGGACACCGTCGGCTACGGAAAGGGCGGCAGCATCGACTGGAATGGATTCCACTGCCTCGCCGTCGCCGGGCAGATGATCGTCGCGGCGACTCCCGTCACCTTCGGCCTCACGCTCAACTGGACCGACAGCGACGGCGACCAGGCGGCGGTCGAGACCCGCTACAAGCAGACCGTATCCGAGATTTTGCGGCGAACCCGCAAGCAGGTGCTCGAGCCGCGGACGTGACGCGGCAACTTTGGAACACGACATGCTCAATCGCAACGTGAATGCCAACGTGCTCGGTTTCACCCTCTTGGCGCTGGCGCTTCTGCCGCCGCTGCGTGCGTCCGCCGACGAAAGCGCCGAGGCCGCGATCCGTTCGGCACTCGCGCAATGGACGCAAGACTTCAACGGACGCAACACCGAGAAGGCGTGCTCGCTGTTCGCGCAGGACCTACGCTACGACTTTCGCGGCTACCCCGAGCGCGATTATCGCGACATCTGCGACCGCATGCAGCGTTCGCTCAGCGACACCAGCAAGGCCTACTCCTACGACCTAGACGTGCGCGAGATCATCGTCTCCGGCGAGATCGCCGTCGTGCGCCTCGTCTGGAAGCTCACCGTCACGCTCCCGAACGGCCAGCAGGTCGTCTCGGTCGAGCCCGGCATGGACGTGTTCCGCAAGGAGCCGGACGGCGCCTGGAAGATCATCCGCTACATCGCCTACGAAACGCCTGAGCGCCCCGCAGCGCCAACCCCGTGAGCTTTACGAAGAGTGCTTTTTTGCCTGCAAAAAAAGGAGGTGTCCTATGAACGCTAGATTGTGCCTTGTTGCGTCCGCGTTGCTGTTCGCCGGCCAAGCCATGGCCGAAGAGTCGCTTACCCCCAAGTCCGATCCGGGGCTGCCCGCGCCGCCACCGGCTGCAACCGAGCCGGCTCCCGCTCCGGCGCCCGCCCCGCAGACGGAAGCGGCGCCGCCCGCGCCCGAGCCGCAGCATGAGGCGGCGACGCCGGCTCCCGCTCCTGCGCCCCAGCAGCAGGCGGAGGTTCCCGCCGAGGTCGTCATCACCGAGCTCACCGCGGTCGACGACAGCAAGAAGCTCGTAACGCCGTGGGCGCTCCCCGTCGACCGCGTCGCGGAGATGGACGTCTATGACAAGAACGGCAAGAAGATCGGCGAGGTCGACGCCGTCCTTCAGGACAAGAAGGGCGAGATCAAAGGCATCGCCGTCGTGCACGGCGGCTTCCTCGGCTTCGGCTCGAAAGACTCGATCATCACGCTCGATCGCCTGAAGCTGAAGGACGGCGATATCGTCACCGAGTTGACCGACGACCAGCTCGATGCTCAGCCGGCCTGGAATAAGTGATTGCGCGAGGTGTGGTGGCGCGTTCTGCGCTGTCGCACCGTCACTTGCCTTCGCGGTCGAGTAGCGCGCGCTTGCGCGCCACCCCCCAATAGTAGCCGGCGAGGCCACCGTCGCCTCTCACAACGCGATGGCAAGGGATCGCCACGGCAACTGGGTTCGCAGCGCAGGCGCCCGCAACCGCGCGCACTGCCTTCGGCTTGCCGATGCGCCGCGCGACCTCTGCGTAGGTCGAAGTCGAACCGGCGGGAATCGCCTGTAGTGCCTTCCACACGCGGTGCTGGAACGCCGTGCCGCGCACGTCGAGCGGTAGGTCAACGCTTGAGGCAGGCGCCTCGACAAGCCGGATTGCCTTGGCGACAATCTTATTGAAGGCCGCGTCGGCCTCGCTCAGCTTCGCGTGCGAAAAGCGCTGCCGCAACTCGTCCATGAGCGCCTTTTGGTGGTCGCCGAGCAGGATCGCGCAGACGCCCTTTTCACTCGCAGCGACCAGTACCTGGCCTAGTGAGCAGGCGCCGAAAGCGAAGCGGATCTCCTCATCGGCGCCTCGGGCGCGATAGCTTCGGGGGTTCATGCCGAGCACCTCTGTGGAATTGGCATAGAACCGGCCGCTCGAGTTGAAGCCCGCGTTGAAGATGGCGTCGGTCACGGAAGCACTCCTCTGCAGTTTGTCGCGCACGGCCTTGTTCCGGTGCGCGACCGAGTAGGCCTTAGGCGTCACGCCCGTTGTGGCTTTAAAGATGCGGTGGAAGTGGTAGGGGCTGAGACCGACCGCTGTGGCCAGCGCATCGAGCTTGGGCTGCTCCACGGCCGACTCGATGAGCCGGCACGCCTCGGCTACTTTCGCCGCGTGCTCGTCGCGCAACGGCAATGCATCCGGTTTGCAGCGCTTGCAGGGACGGAAGCCCGCTGCTTCCGCGTCCCTGCACGTTGCATAAAAGCGAACGTTCTCGCGCAACGGGTGCCGTGCCGGGCACGACGGACGGCAATAGATGCCCGTCGTCGCTACCGCAGTGACGAATTTGCCATCGAAGGCTTGGCTGCGCGCCTGCACCGCGGCCCAGCGGGCGTCGTCGGCCTTCGGAGCCTTGGTGCTTCGCGGCAGTGCTGCGCGCGCTTTGGCGGTTTTCATCATGCGCACAAGATAGTGCGCCGGCGCGCGCCCCGCACCTCGATCCTTGCTTTCGAATTCGTGCGTGCTTTAGGCCTTTTTCTCGGCCACGGCCTTCAGGTTCGCGAGGCCATCATCGAGCGAGTTGCCGATCATCTTCTTGCCGTTCATTACAAGGCACATCGCCTTCTCGAAGAAGTTCTGGTGCCCGCTCATGCTCCAGGTGACCGCGGTGCCCTCGCCAGCGGGCTTGAAGATAAAGGCCGAGGAGTTGGTGCCTTGGAACGGCTTCACGAAATCGACTTTGATGTCGACGAGCTCCGCGGGGCGGCTCTCGACGATAGTCATGCGGCCTTCGCCGACCTTGTCGTTCCCGGCCCAGGTGAACGCGGCGCCCTTGCCGGCGGCCGCGCCCTCGTAGCCCACCTTGGCGGCGGGGTCGAGCTTGGCCCATGGCGACCAGGCTTCCCATTTGTGCAGGTCGTCGACATGCGCGAACACTGCGGCCGGCGGCGCAGAGATGGTTGCCGCGCGTTCCACATGAAACGTTGACGGCTGCAGTGCGACGACGGCCGCGAAGCCGGCTACGAGAAGCGCGACGGTGATAAGGACTTTCTTGAGCATGGGCGTCTCCGGCGTTGCGGGGCTGGCCTCGCTAAGACCGTCACGGCATTCGGGCAAGACGGAGGCGGGCGCAGTTACGCGGCATGCCTAGCGGCGCTGAGCATCCCAGCGATCCCAGCGGCGCTGCTCCGCCGGGCTGCACCACGGGTTGCCATAGTAGCCCCAGCGGCCGTTGAGGCGCGTGCAGTCCTTGAGCGGCGCTTCGGCGAACCTTCCCCGCTGCTTGCCGCGCGCGTCCGCCGATACTCCGGTCATGGCAACCGCGAGCATTGCGGCGATGCAAGTGATAGCGCGTAGCATGGGCATCCCTTTCGGAGGTCAAACTACTTCGGGCGGATCTGGCCTGCGCCGCGCACCACGTACTTGAAGCTCGTGAGCTGCTCGACGCCGACGGGTCCGCGCGCATGCAGCTTGCCGGTGGCGATGCCGATCTCGGCGCCGAAGCCGAACTCGCCGCCGTCGGCGAATTGAGTCGAGGCGTTGTGCAGCACGATCGCCGAATCGACCGCTTTGAGGAAGCGCTCGGCCGTTGCGGCGTTGGCAGTGATGATGGCGTCGGTGTGCTGCGTGCCGTACTTGGCAATGTGCGCGATCGCCGGCTCGACACCGGCAACGGTTTTCACCGCGATGACCGCGTCAAGGTACTCGGTCCCCCAGTCGGTCTCGGTAGCGGCCTTCACGCGCGCGTCCGTCTTCTGCGCTGCCGCATCCCCGCGCACCTCGCAGCCGGCATCCAGCAGCGCCTTGACCAGCGTCGGCAGCACCGCGGCCGGCGCGTCGCGATCGACCAGCAGCGTCTCGGTCGCCCCGCACACGCCGGTGCGCCGCATCTTGGCGTTGAGCACGACGCGCACGGCCATGTCGAGATCGGCGTCGCGGTCGACGAAGGTGTGGCAAACGCCCTCGAGGTGCGCGAAGACGGGCACGCGAGCCTCTTTCTGCACGCGCTCCACCAGGCTCTTGCCGCCGCGCGGAACAATTACGTCGATGGTGCCGCCCAGGCCCGCGAGCATATGCCCGACCGCCTCGCGATCGGTCGTGGGGACGAGTTGGATCGCGGCAGCGGGGAGCTTCGCGGCCTTGAGGCCTTCGCCAAGGCATGCCGCGATCGCGTGCGCTGAGTGGTGGCTCTCGGATCCGCCACGCAGGATTGCGGCATTACCTGCCTTCAAGGCGAGAGCGCCGGCGTCCGCCGTCACATTGGGGCGGCTCTCGTAGATGATACCGATGACGCCGAGTGGCACGCGCACGCGCTCGAAATCCAGGCCGTTCGGGCGCTTCCAATGTGCGAGCACGGTGCCGACCGGGTCGGGCAGCTCGGCGATCTCGTCGAGCCCCTTAGCCATGGCCGCGACGCGTGCTTCGTCGAGCATGAGGCGATCGATGAAGGCGGCCGGCCGGCCGGCCTCGAGTGCGGCGGCGAGATCCTTGGCGTTGGCGGCGAGAATGTCGGGCGTCGATTGGCGCAGCGCCTGCGCCGCAGCGCGCAAGGCAGCGTTCTTGGCGCCCGTCGAAGCGAGCGCCAGCTCACGCGCGGCGGCGCGCGCGCTCATGCCCATCGCGAGCATCAGCTCCGCGGTTGGCGCCTGCTTGACGATGCGCTCGGGCTTGTTCATGACCGGTGCTTAAGTCCTATTGAGCGCCATGTCGTCGCGATGGATGAGCTCGTCGCAGCGTGACACGCCCAGGATCGCGGCGATCTCGCTGCTCTTCTTGCCGATGATACGCTCCGCGTCCGCTTTCGCATAGGCGATGAGACCGCGTCCGAGCTCGCGCCCGTCGATCGCACGGATGATTACGGCGTCGCCGCGGTCGAAGGCGCCCTCGATGCGCGTAACACCCGCGGGCAGCAGGCTCTTGCCCGCAGCCAGCGCCTTTTCCGCTCCGGCGTCGACGTAGATGTGCCCCTTGGGTTCGAGCTGGCCGGCGATCCACCGCTTCTTTGCCGTCAGCGGGTCCGACGGCGCAAGGAACCACGTGCAGGGGGCGCCGTCGGCGATCGCCTGCAGCGGGTTTGGCACCTTGCCGCTGGTAATGACCATGTGCGTCCCGGCGCCGAGCGCGACCTTCGCAGCCTCGATCTTGGTTTTCATGCCGCCCTTCGACAGCTCCGTGCCGGCGTCGCCCGCCATTGCCTCGATCTCGGGCGTGATGGCGGTCACGACGTCGAGGCGCTTGCCCGCCTGCTTGCCGCCGGGCGGGGCGGTATAGAGGCCGTCCACGTCCGACAGGAGCACAAGGCAGTCGGCCGAGACCATGGAGGCGACGCGCGCCGAGAGGCGGTCGTTATCGCCGTAGCGGATCTCGGTGGTGGCGACGGTGTCGTTCTCGTTGACGACGGGGATGGCCTTGAGCGCCAGCAGCGTCTCGATGGTGTGGCGCGCGTTGAGGTAGCGGCGGCGCTGCTCGGTGTCGCCGAGCGTGACGAGGATTTGCGCGGCGACGAGGCCGCGGGCGCGGGCTAGCTCCTGATAGGCGTGGGCAAGCCCGATCTGCCCGACCGCGGCAGCGGCCTGGCTCTGCTCCAATTCGAGAGCGCCCTTCGGCAGCTTCAGGGCGTGGCGTCCGAGCGCAATGGCGCCCGAGGACACGAGCACGATCTCCTTGCCCTGGGCCGCAAGCGCGGCAACGTCGTCGACGAGGGAGGCGAGCCACGCAGATTTGAGCGCCCCGGTCGCCCGGTCGGCCAGCAGCGCCGAGCCGATCTTGACGACGATGCGCTTGGCCTTCGCCCATTCCGGACGGGCGGGTGTTGTCGCGGCATCTCGGGCGGATTTGACCTGTGTGCTCATTTGCTTGCGCTGCGGACCTTCCAACTTCGGCTTCGGCTCAGCCTGATAGCTCAGCTTGCCAAAAAGAGGTAGCTTAAGCGCAAAACAAGGGGCTCAATCGTCCCCTCTCAGCGCGGCAAAACCTGAATTAGCCGTGTCCGGCGTCAAGAACCGGGCAGTGGATGCCGCGACTGTTGGGAGCCCCGAAATGAGCTGGTCGAGTGGCCGCAGCGGCTTTGCGCCCTGTGTTATCGCGTTTTGCATCGTGACGCTGACCGCATCCCGGATACAAGCGCAAAGCCCGCCCGCGCAGGTAGCCCCTCCCGCACCGCTCCTCGTGCTCAAGGGCCACACGGGCGATCTCGCGGGCGCCGCCTTCAGCCCTGACGGCTCCAAGGTGGTGACGGCCTCGAGCGATAAGACGGCGCGCATCTGGGACGCCACGACCGGCGCCCAGCTTGCGCTGCTGTCCGGTCACAGCGAAAGCGTGCGCAGCGCCGAGTTCAGCCCCGACGGCAAACGCGTGGTGACGGCGTCGCGCGACGGCACCGCCCGCATCTGGGACGCCGCGACCGGCGCTCTCCTCCTCACGCTGTCGGGGCACGGCGAGATGCTCGAATACGCGGGCTTCAGCTCCGACGGCACCGGGGTGGTCACAGCCTCGCGCGACACCAAGGCGACGGTGTGGAACGCCAACACGGGCGCGGCCGTGGCCGATCTTGCGGGACACAAGGGACCCATCATGCGCGCCGAATTCAGCCCCGACGGGCGGCGCGTGATCACGGCCTCAAGTGACAAGACGGCCAAGCTGTGGGATGCCGCAACCGGGGCGGCGGTCGCGACGCTCGACGGCCACACCGGCATGGTTCTGGGAGCGGACTTCAGCCGCGACGGCAGCAAGGTTGCAACCGCCTCGAGCGACAAGACGGCGCGCATCTGGGACGCGCAAACGGGCGCGCTGCTCGCCACGCTGCAAGGGCATCGATGAGGCCGGGGAACCGCTCGCTCAGGCCGACACGATTGGTGAGGCCGGTTAGTACGTCGGTTTTCGCTGCGTGCCGGGCGTCGGCCTCGCTTTCAACGAGATGGCGGGCTTGCTCCTTGCCCCACCGCATGAGCAGGGCGGCGAGAGCGCCAAGCAGCAGCGATATGATGAGGCCGACGGCCACGTGGTGGACGAACTGCCAGCCGGGCTGGGCTGCACGCCAGGCGAGTGTCCCCACGTTTGCGCCGTTGAGCGCGGCGAGTTTCAGGTTCGAAATCTCCCGCTGGCACCGGTCCCGACACCCACTTCAAGTCCCGGAAGGCGAAGTTTGTCCCGAGCTTGTTGGTGAGCGCGGCGTCGAGGTTCTCGACGGCCACGAGAAGGTAGCGTGGCGCCTGGAGCGCGCCTTCGGTCGGACGGTCAGGAACGATGGTCGAAACGACGACCGTGGCCGGCTGGTTGAGTATGTTGCGGATGTCAGCGAGCGCAAGGTGGTGCACACTCTGTCCGTTGCCGAGTGACACGTCGGTCGTGAGGACGTTGTATTTCGGCTCGCTGTCGGGCTTGCGCACTGCCGCGACGAGATCCGCGATCTTCGCGGCAACCTGCCCATACTTGCCGGGTGGAACGTCGTGGCCGTCAGCAAAACCATAGACAGGCTCGTTGCCGCCGGAGAGCACGTAGATTTCGTCGTAGCCGAAGAGCTGGCTCAGAAAGGCTCCGTAGAAGGAATGCATCCAGCCTGATCGTGCGCCTGGGTCTTCTCGAAGGCTTCCGTCCACACGGTCTGCACGAGCAGCTCACGCGCCAGCGACCGGCCGTGCTGGGTTATCGCATGGGTGATCGTGTCGCGCTGGCGCGCGAGAGCCATGTCGTTGGTCTCGCGCCCGCCGACAATGAGCGAGCCGAGCACGACCAGGAATGCCGCGGTGGCGAGCAGCGCGATAGGCACCGTTGCGAACGCGGTCGTCTTTCGTTGCGACTGTTTTTCCACGGCCGTCCCGGCGGAGGTGCGAGCTTTTCGCGGCCCTGTTGATCCGTTCCCGTTGTGCGGGCTGCCGCTGAATTTCCGGGTAAAAGTCTGTGCAAGTCTGCTCGCTCAGTGAGCTTTTTGTTAACGCAACCTAGAATTTGGCCCCGAACGATACAAAGCCGCCGCTTTGGTGCGAAATCGGAGGTTCACATCACGCTTTTTAGAGCCGGGCCGGCGAGCTCATGGGTGCCAGGCGCCATTGTCCTCCGGCGTTTCCGGCTCGTCCATCTTGCCGGCGCGGCCGATCTCGCGCGCGATCGCGTAGAGCGCCTCCTTTATGCCCTGGCCGGACACTGCCGAAAGCTGCAGCGGCGTCTTCCTCGCCGCCTTCTTCAAGGCGGAAGCACGCTCCGCCAGTGTGTCGGCGTCGAGCGCATCGCATTTCGACAACGCGACGATCTCTTTCTTGTGATCGAGCTCGGCGCCGTAGGCCTTGAGCTCGCCACGCACGGTGCGGTAGGCGCCGGCGACGTCCTCCTCGGTCGCGTCTACGAGGTGGAGCAGAACCTTCGTGCGCTCGACGTGGCCGAGAAAGCGCGTACCGAGGCCCGCGCCTTCGCTCGCGCCCTCGATCAGCCCAGGGATGTCGGCCAGCACGAAATCGGTATCGCCCGCACGCACGATGCCGAGGTTGGGATGCAGAGTGGTGAAGGGATAGGCGGCGATCTTCGGCTTCGCTCCGCTCACGGCTGCGAGAAACGTTGACTTGCCGGCGTTCGGCAGGCCGACGATGCCCGCGTCCGCAATCAGCTTGAGCCGCAGCCAGATGGTGAGCTCGACGGCCGGCTGACCGGGGTTGGCGCGGCGCGGCGCCTGGTTGGTCGAGGATTTGAAATACGAGTTCCCGAAGCCGCCGTTGCCGCCCTTGGCGATGAGCGCTCGCTCGCCGGGCTTGGACAGGTCTGCGAGGAGTGTCTCGTTGTCCTCGGCGAAAATCTGCGTGCCTGGCGGCACCTTGATGACGCAGTCGGCACCATTCGCGCCTGCGCGGTTCTTGCCCGCGCCGTTGCCGCCCTTCTTGGCTTTGAAGTGCTGCTGGTAGCGGTAGTCGATCAGCGTGTTGAGATTGGAGACGCACTCGACCCACACGTCGCCGCCCTTGCCGCCGTCGCCGCCGTCGGGGCCGCCGAACTCGATGAACTTCTCGCGCCGGAAGCTGACGGAGCCGTCGCCGCCGGCGCCCGAAGCGATGTAGATCTTGGCCTGGTCGAGAAACTTCATGCGCTTCTCCGCCAGGCCGCAAGCAGCGGGCGCTTGCGCGCATAACGCACCGTATCGACCTCGCTCTTGCGCGCCTCGCACCACTGGCGCCCGTTGCCGACGCGGCGGAACCCGAGCTTGGCGATGACGCGGCCCGAGGCGGGATTGTCGATAAAGTGGCCGCAGGTCAGGCGCCGGAAGCCGGCCGGGCCGAAGCAATGCTGGACCAGTGCCTGCGCCGCCTCGGTGGCAAAGCCGCGTCCCCACCACGACTTGCCGATCCAGTAGCCGATCTCGGCTTGGCCGTCATCGCCCTCGATGTAGCCGACGGCGCCGATGAGCTGGCCTTCGTGCTCCACGCCGCGCACGAACTCGTCGGAGCCGATGGAGGCGATCCACAGGTCCGCATCGACGAGCGTATAGGGGTGAGGGATGCGCGACGTCATGCGGGCGATGTCCCACTCGCCGGCAAGCACGGCGATGCGGCCCGCATCGGCGTGCTCGATCGGCCTGTAGCTCAGTCTGGCCGAGTGCAGCTCGGGGGTGCGCTGTTCGCCTATCGCCTCATCCCGCATCTGAGATTGGCTCATGAAAAAAGGGGGACGTTGCGACATCCCCCTTGAAACCAAATCGGGCGATGGCCGTGCCGGCTATTCTGACGCTGCGGCGTCGCCGCCGCGCACCGACACGTAGACGCGTCCGTTGCGCTTGGTCGTGAACTCCACGGCGCCCTCGACCACGGCGAAGATCGTGTGGTCGGTGCCCATGCCGACACCCGTGCCCGGGTGCCACTGGGTGCCGCGCTGGCGCACGAGGATGTTGCCGGGGATGACGCGCTCGCCGCCGAAACGCTTGACGCCGAGCCGCTTGGAGTGCGAGTCGCGGCCGTTTCTCGACGAGCCGCCAGCTTTCTTTTGTGCCATGTGTCAGTTCCTTGGATACGGGCCGGCAGCAAGCTTATGCGCCGATGATGCTCTTGATGCGGACCGTGGTGAGGTCCTGGCGGTGGCCGCGCTTGCGGCGGGAATTCTTGCGGCGGCGCTTCTTGAACGAGATCACCTTGGGGCCGCGCGTGTGCTCGACGAGCTCGGCTACGACCTTGGCTCCCGACACGAACGGCGCGCCCAGCTTGGCGGCGTCCGAGCCGCCGCCGATCATGAGGACCTCGGCGAACTCGATCTTGGCGCCGGCGTCGCCGACGACTTTTTCGATGGTGATGACGTCGTCCGCAGCAACGCGATACTGCTTGCCGCCCGTCTTGATGACAGCGTACATGGCTCTTCCTTCACGTTATCCGCGCCCTGTGGCGCCGCAGGTGACTGCGGTCTTTGTGCTCGCCGATCGGATGGCGATGCAAGCCTTGGTTAGCGCATTGCGCGCCCGGCATGATTGGCTGGACGCGATCGGGCGGTTTTATCGCTTCGACGCGTCAAATTGTCAATCGGCACCGGAGTTTGCCGCCGATTTGACCATGATCAAGGCGTAGCGCGGCGCCGCCTGCGATGGTGCCTCGAGCTTGGCCGGTTGCGGAGGTGCCATCCGGACGTCGACCCGGTTGGTGCGCCGGAACTGGCCGGGCTACTCACTGTCAGGTATGGGAACTTTGGCCGCCGAGCCAACCTTTCTGCGGCCTTTTTTACATTGGCGTCCCGGGGTCTGGGTGAAATCGCGCCCGGTGATGCGCACATCCCTGCAAGGCGGCGGCCCCCGCGAGGGCGTGGCATGGGAGCCTGGCATGGCGCACTCCGGTATGGCGCAACCCGTTGCAACCCACAACCTTGTGCGCATCCCGGTGCACGCCGTCGGCTCCGCCTATCCGATGGAGACGCTGGAACGCGAGGAAGCCCGCGCGCACGCTCTCATAGATGACGCTACCGGCAACATGCCGCCCGCGGCCCTCAAGGTACTCGACGCCATCTCGCGCCGATGGCTCGTGAAGCAGGACAGCGTGCATCTCGACGAGATCGACGCCATCGCCCGCCGCCTCGCGCGGCCCGGCGCATACTTCCTGTCGGTCAACTACGAATGGGGCTGCACCTGCAAGGTGGGCCCGTCGCCCGATCACAAAAGTGCACGCCTCGTGCGCGTGCTCGACTGGATGATGCCGGGCCTCGGACGCCAGGTCATCGCCGCGCTCGTCGCCGGAGCGGCCGGCCCGTTCACGACGCTGACATGGCCCGGCTACACGGGGCTGTTGCAGGGGATGGCGCCACAGCGCTTCTCAGCCGCGCTCAACCAGGCCCCGATGCGCGCTTCCCTCGGTGGTTTCTATCTCGACTGGGCCGTGAACCGCTTGCGCGTGTGGCGGATGGCCAACCTGACGCCGGCGCACCTGTTGCGCGAGGTGTTCGAGACGGCGCGGTCGTTCGCGGACGCCAAGCGGATGCTGACAGAGCGTCCGATCTCCACCCCGGCGATCTTTGCGCTCGCGGGCGTGAGGCCGTCGGAGACCGCGGTCATCGAGCGCAGCGAGACGGAAGCGCGCGTGCACGAGGGCGGCAACGTCGCCGCCAACCACTGGCAGTCGCCCGGCTGGCGCGGTCATCAGCGCGGCAGCGACAGCGCCGGGCGCGCCTGCCGCATGCACGCGGTCTCGACCGAGTTCGATGCGGAGTTCCGCTGGCTCGTGCGGCCGATCCTCAACACCAACACGCGGCTCGTGATGATTGCGGATGCCGCGCAGGGTCGTTTGATCGCGCGGGAAATCGAAGTCTACCGCCCCGCCACCGAGACGCTGGAGCTTGCGTAGCTGAACCTATCCGGCGCGCGCCTTCTCGCCCGACCAGTCGACCTTGAGCGTCGAGAACATGACGATCGTCAGCATCACGAAGCCGGCGACGGCCCCTGCGAGCAACGCGTAGTCCTCGAGCCGCAGGATCAGATAGAGCAGCCCATAGAGCAGCGACAGCACCAGCAGCATTGCGAGACCTTTCACGGCGCTGCCCTGCACGCGCGCCACGTAGAGCGAGATCGAGTCCGCTCGTGGCGATCGCGGCGATGAGATAGGACCAGAGGAATCCGATCTGCTCCGCGAGCGAAAGCAACAGGATGTAGAACAAGATCATCGCGAAGCCGACGAACAGGTACTGCACGGGGTGCACGTGGCGCGCAGAGCCGAGCTCGAGCAGGAACACCGCCATAAATGCCGTAGCCAGGAACATCATCGCGTATTTCGCGGCGCGGGTGACGAGCTGATAGAAGTCGACCGGCACGATGAAGCGCACGCCGAACTGATAGGGGTCGATGCGCTCGAGCCCCTGCTCGAAATGGCTCCAGGCCTGCGGGATGCTGCGCGCTAGGTGCGGCACAAGCCAGTGGGCGGAGAACTTCGTCGGCTCCAGTGAGCGGTCGGTCGGCAAGAAGGCGCCGGTGAAGCTCGGGTCGGCCCAATCGGAGGATAGACTGACAGTGGTCTCCTGAGCGACGGGCGCGAACGTCAGCTCCGAGGAGCCGTTGAACGTCAGCGCGAACTTGAAGTCGAAGGCGCTCATGGCAGCGGGCGCCGCTCCGGATGGCGTGCCCGGGGCGGGATAGAGGCTCGTCGCCGAGGTCATGCGCGCGTGAATGCCATCGCGCGCGCCCGAGACGCCGATGCTGGGCTCGAACGGGATCTTGGTGCCGCCGTCGACCAGCAGCGAGGCCGCCGTCTTGAGGCCGGAAACGTCGCTGATGGCAAGCGCGAGGACGGCATCGTGCCAGCGCACGCTATGCAGGTCTGTTGCGATCTCGGTCATGTCGGGCGCTGCGAAGCGGCCCTCGAAGTCGAGCTCTCCGGTATAGACGGCCACGTCGTAGATCGACCGATGCAGCACCTTGGTGGCGGCTTTGCCGTTTATGTTCAGCGTCTGCGGCGGGAACACCGCGCGCCGCTCCTGCACCTCCTCGGTGCGCTTGTCGCCTTGGCCGGTAACGACCACGACGGTGTAGGGAACGATCAGCACGGGGCCAACGATGCGCTGCGCGCCGCCCCATTCGCGCGCAACCTCCTAGCGCACGCCCTCGGCGCGCTGCTCGCGTTCTGCCACCAGTGCCCACACGAGCAAGAGCGGGATGAGCAGCGCCAGCACGAGGCCGCAGATCAGGAAGAACTTGAATCCGGGGCTATTGAAGAAGCGCCTCACAGCTACCGTCACGCTTTCCACGACGCACGTCCTCCACCGCGTTGGGCCAGCTCCCGTCTAATTGAGAACAGGAGCGCCGTGGCGCGAACAAGACGGCAATTGGGCGGGAGTTCCGGTAACTTGCGGCAGGCTTCAGGCGCGGGCGGCTTTCAGCGCGGGTGCCACCACCTCGTCCGTCCAAATCTTGAATTTTTTCAGAGTGTGCGGTCCGAACGAGTTGATTAGCGGCACGTCGGTGGCGTCGCGCCCGCGGGCAACGATGATGCGGCCAGTGCGCGGCTTGTTGTGGCGCGCATCGAACGTGTACCAGCGACCATCGAGAAACACCTCCGCCCAGGCGCTGAAATCCATGGGCGCTGGATCGGCAGGCACGCCAATGTCGCCAAGGTAGCCGTTGACATAGCGGGCGGGGATGTTGAGGCAGCGGCAGAACGCGATGAAGAGGTGCGCATAGTCGCGGCACACGCCGATACGTTCCTCGTGCGCTTCGAGCGCAGTGCGGGTCGAACGGGCGTGCTGGTATCCGAACTTGATGCGCTTGTGCACGTAGTCGGAGATCGCCTGCACGCGAGTCCAGCCGGGTGGCATCGCGCCGAACAGATCCCACGCGATCTGGCTCAGGCGGTCGGTTTCGCAATAGCGGCTGCCGAGCAGATAGACGATCGCGTCGGGCGGCAGGCGCTCGACGGGGACCTCGGCGGCTGTGGTCACAATCGGCTCGAGCTGCCCCTTGTCGGCGATGGTGCCGTCGAGTGTGAGCGTAAGCTCGCCGGCCGGCGCCATGAGGCGGCGGCACTGGTTGCCGAAGGCATCGACGTAGGTGGAGGTAGCGACAGGCGGCGCGCTGCGGAACGGCGTCTCAGCCTGCACGTCGGCGCGACGGTCTGGGTGCACGTCGAGCAGGCAGATGAGCGGCGTCGGCTTCGCGACCGCGATCGTGATCTCGTACCCGTAATTGATGAGCATCGCTGTCCCCGCTGGCGAGACAAAATGAACGTTGCTTCGCGTGCAAAGTTCCGCGCGCGGAATTGAAAGCAGAAACCTGAAGGCGTGACCTCGTTCGTGTCGTCAGCCTAGCACCGCGGGCGCGGCAGCGGTATGGCGCACATGCTCTGAGGGTGCTCGAAGCGCAGTCGACGGATTGCCTAAAAACGCGGCAGGGGCGGCATTCTCAATCGTAGGTGGATCGTCGCTGGAGGGCGTGATTTGACATCGCCGAGCTTCCGTCTGATATTTCTGTCATGACAGAAATCACCGTAGCCAAGACCCTGCCGGCCGCGATCGAGCGCTTCGTCGTGCACTGGGGTGAGATGGGGACCGTGTGGGGCGTCAACCGCTCCGTCGCGCAGATCCACGCGCTGCTCTATCTGTGCGACGAGCCGCTGACCGCCGACGACATCGCCGCGCAGCTCGCGATGGCGCGCTCCAACGTCTCCGTCAGCCTGCGCGAGCTTCTCGGCTGGAGCCTCATCCGCCGCGTGCAATCGATGGGCGACCGGCGCGACTACTACGAGGCCGAGGCCGACATGTTCGAGATGGTGCGGCGGATCGCTCAAGGGCGCAAGACGCGCGAGATCGACCCCGCGCTCGCGGTGCTGCGCGCGTGCGTCTCAGAGTCGAAGACCGACCAGCGCGTCTCGACGGGCGCGCGCAAGCGGCTTGCCGCCATGCTGGAGTTCACCGAGACCGTCGACCGCAGCTTCGGCGAGATCATCCGCCTGCCGGCTTCGACGCTGATGGCCTTGATAAAGATGGGCGGCGCCGTGGCGCGGCTCGCGACGCGAAGCAAGAAGCAGAGCCGCGCAAAGTCGGCGTGAAGCGTTGCAGGGGGAACAGGCACAATGGCCGCGACCGAGCTCATCAGAATGCAGGGCTCCGCCGGGCCTTCTGCGACGGGGCCAGAGCACGAGCCGCCGGCGCGTCCGCTCGTCGATCTGCGCTTCCGCACGCTCGTCGGCGAGGCGGCTTGGGCGCGCCTGCCGGAGGCCGTATGCCGGCGCTTCTCCAAGCGCCTGTCGCCGGATGACGCGCTGTTCTACCGCGGCACGGTGGTTGCGACCGAGCTATCGCGCGCGGGTCGCATCCTCGCGTTCCTCGCCCGCGCCATTGGCTCGCCGCTGCCGCTGACGGACGGGGCTACCGGACCGGCGCTCGTCGTCATCAGCGAGGACGAGGGCCTCGGCGGCCAGAGCTGGACGCGCATCTACGCCCGCCCCGGCCGCTCTCCGCAGACGGTGCATTCGGCCAAGCGCTTCCGCGGGCCAACGGGGCTGGAGGAATACGTCGGCTTCGGCGTCGGCATGGCGCTCGAGGTTACGGTCGAGGACGAGACGCTGGTCTTCCGTTCGGACCACTATTTCCTCGCGCTTGGCCGCCGGCGGGTGCGCCTGCCGCGGCTATTGGAGCCGGGGCAGATGTGCATCGTCCATCGCGACGAGGGCGGCGGCTCGTTCTCCTTCCGACTGACGCTGACGCACCCGCTGGCGGGGCGCCTCGTGCACCAGCTCGCCTACTTCCTCGACCCGTGACCTTCACTCCAACTTCCGGAAATGCGATACCAACATCCGGGCTTCCGCGCGGAAGCTCAAGTCTCTCGGTGTGAGTGCCTCCCTGGCTCTGGGGCGATAGCAAATGACCAGACGAGCCGTGCGCGTCATCTGGGTTCTGACGGGGCTCTGCCTCGCATTCGGGGTGCTCGCCAGCGTCGTCATGCTGCTGGGCGCGCCGGACCGTCCCTGGCAGCAGGCGCTGCACGAGCTGTCGACGCTCCTCGACGTGGTCGCGCTGCTTTTGTGGATGGGCATCTTCGCCATCTACTGGGCGCGACGGCGGCGCACCTGATCGCTGTTGCACCCAACGCCGCGCCGGCCCCGCCTCGCGGCCGCGCTTCGGCTTGCGCGGGGCTGAGGCTCACGATAAGAAGCCTGCCTCTTACCCGCCCGCTTCCGGAGAGGTGGCTGAGTGGCTGAAAGCACCGCACTCGAAATGCGGCATACTCGCAAGGGTATCGTGGGTTCAAATCCCACCCTCTCCGCCAGCCGCCTTTGCACCATCCTTCCACCAGCACGTGTGAGCGCTCACCCATGAAGCTTGTTCGATTTGGCAATCCCGGTGCCGAAAAGCCCGGCATCGTGGATGCGCACGGCGTGATCCGCGACGTCTCCAGCTGCATCCCCGACCTCACCGGCGCCACGCTGTCGCCCGCCTCCCTAGATGAGCTGCGCGGCCTTGACACCGATGCGCTTCCCTTGGCTCCGGCGGGAGCGAGGATCGGGGCGCCCGTCGGCGGCACGCGCAACTTCATCGCCATCGGACTCAACTTCGCCGACCACGCTAAGGAAACCAATCAGGAGATCCCGACCGAACCGATCCTGTTCAGCAAGGCGCCTAACTGCATCGTCGGTCCCCACGACGACGTCATGTACCCGAAGGACGCCGTCAACATGGACTGGGAGGTGGAGATCGCCTTCGTCGTCGGCACGCGCGCCCGCTACGTCAGCGAGGCGGATGCGATGGCCCACATCGCCGGCTTCTGCATCTGCAACGACCTCTCCGAGCGCCGCTTTCAGGTGAAGCGCGGCGGGCAATGGGTCAAAGGCAAGTCGGCGGAGACGTTCGGACCGATGGGGCCGTGGCTCGTCACGCCCGACGAGATCCCCGACGTCCAGAACCTGGCGATGTCGCTCGACGTCAACGGCGTGCGCAAGCAGACGGGCTCGACCAAGACGATGATTTTTTCGATACCGTTCCTGCTTGCCTACATCACGCAGTTCATGGTGCTCGATCCCGGCGACGTGGTGGCCACCGGCACACCGCCCGGCGTCGGCTCGGCGCGCGATCCGCGCGAGTACCTCAAGGCGGGCGATGTGATGACGCTTGAGATCGAGCGCCTGGGGGCGCAGCGCCAAACGGTCGTGCCGTTCAAGTTGTGAGCGCGCAAACGAAAAAGGCCCCGCTCACTCGCGGGGCCTTTTTTTATTCGTCGCGATTGCAACTATTGCAGTCGGTTGCGTCCGTCATCGAAGGCAGCGCGCTTCTCGGCGGCAAGGGGCGCTTGGTTGAAGCCCGCTTCGAGCCGGCGCCACGACATTTCGTTGCCGCGTGCGTTGCCTCTGAAGGAGTCGACTAGCGCGCGGGCGATTTCATAAAGCTCGGCGTGGTCGGTCGATAGCCTGCCGGCGCCGGCGTCGGCCTCGAGATCCTCGACCATGGATTTCAGCACCGTCTCGTAAGGGCCATTGGGAAGGAGCATGAGCACTTCCCAGTTCTGGCGCAGCTCTTCGCGCGCGCTCTGCAACAGTTGGCGTTCCCAATCTTGCCGCGGCCCGAGTTTGTTCCTCAGGTGGAGAAAGCCTGCTCGAATACGGCTTGTGCCTGGTCATCGCGATCGGTCAGCTGCTGATCGAGTAGCTGGCTGTATTGGCGGGCACGAGTAAAGGCACTGTTCGCAGCGACGGCTGCGTTGAACGCCGGTCCAAACAGATCCTCATAGTCTGCGGGGTCGAGGTATAGTGCCTCGATCAGGTGAGCGACGTACTTGCCCCTCAGTACTCGCGCGTCCTCAGGGTCGTGTTCAGGCACCGAAGGTTGCGCGTTGACCGGCTTGTGCTCGATCGCCTTGGAATGCTCGGTGACCGAACCGCCGTAGCGCGATCCTTGCGCACCCGGTGCCGCGATCTGGTGGGGGCCGGCGGGCACAACGAGGGAGCGCGCGCGGATGCGGGCGAGCGTTTTGTAGAGATCCTTGTGCACCCAGTAGTGGGAGGCGTCCTTGCCCACCCTCTGCACGCGATCGAGCGTCGCGCCCGCATTCAACGTGCTGCGCACCGTGCGGATGTCGGCAGGCGCCACCTCGCCGAGCTTGATCTCGGCGGTGAAGCCGCGGTCCTCGCTGATGGGGTGCATGTAGTGCAGCACAGTCTCGGCATTCTGGTTGATGTCGGGCAGCAGCGCCACGCCCACGATCTTCTCGAGCTCCGCGAGACTGACGTTGCCTTTGTCCGCCTCGAACGCGCGCTTGGCGACGATCGCCAGGAACTCGTACAACTCGCCGCGTACGAGATAGCGGTCGGAGACCGCGTCGTGCTCCACCGCGTTGATGGTGGTCCCGGCAGTGAGTACGGCGCGCACGCGCTCGGCCGCATGCGGATCGAGCTGCTCGGGTCGCACCTCGGCCATGAAGCCCTGATCGTTCGTGATCGGGCGCATGGCGGCCAGTGTCGTGCGCGCGTTCTCGAAGGTATCGGGCAGCAGCGCGTTCTCGATGATCGCCTCGAGCTGCTGGGAGTTGCGGCCCTTTCTGCTCGGCACGTCGGCAAGAGGAGAACGCACGGCGTTGGCGCCGAACAGGCCGGTCATGAAGATCGAGCGAGTCGATGCCGATGGCGATCGCCAGCGCTAGGTAGGCGAGGCGGTTGCCGTCCTGGAACGCGTTCCAAGACACGACGAAACGGTGCGCCTTGTCATCGCGATTCATCTCCGCGAAGCTGATCTTGGTGCGCAGCTCGTCCGTCTGCTTGCTCGGCAGGCTGCTGTCGGCAAGGCACTTGGCGGCGAAGCCGAACAGGGCGTCGGTCGATTGGTGTGCGGCAAGCTTGTCGCCGCCGACGCAATTGGCGTTGAAGGTGTTGGTGCCGGTCTGCAGGGCAAACAGCATCGCCGCGGCTTCGCTCGCCTGCTTGGGGTCGCAATCGATGCCGGAAACCTCGGGCTTTGTTACCTCGGTCGAGTACATCGCGTTGTAGAGCTGCGAGCAGCGTTGCTGCACGATGCCGAGCTTCTCCGCCGTCGGCTCCTGACGGAACTCGACGCGCGCCTTCTCGAAGGCGGGAAGCACGCGGCCGGGATCGATGTGCTGCTCGGCGTCCTGTCCGATGGCGTTGTCCTGCGCCATCTTGATGCGCTGCTCGGCGGTCTGCTGCTCGCCCTTGTACTTGGCGAGCTCGCCGTCGATGGACGCCAATTCCTGTTTGATCTGCGAGATACGCCCGTCAGCGGTGTCGAGACGCTTCTTGGCGTCCTTGACCCGGTCGTCCTGGATCTTGAGGGCGGCCTGCATCTTGCCAAGCTCGTCCATGCGCTGGCGATAGATGGGGCCCTTGCCTTCCTTCAGCGTGCCTTCGATGCCCTTGTCCTCGGCCATCGCCTCGACGCGCTTGGCATCGATGGCGCGGGCGCGCGCGTCGAGCTCGGTTTTCGCCGCCGCGTAGTCGGCGGCGAGTGTCGCGCGGTCAGCCTCGATGCGCGCGAGCTCGTCGGTGAGCGTCGTCTTCTTGCCGGCGATGCCGGCCTGGCCGCCCTGGGCGGAGACGATACGCTCCTGCTGCTCCTTGATGCCGCGGTTGCGCGTTTCGATCTGGTCGTTGAAGTATTTCTCGATCTCCCCCGTCGAGCCCTGCGCGGCGGTGGCGAGCTTGTCGAGCTGGGTGTCATAGGTGCGCCAGCCTTCGCTCTTGAACAACGCTTCCGTCTGCACGAGCTGCTGACTTGCAATGGTATCCCCGATGTCGGCGACGATGCCGGTCACCTGGTTCTGCGCGCGCACCTGGGCGACGCGCTCGCGCTGGTCCTTCGGGAACACGGCGTTGAAGCGGCTGTCGAAGGAGAAGAACACCGACGTCGACATGCAGGCGAGGAACATCACCCACAGCATGGAATTCTTGGCGATGATGCGCAGCGCCTGCGCATAGGGCGCGACGACGTCGGAGCGGGCGAAGATGGTGAGCAGGCCGAGCCCGCCGAGGACCACGCCTGTGGCGGTCAGCCCCTGAATCCAGAGGTCGGCCGCGATGCCGTGGCGCATCTGGTAGAAGAAGGCGGCGGCGGCGAGAAACACGACGGCGAGGCCGATGACGACGATAAGCGGTGCGGTCACGCGGGCGAGCCCGCTGCTCGGCGTCGTGCTCATGCCGGTCGCAAAGCTCTCACCGATCAGCCAGGCGACGATCAGCATCACGCCGTGGATGCCGAAAGTGAACATGAGCGACAGCACCGACTCCCCGGTGAAGTTCGTCATGCCGTCCCAGGTGGTCCAGCCGCCGGCGAGCGACAGCACGATCGCCGCCGTGCCGAGCATCGCAAGCTGCCAGTTGGTGAAGAACACTTCCTCGACGACGCGCCACAGCCGCGGGCCGACCTTGAAGAGCACCATGACGGCGGCGAGAACCGCCGCCCCTAGCAAGATGCTCCGCGTGTAGGCCGCCGGGTTGGCGATTACACCGTCGATGAATTGCTTGACGTCCATTGCCTCAGGCCTCTCCTCGCGCTCGCTCCGCGGCTTGGTTGGTCCTCCCAGCGAGGACAACGCCTGCGGCGCAAAGGTCACTCACGGTGCAGCATGACCACACCTCCTGGCCGCTTCACGGCAAGAATGCGGCGATCGCGTGCGCGAGCACGGATGATTTCGGGCGTGACCGACCGAATCGAGAATTGGGGATTCGCTAGTGTTAGCGCAAGCTCAACTTGCTGGCGTCGTAAAGCTTGCGAAGGTTGCCGGTGCCTAGACGGCTTCGAACATCGCCGCGAGGCCCATACCACCTTGGGCGCCAAGCGCGGCGACGCCGAGCTTGGGGCGCTTGTCCTCGGTGCGCGCCATACGCGTGAAGAGCCGTGCGACCAGCACGGCTCCGGCCGCGCCGAGCGGATGGCCGCGAGCGATCGCGCCGCCGTCTGGGTTCAGGAGATCCTCGTCGAGCTCGAGGCTCTGCATGAGCGCGATGGCCTGCGCCGCCGAGGACTCGCTCATCTCGATGATGCCGATGTCCGACCGCTTGAAGCCGTTCATCCGCTCTTTGAGCGTCTTCACGGCCTCGATCGGCGCAAACGCCTCCTCCTCGGGAGAAACGCCACGGATTGCCTGGGCAACGAGGCGCAGCGCGCGCGGCTTGCCGAGCTCGGCCCACACCTTCTCCGAGACGACGACCGTCATCGCGGCACCGTCGTGCATGGCGCTGGTGTTGCCGGGGGTGAGCGTCCCATCGGGTTGCTGGTAGGGCGCAAGTTGCGCCAAGTCCTTGAAATCGGGCTCCACTGCGCTCTGATCGCGCGCTTCCTCCGCGTTGGCGCGGATCGGCACGATCTCGGCGGTGAAGCGCTTGGCTGTCCGAGCGGCCTCGGCCTTGAGGTGGGTGCGCAGCGCAAAAGCGTCCTGCTGCGCGCGGCTGATGCCGAGCCGCGACGCGAGCGCTTCGGCGGCCTCGACGAGCGGCGGCACTCCGCCGTCCTCGGCAGGTCCGGGCTCGAAGCTCGTGAAGCGCGGAAGCTGGTAAAGAGTGCGCGGCTTAGCGATGCGCCAGGGCGCGGTCGAGATCGCCTCCGCGCCGCCCGCCACCATCACCGCGGCATCGCCCGCGGCAATCGCGCGGATGGCGGCGAGAATCGCGTCGAGGCCGGAGCCGCACTGGCGGTCGATCGTCGCCGCCGGCACGCTGTCCGACAGCCCAGCCGCAAGCGCAATCAGGCGCGCAGGGTTGCCGCCTTGCGTCGCGTTGCCGACGATGACCTCGTCGACGCGCTCGGCCTTGACGCCGCTGTCGCGCAGGGCCGCCGCGAGGACAGGTGCGCATAGTTCCTCGATGCGCCGGCCCTTATGCAGGCCACCGATGCGGCCGAGCGCGCTACGCCGCGATGCGACTATGTATGCAGAAGATGATGACGCCATCGGTTGGGCTGAAAATCCCTAAAAAGCCGGCTTTGGAGCACGCAACGAAGTGCCCGCTACCGTTGTCGATGTTTGTTGTCGGCAGGGAGAAACCATACGATGGTGGCAGAAAAGGGAACGGTTCCATCGCAGTAGGCAATGCACTTGTTCTGAGGTGCTATGCTCCTAACCTTCGGTGGTATAGAGTGACGCAAACAGAAACGGCCGCGGCACCTAGGGTGGAATGATGTCTGAGAGCTCGGCGAAGCTCACGATTCCGGCGTCCGCCTCGCAGAGCGACCGTCGTTTGGCCAAGGCCGTTGAGCGCGCCAATCAGGCTTTCTCCGACAAGAACCTGCGATTTACCAAGCTTCGCCAGGACGTGTTCCAGGAGATCGCGGCAACGTATGCCTCCATCGGCGCCTACGACGTTCTTGCCCGCCTCGCCGAGAAGGGCACCCGGCTCGCACCCATCTCGGTCTATCGAGCCATCGACGCGCTGCTCGAAGCCGGCGTCATCCATCGCCTAGAAAGCAAGAACGCATTCTTCGCATGCCGCCGCCTCGACCACACCGCCGGTCGCCGCCCGATTTTCCTCGCGTGCGAGAACTGCAATGCGGTGCAGGAGGTGGACTCGGAAGGCATCTTCGAGACCATCGACCGCGTGGCGCGCGCCGCCGCGTTCCAGCCGCGGGTCAAGTTCGTCGAAGTCTCCGGACTGTGCCGCAACTGCGCGCCGAAAAAGGACTGAGGGCCGATGGCCGATCAGGATGTGCGGGCGGCCGCGCCTGCCGCGAGCGCGCGCAGCGATGACGGCGGCCACACCCACGGCGTAACCTGCAAGCAAGGCTGTGCCACGCACACTCATCACGAAAGCCTGGGTGCCATCGATCCGGCCGCGCTCATTTCAGCACGCGGGCTGGGCCTCGCGCGCAACGGCCGCGACCTGCTGGACGGCATCGATCTCGACATCAACAAACGCGAGATCGTGACGCTCATCGGTCCCAACGGCGCCGGCAAGACTACGCTTGTGCGCGTGCTGCTCGGACTCGAGGTGCCCGACCGCGGCGAGGTGCGACGCCAGAAGGACATCCGCATCGGCTACGTGCCGCAGCGCTTCGAGGTGGACGCGGTCATTCCAATGACGGTCGAGCGCTTCCTGAAGCTCGGCGGCGAGGCCTCGCCTGCGCGCATCGGCGCCATCTTGGAAGAGGTCGGCGCCGGCCACACGCGCCAGCAGCAGCTAAGCCAGCTTTCGGGTGGCGAATTGCAGCGCGTGGTGCTGGCGCGCGCGCTGCTGCGCGATCCCGATCTGCTCGTGCTCGACGAGCCCGTGCAGGGCGTCGACTACGCTGGCGAGGCCGAGCTCTACAACCTGATCGCGCGCCTGCGCGACGACCGCGGCTTCGGCGTGCTGCACGTCTCGCACGATCTGCACATCGTCATGGCGCGCAGCGATCGCGTCGTCTGTCTCAACCGCCACGTCTGCTGCTCGGGCGTCCCCGAGACAGTGGCGCAGCATCCGGCCTATGCGCGCCTCTTCGGCGCGGAAGCTGCGCGCGCGTTCGCGGTCTACCGCCACCACCACGACCACAGCCACGACATCGCCGGTGTTGCGCACTCGGCGGAGAACGTCACCGCACCGCAGGTTCACTCGCCTGTAGGGGAAGAGCGTGCTTGAGCCGTTCTTCGTCCGCGCCATCGTTGCCGGCCTGGCACTCGCCATCGTCGCGGCGCCGCTCGGCTGCTTCGTCATCTGGCAGCGCATGGCCTACTTCGGCGAGACGGTCGCGCAGGCGAGCCTGATCGGCGTCGCCTTGAGCCTCGCGCTGCGGCTCGATATCACGCTGGGCGTCGTCGTCATCGCGGTCGTCGTCGCCTTTCTCCTGCTCTGGTTCGGCCGTCAGCAGGTGGTCGCGCTCGATTCCGTTCTCGGGCTCCTGCACCACGCGGCGCTGGCGGCAGGCGTCATTGCCATGTCGATGCTCAAGGGACCCCCCGTCGATCTTCTCGGCTTCCTGTTCGGCGACGTGTTTGCCGTCACGACGAGCGACATCGCCTGGATCGCGGGTGGTGGCGCGGCCGTGCTGGGGGTCGTCGCCTGGCTGTGGCAGCCCCTCCTGCGGCTTGCGGTGCACGAAGATCTCGCCGCCGCCGAAGGCATCGACCGGCGGCGGGTACGCGCCATCTTCACCATCCTGCTCGCGGTGACCATCGCGGTCGCCATGAAGATCGTCGGCGTGCTCTTGGTCATGGCCTTCCTCGTCGTCCCCGCAGTGGCGGCGCGCCCGCTTGCCGGCACGCCCGAGCGGATGGTGCTGCTCACCGCGGCCGTGGCGGCCGTTAGCGTGTTGCTGGGGCTGAGCCTGTCGGCCACCTTCGATTCCCCGGGCGGGCCCTCGATCGTCATCGTCATGTCGATTGCGGCGGCCGTCTCATTAACATCGGCGGGGTTTATCCGGCGGCGCTAGGGTCGCAGCCGGCGCCGGCGCGCTTGGGGCTATGGTCAAAAAGCGGTCGCCGGGGTTAGTTAAGACTAGGTCATTGGCGAAGGCGCAGGCCATGCAAGGCACGCTCACCGATCTCGTGGCGCCCAGGCGCGATTCCTACGCTGTCTCCGTGGGCGGCATCGTCGTCGGCGGCCGCAATCCGGTCGTCGTGCAGTCGATGACCAACACCGACACTGCCGACATCAAGGCGACCGTCGATCAGGTGGCGGCGCTGGCGCGTGCGGGCTCCGAACTCGTGCGCATCACGGTCGACCGCGACGAGGCTGCGAAGGCCGTGCCCCACATCCGCGACGGGCTTGCGCGCCGCGGCGTGCGCGTGCCCCTCGTCGGCGATTTCCACTACATCGGCCACAAGCTGCTGGGCGAGAATCCCGCCGCGGCCGAGGCGCTGGATAAATATCGCATCAACCCCGGCAACGTCGGCTTCAAAGAGAAGAAGGACCGCCAATACGGCGCCATCATCGACATCGCGCTGCGCCACGACAAACCGGTGCGCATCGGCGTCAACTGGGGCTCGCTCGACCAGGAGCTGCTCACGCGCCTCATGGACGAGAACGCAAAGAGCAACGCACCGAAGGACGCGCGCGCCGTGATGCACGAGGCGATCGTCCAGTCGGCGCTGATCTCCGCGCAGCGCGCCGAGGAGCTGGGGCTGGGGCCGGAGCGCATCATCCTCTCGGCAAAGGTGTCCGCCGTGCAGGATCTCGTCAGCGTCTACACCAAGCTCGCGGCGCGCGGCCGCTATGCGTTGCACGTCGGGCTCACCGAAGCCGGCATGGGCTCGAAGGGCATTGTCGCCTCGACCGCCGGCATCGGGCTGCTCTTGCAGTCCGGCATCGGCGACACCATCCGCGTGTCCCTCACGCCCGATCCCGGCGGCGACCGCACGCTCGAGGTGAAGGTCGCGCAGGAGATCCTGCAGAGCATGGGCCTGCGCTCGTTCCTGCCGATCGTCGCCGCGTGCCCTGGCTGCGGGCGGACGACCTCCACGGTATTCCAGGAGCTCGCGCGCGACGTGCAGGAGATGATCCGCGATCGCATGCCCGAGTGGCGCCGGCAGTATCCGGGTGTCGAGACGCTGACCCTCGCGGTGATGGGCTGCATCGTCAACGGACCGGGTGAGTTCAAACAGGCCGACATCGGCATCTCGCTGCCGGGCACAGGGGAGACGCCGGCGGCTCCGGTATTTGTGGATGGCAAGAAGGTTCTGACCCTGCGTGGCCCGAATATCGCCTCCGAATTCAAGCAGATAGTGGAAGACTACATCGAGCGGCGATTCGGTCCTACCGCCGGCAGTAACGACCCGCAAAGACACACGGCTTGAGGTGAAAAGCCTCTTGGGGGAACGACAATGACAACACCCATGCATGTCTTCCGGCTCAGAGCCGGAGCTTGCGCCAGTGCCGCGTTGCTCGTCTTTCTTGCGGGCTGTGGCGGCTCGTCGATCCCCGACACCGACCGCGTGTTCTTGTCAGCCGCCGGCAACTGGGATCGCAATCGCGACGGCATCGTCACCTGCGACGAATGGAAGGCGTACGCGGCGGAGCTATTTGATGCCGCCGACGCCAATCACGACGGCTTCGTCGATCGCACGGAGTACGCGACCATCGTTTCCACCGATCGCATGTTTCAGACGGTCGAGTTCGGCTATTACGACGCCAATGGCGACGGCAAGCTCGATCGCGCGGAGTTCGTCGACAAGCCCAACCGCGCCTTTGCGCTGCTCGACAAGGGCAACACATGTCGTCTGGACGCGAGCCAGGTTGCAGGCGCGCGCGCCCACACCGAGCAAGTGTACGACTCTAAGAAGGCTGTATCCGGCGATCCACGCGAGCACCCGGTTCCGGGCGTGAAGTAGCTCGCCTTTTATCACCTTGATTTGGCCCAGCCCCGGTCAACCTCTGGCCACGCAACGTCCCTAGCGTGACGGCATGCGGGTCTCGCAGAGACCTGATGACGGAACTCGCGCGGCGACAGCTGCGTTTCCGCGCCAGAGATCGGACATTTGGGGACTTTTCGCCATGAAACGACTGTTGCTCGCCGGCGTCATTGCCGGCTTATCGTCGGCGTGCGCGTATGCCGCGGACCTTGGTCCGTACCGTGCTCCTCCCCCGCAGCGCGACTATTATGAGCCAGTTCGAGATATGCCTTGGTCATGGCGCGGCTTTTACGGCGGTGTCAACGCCGGCTACAGTTCGGGCGGCGACGACAACGTCACGCTGTCGGGGCCCGGCATCGGCACTGCGATCGGGTCGCTCGAGCCCAACGGCTGGTCCGGCGGCGGCCAGATCGGCTACAACGCCCAGTTCCAATCGCTCGTGTTCGGCATCGAGGCCGATCTGCAGAGCGCCGACATCGGCGACGGCATCAGCGGCCCCGTCCCCGGCACCGGTTACTTCGCCGCCGCGAGCACCAACGTTGATTGGTTCTCGACCCTACGCGGCCGCGTCGGCTACGCCGCCGGCCCCGCGCTGCTCTACGCCACCGGCGGCTTTGCGTTCGCCGACGTCGACACGCACGTGAACGCGAGCAACGGCGTCAACTCCGTCTCTTTCAGCAACGACGAAGTGAAGACGGGCTACGCGCTGGGCGGCGGTATCGAGTGGGCGTTCCTGCCCAACTGGTCGCTCAAGTCCGAGTACCTGTACGTCAACCTCGGCGACAACGACTTCACGGCGCCGGGCGGGCAGTTCTCGACGCACACGGAAACCGACTTCCACACCGTGCGCGCAGGCCTCAACTATCATTTCTGATCTGAGGTGAGATTTCAGCGGGCGTGTGCGGCTTTCAAGCAGCGCACGCCCGATGCGTCAACGGTGTGGTCAATGCGCGCGGCTGGCGGCAAAGCGCGCGGCCGCGATGAGGGTCTCGGCGTTGCCCCGGAACGGTGCCAGCGCGGCGATGGCTTTCTCTTCCGTTTCGCGGAGAAGCGTTCGCGCCGCGGGAATCCCGAGCAGCCCGATGAGCGTCGCCTTGCCCGCCTTGCTGTCCTTGCCCGTCGCCTTGCCGACGGTTGTCTCGTCGCCTTCGGCATCGAGTAGGTCGTCGGCGATCTGGAACGTGAGCCCGAGCCGGAGGCCGTACTCGCGCAACGCCGCACGTTCGCGAGGCGCGGCCTGCGCCAGGATCGCCCCCGCCTCGCAGGCGCAGGCGATGAGTGCGCCGGTCTTCAGGCCCTGCAGCTCGCGGATGTGCTCGACCGTCGGGCTTGCGGGCTCGCCGCGCTTCTCCGCGGCGAGATCGAGCATTTGGCCTTTCACCATGCCCCTGCCGCCAGCCGCCTTCGCGACCTCGGCGACCAGCCGGGCGCGCACGCGCGCATCGGCGTGCGTCTCGTCTTGCGCGAGAATCTCGAAGGCGAGGGTCAGCAGCGCATCGCCGGCCAGGATCGCCGTCCATTCGTCATATGCTTTGTGCACCGTCGACTGGCCGCGGCGCACATCGTCGTCGTCCATCGAGGGAAGGTCGTCGTGTACGAGCGAATAACAATGGATGCATTCGATCGCCGCGGCGGCATTCACCGCCTGCGCCGCCTCGATGCCGAACAGTGCCGCGGTCTCGATCACCAGGAACGGGCGGAAGCGTTTGCCGCCGGTGAACAGCGCATGCCGCATGGCGGCGCCAAGGCGCGTGCCTTCGTCGGGGACGAGCGCCTGGAGCAGCACATCGAGGCGATCCTCCGTGAGCCGGGCCGCGTCACCAAGCCTTTGCACAATCGCCATTGACCAATTACCTGTAGCCTCGGCAACCCATCCTGGCCGGGTGCTATTCTGGCGACCTGACGCTCGGGGATATAGCACCCGCGGCATCTTAGGAAAGCATGGCCAGCTCCGACCCACCCTTCGACGCGGCCGACGAACCGACGACGCAGCCATTGCGACAGTCGGAGCCGGCGCCATCGCCGGATGCGAGCGAGACGGCTGCCGCCGGAGCCGATGGTGCCGAGGCGGCGGCAACGCCTTCAAGGGACGATGCGGCGTTGGACGAGGCTGCGCGCGTGCTGAGGCAGAACACGAACTGGTTCGAGCCGGAGTTCGAGGCCGAGGATCGTCCGACCACGACCGTGACGCAGCCGATCGAGCTTACCGAAGGTGCGCCCGCCGCCGCGAATCCGGTCGAACCGACACCGATGGACACCGTCGCCGCCAGGATTGCAGCTGCGCTGCAGGCGTCCGCGCTCCCACCGCCCAAACGCGAGCCCACTGCCTTCGACGGCGCTCGCGCTTATATCGCACAGGCTCCGGCGGGAGCCACCGCTGCCATACCGACGCCGGACCCTGTCTACGCACCCACCCCCTACGTCGCGGCGCAACCCGGGCGCACGCGTGTCGGCGATCTCGTCGTTCGCGCCGGCAAGCTCGCGGCGATCGTTTTCTGCGCGTGGTTCTGCGTCGTCCTGGCACTCATCGCGCTCTACCGCTTCATCAACCCGCCGTTCTCCTCGCTGATGGCGGCGCAATGGCTCGGCGGCACGGAGATCCACCAGGAATGGGTGCCGCTCGAGAGCATCTCGCCCAACCTCATCCACGCCGTCGTCGTGTCTGAGGATGGCCGCTTTTGCGAGCACTGGGGCATCGACTTCGTCGAGATCGCGGAAGCCTTGAGGCGCACCCCGCATGGCCCCGCGCGCGGCGCCAGCACCATCACCATGCAGGTGGCCAAGAACCTGTTCCTGTGGCCGGCCAAGAGCTACGTGCGCAAGGTGATCGAGGTGCCGCTGACGTATGCCATCGAGCTGTTCTGGCCAAAGCGCCGCATCCTCGAGGTCTATCTCAACATTGCCGAGTGGGGCCCCGGCATATTCGGGGCGGAGGCGGCCGCCCAGGCCCATTTCAACCGTCCGGCGAGCCGGCTAAGCGCCCGCGAGGCGGCCCAGCTGGCTGTCGCGCTCCCCAATCCGATCATCCGGCATGCCGGTGCTCCGGGCCCCAGGACGGCCCAGCGGGCATCCCTGATCCAGCGGCGGACGGGGCGGGAGCCGGAGGCCATCGGCTGCGTCCTGGGCGGTGAATAACGCCGCACGCAACCCTCTGGCACTCCCGCGGGAATGTGGATATAAGGCGGCCGCAGCCTGCCCCGGACCCGCAATTGGCGCCGGGGCGTTGGCTTATAGGGTTCCAGGCCAGAGGCGCCGGTGCCCGGCTCGCAGCAGCAGAAGCGCCGGGTATGGCTGAAAAGCGCCTCGCCATCGCAAGGAGTAGAAAATGGCAGTTCCCAAGCACAAAGTGTCCCCCATGAAACGCAACATGCGTCGCTCGCATGACGCCCTCAGCGCGCCCACGTACGTGGAGGACAAAGAGTCCGGTGAGCGCCGCCGCCCCCATCATATTGACCTAAAGACGGGCAAGTATCGCGGTCGCCAGATCCTACCCCCCAAGGGCGACGCCTAAGGCCCGCTGATTGCGGCATATGCGAACGCCCTTTCGGCGTTGCAGCCGCAAGGGGCTCATGGCAAAAGTTGCTCTATTGGGCTCACCGAGGCCGGCTGGAAAGGGAATCTAGTATGTCGCTCAGGTCGCTTCCGCTCATCGTGCTGGCCTTTATTCTCTACAACGTCGTCGTCCTGCTGTTCGGCGGCGTTGACGTGTTGGACAAGAACCTGTTCGAGATTCCCATGCTGAGCGGCGGCATCTGGAAGTTCAACTGGGGCCATCTCATCATCCTGACGACCCTGATGTTGCTCTTCATCGAGCTCGTGAAGTCGACCTACACCAATGCCTCCTCGCTCGTCGACCACGGCCTGTCCATGATCGTGTTCATCGCCTGCCTCGTCGAGTTCCTGATGACGCCGCAGGCCGCGACCTCGGTGTTCTTTCTGATCGTGGTGGCAACGGCGATCGACGTTGTCGCCGGCTTTACGATCGGCATCCGCGTTGCGCAGCGCGATCTCACGTTCGGAACGAGCAACTAACATCGCGAGAGACTGGGCGATTGCGCATGCGCGCGATCGCCCGCGTCCGCGAGCGTACCTGCCTAATCGGATCGATGTCGGTGGTGACGGAGCGACGGCTACTCGCGGTCCTGCGATAGCTTGTCGATCTTCTGCTGCATGCTCGCGAGCTGCGCCTTCAGCTCACCGAGATCATCGGCTTCCTTCTTGGGCAGCACGCCCTTGTCGCCCTTTTCGGCGCCCGGCTGCTCGCCCCGCTTGGAGCCGGGTAGCCCCGTGAACGGGCTCCACATCGACAGCGCCTGCTCGAACATCGCCATGTTCTTGCGCGCGAGGTCCTGGTAGACCTCGAAGGCCGCGGCCGGATTTGAGAAGGCGCTGGCGAACTGCGAGCGGAACCGCTCCTGCTGGCTCGCCAGGTTCTCGAGGCTGAACTGCAGGTAGCCCGGGACCATGCGGCCGATGCTGTCGTCGTAGAAGCGGATGAGCTGGCGCAGGAAGGGGACAGGCAGCAGCGTCTGGCCGCCCTGCGCGGTTCTCCTGCTCGACGATGATCTGCGTCAGCACGGAGTGGGTGAGATCGTCGCCGGTCTTCGCGTCGTAGACCACGAAGTCGCGGTCGCCGCGCACCATCGATGCGAGATCTTCGAGCGTGACGTAGGTGCTCGTCTCGGTATTGTAGAGACGCCGGTTGGCATACTTCTTGATGACAACGGCTTCTTTTTTCTCGGTAGGTGCGTCGGTTTTGTTGAGCATTGCACGAGCCGCTGAGGTGCAGTTTTTGCACTGCACAGCGTAACACATCCCGCGCGCGGTGCCAGCCGTATTGTGTTGACCTTATCGACCGTATGTCGCAATTGCAGGCAGTGAACGCCGTGCTGCTATCGTGCCTGCAATTCGGCGCCGTGCCCGATGCTTCGCGACTGGCGAGCCCGCCCTTCGGCGCGGGTAATCCTCAACAACAGCCAACCGCTCGAGGAGGCGCCCAGCCGATGAGCCAAGATAATACGACCATCGTCATTGCCAGCGCGGCGCGGACGCCGGTCGGCTCATTCAACGGCTCACTGGCAAGCCTGCCCGCGCACGAGCTCGGCAAGGTTGCGATCAAGGCGGCGCTCGAGCGCGCCGGCGTGCAGCCCGGCGACGTCAACGAAGTCATCCTCGGCCAGGTGCTGACCGCCGGTCAGGGCCAGAACCCCGCGCGGCAGGCGTCCATCGCGGCCGGCATCCCCGTCGATGCGCCGGCATGGGGCATTAACCAGGTCTGCGGCTCGGGCCTGCGCGCGGTGGCACTCGGCATGCAGCAGATCCTCACCGGCTCCTCCAACATCGTCATCGCCGGCGGCCAGGAGAGCATGAGCCAGTCCCAGCACGCCGCGTATCTGCGCGAGCGGCACCAAGATGGGCGACGCTCGAGCTCGTCGACACCATGATCAAGGACGGCCTGTGGGACGCCTTCAACGGCTATCACATGGGCACCACGGCCGAGAACGTCGCGCGCCAGTGGCAGATCACGCGCGAAGATCAGGACAAGTTCGCGGTCGCCTCGCAGAACAAGGCCGAGGCCGCCAAGAAGGCCGGCACGTTCAAGGACGAGATCGCGCCCGTCACCATCAAGGGCAAGCAAAGGCGACACCATCGTCGACCACGACGAGTACATCCGCGAAGGCGCGACGCTCGACTTTGTCGCCAAGCTGCGCCCCGCCTTCGAGAAGGACGGCACCGTGACGGCGGCGAACGCATCCGGCATCAACGACGGCGCGGCCGCGGTGGTGCTCATGACATTGGCCGAGGCGAAGAAGCGCGGCATCGAGCCGCTCGCCCGCATCGTGTCGTGGGCGCATGCCGGCGTCGATCCCTCGATTATGGGCACGGGGCCCATTCCGGCGTCGAAGAAGGCGCTCGAGAAGGCGGGCTGGACCATTAAGGACCTCGATCTCGTCGAGGCAAACGAGGCCTTTGCCGCGCAGGCCTGCGCGGTCAACAAGGGTCTCGGCTGGGATACAGACAAGGTCAACGTCAACGGCGGCGCTATTGCCGTCGGCCACCCGATCGGCGCCTCCGGCGCGCGCGTGCTGACAACGCTGCTCTACGAGATGAAGCGCCGCAACGCCAAGCGTGGCCTCGCGACGCTGTGCATCGGCGGCGGCATGGGCATCGCCATGTGCGTCGAGCGCGGCTGAGTGCGTCAAACGACAACGATGCCGGCAGCCGCGGCCGCCGGCAAAACCGATTGCTCAAATCCAATCAACGCCAACAACAGAAAAGTCTGAGGGAGGAACGTTATGGCTCGTGTCGCGCTCGTGACAGGGGGGACGCGTGGCATCGGCCACGCCATCTCGATGGCGCTCAAAGCGCGGGGCTATCGGGTGGCGGCGAACTACGCGGGCAACGACGCCGCGGCGCAGCAGTTCCAGATCGAGACCGGCATCCCGGTGTTCAAGTGGGACGTCGGTGATTACGCCGCCTGCGAGAAAGGCGTGGCGCAGGTCGTCAAGGAGCTGGGGCCCGTCGATGTGCTGGTCAACAACGCCGGCATTACGCGCGACGCCATGCTTCACCGCATGTCGAAAGAGCAGTGGGACGCGGTTGTGCGCACCGATCTCGAACTCGATCTTCAACATGTGCCGGCAGGTGATCGAGAGCATGCGTAATCGCAGCTTCGGCCGCATCATCAACGTCTCGTCGATTAACGGCCGCAAAGGCCAGATGGGGCAGACCAACTACTCGGCGGCCAAGGCCGGTGTGCACGGCTTCACCAAGGCGCTGGCGTTCGAGGGCGCGGCGAAGGGCATCACGGTGAACACGATTGCGCCCGGCTACATCGCGACCGAGATGGTCGCCGCGGTGCCAAAGGAAGTGCTCGACACGAAGATCATTCCGCAGATCCCGGTCGGAAGGCTTGGCGAATCTGAGGAAATCGCCCGCACGGTCGTATTTCTGGCTGCCGATGAGGCGGGATTCGTGACCGGCGCCTGCCTCGACGTCAACGGCGGCCACTACATGGCCACCTGACGCCGAAGGATCTCATCAGAGCTGGGTGTAACGCCCGCGGCTAGCCGCGGAGCCGCGTGCGGATGATGCGCGGGAACTCGTCGTTTGGCGGGTTGCCCTGATCGGCGGCAGTCTGACGTCCCTCCTCGAGGCTCCACCAGCGGTCGGCGCGCAACTCGTTGTTCGGAGCCGGTGGGGGCTGCGCTGCCACCTGCGGCGGGGCAGCCTGCGGCTGTGCCGGAGCGTAGGCCTGGCCCTGCGCCGAGCCGTACGCGGGGGCCTGGGCAGCGGGAGCGCGCTGAGGAACGGCGGGACCGGCAAACCAGGCCTCGATGAGATCGAGCTCATCAGCGGACAGGCTGAGGCCCTGGCTGCGGCAGCGCGCGACCACGAAATTGCGGAAGCGGCTGGCGAAGAGGCTCGCCGAGACGCCTTGGTCGAACCAGGGATCGGCTTCGCTCACGACGTCGAGCACGAAGCGCGCATCGTCGCGCCGGATGTCGACCCCTACGTCGTGCGCACGCTTGCCGATGTTGACCAGCGTCTGCGAGCCGGTGAGGCCATTGGCCGTGATCTCCTGCGCCATGACGTCGAACAGTGCGCGGTAGTCGGGTGGCGACAAGGTCGGCGCCTGACTGGCCTCGTGGATGCGGGCGATCGACTGCTGAATCGCGGTGGCATCTCCCTGGCGTGGCGGAGCCGGCGGCTGGGAGCGAGAAAGCCCCGGCTGGCCCGAGAGGGCTTCGGACTGGGCCGGGGCCAGCGGACCGCGCTGCGCCTGGGCGGGGGGCCCGGATGGCGGAGCAACGGGACGCTGAGCGGGTTGCGCGGCACCAAGCAGCGGAGGAAGCGAGCGCTGCATCGGGGCGGCGGCAGCTTCTTGACGCAAGGGTTCAGGCGTACGCGACTCCATGCGCGTCTCGGCCCGCGGCTCAACCTTGGGGGTCTCGCGCCGGGCGGCACGTGTGGCGTCGTAGACGTAATAGGGTGGCTGGTCGTTGAGACGGATGTCCTCGGGCAGGCCCTTGGCGAGCAGGTCGCGGAAGCCGCCCACGCCGCCCCAGGCCGAGCCGACGGTCTTATCGTAGCCGATGTTGCGCACCGCGCGGTCGGCGAGCGCCTCCAGCGGCACCGGATGGTTCGTTGCGCGCACGACCGCGACGACCTCGGCCAGGATCTCCTTGCGCACGGCTTCGAGGTTGGCGCTGCTGGGGAGCGCCGCTTGCACCTCCGTGCGCTGCTCAATCTGCTGCGGCTCGGCCTTCGCTGCGAGCTGGCCCTCGAGCAGCAGAGTGAGGAAGTCGCTCTCGCGGATCTCAGCGTCGCAGATCGCCGTGTAGGGCGCGGCGGTGTTGTCGTTCGAGAAGATGACGGTGCGGCGCGCGTGCGAGCGCAGCCGGTGCAGCAAGGGCGTGAAGTCGGCGTCGCCCGACAGGATCACGAACTCGTCGAAATAGGTGTCGTGCGTGAGGATGTCGCGCACGTCCATCACCATACGGATATCGGCCGAGTTCTTGAGCTGTGCGGTAAGCGGCGGGCAGTCGATCACCTCGAATCCGGCGCGCAGGAAGTGATGGCGCACGAACGGAAACGAGCTCATGTCGGTGGAGTTATCGGTCTGGTTGCGGCGGGGCACAGGATTGCCGTAGCAGCGGTTGATGACGATGCGGCGCTGGCGCGTCTCGGCCGGGCCGTTGGTGGGCGTCATCAGGCGGCCGGTCTCGATCTCCTTGATCCAGCGGGCCGCGTCCTTGGAGAAGCGCTTGGCGGCTTCCTCGTTCTTGCGCTTCAAGGACAGGTAGACATTGTCGTAGTCGACAAAAACTGTCGTCAGAATGGGCCCAAGTGACTCCCTCTGCATAACCGGCAACCCCCGCTAGCCGTGGTCCGAATCGAGCGTATGGCCAATGTTTATGAGTCGGGTTGGGGCGGCAAGCGCAGGGTGGACGCAATCGTGGCAAATGCTGGAACACTGTTTATTTTCAATGCTCTATAGAAATGCGAGGGAGTTCGTTAGTGGTGGAAAAGTCACTTTTGCGCCCCTCCTGCAACATCTTTGCATTGCAGCGAAACGGGTGGCTCAAACCCTGGGGCCGCCAGCTCGAACCTAGCGAAGTCGAATCCGGGCGCAACCGTGCAGCCGACAAGCGTCCAGTCGCCGAGGCTGCGTGCGCTCTGCCAGTGGCCGGGCGGCACGACGGCCTGCGGGCGCTCCCCGCCAGCGAGGTCGTTGCCGAGGCGTATGCGGGTCGGCGGGGCATCCGGTGCAGCAGTAGCCAGTTCGAGCGGCGCGCCTGCGTGCCAATGCCAGACCTCGGCGGCATCGACGCGGTGCCAGTGCGAAACCTCGCCGGCCGCCAGCAGGAAATAGATCGCCGTCGATGCGGCGCGGCCGCCAATCGCGCGCTCATCGCGGAAGGTCTCGCGGAAGTGGCCGCCTTCGGGATGGGGTGTCAGCCCCAGCAGCCGGATCACGTCGGTGGCGGAAAGCTGGCTCATCAGGCTTTGTTCTTGCGCTCGCGGATTTCGGCGAACACCTTCCAGTCGGGCGCGTACGGCATGCCGAGAATGGCCCGGATGGCGGTGACGTGCGGCCTCAGGAACGGGTTCGTCTCCAGCTCGCGGTCGAGCCGCGTCGGCAGCGTCGCGCGACCCTTGTCGCGCAACAGGTCAACCTCCTTGGCGCAATTCTGCAGCGCGGCGTTCTCGGGGTCGACGGTCAGCGCGAAACGCGCGTTCGCCGCCGTGTATTCGTGGCCGCAGTAGATCTCGGTGTCGCGCGGCAAGGTCTTGAGCTTCTTGAGAGAGTTCCACATCATCTCGGCGTTGCCCTCGAAGATGCGCCCCGCGCCCATGGCAAACAGCGTGTCGCCGACGAAGGCGACGCGTGCCTCGGGGATCCAGTAGGCGACGTGCCCGACCGTATGGCCGGGAGTATCCAGCACCTTGATCTTGAAGGCGCCGAAGGCGATCTCGTCGCCCTCGGCAACGCCGCGATCGATGCCCGGGATCCGATCGGCCTCCGCCTGCGGCCCGATGATCATGCAACCCGTGGCCTCTTTCAGCCGCAGATTGCCGCCGGTGTGGTCGCCGTGGTGGTGCGTGTTCAGCACGTGCGTGAGGCGCCAGCCCTTGGCCTCGAGCCGCTCCAGAATTGCTTTGGCGTCGGGGGCGTCGATCGAGGCGGTCAGCCCGCTTTCGGCGTCGTGGATCAGCACGGCGTAATTGTCGGAAAGGCAGGCGAACTGCTCAATCTCGAGCTTGGGCATGCGGCAGTGACTCTCGTCATCGACGGCGTTTGGGGAGGCGACCCTAGCGGCGCGCTCCCGCGATGACAACGCACCTGCCGCAACGGCTTGAATTGCGGCATGATCCGGCAATTGGCAGCGCGGCGGCGCGAGCCCTGGACCAGGCAGTGAATGCAACTCGACGTCGGCGACCTTCGGGAGTTCTACGCGACCGCGCTCGGCCAGGCTGTGCGACGGCTGCTGACGCATCGCATCCGCGCGCGCTGGCGCGGCTTGCAGGGCGCGACCCTCATCGGGCTCGGATACGCCTCGCCCTACCTCGGCGCCTTCCGCGGCGAGGCGCGTTGCATTGGCGCGCTGATGCCCGAGGCGCAGGGCGCCATCGCGTGGCCGCGCGATGCCCCGGTGATGTCGGCTCTCGTGGAGGAGGATCGTCTTCCGCTCGCCGACGGCTCCGTCGACCGGCTGCTGGCCGTACATTGCCTGGAGTCCGCGGAACGCGTGCGCCCGCTTCTGCGCGAGATTTGGCGGGTACTGGCGCCGGAAGGCCGTCTTATTTTCGTCGTCCCCAACCGGCGCGGGGTATGGGCCCGGCTGGACAAGACGCCGTTCGGGCAGGGGCGCCCCTACAGCCGGCGCCAGCTTGAAGCACTGCTGATCGAGGCCCTGTTCACGCCCTCCGATTGGGGCGGCGCTCTCTATCTTCCGCCGGTGGAGCTGCGGTTCATGCTGCGCTCGGCGACTGCGTGGGAGCGCGTCGGCGCGGCGCTGTCGCCGGCCTTCTCGGGCGTCATCATCGTGGAGGCGCGCAAGGAGCTGATGGCGCCGATCGGCAAGCCGGCGAAGGCGCGCGCGCTGCGCGACTTCGTGGCCGTCGGCGGCCGCGCGAGCTAGCGGGCGTCGCGCTTGCGCAGCAGGAACACCGCCTTCTCGCCGAGCAGGTTCTGCAGCGAGATCGAATGCCGGATCGGCAGCCGCTGACCCGACGTGTTGAAGGCGACCGCCGATTCCACCTTCGCGTCCACGAGGCTCACGAGGTCTGCGAAGTCCTTGATCGTGCACAGGTGCCCGTCCGGGCTCGCGTACCACGGCTCGGGCAGGTTCTGCGTTTGCGGCATGCGCCCCGTGAGCAGAAGCTCCGCGCGGATGCGCCAGTGCCCGAAGTTGGGAAACGACACGATGGCGCGGCGGCCGATGCGCAGCAGATTCTCGACCACGGTCTTCGGGTGCCGCGTTGCCTGGATGGTGAGGCTTAGGATCGCGTAGTCGAACGCCTGGTCGGGATAATCGGCGAGGTCACGGTCGGCGTCGCCCTGGATCACCGAGAGGCCGCGCGTCACGCAGGCGTTGACGCGGTCGCGCGACAGTTCCACTCCGCGCCCGTCGGTCGCGCGCGTGTCCGCCAACAGCTGCAGCAGCTCGCCGTCGCCGCAGCCGACATCGAGCACGCGTGAGCCTGGCTCCACCATCTCGGCGATGAGGAGATGGTCGACGCGGTGTGCGGCGCGGATTTCCTTGTCGATCTTGAGCATCGCGGGCTGAGCCTTGCGCTACACCTTGAGGCCGCGCTTCACGCCGGCCGCGTTGAGGAAGCCACGGATGGTGGCGAAGAACACCGGCTCCTCGAGCAGAAAGGCGTCGTGGCCGTTGTTGCTCTCGATCTCCACGAAGGAGACATTTGCCGCGACCGCATTCAAGGCATGCACGATCTCCCGGCTCTCGCGCGTCGGGTAGAGCCAGTCGCTCGTTATGGAGACGACGCAGAAGCGCGTCTTGGTGCCACGGAAGGCGCTCGCCAGCACATCGCCGTGTTCGGCCGCAAGGTCGAAATAATCCATCGCGCGCGTGATGTAGAGATAGCTGTTGGGGTCGAAGCGGTCGACGAAGGTCGAGCCCTGGTGGCGCAGGTAGCTCTCCACCTGGAAGTCGGCGTTGAACGAGAAGGTGACGCGCGAGCGCTCCTGCAGGCTGCGGCCGAACTTGTGGTGCAGCGCCTCCTCCGACAGATAGGTTATGTGGGCGGCCATGCGCGCGACCGCGAGCCCGTTGCGCGGGATTTTGCCGTGCGAATGGTAGTCGCCGCCGCACCAGTCGGGGTCGGCCATGACGGCCTGCCGCCCCACCTCGTGGAAGGCGATGTTCTGCGAGGAATGCCAAGCGGCGGTTGCGATCGGCACCGCGCAGAACACGCGCTCGGAATGGCTCGACGCCCACTCGAGCACCTGCATGCCGCCCATCGATCCGCCGATGACGCAGAACAACTGATCGATCCCGAGATGATCGATCAGCCGCACCTGCGCATTCACCATGTCGCCGATGGTGATGACTGGAAAATTGAGGCCGTAAGGTTTGCCCGTGCGCGGGTCGATCGAGGCCGGCCCCGTCGAGCCCATGCAGCCGCCGAGGATGTTGGCGCAGATGACGAAGAAGCGGTCGGTATCGACCGGCTTGCCGGGACCGACGAGACTCTCCCACCAGCCGGGCTTCCTGGTCACGGGATGCTCGCTGGCGACGTACTGATCGCCGGTCAGCGCATGGCACACGAGGATCGCGTTCGACTTCGCCGCGTTCAGCGCGCCGTAGGTCTGGTAGGCAATGGAGAAGGGGGCGAGCAGCTGGTCGCAGGCGAGCCGCAGCGGCTCGCTCGCAGGCAGGTGCAGAACCTCGCTCGAGGGGTTGTTGACCTCGGCAAGACGCACGTTCGCGGTCTGGTTGAACGACTTAACGGGGGCGCTGCTCATGCTTCTATCTCTGGGCCCAATTTCGGCCTTTTGGCGTGCTCGGGCGTGTGCCGCCGATGGTCGAGGTTAGCTAGGCTCTGCAAACCAAATGTCAATCTTTTCTTTGCTTTCGAGCGAGCCGCTGTCTATCAGTCGAGGCTTCCGCTTGGAGCGATCCGGCGGCTCGAGAAAAACCATATGAGACTGCAAGATGACGTCGCCCGCACCGCGGCCGGGCATACTCGACATCGAAGCCTACGTGCCGGGCGAGAGCCGCGTTCCGGGCGGCCTGAAGCCGATCAAGCTGTCGTCCAACGAAACGCCGCTGGGGCCGAGCCCCAGGCCGTCGCCGCCTTCAAGCGAGACCGCCGGAGAGCTCGAGCGCTATCCGGACGGCGCGGCTACGCGCCTGCGCAAGGCGATCGCGCGGCCGCTATGGCTTGAACAGCGCACGCATCGTCTGCGGCGCCGGCTCGGACGAGATCCTGAGCCTGCTCGCGCACGCCTACCTCGGTCCCGGCGACGAGGCGATCTTCACCGAGCACGGATTCCTGCTCTATCGCATCGTCGTTCTCGCCAACGGTGCGACGCCCGTCGTTGCGCCGGAGACGAACTTGCGCACCGACATCGACGCCAGATTCTGGCGCGCGTGACTGAGCGCACCAAGATCGTGTTCCTTGCCAATCCGAACAACCCGACCGGCACCTATGCCGCGATCGACGAGGTGCGCACGCTGCGTGAGAAGCTGCCCGCGCACGTGCTGCTGGTGCTCGACGCGGCCTATGCCGAATACGTGCGCCGCAACGACTACGAGGCCGGCATCGAGCTGGTGGCGACGACGCCCAACACGGTGATGACGCGCACGTTCTCCAAGATCCACGGGCTCGCTGGGCTGCGGCTCGGCTGGGCCTATTGCCCGGAAGGCGTGGCGGACGCGTTGAACCGCATCCGCGGGCCGTTCAACGTGTCAACGCCGGCGATTGCCGCCGGCGTCGCGGCGATCGAGGACACGGCGCACGAGGAGGCCTCCGCCGCCCACAACGAGCGCTGGCTGCCGTGGCTCACGGCCGAGATCGAAAAGCTGGGGCTCAAGGTCACGCCGAGCGTCGCCAATTTCCTGCTCATCCATTTCCCGAAGGACGCCAAGCACAACGCGCGCGCTGCCGACGCATTCCTCAAGTCGCGCGCCATCATCGTGCGCCGCGTCGACGCCTACGGCCTGCCCAACTGCGCTGCGCGTGACCGTCGGCTCCGAAAGCGACAACCGCGCGGTGGTCGCCGCGCTCGCGGCCTTCCTCAACGGGGCCGCGGCATGACGCGCCCCATGTTCGAGCAGATCGCGCTCGATCGGCATCGGGCTCATCGGCTCGTCGATCAGCCACGCCATGCGCCGCAAGGGCGTTGCCGGCGCCATCACTGGGAGCGCGCGCACCAAGAGCACCACGGACACGGCGCTGAAGCTCGGCCTCATCGACGCGCGGCTACGAAAGCGCGGCCGAAGCCGTGCAAGGCGCCGACCTCGTGATCCTGTGCGTGCCCGTCGGAGCGTGCGGCAGCACTCGCGGCCGAGATCGCGCCGCACCTGCGCGAGGGCGCGATCCTGACCGACGTCGGCTCCGTGAAGGCCGCGGTCGTGCGCGACATCGCCCCGCACGTGCCGCAGGGCGTGCACTTCGTGCCGGGCATCCCATCGCCGGCACCGAGCAGTCGGGCCCCGAGGCGGGCTTCGCCGAGCTGTTCGACGGCCGCTGGTGCATCCTGACGCCGGAGCCGGACGACCGATCAGGCGGCAGTGCGAGAAGCTCAAGGCGTTCTGGATGGCGCTCGGCTCCAAGGTCGAGATCATGACGCCGGAGCACCACGACATGGTGCTCGCGATCACCAGCCATCTGCCGCACCTCATCGCCTACAACATCGTCAACACGGCCGCGCACCTCGAGCGCGTGACCGATTCCGAGGTGATCAAGTTCTCCGCCGGCGGCTTCCGCGACTTCACGCGCATCGCCGCCTCCGATCCGACGATGTGGCGCGACGTGTTCCTCAACAACAAGGACGCCGTGCTCGAGATGCTGGGGCGCTTTTCCGAGGACCTGACGACTCTGCAGCGCGCCATCCGCTTCGGCGACGGCGACACCCTGTTCCGCCTGTTCACGGAGGCGCGCGCGGTGCGTCGCGGCATCATCGAGGCGGGGCAGGACACGGCTGCACCTGACTTCGGGCGCCAACAGAAGGCCGAGGGGGACGTTCCCATCACGAGCGGGAAAAGCGCACACAAGTAGGATGGCAGAACCGCACGAACTCTGGGTGTTTGCCTACGGCTCGCTGATGTGGCGGCCGGGCTTTGCGAGCGAGGAGATCGTGCATGCCCGGCTCGTCGGCTGGCGGCGCACGTTCTGCATCTACTCGCGTTTTCACCGCGGCTCGCCGCGACGCCCCGGCCTGGTGCTGGGACTCGACCGCGGCGGCGTGTGCGAGGGGCTCGCCTATCGCGTATCGGGCGCCAACGTGCGGGCAACGCTTTCCTACCTGCGCGACCGCGAGCAGGTCGTCAGCGTCTACCGTGAGGCGCTGGTGCCGGTCACCCTGATGACGCCGGAGCGCCCCGAAGTGCTGGCGCTGGCGTTCCTGGTAGAGCGCGCACACCCGAGCTACGCCGGCGCGCTGGCGCTGTGCGAGCAGGCGCACCTGATCCGCGGCGCGGCCGGGCGCTCGGGCAGCAACATCGACTATTTCCTGAGCACGCTGGCTCATCTGGGTGAGCTCGGCATCCGCGAGCGGGCGCTGGAGCGGCTGTTGGGCCTCGTGGGGTCGCACCTCGCCCACGGACCTGGCAACGGCGTCACGCGTCCGAGCGCGATGGCGCTGATGCAGGAGCACCGCAAGCGGCCGGTGCGGACGCGCCCCTTCAGGCCCGAGGACGCGCGACGGTTCTGCTACCGAAGCGTGCTCGGCGCGCTGTAGCGCGAGTGAAGCTGGATAGGATTAGTGGAACGAGCTGCCGGTCAGGCGGGCCAGGTCGGCCTCGATCTGGCCCGTGCGCAGATCGAACTCGACGAGCTTGCTCAGCTTCGGCGTCTCGGCCAGCAGATGCACGTGGACCTCTTCGGCTCCGAGCTCGGCGGCGCGCTGGCGGATCTCGGCGAGGTTGAGCGAGGCAGCCGGGTTGCTCACGCGTCCGATCGACAGCACCTTGCGGCGCGCACCTGCTTCGCGGCGAACGAGAATGTAGTTGGCGGAGGGCAGCGCCGGGCAGTCGAGCAGCTCGTACACGGTGTGCACGTAGCGCTTGCCGGACGCGCCGGTCCAGAAATGAAAGCGATTGGCCTTCGATGGCTGCGGCGCCTGCTCGCCTTCATCGAAGCGAGATGCGCGGAACGCCGCGAGCTCAATGATACGCGCACTCATGACTGACGATCCCTTCGCGGCCCTGCGGCTCGCGCTTTCAATGACGCGGTTTTTTGTTCGGGCCAGCCTATGTTCCATTGCTTAACGATGCCCCGTGTTTGGAGCCGAAATATGGCTCCATATCAGTGATATTGCGGCAGAGTGAATGCAACCTTGCGGCACGCATCCGAAGTCAGCGTGACGTGCTTAAGCGACGCGAAAGCAACGACGGGAAACGGACGCTCGCTTGCACTCGAAGACGCCAAATCGGCACAACCCGCTCTAGGCTAGCCGCAGCGCGAAAACCCGCACGCGTCACACACCCAGCATCCTTCACGCTGCGTGTAATTGGCGGACGAGCACCTTGGACACAGCCTGAGACGAGCCGGGTGCTCACTTGTCGCACCCGAGCCTTGCGCGACATCGCCCTGGGCTCTCGCCTGCGCGAGCGGCAGCCGCGCTGCGTCGCTGTGCAGGAAGCCCGTGCGTATCATGTGCGTCTCGATGACCTCGCCGATGGCCGCGAGCAGACTCGGCACGTAGCGGCCTCCGACCCAGTGTCCGCCCTGCGGGTCGAACACGGCTTTCAGCTCCTCGGCGACAAAGGTTACGTCGCCGCCGCGGCGGAACACGGCGCTGATCATGCGCGTCAGCGCCACCGTCCAGGCGTAATGCTCGAGGTTGCGCGTATTGATGAAGATCTCGAACGGGCACCTGCGGCCGTTGCGCTCGATGTCATTGATGGTGACGTAGATGGCGTGGTCGCTGCCCGGCCACTTGAGCTTGTAGGTGAAGCCCGAAAGCACGGTCTCGCGCTCCAGCGGCGGCGCCATGTAGACGACGCCCGACCGCTCCCCAGCCGGCACGGCCGATATCTCGACCTTGAGCTCCTTGGCAGCCGCCTTCGGCTGCGGCTCGGCCACCGGCTGCAGCACCGCGCCCGTCACCGGGTTGGGCCGGTAAGTGGTGCAGCCCTTGAGCCCGAGCGCGTGCGCCTCGAGGTAGATGCTCTTGAAGGCGTCGAAGGAGATGTCCTCCGGGCAGTTGATGGTCTTGGAGATGGCGCTGTCGACGTGCGCCTGCATCGCTGCCTGCATCTCGAGGTGCTCGCGCGGGGTGAGATCGGCGGCCTTGACGAAGCTGTCGGGCGGCGCGGCCGCGGGCCCGAACTGGCGGCGGAAGAGCGCGTGCGCATAGTCCTCGACCACCTCCTCGCGCGTCGATCCGCCCCGTTCCAGTACGCGGCGGCGGTGGACGAAATCGAACACTGGCTCGATGCCGCTCGATACGTTGCCGGCGAGCAGCGAGATGGTGCCGGTCGGCGCGATCGAGGTGAGGCAGCCGTTGCGAATGCCGTGGCGGCGAACCGCTTCGCGCGCGGGCTCATCCAGCGCGGCGACGTTGGGGCCCGCGAGGAACCGCTCCGCCTCGAACAGCGGGAAGGCGCCCTTCTCGGCGGCGAGCTCGGCGCTCGCGAGATAGGCGGCGTTCTGGATCGCCTTCATCCAGCTCCCGGCGAGCGCGTCGGCTTCGCGCGTCCCATATTTGATGCCGCAGAAGATGAGCGCATCGGCGAGTCCGGTGACGCCCAGCCCGATGCGACGTTTCGCCAGCGCCTCCTGGCGTTGCGGCTCGAGCGGGTAGTTCGAGATGTCGATGACGTTGTCGAGGAAGCGCACGGCGAGCCTCACCCGCTCCTGGAGGCGGGCGAGGTCGAGCCCGGCGCGGCCCGTAAAAGGATGCTCGACAAGGCGTGCAAGGTTGATCGAGCCGAGGAGACAGGCGCCATACGGCGGCAGCGGCTGCTCGCCGCACGGATTGGTGGCGTGGATCTCCTCGCAATAGGAGAGGTTGTTGCGCGCGTTCACGCGGTCGATGAACACGACGCCCGGCTCGGCGAAATCGTAGGTCGCCCGCATGATGCGCTCCCATAGCGCGCGGGCGGGCACGGTGCGGTAGATACGGCCGCCGAATTTCAGCTCCCACGGGCGGTCCTCGCGTACGGCGTCGAGCAGCGCGTCCGTCACCAGCACCGACAGATTGAAGTTGCGCAGGCGCTTGCCATCCGCCTTGGCGTCGATGAACGCCTCGATGTCGGGGTGGTCGCAGCGCAGCGTCGCCATCATGGCGCCGCGGCGGCTGCCAGCCGACATGATGGTGCGGCACATGGAATCCCACACGTCCATGAAGCTCACCGGCCCCGAGGCATCGGCGCCAATCGAGGCGACGGGTGCGCCCTGCGGCCGGAGCGTCGAGAAGTCGTGGCCGATGCCGCCGCCCTGCTGCATCGTCAGCGCGGCGTCCTTGACGCCGCTGAAGATGGCGCCGAGGTCGTCCTCGATGGTGCCGAGCACGAAGCAATTGAAGAGCGTGACCGAGCGCCCCGTGCCGGCACCGGCGAGGATGCGGCCGGCGGGCAGGAAACCCATGTCGGCGATGGCCGCGTGGAAGCGCTGGGCCCACTTCTCGCGGACACGCTTGCCGCCCTTCTCGTTCGCCGCGGCGGCGCGGGCGACGCGCCAGAAGGTGTCATCCAGCGTCGCGTCCACGGGCGAGCCGTCGGACCGCTTGAAGCGGTACTTGCGGTCCCAGATCTCTTGCGAGATCGGCGCGGAAAAGTCCGGCTCGGTGGTCATTGGGGGAGGCCCTGAGTTCGGCAACAAATATAGAATTCTGAACTGCCAAAAGTCAATGAATGTTCCTATAATATTCTTATATTGTTCTTACGGGTCGAGGCCGCACAAACGCAGGTATCAGCAACCGCGGCGTTTACGGTTTGCTGGCGGCGCAACGAGCGCAAAATGCGCGCAATCTCCGCCGAAATCGGCGCTATCTCGGGCGAAATAGGCGCAATGTCGCGCGCCGTTAATTAATGGCTTTAGATTTGGTTTCTAGGCAAATCCGCCGGCCGCGCGGGCGAGCGCTTCGGCCGGGATCGGCGGCGGCTCGGCCGAGCCGGCGGCCTCCAGGATCAGGCGGGAGGATGCCGTCTCGATGCGCCGCTGCAGCTCCTCGCGGAACGGCACCCGCGCCAGCCCTGCCGGAATGGGATCGAGGATCTCGACCACGATCGTGCCGGGGTAGCGCATGAGGCTGCGCCGCGGCCAGTAGAGCCCGGAGTTGAGCGCCATCGGTACGCACGGCAGCTCGAGACCCTCATAGAGCGCCACGAAGCCGGACTTGTAATCGGGCTCGGCGCCGGGTGGGCGGCGCGTACCTTCGGGAAAGATCACCACCTCGCGCCCGGCGGCTGCCCGCGCCTTGGCGTCGCGCAGAAGCTGGCGGAGCGCGCCGGGCCCGCGCTCGCGCGCGACGAACACATGCTCGAACTTGCGCGAGAACCAGCCATGGAAGGGGATGTGGCGCAGCTCCGCCTTCATCACCATGGCGGGGTCGGTGAAAATGGGTATCAGCGCGAAGGTGTCCCAGGCCGACTGATGCTTCGACGCGACGAGGTAGGGCGGTTTGGGCAGCTTGTCGCGGCCGCGCACCTCCATGCGCGTGCCGACGATCCACCGCAAAAGCCACAGCGAGACGATGGCGTGCGCCTTGAGCCCAGCCATGGCGTAGCGGCGCGGGCCCAATAGCAGGAACGACCCGCCGACCACGAAGATCGCCGTGTTGACGTAGAAGACCGGCACGAAAATGAGCGAGCGAAGCCGGGTGAGCCACACGGGGGGTCAGATCCCCGCCGGCCGGCCGACCGGCATCTCGGCGAGCGAGCTCGGCTGGGCGCCGCCGATCGCGCGCGCCACCGTCAGGTGCGCCACGGTGGGCAGGAACTTGATGTATTCGGAGAACAGCTTGCGCGCGATCGCCGGGTTGAGCCACCAGCGGCTCTCGGGGAAGCCGGCGGGCATGATCGGATGCGGGATGAGGTGCGCGTCGGGCAGCGCCAGCGCCAGCTCCGCGAGGCTGCGCGGCATGTGATAGCTTGCGGTCACTATGATGAGGGTCGCGTAACGCCGCTCCGTCGCCCACGAGCGCGCCTCGTTGGCGTTGCCGGCCGTGTCATGCGCGGTATAGCCGAGGTCGACGCAGCAGTCGAACTTCTGCTCGGGCAGGCCCGATATCTTGATCAGCGCGCGTTTGCCCGTGTGCCGGAACACGCCCGAGATGAGCATGCGCTCGGCGCGGCCCTCCTTCAGCAGGCGCGCGCCCTCGGCGATGCGCCGGGACTCGCCGGTGAGGACTACGATGCCGTCGGCACGGGGATCGGCGACGGCGGGCGGGCGCGTGACGATGGTCGCGAACATGACGAAACCGAGCGTGAACAGCAGAAGCGCCGCCCCCGTCGTCAGCACGATCGCTCGCCGCAGGTTCTTCATCGCCTCGAAGGCCGTTGCCGCAAATGCCGCCCACCGCGCACGCCGCGAGCACACTATCCGATTTGGCCAAGCTTGTGACAGAGGCGCGCCTGCGAATTAAGCGACGCGCCTGTGGCAGGCTATGCCGTGGATTAGCTTCGACGATTTTGGAAGTTTGGCCCCCGCGCGCCAGAAGGGCCGGCGTCAGGGCTTGGAGTTCAGGATACGGAACACCCCAAATCGCGAGGTGAGCATGCACAGCGCCGCGATGATGATCACGACCCCGCCCAGAAGCATGTAGCCCTCGGCATCGAGGCTCCCGCTGCCGATGAGGCGGTGCACTTCGGCTACCGTGAAGTCGCCGCCGCCGAGGATCTGCATCACACCCGTCATGCTGAGGAATACGACCGCGGCGCACCCGGCGCCGACGAGGCCGGCGCGGATGCCGAGGCGCAGGAAGTGCCTCTCGAACTCGCGCGCAATGTAGCGGTCGGTGGCGCCGACGAAGTGCAGCACCTCGACGATCTCGCGGTTGGAGGCGAGTGCGCTGCGCGTCGCCGAGACGATGATGGCCGTGGTGGCGGCTGCGACGAGCAGCAGGATGGCGACGCCGCCGAGGGCGAATGAGCGCGTCACCGTCACGATCTGGCGCTGCCAATGGCGATGGTCGTCGAGCGTCGCGCTGGGGAACTGCTTGCTGAGGTCGGCCCGAAGCGTCTCGATGTTGGGCGGCTTTTCCCGATCGATCTCGATGGCGATGAGGCGCGGGACGGGAAGAGCGCCAAGCACATCCAACTGGCCGAGCCACGGCTCGAGCAGCTTGGCGGACTCGCTCAGGCTCAGCGCGTTTGCGCGAGAGATCCCGGGGCGGCGCTCGAGAAACGCCGTCGCCTCCTTTACCGTCTTCTCGGTGTCGACGTTGTCGCGCGGCTCGATCTGCACCGTGACTTCGCTGGCAATATCCTTGAGCCAGGCGTTGGCGGATTCGTTGATCATGTAGACCGCGCCCGCCGTCAGGCAGGCGAGAAAGCACATGATCGAGATGACGAGCGTCAGCGAGCGGCCAGTTACCGAGTTGGGCGGCACCACCGGGGTATTCGTGCGCTCGACCTCGCCCTCGCGCGAACGCGACCGCGCATCGTGCCGGCGCGTCGGCTCCAGGTTGGAATCGTAGGTATAGGGGCGCTCGCCGCCGCCCGTGCCGGTCAGCGCGTCGTCGAGCGGGTCGAAGTCGGTGATGGCCGGCAGAGCCTCGCGGCGGCCGCCGGGTCTTTCATACGATCCGGACATGGCCGTCGTGCAGCTCCAGGCGCGGCGCTTTGAACTGCCGCATCAGTTGATGGTCGTGGGTGGCGATCAGCACCGAGGTGCCGAGCCGGTTGAGCTCGATGAAGAGGCGCAGGAGGCGCCGCGCCATCTGCGGATCGACGTTGCCGGTCGGCTCGTCCGCGAGCAGAAGCTCGGGCTTGCCGATCACCGCCCGCGCGATCGCGGCGCGTTGTTTCTCTCCGCCCGACAGCACCGAAGGATATGAGTGCATGCGGTCGCCGAGGCCGACCCACTGCAGGAGATCCGTCACATCCTCCCTGTAGTCGTCGAGGCGCTTGCCGACGACCCGCAAGGGAAGCGCGACGTTTTCCCAGGTGCTCAGGTGGTCGAGAAGGCGGAAGTCCTGGAACACGATGCCGATGCGGCGCCTCAACTGCGCGCGCTTGGAGGTCGAGATGCGGCTGACATCTTGGTTAAACAGGGAGATGTTGCCGCTGCTCGGATGCCGCGACATGAAGAGGAGGCGCAGCAGCGAGGTCTTGCCCGCCCCCGACGGTCCGGTCAGAAAGTGGAACGAGCCCGGCCGCAAATGAAAGCTGACCTTCGAAAGCACGTCGGGGCCCTGCTCATATGCGAGGGCGATGTTCGTCAATCGAATCACGGGTGTTGGCCGGCAGTTTGCAGCATAAAAGGCAGGGCTCCCCAGTCCCTTGCGAGAAACGCGAAACGAGCGATCAATCGTTGAGGAATGTGGCGGGTTCGTGTGCGTGCAACGTCCTGCGCACCATATGGACGTTATGGCGGCATTGCATGGGAGATGCAATGTCCTGCTATCCTTGCACACGTGCACAGCGGTTAACCGCAACTGGACGGCGGACATGAACGACAACAAGACGGCCGGACTCGAGCTTGAGGTCATATACACGCCCGAGGCAATCGCGCGGCGCTTGGAGGAGCTCGCGCGCGAGATCGCGAACGAGCGGGCCGACAGCCTGATGGTGGTGGCAATCCTCAAAGGCAGCTTCGTGTTCGCCGCGGACCTGATCCGGGCGTTGCATGGGGTGGGGCTCGCGCCCGAGGTCGACTTCATGACGCTGTCGAGCTACCGCAAGGCGCGCACCTCGGCAGGGCAGGTCACGATCCTGCGCGACATGGATCTCGACGTGCGCGGCCGCAACGTGCTCATCATCGACGACGTGCTCGATTCCGGCCGCACGCTGGCATTCGCCAAGGACCTCATCTCGGCGCGCGGCGCCAGCGCGATCAAGACCTGCGTGCTGCTCGACAAGCGGTTGCAGCGTGCCGTCAATCTCGAGCCCGACTATTGCGCCTTCGAATGCCCCGATACGTTCGTCGTGGGCTACGGCATGGACGTGGCACACCGCTATCGCGAGCTGCCATTCGTCGGACGGGTCGTGCGCGAGTAGATTCACTTCTAAGGGGGGTAGCCGATGGCGCGGATCCTGCTGGCGGACGACGATGCGGCAACGCGCGATCTCGTGCGGCGCGCGCTCGAGGGCGACGGGCACACGGTGCAGGTCACCCAGGACGGCAGCGAAGCGCTCGAAAGCGTGAAGCGTACGGGCGCGCCGAAGTTCGACTTGCTCGTGAGCGACGTCGAGATGCCGCTGCTCGATGGCATCACGCTCGCCGAGCGCGTATTTGCGCTGCAGCCTGGGCTGCGCGCGCTGCTGATGTCGGGGTTCGCCGAGCAGCTCGAGCGGGCAAAGACGCTGAAAGGCCTGCAAGTCGCGGTGATCTCCAAGCCCTTCACGCTCGAGCAGGTGCGGGCGACCGTGCGCAAGCTGCTGGGCTAGGCGCTCACGGGGCTGGGCTCGGGGCCACGGGTGCGGCGGGTGCCGGTTCCGTTGCCGGCTGCGCGGGAGCGGCTGCCGGCGCGGGCGTCGGTGTCGCTGTAGGCGTGGGCGCCGGTGTTGCAGTGGGAGCGGCGGCAGCTGGAGCAGCCGGTGTCGGGCCCGGCGGCGCCGTGACGGTGCCCGTAAGCGGCGGTTCCTCGGGGGGCCGCGTGCAGCTCGCCTTGATGTTGATTTCGGCCAGCCGCTTGCGCTCATCCAGCGCGCGCGAGAACGGATTGAACGAGATCCGGGTCAGCTTGTAGAGCTCGTCGGCGAAAGTCCCCCCGCAGTCGAGCACGAACTGGTGCAGCACTGCCATGTGGCAGCCTTCGAGCAGCGGCGCCACATCCTCGCCCTTGAGTTTGTGGTCGTAGGCTTGCGTCAGGCAGCGGTCGACGTCGGCCATGGCCGCGATGAGCTCGTCCTCGAAGGCCTTTACCAGCGTCACGAACTTGAGGTCGCCCGCCACCTCGCGGATGGCGAACAGGCTCAAGAGGACGTTCTTGTTCCAGTCGACATAGGCTTCGTCGTAGGCGCGCTTGCGGTACTGGATCTCGTCCATGGGCGCGTTGCGGCGCATCGACGAGACAACCATGCCCGCGCGCGTGCGGCGGTCGTACATGAGGTGCGCGAGCGTCTCCACCGATTTGCGACGGTTCTGCTGGGTCGTATAGGTCTGCGCCAGCCAGGCGCCGATGCAAGCCGTGGCCACGCCGTTGACGAGGGCGGAGAGCAGCGCAAACGCGATGAGCTGCCGCCGGGTGAGCCGCGCGGAGCGCACGAGACTTCATGCCATACTTCATCGCTCCCCCCATGCCTTGCACTCGGTGGACAACCGCGCCGGAGAGGCAACTACCCTCCTGTGACGCTCATATGGCGGCTGACGGCAGGCTTGCGGGTGCGCCGGTCGATGACGAAGTCGTGGCCCTTGGGCTTGATGGCAATCGCCCGGTCGATGGCCGCGTGCAGGGCGAGATCGTTGTCGCTTCCCCGCAGCGGCGATCGCAGGTCGACTGCATCCTCCTGGCCGAGGCACAAGAACAGCGTGCCGGTGCAGGTGAGGCGCACGCGGTTGCAGCTTTCGCAGAAATTGTGGGTCATCGGGGTGATGAACCCCAGCCGGCCGCCGCTCTCGCGCACCTTCACGTAGCGCGCCGGGCCGCCGGTGCTATGGCCAATGTCATCGAGCGTCCAGCGGTCCATGAGCCGCGCACGCACGATCGAAAGCGGGAGGTACTGGTCGGTGCGGTCGGCGTCGATCTCGCCCATCGGCATCGTCTCGATGAGGGTGAGGTCGTAACCGCGGCCGTGCGCGAAGCCGATGAGCGCGTCGAGCTCGTCCTCGTTGGTGCCCTTCAGCGCCACCGTGTTGATCTTCACTTGCAGCCCGGCTGCATCCGCCGCCTCGAGGCCTTCCATCACGGTCGCGATATCGCCCCACCGCGTGATGGCGCGGTAGCGGCCGGGATCGAGCGTATCCAGCGAGACGTTGACGCGCGCGACGCCCGCTGCCTTGAGGTCGCCGGCGTAGCGCTTGAGCTGGCTGCCGTTGGTGGTGAGCGTCAGCTCCTCGAGCCCGCCGCCGTCGAGATGGCGCCCCAGCGATTGGAAGAGCCACATGATGTTGCGGCGCACGAGCGGCTCGCCGCCGGTGATACGCAGTTTCTTCACGCCGCGTCGCACGAACGCAGAGCAAATGCGATCGAGCTCCTCCAGCGTGAGCAGGTCGCGCCGCGGCAGGAACGTCATGTGCTCCGACATGCAGTAGACACACCGGAGGTCGCAACGGTCGGTGACCGACACCCGCAGGTAGGTGATGTCGCGGCCGTAGCGGTCGCGCATCGCCTCCCGGGGCAGCATTTCTATCGGGTCACCCATCGACGGGTCCTGCTTGGGGTCGAGATCGGAGTACAATTCGCGGCACCGGCGTTCAAGGAAGCGCACAAGCTGCGCCTGTCGTTAAGCTAGCAACGGCTGACGATCGTTCAAGGTCTTTCGTGCCGGGCCTTGGTGAGCCGTGCCGGCAAGGCGTCGGGCAGCGTCCGCCGGATCGTTGCGGGGTGGTTATCGCGGGCAGAGGAAGCATTGTTTCCTCGGCCAGTACAAGAACCCGGGGACCACGGGGTGTAACACATGCGTGCGCTCGTTGGGCTACTCGCGTGGCTTGCGATCAAAGCCGGAGCCGATGTCGCGACGCCCGGACAGCGCTGGGGTCACGGCTCGGTGGTGGGCGCCGCCTCGCGCCTGGCCGAGCTCGCCGGCCCGGTCCACCCGGACAAGGCGGGTCGGTTGGTGCGGGTGCCTGAGGAGGCGCTGGAGCCCGATCATTCGCTCGTGGCGCATTGGGCATTGCTGGCAGCCGTTGCTCTCGTCGTCCTGATCGTGGTGTGGGGCTACCTGCGGCGGCGCTGGGAGGCGCATGGCAGGCCGCGCGGGGCACGTTTTCCGTGGCCGGCATGGGGGCGCAATTCCGGGCGCGATGGCTAGCTTTCAGCGCGCATTGAGGCCGGCGGTTTTTACGATCAGGTCGGCAATGGCCTCGATGTGGTCGAGCGCGAGCACCGGCGTCGCGCCGGCCTCCACCCCATGATCGGTGGCGATGGCGATGACATGCGGGTCGTTCCCCGCGAGCGGCTCTCGGGTTTGCGACGCCAGCCGTCGCACCTCGACTTTCGGGATGGGCGCGCGCTTGCAGCCTTCGACGAGGACCAGATCGGCCGGCCCGAGCCGCTTTGCGAGTTCCTCCAGCGCGGGCGCCGGTCCGCTTTGCCGCTCGCCTCCGAGCTCCCACTGCGCCGGGCCGACCACCGCAACGCTGACGGCGCCGGCGCGCGCGTGGCGTTCGCCGTCGGTCATGCCGTCAGGCGCGCGCAGCTCGTGATGCGTGTGCTTGATTGTCGCGATCCTGAGCCCGCGACGGGAAAGCTCCATGACGAGGCGTTCGACCAGCGTCGTCTTGCCGGAGTTCTTCCAGCCGGCGATGCCGATCAGCGGGGGGCCGCTAGCCACGCGCGGTCTCCGTGGCGAGGAGTGCGCGCGCCTTCTCCAGATCCTCGGGCGTGTTCACGTTGAAGAACGGATCGATCCGGTCACCGCCGATCTCCACGAACGGGAACTCGACGATGGCGCTGCCCTGCTCCTCGGCGAAGCGGTGCACGGCGCGTGTGCCCGCGCGCAGCGCGTCGGCGAGCGCATCGGCCAGCGCCAGGCTCCACACGCCGACCACGGGGGTCAACGCGCCGCCCGAGGACGCGATGGCGGAGGTTGCGCCCGTGTCTGCGATCGCCGTCAGCAGGCGCGCGACGAGATCGGCCGGGATGAAGGGCGTGTCCGCCGCGACGCTGGCGACGCAGCGCGCATCCGGCGTCTCGCGCCGCGCCCAATCGAGGCCCGCCTGCAGGCCTGCAAGCGGCCCCAGGTGCCCTTCCATGCGATCGGCGATCACGGGAAGTCCGAAGCTCTCGAAGCGCGCCGGGTCTTCGTTCGCGTTGACGACGATGCGCTTGACCTGCGGGCGCAGCCGCTCAATGACGCGCCCGAGCATCGGCTGGCCCGCGAGATCGAGCAAGGCCTTGTCCACGCCCCCCATGCGCCGTGACCGCCCGCCGGCCAGGATAAGGCCCGTCACCTGTCCGGTCTTGAGGCTCATTCTATAAGCCTGCTGCGCAGCGCAATCGAAACCAATTCACGGCACGCGTGAGCATGCGTTCGTGTTCCACCCCTCGCCGGGGGTTCCTTCCCGTATCGCGCGGACTCCAAACAACCTCATGACCTCTAGTCCCTCCGAATTCGGGTGCATTCTAGCCCAAGAAGCGCGAGTACGGTTGCTGCTCTCGCAAGGTGGGAAGGACGTTGACTGTCTGGTCTGTGAGTAAGTAGAGGAGGATCCCATGAAGTGCCCCAAATGTGGTCGCGACATGAAGCTCGAAGAGAAGGATACATCGTCGGGGCGCGACATGCGTACCTACTGTTGCCCCATCTGCAAAGAGCGCCTGGACATCGACAACGGGATTGCTCTTTGGAAGGCGCTGTCAGATGCGCGAAAGGAGAAATGAAGCGGATCTCTCGGTCGGCTTGCGGGGATCACTCGGATTGGAGTCACGGATGTTGGGCTGCACGCGGCCAAACGTGCAGGCTATAGTCGGGCTCGACCGAGCGACGACGCGAGTGGCGAAAAGGGGGCCCACCGATGCCAGGACTGAACCGCCGAAGATTCATAAAAGCCGCCGCAGTCGGCGGGGCGGGTGCTGCCGCCTCGATCGCGTCCCCCGCGCTGGCGCAGGGGACGCCGTCGATCGAATGGCGCATGGTGTCGAGCTTCCCCAAGTCGCTCGACACGATCTTCGGCACCGCGGAGGTATTCTCGCGCTCGCTTGCCGAGATGACCGACGGCCGCTTCCAGATCCGCGTGTTCGCGCCGACCGAGATCGTGCCGGGCCTATCCGCGGCCGACGCCGTGTCGAACGGCAGCGTGGAAGCCTGCCACACGGCCTCCTACTACTACTGGGGCAAGGATCCTACGTTTGCCTTCGGCACCGCGGTGCCGTTCGGCCTCAATTACCGCATGCAGAACGCGTGGATGTACCAGGGCGGCGGCATCGACCTGATGAATGCCTTCTATAGCCGCTTCAACATTTTCGGTCTGCCCGGCGGCAACACCGGCACGCAGATGGGCGGCTGGTACCGCAAGGAGATCAACAAGCCGGAGGACTGGCGCGGCTTGAAGATCCGCATCGGCGGTCTCGCCGGCGCCGTGATGTCGCGCATCGGCGCGGTGCCCCAGCAGATCCCCGGCGGCGACATCTACCCCGCGCTGGAGAAGGGCACCATCGACGCGGCCGAGTGGGTCGGGCCCTACGACGACGAGAAGCTCGGGTTCTCCAAGGTCGCCAAGTACTACTACTACCCCGGCTGGTGGGAGGGGCAGGCGATGCTGAGCTTCTTCTTCAATCTGGAGAAGCGGAACTCTCTGCCCAAAAGCTATCAGGCCGCGATCAAGGGGGCAGCCGCGCTGGCCGACACCACGATGATCGCGCGCTACGACATGGAGAACCCGAAGGCGCTGGAGCGCCTCGCCATCGGCGGGGCCGAGCCGCGCCCCTTCTCGGAAGCCGTGCTGGATGCGTGCTTCAATGCGTCAAACGAGGTGTTCGCCGAGATCGCCGGCAAGAACGCCGACTTCAAGAAGGTATACGAGGCCATGAAGGCCGTGCGCGGGCCCGACTACCTGTGGTTCCAGCTCGCGGAAGCCACCTACGACACGTACATGATGATCCAGCAGCGCAAGGGCCTCGTGTGAGGTCCTCGTGCCGCCGAGATCACGGTGCGGACGCGTCGTAGTTTATTCCTTCGGCTTCTCGGCCGCTTTCGGCATGCTCATTACTTCGGACTCTTTGAGCGTCAGCACGAGACCATCGGGCTTGACCTCTTGAATCTGATCGGACGTGACGCGGTATCGCGTGGCGCCCACGCCGAGGAACGTACCCGTATCAACATCGACATCGACAACCCTGTTGTCGGGAGCGCGGCTGATGTCCAAGATCTCACCGATCTTCTTGTTGTCGCTGCTGTAGACGGCTCTGCCGATCCAGTCTTTTGTGCCGCCTTCCGTAACGATGAAGGTTACCCGACCAGGCGTTTGCGTCGAGGTCTCAACCTTGGCCGGCGGAAGCGTGGCTGCCGTTTGCGTCGGGCCGCTGCCGAGCAGGTACCAGGCCAAGGCACCGATCGCCAGGATCCCGAGCATAGGCAACGCCCAACTCCATTGTGACGATGGATAGTCCGGTTCCGGGCCTGTCCGATCTTTGACCATCGGGCCGGTGATGTGATCGAGGATCCCGGTTCCGCTGAGATAATTGGCAAAGCCCGACGGCAAGGCGCGGGCAATGTTGTCCTTTTGCAATTCAAGGAGCTGTGCCAAGCCTGAGGCATCAAGCCCGTTCGCACGTTGCTGTTGCCCCAGCACACCCATCACGAGCGGCCCGAGCAAGCCCATCAGACCTTTCGATCCGCCTTCGCCGAGACCGGCGTAGTTGCCAACCGCGCTGGTGAGCGCCGAAACGGTACGAGCGCCCAACAGCGACGAGAGTTCTGCTAAGTCCCGTGTCGATCAGTTCCTTCTGCCCGGATGCTCCGACGACATTGGCGATGCTCGTGAGGATCCCCGGCTGCTGCTGCGCGACGGCATCGCCGAGTTTCGCTGGACCTCCCGGCTTTGCAACAAGGGATGCGAACGCGGCAAGAAGCGCAGGCACGCTCGCAGGGACGGCCTTTTCGATGGCGGCTCGGTCGAGGCCGAGCCCCGACGCGATGCGGGACAGCAGTTCTGGCGTGAGAACCTTAGTAATGGTCGCAACCAAATTTGTCGGCATGAACTCTCCTTTACAAGGCAGTCCCCCGATTTTTGGCGTCCTTTTTTTGGAGCCGGTCCCTCGACCGACTTCGTCCAAATGTGCGGCTGCAAGGCAAATCTAATGCGCGATTGTCGCTCGGTTTTCCGCCTTCCGTGAGCAATGGTTAATTCGCGGACGGCCGCAATCATCGTTCTTGGCTACCGGAGCGGCGCGATCGTGGGCGGCACCGAGAGGTCGAGCGTCGGCGCGCCGGGGCCTGACGTGTCCGGCGGCGGGGCGCCTGGGATCACCGGCGGATAGGGCGGCAGCGACAGCCCCTGCCCCTCGCGCGGCACATTGAGCGGTCCGCCCGGCGCGTCGAAGTGCGCCGGCACAGCGCGCCGCACCGGCGTCGCGTCGTGGCGCACCAGGCCCGGGAAGGCAATCAGCAACGCCACCATCGCGCACTGGATCAGCACGAACGGCACCGCGCCCCAATAGATCTGCCCCGTCGTGACGGGCGGCATCGTGCGCCCCGTCACCTTGTCGATGTAGCTCGTTCGCGGCGCCACCGAGCGCAGGTAGAACAGCGCAAACCCGAACGGGGGATGCATGAAGCTCGTCTGCATGTTGACGGCGAGGATCACGCCGAACCAGATGAGGTCGATGCCGAGCTTCTGCGCGGCAGGAGCGAGCAGCGGGATGATGATGAACGCCAGCTCGAAGAAATCGAGGAAGAAGGCAAGGAAGAACACGAGGATGTTGACGACGACGAGGAAGCCCACTTCGCCGCCGGGGAGCGACACGAGCAGATGCTCGACCCATTTGTGGCCGTTGACGCCGTAGAAGGTGAGCGAAAAGATGCGCGCGCCGATGAGGATGAACATCACGAACGCCGACAGCTTCGCCGTCGCTTCGCTGGCGCTGCGCACGATCGCTAAATTGAAGCGCGCGGGGTTGCGGTCGGTGACGCGCTTGGCCGCGGCGAGCACCATGGCGCCGACCGCGCCCATGGCGCCGCCTTCGGTCGGGGTTGCGATGCCGACGAAGATCGTGCCGAGCACGAGGAAGATGAGCAGCAGCGGTGGCACCATGACGAAGACGACTTGCTCGGTGAGGGGGGAGAGGAAGGGCGTGCCGGCCGCTCGCTTCACGAGCACGTTGACGGCCGCAACGAGGAAGGCGAGCCCGACGCCGATGGCCAGCATCAGGATCACGTAGTCGGCGCCCGCGTAGGGCGAATTGCGCATGGTGAAATAGGCAAAGACCGCGCACGCGGCGGCGAGCACCGGCAGCGGCAGATAGCGCCCCGAAGCCTGCGCTTCGCGCTTGGCGAGCGCCTCGGGCGGCAGCCCGGGTGCCGCGGCAGGAAAGAGCGACGAGACGAAGAAGACAAACACGGCGTAGGACGCCGACAGCATCAATCCTGGGACCAGCGCGCCCGTGTACATGTCGCCGACGGAGCGGCCGAGCTGGTCGGCCATCACGATCAGCACGAGCGAGGGCGGGATGATCTGCGCGAGCGTGCCCGCGGCGGCGATGGTGCCGGCGGCAAAGCGCGGGTCGTAGCCGTAGCGCAGCATGATCGGCAGCGAGATGAGGCCCATCGAGATGACGGAGGCCGCGACCACGCCGGTCGTCGCCGCGAGCAGCGTGCCGACGAACACGACGGCGTAGGCAAGTCCGCCGCGCACGGGGCCGAACAGCTGCCCCACGGTTTCGAGCAGATCCTCCGCCATGCCCGAGCGCTCGAGGATGAGCCCCATGAATGCGAAGAATGGTATCGCGAGCAGCGTCTCGTTGGTCATCACGCCGAAGATGCGCTCGGGCAGCGTGCGCAGAAGCGGCCATGAGAGATTGATGACGCCGCCCGAGTACGGCGCGAGAGCCACCCCGAGCACGAAGAACATCAAGCCCACCGCCGCCAGCGAGAAGGCCACGGGGTAGCCGAGCAGCAGAAAGACGATGAGCGCCGCGAACATGATCGGCGCCAGGTTCTGTGCGATCAGCTCCAGCATGTCCCCTCCGCAGCGCCGCTTCCTGCCCCCCAACGTCGGGCGAATGCCGGCTAGCGCTTGCTCCTCTCGCCGCTGGCAGCCCCGCTCGCCGGTGAAACGAGCGGATGATCGAGGTGGCCGGAGCGCGCCGGCACTGCCGCCGGGTGGCCGGTTGCGTCGGTCTCGGCGAGGTCGCCGCGCATGATGGCGATGCGCTTGATGAGCTCCGAGATGCCCTGGATGAAGAGGATCGAGAACGCCAGCGGGATGAGGAACTTCGCCGGCCATTGCGGCAGGCCGCCGTAGTTGGAGGACTGCTCGTTCTGCTCATAGGAGGTGATGAAGAATGGCCACGACGTCCACACGACGATGCCGGCCATGGGCAACAGGAAGAACAAATGCCCGACGATCTCGATCGCGTTGCGCGCCCACTGCGGCAGGCGCTGGTTCAGGATGTCGATGCGGATGTGCTCGTTCAGCGCCAGCGTCCACGGGGCGGCGAGCAGGAACACCGCGCTGAACAGCCACCACTGCAACTCGAGCCATGCGTTCGAGCTCATGTCGAACGTCTTGCGCATGATCGCATTGCCGGCGCTGATGATCGCTGCCGCCACGATGAGCCAGGCGACCGACTGCCCGAGGATGCGCGTTGCGGCGTCGATGAGGCGGCTCAGCGCCAGCAAGGCCTGCATGAAGGCTTTCATGGTCCAGCCCTCCCCTGCGCCGGCCCAGCTCGGGCGGGTATGGCTCCCGCCTCGCGTCATCCTATATCCATAGCCATGGCAGGCCGTGACTTCCAGCATTGCCTCTGACAGTATCCGCCGCATTGCCGGGGGCCCCGCCGCCGCCCCGCATTCCCCGGAGTACCCTGATGTCGATATCGAAGCCGCAGGTCCTCGACGAGCTGCGCCGGGTCAAAGGGCCCGACCTTGCCGGCAACATTGTCGATCTCGGAATGGTGTCGGAGATCCTAGTCAAGGACGACCGCGTCTATTTTTCAATCACGGTTCCGGCCGCGCGCGCCGACGAGTTGGAACCGCTGCGCACGGCCGCCGAGACCGTCGTCGCCAAGCTGCCGGGGGTGAGCGGCGTGACGGCGGTGCTCACCGCGGAAGCGGCGCGCGGGGTGGGCGCAAACGCCTCTGCGCCTGCCGCCCGACCGGCCGAGAGCGCACGCGTCCGCCAGGCGCGCGGCGCCGCGGCGGCTCCCGCTTCCGGCAACGGGGTGCAAGCTGCTGACCTGAAGGGTGCAAAGCCGCTCGCCGGCGTGCCGGGCGTGAAGAGCGTCATCGCCGTCGCCTCCGGCAAGGGCGGCGTCGGCAAGTCGACGGCGGCGGTCAACCTGGCGCTGGGGCTCAAGGCGCTCGGGCACAAGGTCGGCATCCTCGATGCCGACATCTACGGCCCCTCGCAGCCGCGCCTGCTCGGCCTCAAGGGCCAACCAAAGATCGTGGCGGGCAAGACCTTGAAGCCGATGGAAGGATATGGCCTCAAGGTGATGTCGATGGGCTTTCTCGTCGACGAGGAGACGCCCGTCATCTGGCGCGGGCCCATGGTGGTGGGCGCGCTGAACCAGATGCTACGCGAGGTCGCGTGGGGCGAGGACGGCGAGCTCGATGTGCTCGTCGTTGACATGCCCCCCGGCACCGGCGACGTGCAGCTCACCATGGCGCAGCAGGTTCCGCTCGCGGGCGCCGTCATCGTGTCGACGCCGCAGGACCTGGCGTTGATCGACGCGCGCAAGGGTCTCGCCATGTTCCGCAAGGTCGGCGTGCCAGTGCTCGGCATCATCGAGAACATGAGTTATTTCGCGTGCCCCAAGTGCGGCGAGCACTCGCACATCTTCGGGCACGGCGGCGCGGAGGCGGAGGCGCAGCGGCTGGGTGTGCCGTTTCTCGGTGCCATCCCCCTCGACATGGAGATCCGGGCGCGCTCCGATGCCGGCACGCCGATCACGGCGACCGAGCCGGGCTCGGCGCTCGCGCAAATTTTCCGCGCGGTCGCCGAACGGACTTGGGCGGAATTGAAAAACGCGCAGGAGGTGGCGGCGAAACCGCCCAAGCTCGGCCTGAGCCCCGACAGCGACACCCTCACCGTCGAGTTTGCATGCGGCCCGAAGTACGAGTTGCCGGCCGAGCTCTTGCGCGTGATGAGCCCGTCGGCCGAGGTGCAGGGCCACTCGGCCGCGCAGCGCGTCACGGTCGGGCGCAAGCGCCACGTCAAGATCCAGGACCTGCGCCCGGTCGGCACGTATGCCGTGCGCATCGCCTTCAACGACGGCCACGACACCGGGCTTTTCACCTGGACCTACCTGCAGCAGCTCGGCCGCGAGAAGGAAAAGCGCTGGCGCGAGTACCTGGCGGAGCTCGAAGCCAAGGGCCTGTCGCGCGATTGAGACAGTGGCTGCCGAGGCGCCAATCGTTTGAATCTACTGAGTTTGTCGGGCATCCGGGAACTCCGGGGAGCAGCGTCTGGACCTGGGTACGGCCACGCCCGATCCCTTGACTTCGGCTCAGTTGTTCTCAATTCTTGCGCGCACCGAGCGTGCCTGTCCCGCGTTGCCCCGAAATTGGGGCAGGCGGGCTGGTGCGCTCGCGATTCCAGTTGAAGCCATCGAAGGAGACACAACATCCGCAGACCAATGCGAGCCGCGCCTGAGCGCGAGCCAACCGGCCCCAAGATCAATGAGGCGATCAGGGCAAAAGATGTGAGGTTGATTGACGAGAACGGGGAAAACGTAGGCGTCGTAAGCCACGCAGATGCGCTCGAGCGCGCTGTCAAGGTGGGCCTCGACCTCGTAGAGATTTCGCCCGACGCGGAGCCGCCCGTCTGCAAGATCCTCGATTTCGGCAAATACAAATATCAGGCGCAGAAGAAAGCCGCCGAGGCGCGCAAGCACCAGAAAATCGTCGAGATCAAAGAGATCAAGATGCGGCCCGCGATCGACGACCACGACTACGACGTGAAAATGCGCTCGATCAAACGCTTCTTCGAGGAGGGCGACAAGGTCAAGGTGACCTTGCGCTTCCGCGGCCGCGAGATGGCGCACCAGCAGCTCGGCATGGAAGTGCTGCAGCGCGTGAAGGGCGACCTCGAGCCGATCGCCAAGGTCGAATCCGAGCCGCGCCTCGAAGGACGTCAGATGGTGATGGTTCTGGCGCCAAGGTAGCGGCACCCGCTCCCGCGCCGGCTTGTTGAGGAGGTCGTGCGGTGGAGCGGAACGAATTTACCTTCTCCGGTATGGGCGGCCGCCGGCTTCTGTCGGCGGCCGTCGCATTTGCGCTCGTCGCCGGCGGCGCGCAGGCGCAACGCTTCGTCGATCCCGTGCCGTCCGTCAATCCGATGCCGCTGCCTGGCGGCATCGCAGGCGGCGCCGGCCTCAAGCCCGCGCTGCCGCAACTGCCGCCGGCATACTCGCCACCGCCGCCCGCCGTCATGCCGATGCCGACCCCTGCGCCAGCTCCCCCGGCACCTCTCCCCATCGCGCCGGCTCCGGGAGCCGCGACCCCGGCGACGCCTGCCAAGGTGGTACGCTTCCGTTGCGACCTCGCCCTGGCGGCGCAGACGTGCAAGGAGCCGGGAAAGCCCGACGACGGCGGCGATGGCGATGGCAATTGCGACTGCGCCCGCGACTATTGCCACGACGAGGCCGGCCCGGAGCCGGGTCAGAGCCGCCGGGTGTGCGACAAGTTGCAATAACGCGGCTTCTCGCGCCTCTTGCCGTTCCCGCGACCCGCCCGTATAAGGGCCGCCGAGCCGCCCGGCGGGGCATGCCGTGGCGGCTCGTATGCTTTTGGACACCACATAGGCACGTCGGCCCTCAGGGCCGAGGGCGCAAGGCGCCCCGGCGGTCATGTCGAAGACATGCTTCCCCGCGAGCGAAAGGAGAGCGAAATGCCCAAGATGAAGACGAAGAGCGGCGCCAAAAAGCGCTTCAAGATGACGGGAACGGGCAAGGTCAAGGCCGCAGCCCAGGGCAAGCGCCACGGCATGATCAAGCGCCACGCGAAGTTCATTCGCCAGGCGCGCGGCACCATGGTGCTCAACGACTCCGACGCCAAGATCGTCAAGAAGTACATGCCCTACGCCCGCTGATTAACAGTCAGCGGAGCGATCACGGCCCGATCTTTCTCAGAGGAGCAGTCCCATGGCACGCGTCAAACGCGGCGTCACCGCCCATGCCAAGCACAAGAAAGTCCTGAAGGCCGCCAAAGGCTATTACGGCCGGCGCAAGAACACGATCCGCGTCGCCAAGCAGGCGGTCGAGAAGGCGATGCAGTACCAGTATCGCGATCGCAAGGTGAAAAAGCGCACCTTCCGCTCGCTCTGGATCCAGCGCATCAACGCGGCGGTGCGCGAGCACGGGCTGACCTACGGACGATTTATCGACGGCCTCAACAAGGCCGGTATCGAGATCGACCGCAAGGTGCTGGCCGATCTCGCGGTGAAGGATGCGGCGGGCTTCAAGGCGCTCGCCGACAAGGCGGCCGCCGCCGTGAAGAAGGCCGCGGCTTAAGCCGTTCGCTGCCCAGCTTGTCAGCCTCGGGTTGGCCCGAGGATCCGCCTTGCCTCTCGCGCCGGAGCAAGCGCATACGTGGATCCTCGGCATAGAGCCGAGGATGACGGTGTAGAACTCAGCCATGAGCATAGCCTCAGATCCCAATCTCGAAGCGCTGGAGCGCGAGCTCCTGGCCGCCATCGCCGCGGCGGCCGATCTTGCCGGCCTGGAACAGGTGCGCGTCGCGGCGCTCGGCAAGAAGGGCCGAGTCTCCGAGCTCATGTCGCGCCTGGGCTCCATGGCGCCGGATGAGCGCAAGGCGTTCGGGCAGGCCGTCAACGAGATCAAGGGCCGCGTCACCGAAGCGCTCGAAGCGCGCAACGGCGCGCTCGAGGTTGGGGCGCTGGCGTCGCGGCTGGCAAACGAGCGCGCCGACGTCACGCTGCCGGTGCGTCCGGGTCCGGTCGCGGAGGGACGCATCCATCCCGTCGCGCAGGTGCTCGATGAGTGCATCGAAATCTTCGCCGACATGGGATTTGCGGTGGCCGAAGGCCCCGACATCGAGTCAGACGACCTCAACTTCACCAAGCTCAACGTGCCGCCCGAGCATCCCGCTCGCCAGGAGCACGACACCTTCTATTTCAATCCGAGACCCGACGGCTCGCGGCTGCTCCTGCGCACGCACACGAGCCCCGTGCAGATCCGGACCATGATGGCGCAGAAGCCGCCCATCCGCATCATCGCGCCCGGCCGCGTCTATCGCTGCGATTCCGACCAGACGCATACCCCGATGTTCCATCAGATCGAGGGCCTCGTCATCGACGAGGCGACCCACATGGGCCACCTCAAATGGGTGCTGGAGGAATTCTGCAAGGCGTTCTTCGAGGTGGACGAGGTGAAGATGCGCTTCCGCGCCTCGCATTTCCCCTTCACTGAGCCTTCCGCCGAGGTCGACATCGGCGCCGAAGCCATCGGCAAGCCCGGCAAGTGGCTGGAAATCCTCGGCTGCGGGATGGTGCACCCCAATGTGCTGGCGAACTGCGGGCTCGATCCCGCGCGCTACCAGGGCTTTGCGTTTGGCATGGGCCTCGACCGCATCACCATGCTGAAGTACGGCATCCCCGACCTGCGCGCGTTCTTCTCGGGCGATTTGCGCTGGCTGCGCCACTACGGCTTTTCCGTGCTCGACGTGCCGACACTCGCGGGCGGGCTGTCGCCATGAAGTTCACGCTGTCATGGCTGAAGGACCACCTCGACACCAAGGCCGGCCTCGAGGAGATCACGACCAAGCTCTCGGCCATCGGCCTCGAGGTCGAGAGCGTCGATGACCCGGCGGCGAAGCTTAGCGCCTTCACTATCGCGCGCGTGCTCGAAGCCAAGCAGCACCCCAACGCCGACCGCCTGCGCGTCGTGCAGGTGGAGATCGCCAAGGGCAAGCCGCCGGTCGAGGTCGTGTGCGGGGCGCCGAATGCGCGCGCCGGCATGGTCGCGGTGTTCGCCCCGCTCGGCACTTTCATTCCAGGCTCCGGCATCACGCTGGAGAAGAAGCCGGTGCGCGGCATCGTCTCCAACGGCATGCTCGTGTCGGAGCGCGAGCTGCAGCTTTCCGACGAGCATGAAGGCATCATCGATCTCCCCGCCGGCATGGCGGCCAAAATCGGCGAGCGCTACGTCGATGCGCTCGGCCTCGCCGATCCCGTTATCGAGGTGAAGCTGACGCCCAACCGGCCCGACTGCGCGGGCGTGCGCGGCATCGCGCGCGACCTCGCCGCGGCCGGTCTCGGCAAGCTCAAGCCCGAGCCCAAGCTCGGCAAGGTCGAAGGCACGTTCGACAGCCCGGTCGCGATCAAGCTCGAGTTCTCGAAGGAGACGGCTGACGCTTGCCCCATTTTCGCCGGGCGCTACGTGCGCGGCGTCAAGAACGGGCCATCGCCCGCCTGGCTGCAGAGCCGGCTCAAGGCCGTCGGCCTGCGCCCCATCAACGCTCTTGTCGACGTGACCAACTACATCAGCCAGGACCGCGGCCGGCCGCTGCACGTCTACGACGCCGGCAAGCTCAAGGGCGCAGTGCGCGCGCGCCTCGGCAAGCCGGGCGAGAAATTCCTGGGCCTCGACGGCAAGGAGCACGCGGTCGATGCGACCATGTGCGTCATCGCCGACGACAACGGCCCTCTCGGGCTCGGCGGCATCATCGGCGGCGAGACCTCGGGCTCAACGGACGCGACGACGAACGTGCTGATCGAGTGCGCCTACTTCGATCCGCAGCGCACGGCCGCCACCGGGCGCAAGATCGGCCTCATGACAGATGCGCGCTACCGCTTCGAGCGCGGCGTCGATCCCGCCTCCGAGCTCCCCGGTCTCGACCTCGCGACCGACATGATCATAAAGCTCGCCGGCGGCGAGCCGTCCAAGGCAAAGGTTGCCGGCAAGGCGCCGGCGGCCAAGCGCGGCATCGGCTTTGAGCTGGCGCGCGTTGAAAGGCTCACGGGCCTCAAGCTCAAGGACAGCGAGATCAAGACGATCCTCGAAAAGCTCGGCTGCGAGCTTGAGGAGAAGGGCAAAGGCTTCAAGGTCACGGTGCCGACGTGGCGCCCCGATCTGCACGGCCCCGCCGATCTCGTCGAGGAGGTCGTGCGCATCGCCGGCCTCGACCGCATTCCCGCGACGCCGATGCCGCGCGTGGACGGCGTCGCGCGCCCCGTTTTGACCGAGCGGCAGAAGCGCTCGCGCCGCGCGCGGCACACGCTGGCGGCCCGCGGGCTGGTCGAGGCGGTCACGTGGTCGTTCATCCCGCGTGCTGCCGCGAAGTTGTTTGGCGGCGGGTCGGACGCGCTCGAGCTCGCCAACCCGATTTCGAGCGAGATGTCGTCGATGCGGCCGAGCCTGCTTCCGGGCCTGCTCGAGTCCGTCAAGCGCAATCGCAACCGCGGCTTTGCCGACGCCGCCCTGTTTGAGCTGGGGCAAGCCTATCCCGGCGAGACGCCCGAGGATCAGTTCGTCGCCGCCGCCGGCGTGCGCGCGGGCACCGCGAAACTCAGCGGCAGCGGACGCCACTGGGATGACGCTCCCGCCGAGATCGGGGTGTTCGACGCCAAGGCCGACGTCTTCGCCGTGCTGACGGCGCTCGGGTTCGACCCGGCCAAGGCGCAGATCACGCGCGACGCGCCATCCTGGTATCACCCGGGGCGCTCGGGCGTGCTGCGGCTCGGGCCCAAGGTCGTGCTCGCCCACTTCGGTGAGTTCCACCCCGCCACGCTGAAGGCGCTCGACGTGAGTGCGCCGGTCGTCGGCTTCGAGATCTTCCTCGATGCCATACCGGCACAGAAGGCCAAGAGCCGGGCGAAGCCGCCGCTCGAAGCTGCCGACCTCCTGCCCGTGCGCCGCGACTTCGCCTTCGTGCTCGATGCGACCGTGGCGGCGGGCGACGTCGTTCGCGCCGCGAAGTCCGCCGACAGGGCCCTGATCGAGAGCGTGTCGGTATTCGACGTCTTCGAGGGCGGCGCGCTTGCCGAGCAGGGCAAGAAATCGCTTGCGATCGAGGTGACGCTGCAACCCACGGCCGCGACGCTCACCGATAAGGACATCGAGGCGGTAGGCCAGAAGATCATTGCGGCGGTGAAGGCTTCGACCGGCGGCGAGATCCGCGGCTAGGGCCGGTTTAGCGAAATTTCAGGGTTTGCGCGCTTGCATCGCGGGAAGCGAGCCCCATAATCGCGCGCCGCAGCCTGGAGCCACGCATCATGCAACCACACCACAAGCTCATCGTGTTCGGCTTCGTCGCCTGCATGATCGCCGCGCTCGCCTACGTCTTCGTGTTCGCCGATCTTTCCTTTGTCAGCACGCCGGTTCAAGTCGATGGGGCGCTGATCAATCCTCCGCCTGCGCCTCCACCGGCTCCAACGCCCGCGCCCTAACGCTCCGCGCCGCTTGGTTGTGACAACGTTCCATACGCATCGCGCGCCGCCGCGCGGCGGTGCTATAAGCGGCCGCACTGGGATCGAGCGAGAGGGTTTCGTGCGATGAACGAGATGAACCCAGCCACTGCGAAAGTGATGCCGATGGGCGCTGACACCGGCTTGCCCCACATCATCCTCGTGGGCGGCGGCGCTGGCGGCCTGGAGCTCGCGACGCGGCTCGGCGACAAGCTCGGCAAAAAGCGCAAGGCCAAGATTTCGCTGGTCGAGAAGTTCCGCACCCACATCTGGAAGCCGCTTTTGCACGAGATCGCCGCGGGCAGCATGGACGTCGGTCGCTACGAGCTCCCCTACCAGGCGCAGGGCTATTGGCACGGCTTCCAGTTCCGCTACGGCGAGATGACCGGCATCGACCGCAAGAAGCAGCTCGTGTTTCTCGCCGCGACCTACGACGAGGAGGGCCGCGAGATCACCCCGATGCGCTCGTTCAAGTACGACACCCTCGTCATCGCCATAGGCTGCGTCGGCAACGCCTTCAATACGCCGGGCGTCAAGGAGCACGCCATCATGCTCGACACGCCGGAGGAGGCGGAACGCTTCAACCGGCGCTTGTCGAACGCCTGCGTGCGCGCGTTCGCGCAGGAAGAGCCCATTCGGCCGGGTCAGCTGCATGTGGCGATCATCGGCGCCGGCGCGACAGGCGTGGAGCTTGCGGCCGAGCTGCATCAAACCGCCCGCGGCCTCGTTGCCTACGGCCTCGACAAGATCGATCCCGAGAAGGACATCAAGATCACCGTCATCGAGGCGGCGGACCGCATTCTGCCGGCACTGCCGGAGCGCATTTCAAAGGCGGTCGGAGAGACCCTGCAAAAGCTCAACGTCGACACCAAGTCGGGCTCGCGCGTGGTCGAGGTCACCGACAAGGGCGTCAAGCTGCAGAACGGGGACTTTGTCCCTTCAGAGCTTGTGGTATGGGCGGCGGGCGTCAAGGGACCCGACGTGCTCTCGCATCTCGACGGGCTGGAGGTCAGCAGCGACGGTCGTCTCGTCGTGACCGAAACGCTGCAGACGACGTCGCGACCCCAACATCTTCGCCTTCGGCGACTGCGCCTATCTCGTGCCGAAGGGGGCCGATGCGCCCATCCCGCCGCGCGCGCAGGCCGCGCACCAGGAAGCCTCACACCTCTACACCGAGCTGCAGCGCCGCATGCGGGGCGAGCCGTTGCGGCCGTTCCACTACCGGGACTTCGGCTCGCTCGTTTCGCTCGGCGAATATTCGACCGTCGGAAGCCTCATGGGCTTTTTGCTGGGCAAGAGCTTTTTTATCGACGGTCTGTTTGCGCGCCTGATGTACCGCTCGCTCTACAAGATGCACGAGGTGGCGCTGCACGGGCCGTTCAAGGTGACGCTGGACACGCTCTCGCGGGTCATCACGCGGCGCACCGAGCCGGTCGTCAAGCTGCACTGAGCGGATACGCCCCGCCTCAGCGGCCGCCGCGCAGCGCGGCGAGAAGCTCCGGCGTCGGGTAGGAATCCGGCGGCTGCCCCAGCTTCAACTGCACGTCCTTCACCGCCGTGCGCGTCTTCTGCCCGGCAAGCCCGTCGATCTTGCCGACGTCGTAACCGCGTTTCACGAGCAGCCCCTGCAGCTCCTGCGTCTGCTGGCGATCGAGCCCCGAGATCGGCCCGCGCCCGCGCCCCATCGCCGACGCCCCGTCGATGCGCGTCGCGAGGTAGGCAGCCGTCGTTGCGTAGTTGAGCGACTGGTTCCACTGCGTGTAGACGTCGAAGTTGGGGTAGGCGAGGAACGCCGGCCCGTTGCGGCCCATGGGCAGCAACAGCGACGCCTGCAGGTTCGATTTCGGCAGCGCACTGCCGTCGGCGCGGCGCACGCCCCACCCCGACCACTTTTCGACCGGGTGCTTGATGAGGAGATCGGCCTCCTGCCACGGCAGCTCGCCCGTCAGCCGCACCTCCTCGAGCCAGGGCTCGTTCGGCCGCCAGCCGAGGTTCTTCATGTAGTTCGCGGTCGAGCCGATGACGTCGACGTCGTTGCGGAACAGGTTCGGGTGGCCGTCGCCATCGTAATCGACTGCGAAGTCGAGGTAGCGCGTCGGCAGGAACTGCGTCTGCCCGATCTCGCCTGCCCACGAGCCGATCATCTCCGAAGGGCTCATGTCGCCGCGGTCGATGATCTGCAGCGCGGCGATGAGCTCATCGTTGAACATCTCGGTGCGGCGGCAATCGTAGGCGAGCGTCGCCAGCGCCGGCAGGATCGGGAACTTGCCCATGCCGGCGCCGAAGTCGCTCTCGAGCGCCCAGAAGCCCGTGATGACGGACGCGGGCACGCCGAACTGCTGGTGCACGCGCTCGAACGTCGCCTTGTTCTCGGCGATCTTGCGCCGGCCGCTCTGCACGCGGTTGGCGGTCGCGAGCTTGCCCTGGAAGTCCAGGAACGTCATGGCGAAGAAGCCCTGCTTGCGATCGCTCGCAAGCACGTTGGTATTGAGCGTCAGGCCATCGAGCGCGGCCGAGATGGTGCTGCGGGTGATGCCCGCCGCCACGGCCTTGCGCTTGAAGCCTTCGAGCCAGGTCCCGAAGTTGCCGGTGTTCTTGCAGTTCTCGTGCGGCGTCGGCCACGGCGCCCGCGGGGCGGGATGCGTCTCGCCCGCGACGGCGGCGGCTGGCTGCGCGTGCGGCGGCGTGGTCCGATCGGGCGCCGGCGCGGCATCGAGAGGCGGCGGCGTTGCCGCCGGGGCTACGGGTGCTGGGGGCTGCTTCTTGGGTGCGGCCTGCTTCGCCTTCTTGGTTTTCTTCTGCACCGGGGGTGGCGTGTCGAAAGACTGGGCCGCGGCGGGGCCCATCGCCGCGGTTGCGATCAGCGTCGCGGCCATCGCCGCGCAAAGCTTCAAAGCGTGCATCGCCGTTCCTTCGGCTTGGGGTGTTGGAGGTCTAAAATCCCTGCGTATGTGGCCGCGTCAAGACGAACGCCAAGGGTGCGCTGCTTCGCGCAAGCGCGCGAAGGCCCGTATGTTTAAGCCGATTCCGGGTCTTGGGAGAATGCGGCCGCCACAGGCGCTTGGAACCGCGAGGAGATTTCAGGCGCTGCCGATCCGGATGCCGGCTGCAAACACGATCAGGCCCTCAAGCACCACCTCGAACGCGGTCGCCTTCGCACCGCCATTCGGTCGTTACCCTCGCGCCGCACCGCTCATTGCGTACGTCTTGGTGATCCAAGGACCAGGAAGACACTCGATACGGCCATACCCGCCAAGCCGGACGCAACATAGAAAACGTGTAAGAAGGCCTCGGGATGCGAGGACCACCAATGGCTATCCTCTCCCGCCCATGCGAACTGCCGGGCGACATGTGCGCCCAGTCCGACAATCTGGATACCAGCGAGGACCCGCGCCGTCGTCAGCACCCATGAGGCTCCTCGACTTTGCGCAAGCATCATGATGGCGACGATTGCCATGGCAAAAGCACAGACCGACAGGGTGGTCGAAACACGCTTGATGTCAGGCCAGTAGGCCACCGTGAGGCTAACAACGCCCCAGCCGTAAACTGCAAAAGTCGACCAGTTGAAGGTCTTAAGTGCCGCGTAGATCGGCGTCCTTGTGCGTCGACCATATAGTCCGGCCGCGACCGATAAGCAGACGAGTGCCAGCCCGGCGCCACCCGTCAACAATTTCGCCTTGTCCGATGCATCGGTACGGACCCAGAAAGCGGACAGAATTCCCGCGGCCGTCATCAACAGCAGCATCAAAGTCAGCAACGTGGTCACTTGGCTTTCGAGGATTGGGCTCGCGAGAGCGGTCTCCGCGATGGGCCGTTCGCGATCGCCGCGAGGATGCTCAGAGCTTATTCCAAGCCGTCGCTCGATGGCGCGCAGGACGGCAGCACGATCCGACACAAGCTCCGTGTGCAGCGTCCCGAACGGCTTGGGGATCTGCCAGGGTTCGAGCCCGTCACTTCGCAAGGGGACAAGTTTGTTGAGGCGCAACCCGTGATCGGCCTCGGCGATGACCCAAGGCGATCGGACCGATGACGGCGTCCAAATTGCGACGACGGCATCGGCTGCCTCCAACTCTCTATCGATGACATCGCGGTAGGCATCGCCGCTGATCAGTTCCGTATCGCACCACACCGTATGCCCGACCGCTTTGCACTGCTCCGCCAGTGCCTGGGTTTGTTCGCGCTGATCTGACGCGTAGCTAATGAAAATCCGGGCCATGACCCAACACCCATCGATCCTGACCGATCCGAAAGCGCTAGCCTATCAGCAAGCGGCGGAGCAGCAAGGTCGCGGCCGCGGAGGTGCGACCGATGCTGCTGGCCCTAAGCGGACCAACTTGGCGCCCCAAAGGGCCCTGGGCGGGCGGGCCAAGCCTGCGCCGCCGCGCCCCTTTCGGCCGCGGGGGGCACCTGCTATCTACCGCGCCATGATCGATACCTCCCTCATCCGCAACTTCTCCATTATCGCCCACATCGACCACGGAAAATCGACGCTGTCGGACCGGCTGATCCAGCTGTGCGGCAGCGTGCCCGAACGTGAGATGAAGGAGCAGATCCTCGAACTCGATGGATATCGAGCGCGAGCGCGGCATCACCATCAAGGCGCAGACCGTGCGCCTCGACTACAAGGCCAAGGACGGCCACACCTACCGCCTCAACCTGATGGATACGCCGGGCCACGTCGACTTCGCCTACGAGGTCTCGCGCTGCCTCGCCGCCTGCGAGGGCGCGATCCTGGTCGTCGATGCCAGCCAGGGCGTGGAGGCGCAGACTCTCGCCAACGTCTACCAGGCGCTCGACAACAACCTTGCGATCCTGCCGGTTCTGAACAAGGTCGATCTGCCCGCGGCCGACGCCGATCGCGTGAAAGAGCAGATCGAGGACGTGATCGGGCTCGATGCGTCCGACGCGATCCCGATCTCGGCCAAGACGGGCAAGAACGTCGAGGCGGTGCTGGAGGCGATCGTCCTGCGGCTGCCGCCCCCGAAGGGCGATGCCAACCAGCCGCTGAAAGCGCTGCTGATCGACAGCTGGTATGACGCCTATCTCGGCGTCGTCGTGCTCGTGCGCATCATCGACGGCTCGCTGCGCAAGGGCCAGAAGATCCGTCTCATGTCGACGGCCGCCGACTACCAGGTGGAGCGCGTCGGCATCTTCCGCCCCAAGCAGGAAATGATGGACGCGCTCGGTCCCGGCGAGGTCGGGTTCTTTACCGCTGCCATCAAGGAGGTTGCCGACACGCGCGTGGGCGACACGGTCACGGACGCCCGCCGCCCGACTTCCGAGGCTCTGCCGGGCTTCAAGCCGGCGCAGCCGGTCGTATTCTGCGGCCTGTTTCCCGTCGACGCCGCCGAGTTCGCCAACCTGCGCGACGCCATGGCGAAGCTGCGCTTGAACGACGCGAGCTTTTCCTTCGAGATGGAGACCTCGGCTGCGCTGGGGCTCGGCTTCCGCTGCGGCTTCCTCGGGCTATTGCACCTGGAGATCATCACCGAGCGGCTCGAGCGCGAGTTCAGCCTCGATCTCATCACCACGGCGCCGAGCGTCGTCTATCACATCTACATCACGGACGGCTCGCGGCTGGAGATGCACAACCCGGCCGACATGCCCGATCCCACGCGCGTCGATCGCATCGAGGAGCCGTGGATCAAGGCGACCATCCTCGTTCCCGACGAGTATCTGGGCAGTGTCCTGAAGCTCTGCCAGGACCGGCGCGGGCGCCAGAAGGACCTCACCTATGCCGGCAACAGAGCCCTGCTGGTGTATGAGCTGCCGCTCAACGAGGTGGTGTTCGACTTCTACGATCGCCTGAAGTCGATCAGCAAAGGCTATGCCTCCTTCGACTATCAGATCCTCGGCTATGAGGCGGGCGACCTCGTGAAGATGCAGATCCTGGTCAATTCAGAGCCTGTCGACGCGCTGTCGATGATCGTGCACCGCTCGCGTGCGGACGCGCGCGGCCGCGTGATGTGCGAGAAGCTGAAGGATCTGATCCCGCAGCACATGTTCGTCATTCCGGTGCAGGCGGCGATCGGCGGGCGCATCATCGCGCGCGAGACGATCCGCGCGTTGAGGAAGGACGTGATCGCCAAGTGCTACGGCGGCGATATCACGCGCAAGCGCAAGCTGCTCGAGAAGCAGAAGAAGGGCAAAAAGAAGATGCGCCAGTTCGGGCAGGTGGAGATCCCGCAGGAGGCCTTCATCGCCGCGCTCAAGATGGGAGAGAACTAGGCCGCTTCGCGCGACGGATCGCGGCCGCCACCTCCGTTGTCAGGACAAATCGCAGGGAACCAAGCCACAGCGCTGCCCATTTTTTGCAGGAATTCCCTGTGAGCTTGCGCGTTTCGTCCCGCCGCTGCAGTCGTCGCACGCAAGACGGCGTCGCGCGGCACATGATCAGAAGGAGCAAAACCCAGTGAAGCCGCTCAACAAGTTTATCGTCCCGTTCATCTGTGCAAGCCTGCTGGCTCCGTCGCTGCCCGTGGCCTCCGCCAACGCGGCGCCATTCGCCAAGCCCGCCGTCGCCGCCCACGATGGCGTCACGCTGGCCCGCTGGGGCCGCGGACCCGGTCCGCTCGGCATCTTCGGCGCCATCGTCGCCGGCACCATCGTCGCCGCCGCGATCACCGAGCATCGCGCGCGCCACGAGGACATGGAGCACTGCGCAGCGGACTTCTATTCCTTCAATTGGCGCACCGGCACCTACATCAACCGCTACGGCGAGGAGCGTGTCTGCCCGTATCTGCGCTGATGTGTTTGTCACACGACGTGCCGAAGGCGTCGGTTGCAAAGCCGGCGCCTTTTCGCATTCTGAGACACGGCGCATCGTCGCAGCGAGCACTCCCGCCGCATTATCTTCACGTGCCCCTGTATACTTGCAGGCAACTCGGCGCGGCCGTCGCATGATGGTCGCTGCACACGTCGGCGCGAGGGAAGTCGCGGGCCGACAGCCGAGGACTGCACGGGTACGGAAAGCGCACGGCTGGCGAGAATGCGGCCGTTGATGCAGACCGCGCCGTGAATCCGAAGCGGGGCGAGAGCTGCGCGCAGCCGCCCCGGCAATCTCTACAAATCCAGGAGTGACCATGAGCAAGCGGCTCTCAACCGCGGCGATCGGCTTTGCGTTCGCATTTTGCATCGGCTCGGCACAGGCGGGCCCCTACTTCGGCTTCGACGGGCGCCACTACGGCGAGCTGCAGAACGCGCCCGACTTTGGCCGGCCAAAGCCTGTCGAGCGCGGCATGCTCGACGCGAGCGATGCTCCCCGCAAATGCCTCACCCCAGCTATCCGCGCAGTGCTGGAAAAGGTCGAGGACTTGTTCGGCCCCGTCAGCGCGATCTCGACCTGCCGGCCGGGTGCAACCATTGCCGGCAGCGGACGCCCCTCGCGGCACGCGAGCGGCAACGCCGTCGACTTCGAGGCCGGCGGCAGGAAGGCCGCGATCCTCAATTGGCTCGTTGCCAATCATCATACCGGCGGCACCATGACCTACTCCGACATGAGCCACATTCACATCGACGTCGGCCCGCACTTCGTGGCGCTGGCGGCTCCCTCGGGCAGCGGCGGATCGCGCACTGCGAGCCGCAACGTCGTGAGCGCACGCTACGCGGAGGGCAATGCGCGCGCCTACGAGAGAGGCTCGCGCGGCTATGCGCGTGAAGCGTCCCCCAGCATGCGCGGATACTCGTATGGCTACGGCCGCGCGGAAAGTGGGTCGCAGTTCCACAACGGCTACGCGACGATCTACCGTTAGCGAGAAGGGGCGGGGCCGCGCCGATGCAGCCCCGCCCGCTCGAGCCGTCGCGCGATGGCGTCGAAGCCTCGCACCGCGGCGCTCAGGCCGTCGTGCCGGAAGTTCCCGCGGCGACCTTCGCGCCTTGCCGCTCCAACCTCGCCAAAATCAGCTTCGTTACGGATTGTTGCTGTCGCCGAAGCCTCACTCGGCTCTCGGGTTCGGGTGCGCGCGAAGCCTGCAAAACCGGTTGTTGCTCAATCACTTTGTAAGGTTGGTAAGGTCCGGGAGACGTGATCGAATCGGGCCCGCTCTGCCTTGCCTTTCGCTTGTGCCCGGTCCATATAGGGCCGATCGAACACGCCTTGGTTCACGATACGGCGGCGCCTTAGTGCGTCGACACTGACGTCTCCATCGCGCGATTTGATGTCCTCCGTACATCCGTCGGAGGGGATTGCCTTTTTGCTTTGGAGGCATTGGATGGCAAACGGCACTGTGAAGTGGTTCAACGGCCAGAAGGGCTACGGCTTCATCCAGCCGGATGAGGGCGGCAACGACGTTTTCGTGCACATCTCCGCTGTCGAGCGCGCTGGTCTTTCGACCCTGCGCGAGGGACAGAAAGTTGGGTACGAGACCGAGACCGGCCGCAACGGCAAGGTCGCGGCGGTCAACCTGCGCCCTCTCTAAGGAACCGCGGAGCATTCCGCTTCAAGGGGAGCAGGGTCGCCTGCTCCCCTACCAATATGAGGGAACGGTGCCGGCGCCCGATCAGCGCGCGCAGCCCCTCGCACAGGAGACTTGATGGCGAAGGAAGAGATGCTGGAGTTCGAAGGCGTGGTCGCGGAAGTTCTTCCCGATGCGCGCTGCCGCGTGAAGCTCGACAACGGCCACGAGGTGATTGCCTACACCTCGGGACGCATGAAGAAGAACCGCATCCGCATTCTCGCCGGCGACAAGGTGACGATCGAGATGACGCCCTACGATCTCACCAAGGGGCGCATCAATTTCCGCCATAAGGACGTGCGCTCAGGGCCGCCCGGAGGGGGACCGCCGCGCTCCGGCGCGGGCGGCATGCGCCGCCGCTGAGCGGCGCGATCCAGCGCCATCCTCGCTGCAGATCATTTGTGACCGAAGCGCGAGTGTTCACTCCGCACTTTCGCTCATCCACGCGTCGACCGGCACGCAACGTCCGGATGCGCGATGGCTTGGACCTCCGCGACTTGCGGCATCCAAGCCTTGTTGCGATCAGTTACCTTTCTCCATCTCAGTGTCTAATCGCCAATGGCGGGCGCGCTCCGCCGCCCCGCCTGTGGACTCCTTTGCAGTTGCAAGCGCACGCCATAGTTCAGCCTAGGTTGCGCCACGCGAATCAGAAGAATTCGCGGGCATGTATGCATATCAAAGTTGGTACTTCCGCCGTTCAGTGGCGTCCGCGCTGGTCGGCGTTCTCGCTCTCACCTCCCTCCTGCTGCTCCCGGCGCGCGACACCGCCGCCTATAGCGGGCCCCCCCCAAATACCCTGACCGGCGTTGTCCGCGTGATCGACGGCGATACCATCGAGATCGCCGGCCGGCACGTGCGCCTCGAAGGCATCGACGCGCCCGAGATCGCGCAGAGGTGCGGGCGCTGGCTCGTCGGCACGTGGCCCTGCGGCACGGCCGCCGGCGACGCGCTGGAAAAGCTGGTCGGCGCCAAAACCGTCACCTGCGAAAGCCGCGGCTTGGACAAATACGGCCGCACGCTCGGCGTCTGCTCCGTCGACGGCCGCGATATCAACGCGGAAATGGTGCGCGAAGGCTATGCCTGGGCGTTCGTCAAATACTCGACGAGCTACGTGCAGGAGGAGGCGGAAGCGCGCGCGCTGCATCTCGGCATCTGGCAGGGCGAGGCGCAGCCAGCCTGGGAGTTCCGTGAGCATCGCTGGGCCGGCGCCGAGCAGGCCGCGCCCAACGGGTGCGCCATCAAGGGCAACGTGACCGCGCACGGCCGCATCTACCACATGCCGTGGAGCCCGTGGTACGGCAAGGTCAAGATCGATGCGGCGAAGGGCAAGCGCTGGTTTTGCACCGAGGCCGAGGCGCTGGCCGCGGGCTGGCGTCCCGCCGCCGTTAACTAACAAAATATCTACCGCACAAAGATAAAGCGTGGCGGCCCTTCGGATTTACGGTTCCTGAAGGGCCGCCGGCCTAGCCCCCTCTCGCCTCGAGAGGGTGTTGCCGTGAACTTTGCCAGGGCGAAGTCGCTGGGTCGGATCGTCGCCAGGCATCCCTGGTCGAGCCTGCGCGACGCCGCGCTGCTCTCCAGCTTCATGGCGTTCGCCGTGCTCGTTGCGTGGCGCTACGACCTCTTCGCGTTCTTGAAATCGCTTTCCGACCCGCAGCGCACCATCTCTCCGCCGGAGGCTGTGCTTCTCGCGATCCTGTTTGCTTGCTGCGTATATACGTTTATCGCGCGCAGGTTTGCCGAGGCACGCTGCGACGCCGCCAGCGAGAGTTGCCACGAGGTGGAGATGCGCAAGCTGCGGGAGCTTGCGCTGCAGGATCCGCTGACGCGGCTCCCCAACCGTCGCGCGCTGCTCGCCGGTCTCGAGGAGGCGACAGTTGCGTGCGCTTCCGGCGGAAGCCACCACGCCTTCTTCATCCTCGACCTCAATGGCTTCAAGCGCGTCAACGATCTCTATGGTCACGCCGTGGGCGATCATGTGCTGCAGGTGGTGGTCGAGCGCTTCCGCCGCGTCGCGCGGCCGAGCGATCTTCTGGCGCGCCTCGGCGGCGATGAGTTTGCCGTCCTGTCCTACGACGTCGATCGGACCGCCGCGATGGAGATCGGAGCCCGCTTTGTGAGGTCTCTCGACAGCGCGGTCTCTACCGACGGCTTCTCGCACGACGTCGGCGTCGCGGTGGGTGCGACGCTCATGCCCGACGATGGACTTCAGCAGCGAGGCGATTTTACACAACGCCGACGTGGCAATGTACCGGGCGAAGGCGCAGGCGCAATCCGCAGTCGCGTTTTTCGATGCGGCGATCGAGAAGCCGCAATCGGTGCGCGAGGCCGGATAAGCGCCAGCGTCGTTCACTAACGGATTGTCTACTTTGAGACAAAGTGCGGTGGCCGGGATTTGTCAGGAATTTACCGTTCCTGAAGGGGCGCCGGCCTAGCTTCTCCTCTCGTCTCGAGAGGGTGTTGCTGTGAATTTCGCCATGGCGAAGTCGTTTGGTCGGATCGTCGCCAGGCATCCCTTGTCGAGCCTGCGCGATGGGCTGTTGCTGTCCGGCTTCATGACGTTCGCGGTTCTCATCGCGCGGCGCTACGACATCTTCGCGTTCCTGGAGTCGCTCGCCGATGCGGAACACCCGATCTCGACGGCTGAGACCGTGGTCCTGCTCGTGCTGCTCATCGCCTGCGTCCACACCTTCATCGTGCGCCGGCTGACGGAAGAGCGCTGGGATACGCTGAGCGCGTCCGAGATCGCCGGCGAGATGAGCAAGCTGCGCGAGCTTGCGCTGCAGGACCCGCTGACGCGGCTGCCCAATCGCCGCGCGCTGCTGGCGGGGCTCGAGTCCGCCACCGTCGCATGCAACGCCGGCGATCGCCGCGCGGCGTTTTTCATCCTCGACCTCAACGGCTTCAAGAGCGTCAACGATTTGTGCGGCCACTCCGTGGGCGACCACGTGCTGCAGGTGGTGGTCGAGCGCTTTCGCCGAGTGGCGCGGCCGACCGACCTGCTCGCCCGCCTCGGCGGCGACGAGTTCGCGGTGCTCTCCTACGACGTCGACAGGGCGTGTGCGATCGCCATCGGCAACCGCTTCATCGGCTCGCTCGCCAATGCCATCTCCGCCGACGGGTACGTGCACGAGCTCGGCGTCGCCATCGGCGCCACGCTGCTTCCAGACGACGGCTCGACGTGCGAGGCGATCCTGCACAACGCCGACGTCGCGATGTACCGGGCGAAGGCGCAAGAGGGATCGACGCTCGCATTCTACGACACGGCCGTCAAAGAGGTTCGGAGCGTGCGCGAGGCCGGCTGAAGCCTCGTAGCCCAGCCTCAGAATTCCGTGCTGAACGTATATGAGCCCTGCACGAAGAGTGCGGCCTGCTCGGCCGCGTAGCGCATGGGGACGACGGTGTTGCTGTTGCCGAAGTCGACCGTTCCGGTGTTGGTCCACATCGACCAGTAGCGTGCACCCACGCCAATGTTCAGCCAGTCCGTCAACCCGTAGGACAGAATGCCCTCGAGTTGCACGCCGAGGCCGTCGCCGAGCTCGGGCGAATAGAGATTCCGCAGGACGTGGTCGTCGGACCCCTTGAAGCTCACGAACGGCAGGTAGGCAGCTTCGCCGGTAAACTTGAGGCGAGGCGCCAGCGCAAGGTCTGCGACCATGCCGAGGCGCATGGCGCGCCACTGGTCGGTTTCGGTGATGGCGAGCACGGAATTCGGGATCGATGGGACGCAGTCCGAATTCGGATTGGCGATCTGCGTGCAGCCGAACCCGTTCATCTTCTGATGCAGGAAGCCGTAGCCGATGAACCATGCCACTCGGTGCAAAGGTCCGCGCCAGAAGTCGAACCCGACGTCGAGGGTAGCGTAGTTGATCTTGTTGTCGACGTCGGACAGCGTGTTGGAGTAGGGGACGAAGATCGCGAAGGGTATGCCCCAGTCCTCGTCGTTCATTTTGCCGCCGCCGCTGCCGGTGCCGATCATGCCCTTCACCATCACGTTGAAGGGCGCGTCGATGCGGCCGTATAGCTCGCCGCCGTTGGTCGTCATGGCGTCTTAGGTGAGACGCGAAGCGAGCGATGCATCGCCTTGGGCGGGGATGCCGAGGTCCTTCTGGAAGCGGCCCCAGCCGGCCACGTAGCGGGCGCCGCCTTCGACCTCGAGGCCGTGCACAGCCACCGCCTGGACGACGACCGGTTGCCGGCTCTCGTAGGGTTGTGGGCTGCCCCCGAAGCGATAGTTCAGCCCCACCTTGAGCGTCTGGATGTCCTGTGAATAGCTATTGGGGGCACCGGGAAACGGTGCCAAGGTATTGGGACCGGTCGCGATGTCGCTTGCAGGCGCCGTCAGGCCGTCGCTGCCGAACGACATGAAATCGTACTCGGCCCGTGCAGACCAGTTGCGCCCGAGCGCCTGCTCGGAGCCGGCACCGACCGTCCAGCCCCACTGCACGCTACTCCCGCCTGAGCCGGGAATGAGGAAGCCGCCGTTGGGCGTCGCGTCGGCATTGCCGTATACCCAGGCAAGGCCCGCTTTGCCATAAAGGAGAGTGGCTCCGCCGGGGCCGAGCGCGGCGCCGAGGCGCCCCGTCAGCGTGCCGAGCGCATCCACGCCGGCGTGGCAGTTCGCACTGATATAGAAGCCCGAGAAGGCAAGGCAGGTGTTGGTGCCTTCCATGCTCGCGGCCGCGACGTCGGCTTCGAGGCCGAGAACAAACGCGTCCCATTGCCAATTGTAGCCGCCCTGGATGCCGCCGAAAGCTCCCGGCGTGCGCACCGTGTCGCCGTAGATGGAGGTGCCGAAGGGGTCCTGGATGTCGACGAGGTTCAAGCCGCCGCCCAGCTGCACGCCGACGTAGAAGCCGCTCCAGTCGATTGCGCCGACCGGCGACTGCGCCATTGCGCTGGCTGGCGCCGCCAACAGCGCGAGCGACAGAATGCCGGCAAACGTTGGCTTATGGCGCATCGCGGCTCCCCCCGCCTTGCTTCGGGTTTGCTGCGATTCGCGTTTCCAACTAGTTACCAGTCCGGACTGCGGAGGGTGCACCGACGGGAGGGGCATCATGGCGAGCAACGTCTTTCGCTTCGACGAGAGCTGGAGCCTCCCCGAAGCCTCACCGCACGAGGTCTGGGACGTGCTCGCGCGCGGCGAGCTCCTGCCGCTGTGGTGGCGGGGCGTTTATCTCGAGGCGGAGAAGCTCGATCCCTGCGATGAGCCGCGCGTCGGCGCGCGCATCCGGGCGAAGGCGCGCGGGTTCCTGCCCTACCGGCTCAACTTCATAATCGAGGCGGTGGAGCTCGTTCCCGACCGGCTCGTCGTCGTCAAAACGACGGGTGACTTCGATGGCCGCTGGCGCGCAGAGCTATCACCGCAAGGCGTCGGCACGCACGCCGACCTCACATGGGAGGTGACGGTCGAACGGCCGATCCTGCGGTTGCTCGCCCCCTTGCTGCGACCCGCGTTCGCCTGGAACCATCGCTGGACGACGCCGCGCGGCGAAAGGGGCTTGAACGCGTTTCTCACTGAGCGGCGCCGGCTCGCGGCTCGGCGGTAAAAATCAGGATCGTGCGAGCGCCGGGAGCGTCAGCCGTTGGCAGCCTGCTGGCAGATTTTCGGCATCGGGCTGCCGTTGAACCAGAGCTCGTAGCTGTTGGGTGCGTTCGTGCGCGCCCACTCTGTCATCGAGATGTCCTTCACCGGAATCTCCAGCCCGAGGGTGCCGAACAAACCCACTATCTGCGTTGCCCGGTCTTTGTCCTCGGCGTGGAAGAAACGCAGCTCCTGGTTGGAGCCGGCATAGCCCGGGAACTTGCGCACGCCCGGAAAGATCATCGAGGCCTTGTCGGCGTCCTTGAACGCCTCGCGCAGGCGCACGAGACAGGTGTAGGCGTCGTCGTTGGGCACGTGGATGAAGACGCGCGCCGGGCGCCGCTCCAGCGCCACCCGGTAGGCGTCCGCCACTTCCGGGTTCTCTTTGGATGCGTTCTGGATCGCCACCTCGAGCATCGGCAGCAGCTCTTTATTCTGCGCGCTCGTCGCGTAGTCGATCTGAGCCGCGATAAACTCCACCGGCACTTTGTTGTTCTTGGCGAGGTACTCGAACATGGCGATGCCGTACTTCTGCTTCTCGGGCGACTGGTCGGTGACGAGATCGATCATGCCCTTGAGGTCGTTCACGTTCTGCTGCCAGCGCGTCCAGTACCAGCCCATGCCGGCCACCGTCAGCGGCACCAGCACGATCGACAGCATCTTGAAGAACGCGTCCCACCAGTCGCTGTTGATGTTGAACTTCACTCGCGGCAGCCCCCGTGCGTGCACCGCCGAGGCACGCGCACGATAGCGCAGCCGCCCGGCAAATCTCTTCGCTTTGCGGCGCATTCCCCTATTCAAAAGCGGCATTGCCGTGACGGCACGGCGCATCGCCTCGCGCACGGAATTCTCTCGATGGTTAATGGCCCTCGTCCTCCCTCGAGCTCCCTCGCGGCGTTTTGGATCGTCCATTGTAGCGAGACTTCGAGGCAATAGCAGGGTGACCCATTCACATGCTGTATCCAGCGTGCGGGGCGCCTCGCGGCAGAACATCGCACGGCGATAGCCTAGCCTCTTGCGCGCAGATATTGTCCCGCCGCCGTCCCTCACCGCCGTCTCAAAAGAGCGGGTCAGCCATGCCGTTCACCATCAGCCGCCGGCAGTTCCTATCGGGCAGCGCCACGCTGGCGCTCGAGCTCGCCCCGTTTCCCGCGCGCTCCTCCGAGACGATGCCGTCGCGCTACGGCGAGGCGCTGGCGTTCGACTTCGACCGCCTGCGTGCGAGGGCCAAGCAACTCGCGGCCGCCCCCTTCGAAGCCGCAAAGCCCCCCGTTCCGGAGCTCATCGGCAGCATCGATTTCGATGCCGCGCACAAGATCAAGTTTCGCCCCGAGCGCGCGATCTGCAGCGGCGGCGCCGGCGCTTTCCCCGTGCGCATGTTCCACCTCGACCGGTTCAACGGCCTTCCCGTCCGCATCAACGTGGTGACGGACGGCTTGGCGCGCGAGGTCATCTATGCGCGCGAGGATTTCGACTACGGCGACACCGGACTAGGCGCCCGTCTCCCCGCCGATCTGGGTTTCTGCGGCTTCCGCGTGATGAACGACCGCGATGCCGACACCGACTGGCTGGCCTTTCAGGGTGCGAGCTACTTCCGGTCATGCGGCGAGGACGATCAGTACGGCGCATCCGCGCGCGGCATTGCCATCGATACCGCGATCGAGCCGGAGGAGTTCCCGCGCTTCGTCGAGTTCTGGCTCGAGGAGACGAGCAGCGAGCCGACCGTCACCATCTACGCGCTGCTTGACGGCCCGAGCGTCGCCGGGGCCTACAAGGTCGAGGCGACCAGGGAGCGTGGCGCCGTCATGGCCGTGACGCTCGAGCTCGTTGCACGCAAGGACATCCGGCGGCTGGGGATCGCGCCGCTGACCAGCATGTACTGGTACGCGGAGGGCGACCGCAGGCTCGAGGCCGACTGGCGCCCGGAGATCCACGACAGCGACGGGCTCGCGCTCATGACCGGCAGCGGCGAGCACGCCTGGCGCCCGCTCATCAATCCGACCGCGGTGCAGACCAACTCGTTCTTCGACACGAACCCGAAGGGGTTCGGGCTTATGCAGCGCGACCGCAACTTCGCCGACTACGAGGACGACGGCGCCTTCTACAACCGGCGGCCGAGCATCTGGGTGGAGCCCGTCGGCGATTGGGGCGAGGGCGCGGTGCAGCTCGTCGAGATCCCGACCGGGGACGAGGTGCACGACAACATCGTCGCCTATTGGACGCCCAAGCGGCCGGTCAAAGCCGGCGACAGCGTCGCCTTCTCGTACCGGCTCTACTGGCGCAACGACGAGCCGCACGCGCCCGTCAACCTGGCGCGTGCGGTCGCCACGCGCACGGGCGTCGATGGCATCCCGGGTGAAGCGGCGCACTACGACGCACACAAGCGCAAGTTCGTCATCGATTGGTCGGGCGGCCCGCTGGACGCCATGGCGCAGCGCTTCGACGTGACGCCCGTCGTGACCGCGTCGCGCGGCTCGGTCGAGCAACGCCTACGTCATCAAGGTGGTCGGCACCGACAAATGGCGCGCGCTCTTCGATCTCGCCGTGGAGGGTACAGAGACGGTCGATCTGCGCTGCTACCTGCGTCTCGGCGATCAGACCCTGACGGAGACCTGGCTCTACCAGTACGCGGCGCCTGCGTAAGCCGGCTGCCGGCTACTGCACCAGGACCTCGCGTGTAGATGGATAGTCTGCCTACTTGAGCTCCATCGACAGACGGATGAGATCGGCGGTGCGCTCCACGCCGAGCTTGCTCTTGATGATCGAGCAGGTGTTGGCAACCGTCTTGTAGGCAACGCCGATCGCCTGCGCGATTTCAGTGAGGCTGTTGCCTTCGCCGAGCAGACGGAGGATCTCGATCTCGCGCGTGGAGAGTTCTTGCAGCGGGTCCTTGGTGGAGAGCTGCGCGAAGGCAAGCTCGCCAGCGATCTCGCGCTCCACGTAACGCCCGCCCTCGGCCACGCGCTTCACCGCCGTCACGAGCTCATCGGCGCCGGCGCTCTTGCTGACGTAGCCGCGCGCGCCGAGCCGCAGTGCCCGCGCCGCGTATACCGGCTCTGCGTGCATGCTGAACACGACAATGCGGACCTTCTCGTCTTCGGCGATCAGGCGGCGCAGCAGCTCGAGCCCGCCGATGCCGGAGAGGTTCAAATCGAGCAACACCAGCTCGGGTCTCTCTTTGCGAAATATCGCAAGTGCCTCATGCCCACTGGCGGCCTCGAAGATCGAGGCTCCCTGCATTCCAGACAGCAGTCGGCGCACGCCTTCGCGCACCACTGTGTGATCGTCGACGAGCAGGATCTTCATTGCAGCATACACTCTTGCTCGCTCGATGATGCCGTAGTCGCCCGGAAAAGAACAGGGCCGCGGCTCCCGCAAGTGTTAAGCGTGCGGCGATCGGGAAAGATTGGCATCACCGACCTAGCTGGCCAGGCGCGAGGGAGCGGCGAAAGGCTCGCCGCTCCCGGCAATCGTTACTCGACGAGCTTCAGCAGCGCCTTGCCGGCGTCCGAGCCGAGCTCCTTGTCATCGAGCGTGCCGTCGTTGTCGGGGTCGGCGGCTTTGAACCGCTTCGCGATCAGGCCCGCATACTCCTTGGCGTCGAGCGTGCCGTCACCGTCCGGGTCCGCGGCCTTGAGCGCGGCGGCATCGACGCGGTCGCCAAGCTCCTTGGCATCCAGCGTGC
>CAVSCT010000017.1:0-8387 GCA_963726555.1 uncultured Alphaproteobacteria bacterium | reverse complement strand
GCCTACTCCGTGGTCCTGATGTCGGCCAACCTCACCGTTACCAATCCGCAGGACCAGCCGGTGACTGGGCCGGCCGAAACCCAAATGGGCCGCAACGCCCTCGTTGGGGCGAGCTTCGCCACCTGGCGGCTCGACAACAAAACCGTGCTGGGCTTGAGCCTCACCTCGCCGTTCGGGCTCGGCACGAAGGCCGAGAACCAGGACTGGGTCGGCAGCTACGAGGGCCTGACGACGAGCCTTGTCAACCTCAACGCCGCGCCGATCGTCTCCTACGCGATCGCGCCCGGCCTCAACGTCGCCGCGGGCTTGCAGATCGACTATTTCGACCTGCAGCGGCAGACGGCCGCCACGCCCTTCGGCGCGGCCAACCTGCGCGCCGACGATACCGGCGTCGGGTTTGTGGCCGGCATTGACTATGCGCCCTCTCCCTCCACCTCCATCGGGCTCGGCTTCCGCTCGGCCGTCGCTCACACCCTTGAAGGCCACGTGACGCTTCAGGGATTGGACGAGGCTCCTATCAAGGCCTCCATCATTCTTCCCGAAATGCTCGCGCTCGGCGTGCGCCACGCGGTCTCGCCGACGACTAGGCTGCTCGCGGAGGCCGAGTGGGTGAACTGGAGCCGACTCAACGTCATCCCGGTCGAGCTACAGGGGCCGTTCCTTGGTCTCCCCGCTGGCGCGACGGCCGCGAACCTGCAGTTCCGGTGGCGCGACGGATGGCTGTTTGCGCTCGGCGGCGAATACGACTGGTCGGGGGCGCTCACGCTCAGGACCGGTATCAACTACGAGATCTCGCCCGTCGATGGGGCGACGACGCGCCTCGTGCAGGATCCTGACAGCAATCGACTGTGCGCGAGCATCGGCGCTTCCTACAAAACAAGCGCCGATACGCGTTGGGATTTCTCCTATAGCCACGTGTTCTTCCAGGACAACGCGCCCTTCGATCGGGTCGGGGCGTCGACGTTGGTTCCGACGCCCAATTTGTTGGGCACGGCGGACGTCAGCCTGGACGTCATCTCGATCGGCTGGAAGACGGTGTGGGGCGGTGCGCCGGTTCCCGTAGCATTGAAATAAACCCGCCAAGGTCGTAGCGAGGAAGCCTTCGATCGCTACGCGCCGCCGGATTGGGTCGCGATCGGACATGGTCTACGCGACCATACCACGTCCGCTTCACCCTCCTAAGCCGACCATTGCTGAGATGGCTCTCAACGTCCGCCTCGGGCCAGGAACGGACCTGGCAGACAAGGGGTCCGCTCGTACAAGTGGTCAGTTACTACTACCCAAAACGGGCTTGCCATCGGCGCTGGCCCACATGGCAATGATACTCTTGACGGCAACTTCCGGGCATCGGGACGTAAGCCCTGCGCTGTTGCCCGAGTAATTTCTAGGCATTGGGCCGGACCACACTTGCCGGCGAGCGAATAGATAAAATTTTACACTCCGGTTTTTTCACGTCTCATGCGTACCAAGGGCTTCGCAACAGTGAATGCCCTGATGCCGTTGGTAGCCCATCTCGTCCAGGTCGGAAACTGGCCCCGCACCCATCGGGAGCAGTTGGCTAGCCTTGCGCGCGCTACACCGGCAGCGATGGCAGGCTACGCTGTCAACGCGAGCATTGCGGCCTGGGCTTTCTACACAGCGATTCCCAACTTCGAGCTGCTTCTCTGGGCGGCGACCGCATACGTCGTGAGCGGCGTTGTCGGCTTGCGGGCACTGCGCGCGCGCCCTAAGAAGCCGCTCGCCGCGAACTCGCCCTGGCGTACGACCGCGATGCCTCAAGTATTCGCTGTCCTACTTGCTCTGCCGTGGTCGATTCTAACCGCCAGGTACGCAGGCGTCCTTGATGGCGGGAGCGAAATCATCCTCATTGCGCTCGCGGTGGGAATGGCAGCCAGCGGCAGTGTGCTGTTGGCTCCAATCCCCAGTGCCGCAATACTCTACATGTCGACGATCCTCTTGCCGCTCATTTTCAAGAGCGTGCTCATCCTGGCAGGCAAGACCTACCTCGTGTTGGGGTTGCTCGGCGTCAGCTATTGGTTCTTTCTCCTGGCACTGATCGCAACGACGGCACGACTCTTTGCTCAACGGCTTAAGGCAATGACCGAGCTGGAGCGGTCATTGGCCGAGTTGAGCAAAGCTCACCAAGAAACCGAGCTAGCCGCCAGGACTGATGGCCTTACGGGCCTCGCGAACCGGCGCGCTTTTGTCGATCGACTTGAAGCCTCTGGGACCGCTGCTGGCGCGCAGAAACTATGGCCTGCTGTATTTGGACCTCGATCGGTTCAAGGATGTTAACGACGCCCTTGGACATCACGTCGGCGACGAACTGTTGCGCGTCGCGGGCGACAGGATTTCAACGCATCGTCAGAGGCAACGATTTTGTCGCTCGCATCGGCGGTGACGAGTTCGCAGTGTTCCTCAAGAATGTGACGGACCGCTCGCTTGCCGAAAACCTCTCCCGGCGGCTTCGGGCCTGTCTGTCCGAACCCTTCGTCATTGATGGGCGTTCGCTCGAGATCGGAGCAAGTATCGGAGTTGCCTTATCTGCCGAGTGCGGGCTTGCGGGCGCGGAGCTACTTAAGCAAGCAGACCTCGCCATGTATGCGGCCAAGGCGTCTCGGCTAGGCATTTGCTTTTTCGATCCACGAATGCAGCGCTGCGCCGAGGAGAAGCACGAACTTGAGATGAGTCTTAAGACTGCGATTGAACGGGGCGAGTTCGTCCTCCACTACCAGCCAATCTGCAGATTGCTCTCGGATGCGGTACTTGGCTGCGAGGCTCTCATTCGTTGGGAGCGGCCGGATGGCACCATTCGACAACCGGACCAATTCCTGCCCTTGGCAGAGAGCATCGGGCTCACAGACGACATCGGCCAGTGGGTTGTTCGAGAAGCCTGCCAGCAGGCCTTGAAATGGCCCGCTCACCTCTTCGTATCCGTGAACCTTGCCCCCGCGCAAATCATGTCGAGAGATGTGGTCCAGCAGGTAGCCCGCGCCCTGCGCGAAACAGGGTTGGAGCCACGGCGATTGCAAATAGAAATTACGGAGACGAGCCTTCTAAAAAACAACTCAGAAGTCACGGAGATCGTGGGGAACCTCAAGTCGTTGGGCCTGTCCATCGCACTCGATGACTTCGGCACCGGTTATTCGTCATTAAGCCACCTCGTTAGCTTGCCATTCGACCGCATCAAGATCGACCGTCTGTTCGTGAGCCAACTCGGAAAAACTGGCAAAAACGAGCTAGTGATCAAGGCGATTGTCCAGCTGGCGCGTGGCCTTGGAGCGGATGTGGTTGCCGAGGGCATTGAGACGGAAGATCAGGTTCTTCGGCTGCGCAGCTGTGGTGTCACATTGGGCCAGGGCTACTTCCTGTGCAAACCGCTTCCAGTTCCCGAAGCGACGCCTTGGATCGAAGAGCATTCAATTTTGACACTACGCGAGGAGCAGCGCGGTTAGCCGCATCGCGATAACGGCGCATTGCCAACATGTCCGGATTGGGTCAGAAGCGGCCATTGCGATCATCGACCGACCTTGTCCGCTATCCCTTCAGAAGCAGTCATTGGACTTCACCGGGCTGCCTTCTGAACGGGCAGGTGCGGAAATTCTCACGGGTGAAATTGTTGCCAGGCACGGACGCGTTGCTCGTTATGAAATGTGCATTTCCTAACTAGACCTGCAAAGCATAGGGGCAGCTTCTCGGCCGTCTAAGAGTGACCGCCAGAGAGCACAAGGCTCAGCCCGAAAATTGAGGCGGCGGCTAATAGCGTCCCGCAGAATAGCCAAGCCCGGAACGCGGCCTTACGTCCAATCTGCTTGGCCTCTTCTCTCCAATGCTCAAACTCGCCCAGTTTGCGACTCACGTCCTCGAAGTTTTTGTAGGCGTGGTAGTTGCCGCCGGACCGTGCTTCGATCTTATCAAGCCGCACCTTGAGATCACGGTAGCACCGCGCCATTTCGTCTAGCTTGCTTTCGCCCAAACGTTTTTCGGCTTGATGGAAACCGTACCAGCGGTCCTCTAAGGCACAGGCTTCTTGCAGGGCGGCGACCTTGACGACAAGCTCTCCAACGTCGCTCATCAGCCGTCGGCTGGTTGCTTGAAGTTGATCTATCTTGATGGCCAATTCGGCGATGAAGCTGTCGCGTTCCGGACCCGCTTCGAAGCTTCGGGCGGGGACAGCATCGTGATCACGACGTTCGGCGACTTCAACTCTGCTCTCATTTGAACGTGGCGTAAGGGTCGTGATTATTGCGCTCATCGGGGCCTCCTGGGATGGGAGGCACGGTAAGGTAAGTCGGCGCTGATACCATCTACAGCTCTGCGACCTGTTGAAAAGTTCGAAGAGGCCCTTCGGGAACCGCGTTTCGCTTTGGACCGAACATCTCTCCGTGTCCGTGAACCTTGCCCCTTCTCAAATTATGTCAAGAGAGGTGGTCTCGCAGGTAGCTCGTGCCCTGCGCGAAACTGGATTGGAGCCACAAAGGCTAGCAACGCGCCGTTGTCGCAACATCCGCTGCCATTTCTTGCCAACAGAAGCGCTCGCGGAGGTAATCGGAAAAAAGCTGGTCGGATCAAGGGTTGTGAGGGAGTAGTTGAGTGATTAGTTACATCAACAGCCCCCGATCGGATCCCCCTAACTCCGATCCCGTGGGCAAGAGGGCGCCTGTTACAGGGCTTTGGGGCGTCCTCGCCTCGGGCGCATGTCAGCTAAGGGTCAGACTCGGAAGACCCGAGCATGTCCGCTGCACGTCCGCTTTACCCCGCTCAGCGGACGAATGCTGATGCGAGTCCCAACGTCTGCGTTGGGCCAGCAGCAGACGTCGACGGCCTCACCCAATGGGCGCTAGGATCGCAGGGAGCGAGACGGAGTAGGACGCAGGGAGCGGGACGGAGTAGGACCATGTGTGGATTCTGGAGCCCGTCGGTCCCGGCTGGGTGATTGAGGCCCTCGTGGAGAATTCGAGAACTGCGCGTCTGCGCGATCTGCCATCCGTCGATGCCGTTCTGAACACGGCCGCCGCCACGGTACTGCAACAGCGTTTTGGTCGCGCCGCTTCCACCGGAGCGATCCGCGCAGTCTTAGAGCAAGCACGTGCGCAGTTGCGAGCCGGCGCGTCCACCGTTCCTGCCGCAGAACAATTTGTGCTCCAGGCATTCGGACGGCTTGAAGGGGAAAACCGTTCTAGCCTGCGCCCGCTGTTCAATCTCACCGGCACGGTCCTTCACACCAATCTTGGCCGAGCGGTGCTTGCCGAGGCGGCAATCGAGGCGGCGGTTGCGGCGATGCGCGATCCAGTGGCGTTGGAATTCGACTTGCCGGCGGGCAAGCGCGGCGAGCGCGACGACCATGTGCGGACGATGCTCTGTACTTTGACCGGTGCGGAAGACGCGACGGTCGTCAATAACAATGCGGCTGCAGTGCTCCTCTCGCTCAACACGCTAGCCGAAGGGCGCGAAGCAATCGTATCGCGCGGCGAGCTGATCGAGATCGGTGGCGCATTCCGCATGCCGGACATCATGGCGCGCGCGGGCGCGCGATTGGTCGAGGTCGGCACGACCAACCGCACCCACCCGAAGGACTACCGCATGGCGCTATCCGCGCAGACCGGGGTGATCCTGAAGGTTCACCGTTCCAACTATCGCATTCTGGGCTTCACCGCCGAAGTCGGCGCTACGGAACTGGCCGCGATCGCAGCCGAGGCGAATGTGCCGTTGATGAACGACCTGGGATCCGGCACGTTGGTGGATCTCTCGCACTATGGACTGCAGAAAGAGCCGACCGTGCGCGAGGCGGTGGCTCAGGGCACGGGCGTAGTGACGTTTTCCGGCGACAAACTGCTTGGTGGTCCGCAAGCAGGCTTCATCGTCGGTAAGCGGGAGCTGATTGAGGCCATCAACCGCAACCCGATGAAACGTGCGCTGCGTGTCGACAAGATTAGACTGGCGGCGATAGAAGCGACGCTAAAGCTCTATCGGGACCCCGAACGTCTCGCCGAGCGTCTGCCGACATTACGCCTGCTGGCACGCTCGCAATCAGACATCGCGGATCAGGCGCGCCGACTACTTCCCGGCGTGGCAAAAGCGTTCGGCAAGGGTTTCACAGTGGAACTGTGTGAATGTCGAAGCCAGATCGGATCTGGCGCGTTGCCTCTCGACACGATTCCAAGCGCTGGCTTTGCCATCCGTTCGAGCGCCGGAGGTCACGCGTTGGAGCGTCTCGCGGGAGCGCTGCGGAGCCTCAACCAGCCGGTGATTGGGCGGATCGAGGATGGCGCTCTGATTCTCGATTTGCGATGTTTGGTCGATGAAAAGGCCTTTCTGTCCGTTCTGTTCACGTTGAACCCCGATACGTCGGGTTAAAATGGCCGGCTGGTTCGGCCGCAGCAAGCCTTCCGCGCCGATCGTTGGTCAGGATAAGCGTCATGATCATCGGCACTGCCGGCCACATCGACCATGGCAAGACCGCTTTGGTCAAAGCGCTGACGGGAGTCGATTGTGATCGCCTGAAGGAAGAGAAGGCCCGCGGGATAACCATCGATCTCGGCTTTGCCTATCTGCCAACAGCGGCAGGACAGGTTCTCGGTTTCATCGACGTGCCAGGCCACGAACGCTTCGTGCACACGATGCTCGCTGGCGCGAGCGGGATTGATTTTGCTTTGCTGACGGTCGCCGCCGATGACGGGATCAAGCCGCAGACGGTCGAACACTTGGCGATCCTCGATCTGCTTGGCATAGATCGGGGCGTCGTGGCCGTGACGAAGGCCGACCTGGTCACGCCCGAACACTTGGAAGCGGTCACCACTCAGATAGCGGCAGCAATTGCTGGGACGGCGCTTGAGCGCGCCGACATTCTGCCGGTTTCGGCGTTGACGGGCCGCGGTGTGGATGAGCTGCGCACTTATCTTGTCGCCGCGGCAACGGCGACGCACTCCCGATCCTCGGAAGGTCGCTTCCGCCTTGCCGTCGACCGCAGCTTTACGCTGGCGGGCGTCGGTGTGGTCGTCACCGGGACCGTGCTGTCCGGTTTGGTTCACGTAGCGGATCACGTGCAGGTTAGCCCGTCCGGCCTGATGGCGCGGGTGCGTTCGTTGCACGCCCAGAACAGGCCAGAGGAAGTCGGTCGGGCAGGCGACAGGTGCGCGCTCAATTTGGCGGGCCCGGATATCTCCAGAGAGGCGATCCGGCGCGGTGACGTCGTCGTCGATAGAGATTTGCATGCGCCGACGGATCGCATCGATGCCGTCCTGCGCGTGCTACCCAGTGAGGGAAAGCCGATTGGCCAATGGTTCCCCGTGCGCCTCCATCACGCCGCAGCCGAAGTCGGGGCCCGCGTTGTCTTGCTTGACGACAGCCCAATCCAGCCGGGCGCTTCTGCCGATGTCCAACTAGTACTCGACCGGCCGATCGCCGCCGCGGTGCCAGACCGCTTTGTCGTGCGGGACGTTTCGGCGCAGCAGACGCTCGGCGGCGGCCGGTTCATCGACCTGCGTCCTCCCGCCCGGCGGCGGCGTACGCCAGAGAGACGCGCGCAGCGTGCCTCATTGGCAATCAGCGATCCACGCGCCGCATTCGAGGGCCTGTTGGAGACGCCACCTTTTGCTGCGGATCTGGCTGCCTTCGCGCGGGACCGCGCGCTTTCGGCTGCGCAGACGCGGCGGCTCGTGGAAGAACTCGGGCTCGTCGTTCTGGAATCAGGCGGGTCTAGGACTGCCATTTCGCCTGACCAATGGCGGATTTTCACGTCAAGCCTCTTGGCTCAGGTCGCTACCTATCATGCCGAGAACCCTGACCTTCAGGGGGTCGGTCGAGAACAGCTGCGGCTGATGCTGCAGCCGCGCCTGCCGAAGCCGGTTTTCGTTGCCGCACTGCAGCGGATTTCACAGAAAGGCGAGATCGTCCTCGACGGTGCATTCGTCCGATCGGCTTCGCATGAGGTCCGACTCGGATCCGATGACACCGCCACCTGGGACACGATCGCGCCGCTACTGGGCGGCGCGGAACGGTTCCGTCCGCCCAGGGTGCGCGACATCGCAGCAGCGACGGGACGCACGGAGCGCGATGTCCGGCGGCTGCTGAAGTTGGCCGGACGGATGGGTTGGGTCGACGAGATAGCGGACGATCATTTCTTCCTGCGGGACACGGTCCGCGAAATGACGGTTATCGCTGCCGACGTGGCATCCTCTACGCAGGGAGGCGAATTTACCGCCGCTCAGTTTCGCGATCGCCTCGCAAACGGCCGCAAGGTTGCGATCCAGATACTCGAATTCTTCGACCGGCAGGGCGTCACTCTGAACCGGGGTGACGTGCGCCAAATCAACAGGCATCGACTGGACTTGTTTGGAGCCCCTGTGCTTTCGTCCAGCGATGCAACTGGAGGTGAATCGTCCCTG
>CAVSCT010000016.1:0-44388 GCA_963726555.1 uncultured Alphaproteobacteria bacterium | reverse complement strand
GATAGGGGCGCCCCCACTTGCGGCTGCCGGTGTGCTGGTAGAACACATGGAACGCGTCCCAGTGCTCCTCGCCGATGGCAGCACCGGTGAGGCGCTCGATCGAGACGCCGCCGCTAAGGGCTTCGCCGCGTTCCTTGCGCACGGTCTTGCGCTTGCGCGAGGACAGGCGCGCGAGGAAATCGTGGAACGTCGCGTAGCCCTCGTTGCGCCAGTGGAACTGCTGGTCGGTGCGGCGCAGGAAGCCCTGTGCGCCGAGCAAGCTCCACTCTTCCTGCGTCAGGAAGGTCAGGTGGAGGGAGGACACGCCCAGACGGCGCGCGACCTCGACGGCCGCAGCCGCAAGCAGCTTCCCGCGTCGCTCCGGGTCTGCGCCAGGCTTCACCAGCAGTCGCCGGCCGGGCACGGGCGTGAACGGCACGGCTGACTGCAGCTTGGGGTAATAGGCGCCGCCTGCGCGGTCGCAGGCTTGGGCCCAGGCGTGGTCGAACACGTACTCGCCGGCGCTGTGCAGCTTCATATAGCAGGGCATGCAGCCGGCAATGTCGCCGGTGTCGTCCGTCAGCACGACGTGGTGCGGCAGCCAACCCGTACGCTTGTCGCCGACGCAGCCCGCCTCTTCCAGCGCGGCGAGGAAGGCGTGCGAGAGGAATGGGTTGTGCGTGGCGGGATCGGGGTTGGCGCAGGCGTCCCAGTCGGCGGGAGCGATCTCGGCGATGCGCGAGACCACGTTGGCGACGACCTTGCCCTCCCCGCGCGCGCTCATCGCAATACTTCGTCCCTTGTGTCCGCCGCGTTGCGCTTGTTCAGGGCTCGTACCCCTCGAAGATAGGCGCGTCCGCCCACCGCTCGGCTATTCTGCGCTGCTCCGGCGTCCGCACCGTCCAGGTGAACAGCCGCAGACCCAGCACCTCACGCACGAACCGCGTCACCGGCGTCGGCAGCGCCTTGACGTCGTAGGCATAGAAATCGGGCGCCGTGGGCCGCGATTCAAGGAAGTGGCTCAGGGCGTAAGCGCGCCTCTCATCGAGCTTGTCGCGCCACCAGCCGTGGCCCTCGTAGAGCCCGGACACGATGCCGCGGGGCACGCCCGGCGCCAGCTCCTTCACCGCGGTCATGACCGCCGGATCAAACGACATGAGCGCCAGCGGGCCGGTGTAGGCCGTGCTCAGCGCAGCGATGCCCTGCAGGAAGCGATGATCCGGCGCCTCCCACTCGCTCTTGATCTCGACGAGCAGCGGCTCGCGGCCGGCGGTGAGCTCCAGCAACGCGGCGAGCTCGACGATGGGCGAGTTGTCGCCGCGGTAGCGCAGCCGCTTCAGCGCCGCCGCATCGAGCCCATTGAGCGCCTCGCGGCTCTCGATGAGCCGCTCAAGCGTCTCGTCGTGAAACACCATCGGCGTGCCGCACGCCGCGGGCCGCACATCACACTCGATGCCGTAGCCGCGGGCAATCGCCGCCTCGAACGCGGGCATGCTGTTTTCTATGCGGCCGCGTGCGGGGTCATGCAGCCCGCGGTGCGCGATCGGCTTCAGGAAGGCCGCGTCGAGAGGCATGCCGGTCAGGTCTCGATGAGCAGGATCGCGTCGACCTCGACCGCGCAACCCATGGGCAGGCTCGAGACGCCGACGGCGGCGCGCGTATGGCGTCCCTTGTCGCCCAGCACCTCCACCATGAGGTCGGAGGCGCCGTTCACGACCTGGGGGTGATCGGTGAACTCCGGCGCCGCGCTGACGAAGCCCGTAAGCTTGACGAGGTGGGCTATTCGGTCGAGCTCGCCGACGGCGGCCTTGACCTGCGCCAGCACGTTGAGAGCGCAAAGGCGGGCCGCTGCGCGCCCCTGATCCACCGTCAGGTCGGCCCCGAGGCGGCCCTTGGTCACGGTCCCGTCGGCGGCCCTTGAGATTTGTCCGGAAATGAACAGAAGCTTGCCGGCAAGGTAGGAGGGAACGTAGTTTGCGACGGGGTTGGGCGCTGCCGGGAGCACAATCCCGAGCGATTGCAGGCGCGTTTCGGCGTTGCCATTCATGCTAGTATCCTTCCGCCTCAGCCATTGTAACCGTTGGTTCCGGCTGCCTATTTGACCGGGGTGCCAATTCTTTGCAATGGCTCGTCTGCCGGGGCCCCCGGCGCTAGTGGACCACTCCGGCGGCCGAGCCCGCGGCAATGAGAGGACGAATGGCCGACAGATCGAAAGGCTTGCTTGCCGCGCTTATAGGCGCCATGGCAGTTATGGCGCCGGTGCATGAGACCCGCGCACATGCCGCCCCCGACGGCGTGATCTTCCAGCCGCATCGCGCCGTCTATGACATCTCCTTTGACCACGCGACACCGGGCTCGGGCGTTGCCGATATGACGGGGCGCATGGTCTACGAGATGACGGGCAGCAAGTGCGCCGGCTACACCCAGAACATGCGCTTCGTCACGCGCATGACCAATCAGGACGGGGCAGCGACCATCAACGACCTGCGCACCTCGAGCTTCGAGGACCTCGCTGCGCACCAGTTGAAGTTCTCCTCCAGCCAGTACGAGAATCAGAAGCTGTCGGAATCTTCGCAAGGTAGCGCCGGCCCCGCGACAGGGACGACCTTCACCGAGGTGAAGCTGACCAAGCCGGCAAAGAAGATCGTCAAGCTGCCCTCGGATATGTATTTCCCGATCCAGCACTCGCTGGCGCTCATGGGTGCGGCGGAAGCCGGCAAGACCATGTTCACGGCGAACCTCTACGACGGCTCCGACAAGGGCGAAAAGTTCTACGAGACGAACGCCATCATCGGTGGGCGCGCCGCTCCAGGCTCGATCAAGGTGCCCGACAAGGTCGCCAATGGCGACAAGCTCGATACGCTTGCCTCCTGGCCGGTTGCCATCGGCTATTTCGAGCCGGGGCCGGTGCGCTCCGAAGCCGTGCCGACCTATGAGCTTGCCTTCCGCTTCTACGAGAACGGCGTGTCCTCGAAGCTCTATATCGACTACGGCGACTTCGCGATCCGCGGCGAGCTCAAGGAACTCACCTTCCTCGAGGAGGAGAAGTGCCCGGCGTCGGGGGCGTCCACGGGGACGCCGGCCGGAACTCTCCCCAATAAGCACTGAGCGGCGTTCGCTTCACTCGAAGTCGCCGCTTTTGGATGCAAGCGGCTCGAGCGCGGCGTGCGCCTGCCCAATCAGCTCGGGCGCGATGTCATAATTGGCGGCGAATACAAGAAGCTGGCTCTCGTCACGCAGCAGGTGGTCGAGCACGGCCGCCAGAAGGTGCGGCTCCCGCGCCTGCGCGCGCAGCTCGTCGGGGCCCAAGCCGGTCAGCGCAAGAAAGTTGCCCAGCCGCTGGGCATCCTCGGCTAGGAAGGCCAGCGCCTGCAACGCGAGGACTTCCGCCTCATCAGCAACCATTCACTTAAACCCCTGATTTCCTAAAGAAGTAGGCGATCGTCGAGTTCCCGGGGGGCTTCATTAACTGTTGGTTACGGCTTGGTACGCAAACTCGCCGCCGATCGCCTTTGCCAGAATCGGTGCAAAAGGAGATCCAAGGGGAGCCAGGCGGAGCCATGAACGTTCAGGAGAGCCGCAGCACCGGGGACAAACGTACGCCCGATGCGCGGCTCGAGCGCAAGACCGTTTTGATCGTGGAGGACAACGAGCTCAACATGAAGCTCTTCCACGACCTTCTGGCTGCGCACGGCTACGCCACCATCCAGACCCGCAACGGCCTCGAAGCGCTCGAGCTTGCGCGCCGGCACCGGCCGGCGCTGATCCTGATGGATATTCAACTTCCCGAGGTCTCGGGCCTCGAGGTGACCAAGTGGCTCAAGGAGGACGATGAGCTGCGCGTCATACCTGTCGTCGCCATCACCGCCTTTGCGATGAAGGGCGACGAGGAGCGGATTCGTTCCGGCGGGTGCGAAGCATACATTTCCAAGCCCATATCGGTGAGCGGCTTCCTCGAGACTGTGCATCGGTTCGTCGGGGACCCGCGCGCCTAACCCTCGTTCATGCGTTGAGTAACTGCGAAAATGACCGCCCGAGTTCTGGTAGTTGACGATATCCTGGCCAACGTGAAGCTGCTCGAGGCCCGCCTTGCGGCCGAGTACTTCGACGTTCTCACCGCCTGCAGCGCCCAGGAAGCCCTCGCCATCTGCGACCGCGAGCGCGTCGACGTCGTGCTGCTCGACGTTATGATGCCGGGCATGGACGGCTTCGAGGCTTGCCGCCGGCTCAAGGCCAATCCCAAAACCCATCACATCCCGGTCGTGCTCGTGACGGCGCTCGACCAGATCTCCGACAAGCTGCGCGGGCTCGACGGCGGGGCCGACGACTTCCTGACCAAGCCCGTCGACGAGATCGCGCTGATCACGCGCGTCAAGAACCTCGCGCGTTTAAAGGTGCTGACCGACGAGATGCTGATGCGCGCGTTAACCGGGCGCCAAACCGGCATGAGCGAGGACGTCGCGCTGATGAAGGCGTTGTCGGAGGAGCGCGCGCGCATTCTCGTGGTGGAGGACGAGCCGAGTTCGGCCGCACGGCTCGCAGAATGGCTCTCGACCGCGCACGAGCCCGTGGTCACCCGCGGTCCACAGACGGCGCTGGCGCTGCTGGCGGAGAAGGATTTCGATCTGCTGGTCGTGAGTTTGCGGCTGACGGATGCCGACGGCCTACGGCTGTGCTCGCAGACGCGCTCGCTCGATCGTACGCGGCATCTGCCGATCATTGTGCTGGTGGAGCCCGGCGACGAACCGCGCCTGCTGCGCGCCCTCGACATGGGCGTCAACGACTACATCATGCGCCCGATCGACCGCAACGAACTGATGGCGCGCGTGCGCACGCAGGTGAAGCGCAAGCGCTACTCTGACCATTTGCGCAACCGTCTCGAGGAGAGCATCGAGGCGGCGATGATCGACCCGCTCACGGGCCTGCACAATCGCCGCTATATGGAAAGCCATCTGCGCACGCTCGTCACCGATGCGATCAGCACCGGGCGCTCGCTGTCCGTGCTGATGGCCGACATCGATCACTTCAAGAGCGTGAACGACACCTATGGCCACGACGTCGGCGACGCCGTGCTGAAGGAGTTCTCCACTCGCTTCCGCCGCAACACGCGCGGCATCGATCTCGCCTGCCGCTTCGGCGGCGAGGAGTTCCTCGTCATTATGCCGGACACCAACATGCAGCGCGCCTATCAGGTGGGCGAACGGTTGCGCGTTGCGATTGCGGCCGATCCGTTCAAGGTCGAGCCCGACGTCGGCATCCACGTGACGGCGAGTGTTGGCATTGCAACGCTGGAGAGCGCGGACGACACGCCCGAATCCGTTTTCAGGCGCGCGGATGGCGCGTTGTTTGCCGCGAAGCGGCGAGGCCGCAACAGGGTTGCGGCCAACGCGGCTTAAGAATAGCGATCAGAAAAATCAGTCAATTCAGCAACTAGGCTGCGAAGTGCTGAGCTTCACTGATTCGCTACGTAGCGGATTCGCAACAGTCAACGGCAACTTGCATTAACTAAGGTCCTCTGTCAGATTACGATTTCGTTATGGGGGCCTGTAAGTTTGTATATTCCGGGACCGAAGCGACGGCGGTTGCGTCCCGGCGAGACACAAAGTTTCCGCACTGTCAGGTCCGCCGCATTTCCTGATAGCGCGGGAAACTCGTGGCTTGGTTCCAGCGGCTAGAGTGGCCTCATCGTTGAAGCTGCATCGGACCAGCCACGGCACCAGGCGGGGAGTCAACGCCCTCTTTGACAAACCACTTGGTCACTAGACCAGGGTCCGTGGCTTTCTCGGATTCACTACCCCGCTGCCGGGTTGAGTTGCGGGCCCTGGTCAAGTCTCTCACCTGAACCCGCGCGCAATCGCCGCCCCAATCGCCTCTCGACGCGCTGCAATATCGGCGTCAGGCTTCGGCGGGTCGTTAAAATCATAAAGCAAATGGCAGCCGCGCTCCAAAGCGCCAGCCGCTACTTAATCTTCGTTTCCTTGAACTCGACGTGCTTGCGCACGACGGGATCGTACTTCTTGAACACGAGCTTCTCGGTGCTTGTGCGCGGGTTCTTCTTGGTCACGTAGAAGAAGCCCGTGCCGGCGGTCGAGATGAGCTTGATCTTCTGCGTGACTGACTTGGCCATGACGGGGAAACCTTAAGCTAATCGCGGCGTGCAAGGAGCGGCACCATAGCGGCCGCGGTTTTGCTGTCAAGGTAAGTCGATTGGGCGGACGCGAGTAAAAAGCCCCCCGCCTCAGCCATTGCCCGGATCGGGCGGGGGATCGGCGGGATCGAATGCATCCGGGCCGGCAAAGCCGTGCATTCGGAGCGCCCATTGCAGGCCAATGAGCGCGCCCTTGATGCGCGGTAACAGCAGCAGGCTGAGCCCAATCGTGAGCGGTACCCACATCAGCGCGTGCACCCAGTAGTTCGGGTGGTAGTAGTCCTCCACCATCATGACGCCGGCGACGACGAGATGCCCGACGATGAGGATCGTGAAGTAGGGCGGCGCATCGTCGGCGCGGTGATGGTGCAACTCCTCGGCGCACTCGGGGCAGCGGTCCGCGACCTTGAGGTAGCGCGTGTAGAGCCTGCCGTTGCCGCAGGCCGGGCACCTGCCGGCGCCGCCGCGCTTCATAGACTCGACGACCGAACGCGCGGGCTCGATGGCTGTCGGATCGGTGGTGGAGCTGAACGTCATGGTGTCAATCTCGTGCTGCGCGGGCGCACGGTCAAATGCGCTAAAGGACGCGGGCCACAACCTTCAGCGTTTGTGACGGCGCGAGGCCGAGCGCGGCAAACGCATCGCTGCGGTGCGGCGCGTTTTGCCCTCGCTCATCATCTCGAATCGCAGTGCGCCGGCACTCGGTATCGCTTCGACGAGCCGCACCTCGACGGGCTGCCCGAGGCTGAACGTCTCGCCCGTGCGCTTGCCGACGAGCGCGTGCTCCGCCTCGACGTGATGGTAAAAATCTCCTTGCAGCGATGAGACCGGCACGAAGCCGTCGGCGCCCGTGTCCTTCAGCCGCACGAACAGGCCCGAGCGCGTGACACTGGCGATGCGGCCGGAGAACGTGGCGCCGACGCGATCGGCCAGGTGCGCGGCGATTAGCCGGTCGGCGGTCTCCCGCTCCGCCGCCATAGCGCGGCGCTCCGCGTCCGAGATCGCTTGTGCCACGTCCGGGAGCCGCGAGATCTCCGCATCCTCGAGCCCGCCGGCGCCGAGCTTCAGCGCGCGGATCAGCGCGCGGTGCACCAACAGGTCGGCGTAGCGGCGGATGGGCGAGGTGAAGTGCGCGTAGCGGCGCAGGTTCAGTCCGAAGTGGCCGATGTTGTCGATGTTGTAGACGGCCTGGCTTTGGCTGCGCAGCACCACCTCGTTGATGAGCTCCGGCACGGGGAAGGTCTTTGCCCGCGCCAGCACGCCGTTGAAGTGCTGCGCCTTCAGCGAGCCGGGCGGCGCCAGCGTTATGTCCAGCGTCTGCAGGAACTCGCGCAGGCTCGCAAGCTTCTCCTTCGAGGGCTGGTCGTGGATGCGGTAGACGACGGGCGTGCGCTTACCCTCGAGCGTCTCCGCGGCCGCAACGTTGGCCTGGATCATGAACTCCTCGATCAGGCGGTGCGCGGCGAGCCGCTCGGGCACCACCACGCGGGCGACCTTGCCGGCTTCGTCGAGCACGATCTTGCGCTCGGGTAGATCGAGGTCGAGCGGAGCGCGCTTGTCGCGCGCCTCGGCGAGGGCCGCGTAGGCAGCCCATAGCGGCCGCAACACCGGCTCCACCAAGTCTGCGCACTTCTCCGACGGCTTGCCGTCGATCGCGGCCTGTGCCTCCTGGTAACTGAGTTTTGCCGCCGAGCGCATCATGGCGCGCAGGAACGTGTGGCTCTTCTTGTCGCCGCGGCGGTCGAACCGCATGCGCACGGCGAGGCAGGGGCGGTCGTCACCCTCGCGCAGCGAGCATAGGTCGTTCGATATGCGCTCGGGCAGCATCGGCACGACGCGATCGGGGAAGTAGACCGAGTTGCCGCGCAACTGCGCCTCGCGGTCGAGCCGGGTGCCTGAGCGCACGTAGTGCGCGACGTCGGCGATGGCGACGATGACGATCCAACCGCCCTCGTTGGCGGGATCGGTGTCAGGCTCGGCGTAGACGGCATCGTCGTGGTCGCGCGCATCCGGCGGGTCGATGGTGACGAGCGGGAGGCCGCGCAGATCTGTGCGGCCCTGCAGTGTCGGCGGATCGAGCGTCTCCGATTCCGCGATCACGCTCTCGGGGAAGTCGTCGGGGATGCCGTGCGCGTGCACGGCGATGAGGCTGATCTTACGCTGGTCGTCGGGGTTGCCGAGCGTCTCCAGGATTGTCGCCTGCGCCACGTGCACGCGGCCCTTGCGCACCAGATCGAAGCGCACGAGGTCGCCGTCCTTGGCGCGGCCTTCATCCCCCTTGCGGATCGACCAGGAGCGCAGCTGCTTGCGGTCGATCGGCTCGATGGTGTCGCCGCCGTGACGGTGCGCGCGGAAGACGCCGAGCAGCCGCCGCTTTTCACGCGGCAGCCGCTTGATGGGCGAGCCCTCGAAGCGGAAGCCATCGACGTCGGGCTCGGCGAGCTCGGTGATGCGGGCTAGGATGCGGTCGCCGACCGCGATATCGGATTCGACGTCGGCCTGGGGTCCGCGTGCCTGGCGCACGGGCAAGAGCACGTTGGGGCGCTCGCCCTCGGCGTCCTCCCAAACGAGCGGGATGGCGATGAGGTCGCCGTCGTCGTCGCGACCCGTCACCTCCAGCACGGCGACCGGCGGCAGGCTACCCTTCTTGTGCAGGCCCTTGCGGTTGCCCGACAGCGTGCCGTCGCCGGTCAGGTTGGCGAGCAGGCGGTTGAGCTCGAGACGCGCGGGCCCACGGATGCCGAAGGCGCGCGCGATCTCGCGCTTGCCGACCTTGCCTGGCGTGTCGCGAATGAATTCGAGAATTTGGGTTCTGTCGGGGAGTTTTCCCGGCTTGGCAACGCCGCCCTTCGCAATCTTGGGTTTGCGCGCCATTGTCAGCGTGTCTGCGTCATGGAAAAGGCTTCAATTGAGTAGCGTCAAGTGTCGACCTTGGCGTCAACGGCCTCTGCCTTGGCTTTGGCACCGCGCGGCTTTGCGGGCTTGGCGGGGACCTTCTTGTCGCCGGACTTCTCGGCCGGCTTGGCCGTCTTAGCTGCCTTCGCCTTGCGCGCGGGCTTCTTGCCGCCGCCCTTGGCAGCGCGCGCGGCGATGAGCTCGACTGCCTCCTCGACCGTAACGGCCGCTGGGTCCTTGCCGTTGGGGATCGTGGCGTTGATCTTGTCGTGCTTCACGTAGGGACCATAGCGGCCCGAGAGCACCTCGATCTTGCCGCCGCCTTGCGGGTGCTGGCCCAGATCCTTGAGCACCGTTGGCTTGGCGCGCTGGAAGCGGCCCTTGCCGCCGCCCGCCGCCTTCTCTGCGAGCAGCGTCACCGCGCGGTTGAGGCCGACAGAAAACACGTCCTCGATGCTCTCGAGATTGGCGTAGAGGCCGTCATGAAGGACGAACGGCCCGTAGCGCCCGAGGCCCGCGGCGATTGGCTTGCCGCTTTCGGGGTGCAGGCCCACCTCGCGCGGCAGCGACAGCAGCTGCAGTGCCTTTTCGAGATCGATGGTCGCGGCGTCCACCCCCTTGGGCAGGCTGGAGCGCTTCGGCTTCTCTTCACCGATGGCTTCGCCGAGCTGCACGTAGGGGCCAAAGCGGCCCGTACGCAGCGTCACCGCGAGGCCGGTGTCGGGGTCGTAGCCTAAGAGCTTGCCGTCAGGGCCCGCAGCGTCGGGGTCGCCGCCCTGGTCGGCGAGCTGGCGCGTATAGCGGCAGTCGGGATAGTTCCCGCAGCCAATGAAGGCGCCGTACTTGCCCGAGATCTTGAGGCTCAGGCGCCCGGTGCCGCACGAAGGGCAGGTGCGCGGGTCGGCGCCGTCTTCGCGCGGGGGGAAGATGTGCGGGCCCAACAGCTCATTGAGCGCCTCCAGCACGTCGCCGACGCGCAAGTCCTTGATCTCGTCCACGGCGCCGGTGAACTCGCGCCAGAAGTCGCGCAGCACGTCTTTCCAGGCGAGCTTGCCGTCGGAGATGAGGTCGAGCTTCTCCTCCAGATCGGCGGTGAAGTCGTACTCCACGTAGCGCTTGAAGAAGCCCTCGAGGAACGCGATGACGAGCCGCCCCTTGTCCTCGGGGATCAGCCGCTTCTTCTCGATGCGGACGTAGTCGCGCTCCTGCAGGACGGCGAGCGTCGAGGCATAGGTGGACGGCCGGCCGATGCCGAGCTCCTCCATCTTCTTGACCAGCGTCGCCTCCGAGTAGCGCGGCGGCGGCTGGGTGAAATGCTGCTCGGTCTCGATGGAACGGTCCGTGACGCGGTCGCCCTGGGCGAGCGCGGGAAGGCGGCGGCTCAGGTCGTCGTCCTCGGTCGTGTCGTCCTTCCCCTTGGCCGCATGCAGGCGCTCGTCACGGCCTTCCTCGTAGAGCTTGAGGAAGCCCTCGAACTGCACGATGGAGCCCGTCGCGCGCAGCGTGTAGGTCTTGCCGTCGCGGCCCTTGACCGTGATGTCGGCGGTCGTCTGCTCGAGCTCGGCCGAGGCCATCTGGCTCGCGACCGCACGCTTCCAGATGAGGTCGTAGAGCCCGGCCTGATCCTTCTCGAGGTAACGGGAGACGTCCGACGGCTTGCGGGAGACTTCGGTCGGGCGGATCGCCTCGTGCGCTTCCTGCGCGTTCTTGGCCTTGGTCTTGTATTCGCGGATGAAGGGCGCGACGTACTTCTGCGAGTACTCGCGCGCGATGAGGCCGCGGATGGCGCTGATCGCCTCGGGCACGATCGTCACGCCGTCGGTTCGCATATAGGTAATGAGGCCGACGGTCTCGCCCCCGAGGTCGACGCCCTCATAGAGGCGCTGGGCGACCTGCATGGTCTGCTTGGCCGAGAAGCCGAGCTTGCGCGAGGCGTCCATCTGCAGCGTCGAGGTCGCGAACGGCGCAAATGGGTTGCGCTTCACGGCCTTCTTGTCGACGGAGACGACGCGGAACTCGCCCTTCTCGATCGCGGCCTTGATAGCCTGGGCCTCGTCGCCCTTCTCGATGTCGAGCTTTTTGAGCGTGGTGCCGTCGATGGCGTAGAGGCGGGCGGGGAACTCCTCCCCCTTCGCCGTGGCCATCGTAGCCTCGATCGTCCAGTATTCGTCGCTGCGGAAGGCCTCGATCTCGGCCTCGCGGTCGCAAACGAGGCGCAGCGCCACCGACTGCACGCGTCCCGCGGAGCGGGCGCCCGGCAGCTTGCGCCAGAGCACGGGGGACAGGGTAAATCCGACGAGGTAGTCGAGCGCGCGGCGGGCGAGGTAGGCGGAGACCAGCGGCCCGTCGATCTCGCGCGGCTCGGCCAGCGCGGCCAGGATCGCCTGCTTCGTGACCGCGTTGAAGGCAACGCGCTCGACCGGGGTGTCCTTCTTGAGGGCCTTCCTCTGCTGCAGGATCTGCAGGATATGCCAGGAGATCGCCTCGCCCTCGCGATCGGGGTCGGTGGCGAGGATCAGCTTGTCGGCCTTTTTTACCGCGTCCGCGATTTCCTTCATGATTTTCTGGGACTTAGTGTCGACATCCCAGTGCATCTCGAAGTCTTTGTCAGGCTCGACGGACCCGTTCTTGGAGGGCAGGTCGCGCACGTGCCCGAACGAGGCAATGACCTTGTAGCTGCTGCCAAGGTACTTGTTGATGGTCTTGGCCTTGGCAGCCGATTCAACGATTACGACGTTCATTTCGAGCTTTCAGGCTGTTTCGCCGGCTTGTGGCCCGCCAAAATCACCGGCTGGGCGGTAGGGGCGGGGGGGCCCGTATCGGTTCGGCGGGGGAACATGGGAGATGAATGCGGCGGTGTCAAACGCTGCGGCCGTCACAATCAATGATGTCAGGGGCCGCAGATTGCCATCTTAGGTTGTTAATGATATCTAACTACCCCAATTGGTTGAGGCGCTTCCCACAGGGATGGTTTGCATGATTGGCGGGCCGGACCAACCCGGAGCCGGCTGGCGGAGCGCCAGCAGCGAGGCTGAAACGCTCAGCTATATCTACGACATAATCCGCGAGCTGAAGCAGCTTGCGGACAAGGCCGGCCACAACACTTTGTCGGCGATCCTCGGGGCTGCGCTGGTGGAAGCTCGCATCCAGAGCGGCGAGCGCGAGCACTGAGGCCTTTGCCTCTTGATCCAAATAAGGGGCCCGGTTTCAGGGGCCCGGTGTCAGCGACACGAACCCGTTGCCGTGCCGCTCGATGCGCCCGGCAAGCGCCAGCTCGATGAGTGCGATCTGTACCGAGCGGATGGCGAGCCCCGTCCCCCGCACCAGCGTGTCGACATCGACGGGTGCCGGCCCGAGCGCCGCCACCACGCGGCCGCGCTCGCCATCGGAAAGCGAGGGCACCATCGGGGCGGGCGGTTGTGTCGGCGCTACGGGCCCGTCGTCGCGCAGGTGCATCGCCGGCCGCGGCATCAAGGGCGTCAGCGCCGACAGAAGGTCGGCTGCCTCCGTGACCAGCGTCGCCCCCGACTTCAAGAGCTTGTTGGTGCCCTCCGCGCGCGGATCGAGCGGATGGCCCGGAACCGCGACACTTCCCGGCCCTGCTCGGCGGCGAGCCGCGCCGTGACCAGCGTGCCCGAGCGGCGCGCCGCCTCCACGATCAACACTGCCAGCGACATCCCCGATATGATGCGATTGCGGCGGGGGAAATCCTTGCCTCTCGCCACGAAGCCCACGGGCATCTCAGTGACGAGGCACCGCGCTCGCCGATCGCCGCCTGCAGCGCCTCGTGCTCGGGCGGGTAGACGACGTCGATGCCGCCGGCCAGCGCCGCGACCGTGCCATATTCCAGCGCCGCGGCATGCGCCACGCTGTCGATGCCGCGCGCGAGCGCCGAGGCGACGACGTAGCCGGCGCGCCCGAGCTCGACCGCGAAGTGGCGCGCTAGCTTGGTGCCGGCGGCCGAGCACTGCCGCGAGCCGACGACCGCGACCATCGGCCGGTTGAGCAGGGGCAGGCCGCCCTTGGTGTAGATGAGCGGCGGCGGGGCGTCGAGCGCGGCGAGCGCCGCGGGGTATCGCGCCTCCGTCATGAACAGCAGCTCGGCACCTGCTGAGCGCGCGCGCTCGATCTCAGCTGCCGCTTCGCCCGCCGTGCACAACCGGATCGCACGCTTGAAGCCGCCGCGCCGCGATAATTCCGGCATGGCGGCGAGCGCGGTCTCGGCACTGCCGAAGTGGGCGATCAGATCGCGGAAGGTGACGGGGCCGACGTTCTCGGAGCGGATCAGGCGAAGAGAGGCGAGGCGCTCGGCTGGGGAAAGCGCCGCCGCGCGCGGCGGCGGGGAGAACAGCGAGGGTGGCTCAGGCGCGGGCACCAATCTTCGGCTCCTCGCCGGCGGCGAGACGGCGGATGTTGGTGCGGTGCTTGTAAAGGAGGAGCGCGGTCAGGATGGCGGCGAGGATGGCGGTGGCGCGGTCTCCGGTGGCCAGCGCGCCGATGGGCACGACGAGTGCCGCAACCAGTGCCGACAGCGACGAGTAGCGCGTCAGCACCGCGACCGCGATCCAGACGGCAATGAAAGCGAGGCCCAGCGGCCAGGAGACGCCGAGCAGCACGCCGATGTAGGTCGCTACCCCCTTGCCGCCGCGGAAATTGAGCCACACCGGAAACACGTGGCCGAGAAAGGCGCCCAAGCCGGCCATGTACGAGGCGAGGATGGCGACGCCGCCGAGCGCGCCGAACTCGTGCCCGATGAGCACGGCCGCCGTGCCCTTCAAGCCATCGAGGAGGAGCGTCAGAGCGGCGAGGCCCTTGTGGCCTGTGCGCAGCACGTTGGTGGCGCCGATGTTGCCCGAGCCGATGGCGCGCACGTCGCCGAGGCCCGCCGCGCTCGTCAGCAGGAGACCGAACGGGATCGATCCGAGGAGATAGCCGAGCGCGAAGGCGCCGAGCGTGTAGACGTTGAAAAATACGTTCATGGCAACGCCAACTCCGCGGAAACGCTAATTCCGCTCGCCGCCACCGTACTGGTAGACGGTGGTGCCGGCAACAAGCGTGCGCAACACGCGCCCCTGCAGCTTGCTTTCGTCGAATGGCGAATTTTTGGAGCGGGAGCGGAGATCGTCCTTATTCAACACCCAGGGCGTGTCGAGGTCGACCAGGATGAGGTCGGCCGCCGATCCCTTGACGAGGCTGCCACCGGGAAGGCCGAGCAGCTTCGCCGGGTTCAGGGAGAGCGCCTTGAACAGGGTCAGAAGCGTCAGCTCGCCCGAATGATAGAGGCGCAGCGCGGCCGGCAGCAGCGTCTCGAGGCCGACGGCGCCATCGGTCGCCTCGGCGAACGGGCGGCGCTTGTCGTCGGCATCCTGCGGGTCGTGGCTCGACACGATGACGTCGATCTCGCCGGAGGCGACGCCGCGGATCATGGCGGCGCGGTCCTCGTCGCTGCGCAGCGGCGGGCGCACCTTGAAGAAGGTGCGGTAGGGGCCGATGTCGTTTTCGTTCAGCGTGAGATGATTGATCGAGACGCCGCACGTCACCGGCAGCTTGCGCGCCTTGGCCGAGCGGATCACATCCAGGCTTTCGGCGCAGCTTATGGTCGCCGCGTGGTAGCGCCCGCCGGTCATCTCCACGAGGCGCACGTCGCGCTCGAGCACGATGGTCTCGGCGGCCTTGGGCACCCCGGGCAGGCCCAGCCGCGCCGCCACCTCGCCCGAGTTCATCGCCGCGGTCTGCGAGAGGAACGCGTCCTCCGTGTGGTGCGAGACGAGCGCGCCGAAGTCCTTGCCGTAGAGCAGCACGTTGCGCATCACGCGGGTATTAGCGACGCTCGACTTGCCGTTGGAGAAGGCGACCGCGCCGGCCCGCTTCAAGAGGCCGATCTCGGTCATCTCCTCGCCCTTGAGGCCCTTGGTCATCGCCGCCATCGTGTGCACGTTGACGACGGCGTTATCGCGCGCGCGGCGCTGGATGAAGTCGACAAGTGCGACCTGGTCGATGACCGGATTGGTGTCGGGCATGACGACGATCGTCGTGACGCCGCCGGCGGCGGCAGCCTGGCTCGCCGTCTTCAAGGTTTCGCGATGCTCGTAGCCGGGCTCGCCGGTGAACACCTGCGCGTCGACGATGCCGGGCGCCAGCACGTGTCCCTTGCAGTCGATGACCTCGGCGCCCTCCGGCGCGTTGCGCCGCAAGTGTGGCCCGAGATCGGCGATCTTGCCGTCCTGCACCAGCAGACCGCCCGGCTCGTCGCGGTTGGACGACGGGTCGATCAAGCGGGCATTGATGAAGACGACGCCGCCTGCGTGCCTGGCTCCATTGGCGGCTTTCTTGGCGCTCGTCGAGGCGGCGTTCATCGCTTGGGCAGGTTCCGGGCCAGCGCTTCGAGCACTGCCATGCGCACCGCGACGCCCATCTCGACCTGGTCGCGGATGACGCTGCGCGAGTGGTCGGCCACCGTCGAGGCGATCTCGACGCCGCGGTTCATCGGCCCAGGGTGCATGACGACGGCGTCGGGCTTGGCGCGCGCGAGCTTTTCCTGGTCGAGGCCGAAGAAGTGGAAGTATTCGCGCGTCGAGGGCACGTAGGAGCCTTCCATGCGCTCGCGCTGCAGGCGCAGCATCATGACGACGTCGGCGCCATCGAGCGCCTTCCACATGTCGGTGAAGACTTCCGCGCCGAGCCGCTCGGGCCGCGCCGGGAGAAGTGTCGAGGGCGCGGCGATGCGGACGCGGGCGCCGAGCGTGTTGAGCACGTTGATGTTGGAGCGCGCGACGCGGCTGTGCAGGATGTCGCCGCAGATGGCCACCGTGAGGCCCGCGACACGGCCCTTGACGCGGCGGATCGTGAGCGCATCGAGCAGGGCCTGCGTCGGGTGCTGGTGCGCGCCGTCGCCGGCGTTGATCACCGAGCAGTCGATCTTCTGCGCCAGCAGCTCGACCGCGCCCGCCGCGTGATGGCGCACGACGATGATGTCGGGCCGCATGGCGTTGAGCGTCATCGCCGTGTCGACGAGCGTCTCGCCCTTCTGCACCGACGACGTCGACACGTTCATGTTCATGACGTCGGCGCCGAGCCGTTTCGCCGCCATCTCGAAGGAGCTCTGGGTGCGCGTCGAAGCCTCGAAGAAGAGGTTGATCAGCGTGCGCCCGCGCAGGATGTCGCGCTTCTTGCCCGCGAGACGGTTGGCGTCCGCGGCCTGATCGGCGAGATCGAGAAGGAAATTGATTTCTTGCGCGCCCAGCCCCTCGACGGTGAGGAGATGGCGGTGGGGGAAGTGGAGGGCTTCGACTTTTGCGACAGCGCTGGCCATTAAAGGATTTTCTATAGGGAAAGTCCTGCCTTAGGGCAAGCCGCTGCCGGGCCTCCGAAGAGGTTTCGGCGACAGCATCTTGTTAGTCATAACGCCGGGAGCGTCAAAAAGGCGCTAAAAGGCTGCGATGCCCGGCCCGTTCGCAACGCATGAGGTGTTCAACCAGCCGCCTCCGCTGGAGGATCGTGAATCTCTTCACCTCCGACAAGGCGCTTGCAGAGGCGGTCGAGCGCGAGGGCGGCGGCGGCCTGGAGCGGCTGGAAGCCTTCGGGCGCGTCGCCGGGAGCGCGGAAGCCTTCGAGCGCGGGCGGCTCGCCAACGAGCACCTGCCGCGGCTCGCAACCCACGATCGCCAGGGGCGCCGCAGCGACACTGTCACCCACCACCCGGCCTACCACGAGCTGATGCGCACGAGCTGCGGCGAGGGTCTGCACAGCTCGGTGTGGGCCGACCTTGCCGCAGCGGCGCAACCGGCGCGCGCTGGCGCCCACGTGCGCCGCGCCGGCGCCTTCTACATGGCGGCGCAGATGGAAGCGGGGCACTGCTGCCCCATCACCATGACGAATGCCGCCGTGCCGGTGCTGCTGCTCGAGTCGAGCCTAGCCAAGCAATGGGTGCCGCGCATCCTCCCCTTCGCCTACGACCCGAGCTTCGCGCCGGCAGCCGGCAAGACCGCCGTGACCATCGGCATGGGCATGACCGAGAAGCAGGGCGGCACGGACGTGCGCGCGGCGACGACAAAAGCCGAGCCCGTCGGCGCGCGCGGCTCCGGTGCGGAATACGTCGTGACCGGGCACAAGTGGTTCATGTCGGCGCCGATGTCGGATGCGTTTCTCGTACTGGCGCAGGCGGCGGGCGGGCTCACTTGCTTTCTGATGCCGCGCTTCCTGCCCGACGGCAGCGTGAACGCGCTGCACTTCCAGCGCCTGAAGGACAAGCTCGGCAACCGCTCGAACGCGTCTTCCGAGGTCGAGTTTGCCGGGGCGCACGCCTGGGCAGTTGGCGAAGAGGGACGCGGGGTTGCTACCATCATCGAGATGGTGACGCACACGCGGCTCGATTGCGCGCTCGCCTCCGCCGGTCTCGTGCGGCTCGCGCTCGCCAATGCCATCCACTACGCCGAGCGCCGCACGGTGTTCCAGAAGAAGCTCGTCGAGCAGCCGCTGATGCGCGAGGTGCTGGCCGACATGGCGCTCGACGTCGAGGCGGCGACCGCGCTGTCGTTCCGCCTTGCGCGCTCGTTCGACCGAACCACCGATGCCCGCGCGGCCGCGTGGCGGCGCGTGATGACCCCGGTCACCAAGTATTGGGTGTGCAAGATGGCGCCCGCGCTCGTCGCCGAAGCGATGGAGTGTCTCGGCGGCAACGGCTACGTCGAGGAGGCGCCGCTCGCGCGCATCTATCGCGAGGTGCCGGTCAACTCGATCTGGGAAGGCTCGGGCAGCGTGATGGTGCTCGATGTCCTGCGCGTGCTCCAGCGCGAGCCGGAAGCTGCGCAAGTCGTGATGGAGGAGCTTGGCGAGGCGGCGGCGGACGAGGCGCGCCTACGGTTTGCGCACGGGCGCATCGAAGGCCTGCTGCACGAGCCGGTGCTGCTCGATCAGCGCGGGCGGCTGCTCGTCGAGGCGCTGGCGCTGCTGGCGGCCGGCACGATCCTCAAGGCGCACGCGCCAGCCGCGGTGGCCGATGCATTCATCGCGAGCCGCTTCGCCGGCGGCTCGCGGCAGACCTATGGCCAGGGGCTGGAGCGCGCCGATACCCGCGCCATCCTCGCGCGCAGCACGCCCAACCGAGGCTAGGTGAACAGCCAGGACGACACGCCGCCGCGGCGCGCCAGATCCGACATCTGCGCATTGAAGCCGTCGAACACCGCCTGGCTGGCCGACACGGCAAGCCACGGCGCCCCGCCCGCGCGGCGCCGGTACGGTCCCATGAGCTGCGTCCAGGCGTCGTTGTCGAGGTTGCGGTCCGGCGGGATGCGCGGGGGCAGGCGCCGCAAGCCGCTCTGCGAGGCCATCCACGCGTACGCCGCCTGCCATACGTCGAGCGGCGCTGCCATGTTGTGGCGGCCCTTCAACTGCGTGATGGCCAGCATGCCCGCCTCGCGCGAATGCGGGCCGATCTCGAGCGTCGCCACGTGCTCGCGCTCGCGGCGGATGGAGAACAGGCGGCAGCGGTCGTCGCCGAGCCGCTCGGCGTACTGATCGGCGCAGTTCTGCATGGCGCGCGCTTCGGCCAGGATCTCGGTGCGGTCGAGCAGCGGCACGAACGTGTAGCCGCGGATGTCGCCGCCCGCGAGCCACGGGTCGGCGATGACGCCGGGCCCGAGCTGCAGCACGAGCCGCATGCGGTTGAGCCAGCTCTTGGCTGCGCACAGCGCGGTGTCGAACGCGATCTCGGGGCGCCACGGCACGACAATGAGATTGTGCGCACGCGTCTGCGTGGCGCGCGAATGCCAAGCGTAGGCGGCGAGCACGCCGAAAAGCTGCTCGGGATTGCCCGGCTCGGTGAAGATCGACTGATCAGCGAGCCACAGCGCGAAGTCCTCGTGGCACGCCTTTGACCCAAACGCGACCGACTGCAGCCAGAACGCGCTATGCGAGGGCGCTCCCGGCAGCCGGTTGGCTACGCGCCGCGCGAATGCCTCGCTTGCCGGCAGATCGTCTTCGATCGCCTTCTGGAACGCCTCCGGCGGCAGGCGGCGCAGCCAGAGCGGCAGGCCGAGCATGCGCGCGACGGACTTCAGCGGCGCGCCCTTCTCGATCAACGTGATGGCCTCGCGTCGTGCCTCGGGTGCACTGCGCCGTGCAGCCAGCGCATAGATGGCGCCGGGGAAGACAACCGAAAGGTCGACAAGCCGGGAGGAGGAGCGCATCAGCCGGCGCACCTCGCGGCGGGCCGGGTAGGCGAAGCGGGCGACGTAGCTTTCCCATTCGCCCGGCAGCTCGCTCGGCTCCTGCACTTCGACAGGATCGGCGCGCCGGCGGAGAAGTTTCGTGGGCTGTGTCATATCGTACTCGATCCACATCGCGCCCGGCGTCATCGGCCGGTCCGACGCCGCCTCGAGCGCTCAAGGGTTAGCCTCGCAGCCTATTGCGGCACGCGTTGGACGAGGGCCCTGCAATTCCGGAATGCGGTGGTGAGAGTTAATGCCGCGCCGCGGAAGCGCTCATTTCATGCGCATGCGGTCGAGCGCGCCCTGCAGGATGATGGTCGCCGCGAGCTTGTCGATGACCTCGCCCCGACGCTTGCGGCTTGCATCCGCCGCAATCAGCGTACGCTCCGCCTCGGCTGTCGACAGCCGCTCGTCCCATAAGAGGATGGGCAGCGGCGTCAGCGCGTTGAGGTTCTTGGCGAAGGCACGCGTCGCTTGCACGCGCGGGCCGGTGGTGCCGTCGAGGTTGGTCGGCAACCCCAAGACGAACCCGGCGATGGCGTGCTCGGCGGCGAGCCGCAGGAGCTCGGCGGCATCCTCCTTAAACCGCTTGCGGTGCAAGACGACCAGCGGCGAGGCGATGGTCCGCGTCACGTCGGAGAGCGCGAGGCCCAGCGTCTTGGTGCCGGCGTCGATGCCGATGAGGCGGCCGCTGCCGCCGATGCGCCCGGCAAATGCCGCGACATCGTCCAGCGTTTCGCCCTTCGCGGCCTTTGTAGCTGCCGCCTCGACCGCCCCGTTGTTCGCCATGTCGGCGTTTGCCCGCTATCGTGGTCTGGAGGCAACCTTATACTCCGCCGCGGTTAGGGTTTTCCAACCCTCGCCGCGGGGCTTCAGCGATGTCGGTCGAAGAGTAGAGCGCGTGCAGGAAAAGACATCGCAAGGCGCGACCGGGGCCTCCCGCGCCGTCCTCCCGGCCGCGCCGGTCGCGGGCTCCGCCGCGCTGGCGCTGTTCATCGCCGCCAGCTTCCTCTCCGCCTTCCTTCTGTTCTCGGTCGAGCCGCTGTTCGCCAAGATGGTGCTCCCTGTCCTCGGGGGCGCGCCCTCGGTGTGGGCGGTTGCGCTTCTCTTCTTCCAGGGGGCACTGCTCGCCGGATATGCGTATGCACATCTGCTGATGCGGTACGTGCCGGCGGCATCGACCGGCTTCGTGCACATCGCGGCCGCTTTGCTGGCCCTCGTCGTGCTGCCGATCGGATTGCCCGCTGGCTGGACCGAGCCGCCGTCGGGTGAGCCCTATTTCTGGCAGCTCGGGCTCTTCACCGTCGCGGTGGGGCTGCCGTTCGTCGCCGTCGCCGCCAACGCGCCGCTGCTGCAGGCTTGGTTTGCGCTCACCGGCCACCCGCACGCGCGCGATCCCTACTTCCTCTACGGTGCCTCGAATTTCGGCAGCCTCATCGCGCTGCTCGGCTATCCGTTCGTGTTCGAGCCAGGGCTGGGTCTGAGGGCCATGAGCCGCGACTGGACGGCGCTCTATGTGGTGCTGATCGCTGCGCTCGCCGTCTGCTTCGCCGTCGTGCGCCGGTACGCAGGTGCGCGCGCGGCGGAGGCCGCAACGAAGGTCGAGCCCAACATGTCCGAGCCAGGGCCCACGTGGCGCGACCGCCTTGCCTGGTGCGGGCTGGCGATGGTCCCCGCCGCTCTGCTCACCGCATTCACCACGCACGTCGCGACCGATATCGCGTCGGCGCCGTTGTTGTGGGTGCTGCCGCTCGCGCTCTACCTCACGACCTTCATCCTCGCCTTCCAGGACCGCGTGCCGATCCCGCTGCCGATCCTGCTGCCGTTGCAGCTCGGTTCAGTGATCTTCGCGCTCTGCGAGCTCGCGCAGATGAAATACGACAAGTGGACGCTGACGGCCTCTGCCGGGGTCGCCGCCTTCTTCTTCTCGGCACTGCTGGCGCACCGCACGCTTTATCTGTCGCGGCCGCGTGCCCGCGACCTTACCGAGTTCTACCTGTGGATGTCGTTCGGCGGCGTGCTTGGCGGGCTCTTTTCCGCGCTTGTGGCGCCGAAGCTATTCTCGGAAGTGTTCGAGTATCCGCTGCTGATCGCGCTCACGCTGGCCTGCCGGCCGGGCGTGTTTCGACTCCGCGAGGTGCGGGGCCGCGAGATGTTCTGGCTGCTCGGAATCGTGGCTATCGGATTCCTCCCCATTCTGTACGGCGCCGGCTGGGCCGCCCGCCTCGGTCTTGCGTTCGGCGAGTGGGGCTTCGCGGCGGCGCTCACGCTCGCGTTCGGGGTCGTCCTGCTCGCGTTCTGGGGCCAGAGCGCGCGTCAGCTCGCGGTCGCGCTCCTGATGTTTGCCACTGTCGTCATCCTGCCCTCGAGCGTGAAGCGCGGCAACGCGCAGCGCAGCTACTTCGGCGTGTATCGCGTCTCGCTGTCGGAAGCCAACGACTACAACGTGCTCACCCACGGCACGACGTTGCACGGCGCGCAGCGCATCCGCGACGACGACGGCAAGCTCGTCTCCGACACCACGCCCGCCACCTACTACTATGCGGGGGGCCCGCTCGCGCAGTCCGTCAAGATCGTGCAACAGCGTCTCGATGCGAAAGGCGAGAAGGGCCGCTTCGGCATCGTCGGCCTCGGCACCGGCTCGATCTCCTGCTACGCCCGCAAGGACGAGCGCTGGCGCTTTTTTGAGATCGACCCCGTCGTCGTCAATATCGCCGCGAAGTCGAACTACTTCACGTTCCTTGCAAACTGCCAGCCGCAGCTCGACGTGGTCCTGGGCGACGCGCGCCTTACCGTGGCAAGGGAGCCCAACCGCAGCTTCGATCTCATGGTGATCGACGCCTTCTCCTCCGACGCCCTCCCCGTGCATCTGATGACGGCGGAGGCGCTGCAACTCTATGCGGGGAAGCTCAAGGACGACGGCATCCTCGTCCTGCACATCTCCAACCGCTATCTCGACCTCAACTCCGTCCTCGGCGCCACCATGCCGCTGGTGCCGCAGCTCAAGGGTCTCATCGTCTCCGACGAGAAGGCCGACGGAACGTATGCCCAGAACAGCTCCACGATCGCGGTGTTCGCCAAGGACGAGCGCGCGCTCGATCCCTTCCGGGTGATCAAAGGCTCCGGCGCCTTCAATCCCAGCCTGCTGTCCCCGTGGACGGATGATGCTTCCGACATCCTGGGGGCGTTCCTGTCGCAGTGGCGCCGCACGTCCTGAAGGCCCCCAGGGGGCGTCGCCGTCAAGTTGCGCGCGAGGGCTGCCAGGGCTAAGAGAGCGGACACTTCTGACCACCCACTGCAACATCGGTTCGGCGAGGGATTATGCAGGTCGACGAGGCGACCGTCCGGCGCATCGCGCGTCTGGCGCGCATCAAGATCACGGACGCGGAAGCCAAAGGCCTCGTGAAGGAGCTTTCGGGCATCCTCAACTGGGTCGAGCAGCTGGACGAGGTGGACACCTCGGCGGTCGAGCCGATGACGCGCGTCGTGCCAATCGAGCTCAAGAAGCGCGAGGACGTCGTCACCGATGGCGGCAAGGCCGACCAGATCCTCAAGAACGCGCCTCTGGCCGAAGACGGGTTCTTCGTCGTTCCCAAGATTGTGGAGTGAGAGCCATGGTTAGACTGCTTGCCATACCGCTGCTGACGCTCTTGGCCGTCCTCATGCCCGGGGCCGCCACGGTCGCCGCCGACGACTGGAGCTTCATCGCCGGCACCTACGCCCTCGACCGCGACGACTGCAAGCTCGCGACCTCGGCCGCGCCGTTCTCCAAGGAGCTCGTCGACGGGCTGAGCCAGGAGGTGCTGACGCGCGAAGGCATCACCAGCCCGCGCGAGGTCCACTGCAAGTTCCGCTCCGCCGAGAAGTCGGAGAGCGGTTGGAAGGTGCAGGCCGACTGCGAGGAGATGGGCGAGGCCTCGCCCGCCGAGCTCGCGGCGACCACGGGCTCGGACGGCTCCGTCTCCATCGTCAGCGAGGACATCTACGGTCCCGAAGCCCTGAAATTCATGCTCTGCCAGAAGTGAGTGTCCGTGACCGAACTGACAAAGCTGACGCTGGCGCAGGCTCGTGAGGGCTTGCGCAAGAAGGAGTTCTCCGCGACTGAGCTGACGCAGGCGTTCCTGCAGGCGGTCGAGCGCGGAAATGCCGCGCTCAATGCCTACGTGCTGCCGACGCCCGAGCTCGCGCTCGGACAGGCCAAGGAGAGCGACAAGCGCTTGAAATCGGGCGAGGCGCGCCCGCTCGAGGGCCTGCCGCTCGGCAACAAGGATCTGTTCTGCACGCAGGGTCAGCGCACGACCGCCTGCTCGAACATTCTCGACGATTTCCTGCCGCCGTATAAGTCCGCTGTCGGCACCAACCTGTGGAACGCCGGCGCGGTCATGCTCGGCAAACTCAACTGCGACGAGTTCGCCATGGGCTCCTCCAACGAGACGAGCGCCTTCGGGCCGGTCGTCTCGCCGTGGCGGCGCAAGGACAAGACGGACAAGCTGGTGCCGGGCGGATCGTCGGGGGGATCGTCGGCCGCGGTTGCCGCTGACCTGTGCCTCGCCGCCACCGCGACCGATACCGGCGGCTCCATTCGCCAGCCGGCCGCACTCACCGGCATCGTCGGCATCAAGCCGACCTACGGGCGCTGCTCGCGTTGGGGCATCGTCGCCTTCGCCTCCTCGCTCGACCAGGCGGGGCCGCTGGCGAAGACCGTGACCGATGCCGCTATCATGCTCAAGGCCATGGCGAACCACGATCCGCGCGATACCACATCCGTGGACGCCCCCGTGCCCGACTACGAGGCGGCGCTCGCCAAGGGCGTCAAGGGCCTGCGCATCGGCGTGCCGAAGGAATACCGCGTCGAGGGCATGTCGGCCGAGATCGACAAGCTGTGGAGCCAAGGCATCGCCTGGCTCAAGGCGGCGGGCGCGACCATCCACGACATATCGCTCCCACACACCAAGTATGCCCTCCCGGCCTACTACATCATCGCTCCCGCCGAGGCGTCCTCCAATCTCGCGCGCTACGACGGCATGCGCTACGGCATGCGCGAGAACGGCAAGGACCTGATCGATACCTACGAGCGCACGCGTGGTGCCGGCTTCGGCAAGGAGGTGCGCCGCCGCATCCTGATCGGGACCTACGTGCTCTCGGCCGGCTACTACGATGCCTACTATCTCAAGGCGCAGAAGGTGCGCACGCTCATCAAGCACGACTTCGACGAGGCGTGGAAGTCGGTCGACGTGGTGCTGACGCCGACGACGCCGTCGCCCGCGTTCGGCTTCGGTGAGAAGTCCGGCGACCCGATCGCCATGTACCTCGAGGACATCTTCACCGTCACGGTGAACATGGCGGGCCTGCCCGGCATCTCAGTGCCGGCGGGACTATCGAGCGAAGGCACGCCGCTGGGACTGCAGCTCATCGGCAAGCCGTTCGACGAGGCGACGCTATTCCGCGCGGCCAAAGCCATCGAGGACGCGGCCGGGCGCTTCACGGTTGCGGAGCGCTGGTGGGAAGCGGGAACGAAAGCATCCGCGGCGAAGGCTGCAAGGGAGCCCGCCGCCAAGAAATCGGATGGGAGAAAAAAATGACCGGGAGGCTGCCGCGAGACTGCCGCGATATGTCGGAGGTGCGCGCCGAGATCGACCGCATCGACTTGGCCCTCGTCGACATCATCGCGGATCGCTTCGCCTATGTCGATCGCGCCTGGCAACTAAAGTCGAACCCCGGCGAAGCCTACGTGCCGTGGCGCATCCAGCAGGTGATCGACAAGGTGCGCGCGCGCGCCAAGGACAAGGGCCTACCGCCCGAGCTCACGGAAGCGCTGTGGCGGCAGATGATCGGCTGGTTCGTGCAGTACGAGGAGGAGAAGCTGCGCCGCCAGCTCGAAGGCAACGGCGGGCAGGGAGCATAAGTGGTGGAGATCAAGCCGTTCGATCCCAGCACGCTCGTTCTGATTTCGCTGCTCAACCCTGTCGTGATCGCGGTCGCGTTCTACATGGGCAAGCGCGCCGACCAGCCGCAAAAGCTCGTCGTCGCCGCCTTCGCCGCCTCGATCGCGGGCTTCATTCTCTATTGGCTCGTCGCGGCTGTCGGACTGCTTCCCATCCATGCGCTGGGGGGCGAGGCCGCGATCCTGCTGATGCAGTTCCTCATCGGCTTCGTGTGGGCCGGGCTCGGCTACTGGCTGCGCCGCACAGACGCGCCATAGCCAGGCGCCGCATGCGCGCAAGAAGTCGTGGATAAGCGCCAGAAGCGCAGTACTCATTTGCCAGGGCACGACGCCCCACCCCTATGATCGGGGATCATGGAGGGGTTGTGACATGGCCCAGACCGATCTCACCACCGCCAGCATCGTGGCGCACAACGACAACATCCTGCACGACGAGGTCGATCAGGAAGTGGTGGCGCTCAGCACCACGAGCGGAACCTGCTACGGGCTCAACAGCGTCGGCTCGCGCATCTGGCATCTGATGGCGAAGCCCGTGCGCGTCGGCGGCCTGTGCCGGGCGCTGGAGAAGGAGTTCGACGTCGATCATGACACCTGCGAGCGCGAGGTCCTCGACCTCCTCAAGAAGGCGCTCGCCGAGGGCATGATCAAGATCGAGGCCGGCGCCTCGGCGGAGAGCGCACGGGCGCGCGCTTAAACTCCGTCACCGCGCTTTGCGCGACAACATGAATGCTGCGATGTGCTCGGGCGGATTGAATGACCGCCCATGCCTTGTGCTCACACCCCGCAAAGCCGCGCCCGAAATCAGCCATCTCTTTCGTGCACCTCCGCTCTACCGGGGATAGTAGCAGCGTACTTCGGGGGACGAGCATGTCGGAGACGAATGGTGCGCCCGCGCGGCCCACTAGAGGGCCGCTTGTGATCAGTCGCGGAATGACGATTGTCGGCTCCCTCGCCTTGAAGGGCCAGGTCATCATCGAGGGCACAGTGGACGGCGAGGTGCGCTGCACCGACCTGCAGATCGCCGAGCGCGGCGTGGTCGACGGCCTCGTCGTCGCCGACAAGGTCGTGGTGCTGGGCGAGTTCATCGGCGTGATCTACGCCAAGGAGCTGGTGCTCGGTGCGGCCTGCGCGGTCGAAGGCCACATCTTCCATCGCAAGCTCGTGCTCGAGGAGGGCTGCTACTTCGAGGGCAAGTCGCGCTGCTACACCAACCCGCTGGCGCACGCGCCCGCCGCCGAGCCGGCGCCGTGGAGGAGCGAGGAGTTGACCGCCTCCCTCGGCCTGAGCTGAGTCCCACAAAGCTCGAGGATTGCTCCGGCCGCCGCCCTGCGTTAACAGGGCGGACAAGGAGCAGCCCATGCAGGACAAAGCCAAAACCGTCGGCGGCAAGAATTTCATCTCCGGTGCCAAGGGCGACTGGGAGGTGATCGTCGGTCTCGAGGTGCACGCCCAGGTCGCCTCGAAGTCGAAGCTGTTTTCCGGCGCTTCCACCGCCTTCGGCGGCGATCCCAATAGCCACGTCTCGCTCGTCGACGCGGCCATGCCCGGCATGCTGCCCGTCATCAACGCCGAATGCATCGCGCAGGCCGTGCGCACGGGGCTCGGCCTCAAGGCCGCGATCAACCTGCGCAGCGTTTTCGACCGCAAGAACTATTTCTATCCCGATCTGCCGCAGGGCTATCAGATCAGCCAGTACAAGCACCCCATCGTCGGGGAAGGGGAGGTCGAGATCGACGTCGACGGCGAGACGCTGCGCGTCGGCATCGAGCGGCTGCATCTGGAGCAGGACGCCGGCAAGTCGATCCACGACCAGCATCCCGAATATTCCTACGTCGATCTCAACCGCTCGGGCGTGGCGCTGATGGAGATCGTGTCCAAGCCCGACATGCGCTCGGCCAAGCAGGCGCAGGCCTACGTGACGAAGCTGCGCACCATCCTGCGCTATCTCGGCACCTCCGACGCCGACATGGAGAAGGGCAACCTGCGCGCGGACGTGAACGTGTCGGTGAGGAAACCCGGCGCCAAGCTCGGCACCCGCTGCGAGATCAAGAACGTCAACTCGATCCGCTTCATCGGCCAGGCGATCGAGGTCGAGGCGCGCCGCCAGATCGACATCATTGAGGACGGCGGCAAGATCGATCAGGAGACGCGGCTGTTCGACCCCGGCAAGGGCGAGACGCGGAGCATGCGGAGCAAGGAGGAGGCGCATGACTACCGCTACTTCCCCGATCCTGACCTCCTGCCGCTCGAGCTGACGATGGAATACGTCGCCGAGTTGGAGAAGGGCCTGCCCGAGCTCCCCGACGAGAAGAAGCAGCGCTTTATGCGCGATTTCGCGCTGTCCGACTACGATGCCGACGTGCTCGTCGCCGAGCGCGAGTCCGCCGACTATTTCGAGGCCGTGGCCATGGGCCGCGACGGCAAGCTCGCGGCCAACTGGGTGAACAACGAGCTGTTCGGGCGCCTCAACAAGGAGGGGCTTACGATCGACGCCTCGCCGGTCTCGGCCAAGCAGCTGGGCTCAATCGTCGACCTCATCGCGTCGGGCACCATCTCCGGCAAGATCGCCAAGGACCTGTTCGAGATCGTATGGACGGAGGGCGGCGACCCAGCTGCCATCGTCGACAAGCGCGGGCTGAAGCAGGTCACCGACACCGGCGCCATCGAGAAGGCGGTCGACGAGATCATCGCGGCGAACCCCGACAAGGTGGAGCAGGCCAAGGCCAAGCCGTCGATGCTCGGCTGGTTCGTGGGGCAGGTGATGAAGGCCTCGGGCGGCAAGGCCAATCCGCAGGCCGTCAACGAGATCCTGAGGAAGAAGCTCGGGGTCTAGGACGCTGGCGCAAGGCGGCACCATTCGAGCCTGGTTATCACGTCCATCTACCCCGGTAGCGAGCGATCCTCTCCAGGTTAGTGACGTAGAGTAAGCTGTCGTGAGCAGCGAGGAACAGCAGCCGGCGCGTGAACGGCCACAGGAAGAGACTCAGAACAGTGCTGACGACTGCGTTGGCCCGTGGACTATGTCGGATCGGCTTGTTGATATCCTTCTTGAGCAGCACGGGCGTGCCCGTGTGGACGTACCCGAGAATCCAGTTGGGGGGCACAAGCGGTACGATATCTCCACTATTGATGACCCGGTAGTGGGGCGCCTTTACAATCTCGGAGAAATTGCCTTTGCCGACACGCGGCGCGCCGAACGTGTAGACCGCTGCGATCCGATCGCCGAGGCTTGAAGATCCGCCCAAGGCTGCCGAGGCGACGAGCGCCAGCGCGCCTCCGAGCGAATGGCCGGTCAGATAAATGGGCTTTTGGCCGGTCTTCTCTAACAACGTGCGAAGCTGCTTTTCGATTTTGGCGAACGCGGCATAGAAGCCTGAGTGGACTGCAACCGCGACAGCTCGACCCTCGATGTCGATCTTTGAGACGTTGAAGCGCGTCTGCAAGTCAGTCCTCACGTCCCTCCGGCTCGTTGATCCGCGAAACGCTACCACGACGAATTTGTCCGTCTCGGCAACCAGCGCTTCCGTCTCGTTGGCGGCGAGAAGTCTCGAGCAGCTTCACGCGTCCGTGGGTTAAAATCCCATCGAGAATCTTCCTCTTGTCCGCGTCTTCGAACGCGATGTACGTCAGCATCGCGACTTTCGCCATCATTGCCGCGGTCCGGTCGGAGTAGGCGGCACGACGTGTTGGTATCGCGTCAACGTCATTGGCGAATATTGGCGCAACCTCAAACAGTTGCTCTTCGGGCCCCTTTAGCTCTTGCATCCACGTTGTTCGGAGAGCCTCGAGCGCGCTCTGTTGCTCCTCCTCGAACTTCTTCTCGCGCTCGTGATAGGTGTCGACAAGCTGCTGATACGCCGACAGTCGCTTTGAGAACTCGGCGTTCCAGGTGGTGGAATCTTCCTCAAAACTAGTCTTGCGCTTCATGGCAATCCTCCCGAGCAATACCCTCCGTTGGCTCAACTAGCGGAAGTCGAAATCGGCAAGCGAGTGCGTTCCCAACTGAGCGCAGATCGACGACATGAATACGACATCATGTAGACCGGAGACGCGCCCGCCAACCGGCGGCAAGGCGAATCCGCTGGCCGTCAACGAGATCCTGAGGAAGAAGCTCGGGGTCTAGCTCTCGCTGAGCCCCGCGACGACGCGCTCGAGCGCCGCGAAGAACTTCTGCCACCCGTACTTGGCGCCCTGATAGGCTTGGCTCTGATCCGGCCGGAAGCCCGACTGCTCCATGCGCAGGTGCGTCCCCGTGCTCGTCGGGGTGAGAGTCCACATGACGACACTCTCGAGCCCCATCGCATCCCACGTGTACGACAGCATCTTGTTCGGCTCGACGGCCAGGACTTTGCAGTCGACGCCGCCCCAGTCTGCGCGAAGATTGAATTTGCGGCCCACCACCGGCTCGAAGTCGTTCTGCATGAGCCATTGCTCGATCAGTGCGCCCTGAGTGAGCGCGCGCCAGATCTTTGCGGGCGGATGCGGCAGCTCGCGTTCGACGATGACGGAGCGGGTGGCGTCGGCTTGCCCGGTCATTGGTCCATCCTTTTGAGTAGATTTTCGAGGCGATCGAACCGGCTGCGCCAGAAGTCGGCGTAGCGGCTCATCCAGTCGAGCATGGGGGCCATGGCTTTCGGCTGGGCGCTGTAGTGGGTCTGGCGCCCATCGCGCCGGTCGCGCACCAGTCCTGCGTGCTTGAGGACGCCAAGGTGCTTGGAGACGGCCGGCTGCGAGACGCCGGCGCGGTCGGTGAGGGCGCGCACGGTCTGCTCGCCGTCGCGGCAAAGCCGCTCGAAGAGTGCGCACCGGGTCGGATCGGCGAGGGCGCTGAAGAGCTCTGTCGGGGTGGCGGGCATGTCCAATTAATAACCGCACGGTTATTAATTGTCAAACGGTCGGCTCCGCTGCCGCCGCCTGCCTTGACCGTCGCATGCGGGCGCACGACAAGCACTCATGACCGATGACGCACGCCAATACGCCCCGGCCGCGGCACGCAACCGCGAGCCGATCTGGAACGTCCTGCGGCGCCATTTGCCGGCGCGGGGCCTGGTGCTCGAGGTGGCGAGCGGGTCGGGCGAGCATGCCGTGCACTTTGCGCGGGCGAGCGGACCGCAGATCGTCTTTCAGCCGAGCGACCCGGACCCAAGCGCACGCGCCAGCATCGACGCCTGGACGGCGGCGTCGGGCCTCCCGAATAACCGTCCGGCAATTGCGCTCGACGCCACCGCCGAGCCGTGGCCCATTGCCGCCGCCGACGTCGTCCTCTGCTTCAACATGATCCACATCGCACCTTGGGAAGCCGCCATCGGTCTCGTGCGCGGCGCCGCGCGCGTGCTCCCGGTGGGCGGCCTCCTGTTCCTCTACGGCCCCTTCAAGCGCGACGGGCAGCATACGGCGCCGAGCAACGAAGCCTTCGACAGGGATTTCCTGCGTGCGCGCAACCCCGCCTGGGGCGTGCGCGAGCTCGAAGCGGTCGCTGCACTCGCGGAGGATGCGGGCTTTGCGCCCCCCGTCGTCGAGCCCATGCCGGCCAACAACCTGTCAGTCCTTTTCCGGAGGGTATGACTGGTTGGATGCCCGTTGATGCAGATCAATATCACGAGCCTGCATTCGGCTTCCCGCTGAAGCGGGGCACAACCTCAGTCGAGCACGAACGAAATTTTGGCGTTGACGCGGTATTTCTTCAGCTTGCCGTTGTCGACGGTGGCCTCGAAATTCTTGATATAGATCGACTTTACGCTGTGCACCGTCTTGGCGGTCTTGGTGACGGCCTGTTGCGCCGCATCCTCCCAGCTCTTGTCCAACTCCGCGAGCACCTCGATGACTTTGAGCATGGACATTTTCCGCCCCTTTTGCTTCGTGGGTGTTCGATCGACGTGAGATTTCATAAAGGATTAGCGCCGCGTCAGCATTGATGGCGGTCAACCTTTCGCGAGCGACGAAGCATGGCCCAACCAGTCGTCCTCATTCACGGCGCCTTCTGCGGCGGCTGGTGCTTTGCCGACTTCGTGCCCGTATTGAGCGCGCGCGGCTTCAGCTGCCACGCGCCAGACTTGCGCTTCCACGTTTCCGGCCCGGCACAAGTCCCCGATCCGCGGCTCGCCTCGATGAGCGTCGCCGATTGCACGCGCGACATGGCGGAGCTCATCGCAGGCCTGCCCGAGCCGCCCGTCATCATCGGCCACTCCATGGGCGGCATCATCGGCCAGCAGCTCGCTGCCAAAGGATTGGCGCGCTCGCTCGTACTGCTCGCCTCGGGCGCGCCGTGGGGCATCCTGCCGTCGACCGACGACGAGCTCGCGCTGGCGATGGGCCTGATGCAGGCGGCTCCGTTCTGGGACCGCGCGCTCACGCCCGTGTTCGAGGTTGCGCGCCTGGATTCGCTCGCGAGCCTCAGCCCAGAGGCGCAGCGCCGCGTGTTCGACCAGTTCAGCCCGGAGTCCGGCCGCGCGCTGTTTGAGCTGTTCTTCTGGATGTTCGACAAAGCTCGCACAACTGCGGTCGATACGGCCAAGGTTACGTGCCCGGTCCTCGTCGTCTCCGGCTCCGACGACAAGGTCATCTCCGCGACGACCGGCCGAAAGATCGCGCAGCTCTACTCGGGTGCCATGTTCCACGAAGCCGCCGGCCGCGGCCACTTTCTGATCATGGAGGAGGGCGCCAGCGATCTCGCCGAGCGCTGCGCCGACTGGATCGAGAATGCCTAACCGGCAGCCGGGCTGGAAACCGCGCTCATGCCGACGCTATGATGGTGCCGGAGCGGACGCTAGGCGCGCCGCCAAGCTCGAGGAACCATGGGCCTGCGCGTCCCTTCGATCCACCTGATCCTGACCGCGGTCCTGTTGTTCCTCGCGGTCGCCTTGCGCATCGCCGATCCCGAGCCCGTGGCCCGGCTCCGGCTCTCCGTCTTCGACAGCTACCTCAACGCATCGCCGCGGCCGCTCGACGAGACGCTGCCGGTACGCATCGTCGACATCGACGAGACCTCGCTTGCCAAGATCGGCCAATGGCCCTGGCCGCGGACGAAGCTCGCCGCCCTCGTGGAGGCGCTGAAGTCCGCCGGCGCGCGCACGATCACGCTCGACCTCATCCTCGCAGAGCCGGACCGGCTCTCGCCCGGCGAGTTCGCCAAGCTGTTCGGCGACGTGCCCCAGCTTGCGCCCATGATCGCGGAGGCGTCGGCGCTGCCCACCAACGACGAGCGTCTCGCGCAGGCGATCGTCGGCGCGCCGGTGACGCTCGGCATCGCGGGCGAAGCCGGTGGCACGCGCAAGCCGGCGCCCCCGCACGCGCATTTTGCCTTCGCGGGCGACGATCCGCAGAGCTTCGTGCCCCGGTTCTCGGGCGTCATCGGCAGCCTTCCCGTCTTGACCGAGCGCGCGGCCGGGCTCGGCGCGGTCAACTGGATCCCGCAGCGCGACCAGGTGCTGCGCCGCGTCCCGCTGCTCCTATCGGTCGGCGGCACGCTCTATCCGTCGCTGCCGCTCGAGACGCTGCGCGTCGCCCTCAAGGAGACGACCGTGTTCGTGCGCTCCTCCGGCGGCAGCGGCGTGCCGGCATTCGGGCAGCGTACGGGCGTCGAGAGCGTGCGCGTAGGCCAGACCGTGCTGCCGACCGACGCCAACGGAGAGCTGTGGCTGCGTTTTGCTCGTCCCGATCCGCGCCGCTACATACCCGCGCACACGCTGCTGGACGGCTCGTTCGACGCCAAGGCGATCGCGGGGCGCGACATCTTCATCGGCACCAGCGCCGTGGGGCTGCTGGACCTGCGCGCCACCCCGCTCGATTCGGCCGTGCCGGGCGTCGAGATCCATGCTCAAGCGCTGGAGCAGATGCTGTCGGGCGACCACCTCATGCGGCCAGCCTACGCCACCGGCGCGGAGCTGCTATTCCTGGTCGGCTTCGGCGCCGCCGTCGCCTGGCTGATCCACCGCCTCGGCGCGGTCGCCACCGCCGCTATCGGCGCGCTCGCCATTTTCACTGTCTTTGCCGCATCCTGGCTCGCCTACTCGCAAGCCGGGCTGCTATTCGACCCCGTCTATCCGGCGCTCGCTATCCTGCTCCTTTACCTCGCGGCCTCGCTCAACAGCTACATCGAGACGGAGCTGGAGCGGAACCGCGTGCGCTCGGCGTTCAGCCACTACGTGGCCGCACCCCTGGTCGAGGAGCTCGCGCGCAATCACGACAAGCTGAAGCTTGGCGGCGAGACGCGCGAGGTTTCCGTGCTGTTTGCCGACGTGCGCGGTTTCTCCAGCATCTCCGAGGGGCTCACTGCGGAGGAGCTCATTCGCTTCCTCAATGAGCTGTTTACGCCCTTGACCGATGTGATCCTGGCTGAGCGCGGCACCATCGACAAGTTCATGGGCGACGCCGTCATGGCGTTCTGGAATGCGCCGCTCACCGATCCTCGCCACGCGAGCAACGCCTGCCGCGCCGCGCTGCGCATGCAAGAGGAACTCGTCCGCCTCAACGAGGCCTGGGCTGCAGCGGCTGTATCACGCGGCGAGGCCGCGGTGCCCGTGCGCATCGGCATCGGTCTCAATACCGGCCGGTGCTGCGTCGGTAACGTCGGCTCGCCGCGGCGCTTCGACTATTCGATCCTCGGGGACGTGGTGAACGTCGCCTCGCGGCTAGAGGAGACGACCAAGCTTTATGGATGTTCGATCATCGCCGGCGAAAGCACCGCCACGGCCGCGCCCGAACTCGCGTTCCTGGAGATCGACGCCGCAAAGATCCGCGGCAAGGAGCGGTCGGAGCGCGTTTTCGCACTGCTCGGCGACGAGGCGGTCGCGGCGTCGGGCCGCTTCCGCGAGCTGCAGGCGGCGCACGCGAAGCTGCAGAAGGCGTATCGTGCTGGCGATGCCGCAGCTGCGCGCGTGGCGCTCAAAGCCTGCAGCGATCTAGCGTGGCCTGACGTCGCGCCGCTCTATGGGGCGCTGGGCTCCCGCATGCCTCAGCCGGCGTGACCTAGTATTTGTGGCCGCCTCTATGTCCGCCACCAAATTTGATGCCGGCCCCGATCCCCAGGATGATGCCGAGGCCCTTGGCGGCGGCCTTGGCGTCGCTCGCGTCGCTGCGCGAACGCCGGTAGCGCTCGATGTCGCGCGTGCTCTCCGTGCGCTTCACTCTGCTGCGCGGCGTGTCGTCGTCGTCGTTCGATTTCTTGGTGCGCGGCTTGTCCTCGGGGTCCTTTTCGGACTTGGTCGGCTCACTCTTCTTGTCGCCGTCGTCGTAGTCCTTCGTGTGGGGCTTCTCCGGGAAGGTGCCGAGCACGATCTGCTCGCGCGTGAAGATCGGATTGTGGTCGAAGGCGGGCGCGCGCGACACGAAGGGGAACGCGGAATCGAATACGGTGTCTTCTTTGCCGGGCAGGCCGGCCCACTTGACCGGCACGCCGACCGTGTCGGGGAGGATGCGGATGAGCTTGCCCGGCTCGTCGTGCACGAGGCACTTGCCCGACGACGAGCACACCTCGACCGCGCCCTCGATGAGCAGCAGCCAAGCGGAGTCGTCGGGCTTCACGTAGACGTCGAAGATGGTGCCGCGCACCGTAATCGACGCGGTCGGCAGATGGATCACGTAGGCGGGCTTGGCCGCGAGCCCGGTGACGAAGCGGAACGAGCCGCGCACCAGGTTCAGCACGATAGCGCCGCCGTCGATGTCGGGATCGTAGACGAACTTGTCGAGCAGCAGCTTGGCGCCCGGGCCGAGCGCGAGCTTGGTCTTGTCGCGCAGCTCGATCTCGCTGCGCCCATCCGCGTCGACCGCTATGAGCTCCTGCGCCCTGACGCCGTCGCCCTCCGCGAGATTGCGCTTATCGTTCTCCAGCGATGCCGTCACGATGCTGACGACGGTGACGGCCGACCCGATGGAGTCGCCTGGGGCGGCGAACGCCGGGCCGCACACGAAAAGCGCCGGAAGGCAAAGCGCCAGTCTCGAAAACCGCATGGGGTACACCCTGGTCGGCGCCGAAAAATCAACATGCGCAACTGGCGTCGTCCGACCCGGCGCCGTCTGCGGCTCGGACGGTCATATTTCTGCCAAACCTACCACGATGTCGCAGGCGCGGCAGGGGAAACACGCTGCCACACTTAAAATACTTGCGCTGTTTCGCTTGAGACAGCGCGGGTGCCGCTTTCGTGCTGCACGGCCGGACTCGGGTTGACGGACGCTCGCCGCGACCTAAATCACCCCTGGGGAGCGCAATACGGGGACTTAGATTCAAGCCATGCTGATCGGCGACACCAGAGCCGGCTACGGTCTCGTCACACGGCTCGCGCATTGGATCATGGCGCTCGCCATCCCCGCCATGTTCGCGCTCGGGCTGTGGATGGTCACGCTCAGCTACTACAGCCCCTACTACCGCAGTGCGCCCGACCTCCACCGTAGCGTCGGCATGCTGCTCCTGTTCCTCCTAGTGCTCCGCTTCGCCTGGCGGCTCGCCAACCCCAAGCCCGACGATGTCGAACTCTCGCCCTTTGAAAGCGCCGCCTCACGCGTCGTGCACTGGGGTTTCTACCCCCTGCTCTTCGCCCTCATGGTGAGCGGCTTCCTGATCTCGACTGCCGACGGCCGCCCCATCGAGGTGTTCGATTGGTTCAGCGTGCCCGCGCTTTTCCACCAGAAGGGCCTGGAGGAGACCGCGGGCGAAGTGCACGAGATCCTCGCCTGGGCGACGATCGTCCTCGTCGTTCTGCACGCAGCCGCATCCCTGAAACATCACTTCGTCGACCGCAGCAACATCCTGAAACGCATGTGGTCGGGACCGCCTTCCTCCTCATGATCCCAATGCAACCGGAGACTTGACCCATGAAGCCCGCCTCATCACGCCCTCTGCTCCTCGCCGTGCTCGCCATGGCCGCTGCAGCCGCGGCCCCGGCGGTCGCCGCCGACTACGTCATCGACACGGCGAAGTCGCACGCCTCGGTCAACTTCCGCATCAAGCACCTGGGCTTCAGCTGGCTGACCGGCCGCTTCAACGATTTCTCCGGCACCTTCGCCTTCGACGACGCGCATCCCGAAGCTTCGAAGGTAATGGTCGAGGTCAACACCGACAGCATCGACTCCAACCACGCCGAGCGCGACAAGCACCTGCGCGGCAAGGACTTTCTCGATACTGCAGCGTTCCCCAAGGCGACCTTTGAGAGCACCGCGGTGAAGGTTAACGGCGACAAGGCGACGATCGCCGGCAACCTCACCCTGCACGGCGTGACAAAGCCGATCGAGATCGCGGCCGAGCGCATCGGCGGCGGTTCCGACCCCTGGGGCGGATTCCGCCAGGGCTTCACGGGAACGACACGCATCCCGCTCAAGGACTTCGGCATCAAGTTTGACCTCGGGCCCGCGTCCCAGGAGGTCGAGCTGACGCTCAATATCGAGGGCGTGCGCCAATAGCTTCCCACAACGGTCGGTTGCGCAGCACAAAGTTTACCAAGCCCTATCCTCTATCGATTAGTGGAGCGAAATCAGCCCGATGGCAAAAAGAGATAAGTAACCCGAGTGTGACAGCGTCGTGCTTATTGAACGGTCACCAGCATTGCGTGGAGGCCGCCCCGGAAATGGTTGGCTTCCACACAGGGTAAACGGTTCGGCCGAAGTCCAGGGAGCGACAGTTGGCGATCTCTCGCATGCCTTGGAGGAAGTCGTCGCGCTCGCGCGACGCTGGCGGCGCCGGGTCCGAGCCCACCTCCCGCCGGCTTGAGCAGAACCTCCGCGACTACGATGTCAACGGCGAGCGGTCGATCGCGCTCGCACAAGGGGTGATCGTCTGCCTGGTGCTGGCGCTACACACATTCGCCCGTTTCATGTCGGGGCTGCCGCTGGTCGACGCCTGGGTGACGCTCGCGCTGGCGCTACTGATCGCGAGCTCGGGCCTGCGTTGGCAGCTCGCGACTAGGGTTCTGCCCGAACGCGCACTCGATGCGCTTAACGTCATCGACATCGCCATCTTCCTGGCGCTGATCTGGGGCTACCAGTACGCCTACGATCTTCCCGCCGGGGCGACGCTCAAGGCACCTTCGTTCGTGCTGCTGCTCGTGCTGATCGGGCTGCGCGCCCTGCGCTTCCATCCACGCCCGATCGTGCTCGCCGGCGTCGCCTGCTCCGTCGGCTGGGCGATCCTGGTGTACGGTGCCGTTGCCCACGACGGCACGGCGGCGCTTACCCAAGACTACCGCGAGTACTTCAACTCCCCGAAGATCTTCGTCTGGGCGGAAGGCATCAAGATCGCCGCATTCGCCGCGCTTACGTTCTTCCTCGCGATGGCGACGCGCGGTGCCCGCCAACTGCTCGCGCGCGCGGCGCATACAACCGATTATGCTGAAGCACTCGACGCCTCGCGTCGGCATCTCGAAGAAGCGACGCGCGCCAAGGAGAAGGCCGAGGATGCGCTGAGCGAGCTCGACCGCCGCAAAGCCGAGCTTTCCGAACAGAACATGCGCTTCAACGCGGCGCTGGGGAACATGCCCATGGGTCTGTGCATGTTCGACCAGGACCAGCGCCTGCTCGTCTGCAACGACCGCTACATCGAGATGTACGGGCTAGACAAGGAGCTCGCTACGCCCGGCACACCGTTTCGCAAGATCATCGAGGCACGCATCGCCAACGGCCTCTGGGTCGGCGAGAAGTCGGACGACTACCTCAATGAGCGGCTCGCGTCCGCGCACGAGATGCAGCGCAACACCAAGGTGCAGGAGCTGAGCGACGGCCGCTCAATCGCGGTGATGCACGAGCCGATGCCGCACGGCGGCTGGGTGGCGACGCACGAGGACATCACGCAGCTCAGGCGCATCGAGGCGCAGATGGCGCACATGGCGCGCCACGACGCGCTGACCGGCCTGCCCAATCGCGTGGCGTTGCACGAATGCATCCAGAAGATGCTCGATCTGGAGAGCGGCGGTGAACCCTCGCTCGTTGTGCTCCGGTTCGACATCGACCGCTTCAAGGAGGTCAACGACAGCTTCGGCCCCTCGGTCGGCGACGAGCTTCTGCAGGCGGTGGCGCTCCGCTTGAAGCGCCGCCTCAGGGGCATCGACATGATCGCTCGCGTCGGCGGGGACGAATTCGTGGTCGTGCAGTCAGCCGAGAAGCCGGCGACCGCCGCCGCGGCGCTCGCGCGCAAGATCCAGAGCATCCTCGCCACGTCGTTCGATCTCGACGATCACCAGTTGGTCGTCAGCACCAGCATTGGCATCTCCATCGGACCCGGCGACGGCAGCGATCCCGATCAGCTTCTGAAGAACGCCGATTTGGCGCTCAACCGCGCCAAGATGGACGCGCCCGGCAGCACACGCTTTTTCGAGCGCGAGATGGACCAGCGCATGCAGACGCGACGCAAGCTCGAGCGTGACTTGCGCACGGCCCTGCACGTCGGCGAGTTCGAACTCTACTACCAGCCGCAGCTCAATCTGGAGCGCAACGAGATCGCCGGCTTCGAGGCGCTGGTGCGCTGGAACCATCCCGAGCGCGGGCTCGTCTTGCCGGGCGATTTCATTCCGCTGGCCGAGGAGACGGGCCTCATCGTGCAGATCGGCGAGTGGGTTCTGCGCCAGGCCTGCGCCGAGGCTGCGAAATGGCCCAAAGGGCTCAAGGTCGCGGTCAACCTCTCGCCGGCGCAGTTCCGCTTCGGCAACGTGCGCCAGGCCGTGATCAGCGCGCTCGGCGCCTCGCAACTCATGCCGCAGCGGCTCGAGCTCGAGGTCACGGAATTGCTGTTGCTGCAGGAGAGCGAAGGCGTGGCGGAAACGCTGGAGATGCTGCATCAGATCGGCGTGCGCTTCGCGCTCGACGACTTCGGCACCGGCTACTCGTCGCTGAGCTATCTCGGCCGCTATCACTTCGACAAGATCAAGATCGACAAGATCTTCGTCAAGGAGCTGGCAGGGCGCCCCAAGAGCTCGCTCGCGATCCTGCGCTCGATCGTGGCGCTGGGCACGAGCCTCGGCATCACCACCTGCGCCGAAGGCGTCGAGACGGTCGAGCAGCTCGAGCAAGTGATGCAGGAAGGCTGCACCGAGGTGCAAGGCTACTACATCAGCCCGCCGCGGCCGGCGGCCGACATCCCCGAGATGCTCGCGCGGGGCCGAGGCGCGCCCGCGCACGCCTCACGCCGTGCGAGCTAAAGCGGCGCCCGGCGCTGAATTTGAGATCGCGCGGGTGCGACGAGAGGACGAACGCGATATTCATTAGCGCGGCCTAGAGTGTGTCGCCCGGGTTGAGCAGCCATTCGAAGGAGACGAGCATGGCGGAGGTTGCACAGCCCGATACGCCTGGTGCCGGCGGCGAGACGGTGCTCGACATTTTCCGGCACCATTGGGCCATCTACCGCAAGTTTCTCGTTCACGACTACATGTCGAACGCCGGAGCCTATGCGGAGCTGCACCGGTTCCTGACCGAGAACGCCCCGTGGCCCTTTGCCTTCGTCGATCTTGCCTGCGGCGACGCGAGCGGCGTCGTCCCCGCGCTTCAGGGGACCGCCATCGCGCATTACCGCGGCATCGATCTGGCGCCGCCGGCGCTGGAGCTGGCCAAACGCAATCTCGAGGCGTTGCCGTGCGCGGTCGAGCTCGAGGAAGCCGATTTCGTGCAGGCGATGCGCGTTGGCTCCGAGCCCGTCGACATCGTCTGGCTCTCTCTCTCGCTGCACCACCTGACGACGCCCGACAAACGCACGCTGATGCTCGAGATCCGCGGGCGCCTGCCACCGAACGGCGCGCTTCTTATCTACGAGCCGACGCGCCGCGACGGCGAGGACCGCGCCACCTATCTAGACCGCTTCGAGGAGACGGGGCGCCGCGACTGGACCGCGCTTAGCGCCACGGAGTTCCAGGAGGCGATGCGCCACGTGCGCACCTGCGATCTCCCCGAGACCGCCTCGGAATGGCAGTCGCTCGGCCGCGAGGCCGGCTTTTCGCGCGTCGCCGAAGCCTTCAAAGCTCCGAGCGATCTATTCCGAATGTTCAGCTACCAGCCCTAGTTCGCCTTGATTTTGCGCCCCGCGCGAGGCATATACCCTCTGCCGGTGCGATCCGAGGTGGACCGCGCCCTCAATTTTTGGATTAGACAGCGCGCCACCGGCCGTTTGCCCTTCCCAAAATGACTGAGACTCCGGATGGCGGCGTGGCCTCCGGCGATTGGCTTCATGATCACGCCGACTGGAAAAGACACTTATGGATCGCATCAATGGCGTCGTGAAATTCTTCAATACCTCGAAAGGCTTCGGTTTCGTGCAGCCGGAGGATGGCTCCAAGGACGTGTTCATTCACGTGAGCGCGCTGGAGCGGGCCGGCATCCACGGCCTCAACGAGGGTGACAAGATCACGTTCGTGCTCGAGGATGACCGCCGGGGCCGCGGCAAGCAGGCCGCGCAGGTCGAGCTCGCCTAACGCGCCGAGCGCAAGGTTTGAAGTTGAGATGCCGTCGGGGCCTCCCGGCGGCATTTTCGTTGCTCAGCCGAGCTCCGGCGCAGTGGCGGCAACGAGTGCCGTCGTCCTCGCGGCGGGGAGCCGAGTTCTAATGGCGAGCCAGAAGGTGCCAAGCGAGAGCATCGCCACGAGCGCCATATCGCTGCCGTGGCTCAGCAACTTGAGGCCGTTGCCGTAGTTGCCGGCATACGAGATCGCCGCGAGGCCGGCGACGAACAGCCAGAACCACGCAGATTGGCGCAGGTCGAGAGTGGCGAAGTCACCGCGCTTCCAATGCAGGCCGCAGAGCAGCAGCGCGCCGGCAAGTGCTAGCCCGAACACCTTCCAATTGGTGTCCCAGCCCGACCAGTAGACGACGCAGCCGACGAGCACGAATGAGATCGCCGACAGCGACATGCCCGCACGCAGCCTGAATGGGCGCTTTTCGTGTGGGAGCTGGTGGCGCAGCGCGCCCATCGCGACGGGCCCGAAGGCGAGCGAGAGCACCGCGGCCGAGCTGATGAAGCCGACGAGCTCCGCCCAGCCCGGGAACGGCAGGAACAACAGGAACCCGAGCACGAAGTTGAAGGCGAGCGCCCACACGGGCACGCTCGCGCGGTTGAGATGCAGGAACAGGGTGGGGAACTGCTGGTTCCGGGCCAGCGCGTAGTTGATGCGCGCCGTCGCGCCGATGTAGGCGATGGCGGTGCCCGACGGCGAGAGCACCGCGTCGAAGTACAGCGCGGCCGCCAGCCACTGCATGCCGAGGATGGCGGCGAACGCCGCGAACGGCCCGCCTGGCACGTTCTCCGCCACGTTGGCCCAGCCGCGCGCCAGATGCGCTTCCGGAACCACGCCGATAAAGGCCACCTGCAGCATGAGATAGATGGCGAGGCTGACGACGACGGCGCCGATGATCGCCAGCGGAACGGAGACCTGCGGGTTCTCGGCTTCGCCCGCCATGTCGATCGCGGTGCGGAAGCCGAACAGCGAGAACATGACGCCGCCGGCCGACACCGCGGCGAACACGCCGTCGACGCCCATGGGTGCAAAGCCGAAGTTCGGTGAAGTTGGCGCTGTCGAAGCGCGCGATCGATCAGCGCAATCGAGGCGATGACCGGGATCACGAGCTTCCACGCCGTGATCGCTGTGTTGGCGCGCGCGAGCCAGCGCACGCCGGCGAGGTTCACGAGCAGGAACACGAGCAGCAGCGCCGCCGCGACCGCAAGACCGCTCAGCGTCAGCACCCGGTCGGCGCCTTTGATCTCGGTGAGCCACGGCAGATAGTTCGAGGCGTACTGCAACACGGCTGAGACTTCGATTGGGCGCGGTCGCCACGTAGGCGATCCAGCACAGCCAACCGGCCATGAAGCCGCTCATGCCGCCATGCGAGTAGTAGGGGATGCGCGCGATTGCGCCGGCAACGGGCAGCATGCCGCCAAGCTCGGCGTAGACGAGGGCGAGCAGCACGGCGACGGCGCCGCCGATGCACCAGGAGAGGATGGCGGCCGGTCCGGCAAGCTGGGCGGCGTAGAGCGAGGCGAACAGCCAGCCCGAGCCGACGATCCCGGTGATGCCCGTGAACAGCAGCGCGACGGGACCGATCTGGCGCTTGAGGCCTCGGCCTGCCTCCGATCCTTCGCTCATGCGGCCCCCGCCCCGCGCGCCTGAGTAGCGCGCTCTTTGCATCCCGCTATAAGTGATTTGGCCGAATGGCGACAGCAGCGCGTCAGCGCGCGCGCCGCGCGATCATGGCCGCGGTTTCGACGATCTCGGGGAAGCGGCCGCTCGGCTCGAGCGCTGTCATAGTCTGGCGGACCGCGGCCTCGTAAGCGGCGCGGCCCTCCTCCCCGAGCGAAGACGGCGAGTTGGCCGAGAACGACAGCGCGCGCGCCACGATCTCATCCAGCGACGCCTCGCGCGCCTCGTAGACGGAGAGGCGTATGACGTCGCAGAACACGCTGCGCACCAGCACGCTCAGGTGCTCCTCCCAATCGGTGCCCTTGCGCCAGCGGTAGAAGTCGTCGAAGCGCCCGTGCGATTTGCGCAGCTCCTCGAACGCCGTGTGCCAGGTGTGGTTGCCGAGCGGATGCACCTCGGTGTTGACCAGGGCGACGGCCCCGCCGGGCCGCACGAGCTGGTCCAGCCGCTCAAGGGTCGCCGCGCGGTCCATCCAATGAAACGCCCGCGCGATGGTGACGAGATCGAGCGGCTTGAGCTCGTCGGGAAGCTCGAGCGACGAGCCGACCCGCCATTCGGCCGTGACCCCCTCGATTTCTGCCTTCTGCCGCGCCATCGCGATCATGGCGGCGTCGGGATCGATGCCGATGGTGGTGCCCGCGAAGCGGGCGAGTGGAATCGTCAACGAGCCGGGCCCGCAGCCAAGATCGAGCACGTGGGAATTGTCGCCAAACCCGGTCTCGCGCGCGAGGCGCTCCACGAGGCGTATCGAATAAGCCGGGCGCCCGGCGACATAATGCGGGATCGCGGAGGTGAAGCGTTGAGGATCGAAGGGCGCGATGCGCGTCATGGCCGGCTTCCGCGCTCCCCCTTGCTCCTTCGGGGCACGGGCCGAGGCGGGCGTGCCACCCTGCTCAGCCTTTGGCGGCGGCCTTGGCGCCGCGCGCCTTGTTGGCGACCTTCTTGAGGCGCCGGCGCACGCCGCCCGTATTGCCTTGCACGCGCGTTACCTTGGCGCGCGGGATGGCGCGGCGGCTCTTCTTCTTTCGCGTCTCGACGTTACGCAGGCTGCGTTGGCTCATGGCGTTTACCGTGAATGTGTGGGGGCCTCGGGATGCGCTTTCAGGAGCGCGCTCGCGCATCCTCTAGGTGATTGAGGGCGCCAAGGCAAGCGCCACTGACATAAATCCGTAACAGGAGTCGCCTACGCGAGCCCGTCGGCCCTGTGAGACCGGTTGCGCAGCCGATAGCTCAACGAACGGACAACGCCGGAAACCAAGTGGGGAAGGATGGCCGCAACCCAGCACGCCGCAGCCGCAGAGGAAGCCTCCTTCCGGCGCGCGCGCAATCGACGCTTGCGCCAGGCGGTGCATCGCCACAAGGCGACGACGAGGCAAGGGATTCAGGAGCGGCTGTTCACGCTCGCCTTCAGCGGTCTCGTCTATCCGCAGATATGGGAAGATCCGGTCGTCGACCTTGAAGCGCTCGGGCTTAAGGCGGGTGAGCGCCTCGTCGCCATCGCATCGGGCGGCTGCAACGTGCTGAGCTATCTCACGGCTGCGCCGGTTGCCATCACCGCCGTCGATCTCAATCCCGCGCACGTCGCGCTCAACAAGCTGAAGCTCGCCGCGCTGGCGCACCTGCCCGGATACGCAACCTTCCGCCGCTTCTTCGGCGAGGCGGACGCGCGCGCCAACATCGAGGCCTATTTCACGTACCTGCGCCCGCAGCTCGACGAGACGACGCGGGATTATTGGGAGTCGCGCGATCGGCTCGGGCGCCGGCGCATCGGCTACTTCGGAGCCAACGTATACCGGCACGGGCTGCTCGGAGGCTTCATCGGCGCTGGGCATCTGCTCGCACGCCTGCATGGTGCCAACCCGCGCCGCATGCTCGCGGCCAAGGACCGCGCCGAACAGCTCCGCATCTTCGAGCGCGAGCTGGCGCCGCTGTTCAAGAAGCGGCACGTGCGCTGGCTGCTCGACCGTCCCTCCGCACTGTTCGGACTCGGCATCCCGCCCTCGCAGTTCACCGCGCTGAAGGGCACGGAAGCGAGCATGGCGGATGTGCTCGAGGCGCGGCTGAAGCGGTTAGCCTGCGACTTCGACCTCGCCGACAACTATTTCGCCTGGC
>CAVSCT010000015.1:0-150739 GCA_963726555.1 uncultured Alphaproteobacteria bacterium | reverse complement strand
CCGTGGACGCGCATCTGCAGGGTGAACGCGATCTCGACTTCGACGCGATCAATCTGGACTTCATCCTGAAGCAGATGGAACTCGGCCGCGCGGACAAGACCAACATCGTGTTTCTCGACGCCTGCCGCGATAATCCCTTCACACGCAACCTGGCGCGCTCCATGGGCACGCGCTCAGCCAGCATCGGCAAGGGGCTCGCGCAAGTCGATACCGGCGTCGGCACCTTCATCGCCTATTCGACGCAGCCCGGGAACGTCGCGCTCGACGGCCGCGGTCAAAATTCTCCGTTCACCGCCGCGCTGGCCAAGCATGTCAAGGAGCCCGGCCGTGACCTCACCTCCGTCATGATCGAGGTGCGCAAGGACGTACTCGCCGCGACGGGTGGAAAGCAGGTGCCCTGGGATCACTCGGCGCTGACGGGCGAGTTCTACTTCCAGCCGACGGCGGCGCAGCGTTCGGCTGCCGCAAGGCCCGGCGCCCCCGGTCCGGATGTCGAACCGGCCGCCGCGCAGCCGCGCAGCCCCGAGGAGACCGGCAACATCGTTGCACTGGCGCAAGCGCGCGAGCGGCTGCGCCAGCTCGAGGAGGAAAACCACGCCGACCAGCAGAAAATCTTCGACAAGCAGTACGAGCAGGGGAGCAACGAGGCTGCGTCCGCGCGCACCAATCTGGCGATGGAGATCGGCAAGATCCAGATGCAGATGGTGCGCCGCGGGGAGGAGCAGAAGAAGCTCAGGGGCGAGATCGCGACCCTGGAGACAAAGCTGGGGCTGCCGGCGCAGTCCAAGGACGGCGCGACGAAATAGGCTGTCGGGCTAAGGCGCCGGCCTCGCCCGTATCGCCGTGAACGCTCCGACGGCGAAGATCGCAAACGACGCCGCGTAGCACATCGACCCGACCGCCGCGAGCGGTTCGTACTCGGTGCGACCGGAATAGTAGAGCCACAGCCCGAGGGTGAGGATCGCCAGCGAGGCCTGTGCCAGCCAGAAGTGCAGGCTTGCTAAGAGCGGCGGCACTGCCTGCCCCAGCAGATGATAGAAGAACCCGAAGATCGCGAAGCTGACCCAGCCGACGACCATGATGTGGGCGTGCGTGGGCAGCTCGGTGTGGTCGTGGCGCATGGCCATGTCGAGGCCGAGCAGCATCCCGAGCAGGCCATAGACGACAGCGGATGCGAAGAACGCTCTGGCGATGCCGCGCATGCTGGTCCCTCCCGGTTGTCGATTGCGGCAGTAGCACGGGAAAAGCCGGTTGTCAGTGGGCGCCGGAGACGGAGCGCGGCCGGCGCGCGGTGGTTGGGCTGGTCTTCGGCGGGCTAGCGGGTGCACGCACGGGCGGTGCGCCCGGCTCCGGCGCGTCATCGAGCAGGGCATCGAGGTCGAGCGTCGAACGGCGGCCGATATCGTTGCCGTGCGCTGTGAGGAAGTCGGCAGCGCAGCGCCGGCCCTCCGCGCGCAGCATGGAGAGGAAGTCCCATTCGGCGTTGAGCTTGGACGAGTAGCCCAGGTCCAGCATCATGGGGCTCCAGATGCGATGGATGCGCATCGACGCCCAGCGTGCGCCCTCGCAATCTCCCGCATTGGCGACCTGGCGCAGGACCGCGATCATGCGCAGCTCCTTCAGAAGCGTGGCGTTGAACGAGACCTCGTTGAGGCGATCGAAAATATCGCGCGCGGAGCGCGGCGTGCCGGGACGCTCGACCGGATTGACCTGCACCAGGAGGGTGTCGCTCGAGGTGCATTCACGCACGAGTGGGGTGATGGTCGGGTTGCCGGAGTAGCCCCCGTCCCAATAGGGCTCGCCATCGATCTCGATGGCCTGGAAGAGCGTCGGCAGGCAGGCGGATGCCAACAGGACGTCCGGTGTCACCTCGGCATTGCGAAACACGCGGCCGCGGCCGGTGCGCACATTGGTGGCCGTCACGAACAGGCGGATCGGCGAGCCGGCGAGCCGCGCGAAATCCACGCACTCGGCAAGTGTGTCGCGCAGCGGGTTGTTGCCCTGCGGATTGAGGTCGTAGGGCGAGAGCAGCCGCGACGTCAGGTCGAAGGCGATGAAAAGCGGCGAGGTATCCAAGGTCCACCGGCCCAGCATCATGTCGAGCGGGGTCCGGCGGAAGGGACTGAACTGCGCGGACCACGCGATGCGCCGCCAGAACTGCTCGAGTGCCGATTTGGCGCCGGCGGCTCCCGCCCGCAGCGTATCCGCTCGCGAGCACCGCGGCATTCATCGCGCCGGCGGAGGTGCCTGAGATGCCCTCGATCTGCAGCCCATCTTCCTCGAGCAGCCGGTCGAGCACGCCCCACGTGCGGGCACCGTGGGAGCCGCCGCCTTGCAGCGCAAGATCGATCAGCCGCGGAGCGGCGCGCTTTTTGGGCGCGCGCGAGGATGATGCTGGCATCGGTTCCTTGAGGCGGCAAGCTGGAGCAGGGGGCCGGCAACGCGCCGATTAGGCCGCCACGTTGCATCATACAGCGCTCGCTCGAGCGTGCGCCACTACTTCCCGGACTTGTTCGTCATATCGGGGACCTGGTCGGTCATCGACTTGGTCGCCGGCAGCTTGCCCTCGTCGCCCATGCGCTTGCGCGGCGTGGCGCCTGGTGCTGTGCCGTCGCCGGTGCCTTGCGAGGCGGCGTCCGTGGCCGGGCCCTTCATGTCGGGAACGGCTTTGCTCATGGTGCTGGTCGGGGGCAGCTTGCCCTCGTCACCCATTGTTTTCTCGGGCGCCTTGGTGACGGGGCGGTCCTCGGCGGCGGCGGGTGCGAATGTGGCGGCGAGCGCGACGATCGCGGTAACGGCTAGGGTGCGTTTCATGCGTCCACTCCTTGGCTTGTCGCGATGCTGGAGTGGACCGCAGTAGACCTGCGGTGTTGCGGATGCCTTGCGCGCAACGTTCGAATTCGCGGCAACTGCGGTGTGTTCGCCTGTGGCTGTCGCGGGAAAGTGCCGGCGCGGGGGACGGAAGGATGGAAGCGAGCGGAACTTCGCAGGCGCATCGCGAGTTGTTAACGCCAGATCAACCCTGCGCTTGAACGCCGCCGAGCCCTCCCGGACCACGAGCCTCACCGATGAAGCCGCTGCTGAACACCCGCCTGTTCAAGTTCGGCACTGCCGCCATGGCCGCCGCGACGGCCGGCGTCGCCGTTCTCTTCATCTACGCGCTGCACGTGCCGACACAGCCGGAAGCGCCCGGGTGGCGGACCACAGTGATCGCCGCCGAGGCCGACGCGAAGACGTTCGACGCCGCCTCGATCCGGGTCAGCGCCGTCTCAGACACCCACTAAAACAGGCTCAGCCGGAGCCTGGTGGCCCCGGCTGAAATTTCTCGACCGCTGGCGTCAGGCGCCGGTCGCGTCCTTCACGCACTTGGTCGTGAAGCTCGTCTCTGCCGCGCCGTGCAGGTTCTTCGCCTTGGCGTCGGCCTCGCATTTCGTCTTCGCATCCTTCTCGCACTTGGTCACGAAGCTCGTCTCCGCGGCGCCGTGCAGCTTCTTGGCGTCGGCCTGTGCCTTGCAGGTGTCCGCCGCGGCGCCGCCCGCGATGAGGCAGGTCGCAGCCAAGGCAAGCATAAGTCTCGTCATCGTTTCCTCCAGGGTTGATCTTCCCCGCAAAATCTTGGCGCCCGCATGGGGGCGCAACAAGGGCACCCTTCCATACAAATCCGTAAGCAGGGCTAAGGAAGCGTTCGTGCTACCGACAGCATGCGACGCTTCTTCCTTGCGGAAACTGCTATCGCAATCTTGCAAAGATGATCGTGCAGAGATCTGTCAGAACAGGCTGGCCGATTACGATTGGCTGGATAACCAGGAAAGGTCGATGCCATGAGCTGGAGCGATGCCCTCAAGGGTGCGGTTGGAAATCTCGTCGGCGAGGCGGAGCAGACGGCGCTGCCCGGGCTCGTGCAGAAGGTGCTGGGCGATGAAGGCCTACAGTCGGTGCTCGCCAAGCTGCAGGGCGCAGGCTTTGCCGCGCAGGTGCAGTCCTGGCTCGACAAGAACAAGGACAACTTGCCGATCACGCCCCAGCAGCTGCGCGACGCGCTCGGCGATCAGCACGTACAGCAGATCGCCAAGTCGCTCGGCATTCCTATGGACAAGGTGCTCGACGCGATGGCGAAGTTCCTGCCCGCGGCCGTGAACGCGGCCGGGCCGGCGGTGGCGCCGCCGTCGGGCGGCAAGCCGTCGATCTCGGTTTAGGCGGCCGCGCTTTCGGGTCTACTGATTCTCGGGTGCGGGGTGGATTGACGGGGGCATTCTAGCCCCGCGTCGTCACGCCCCGTGGGCAAGCGCGCGCGCGGCTTCCCTCGCGGCGGGCAGGGTGGTATAGGGCTGCCGACATCGTTCCCGCCGGGCCCGCGGACATGTCGCCCGGCTCCATTGGTCAAAGGAGACCGCGCCAGTATGGCCCAAGGCCCGCCCACTCTGGATTCCGGCGTCGCGCTGACATTCGACGACGTCCTCCTCGTGCCGGCCGCCAGCGAAGTTCTCCCCAGCCAGGCCGACGTGGCCACGCGCGTCACGCGCTCAATCGCGCTCAACATCCCCGTTATCTCGTCCGCAATGGACACCGTGACGGAAGCTCGCCTCGCCATTGCCATGGCGCAGGAAGGCGGCGTCGGCGTCATCCACCGCAACCTCTCGCCCGAGGAGCAGGCGCGCCAGGTGGCCCTCGTCAAGAAGTACGAATTGGGGATCGTGCTCAACCCCGTCACGATCCAGCCCGGAGCGCCCCTGCGCGACGCACTGGCGCTCATGGCCGAGCACTCGATCTCCGGCGTGCCGGTGGTCGAGGCGCCGAGCAGCGGCTCCGATAAGGGGCGCCTCGTCGGCATCCTGACCAACCGCGACGTGCGCTTTGCGACCAACCTCGAGCAGCCCGTCTCCGAGCTGATGACCAAGGACAGGCTCATCACGGTCAAGCGCTCGGTCGCGCAGGAGGACGCCAAGCGGCTTCTGCACGCCCACCGCATCGAGAAGCTATTGGTCGTCGACGACGAGAACCGTTGCATCGGCCTAATCACGGTCAAGGACATCGAGAAGGCGCAGAAGCATCCCCACGCGTCCAAGGATGCCGATGGACGCCTGCGCGTCGCAGCGGCGACGACGGTCGGCGAGGAGGGCATCCGGCGCACCGAGCTCCTGATGGCCGCAGGCTGCGACCTCATCGTGGTCGACACCGCACATGGCCACTCGGTCCGGGTGCTCGAGGCCGTCAAGCGCATCAAGACGCTGTCCAACCGCGTGCAGGTGATCGCCGGCAACGTGGCGACGGCGGAAGGCACCAAGGCGCTGATCGACGCGGGCGCGGATGCCGTCAAGGTCGGCATTGGCCCGGGCTCGATCTGCACCACGCGCATCGTCGCCGGCGTCGGCGTGCCGCAGCTTACCGCCGTCATGGACTGCGCCAAGGAAGCCTCCAAGCACGGCGTGCCCATCATCTCGGACGGCGGCATCAAGTATTCGGGCGACGTGGTGAAGGCGCTCGCCGCGGGCGCAAGCTGCGTGATGATCGGCTCGCTGCTTGCGGGCACTGACGAGGCGCCGGGCGACACCTACTTCTACCAGGGCCGTACCTACAAGGCCTATCGCGGCATGGGCTCCATCGGCGCCATGGCGCGAGGGAGCGCCGACCGCTACTTCCAGCAGGAGGTGAAGGACACCTTGAAGCTGGTGCCGGAAGGCATCGAAGGGCAGGTGCCCTACAAGGGTCCAACCGAGGGCGTGCTGCACCAGCTCGTCGGTGGTCTGCGCGCAGGGATGGGCTATCTCGGCGCCAAGAACCTCGCCGACCTGCAGGATAAGGCGAAGTTCATCCGCATCTCGCCCGCTGCCGTCCACGAGAGCCATGCGCACGGCGTGCTGATCACGCGCGAGAGCCCGAACTATCCCGGCAACGTTTAGGTCCACCGCGGGCCGACAGGGGGTCATAAATGTCCTTGACGAGCTTGCTGCTGCCGGTGTTCGTGCAGGTTGGGCTGACGTTCGCCCTCATGATCTGGATGGCCAAGGAGCGCGTAGGCGCCCTGCGCTCCGGAGTGGTGCAGCCGCGCGACATCGCGCTACGCCAGCCCAACTGGCCCTCGCGCGCGACCCAAGTCGCCAACAGCTTCCACAATCAGCTCGAGCTGCCGATGCTCTTTTACGTGCTGGTTGCGTTCATCCTCATCACGCGCACGAACGACATCATCTTCGTGGTGCTGGCCTGGGTGTTCGTCATTGCGCGCCTCTTCCACGCCTATGTGCACACGGGCTCCAATGTCGTCGGCACACGCGCCAAGGCCATTGCCGTCGCGGCCATCGCCCTCATCGCCATGTGGGTGATCTTCGCCGTGCGCATCTTGGGCGCGGGAGCCTGAGCCGGTGCGCCCGGGCGCCAGGCTGCGCGCCGCCGCCGAGGTGCTAGAGGACATCCTTGCGCGTCACTGCTCGGCGGGCATGGCGCTTGCCGACTGGGGCAAGGCTCACCGCTTCGCCGGCTCCGGTGACCGCTCCGCCATCGGCACCCTCGTCTACGACGCGCTGCGACGGAAGAGCTCGATTGCCGCGCAGATGGGCTCAGATACCTCGCGTGCGCTCGCGCTGGGGGCGGCGCCGCGCGCCTTCGGCATGACGGCGGCCGAGGTGGCGGCGAGCGCCGACGGCTCGGAGCACGCGCTCTCCCCCCTCACCGACGAGGAGGCAGTGCGGCTCGGCCAGCCACTCCCCGCCGATGCGCCGGCGTCCGTTGCCGGCGATATCCCCGATTGGTTGCTGCCGTCATTTCAGCGCGCCTTCGGAGCGGGTGCGGCGGAAGAGGGCGCGGCGCTGAGCGCGCGTGCGCCCGTCGATTTGCGCGTCAACACGCTGAAGGCGACGCGCGAGAAGGTCTTGAAAGCGCTGGAGCGCCACGGGGCGGTACCGACGCCGCTGTCACCGCAGGGCGTGCGCATCCCGGCGCCGGAGGGAGCGGCGCGCAGCCCGGCGCTGGAGTCGGAGACCGCGCACGGCAAGGGCTGGTTCGAGGTGCAGGACGAGGGCTCGCAGATCGCGGCGTTGCTCGCGGGCGCCGGTCCGCGCTTGCAGATCCTCGATCTGTGCGCCGGAGCCGGCGGCAAGACGCTGGCGCTCGCGGCCAGCATGCAGAACACGGGCCAAGTATACGCCTATGACGCCGACAAACGACAGCTGCGACCGATTTTCGAGCGGCTTAAGCGGGCGGGCGCGCGCAACGTGCAGGTCATGGAGGCCGGTGACGAGGCGGCGTTGCTCGCGCTGGGCCCCCGATTCGACCTTGTGCTGGTCGACGCGCCCTGTTCAGGTTCCGGCACCTGGCGGCGCAAGCCCGATTCGAAGTGGCGGCTCAAGCCCGCCAACATTCCGGAGCGACAGGAGGAGCAGCGGGGCGTTCTGGCGTTGGGCGCCAAGCTCGTGAAGCCCGGCGGCGCGCTCGTTTACGTCACCTGCTCGGTGCTGCCTGAGGAAAACGGCGACCAGGTCGCCGCATTTGTGGCGGAGCACCTCGAATTCGCGGTTGAGCCGTACGCTCAAGCCTGGCGTGCGCGTTTTGCGACCGAGCCGCCGCGCTCGGCCGACGGAAAGGACGACACGCTGCAGCTCACGCCGCTCCGCCACGGCACGGACGGCTTCTTCATCGCATTGCTACGGCGGGGCGATGCTTAAGGTTGGTGCACGGAGCGCGGCAGTGACAACGGGGCGGCGGAAAATTGCAAGTTGCCTCTTGCAAAGTCGCAATTCGCAAATAAGTTCGCGAGCTATCGAGGCCAGAGGGGCCTCGGAAGTTGGACCGGTCGATCGCCGGCGCACGGGGGTCTAGGACCCGAGCTGCCAGAGCGCGGCCTTTGAGGACATCTGTCCATCATGGCAGCTCCTGCCAAGGCGAAACGGCCTAAGCGCCCATCGCCGCGCTCGTGTCTCGGTCCTGTCTCGGATCTCGAGGCGCATCTCCCCGCCGAATGGTGGCGCAAGCTCTTCAACGCTCTCTATGTCAAGACCGACGGCGATGTCGTCGAGAACGTCGAGAACACCCGCCGCGACGTCGACTTCATCGTCAGCGCCGCCGCGGTGCAGCCGCACAGCCAGATCCTCGATCTGTGTTGCGGGCAGGGGCGCCACTGTCTCGAGCTTGCACGCCGCGGCTTCAAGAATGTCTCTGGCGTGGACCGCTCGCGCTATCTCGTCCGTCTCGCCAAGAAGCGCGCCCAATCGGAAAAGCTGCAGGTCGTGTTCAAGGAAGGCGATGCGCGCAACCCGCGCCTGCCCGAGAACAGCTTCGACTGCGTTGCCATCATGGGCAACTCGTTCGGCTACTTCTCCAACAAGCAGGACGACGAGAAGGTGCTGATCGCGGTCGGCAAGATCCTGCGGCCTTCGGGCCAGCTCGTGCTCGACATCACCGACGGCGCCTACATGGCCGACCACTTCGAGCGCCGCTCGTGGGAGTGGATCGACGAGCACCATTTCGTGTGCCGCGAGCGCTCGCTGTCGGGCGATCGTGAGCGCCTCATCTCGCGCGAGGTGATCGTGCACGACGAGCTGGGCGTGATCGCCGACCAGTTTTACGCCGAGCGCCTCTATACGCGCGAATTGATCGCCAAGCTCCTGGAGCAGACCGGCTTCCGCAACGTCCGCCACCACGGCAACGCGGAGGCGCTGTCGGACCGCGACCAGGATCTCGGCATGATGGCGCGCCGGATTCTTCTGTCGGCCGACGGGCCCCAGCTCATCCGCAAGCCCAAGGGCAAGATGCAGCAGCTCGAGGTCACCGTGGTCATGGGCGATCCGCGCCTGCCCGACGCGGTGAAACGCGGCGGCACGTTCAACCCCGAGGACATGGAGACCATCCGGCGCCTCAAGGACGCGCTGTCGGAGCTGCCGGGCTACAAATTCCGCTACCTCGATAACCACACCACGCTCGACCGCGACCTGTCGGAGCTGCGCACGGACCTCGTGTTCAACCTGTGCGACGAAGGCTTCAACAATGACCCCTTCAAGGAGCTGCACGTCCCGGCCATGCTGGAGGCGCTGGAGATCCCTTACACGGGCGCCGGACCTTCCGGGCTTGCGGCCTGCTACGACAAGGGTCTCGTGCGCGCCGTTGCCATGACGCTCGACGTGCCGGTGCCGCTCGAGACGCACGTGCGCCCCGGCGACCAGGGCGCGACTCTGCCGTCGGTGTTCCCGGCGCTGCTAAAGCCCTGTTACGGCGACAGCTCGCAGGGCATCACCAAGGATGCCGTGGTCAAGAACGAGAAGGCGCTGCTCGACTATCTGGAGCGCTTGCGCGTGGCGTTCCCTAAGCGCCCGATCCTGGTGCAGGAATATCTGACGGGAGCCGAATACTCGCTGACGCTCGTCGGCAACCCGGATCAGGGCCTGCGCGCGCTGCCGATCCTCGAGGTCGACTTCTCGCGGCTCGACCAGAAGCTGCCGAAGATCCTCGGCTATGAATCGAAGTGGGAGCCCGACAGCGCCTACTGGACGCAGATCCGCTACCAGGAAGCCGAGCTCTCCGAGATCCAGCAGCAGCAAATGATCGAGCATTCGGCGCGCCTGTTTGAGCGCCTCGGCTGCCGCGATTACGCGCGCTTCGATTTCCGCGCCGACGCCAGGGGCGAAATCAAGCTGCTGGAGGTCAACCCCAATCCCGGCTGGTGCTGGGACGGCAAGTGCAACCTCATGGCCGGCTTCCAAGGCATGCGCTATTCCGAGCTGCTGGGCCAGATCCTGGCCGCCGCCGTGGAGCGGCTTGCAATCGTGGCCAAGCCCGCGCAGTCGTCGGCTCCGCAGGTCGAGGCGGCGCAGTGAGGCCCAACTGGGCGCTGCTGGTCTTCCTCGCGCTCGTTGCCCTCGCGGGCTACTCGGGCGTGCTGCACGTCCCGGGGCCGTTCTACGAGGCGCTGAGCAAGCCCGCGTGGACGCCGCCCGACTGGCTGTTCGCGCCGGTGTGGACCGTTCTCTACGTCATGATCGCGTTTGCGGGCTGGATCGTCTGGCGCGCGCAAGGCCTCGGCCCGGCCTTCTGGGTCTGGCTCGTGGCGCTCGCGCTCAACGCGGCCTGGTCGTGGATCATGTTCGGCCAGAAGGAGGTCACGCACGCGCTCTACGACATCGTGGCGCTGTGGGTGGCAATTGTGCTTTTCATGCGGCTCGCCTGGCCCGTGCGCCGCTCGGCGAGCCTGCTGTTCGTGCCCTACTTCTTGTGGGTGACGTTTGCCGCCGCGCTCAACTTCGAAATCTGGCGGCTCAACAGCTAGCCGGCTGCTCAGGCCGCGATCGACGCGAGACAGGTTTCGACCGTCCATGGACCCTGCTTCACGACGGCGTCGGCGTGCTCCCGCAGCAGCGCCTCGAACTCGGCGCGCGGGATCTCGCGGAAGCCCATCGCCTCGATGGTCGGGGTGTGCTGCTTGCCGTCGTTGAGGAGGAAGCCCCACCTCGCCAGGTGATGATTGAGCATGGCAAAGCCCATCTTGGACGTGTTGCTCTCGCGGCTGAACTGCAACTCGGTCACGAAGACGCGCCCGACCGCGATGCCGTAGCCGCCGCCGACGAGGCGGTTATCCTCGCTCCACACCTCGAAGGAATGCGCATGCCCCTGCGCGTGGAGGTCGGAATAGAGCCGCATGATCTTCGGCGTGACCCAGGTGAGCCCGGCGGGACGCCCAGGCCGGCGGCCGGCGCAGGCCTTGACCACCTCGTCGAAGGCCTGGTCGAAGGTGACGCGGTAGGGCGATTTCTTCATGTCGCGGCGCAGGCGCTTGCCGATGTGCTGCTCGTTTAGGAACAGCACCATGCGGTTCTTGCGCGTCCACCACTTGAGCGGCCCGAAATGAGCCCACGGGAAGAACCCGAGCCGCGCCGCCGCCATGACGGTGTCGGGCGAGATGTCGCGGCAGATGCCGGCGAAGGTGTCGGGCTTGGCATGCGTCGCGGCCTGATCGGGCACGCGCGTGCCGCCGCGGGCGATGTCGGCTGCGCAGTGCGCGAGCAGATACGGCAGGTGTCCGATGCGCTTGGGGTGGCAGGCGTAGGCCGTGCCCAAGAGCCAGCGCCGCATCCGGTCGGAGGGCGATTCGCAAAAAAGCTCATCGCGCGCGTCCGGTTCCGCGGCGCCACTTTGCGCGATTTGCAGGCGCTTTAGCAACATCTCCACACTGGCCAACGGCGTGACTCCCAACTTCCCGCGCGCGCCGCTATAAGCGGGCTTGATCCTTAGGGTCGCAGACCGCCCGCCCGGAGCTTACCAAACTCCAAATGGTGAAATCCAACTTGCGTGCCAGGTCGCCCTCCCGCCTCATCTCAACGGGAAGCCATTAACCTTATGACCGACACCGTCCTCATCATCGATTTCGGCAGCCAGGTGACGCAGCTCATCGCCCGGCGCGTGCGCGAAGCAGGCGTCTATTCCGAGATCGTGCCGTTCGACAACGCGGAAGCCGCGATGGCCCGCTTAAAGCCGAAGGCATTGATCCTGTCGGGCGGCCCGGCTTCGGTGACGACCGCCGGGTCGCCGCGGGCGCCGCAAGCGATTTTTGCCAGCGGCCTGCCGATCCTGTCGATCTGCTATGGCCAGCAGACTACCGCCGTGCAGCTCGGCGGCGCGGTGGAAGGCGGGCACGCCGCCGAGTTCGGCCGCGCCGAGGTCGAGATCAGGGAAAAGAGCGCGCTGTTCGATGGGATCTGGGAGGTCGGCAAGCGCTACCCCGTGTGGATGAGCCACGGTGATCGCGTCACGCGGCTGCCCGAGGGGTTCACCGTGAAGGCAACGAGCGAGAACGCTCCCTTCGCCGTCGCCAGCGACGAATCGCGCCGCATCTACACGACCATGTTCCACCCGGAGGTGGTGCACACGCCTGACGGCGCCAAGTTGCTCGCCAACTTCGTGCACAAGATCGCGCGCCTGCCGGGCGAATGGACCATGGCGCACTTCCGTTCGAGCGAGGTGGCGAAGATCCGCGCCAAGGTGGGAAAGGCGCGCGTCATCTCCGGGCTATCGGGGGGGGTCGATTCCGCGGTTGCCTCGGTGCTGATCCACGAGGCGATCGGCGACCAGCTCACCTGCATCTTCGTCGACCACGGCCTGTTGCGCTTAAACGAGGCGGAAGAGGTCGTGCGCCTGTTCCGCGGGCACTACAACATCCCGCTGGTGCACGTCGATGCGCGCCGGCTGTTCCTCGATGCGTTGACTGGCGTCACCGATCCCGAGCAGAAGCGCAAGACGATCGGCGCGCTGTTCATCGATGTGTTCGACGGGGAAGCCAAGAAGCTCGGTGGCGCGCAGTTCCTGGCGCAAGGCACGCTCTATCCCGACGTGATCGAGAGCGTGTCCTCGACCGGGGGACCATCCGTTACCATCAAGTCGCACCACAACGTCGGCGGCCTGCCCGAGCGCATGAACCTGAAGCTGGTCGAGCCGTTGCGCGAGCTCTTCAAGGACGAGGTGCGCGCGCTGGGGCGCGAGCTCGGCTTGCCTGAGAGCTTCGTCAAGCGGCATCCGTTCCCGGGGCCCGGACTCGCCATCCGCATTCCCGGCGAGGTGACGGAGGAGCGGCTCGCGATCCTGTGTCAAGCGGACGCCATCTACCTCGACGAGATCCGCAAGGCCGGACTCTACGACGCCATCTGGCAGGCCTTCGCGGTGCTCTTGCCGGTGCGCACCGTCGGCGTCATGGGAGACGCGCGCACCTACGATTATGTGTGCGGCTTGCGCGCCGTCACCTCGACCGACGGCATGACGGCCGACTACTACGATTTCTCCCACGCGTTTTTGGGCGCGACCGCGACGCGCATCATCAACGAGGTGAAAGGCATCAACCGCGTCGTCTACGACATTACGTCGAAGCCCCCCGGCACGATCGAGTGGGAGTGACGCGCCTCCGGTGCGATCGAGTGGCAGAATTGCGCGGAGTGGCAGAGCACCGGCCCACTCCTGCGAGGTCATGCTGCCGAGCTCGTTTTATACGCCGCCAGCATGGCGATATCGCCTGTCTCCAGCAGCGACTTGAGGTTCGACATGACCTTCGGCCAGCCACCCGACACTGCCTCGATGAACTTTGCGTTCTCCTTATTGATCGTGTGCGTAATCGTGAGCTTCACCGCGGCCTCAACGGGCTCCAGGTCCATGGTGCATGTCGAGTAGCCCTCGGCCTTCAACTCCGGCTTCCACTCGTTGCGCCACTTGATCACGAGGCGCTTACCCGGATCTACGTCGAGAATTTCGCCAGAGTCGGCGAGGCTCCCGTTTTCCATAATGAGCTTCCACGGTGAGCCCTTCCTAAAGTCGCTCTCGCATGTGCAGCCGAACCAGTACTGCTTGATGGTTTTGGGATCGGTCAGCGCCGCCCATAGCTTCTCGGGCGTGGTGCGGATGTAGGTGACGTAGATGAACGTGGAGCCAGCGGCACTACTCATGATCCTCTCCTTCCAGTGATCGCTTCAATCTCGAAAGCGCCGCCAACTCGGGCGCTCGAATTTTCCGATCCAGCGCTCGGCGATGTCGTTGATCGGCACAGGATTGATGAAGTGCAGCTTCTCCCGGCCTTTGCGCTTCGCTGAGACAAGGTTCGCCTCCTCCAGTATCACCAGATGCTTCGCCACCGCCTGACGCGTCATGGCCAAGCCCCGGCAAAGCTCGCCCAGCGTTTGCCCGTTCTGCGCGTGCAGCCGGTCCAGAAGTTTCCGGCGGCTCGCATCGGCCAGGGCGCGAAAGACGGCGTCCTCGGTCATGGAGCTAATATGCAACCATTTGGTTGCCTGTCAAGAGGGTGCATGCTTCGAGCAGCACGCGCCGGGTAACAAGGAATAGATTGGGCGCGTATCTGGCGGGGAGTGTCGCGCAGCTGCCACGGGGACCACGCCATGCAATTCCTCATCGATTTCCTGATCAATACGCCCGAGCGGCTGTCGGCCTGGTTTGCCTGGCTGCCGCCGCTGTTTGCCCGCATCGTTGTCGGCTGGGTGTTCCTGTGGAGCGGTTGGGGCAAGCTCAACGCGCTCGATCGCGTCACGCAGAATTTCGTCGAATGGGGCATCCCGTTCCCGCACATCATGACGCCGTTCGTGTCGGGCGTTGAGTTCTTCGGCGGGCTCCTGCTGCTGCTCGGGCTCTTCACGCGCATCGCTGCCGTGCCGCTCGTCATCACGATGGTCGTCGCGATCCTCAGCGCCAAGCTGGCCGACGTAGATTCGCTTGAGACCCTGCTCGGCTTCGAGGAGGTCGCCTACATGGCGCTGTTCGGCTGGCTCGCCGTCGCCGGCCCCGGGCCGATCTCGCTCGACTGGCTCCTGCAGCGCCGGCGCGAGAAGCAGGCTTAGCTATCACACGCTGCTTCTGCCCCGCCCCCCAAAAAAAGAGCCCCGCGTTTTGCGCGGGGCCTGAGGCTCTGGGAGGAAGCGTGGGGAGGAAACTCGAATTCCGGGAGAGCGTCAGGGAGCGTGACCCGTCGTGCTCTGATGCGAGGACTATGCCGTGCCGGCTCGGGCACGGCTGTTCCGCGCGGAACAGGGCGAGAAAAAAGTGCGCCGTCGCAGGATTTTCTTTCGCGGCGTGGGCTGCAAACGAAAATGCCCCCCAGCTGCGAAGCTGGAGGGCAAGTCTCCGACCGGGTCCGGGGGACGGGGGACGAGGAGGCATATCCGGTCGGGAGAGAAACTCGTAAAGGCAGGTGCTAGTGGTCTCCTGTTGCTGAATTCACCTTAACGCTTGCACTGTAATGGCGTGAGGGCGGCCTCGCTGTTCCGCAGGGAACACTCACTCGCCGCCGGAGAGCACTTCGCCGATCATCTCGACGTGCTCCTGCATCTGCTCCTGCGCAGCCTCCATTTTCTCCTGCTGTGCAGCCATGCGCGCTTCCATCATCTCGCCGGGGTCCATGCCCGCGCCTTCGGCAGCAGCCTGGGCCTGAGCGGCCTGAGCGGCCTGGGCAGCCGCGGCGGCCTTGGCCGCGGCCGCAGCCTTTGCGGCCTCCGCGTCGGCGGCGGGCGTGAGCGACTTCTGCGGCGTTTCCGCAGGCGCGACGGTCTGTGAGGCGGCCTGGGTCGCGTCGGAGATGATGTTCGACTTCGTCGTGCCGAGCCCTGAATCGTCGGATGCGGACAACGGATCGGATTCGTTCAGCGCGGTGGCGATCGGTGCGCTGAGCGAGTCGTCGGCTTGCGCCGCGACAGCCCCGCCGAGCACGGCGAGAAGGGCTGCGGTGGTCATGATAAATGTGGTTCGTAGGTTCATGTTCATGGCTCCATCTCGCGGGATGAAGACGCGCCGCAACCCCTGCGGCGCGTCTTCGCTGACAGTGGTCCCGTTCCAGGTTCGGCCGCTGTCGATTGCATTGGTAGCGGACCGGGGAGCGGGGTGCTGTAACGCAGGGAACAGGGGGAGCTGGCGCTCAGCCGCGCGGTGGCGGGGTAGGCGATCCCAGGATCGCCAGGATCATCTCGGGGCTCGGGTCGGGTGCAAGCCGCTTGAAATCGGCCTCGACGTCGAGTGACTTCTCGAGCAGCCGGTGGAATTCCTCGCGGTTGAGTTCGACCGTGCCGAACTGCCGCAGGTGATCGGTCACGAACTGGGTGTCGAGCAGGCGGAAGCCGCCGTGCGCCAGCCGCGCCGCGAGGTGCATCAGCGCGATCTTGGAGGCATCACGCTCGTAGGAGAACATGCTCTCGCCGAAGAAGGCGCCGTTGAGCGCGACGCCGTAGAGCCCGCCGGCGAGCCGCCCGCCGCTCCACACCTCGACGGTGTGGCAGTGACCCAGATCGAACAGGTCGCGGTAGAGCGTGCGGATGCGGTCGTTGATCCAGGTGGAGCGGCGTCCCGCGCGCGAGGCGGCGCAGCCCTCGATCACACCGGCAATGTCGGTGTCGATGCGCACCTGCAGGCGGGTGGTGCGCAGCGTGCGCGCAAGTCGGCGCGGCACGTGCACCTTGTCGAGGGGGAGGATGCCGCGGTGCTGCGGCTCGATCCAGTATAGCGCCGGGTCGTCCGCGCTCTCGGCCATGGGGAAGATGCCGCAGGTATAGGCCTTGAGCAGCACCTGCGGCGTGATCTCGATGACGATGTCGTCGCGTGAAGCCATGCAACTTGCGGGGCCCCCGGCAGGAGCCCATCCATGGAAATCCGTGAGAGACCGCGGGTCCCCCGAGCTTGCCAAGCTTAGTGCCAAGCCTAGTTTAGGAATCCTGAGGAAAAATCGCAAACCTGCCGCGAGGAGAAACAGATCAGCCCTTCGCGAGATACTTTTCCAGCCAGTGGATGTCGTAGAGGCCGTTGGCAATGTCGGGCTGGCGCACCAGTTCGCTGAAGAGCGGGATCGTGGTCTCCACGCCGTCGATGACAAACTCCGACAGCGCCCGCTTTAGCCGCATCATGCATTCGTTGCGCGTCTTGCCATGCACGATGAGCTTGCCGATGAGGCTGTCGTAATAGGGCGGGATCCGATAGCCTTGATAGACGCCTGAATCGACGCGCACGCCGAGCCCGCCGGGTGGATGCCAGTAGGTGATCTGGCCTGGCGAGGGGCGGAAGGTGCGCGGGTTCTCGGCGTTGATGCGGCACTCGATGGCGTGTCCGGAGAAGGTGATGTCCTTCTGCTTGTGTGCGAGCTGGGCGCCTGAGGCGACGTGGATCTGCTCCAGCACGAGATCGATGCCGGTGACGGCTTCGGTTACCGGATGCTCGACCTGCAGGCGCGTGTTCATCTCGATGAAGTAAAACTCGCCCTCCTCGTAGAGGAACTCGACGGTGCCGGCGCCGCGGTACTTGATCTCGCGCATGGCGGCGGCGACAGTCTCACCGATCTTCTTGCGCGCTTCTTCGTTGAGCGCGGGCGAGGGGGATTCCTCCATGATCTTCTGGTGGCGGCGCTGCAGCGAGCAGTCGCGCTCGCCCAGGTGGATGGCGTTGCCCTGGCCGTCGCCGAACACCTGGATCTCGATGTGGCGCGGCGTCATCAGGTATTTCTCGAGATAGACGGCATCGTTGCCGAAGGCGGCCTTGGCCTCCGCGCGCGCGGTCGCCAGCGCCAGACCCAGATCGGCGGGTGTGTGCGCGACCTTCATGCCGCGCCCGCCGCCGCCGGCCGTCGCCTTGATCAGCACGGGGAAGCCCATGGCCTTGGCGACCTTCATCGCCTCGGGCTCGCTCGTGACGGCGCCGTCCGACCCCGGCACCACCGGGATACCAAGGCGCTTGGCGGTCTCCTTGGCCTCGATCTTGTCGCCCATGATGCGGATGTGCTCGGACGTCGGTCCGATGAAGGTGATCTGGTGCTCTTCCAGGATCTCGGCGAAGCGGGCGTTCTCCGACAGGAAGCCGTAGCCGGGGTGCACGGCGTCGGCGCCGGTGATCTCGCAGGCGGCGAGCAGGCGCGGAATGTTGAGGTAGCTTTCGGCGGCGGGCGGGGGCCCGATACAGACGCTCTCGTCGGCGAGCCGCACGTGCATGGCATCGGCGTCGGCCGTCGAATGCACGGCGACGGTGGCGATGCCCAGCTCCTTGCACGCGCGCTGGACGCGCAGTGCAATCTCTCCTCGGTTTGCGATCAGAACCTTGTCGAACATTTTTGCTTTATTCGATGATGACAAGCGGCTCGCCGAACTCGACCGGCTGGCCGTTCTCGACGAGGATTGCGGTGACCTTGCCCGCGTGCGGCGCGGGGATCTGGTTCATGGTCTTCATGGCTTCGATGATGAGTAGCGTGTCGCCCTGCGAGACGCGGGCACCGACGTCGATGAACACGGCCGCGCCCGGCTCGGGCGAGCGGTAGCAGGTACCGACCATGGGCGACTTCACGGCGCCGGGGTGCTTGGCAGGATCGTTGCCGGCGGCCTTGGCGGCAGGTGCGCCGGCGGCCGGAGCCGCGGCGGCGGCCGATGCGGCGACGGCGGCCTGCACGGTGACGGTGCGCGCCACGCGCACCTTGAGTCCGCTCTTCTCGATCTCGATCTCGGTCAATCCGGTCTTATTCAAGAGCTCGGCGAGCTCGCGGATCAACTGCTGCTCGGCGCCGGAGTTTTCGCCCTGATCCTTGGCCGTCATACGTCGCTGTCCTTTTTTCTTCGGCCGCTTCGCAGGCCGTCCGCCCTGAGCCTTAGCCACGCCGCGCTGATGCCAGCACGTCGGCCATGGCCTCGAGCGCAAGCTCGTAGCCCTTGGCGCCGAGGCCGCAGATCACTCCCTTGGCCGCGAGCGAGACGTAGGAATGCTGCCTGTAGGGCTCGCGGCGGAAAATGTTTGACAGGTGCACCTCGATCACCGGCAGCTCGGCCGCCTGCAGTGCGTCGAGGATGGCAATCGAGGTGTGCGAGTAGGCGCCCGGATTGATAATGATGCCCTGCGCCTTGTCGCGCGCCTCCTGGATCCAGTCGACGAGCTTGCCCTCGTCGTTTGTCTGGCGGAAATCGACGGCAAGACCGAGCGCTTTCGCGCGGCCTTGTGCGCGCGCCTCCACGTCGGCGAGCGAGTCCCGCCCGTATACCGCAGGCTCGCGCAGTCCCAGCATGTTCAAGTTGGGTCCGTTAAGGACGTAGATCGGTTTGGCCATGATGCTCCAGCGCCGCGCAGGGGACGCCGGACATGCCGGCGGCCTGGATCGGACTGAGCTCCCCGTCTACCAGCTTTCCCGGCCCTGCGGAAGTCTGCGGTCGGGACGCCGTCGCGGCGAGCTGCGTGCAGCAACAACCCGTGGCGCGCCGCGGCCATGAGGCCCGCAAGGCTCAGCAGTAGGAGCAGCCCTGCTTGCGGAGCTCAGTGACATTCTTCTCGAGCTGGTCGTAGAGGTCCTCTGGAGCGCCGGCGATGGCGCGATCGCCGATAAGGAAGTGCGGCGTGCCGTTGACGCCCATCTTCTTCGCCAGCGCCTCCGACTTCTCGACCTCGGCCTTCACCTCGGGCGACGCCATATCGGCCTTGAGCTTGGTCATGTCGAGCCCGAGTTTCTCGGCGAGCTGTAGCGCGGCCGCCTCGTTCATCTGCCCTTTGGCGCTCAGCATGGCCTTGTGCAGCTCCCAGTACTTGCCCTGCCGCTGCGCCGCGAGCGCGACGCGGGAGGCTTCCTCGGAGCCCTTCGACAGGATCGGCAGCTCCTTGAACACCACGCGCACCTTAGGGTCAGTCTCGATGAGCTTGGCCACGTCGTGCAGGCCGTGCTTGCAGTAGCCGCAGTTGTAATCGAAGAACTCGACGACGGTGATGTCGCCGTCCGCGTTGCCGCCAACGGAAGCGCCGCTCGCACGGTAGATCTCGCCGGAGTTCTGGGAGATGGCGGCTTTCAGCTTCTCGGCCTGCTCCTTCTCCATCTTCGCCTCGAGCGCGTTTTGCACCTCGACGAAGATCTCCGGGTTGGTGACGAGATAGCTCTTGATGATCTGCTCGATCTCTTTTTTCTGGTCGCCCGTGAAGGTCGTCAGCTCCGGCGCCTTGGCGGCCTCTGCGGGCTTCGCCGCCTCGGCAGCCTTGACGGGTTCGGCAGGCTTGGCTGCCTCCGCGGCGGCGGGTGGGACCGTCTCGGCCTCGGCGACCGAAACGGGTGCCGGAGTGTTGACGGCCCAGTGGCCGGCCAGCGCCAGCAGGACGAGCGCGGCAATCGCCGGGACGGCGAGCCACAAAGCTTTGCTTTGCGCGGCTGCGCGCAGGAGGTTCGGGCGGGGGCTCGGGGACATTGTGCAGGCCTCACTTGGGATTTTGGGGCGGCGATAGCAGCCAGTAGCGGCTGCCGCCATCAGGTTTCAGGCTTGTAGTTTATTATGTCGTCGTTTTTCAACCATTCCGGGCTGCCGGTGCGCAGTTTCGATTGCGCGCGTTTGGCGAAGATCTGCGCCTGTTTTATATCGCTCTTCAGGAAGTACGCTTGCGCCATCATGGCTTCGGCTTCGGCTTGCTTGCCGACCTTGTAGTATGCGTTTGCCAATTGCAGGTAAGCATTCGGGTTGTCGTCAACGACAAGCGACTTACGCAGAAGGTCGATGGCCTCAGCGAGCGTATTGGGATCCTCGAGAGACAAAAGCGCCGTCGCAAGTTGAACGTTGATGAGCGTCGCCGTGGGTTCGAGCTTCAATGCTTGGCGCAGGAACGGAATGGCTTCCCTGGTCTTGCCCGTACGCATCAGCAGGTCGCCCTTTACCTCCCAGAAGTAGGGATTTTGAGGACGTTCGCGCAAGAGCGCGTCCATCTCCGAAAGCGCCTTGTCGAGCGCCCCGGGCCCGCCTTGGAAGAAGTACCCGAGCGCGCGGGCATAGCGCGCTGGCAGGGTGTTATCCGTGGGTGGATAACGATTGAAGACGGTTTGGGGAGGCTCCATGTAGCCGGAGAGCTTGGCCCGCATCAGATCATGGCGGAGCTGGAGCTGGGGCGGGTCCCTGGCCGGAAAATATGGGCTCCCCTCGACGAGCTGGCGCAGGCGCGCGAGACGGTCTCTGGAGAGGGGATGGCTTCGGGCATAGGCCTGTTTGTATGCGTCGGATAGGTACTCCTGCTGGGCGAAGCGCTCAAACGTCGCAAGCATGCCGCGGCCGGACTGCTTGGTGGCGTTGAGGAACGAGAGGCCCGCCTGGTCGGCCGCCGATTCCTGTTGGCGCCGTTCCGCAAGCAGACCGCGCATCACGATCTCGCACCCTCCGGCCATGATGCCCTGGCCAGCGCCGCCGAGTTCGCGCGCGGAATCGCCGCCCATCACACCTCCGGCAACCATCGCACCGATGCCGAGAACCTGCGCAATCGTGCATTTCAATTGGTCCTGCGCAATGCGCGCCTTCAAAGCGGCCATGTGTCCGCCGGTGATATGACCACTCTCGTGTGCGATGACGCCGATCACCTCATTGGGCGTCTCCGCCTGCATGAGCGTGCCCGTGTGGACGAACACATTGCGGCCATCGAGCACGAAGGCGTTGAAGGCGTCGTTCTGCACGATGCGCACCTTGATGCGGCCGGTCCCCAAATTTGCAGCGCGGAAAATCGGCCGCGCGTAGTCATTGAGCAGGTTCTCGATCTCGGTATCGCGGATCAGCGGCAGGTTCTGCGCGGTCGCGGGCGCAGGCGCGAGCGTGGCCAAGGCTAGCCCGCACAGAGCCGACCGGGCCGCCGTTCGCGCGCTGGCCGAGGTGGAACTAAAGCGAACCATCATCTGCAACGGACCTGGTTCGATGCTCGGTTTTGACGCTGTGACCGGACCCTAGTTGGGGATACAAACCGCGTCAACGCAACCCCGCGCCTCGGCGCCTGAGGCCTGAAATAGGGTACGCACGCGCGCTATTAGCAGGGGGTATTGCGTAGCATCGCCGCCGGGCGAGAATGCGGCGAGGTGTCAGCGCGAAGCATTACGAATACGCCATCAATTGAGGCACACGAGACAGCATGGCTGAGCGGGAAATATCGGACCGGATTGCGGGAGCGGCATCGCTCCTCAGCGAGGGCTCCGCGCGCGGCAACATCCCGAGCTTCATCGTCATGGATGTAATGCGGGCGGCGCAGGCGCAGGAGACCGCGGGGCGCAGCATTATCCATATGGAGGTCGGCCAGCCGGGGACGCCGGCGCCGAAGGGAGCGCGGCTTGCCGCTATGCGGGCGCTGGAGAGCGCGACGCTTGGCTACACCATGGCGCTGGGGGAGGAGGCCCTGCGCCGGCGCATCGCGCAGCTTTACCGCGAGTGGTACGGCGTCGAGGTCTCCCCCGAGCGCGTGGTGGTGACGACGGGATCGTCGGCTGCGTTCGTGCTGGCGTTCCTGGCCGTGTTCGACGCGCACGACAAGGTCGCGCTGCCGTCGCCCGGCTATCCCTGCTACCGCCATATCCTCAGCGCTCTCGGACAGACTGCGGTGCTGATCGAGACCGGTCCGGCCGGCGATTGGATGCCGACGGCGGAGGATGTCGCGCGCGCGGCGAGCCGCGACGGCGTCAAGGGGCTGCTGATAGCGAGCCCGGCCAATCCGACGGGCACGATGATCGCGCCGCACGCGCTCGCGGAGCTTGCGCGCGTGTGTGCCGAGCGCGGCGTGCAGCTCATCTCGGACGAGATCTACCACGGCCTCACCTACGGCGCGCGCGCGGACACTGCGCTCAGCCACAGCGACGAGGCGATCGTCGTGAACAGCTTCTCGAAATACTTCTCCATGACCGGCTGGCGCGTCGGCTGGATGGTCGTGCCGCAGCGGCTGGTGCGCGTGGTCGAGCGGCTCGCCCAGAACCTCTACATCGCGCCGCCGGCGATCGCGCAGGCGGCGGCGCTCGGCGCCTTCGACGGCATGGAAGAGCTTGAGGTAAACCGGCGTGTCTATGCGCAGAACCGGGCGTTCCTGCTCGACGCGTTGCCGCGCGCGGGTTTCACCCGGTTCGCGCCGGCAGACGGCGCCTTCTACCTCTATTGCGACGTGAGCCAACTGACCAACGACGCCACCGCATTTGCGCGCGCGATGCTGGAGGAGGCCGGTGTCGCGGCGACGCCGGGGGTCGATTTCGATGCCGAGCATGGCCACCGCTACCTGCGCTTCTGCTATGCGGGCACCGCGGCCGACATGGCAGAGGCGGCGCGGCGGCTGCAGGCGTGGGCGCGAGCGCGCCGCCAGGCCTGAGCTCGCGACCGCCGCGGCTCCGGTAACGAAAACATCGTTCGATGCAATCCACCCGACGGATCGCCGCGGTGGCACGCGTTCCCTCACCTAGCAGCGTCGCAATTCCCCTACGGCTGCCTAGAGTTAATCAGGAGACAATCATGAAGAAGTTGTCACGTGCCCTTGCCATAACGCTCCTGGCCGCGACTGTCCCGGCCACGATCGTACTGGCCGATCCCGAGCCGGGCGATCAGCAGAAATCCGAGCAGAGCGAAGCAAAGCGCGGGCCCTCGCCCGAGACGCTGGCGCGGCTCGAGGACGGCCGCATCGCCATGGCCAAGGCGGCACTCAAGCTGTCGCCCGATCAGGAGAAACTGTTTGCCCCCGTCGAGGACAAGATCCGCGCTGGCTTCGCCGACCGCCGCAAGGCGCGCGAGGCTTGGGCTGCCAAGCGCGAGGAGCGCCGCGCCGAAAAGGGCAAGCACGAGCATCAGCAGGTCTCCCTGCCCGACCGCATCGAGAAGCGCAGCCAGCGCCTGACCCAGGCCGCCGCCAAGATGACCGAGCGCGCGCAGAAGGAGAAGGAATACGCCGAAGTCCTGAAGCCGTTCTACGCCTCGCTGTCGGACGAGCAGAAGGCGGTCGCCTCGCAGGTGCTCGGGCACTTCGGCCAGGACGGCCGCGGCCGGCACGGGCCGCGCTGGGCCATGGGTCGCGACGGGGGCCGCGGTGGTCGCGACTGGCACTAACCGTTGAGATTACTTCGTCGGCACGAGCCACCGACGAACAAGGGCCGGAGCAGTGCTCCGGTCCTTGCGTTTGAATTCGTGTAGCGGCTCGCTCTACTCGCCGCCGAGACGGCGCTGCCACCAGCCCTTGCGGGCGGGCGCGGACGATTCTGCCGCCGCTTCGCCGCTCGCGCCTTCATCATTCTTGGCCTGCCCGACAACGACGCGCTCGAGCTTGGGCTCGCTCGAACCGCCGCGATGGCGCGGGCGCTTCTCGGGGGGCGCCTCGCCGGTCGGCGCTGCCGGCGCTTCGCTATGGCGCGGTTGCGGCTTGCTGGCCTCCGCCTCTGGCGCCGGCTGCGGCCGCTCGCGCGTGCGCTCCGGCTGGCGCTCGTGTGAACGCTCCGCAGCCCGTTCCGGGCGGGCGCTGCGCTCGATCGGCGCCTCGCCCGCGATGGGCTGCTCGCCACCGGCCTCGGCAAAAGGCTGCCCGTCGTGCTCGCGCGCGCCGTCGCGGCCGTTGCCGTCTCCATTCCGCGACTGCCGATCGCGACCGCGCCGCCCGCCGCGGCGTCCGCGCCGCCGGCTGCGACCGCCGCGCTCCTCGCGCGGCTGTCCGCCTTCGCCCGCGTCCGCACCTTCCCCGGATGCCTCCGCACGCTCGGGGCGCGGGCCGGGAGCATTGACGCGATCGCGCTCGGGCGCTCGGCCCGCCTCGTAGGGCTGCTCGCCACCGCCGCCGGAACTCTCGCGCTGCCCGTCGCGCTGTCCGCCACCACTGCCACCGCGGCGGCGACGCCCGCGGCCACGACGGCGCGGCTCGTCGGAGCCGCCGCGCTCCCCGCGGGCTTCGCGCTCACCGCGATCATCGCGATCGTCTTCGCCGACCTCTTCGACCATCGAACCGGGGCGCGCGGGAGCTTCGTCGCCCTCGGTCTCGACGACGACCTCGGCCTCGTCCTCGAAGCCCCACTCCATGTTGACCGCGCCGCGCTCGGTGCGGCGCACCGGCTGCGCGGGAGCAGCGCCTTTCTCGATCGTGAAGTTGGCGCCGTGCAGCTTGTCGCTGCCGGTGACGCTGATCGGGAGCCCGTGCCGGGTCTCCATGTCGTTGATGAAGGGGCGCTTGTTGTTGAGGATGTAGAGCGCCACCGTCGGCGTCGTGGTGGCGATGAGCGCGGTGCGCGCGCCCGCCGTGATGGCGTCCTCGAGCCCGCGCAACACCGCGAGTGCCACCGATTCGGTAGAGCGGATGATGCCGGTGCCCTGGCAGTGCGGGCACTGCGAGGTCGAGCCTTCGAGCACGCCCGTGCGCAGGCGCTGGCGCGACATCTCGAGCAAGCCGAAGTGGCTGATGCGGCCGACCTGGATGCGCGCGCGGTCGAAGCGCAGCGCATCCTTCAGGCGCCGCTCGACCGTGCGGTTGTTGCGCTTCTCCTCCATGTCGATGAAGTCGATCACGATGAGGCCGGCGAGGTCGCGCAGCTTCAACTGGCGGGCGATCTCGTCGGCCGCCTCGAGGTTGGTGTGGAGCGCCGTCTCCTCGATCGAGAACTCGCGCGTCGACTTGCCGGAGTTGACGTCGATGGCGACGAGCGCCTCGGTCTGGTTGATGACGAGATAGCCGCCCGAGCGCAGCGTCACGTACGGGCTGAACATCGCGTTGAGCTGCCGCTCGATCTGGAAGCGGGTGAACAGCGGCTCGGACTCGGCGTAGTGGTTCACGTTCTTGGCATGGCTCGGCATCAGCATGCGCATGAAGTCCTTGCGCCTCGCGGTGGGCGTCCGCGCCGGCGACGACGACCTCGTCGACGTCCTTGTTGTAGAGGTCGCGGATCGAGCGCTTGATCAGGTTGCCTTCCTCGTAGACGAGGCTCGGCGCCTCGACTGCGCAGCGTGAGATCGCGCACGCTCTCCCATAGCCGCAGCAGATACTCGAAGTCGCGCTTGATCTCCTGCTTGGTGCGCGCGGCGCCAGCCGTGCGGATGATGAGCCCCATGCCCTCCGGCACCTCGAGCTCGGCTGCGATCGCCTTGAGGCGCTTGCGGTCCTGCGGGTTGGTGATCTTGCGGGAGATGCCGCCGCCACGCGCGGTGTTGGGCATCAGCACGGTATAGCGGCCGGCGAGCGAGAGGTACGTGGTCAGGGCCGCGCCCTTGTTGCCGCGCTCCTCCTTGACGACCTGCACCAGGATCACCTGGCGCCGCTTGATGACCTCCTGGATCTTGTAGCTGCGCTGGCGGCGGCGCGGGCGCACCCGCAGCTCCTCCATCGCGTCCTCGCCCGAGCCGACCTGCTCGACGCGCTCGACCTCGGTCGGAGCAGGGGTCGTCTCGACCTCTTGCACGCGGCCGTCGCCCTCGCCGGCTGCGGCTTCGCCGGAAGCCTCCGGGGATTCCTCGGTGCCTTCGCCGTCGGTGCCGTCCGAGTTCTCGTTGGCCGCCAAGCCTTGCTGCGATGGTGCCGGCTCCGAGATGCGGTCATCCTGCGGGGCCGCGGCTTCGATCGTGCGGGGGCCCTCGTCGGAGCCTTCGCTCTCGTCGTGCTCGTGCGTGTCGGGCTCGATCGGCTCGACCGTCTCGCTTGCGAACTCCTCGCCGCCCTCGTCCTCTTCGGAGCGATTGTCCTCCGACGAGCGGTGGCCGCGCCGCGCCGCCAGCGCTTCCGCGTGCGCATCGACGGCGGCCTCCTCCTCGGCTTCGGCGGCCGCCTCCTCCTCGATGAGGGCTTGGCGATCCGCGACCGGGATCTGGTAGTAGTCGGGGTGTATTTCGTTGAAGGCCAAAAAGCCGTGGCGGTTGCCGCCGTACTCGACAAAGGCAGCCTGCAGCGACGGCTCAACGCGTGTCACCTTGGCGAGGTAGATATTGCCGCGCAGCAATTTGCGGGCGGCGGATTCGAAGTCGAACTCCTCTACCCGGCCTCCGCGCAGAACCACGACCCGGGTTTCCTCGGGATGCGTGGCATCGATAAGCATCTTGTTGGTGTTGGACATTTGTGCCGATCCTTCGCGCGCCGGCGGTGCGGGCTGCCGCGCGTGGTCGCAAATCCGAACAGGATTGGGCCTTGGCGGGCGAGGCGCCGGTCTCGGGCGCGCGTTTTTGTTTGATGTGAAGACTGAATGTGTGGGGTGACGGCTGCAGCACGTGCCTGCCTGGACCCGGAAACGGCCGGGCGAGCTCCGCGGCGCTGTTGATCGCGCGCAGGGGCATCCAAGCTGGTTGTGCTCAAGGTATTCATTCGCAACGACTTTCAATGGTTCCCGAGCGCGCGGATTTCAGACGCGGGCCGGGCTGTTTGCTCCCTATTGGCATGAGCGTTGAGGATAGGGATCTCGCTCTGCCTGCCTTCCTTTCCTGGGCGAACGATGGGGAGCGCGCTTCCTCTGATGGTCAGAGTTTCAAGCGGGAGCCGGGCTAAAAGCTTGGATCTTCAAGGAGATCGCAGCGAGACAGCACACGACGACCGCTTAATCTTTCGATCTGCAGCGGCCCTCGTCCGGCTAGGGAGCGGCGATCCGGCGCATTTGGGGGAGAAGGCTCTAAAGCCTCACAACCTTAGGCTTTGCGCGGCGCACACCTAAATCCCGCCGAAGGGGCATCAGCAGCATCAAATCAGATAACTACGTGTTCGCCGGTAGACTGGCAAGCGTGATATAACGGCGCCAATTCCGATCCGACTGGCCAACACTTTGCTATCAGACACTAATTTAGGGGCAATTTGAAGGTAATGAGGCCAAGAAACCGTTAAATTCGCCGGGGGCAATTGTGGCCGCCGGCGCGCGGGCGAAGGGGGCATCGGCAACTCATGCCGCTGAGGGGACGAGCGCGGATCGCGGCGGCCGTGATGGCTGTGCTCGTTGGTCCCGGCGGGGTGGCGGCCGGCGAGAGCGGGCGCATCGCGCAGAACGTGTCGCCGCCGTCCGCAACGACCGTGGTCGAGAAGCGCGCGGCCAAGGCCGAGCAAAAGGCGGAGAAGAAGGGCAGTATCGCCACGCGCGCCGAACTTACCGGCAGCGAAGCTTCAACCACGTTCATGGTCGAGCTGTCTGCCGGCGTGCAGGTCGAGGTGTTCACGCTCGGCGATCCCTACCGCGTTGTCATCGACCTGCCCGACGTCGTGTTCCAGCTGCCGAAGGGCACCGGCCAGGATGCCAAGGGCCTCGTCTCCGCCTTCCGCTACGGCCTCCTCGCCGAAGGCAAGGCGCGCATCGTCATGGACACGACCAAGCCGGTACTGATCGCCAAGGCCGGGATGACGAACGCCAAGGGGCAGGCGGTGCGGCTGGCGGTCGAGCTCACGCCGACGACGCCGGCGGCGTTTGGCGGCGGCACCGGCGGCGAGCGCACGGGGCAGCCGCCGCCTTTGAAGCCGGAGATCTACGAGGAGCGCGCAGAGAAGCCGAAAAACCGCGCCAAGCCGGTGATCCTCCTCGATCCTGGGCACGGCGGCATCGACCCCGGCGCCATGGCCGCCGACGGCCTCACCGAGAAGATGGTCGTGCTCGCCGTGGGGCAGCGGTTGAAGGCTCGCCTCTCCCAGGGCGGCCGCTACGACGTCTTCATGACGCGCGCGCGCGACGTGTTCATCTCACTCGATGGGCGGCTCCGGCGCTCCAAAACGCTCGCCGCCGATCTGTTCATCTCGCTGCACGCCGACTTCATCGCCCAGAACGCCGATAGCGTGCGCGGTGCGACCGTCTACACGCTGTCGGAGCGCGCGTCCGACGAGGAAGCGCGCCTCATGGCGGAGAAGGAAAATAATTCCGACGCCATTGCCGGACTCACCACGGCAAAGTTCGAGGAACAGGGGCAGGTGCGCAGCATTCTCATCGATTTGCTCAAACGCGAGACTGCCAACTTCTCCGCCGATTTTTCCAACACGCTGGTCAAGAGGATGACCAAGACCGTGTCCTTGTCGCGCGATCCGCAACGCTCGGCGGCGTTCAAGGTGCTGCGGCAGGCTGACACCCCCTCGGTGCTGATTGAGCTGGGCTACATGAGCCATGCCGAGGACGAGAAGTTACTCAACTCTCCCGCGTGGCAGGAGCGGATTGCGACCTCGATCGCGACCGCCGTTGACGCCTATTTCGGCAAAAGGACAGCGGGGGCGCCCTAGGCATGCGGCGTAGCGCCACGAAACGTTATCTAAACCCTGGCGGGCGACGACTTGATGCCACAATCCATGTTAAGGTGCCATGCGTCGGGGTGGTGGCTTTTTTGTATTGCGAAGCCTGGTCCGAAATTACCCAAACACTCGCCCGATCAACGGAATAGAGGCTGATGCACGACCCCTATCACCCGCCCCAACCGCCCACGCGCAAGCGCAGGCGGCGCCGGAGCCTTCTCTTGAGCTTCCTGGGCTTCGGGTTTGCGGCGCTCGTCGTCGGCTTCCTGGGCGTTTCGGCGGCTGCGGGCTTCCTGTTGTGGAAGGTGTCAAAGGACCTTCCCGGCTACGAGAGCCTCTCCAAGTACGAGCCCCCCGTGATGACGCGCATCCATGCGCACAATGGCGCTCTCATCGCGGAGTACGCGCGCGAGCGGCGCATCTTCGTGCCCATCAACACCATCCCCAAGCGCGTGATCTACGCCTTCCTGTCGGCCGAGGACCGCCGCTTCTACGAGCACGGCGGCGTCGACTTCCAGGGCATCGCGCGCGCCGTGTACAAGGCGGTGGAGTCGAAGGTCGAAGGACGCTCGCGGCGCACCGAGGGCGCCTCGACCATCACCCAGCAGGTGGCGAAGAACTTCCTGTTGAGCAGCGACCGCACGATCGAGCGTAAGGTGAAGGAGGCGATCCTGGCCATCCGCATCGAGCGCGCCTATTCGAAGGACCGCATCCTCGAGCTCTATCTGAACGAGATCTATCTCGGCATGGGCGCCTATGGCGTCGCCGCCGCGGCCATGAACTACTTCAACAAGGAGCTGTCGGACCTCACCGTCGAGGAAGCCGCCTACCTGGCCGCGCTGCCCAAGGGCCCCAACAACTACCATCCGTTCCGCCAGACCAAGGCCGCGATCGCGCGCCGCAACTGGATCATCGGCCAGATGACGGAGAACGGCTACATCAAGTCGGACGAGGCCACCGCCGCCAAGGTGAAGCCGCTCGGGATCAATATCCGCGCTACCGGCGCGCATATCTTCGCCGCGGAGTATTTCGCCGAGGAAGTGCGGCGCACGCTGCTCAACACCTACGGCGAGGACAAGCTCTACAGCGGCGGGCTATCGGTGCGCACCACGCTCGACCCCAACCTACAGAAGATCGCGCGCCAGGTGCTCATCGACGGCCTCGTCGATTTTGACCGCCAGAAGGGCTGGCGTGGCCCGGTGGCAAAGATCGACATCACTGGCGACTGGGGCGCAGCGCTCAACAAGGTCGAAAGCCCCGGCGACATCCAGCCCTGGCGGCTCGGCATCGTGTTGAAGATCGACCCGACCAAGGCGACCGTCGGCCTACGCCCCGAGAAGCAGCAGGACGGCACCCTCGTCGACAAGCGCGAGGCGGTCGAGATCAGCTTTGACGAGCTGAAGTGGGCGAAGTCAGCCGGCAAGAAGCCATCGAAGGCGGTCGGGGACGTGCTGGCGCTGGGCGACGTGATCTACGTGGCGCCGAAAGATCCCAAGGACTTGAGTGGCGCCTGGTCGCTGATGCAGATCCCCGAGGTCGGCGGCGCCATCGTCGCGCTTGACCCGCACACGGGCCGCGTATTCGCCGACGTCGGCGGCTTCTCGTTCGCCATGAGCGAGTTCGACCGCGCCATACAGGCCAAACGCCAGCCGGGCTCCTCGTTCAAGCCGTTCGTCTACTCCGCCGCCATCGACAACGGCTACAAGCCGACCAGCATCGTGCTCGATGCCCCCATCGAGATCGAGCAGGGTCCCAACCAGGATATCTGGCGCCCGGAGAACTACGAGAAGGAGAACTCCGCCGGGCCGTCGACGTTGCGCTTCGGCGTCGAGCACTCGCGCAACCAGATGACCGTGCGGCTCGCGCAGGATCTCGGCATGCCGATCATCATCGATTATGCGAAGCGCTTTGGCATCTACGACGATCTACTGCCGGTGCTGTCGATGTCGCTCGGCGCGGGCGAGACGACGCTGATGCGGCTCGCGACCGGCTACAGCATGCTCGCCAACGGCGGCCACCTGGTACACGCGACGCTGATCGACCGCATCCAGGACCGCTGGGGCCACACGGTGTGGCGCCACGACAAGCGCGTTTGCGAGAGCTGCAAGGCAAACTCCTGGCAGAACCAGGAGGAGCCCGAGATCACCGACGATCGCCCGCAGATCATCGACCCGCATACGGCCTATCAGATGACGTCGATCCTCGAAGGCGTGATCCAGCGCGGCACCGCGACGGTGCTGAAAACGGTCGGTCGCCCGCTCGCCGGCAAGACCGGCACGACGAACGAGGAGAAAGACGCCTGGTTCATCGGCTACTCGCCCGATCTCGTGGTCGGCGTGTTCGTCGGCTACGATACACCCACGCCGATGGGCAAGTTCCAGACCGGCGGCAAGGTCGCCGCGCCGATCTTCGGCTCCTTCATGCAGCAGGCGCTTGCCGACACGCCGCCGACTCCGTTCCGGATTCCGCCGGGCATCAAGCTTGTGCGCGTGAACCTGCGCACGGGCCTACGCGCCGCCGCCGACGACCCGACCGGCATCATGGAGGCGTTCAAGCCCGGCGAGGAGCCCGACGACGCCTACTCCGTGATCGGCTTCACCGGCTCGGCGGAGGACGGTGCGCCACCTCCGGGCGACGACGCCTACTCCGATCCGCCGCAGCGGCGCCCGCCCACGTTCGGCGCCGGTCGCGGCGGCCTGTGGTGAGCCGCGTACACTGACGCACCTGTTGCGCCGCGTTTACAGCCGCGTCTCTGGCAACTATATCTCTGCCTCAGAATCCGAACATCGAGGCCATCCCATGCGCGCCGAACCGCAAAAGCTCGTCAATTCCATCAAGGAGGCCCTCGTCCTCCTGCGGAGGCATCTTTGACTGGGATAACGCTCAAGCCCGGCTCGCCGAGCTCAATCACAAGGCCGAGGACCCCAAGCTGTGGAACGACCCCAAGGCCGCGCAGAAGATCATGCGCCAGCGCCAGCAGCTCGAACGCTCGATCAGCGCTTACAAGAAGCTGGAGCGCGAGCTCGATGACAGCGTCACGCTGATCGAGCTCGGCGAGGCCGAGGATGACGACACTTCCGTCTCGGAAGGCGAGGCGCAGCTCAAGAAGCTGGACGAAGAGGCGCAGCGGCGCAGCGTCGAGGCGCTTCTTTCCGGCGAGGCCGACGGCAACGACAGCTACGTCGAGGTGCACGCGGGCGCCGGCGGCACCGAGAGCCAGGATTGGGCTTCGATGCTCACGCGCATGTACATGCGCTGGGCGGAGGAGCGCGGCTACAAGGTGAGCCTGCTCGAGGAGAGCCCGGGCGAAGAGGCGGGGCTCAAATCGGCGACGCTGGAGATCAAGGGCGAGAACGCCTACGGCTGGCTCAAGACGGAATCGGGCGTGCACCGGCTGGTGCGCATCTCGCCCTACGATGCCAACGCGCGCCGGCACACGAGCTTTGCCTCCGTGTGGGTCTACCCGGTGGTCGACGACGACATCGACATCCAGATCAACGAGAGCGAGTGCCGCATCGACACCTACCGCTCGTCGGGCGCGGGCGGCCAGCACGTGAACACGACCGATTCCGCCGTGCGCATCACGCACTTGCCCACCGGGATCGCGGTGGCGAGCCAGCAGGAGCGCTCGCAGATCAAGAACCGGGCCATCGCCTGGGCGCTGCTGAAATCGCGCCTCTACGATCTCGAGCTGAAAAAGCGCGAGGAGAAGGCGAGCGCGGCGGCCGCGAGCAAGACGGAGATCGGCTGGGGACACCAGATTCGCTCCTACGTGCTGCAGCCCTATCAGCTCGTGAAGGATCTGCGCACGGGCACGCAGAGCACCAACCCGTCGGCCGTGCTCGACGGGGCGATCGACCCGTTCATCGAGAGCGCACTGGCGCAGCGACTGAAGGGCGGTGGCCCGGTCGAGATCACGGATTTGGATTAGGCATGAAGTCCTTGTACCGGACTGCATCATCGAAGGCGATCTGGCTCGTTTTGCCGCCACGTTGTGGCGGAGCGCTTGCTGTCGGTTCTTCTTGCCACCACGTGCAGCAGGCGTGATTTCAACGACTTGAAGCCCGGCCCCATGGCCGGGCTTGCTTTTTTGCGACTTCCGATTTTAGCCTTGGCTAGTATCGCGTCCACAATTTCGAGCGCGAGGCTGCTCCCATTGCGGCTGCCCATGATCCTCGCGGTGCTTCTCTTCACCGCCACCGCGTTTCTGACGTTTGCCTTGTGGCAGCAGGCGAACATGCGCGTCCACCAGCAGAGCCTTCAGCTCCGCATGAACGCCCTCAGGCATGAGGAACAGCGTGATCTCGATAAGGCCTGGAGCCCGTCGGAGCAGCAACTTCGCGAGGAGCGGCTCGATGAGATGCGCCGCGAGCTCAACGCCATCAAGGCGCGGGGCGGTAGCGAGAAGTAGGGCGCCGCGGCTGATGCGCCCAACCCCGGCTCAAGGTCGGATTTTTCACCGTCCGCACGGCAGTGTGCGCGGTGCCGGCGGCCGTTGTGCTAGAAGCTCCGGCTTGCCCTGAGAAGAACGATGCGCACGCCATCCCCCCTGCACCTGGTCGAGACCGCCGCCTTCCCCGACTACGCGCTGCTCGACAGCGGATCGGGCCGCAAGCTCGAGCGCTTCGGTTCAGTCGTCGTTGACCGCCCGGAGCCGCAGGCGCTGTGGACTCCAAGCTGGCACGCGGCGACTGGGAGAAGGCCGCCGCCGTGTTCGCCGGCGAGGACGATGAGGAGAAGGGCCGTTGGCGCATCGATAAGCAGGTGCCCGAGAGCTGGCCCGTGAGCGTGCGCGACGTGACGGTGCTGTGCCGGCTTTCGAGCTTCCGCCACTTGGGGCTGTTCCCCGAGCAGCTGCCGCACTGGGAGTGGATGCTCAAGCGCTTGAGCGAGGTTCGCGACGAGCCGCCGCGCGTGTTGAATCTGTTCGCCTATACCGGGGCGGCGTCGCTGCTTGCGGCAGCGGCCGGCGCGCAGGTGACGCATCTGGACGCGTCCAAGAAGGCAATCGCGTGGGCAAAGGAGAACCAGGCGGCCTCCAAGCTCGGCGCCGCCCCGATCCGCTGGATACTGGAGGACGCGCAGAAGTTCGTCGCGCGCGAGGTGCGGCGCGGCAAGACCTATCACGTGCTGCTCATCGATCCGCCCAAGTTCGGGCGCGGACCCGAAGGCGAGGTGTGGGATCTGTTTGCGGACTTGCCGGCGCTCCTGAAGGACTGTGCGCGCCTGCTCGCGCCCTCGCGCGCCGCGATGGTGCTGACGAGCTACGCGATCCGCGCCTCCTCGCTTGCCTTCGATCAGCTCGCGCGCGAGGTGCTGGCCGGGCGCGGAGGCCGCTTCGAGTCGGGCGAGCTCGCGATCCGCGAGCAGGGCGGCGCGCGCGCCCTGCCGACGTCGCTGTTCACGCGGTGGGTGTCCGATGCAGCGTGAGCCAGCCGCGCCCAAGCCGATTACCAGCCTGCAGAACGATCGCGTCAAGGCGATCCGCGCGCTCGAGATGCGCAAGGCGCGCAAGGAGACGGGGCTGTTCGTCGCCGAGGGCGCCTCGATCCTCATCACCGCGCGCGAACACGGGTTCACGCCCGAGACGCTCGTGTTCCGGATGGGCTCGGCCGCGAGCGGAGTTGCGCGCGGGCTCGTCGCGTGGGCGCTTGGAGCGGGTGCCGAGTGCCTGGAGGTCTCCGAGGCCGTGCTCGGCAAGCTCGCGTCGAAGGACAACCCGCAGAGCATGCTCGGCGTCTTCCGCCAGCGCTGGGCGGAGCCTCCGGCCGCCGCGAAAATCGACCGCGCGCAGCTGTGGCTGGCGCTGGAGGAGGTGCGCGATCCGGGCAACCTCGGGACGATCCTGCGCACCGCCGACGCGGTCGGCGCCGGCGGAGCCATTCTCATCGGCCAGAGTTGTGATCCCTATTCGCGCGAGTGCGTGCGCGCGACCATGGGCTCGATCTTCGCCGTGCCGCTGGTCAGGATGACGCGCGAGGCGTTCCTCGACTGGCGCGCCGGCTGGCGCGGCGACGTCGTGGGCACCCATCTCGACGGGGACGAGGATTTTCGCAGCGTGCGCTATCGCTCGCCGACGCTCCTCGTCATGGGCGGCGAGGGGCCGGGGCTGTCGGAGTCGGTCGCCAAGGCGTGCACTCGGCTGGTCAAGATTCCGATGGCGGGACGGCTCGAACTCGCTGAACCTCGCCGTCGCCACGGCGTTGATGCTCTACCAGATCCGCGGCCCCGAGCTGAAACTCTAGCGATGCGCATCGAATATCACCGGACGCTAATCGCCGACCGCGTGCGCAACGAGGCCTTCGGGCGCGCGCTCGCCGCCGTGATCCGGCGCGGCGAGACGACGGTCGCCGACATCGGCGCCGGCACCGGGCTGCTCGCGCTGATGGCGTCAAGGCTCGGCGCGCGCGAGGTGTTCCTCTACGAGGCGGCCGAGGTTGCGGGTGTCGCGGCCAAGTCGCTCAAGGCCAACCGCGTGCGCAACGCGCATCTTATGCCCTGCCACTCGACCGAGATGGTCGATCCGCCCAAGGTCGACGTCGTGGTGTCGGAGACGCTCGGAAACTACCCGTTCGAGGAGCACATCATCGAGACGCTGAACGATGCGCGCCGCCGTTTCCTCAAACCCAAGGGCGTGATCATCCCGCGCCGCATCGAGCAGTTCGTCGCCCCCGTCGTCAGCGAGCGCATCCACGCCGAGCTCAGCGCTTGGGACGAGACCGGATTCGACCTGACGGCCGCCAAGACGATGAGTCTCAACAACATCTACGTGCGCACGCTGGCGCCCAAGGAGCTGCTCGACGGCAGCGCCGGCGCGAAGGCGTGGGACGTGGTGGATTTCGCCAAGGAGAACCGCTCGGCGCGCAAGGGCGAAGCGGCCTGGAAGCTTGCTGCGCCGGCAACCGTCTTCGGCTTCGCCACGTGGTGGAGTGCGGAGCTCACCCCTGGCATCGTGCTCTCCACCGCGCCGGGGCAGGCGCGCACGCATTGGGAGCAGCTCTACTTCCCGCTGCTGGCGCCGCTTGCTGCCAAGGCCGGCGAGACGGTCGCGGTCGCCTTGCGCTCGCGCACGTCGCAGCAAGGGGGCACGCACGTCGCTTGGGTCGCGACGCGGCTCGACGGCAAGGGCCGCTCGCTCGAGCGTCAGGCGCTCGACCTCGACAAGGGGTTCCTGCCGTGAGGCTTTGGCTGCCCTAGCGCGCGAGCATCGCCATTGTGCCGGCGACGATGGCGCCGCCGATGGCGAGCGTCGCTAGCCACGCCAGGGTGTTGCGCATGCGCGCGCGGTTGCGCTCGCGCCGTGCCTTGCCGAGCCATTCGACCGATGGCGGCGTGGAGAAGCCGGCGTCAGGATCGTCGGCCATGAGGTCCATCAGCGCGGGCGAGGGGGGCTGCGGCGCCGCGCCTAGCATCGACAGTTGCGGGATGATGGAAAGGTGAGGTGCCGAAATCGGCGGCGGCATATCGGCCGGAGCCGCCGCGGGGGCCTGTTGTGGCTCCGCCAACCCGGCGAATGTGCCTTGAATGCGCGCGAGCCGGCTCATGAGCGGCGGCTGCATAGCCTTGGCGATCTCCTGCGCGAGCGCGCGCTCCGAATCGGGAATGAAGTCCTTCAGCTCGGCGTGTGCGGCCATGGCGGCGCTCATCCCTGTTGGCTCGGGTTGGGGTGCGAAAATGCCACTCGACTTGCGCTGGGGAAGGACCGGATACGCGACGCGGACGCGAGAGGCCGGCGGGGACGCAACCGCCACAGCAGGCGCGAGAGCGGCGAAGATACGCATGACATACCTCTCCAATGGGCGAGGCCGCGCTACTCCCGCTCGTAAACCCGGCCGCGGACAAACTCGCGAACAGACTGGCGACCGACGCGCCCAGACTTCTAATGAGCGTCTAACTAAAAAGACTATAGTGGTGGCCACAGCGTGGCAACGATGTCAGCGCTGCGAGGATTAGGGGGCTCGTTCCATGCTGGGGCTGGTGATCGGACTGGTGATCTTTTTCGCGATCCATCTGGTGCCCTCCAACGTGTCGATTCGCGATGGGCTGATCGCGCGCTTCGGTCTCACCGGCTACAAGGCGATCTTCGGCGTCATCTCGCTTGCCGGCTTCGCGCTGATCGTGCTCGGCTTCGCGAAGCTGCAGATGCACCCGGGCAAGAACCCGGTGCTGTGGGATCCGCCGCTGTGGACGCGCCATCTCGCCGTCGGCCTGATGCTGCCCGCGATCATCGCTCTCGTCGCGGCGTATGTTCCCTCGCGCATCCACACCGCGCTCAAACATCCGATGCTCGTGGCCATCAAGATCTGGGCGCTTGCGCACCTTCTCGCCAACGGCGACCTCGCCGCGCTGGTGCTGTTCGGCAGCTTCCTTGCCTTCGCCGTCTACGACCGCATCTCGGTCAAGCGGCGGCACGCACTGGGCCCGCTCGGGACCAAGGCCGGACCCTGGTACAACGACCTCATCGTGCTGGGAGTCGGCACCGGGCTCTATCTCGTGATCCTCTTGTGGGCGCATCAGTTCTTCATCGGCGTATCGCCGTTGGGATGAGTGAGCGCAAACAAGGACGGCTCATTGGCATCGCGCACCGGCCGACACGCCGGGCGCCGATGCAGACCGTCGAGACTACGCTGATCGAGGCCGGCGGCGGCGTCGAGCACGACCACAAAGGCCAGAAGTTTCCCCGCCGCGGCGTGACCCTGCTCGCGCGCGAAGCTTGGGAGGCAGCGCTCGCCGATCTCGCAGAGGCGGGCAACGCCGAAGACCTGCCGTGGACGGCGCGACGCGCCAATCTGCTCATCGAGGGCGTGGAGCTGCCGCGCGCGCTTGGAGGTGTCGTAAAGATCGGCCCTGTGGTGCTCGAGATCACCTACCCGACGACGCCATGCAAGCGCATGGACGAAGCGCGCGAAGGGCTCATGCGCGCGCTCTACCCGGAGTGGCGCGGCGGCGTCACCTGCCGCGTGCTCGATGGCGGGCGCGTAGCGATCGGCGATCCCGTCGCGGTTCTCGTGGCTCCACCGGAACGCAAGACGCGGCTGCCCGGCTGAGCCCGCTCCAGAGCCCGCGGCCCAAAGGCAAAGGGTGCAGCGGCTCGAGCCGTTGCACCTTTTTATCCTCAGGGCGCGTCCGCAATCAATCAGGCGAGCGGCCGCCCTCGTACTCGACCGGCGCCGCGGTGCTGCTGCGCCACGGTTCGACGATGAAGTCGGTCCGCTTGCTCGTCTCGCGGCTCAAGCCGTAGTCGGTGATGACGAACGAGGAGCCGGGCTTCAAGAGCTCTGCCAGGCGCTGCTGCGTGTCCGCGGGGATCTCGATGCGCTCGAGTGCATTGGCGGGATCGGTATTGTCGCCGGCGGGCGCGACGTAGGCTTCGTCGTCGTGGCGGTGGCGACGCCGGTAGGGGTTCTCGCGGGTGACCGATGTATTCACGGTCACCACGTTCCAGCGCATCCCCTTCTCACCGGGCGTATAGCCGAGTGCCGTGAAGACGTGGGTGCCAAGTGGCTGGTTCGGATCCTTGATGGTGACAGGGACGTCGATCACCGGATCGCCCATGCCGAGTTTGGCGGAGAGACGCCCGGTCTTGCGGCTGATGAAGATCGAGACCGGGTTGTCCTTGCGCGCGTCGATGGCGTTGGCGGAGGCGAGTGCCGTCTTGGCGTCGACGATAGCCTTGTCGGCGGTCTTGGCGGCCTCGGCCGCGACCTTGGCGACCTTGTCGGCCTCGGCGGAGGCGGCGACGGCCTTCTCGACAATGGGCGTCTGATCGGTGGCCGCCTTCTTCGCTGCCGGAATCGCGTCGGCGAGGTCGAGCGTCTTCGTCTCCTCGGCGACCTCGTCGGCGGACTGCTTGTCGAGATCTTCCTTGGTGAGCTTGTCGACTTCGACCTTCACCATCTTCGCGGTGAGCTCCTTGAACTTGTCGGCGCCGTTGGCAGCGTCGCGGACGGCCTTCTCTGCTGCGTCCTTGAGCCGGTTCTGCTCGGCGCGGGCTTTGCCGATCGCGTCCCTGGCGGCGCGCGCGGCATCCGCCGTGGCTTTCGCGTTGGCGGTCGCCGCGGTCTTGCGGTTCTCCGCGTCCGTGATGGCGGCCGAAAGCTGGAGCTTCTCGGCGACGCGGGCCGACGCGGCTTCGGCGCGGGTGCGAGGCTTGTCGGCCGCCTCAGCGGCCGTCGCCGTGGTGACGCCGATCACGGATGGGAAGTCCTTGGTCGTGGCGGACGCGGCTTCGGCGGTGGTGATGCGCTCCTGCGTGCCGTTGCTCGCCTGCTCGTCGGGCGGCAGCGGGGCGATCAGGTGCGGGCTCTGAAACTCGGACGGCGCCATGTCGTCCTGGGCGATGATGACGCGCGCACCGACGTCGGTGATCCCGAACAGGTTGCGCGCAAACGCGGCCGGCAGACGAATGCAGCCGTGCGAGGCGGGGTAGCCCGGCACGACGCCCTGATGCATGGCGACGCCGGAATTGGTCACGCGCTGCATGAAGGGCATGGGCGCGCCGCCGTAGAGGTTCGAGTAGTGGTAGCGGTTTTTCTCCAGGATGGAGAAAATGCCGGTCGGAGAGTCATGCCCGGGCATGCCGCTGGAGATCGGCGACACAGCGATCTTCTGCGTGCCGTCGTAGACCGAGACGGTCTGCTTGCCGATCGAGATGACGAGCACGAGCGGTCCGCTCGGCTTGGGCAGCGTGGAGACGATCTTCTCGCCGTCGTCCTCGACGTTGCGTGGTATGCGCCGTATCGCGCGCCGCGGCTGCTGGTCCCAGGAGGGCTGGTTCCATCCCCCGCCCCAGGGGAAGAACTGCGCTTCAGCGCTCGCAAATTTGCCCCACACGAAAAGTGCCGCAGCAACCAGCGCCGATGTGGAGAGACATTTTTTCAGGGAGCCCCGCCCCGATTTACTGAAGGTTTGCAAGAAAGCACCCGCCTGAGCTGAGAGTGTATCTGAACAGATCAGATTATATGCTGTTTTTAACCCTAAATCTTCGTTAGCAGGAAGCGCAGTTCAAGCGTTTTAAGTATTGGAAGTGTTGAAAAAAACGAATAGATGCCCCCGCACCACGGTTTGGTCTGTTCGTGTAAAAGCAACACCCGCGGACGCCAGCCGATGAAACGGGTATGATTGGCTCATGTCAACTCACTCCACCTCAAAGCGCGTAATGGCCCCCGATATCGCGGCCAAGAAGGGCCGCGGCGAGCCGATCGTGTCGCTGACCGCCTATCATGCGCATACCGCGGCGATCGCCGATCGCTATTGCGATTTCCTGCTGGTCGGCGACAGCCTCGGCATGGTGATGCACGGCTACGAGACGACGGTACCGGTGCCGCTCGAGCTGATGATCATGCACGGCCGTGCGGTGGTGCGCGGCGCCAAGCGCGCCCTCGTCGTCGTCGATATGCCGTTCGGCTCCTACGAGGAAAGTCCCGCGGTAGCGTTTCGCAACTGCCGCGCGCGTGATGAAGGAGACCGACTGCGGCGCGGTCAAGCTCGAGGGCGGGCGCCGCATGGCCGAGACGATCCACTATCTGGTTGACCGCGGCATTCCCGTGATGGCCCACATCGGCCTGACGCCGCAGTCGATCAACGTGCTCGGCGGCTTCAAGGCGCAGGGGCGCCGCCAGGAGCAGTGGGCGGCGATCGAGGAGGATGCGCGGCAGGTTGCCGACGCCGGCGCTTTCGCCGTCGTGCTCGAAGCCATCGCCGAGCCGCTTGCCGCCCGCATCACCGCGGCGATCCCGATCCCGACCATCGGCATCGGCGCCTCGGCGCGCCTGCGACGGCCAGATCCTGGTCATGGAGGACATGCTGGGCCTCTCCCCGCGAGTGCCAAGTTCGTCAAGAAGTTCGGCAAGGTCGGCGAGGTCATCGAGGGAGCGATCCGCGAGCTACGCCAAGGAGGTGCGCTCGCGCGCCTTCCCGACCCCGGAGCACACCTACGCCATGCAGGGCGAGGGAAAGGCTCTCCCTGAGCGGGCCGGCGCTTCCCCGCCGCGGGCCACGAAAAAGCCGAAAAACCCGAGCAGCAAGTGATGCGGGGAGCTCGGGCATGGCTTTAGGCCTTGCCCAATCAATTGCTTGCGCACCGGAAGCTGTCGGCTATGTATGCGGCTCCAGAGGTCCAGCTGCGGGCCTCTGATAAGAAGCGCGCCAGGGATCAAGGGCTGACACCGGCATGGCTAACCAGGAAGACGGCTTTCTCCGCGAAGTCGAGGAAGAGATCAGGCGCGAGCGCCTGGAGCGGATTTGGAAAGAGTACGGCACGTTCTTCCTTGCGGGAGCGGCACTGATCGTGATCGGTGTTCTCGGCTACAAGTTTGTGGAGAGCCGCCGCGTCACCGCCGCGCAGACCACCGGTGAACGCTACGAAGGCGCCATGGAGCTTGCTTCCACCGGCAAGGACGGAAGCGCAGAAAAGGAGTTCGAGGGCATCGTCGCCGACGGCACCGGGGGATATCCGGAGCTTTCACGGCTGCAGCTCGCGGGCGTGCTTCTGAAGCAGGGCAAGAAGCCGGAGGCCATTGCCGTCTACGACGAGCTTGCCAAATCCGGCGCCGATCCGCTGCTGCGCGATTACGCGGCGCTTCAGGCCGCTTCCGCCCGCATGGGCACGGCCGACTTTACCGAGATGCAGAATTGGCTCACGCCTCTCATGGCCGACACAAGTCCGTGGCGTTACAGTGCGCGTGAGCTCATGGGCGTTGCTGCGTTCAAGGCCGGCAAGGCGGACGAAGCCCGCAATGCGCTGACGCCGCTGCTCGTCGACCAGAAGACGCCGCAGAGCATTGCGGAGCGGGCCCAGATCGTGCTCGTCGAGCTGGCCGCTGCGGAGATCGGCAGGCGGGGAGCCGTCGAACCGATCGCGCCGGGCGCGCCGGTACCGGCGGTTGTGACCATGCCGGAAGCAGGGACTCCGACCGCCCCCGTGCCGGGTACGACGACCGTGCCCGCCGAGGCGAAGAAGTAGAGGGGACTGGATGAGGGGCGGGATCAGGCGGTGGGGCAAGTTCGGCGGGAGCCTGTCGGTTCTCGCCCTGCTCTGTGGCTGCGCCGACGGCCCCTCGCTGCCGAAGCTCAACGACCTCAATCCCTTCGCAGAGAAGGCGGTGCCGCTGCCGGGCAAGCGCATCCCGGTGATGCAGGCGCAGAGCTCGATCGTGACGGGCGAGCTCGCCGACGCCAGCGCGCCGATCATGCTGCCGGCGCCCATCGCCAACCAGGATTGGTCGCAGCCGGGCGGCTTCGCCAACAACTCGCCCGGCCATCTCGCCTTTGGCGGCGCCGCGCAACAGGTATGGCAGGTCGATGCCGGCTCCGGCTCGAGCAGCGCTGGCCGCGTGACCGCGAGCCCCATCGTATACGCCAACCGCGTCTACGCCCTCGATGCGGCAGGCAACGTCAGCGCCTTTTCTACCTCCGGCGGCTCGGCGTTGTGGCGCGTGTCGCTGCGGCCCGGGCGCGAGAACACCAACTCGAGCCTCTTGTCGGCGTTCTCGCTCGGCAGCGATAGCGGCTCGGGCGGCTACGGCGGCGGTCTCGCCGTCGACGGCGGGCGCCTCTATGCCGCCAGCGGTTTTGGCAACGTCGTCGCGCTCGACCCGGAGACGGGCAAGAAGATCTGGGAGAGGCAGCTCGACGCGCCCGTGCGCGCCGCGCCTTCCGCGGTCGGCGACAAAGTGTTCGTGGTCGCGCTCGACGGCAAGTTCTATTGCCTCGCCGGCGCCGACGGCGGCGAACTGTGGTCGGTGCGCGGCCTGCCGCAACAGGCGAGCCTCATCAACAATGCCAGCCCCGCGGTAGAGGGCGACATCGTGGTGGTGCCGTATCCCTCGGGCGATCTCGTCGCGCTGCATGTTGGCGACGGCTCGGCGGCGTGGTCGGAGAGCCTGTCGCGCACGCGCATGACGTCGGAGCTCACCTCCATGAGCGACACCGCGCGCCCCGCGATCGATGGCGGCACAGTATTTGCGGTCGGTCACGCCGGGCGCATGATAGCCACGCAGATGGCGACGGGCGAACGGCTGTGGTCGCTCAACGTCCCCGGCACGCAGCAGCCTTGGGTTGCCGGCGGCAGCGTGTTCGTCGTCGACACGCAGGGCCAGCTTCTCGCCATCTCGAGGCGCGACGGCAAAGTGCAGTGGACGATGAAGCTGCCGGGCACCAGCGCCTGGTCAGGGCCGACGCTCGCGGGTGGCAATCTGTGGCTCGCCTCCGCGAAGGGCGCGCTCGTCGGCGTCGAGGCCACGACGGGACGGGTGACGTCGCAGAAGGAGCTGGGCAGCCCGGTCTACGTGCCCCCCATCGTCGCGCAAGGGCGCATGTATATCCTGACCGACAACGCCAAGCTGATCGCGCTCAACTAACCGCTCGACTGCCTAAGGCATCGGTAGCGATTTGATCACGCGCGGCACCTATGCTCGCGCGGCGCGATGCGCGATAAGTGCGCCCCAATATGGATTGAGCCCCATTTCACCGATGCCCATCCCCGTCATCGCCATTATCGGCCGGCCCAACGTCGGCAAGTCGACGCTGTTCAACCGCCTGACGGGAAAGCGCACAGCGCTCGTCTCGGACATGCCGGGGCTGACCCGCGACCGCCGCGAGGGCGAGGCGGAGCTCGCCGGCAACCCGGTGACGATCGTCGATACGGCGGGGCTGGAGGAGGCCAAGCGCGGGTCGATCGCCGAGCGCATGCGCCAGCAGAGCGAAGCAGCGGTGCAACAGGCCGACCTCGTGCTGTTTCTCATTGACGCGCGCGAGGGCGTGACCCCGAGCGACAAGGTGTTCGCCCAGCTCGTGCGCGCGTCGGGACGCCCGGTTATCGTGGTCGCCAACAAATGCGAGGGGCGCGTCGGGGAAGCGGGCTTCTACGCCGCCTACGAGCTGGGCTTCGGCGAGCCGGTCGCCATTTCGGCCGAACACGGCGAGGGTTTGGTCGACCTCGTCGCCGACATGCAGGCCGCGCTTGGCCTCACCTGGGCCGAAAAAGCGGAAGGGGCGCCGGGCGAGACGGAGGCGGAGGCTGGACCAGCGCGGCCGATCCGCGTCGCCATCGTCGGACGCCCCAACGCCGGCAAGTCGACGTTGGTCAATGCCTTCCTCGGCGAAGAGCGCATGATCACGGGGCCGGAGCCGGGGCTGACGCGCGACGCGGTTGCAAGCGACCTCGAATGGTCGGGGCGCAAGGTGCGCCTCTTCGACACCGCGGGCCTGCGCCGCAAAGCCAAGGTGACGGATGCGGCCGAGCTGCTCGGCGCCAGCGACGCGATCCGCGCCATCCGCTTCGCCGAGGTCGTGGTCCTGCTCATCGATGCCGAACGTTCCATGGAGCACCAGGATCTCACCATCGCCGACCTGGTCACGACTGAAGGGCGCGCGCTCGTCATCGCGGTCAACAAGTGGGACCTCGTCGAGGACAAGCAGAAAACCCTCAAGGAGATGCGCGAAGGGCTGGCGGATCGTTTGTCGCAGGTGCCGGGCGTCGCGCTTGTCCCCATCTCCGCGCTCGGGGGGCGCAAGCTCGACAAGCTGTCGTCCGCGGTGCTCGCCGCCTACGACACCTGGAACCGCCGCGTGCCGACCGCGGCTCTCAACCGCTGGCTCGAGGAGGCACTCGCGCGACACGCGCCGCCCGCCGCGCGTGGCCGCCGCATTAAGATCCGCTTCATGACACAGCCGTCCGCGCGCCCGCCGACGTTCGTCGCGTTCTGCTCGCAGCCAGAAGGTCTGCCGAGGTCCTACCTTCGCTATCTGAGCAACAGCCTGCGCGAAGCCTTCGACCTCCCGGGTGTGCCGCTGCGCTTCAACCTGCGCAAGGGCGAGAACCCGTACGACAAGCGCAAGTGAGAGCAGCAATATTTTTGCAGCGAGGCCGCGCGGATACTGCGCCGTGCCGCGCCCCGCGTTAGGATTGTGGTGCCGAGAAGCGGGCCTCAGGCACCCCGCTACCCGACGGTCGGGGCACGGCAGGGGTGGGGCAAATCAAGAGGGACACGGCGTCATGTTCGAGTTCTTCGGTGGCCGCGGTCGCATGGCTGCGGCGGTAGCGCGCTGTGCTGCGGCAAGCCTCCTGCTAGCGACAGCCGCATCCGGCGCCCAGGCCTACTCGGCGCGTCTGAACTCCGCCTGCGAGAGCGACTACTACCGCCTCTGCTCGGCCTATCCGGTGGGATCGACGTCGCTGAGCCGCTGCATGGAAGCCTCACGCCGCGCGCTGACGCAGCGCTGCATCGATGCGATGGTCGCCGAAGGTGTTGTACCGCGCAAATATTTGAAGCGCTGAGCTTGCGCGAAATTTCAAATGGGGAGTTTGGGCGGAACCGCAGCGGGGGGAGCGGCGGCGAACCCGAAGATGCCACCGCTCACCACCCGCACGGACGACAGCCGCACGTCTGGCGCCGTTCCGGACCCCCACAGTTAGGTCGCGGGGGTAGGCGATGCAAGACCCTTTTGGAAATTTGCGCGGAGCGGACTAAGCTCGCCGCAGTGCAGCGAGCATTTTTCCCCGGAGCATGAAGTACTGAGCGCGACCGAAGTACTTTTCTATCACCTCGAGCGGCAGGGCCTCGAGAAGGTTCTGCCGAGCCTCGTCGAGAAGACGCTGGAGCGCGGATGGCGTGCGGTGGTGCAGGCGGGCTCGACGGAGCGCCTCGCCGCGATCGACCTCGCGCTGTGGACGTACAAGGAGGAAAGTTTCCTCGCGCACGGCACGGCGAAGGACGGCCACGCGCAGGAGCAGCCGGTCTATCTCACCACCGGACCCGAGACGCCCAATGGCGCGGGCGTACGCTTCCTCGTCGACGGCGCGGAGGTGGAGGCGTTCGAAGGCTTCGTGCGCATCGTCTGTCTTTTCGATGGCAACGACGACGATGCGGTTGCCAAAGCGCGCGCGCAATGGACGGCGGCGAAGGCGGCTGGCTGCCCCGTCACCTACTGGCAGCAGAGCGCGGCGGGGAAGTGGGAGAAGAAGGCCTGAGTGTCTCCGCACGCGAGTTAGGGATGGCGCGGCGCGGCGCCTTGCGGAGGATTTGGGCAGCACCTATGATCCCGCGAAAATTGGCCGCCCTCGCAAAGCTCCCTGAAAAATATGCGGATTTTAGGCATCTACATCCAGCACGATGCATGCGCGGCGGTTTTCGATGACTACAGGCTAATTGCGGCGGTCGCGCAGGAGCGGCCGACCAGGCGCAAGGGCGACGGCGGGCGCTTTCCGACGGAAGCGGCGCGTGAATGCCTGGAGCAGGCGGGGCTGGAGCTGGCCGATGTCGACGTCGTCTGCCTGCCGCGCACGCGCTACCCCAAAGAGTATTTCACGCTCCGGGCGCACTTGCCGTTTCCGCAACAGGCCAAGGACGACTTGCTCGAGCTCATTCGGGTGATGGTGCGCAACTTCATCAAGGATCCGCTGAAGGCTTTCGATGCGCGCGCCTACCTCGCGCAGTACGAGCTCGATCCGAAAGAGATCTACTTCTACAACCACCACATGTCGCACGCGCTGGGCGTCCTGTTCCACACGCGCTGGGACGACGCGCTAATCTATACCTCCGATGGCGGCGGCGACCGCACGTTCTACAGCGCGCGGCTCTTGAAGGACGGCAAGCTCACGGAGCTGTTCGGCGGGGAGGCGGATTCGCGCGCCTATTCGCGCCCGCAGAACCGCGGCGACAGCATGGGCCACCTCTACTACCACGTGACCGAGGCGCTGGGCTTCCGGCCGCTGCGCCACGAGGGCAAGGTTCTGGGCCTCGCAGCCTTTGGCAAGCCCGTTTACGCGCCGCGCCTGCGCAAGTTCTACGATTTGCTCGACGACGGCCAGATCCGCGCGGTGGTGCACGCACGCGAGATCGTGCGCACGGTCGAGGAGATCGCGGCCAGCGGCAAGCGCGAGGACGTGGCGGCCTCGGTGCAGGACGTATTGGAGGAGATGACGCTCGCCTCGCTCGACCGCATGATGAAGCGCAACCCGGCGCGCAACCTGGCGCTGTGCGGCGGCGTGTTCGCCAACGTGAAACTCACGCATCGCATCGCTGAGCGCTTCCCCTTCGAGGAGATTTTCGTCTATCCGGCCATGTCGGACCAAGGCGAGGCGGCGGGCGGCGCGCTCGAGTATCTGCTCGAACGCGACGGGCTCGCGACCTGGCTCGCCAACCGCTCGGCCCTGCCCGACGTCTACCTCGGCCGCGATTACACGGCCGGCGCCGATGACGTGTTCCGTGCGGCGGGTGCGGAGGCTGTGCTTACGACGCCCGATGGCGGCGCGGAGCTCGCGCAGCGCTGCGCCGAGCTGATCGTCGAGGGCAAGGTCGTCGGCACCTACCTCGGCCGCGGCGAGTATGGGCCCCGTGCGTTGGGCGCGCGTAGCATCATGGCCGCCGCCGTCGACCGCAAGATCAATGACTGGCTGAACGAGCGACTGGAGCGCACCGAGTTCATGCCGTTCGCCCCTGTGGTGCGCAAAGAACGCTGCGGCGACCTCTTCAATCTGCCCCAGAGCCTGATGTACACGGCGCAGTTTATGACCGTGACCTGCAACGTGAAGCCCGAGTGGAAGGACAAGATCCCCGCGGTCGTGCACGTGGACGGTACCGCGCGCCCACAGGTTGTCGCCCGCGCGACCAACCCGCTCTACTACGACATCATCGAGCACTACGAGCGCATGACCGGCATCCCTGCGCTGATCAACACTTCCTTCAACGTGCACGAGGAGCCGATCATCAATCGGCCCCACGACGCCTTGAAGGCGCTGCAGATGGGACGCGTCGATTACGTCGTCACGCAGCGGACGCTGTGGAAGAACCGCTAACGGGCGCTCCTTGACAGGATGCGCGCCGAGGCCCTGATGCGCGTGCCATGAACTATCGCCACGCCTATCACGCCGGCAATTTCGCGGATGTGCTGAAGCACGCAGTGCTGGCGCTCGTCATCGAGCACCTCAAGCAAAAGCTCGGGCCGTTCCGCGTCATCGATACCCATGCCGGCATTGGGCTCTACGATCTCACCTCGGAGGCCTCGCTGAAGACGGGCGAGTGGCGGGCGGGCATCGGCCGCGTGCTCGACGCCGAGCTGCCCGCCGACGCCGCCGCGATCCTGGCGCCCTATCTTGCGGTGGTACGCGAGGTCAACGGCCCGGGACCGCTCACGCGCTATCCCGGGAGCCCGCTCCTCGCGCGCCGCCTGATGCGCGCAACCGACCGCCTCGTCGTCAACGAGCTGCACCCGGAGGATCAGGCGGAGCTGGTGAAGTTTTTTGCGCGCGACGACGCGACGAAAGTCCTCGCGCTCGACGGTTGGACCGCGCTGCGATCACTGCTGCCGCCGAAGGAGCGCCGCGGCGCGGTGCTGGTCGATCCGCCCTTCGAGGAGCAGGGCGAGCTCGATCGGCTCGTCGAGGGCTTGGGCGAGGCGGTGCGCCGTTTCGCGACGGGCACGTTCCTGCTCTGGTACCCGATCAAGGACGTGACGACGGTCGCTGCCTTCCGCCGGAAGATAGCGGCGCTCGAGCTTGCCAAGGCGCTGGCGGTCGAGCTCACGATCCGCGGGGCCGAGGACGCGCAGCGTCTCAACGGCGCCGGCCTCATCGTGGTTAATGCCCCCTACACGCTCGAAGGCAAACTCAAGGTACTGCTGCCGGTGCTCGTGCGTCTGCTGGCGCAGAGCGACGGCGGGAAGTTTTCCCTGCACGACCTCGGTGCCGACGCCGCCTCGTTGCGCAAGCATCCCGCGTGACCTCTTGCGCCCATTGCGCCTTTCCCGGATAATTTGTCGCGCTCGGGCAGTTATCTACCCCGACGGAGACTTTGCGTTGACTTGAGATTTTTGCGCGCATGTCGTTCTCTCGCGCCTTAGCCCCCTCCCGAATTGCGAAGACTTCCGAGTTTGCTAACGCCGGCTTCCGTAGCCATGCGTCTCCCCCCAGCCGACCGATGTTAGGAGACTTCCGCGATGCGCCAGAGCGGCACCGTCAAGTTCTACAATGCCCAGAAGGGGTTCGGTTTCATCAAGCCCGACGACGGCGGCAAGGATGTGTTTGTGCACGTGACGGCCGTCGAGCGCGCCGGCATCGGCAACCTCGACGAGGGGATGCGCACTTCATTTGAGACCGAGCCCGACAAGCGCGGCAAGGGTCCGAAGGCGATAAACCTGTTGGGCTCCTGAGCAGCTCCGCATCTGCAGCCTGGCCCTGGGTAGGCTTTGCCTGAGCGTGCCTTAGACGGTTTCGTTTTTCCGCTTCACAAGCGTGGCGTCACTCGACGGCCACGATCCCCCGCCTTTTTTTGAATTTTGCTTGCTCCGCCATGGGCAACGCCATGCTCCTGCGGCAAGCTCAGCTCCTCGTTAGCGTCATATACGGAGCATACCGACGTGACCAAGTTCCATCACACGGCGATTGCGGTTGCGGCTCTCGCCGCGTTTTGCCTGGGCGCAGGTGCGCCCGCGCAGGCGGGATCCTGCTTCAAGAAAGCGGCCTCGGGCACCAACACCACCATAGCCGGTGCGAAATCCCAGGTCTTCGAGGCGTTGCTGCAGTCCTTCGACTGGGGTGTCTGGGCGAGCTATATGTCGACCGGGACGACGCCGGGATACCGTGTCGGCGCGCCGGCCTATAGCTGCAAGCCAGGCGGCCTCGGCTACAACTGCACGGGCGTCTCGACGATCTGCAAGAGCTGAGCTGCCGGACACGGTCGCAAGGGGCGCGTGGCAGGGTCGGTTAACGGGTCCCTAAGCAGTGTAGGAGAATGATATTGCCGCCTGTTCAGACTACGCCTTTGGCGGAACTGAACAGCGGTCAGGCGTGTTCAACGGGTGACAGACGGCGGCAAAACGCCGTTCGCGACCAGGGTTTTTTGCCGGGCGCTGGGGCGAATTCGCTAGTCTCCACCCCACATGCTGTGGTGGTCCGGAAACGGATCAGAAAACAAGGGGCTATCATGAGCCGGTCATTGGTAATTGCGGGTCTCGTCAGTGCGGCGGCGCTGCTAGTGCTCGTCAGCGCGGATGTGGCCGGGGTGAACACGATCGCCGGCGCCCGGGCCGATGATGGCTACGAGCAGCCCAAGCCCCCTCGCAAAGCCAAGCGCCAGGCCCGCTCCCAGGCCCGCGGCTATACCCTGAACCAGAGCTCGACGCCGGCCGAGATCGCCCGCTATTTCCAGCTCTATGGCGGATTTATCGATCCCTCGATCAACAAGCAGTCGCAGGGAGGTCCGTTCGACAGCGGCTTCTTCTTCAATTCCGGCATCAACCGGAACGGCGGCGATTCACCCTATATGAATTGAGGCGCTGAAAGCGCCCCGGTTTCGCTGCTTTTTGCTGCACACAAATGCTTGGCCCGGACCTAGGCACGGCCCGGACTCATCGTTTATAGCTTCAGCGATCACGGGTGCTTAGGCCGACAGGGGGCTTTGATGCGCGCACCGCTCATTCTTGCTGCTGCAGTGCTCTTGGGCGCCGCGATTGGCGCCGCGCCTGCGGACGCCTCGTGCAAGCGTTTTGGCTTCACGGTGAACGACTACGGCAAGGACGGCCCCACCAAGGACGCCAAGGAGCTGCTCGACAAGCACATCGCCGAGTGGGCCGCCGAGCAGAAGATCAAAGACTACAAGACCGGCGCGAAGTCGGTGAACTGCGAGCTGTTCCTCAACTTCGTGGTCTTCGACGAGCACACCTGCACGGCCTCCGCCAACGTCTGCTGGAATGACGGCAAGGGCGGCTCGACGCCGGACGCGACGGCCGAGGAGGCCGAGGCCGGCATCCCGCCGACGCCAATCCGCAAGGCTGCGCTCGCGGGCCACGACAAGACGATGGCGGCTGCGAAGACCCCGCCGGCCGCGACCGAAACACCGCCTGCCTCGCCTCCGACCGATACCGCCGCGGCGGCCACGCCGCCCGAGGCTCCGCCGGCCGCCACCGAGTTCTACTCCGCTGGCTCCACCGGCCAAGGCCGCCGAGATGGAGCCGCCGCCTCCGCCCGCCAAGGCCGCGGAAGTGATGCCGTCGCCTCCGCCGGCCCCTCCCGCCGTCGTGGAGACGGGCACGCTGCCGAAAGACCCGCTCATGGCGCTCAGGAAGCATGCCGTCGCCGATCCGGCGGCTGCTCCTGCAAAAAGCGCGGAGGTCGTCCCTGACGCGGCGCCGGTTGTGCCCGCGGCGGCCGCTCCCAAGAAGGATCCAGCCGCTGCCACCGCGGCCGCCACGGCTGCTGCCGCTGCCGCCGAGCGCGCGGCCGTTGCCGCCGAGACGGCTGCTGCTGCCGCCAAGGAAGCCGCCGCTGCCGCCGTCGCGGCAAGTGCCGCGAGCAAGGGCTCGGTGGTGCCGCCGCTCGACGCGGGGCCCTGAGCCGCTACTCCCATGGAATGGAATTTGCGCTGCGCCGGGGGCTCGCCTCCGGCGCACGTGTTTTGGTGGACGGCTACTTCGGCGCTGCGAGACGCTCCAGCCGCAGCCGGTGGCGCTTGTCGGTCAACAGCAGCATCGCTCCTAGGGCCCCGAAGAATGCCGCGAGCGCGGTCGCCGCGGCGATAAGGAACATGACCAGGATCTGGTATTTCACGGCGTCGAGCGGATCGGCGCCGGCGAGGATCTGACCCGTCATCATGCCGGGCAGCGCGACGATGCCTGTTGTCGCCATCGAGTTGAGGATCGGCGTCATGCCGGTGCGCAGGGATGAGCGCAGCGCGCCGCTCATGGCCGTGCCGCGGGGCTCCCCGAGCGCTAGCCGTGCCTCGATTGACGCGCGCTCGCGGTGCACGGTCTCGCCGAAGCTGTCGAGTACGAGGCTCATGGCGGTCATGGCGTTGCCGAGCACCATGCCGAGGATCGGCGCCAGGTAGCGCGGCGCATACCAAGGGTCGGGCCCGATGATGACGCCGACGCCGAGCGACGTGATGGCGACACCGATGAACAGCAGCGTCGTCGACGACAGCCCGAATGCCTGCCAGCCCTTGAGGCGGCGGTGCTGCCGCGTCACCACCTCGACCCCGGCGGCGGCGGCCATCACGAGCACGAGCACCAGCGTCCAAATGGGCGAGGTCTGCGCGAAGATGAATTTGAGGACGAGCCCGATGAGCGCCAGCTGCACCGCCATGCGCACCGCGGCGATCCCGATGCTGCGCTCGAGCCGGAGGCCGAAGCCCCACGAGATGGCGGCGTTGATTGCGAGCAGGCTTGCGGCGAGCGCGAGGTCGAGCGGGGAAAGCGCGATGGTGCTCATGGCGCGGCCGTCAGCGCTTTGTCCGCCGCCGCGGCGGGCTTGGACAACAGCAGCCGCGCGTGCGCGAGGCGCTCGATCTGGCCGCGGTCGTGGCTCACGAGCAGGACGCTGCGGCCCGACAGGGTCTGATACTTGATCAGCTCCTCGGCGAGGGCCGCCGACTGCGGATCGAGCGCGGCGGTCGGCTCGTCCAAGAGCAGCACCGGCGGCTCGTCGAGCAGCGCGCGCGCAAGCGCGAGGCGCTGGCGCTCCCCCGTCGAAAGGGTGGCGGTCGCGCGGTCGAGCAGCTGCGACTCGAGCCCGAGCGAGCGCAAGAGTCGCGCGAGGCGCCCCGACGCCGCGTCAGCGAACGCTGCGCGTGGTGTGTCCGTCCACCACGCCGGCTCGGCCGCGCAATAGCGAACGTAGCGGCGCCACTTGGGCGCCGGCATCTCGTGGCGCTCCGCGCCGTCGAGGAACACCTGGCCGGGTGCGGGATCGAGATCGGCGATGGCGCGCAACAGCAGCGTCTTGCCGGCGCCCGAAGGCCCCTCGACCGCGAGGCACTCGCCGGCAGCCACCTCGAAGGTGAGGGGCGGCAGCGTGCCCGCCTGCAGATGCTCGACGCGCAGCACGGCTCGGAGCTTTCAAGGTTCAGGTGTCGGCATGAGGCTTAGCAAGCAACGCAAGGCCTGCGCCAGCCCGGCCGGCGCATGCGGTGCGGAAAACGAGATTGCGGGCGCGCTACTTCGCGCCTTGCGGCTTGGCCGACAGCAGCACGTCCGGCCCGTCGGGCAGCACTTCCAGCCGCATGCCGGCTGCGCCGGCGAGGCGCCATGTATAATAGGCCTGGATGGTCATGGCATCGAGCGGCGGCAGGCGGTCGCCAGTGATGAACTCGCCGAGGTGCTGGGGCGCGCGCGCGTTGGGACCGCGGCAGCGGATAAGAAAGCTCGGATCCTCGAGCGAGCCGCCCATCTGCACCTCGATATCGCCGCCGCGCGGCAGCGCCGTCACGGCGCTGGCGACGAGGTTCAAGAGCAGCTTCACCTTGTCCTTGCCCATGTGGCCCGGCACCGTGCGCCACGTGAGGTTGTGCTTGCCCTTGCCGATGAAGCCGCGCGAGATCTGCTCCGCGGTGCCGAGGTCGATCATGGCGCCGGCCGACCCGGCAGCCCCGAAGGCAAAGCGTGCGAACTGCAGCCGGGCGGAAGCCTGCTCGGTCACGTTGCGGATGACGTCGAGGGCATAGTTCTTGGCCTCCTCGTCGTCGTCCTCGTCGAGGATTTCGAGGCCGTTGTAAATGGCGCCGACCGGGCCAATCACGTCGTGACAGATCTTGCTGGAGATAAGCGCGGCAAGTTCGAGATCGGTCGGAGTGGCGCGTTGGCTCATCGATGTTCCCTCGTCTATCGCAGGAGGCGGCGGCCGGGGCGCACGCTGCACGGGCGCACGACCCGAGCGCCTTGGGCCGCTTGCGAAGAGCTATTGCCTTCTGATACACGCGCCGCACACGGATGCAAAGGCTCGCTGCAGATGCCGCGTCGAGAGCCTTGTATTATTTGGTCCCACAGCTTTTGCGGGTCCGCACGTGACACGCGTCGCGGCGCTTATTGGCACGCTTGTCGCGAATCAGGAGATCAACTCGGCGCATGAGGCAAGAGGACTACAGGCGTCTCCTCGATGCGCTGCTGCCCTCGGTGCTGGCCGCCGGCCGGATCGAGATGGCGCACTTCGCTGCGGGCGTGACGGTCGCGACCAAGGCCGACACGACGCCGGTGACGATCGCCGACCACGAGGCCGAGGAGGTTCTGCTCGCCGGGCTCAGCGCGGCGGCGCCCGGCGTGCCCGTGATTGCGGAGGAGGAGGTCGCGGCGGGGCGCACGCCCGCGATCGGCGACCGCTTCTTTCTCGTCGATCCGCTCGACGGCACGCGCGCCTTCATCCGCCGCAGCCCAGAGTTCACGGTCAATATCGGGCTGATCGAGGGCGGCTGTCCGACGTTTGGGATCATCTACGCGCCGGCGCTATCTCTTCTGTACGCCACGCTCGATCCCAAGCACGCGGTGGAAGTGAAGATCGCGCCCGACGACACGGCAACGCTCGACAAGCGGGAGCTCACGCCCTTGCGCGGCCGCGAGCCCGACTTGAGGGCGCTTGTCGCCTTTGCGAGCCGCTCGCACGCCGCCGAGAGCACGGACGAGTTCCTGAAGCGGCTCGCGATCGCGGAAAAGCGCAAGGCGAGCTCGTCCCTGAAATTCTGCCTAATCGCGCGCGGCGAGGCCGATCTCTACGCGCGGCTCGGCGCCACGAGCGAGTGGGACACGGCGGCCGGGCACGCGATTCTGGGGGCCGCCGGCGGCAGCGTGACCAAGCTCGACGGCCAGCCTCTGGAGTACGGGAAAGCGCAAGAGCGCTTCGCCAACCCGAAGTTCGTAGCCTGGGGCCGCGGGCCCCTGCCGATGAACTCGTAAGCCACTGCAAAACTGCCGTATTCGGGCCACGCCATATCGCGGATCGGCCACACTTTCGTAATACTTTGCGCCGAAGGATCATGAAATCGGAAGCATCTCGCGGATCCCCCGCGGGCGCCTCTGCAACACAATGGATCGTGCCATGCCGCAGCCCGTCCGGGTACGCCGGTTTGTCATCGTCTGCTCCGCCCTGGGCGCGCTTGCCGTCGCCGCGCTTCCGTCCTCGAGCGGCGTGCGCGCTGCCGACGATGCCTACCGTCCCTCGCAGGGCGGCTACGACCCCTACACGCCCCCCCGCGATGGTGGGGGCGGGTATGAACAGGACCAGGAGCAGGCGCCACCGGCCGTGCAGCCCCCTTACCGTCCGGGCGGTGTCTACCGCGAGGAGGACAACCGCCGCTACGACGGACCCGATACGGCCGCCCGCCGCCCCAACGACGACGGGCGTGGTCCCGGCCCGGGTTACGGCGAACCCTACCATCCGCCCGGCGACTACGACCGTGGGCCGCCGCCAGATCGGGGTCCGCCGCCGTACAATTCCTATTCGCAGAACGAGATCATCGGCGCGGGCCACCGCTTCTTCGGTTCGGTGAGCGAGGGGCTCGCAAGCGTCGTCGAGTACGCATTCCAGAAGTCCGGGCGCCCCAACGGCTACATCCTCGGCGAAGATGCGGGCGGGGCATTCGTCGCGGGCCTGCGCTACGGCGAGGGTACGCTCTATACGAAGGACGCTGGCGTCCACAAGGTCTTCTGGCAGGGTCCGTCGATCGGCTACGACTTCGGCGGCGAAGGCTCCAAGACCATGGTACTGGTGTACAACCTGCGCGACCCGCGCGAGATCTACGAGCGCTATGCGGGCGTGCAGGGCTCGGCCTATATCATCGGGGGCGTCGGCATCCAGTTCCAGGCCCACGGCAACGTAACCCTGGCGCCGATACGCTCGGGGATTGGGCTCCGGCTAGGTGCCAATGTGGGGTATTTAAAGTATACCCGTGAACCGACGTGGAACCCGTTTTGAGTTGACGCCGTAGGGGATAGAAGCGCCGTTCGGAGAGAAGCGCGGTGGGTGCATTGCGCAAAATGCTCGCTAGTCGGATAATCGCGTCCGGGAGGCTCGGCCAGCTTCGGTCAGAGGGGGTAAGCTTGCGTCGAATTCCGCAGTCGAGGACGGGCGCGTGATCAGCATCGAAATGGTCATGCTGGCGGCCCTTGGCTTCCTCACGGCAGCACTGCTGACGCTGTTCCTGTCGCCGCTCTACCGGCGCCGGGTTGCGCGCCTCACGACCGAATTCCTCAAACGATCGATGCCGCTCACGGAAGCGGAGATCCGCGCCGATAAGGATCGGCTGCGCGCCGAGTACGCCATCCGCATCCACAAGCTCGAGATGAAGGTCGAGGAGGCGACGGAAGCCGCCGCGCGCCAGATGGTCGAGCTCAACCGCCGCGACGCCGCGATCTCAAGCCTCGAGGTCGCGGTCTCCCAGCAACGCTCCTCGCTGGAGGAGCATGAGAACGCGCGCCGCGTGCTCGAGCAGACGATCATGGACCGGCTGCCGAAGGTCGAGCACCGGCTGGCGGAGGCGCGCAAGCTGCTGTTCCAGCGCGACCGCGAGATCGTGACGCTCAGCCAGGGAAGCGAAAAGCAGTCGCGTGCGCTCGAAGAGGCGTCGCAGATCAACGCCCAGCAGAGCGACGAGGTGCATCGCCTCAAGGCGGCGCTCAACACGCGCGCAGCGCGCAACCGCGAGGGGCACGGCGATCCGCGCTTTGACGGCGAGGTGGCGCTGCGCACCGAGATTGAATCCTTGCGCACCAAGACGCGCGAACAGGCGGCGCTGATTGCGCGCCAGCAGGCCATGCTCTCGCGCGCGGGACCGGCGGCGGAAGCCGCGGCCGCGCTCGCCGACCGCGAGCCGGCGGCGGGCACCAACGGCGCGCACGAGCCGAGCCGGCCGGCCAAGGTCGTGGGCCGGCGCATGGGATTGGGGCTCGCGCAGAACTCCGGCACCCCACCATCGCTCAATGCGGTGGATGGCGCGATGGAAGCCGCTGCCGCGGCAGGCTCCGCCGTGACCGCGCAGGCGCAGGCCGAATTGCGGCGCCTGAAGTCCGCCAACCAGGATCAGGCCGCGGAAATCTCGCGTCTCAAGGCAGCGCTATTGACCTACGAGTCTGCCGACAGCGACGATCGCGGCATCAAGGACAGCAAGATCGCCCTCAAGGCGCGCCTGAGCGCGTTGAAGGCGCTGTCGGACGACCAAGGCACCACCATCCAAGCGCTACGCGCGGAGGTCGCGTCCGGCAACGAACGCCTCGCGCGCCAGGCCGCCTACTTCATGGAAGAGATGCGCCGGCTGGGGTCGGGCACGATGCCGGCCTCAGGTCCGGCGCGGCGTTCCGCACCCGCGGCCGAGCCCGGCAGCCGGCCGCTGGTCGACCGCATCAACGATCCACGCGTGACGCGCCTCGTTCGTGCCGGTGCAGCGGAAAATGAAGAGCAAAAGGGCAACCCGCGTCGTGTCAGCGGCTTCCTGAAGGCGCTCGACGGCGAGACCGCTCAGCGGGAAACGCAGGCCGACGCCGAGGCCGCGGCAAAGACAACGGCCTCTAAGCCCGTGGAGCCGGGCGGCGCCGAGGCCGTCAAGCCTTCGCGGAAGGCGCGGCTGCTTGAGCGTATCACCGGCCTCGACAAGACGTCGGCCTGAGCTTTAGCAAAACAGCAATCGGAAGCTCAGGGCCCGGCCGTGGAGGCTGCGACCGCCGCGGCGTCGAGCATCGGCTTGATCTCGGAGGCGTCTTTGGCGACGCGCACGCGCCCGTCGAACTTGGCGCCCTCGGCGATGATGAGGTTCCTCTGCAGGATGTCGCCCTCGATATGCGCAGTGGGGTGCAGTGCGATGGTCTCGCCGCGCAACGCGCCTTTGACCTTGCCGTGTACGGTGATCGAGCGCGCGGTGATGGTGCCGGTGACCTTGCCGGTGTCGCCGATGGTCACGTCGTCGCCATTGATGTCGCCCAGCACCTCGCCGATGACCATCAGCGTGCTCTGGCAAACGAGGGTGATCTTCTGGCCCACGATGGCGAGATCGGATCCGATGATCGACACGGGCCGGCTGCCGGGTGCCGGCACGAAGCCCGCCTGCGGGGACGACCGCGGCAAGGGCGGCGTCTCGGGGCTGCCCGCCGGGGCACCCGGGAATTTCGGCTCGGGATTGAGACTACGACCAAACACGCGCAAACCTCCCTCGACTGAACTCTGACACCCCGCGTTGGCAAAGCCGACCACGCCCGCGTGAGCTAATTATGTCGTGAGCGGCCGAATTCGCGCCGGGGGCGCTCGCGCGGACCGCACGGGTCGCCGGAAAATGCGAAAATACTGCGCAAAATGCCAGGTTCGCCACTTAACCATGTCCATAGCATTGCGCTTGGGCGGAAGCCCGCCGCGGCGGCGCTAGCGCGGGATCGGCGGCGCGATGACGGAGGGGTGGGCCGAGGCTCAGTATGCTACCGGAGCGCGGGATAGTCGGTGTAGCCCTTCGCCTCGCCGGAATAGAGCGTCGAGGGGTCGAGCGTCGCCAGCGGGGCGCCCTCGCGCAGCCGCGCGACGAGATCGGGGTTGGAAATGAACGGACGCCCGAAGCAGATGAGGTCGGCGAGGTTACGGGCGCGTGCCTCGATCGCAAGCTCAAGACCGAAGCCGTTGTTGGCGATGTAGAGCCCATTGAAGGCGCGGCGCAGCTTCTGCAGGTCGAAGCTGCCGGGCGGGTGGCGCTCGCCGCCGGTGTCGCCCTCGATGACGTGGATGTAGGCTAGCCCGAACGGATTGATTTGCTCGATCAGCGAAAGGTATACGGGCTCGGGATTGCTGTCGCCAATATCGGCGAAACTCGTCAGCGGCGAGAGTCGGATGCCGACGCGCGAGCCGCCCCACACGCGCGTCACGGCGTCTACCACCTCGACGACGAGGCGCGTGCGATTGGCGATCGAGCCGCCGTACTGGTCGGAGCGCTTGTTGGTCTTGTCGGAGAGGAACTGCTGCAAGAGGTAGCCGTTGGCGGCGTGGATCTCGACGCCGTCGAAGCCGGCATCCTTGGCGCATTTCGCCGCGTGCGCGTAGTCGGCGACGATGCCGGCGATCTCGTCGGTCTCGAGTGCGCGCGGGGTCACCAGCGGCTTGAAGCCTTCGTAGGTGTAGGCCTGCTGGCCTTCGGCGCGCACCGCGCTCGGAGCAACGGGGAGCTGGCCGTTCGGCTGCAGATCGGGATGCGAGACGCGGCCCACGTGCCAGAGCTGTAGGAAGATGTGGCCGCCCTTGTCGTGCGCGGCCTTGGTCGTTAGGTGCCAGCCCGCGACCTGCTCGGGCGTCCAGATGCCCGGCGTGCGGATGTAGCCCTTCCCCTGCGCGCTGATGTTGGTCGCCTCCGTGACGATGAGGCCGGCGCTCGCGCGTTGGGCGTAGTACGTGGCCTGCAACTCACCGGGCACGCCGGCGTCGTCGGCGCGCGAGCGCGTCAGCGGCGCCATGACGATGCGGTTAGACAGCGTCAGCGGGCCCAGCCGCACGGGATCGAACAGGTCGGTGGTAAGGGGGGCTTGTGCGCGCGATCCTTCAGGCATGGCAGGGCTCCTCGAGAAAGGCGAAGTGGCTGCATAAGGCTGCGCGTGGCGTGCTCGCGGCATCTAGGCTGCTTCGCGGCCGCCGACAAGTCCGCGCGGCGCTTTGTCGTCGCGTCGTAGCGCCGCGCACACCATTGCCGTTATCAGGGAGCCTGTCGGGGCGCGGACCAATGCGGGTGCCGCCGCGACCGTTCCGCGGGCAATCGGAGTCTTGAACAGGTTCGGCGCGACTGTTCTTGCGGGCCAAGCGGATACGGCACAACGCAAAGGGGCCGCCCAATGGGCGGCCCCCGTGAGACTTCGGCGGCGTGTTGCAGCGGTTGTCGCGCTGCGCCGCTTGCTCGGGTCAGTCCGCTACCAGAGGCAGATCCGGCTTGAACCCGAGCGACCGCGACATCGCCGTCCTCAAGATCCCACTCGACATCGGATCACCTCCTTTCGATTGTTGAACGATGCCCCCAGGCTGCCATGCTTTGCGCGATCTGAAAAGTTAAGAATTCGAAATCTGGTAAGCGGTCGTCTTCATGCCGGACATCCTCGACATCAAGACCAAGGCGCCCTTGCCGGCGGGTGCGCTCAGCAACCTGGCGCCGCAGGCTTTCACGTTGGACGGCGTCGCCTGCGCCTCGATGGAGGGCTTCTTGTGGGCGGCTCGAGCGGCTGCGCGCGCAACTGGCTGGGGACAGCGCTAGGAGATGAAGTCCTCGAGCAGGGGCAACCAGTACGCTACGGGATCAGCAGCTCGTCGACGTAGCACCACTTCCAATCCTCGCCGGGCTCGAACGATTGCACGATTGGGTGCTTGCTGGCGTGGAAGTGCTTTGTCGCGTGGCGGTTCGGGGAGTCGTCGCAACAGCCCACGTGTCCACAAGTCAAACAGAGGCGCAGGTGCACCCACTCGGCGCCGATCGCGAGGCAATCCTCGCAGCCCTTCGCGCTCGGCGTCACCGCGCGGATCGTCTGCAGATGGCTGCACCTTCGAACCATTCCAAGCTCCAAATCGGCGCGCGCGTCGATGCGTCATAATGCAGGCGCGCACGCACGTATACAGCGTGCGGCGCCGCGAGGCTGCCTCCGCTGCGATTTCGCGCAGGACATCAATGTTGACAGTGGAAGTCCACTTGGGTCATCTCTGACGCATATCGCCCGCCCAGAACTGTTCATCGGGAGCAAAATGCAGATGCGGCACGTCCTCACCGCCAACGGTGTCGTTTTGGGCGCCGCCGCGCTCGCGCTCGGCCTCGCGGGCCCGCTGACGCGCGCTGGTGCAGCCGAGGAGGAAGCCGAGGTCACGATCTCGCTCAAAGATCACAAGTTCGATCCTGTCGAGATCAAGGTGCCGGCGGCGAAAGCGATCAAGCTCACGGTCAAGAACCTCGACGCCACGCCCGAGGAATTCGAGAGCCATCCGCTCGGCGTGGAGAAGGTCATCGCCGGCAACGCCACCGCAACCATCCGGCTGAAGCCGCTCGCGAAGGGCTCCTACCAGTTCGTGGGCGAGTACCACGAGGAAACCGCCAAGGGCACGATCGTAGCGGAGTAGCCCCGTGCTTGCAGCTCTCATCATTGTCTTCCGCGAGGTGCTCGAGGCGGGGCTCATCATCGGCGTCGTGCTCGCCGCTTCGCGCGGGGTGCCGGGACGCGGCCGCGCGGTGGCGCTGGGCGTGCTCGCGGGCCTCGCCGGCTCCGTCGTGGTCGCACTGTTCGCGGCCGAGATATCGGAGGCGTTCTCCGGGCGCGGGCAGGAAATCTTCAACGCCTCTGTACTGCTGCTCGCGGTCATCATGCTCACCTGGCACGTCGTATGGATGGCGAGCCACGCGCGCGAGGTGACGGCGCGCCTGAAGCAGCTCGGCCACGCGGTGGCGGCGGGCAGCCAGTCAGTCGTCGTGCTCGGCGTAGCGGTGGCGAGCGCCGTAATGCGCGAGGGCAGCGAGGTCGTGTTGTTCCTCACTGGCATCATGATGCAGGGTGGCGCCAACGCCGCGGCACTGGCGATTGGATCGGCCGGAGGGCTGGTGCTCGGCGCCGCCGTGTCGGCGGTCGTCTACACGGGCTTGATGGTCGTGCCGCTGCGGCGCGTGTTCGCCGTCACCGGCGCGCTGGTGACCCTGCTGGCCGCGGGCCTGGCGGCGGAGGCGGTGCGCCAGCTCTCGAATGCGGGACTCATCAGCGTACTCGACAGCCCGCTATGGGATACGTCCACGATCCTGCGCGAGGATAGCTGGCCCGGACGCGTGCTGCACGTGTTGATCGGCTACATCGACCGCCCCACGGCGATCGAGGTACTGGCCTACATGGCGACGATCGCGACGATCTATCTGCTGGCGGCGCGCGTGCGTCCGCGGCCCGCGGCGGCCAAGCCGCACCTAGTGGCGCAGAGCGCGGGGCCGTCCGGGGTCAGGGACCGCGACGCGGCTTAGTTCAGGACACCTTGGTCAGCAGGTTGGCGTCTCGGGCGATGCGCCAACGGCCATCGTCCCCCTTGCGCATGATCGAAAGCACCCAGCCCGCGGCGCACGCGCGCATCCAGGTGACGATCAGCTCGCGTATGGCGCGCTCGTCCCTCGCTCATGCGCGCCTCCGGCACGTTTAGCGGTCGATGCGCGATATCTTGGAGCCTTCGAGCGTCAGGTTATACATGAGGCCTTTGGGATCGAGGATGAAGCCGACGACTGGGCTCGTGATCTTGTTGGTGTCGATGGAGCCGCCGAGGCCGACCGTCACGATGGCGACCGAGCCGTCGACACCGACCTTCCATCCAGCCGTCCTGCGGAACTGGTCGAGCGCCTGTGGGGTCATGAACATAATGATGACGGAGCGCTCCTGCACGCCGAGCTGAAAGCCGATCGAGGCCGACAGGGTATTGTAGTAGCCGACGGAGCGGCCGCCGACCCGCAGCGCGCCCTCGCCGTATTCTCCGCCCACGCCGAAACCCGCCTTGACCACCGATGGGAATACGAGAACCCCCACCGCCTTGTGCGCGAGCTCGCGCGCACCGCCAATCTTGTAGAAGAAGCGGTCCAGCGTCTCGTTGACGCCGACGTCGATCTCGTGCGCGGAGGCCGCTTCGCTGCGCGGGGCTGCGGCGACGAGTGCGCTTAGGAAAAATAGGGCGGCCCAAATGACGTTGCGTAGCATTTTCACTCCCTCGGTTCCTTCGCGTCGTTGGTGGGCCAGCTTCGTGGCCAAATTCAAGCCCGGCGGCCCTTCGCGGTGGGGTGGAGCCTTAAATGTCCTGCCCGGCTGACCAGCCGCTGGACCAGGCCCATTGAAAATTATACCCGCCCAGCCAGCCGGTGACGTCGACCGCCTCCCCGATGGCGTAGAGACCGGGGACTTCGCGCGCAGCCATGGTCTTCGACGACAAGTCGTGCGTATCGATGCCGCCGAGCGTGACCTCGGCCTTGGCGTACCCCTCCGTTCCATCGGGCAGGAGTTGCCAGCACGTCAGGCGATCGGCAAAGGCAGCAAGTGCGCTGTCGGAAATATTAGCCATTTCCCCCGGTGGCAGGTGAGCGGCCGCCAGAGCTTGCGCCAGGCGCGCCGGCAGGACCTCGGCGAGTACGGTTTGCGGTGCGGCCCTGGGACGGGTGCGTTTGCGCTCGATGAGGTATGCGTTCGCATCGAGCTCCGGCAGCAAATCGAGCGTGATCGGGTGCCCGGCGCGCCAGTACGACGAGATCTGCAGGATCGCGGGGCCGGAAAGGCCGCGATGGGTGAACAGGATGTTCTCGCGGAAGTTTTGCTTCCCGAACGAGGCCACCGCCTCGAAGGACACGCCGGCCAGCGCCGGGTCGAAGCCGGACGTGCCCGATGCGAGCTTGAGCGGTACCAGCCCGGGCGACGTCTGCGTCACGCGCAAGCCGAAACGCCTGGCGACCTCGTAGCTGAATCCAGTGGCACCCATCTTTGGGATCGAGAGACCGCCGGTGGCGAGCACCAGGGCCGGCGCGGTGAAGCACGCCGATTGGGTTTCGACGCGGAAGTGCTCCGCCCGCGAAACACTTGTGACAGTCTGGCCCACCCGCAGATCGACGCCGCCGCGCGCGCATTCCTCGATCAGCATGGCGACGATTGCGCGCGCCGAGCCGTCGCAGAACAACTGCCCCAGCGTCTTCTCGTGAAACGGGATGCGATGGCGTCGAACGAGGTCGATGAAGTCGAACTGCGTGTAGCGGCGCAGCGCGGAGGTGCAAAAATGCGGGTTGCCCGACAAAAAGCGGTCGGGCGCGCTGGCGAGGTTGGTGAAATTGCACCGGCCCCCGCCCGAGATCAGGATCTTGGCGCCGGGCTTATCGGTGTGCTCGAGCAGTAGCACCCTGCGCCCACGCTGGCCGGCGGTGAGCGCGCACATGAGCCCCGCGGCGCCGGCCCCGAGGACGATGGCGTCGAAGGCTTCGTCCGTTGCCGTCATGGTGCGTGGTCATCCGGCAACGGGGGCGATGTTCCGATTTTGGCGAGCATGGGCCGCATCGAGGTTGCGAAGAGCTCGCGGAGGGCGCGGAGCGGGCAGATGTTGATTTCGGTGCCTGCTTGCTCGCGCCGCTCGTTGGTGATTTCGCGGCGCGTTGCTATAGCATGTCACTCTACAATGAAGTCGATCACCTGGCCCGCGTCGTTTGCCGCCGGTCGTCCAGGAGCCTCGCATGTGCCGCAACATCAAGACGCTTTACAACTTCTCACCGCCGGCGACGGAGGACGAGATCCGCGCCTCCGCCATCCAGTTCGTGCGCAAGCTGTCGGGTTTTAATAGCCCATCGAAGGCGAACGAGGCGGCGTTCAACCGCGCCATCGATCAGGTGGCGAAGGCGGCAGAGGATCTGCTGGGCTTGCTCGTTACGATGGCGCCGCCGCGCGACCGCGAGGTCGAGGCGGCGAAGCTGCGCGCTCGCTCGGCGCTGCGGTTTGGCGTGCGCTGAGCGTGTCGATCAGTATGGCCGCGCATCAGTCCGGGATTTGGCCGGCGCTGGTTTGATCTTCTCGCAGACGCGCGCGTTCCAAACGTCCGTCGCGGCGCGCGTACCGGCGGGGCAGGCTTCGATGCCGTCCGCCGGACCAACAACGTCGCGCCGGCAATAGTCGGCGCCGTGCCTGCCGGGCCAGAGATAGGCGCCCGGCGGGCACGTCGCGAGCGCGGGGACGGCGAACGTCGCGATCAACATCGCGGCAATCGTCCAGCGCATCGGTATGGCTTCCTAATAGGTCTCTTACTACTTCGGCTCGGGCTTGGGCTGGGCCTCGGTCTCGATCTTCTTCCACATGAACGTGCCCGGCCCGCACTTGAGCCACGCCTTCTCGAAACCGAGCAGGCGCATGGCCTCCTCCTCCGCCTTGCGCGCGTTCTGCTCGTTGCCGGCGGCCGCAAGGTCGATCGTCTGCTTGCGCAGGTCCTCGATCTTCTTGCGGTCGGCTTCGGTGAGTCTGGTTTGCTTCAAGAGGCCGTCGATAGCGGTGCCGAGCGGAGGGATATGAGGGCACGCCAACGCCGGCGCGGCGAGGAGCCAGCAAAAGGCGACTGCGATCAGACCTGGGCGCACGTGAAGCTCTCCCAAAAAGGTTTGGACCAACCGCATTAGTGTGTACGTGCCTGCCTCGCACCCGCACAGGCACGTTGCGGTGGCGAAGATATGATCTTGATGCGGCGTCGACAGCAAGGCCGCAGGCGGGGTTCGGCAACGTGCGCGACGGCCCATCGGCAGTTGCCGTGGGCAAGCCGCTGCTGGCACGCGGCAAGAAAAAAAGCGCTGCTCTGCAGGCAGTTATGGGCTAACGTCGCTCCCGCGCGGGCACTTCTCACACAAGGTCGCGTATGCCTGATGTTCGCTTTTTCCAGCGCGCGGGCCCATTTCCGCTGCGCGAGATCGCCGCGCTCGTGGGTGCCGAGCCGCTGGCGTCGGGAAACGATGCCGCTCCCATTCACGACATAGCGGCGCTCGAGTCTGCGGGGCCCGACGACATCAGTGTCTTCAGCGACTTGCGCTATGTCGGCGCGCTGCTGCCGAGCCGAGCCCGCTCCATCCTAATCAGCCGCGACCTCGCGCGCCATGCCGACGATCGCAGCCGGCTCATGGTCGTCAAGAACGCGCGGCTCGCGTATGCGCAGGTCGGTCATTTGTTCTATCCACGGCCGACGCTCGAGGCCGGGATCGATGGGAGCGCGCGCGTGCATCCGAGCGCGTCCATTGGAGCCGGATCGCGGATCGACGCCGGCGCCATCATCGGGGCGGGTGCCGAGATCGGTGCCGGATGCCATATCTCCTACAATGTCGTGCTGGGCGGAGGGGTGCGGCTGGGCGAGGATTGCCGCGTCGGTTCCAACAGCCCATTAGCCATGCGCTGATCGGCAACCGCGTCGGCATCGAGACCGGCGTGACTATCGGCTCGCAGGGCTTCGGCTTCGTGCCGGGTTCAAATGGTCTGACGCGCATGCTTCAACTGGGCCGCGTGCTGATCGAGGATGACGTCCAGATCGGCGCCAACTGCGCCATCGACCGCGGCGCCACCGGCGATACCGTGATCGGCGCCGGCAGCGTCCTCGATAATCTCGTGCACATTGCCCACAACGTCCGCCTGGGCCGTCATTGCGTGATCTGCGCCCAGGTCGGCATCGCCGGCAGCACCGTCGTTGGCGACTGCGTCATGATGGGCGGGCAGGTCGGCGTCGCCGACCATCTCAGCGTCGGCACCGGCGCCCACATTGCCGGCAAGAGCGGCGTGATCCGCAACGTCGATGCGTCGGCCGTCGTCGGCGGGTTTCCCGCGGTCGCCATCAAGGACTGGCACCGGCAGACGGTCGGCCTCGCACAGCTGTCAAAGAAGCCGAGCTAGGAGCCGCTCCCAATCTGCAAGCTCCTGCCAAAGTGCAATGTTCCAATGGGAGGGTGCGGCACCAGAGGCGACGCGAGCACGAATATCACCGGAAAGTCTATTTTTGTCGGCGAATGTCGTCCCTCGTCGGCTTGCCCGGGCCGCACAGGATCCAAGCCTTGTTGAAGCCGAGGAGGCGCATGGCCTCCTCCTCCGCCTTCCTCGCGGCCTCCTCGTTGCCGGCGGCCGCCAGGACTTTGATCTTCTCCCAAAGCTCCTCGACCTTTTTGAGGTCGGTATCGGCAAGCTTAGTCTGCGCCAGCAGGGCGTCGAGCCCGGCGCCGAGAGCAGGTATGTTAGGACACGCCAATGCGGGAGCGGCGAGGAGCCAGCCAAATACCATGCCGGTCAATGGGTGCGCGCATGCGGGCCTCCCTTACCGACCTAGTTTGGACTCCGATCGGCTTCTGACCGTCTCGGCATCCACATAAACCTCCCCGCCCAGCTCGCGGAACTTGGCGCTCATCTTATCCATGCCTGCCTGTCGCGCGGCGGCGTCGCCTGCGTCCGTCTCCGGGTCCACCTGCGTCGTCTCCGCGGCCAGCTCCACCGCTGTCTCGTTGAGCCGCGCCGCGTAGTCGCGCACCTGCTGCGTGATCTCCATGGAGCAGAACTTCGGCCCGCACATGGAGCAGAAGTGCGCCACCTTGTGCGCCTCCTTGGGCAGCGTCTCGTCGTGGAAGGCGCGCGCCGTGTCGGGGTCGAGCGACAGGTTGAATTGGTCCTCCCAGCGGAACTCGAAGCGCGCGCGGGAGAGCGCATCGTCGCGCAATTGCGCCGCCGGGTGCCCCTTGGCAACATCGGCTGCGTGCGCGGCGATCCTGTAGGTGATGACGCCGGTCTTCACGTCGTCGCGGTTGGGCAGGCCAAGGTGCTCCTTCGGCGTCACGTAGCAGAGCATCGCGGTGCCGAACCAGCCGATCATCGCCGCGCCGATGCCTGACGTGATGTGGTCGTAGCCAGGCGCGGTATCGGTGACGAGTGGGCCCAGCGTGTAGAACGGCGCTTCCCCACACAGCGCGAGCTGCTTTTCCACGTTGACCTTGATCTTGTGCAGCGGAACGTGGCCGGGGCCTTCGATCATCACCTGGCAGCCGCGCGCCGATGCGGTCTTCGTGAGCTCGCCCAGCGTCTCCAGCTCGGCAAACTGCGCGCGGTCGTTGGCATCGGCAATAGAGCCGGGGCGCAGGCCGTCGCCGAGCGAGAAGGAGACGTCGTAGGCCCGCATGATGTCGCAGATGTCCTCGAAGCGCTCGTAGAGGAAGCTCTCCTTGTGATGCGCCAAGCACCACTTGGCCATGATCGCGCCGCCGCGCGAAACGATGCCGGTGACGCGATTGGCGGTGAGCGGCACGTAGCGCAGGCGCACGCCGGCATGGATGGTGAAATAGTCGACGCCCTGCTCGCACTGCTCGATGAGGGTGTCCTTGTAAATCTCCCACGTGAGCTTGACGGGATCGCCGTCGCACTTCTCCAGCGCCTGGTAGATCGGCACGGTGCCGATGGGCACGGGCGCGTTGCGGATGATCCATTCCCGCGTGGTGTGGATGTTGCGGCCGGTGGAAAGGTCCATCACCGTGTCGGCGCCCCAGCGGATCGCCCACACCATCTTCTCGACCTCCTCCTCGACCGACGAAGTGACGGCCGAGTTGCCGATATTGGCGTTGATCTTAACCAGGAAATTGCGGCCGATGATCATCGGCTCCAATTCGGCGTGGTTGATGTTGGCCGGGATGATGGCGCGACCGCGTGCGATCTCGGAGCGCACGAACTCGGGCGTGATGTGGTCGGGTATGTCGGCGCCGAAGCTTTCCCCGTCGGCGAGCGTGGCGTTCGCGCGCTCCAGCGCCGCAGCGCGGCCTAGGTTCTCGCGGTGGGCGACGTAAGCCATCTCCTCGGTGATGATGCCGGCGCGTGCGAACTCAAGCTGGGTGATGGCGCGTCCCGCCGCACCCCGGTACGGTCGCGGCTTGTCGGGGAAGTCGCGCGCGAGGTGCGAGGCCGCGGCGTTGCCGTTGTCCTCGGGCCGCACTGCGCGGCCCTCGTACTCTTCGACCGCGCGCGCTTTGATCCAGGTCTCGCGCACGCGCGAGAGCCCGCGCGCCACGTCGATCGTCGCTGAAGCGTCGGTGTAGGGGCCGGAGGGATCGTAGGCGCGGAAGGCTGTCTCACCGCTCTGCGGAGACAGCGCGATCTCGCGGAACGGCACGCGGAGACCCGGATGCCCCGTGGGCGCGTCGTACACCTTGGTCGAAGCGGGCAGCGGCCCCGTCGTCACGGTCGGCGCCGCAAGATCCGCCGCGCGTGTGATCTTGTTCATCGAGGGGACTCCTTCTCAGCTCGAAAACACGTAGCCCATAGCCGTGAGGAAGCCGCCGAGCGCGAGCGCGGCGAGCCCTGCCACCAGCGTCATGTTGGGGTTCGCCACAGCCTTGGCGACCCAGGTTTTCGCTTGCGCCGGCAGAGCGACGCGTACGACGCCCTTGGCGACGGCAACCCAGCCGACGAGCGTGATGACGATCGGCCAGCCGTGCCAGACGTTGTTGAGGATGACGATCAGGCCGCCGATGATGAGCGCGAGCGCGCCCGAGAGGTAGAACAGCGCGGGGCTGGCGGCCACTTCCTTAGTGACGGCGCGGAAATGGTCCTGGTTTAGGAGGATGCCGATTGCGACCACGAGGTAGATCGGCCCCATGAGCTTGGCGAGGTAGATCGAGGTTTCCATCGTGTGCTCCTGGCAATACCAACGGACGCGCGGCCCAGCGATGCCTGGAGCGAGCGGTGGATGACGCCAGCGGAGCGGGGCGGGAAGGCGATCAAAAGAGGTCCCGTCCCTTCGCCGGCATGACCCGGATCAGGTTCGAAGGGTGCTCGCGCAAAGCAAGCGCGATCTCAGCCGGTTCCCCGGCGCCCCTCGGAACGGCGGCAGTGTGCGCGCGCCCGCACTCCGACGCAAGTGGAAGCGCCCGTCAGGCGATGAAGCCGACGTAGCACAGCCAGGCGCCAATGAGCGCCTGGATGGTGCCGCCCACGAGCGGCATCGCCGGCTTATCGAGCGCCGCGCCCTGGATCGAGCGCGCGACCTCGGGGAGGAGGATGCGCAAGGCGCCCCCGATGGCGAAAATCCAGCCGAAGACGGTGATGATCGTCGGCCAGCCCGACCATACGTTGTGCGTGTTGACGATGGCGAGGCCACCGAGCAGCGTCAGAACGCCGATGATGAACATCTGCTCGCGGCTGGCAACGAGTTCCCTCGCCATCGCGCGAAAGTTCTCACGATTAAGGAGTACGCCGGCGCCGATGACGAGCAGCATCGGTCCGATCAAACGGGCGAGAAAGAGCGACGTGTCCATGGATATCCTCCGCAGTTAGGCCGCGATGCGGGCGGCCGCGCTCTCGATCCAGCCTTTGATCTTCTCAACGTCCGGCGGCTGGCCCTGACGCAGGATGCGCTGACCTTCCGGCGAGGCGGCGTAGCGCAGCACTGCCGCCGAGAGGTCGGCTTCGGCGGCCGCAGCGATGGCGGCCGCGTCATGATATCCGGCACCGGTGAGCAGCTGGGCGTGCGTTCCCCGCAGTCCCGGCACGTCCATGACCAGGCGCGCCTGTTGCTGCCAGAGGTGCAGGGTTTCCGCGCCGATGCCGTGCGCACCGAGCGCTTCGGCCGTCATTGTGGGATCGGCGGCAAGGAAGTCGCCGACGCTGAAGATGCCGATGTCGCCGAACCATTGCGCCGAGCGCGGCCCGATCGACGGCGCCGCCTCGAGATCGTCTGACACTTTCAGGAAGGGTCGCGGCGCGGAGCCGCTTGGCCGCAGGGGCGCCGGCGCGCGCGGGGCGGCAGGCCTTATGATCGGTTTGCTCTCCGCCACGGTTTCGGCGGGCGGCGCAGGCTCGGGCGCCTGCTTGGGAGCGATCGGGTCGGGCGCGCTCTTCGGCGTCGCCACGGCGACGGGCGCTATAGCGTCCTCTTTCTTCGCGGTGGTCGATTCCGTCAGACGCTCTGCGCGCGCGGCGCCCTGTTTCGCGGCGCGCGGTACGGCGACCTCCTTCGCGTGCAGATCGCGGACCGTCCGGTCGTCCTCGGGCAGCGTTGCCTCGACGCGGCCCGTCGCCTGCAGCTCGTGGTACATGGCGAGAACGAGGCCGCGGTCCTCGGCGTTCGCGAGTTTCTTCTCAACCCACTTCGCCGGCATCTGCAGCGTCGCCAGGAAGGCTGTGGCCGTCAGCGATACCTCGGGCGGCGTCACGCCACTCTCTTCGAAGCCGCGCTCGAGAATGCGCGCAAACCCGGTTGAGGCGTAGGCGATCAGCTCGGCGATAAATTTGCGGGCGGTCACGTCGAGGCCCGCCGGCGGATCGGAGGTGCCGCGATGGATGTCGTAATGGGCGATGAGCTTCTCGTAATAACGGTTGGACGTTTCCGCACCCTGACAGACCATATCCTTCAGCCAATGCTCGCCTTGCGGCAGCGCCACCTCCGTCGCCGCGAATAACTCGCGCCCGAGCTGGGCGAGATCGTCGTAGGAGCGGCTGATGCTCCACTCGCAGGCGCGGTGGATGGCGTTCTCTGCTTCCGTTTGGCCCGTGTGAAACGGTTGGATCGGGTCGGTGTAGTAGTGGCTGAGCACGCCGGCCGCATAAGCGGCATCGCTCCACATTTGCCCGCGCAGCGCCTCGAGCAGCTTGCCGTACCACTCCTGTGCCTTCTCCGGCGCACCGCCCCAATAGCCGTCGCGCACGTGCAGGACGTGGTTCTTGAAATCCTTGAACGTGTTGTCCGGGGCCTTCGAGCCTCCGAGGTAGACCTTGGAATGCTTCAGGAAGAGGTTCTGCCAGCGCTCGGCGTGCGGGCCCTGCACGCGCGCGAGCGCATCGAGCGCGAGCTTGTGGTGCGTGCCGTTGGCGTGGGCGGCGTAGACGATGCGGTAGAGGAGGCTCATGCCGGCGCTCCCGTGAAAGCCGAAGGTCCGCGCGACGCTAGGCGAGTCGCACAAGCGAGCAAACCGGACCCTGGCAGGGGAGCAGCAACTCGACGTGGATGACGGCCGTTAGCGGCCCTCGCGCCACCAGGCAAGCGCGATCAGGAGGAGCAGCGCCGATAGCGCCGTGAAGCCCGTAAACATCGGCGTCAGCTTCACCCCGCGCGTGACGTAAGCCTCGCGGTCCTTGAGGCCAAGCCAGCCCGAACCCGCGAGCACCTTGGCGTTGGCCAGCATCGAGATGCGCGGCACGTCGACCGACGACGGATTGGCGCGCACTGCCGCGGCCGTGCTGCCCGTCCAGAAGGCACCGCCGCCGGTCGCATCGATGATCGGCTGCAGCTTCTTGTCGGTCGCCGTCACCTCGCTCATCTCGATGGGGTCGTCGATGCCGGCGTGCGCGACCGCCGTCAGCTCGCCCGCGTCGGCCTTTGTCTGGGCCTTGTAGAGCCCGGGGATCTTCACATCGACGGTCGAGCGCCAGATGCCGGCGCCGGCCGGTTCCAGCGTGACCTCGGAGTTTTCGCCCGCCGGGGCCGGACAACGTCACCGTGCCGACCTTGTCCTCCATCGAGCGCCGTTCGAGCGTCAACTTGAGACCTTTCGCCGAGGCGATCAGGCGCTCCTCCTCGAGATCCGGCTCCTTCATCAGCCAGTGCGACAGCCGGCGCAGCAAGATCGCTATGCGGGCCGCCGCCTTCGTAGCCGCGCGCCCACAGCCAGGCTTGGTCGGAGGTCAGAAGCGCGACGCGGCCCTTGCCCTTGCGGTCGAGCACCAGCAGCGGCTCGTTCTCGGCGCCGTACATGAGGGTGCGCCCGTGCTCGGGTTGCACCTCGACCTGACGGAACCAGCGGCCCCAGGTGGGCGGCATCTTTTCCGAGCCCGAGCCCGGCAGTCCTGCGTCACGGGATGCTTCCGGCCGTCGCTCGTGAGCGTGGCCTTGAACGGTTCTCGACAGCACGCGCCCGGTCGGCATCGCAGGCAGCACCGGCGACAGCGGCGTGCGGAACAGGCTGAGGCTTCCCGCATAGTCGTCGCCGGCCGCGACCAGCAGCGCGCCGCCGTGCTCCTCCACGTAGCGGGCGATGTTGTCGTAGTAGGGCAGCTGCAGCATGCCGCGGTGCTGGTAGCGATCGAAGATGATCAGATCGAAGTCGTTGATCTTCTCCGAGAACAGCTCGCGCGTCGGGAAGGCGATCAGCGACAGCTGGTTGATCGGCGTGCCGTCCTGCTTCTCGGGCGGACGCAGAATCGTGAAGTGCACGAGGTCGACGGCGGCGTCCGACTTCAGGAGGTTGCGCCACGTGCGCTCGCCGGCATGCGGCTCGCCGGAGACGAGCAGCACGCGCAGGTTCTCGCGCACGCCCTCCGCCGCGATGACGGCGCGGTTGTTGGCGGGCGTCAGCTCGCCCGGCGCGGAGTCGAGCTCGACCTCGAGGATGTTGTGGCCCGCGTGCGGGAACGGCATCGTCGATCTTGACCGGGTGGTCGATGGTGGTGTCGCTTCTCGTCGGCGCGGCCTTCGCGGCGCACCTTCAAGGTGACGATCTCGGAGGCTCGGTGTCGCGCCGGCTTTCGCGCACCGCGACCTCGATGTCGCGCGTCTGCCCGACGATGCCGTAGCGCGGCGCCTTCAGCACCTCGATGCGGCGGTCGAACTCGTCGGGGCGCCGGTCAGCAGCGCGTGCACGGGTGCGTCGAAGCCGAGCGCGCCCGCGGTCTTCGGCACGTCGTGCACCTGGCCGTCGGTGACCATGATGACGCCGGCAAGGCGATCGGGCGGCGTATTGGCCAGCGCCTTGTTGAGGTCGGCGAACAGATGCGTGCCGGGCGCGGTCTGTCGCCGGCGGCGCGAGCCGTCACCCATTTGACGTCGAGGTTGGGGATCTTGCCGAGCTTGGCCTCGAGATCGGCCTTCGACGGCCGCTGTCTGCGCCGTGCGGTCGGCGAGTGTCTGGCTCGCGCTCTCGTCGATCACGACGATCGCGACGTTGGCGAGGCTCTCGCGCTGCTCCTCGCGCAGCGTCGGGTTGGCAAGCGCGGCAGCAGTGCGGCGAGCGCGAGCGCGCGTAGCAGCGCCCCGCGCGAGCGGCGGAACAGCAGGTAGCCGACAAGCACGGCACGGCGATTGCGGCGACCCAGAAGAACGGGACGGGAAGCATCGGCGCAAAATCGATCGACCAGTTCATGAGGTCTCCGTTATTGCCCGAGCCGTTCGAGCAGCGCCGGCACGTGCACCTGGTCGGCCTTGTAGTTGCCGGTCAGCGCATGCATCACGATGTTGATGCCGGTGCGGAAGGCCATCTCGCGCTGCTCCTCGCCGCCGGACTGTCGGGATAGAGCGGCCGCCCACGGTCGTCGAGCGCCCAGGCGGCGGCGAAATCGTTCGACGTGACGATGATCGAGGTGACGCCGTCGGAGACGCGCGCGCGGCGCGCGTTCCGGCTGGCGCTGTCCGTCCTGCGCCTCGACCCAAAGTTGTCCGCCGTCCCAGCGGCCGGGGAAGTTGCGCAAGCAGGTAGAACGACTTCGTCAGCACGTGGTTCTCCGGCACCGGCTCCAGCCTCGGCACGTCGAGCGAGCCGATGATGCGCTGCAGCGCGGCTCTCGCCCTGGCCGAGCTGGGGGCCGCCCGACGGCAGGCCGCGGCCGTAGTCCCGCGTGTCGAACACGATGAGGCCGCCCTGCTTCATGTAGGCGTCGATCTTGGCGAGTGTCGGCTCCGGCAGCGCCCGGCGTCGGCCAGCACCGGCCAGTAGAGCACGGGATAGAAGGCGATCTCGTCTGTGAGGATGTTGACGCCGACCGGCTGGCCGGGCTCGACCGCGGTGCGCACTGCGAGCAGGCGGCCGAGGCCGTCGAGACCCTGGCGGCTGATCTCGTCGATCTCGGCGTCGCCGGTCGAGCACGTAGCCGAGCGTGACCTTGCTCGTCGCTTCCTGGCGCGCTGGTCGCGTCGGCGAGACCGGCTTTTGTGGCGGCACGACCTCGGCGTCAGTCTCGCCGGTGAGCAGCTCCTGGGCGTGCAGCGGCGTCGACAGCCGGGACGGCGGCGAGCGCGAAGCCGATCGCGGCGACGATGCGCGGCGGCGCGCGGGCGCAGCGCCGCAGCCGGCTGCGAGAAGCCTGCAGCCCCACTGCAGCAGGATAACCGCGACGATGTCGGCGAACAGCAGTCCGAGCGAGCGCCAGCAGCAGCCACGACTTCAGCGGCTTGGCGCCTTCGCTCTCGTAGCTCAGCCGCTCGCACGCCGGCGGGCAGAGCCGGTAATGGCGCCAGCTTCGTCTTCGGCGTGAGACGTTGATAGCGCGCGGCGACGATTCCGGCGGCCATAATAGCCGGGCGGATGATCGAGGTTCGGCACGAGATGTCGTGCACCTGCGCGGCGGAGATCGGCTGCGCCGTCGGTGGCGGCGGTCTTCAGCGATGCCGTAGCCGTCGAGCGTCTGCAGCGGCGGCAGCACCGCGGGCGTCTCCGGCGCGGCCGTCGCTGCCTTGGCCTCGCCGGTACTGGCCGTCGCCCTCGTCGGCGACGCCGCCGCCGAGCGTCGAGATCCGGCGCAGCATCTCGACGAACAGGCCCGACAGCGGCAGGTTCGACCAGTCGGAGTTGGCGGTGACGTGGAACAGGATGATCTGGCCCTGGCCGAGCTTGCGCGCGGTGACGAGCGGCGTGCCGTCCTTCAGCCGCGCCCACACGTCCACGTCGCGGCCGAGCATGGCCGGGTCGGCGAGCACCTGGCGGTTGACGGTGACCTCCTGCGGCACGGGCAAGCCGGCGAACAGGCTCGTGTCCTCGATCGGCGCCAGCGGCTGCGGCGTCGACCACGACAGCGCGCCGCCGAGCGTGCGGCCGCCGACGCGCAGCGGCACGGGCAGCAGCTCGTCGCCGCCGTTCTCCAGGCGCGGACCGGCGAAGCGGACGAGCACGCCGCCGCGCTTCACCCAGTCCTCGCACCTTCTTCTTGGCGTCGCCCGACAGCGTGCCGATGTCGGCGAGCATCAGGACCGTCGCGTTCTGCGTCAGCGCGTCGTCGATGCCGGCGACGAGATTGGAGTCCTTCGGCTTCACCAGCTCGGCGAACGGCGCCAGCGCCTTCTCGATGTAGTAGAGCGGCGCCAGCAGCGGCTGCGCCTGCTCGCGGTTCTCGCCCGAGATCAGCGCCGACGCGATGCCATTGCGAGCGGGCATCGAGAGGCTGACGGCGCCGGCCGAGTGCTCGCCGGCGATCTCGACGCGGGTGACCTGATTGCGCAACTCCAGCGGCAACTCGAGCGCGACGGTGGCGGTGGTATCGCTTGCCGCTCAAGGCGAACGGCGTCTCGCCGAGGCGCTGCCCGCGCGCCGAGAAGGCGTGCACGAAGCCGCCGTGCGCGTCGCCGCCGGTGCGCAGCAGGCGCGCCTCGAGCTTGCCGCTCTGGCCGATGCCGGCGAAGACGCCGAGCGGCTCGCTGCCGCGGCCGCCGGCGACGACGGCGAAGGTTGCCATCCTGCACCAGCGCCTTCAGGCGCTGCACTGCCTCGGCCGCCTTGGCGTCGTGATCGATGCCGTCGCTGAGCCAGACGACGCTGGCGATCCTTGGGGGCGCCTTGAGCGCGGTCTCGAGCGCCTTGACGGCGGCGAGCCTGTCGGGCGCGAACGGCTGCGGCTCGAGCGCGGCGGCGGTGGAGCGTGCTTCGGCGGGGGCCTCGATGCGCGCGGTCACGGCCTTGGCGGCGCTCGCGGTTGCCACCACGACGACCGCGCGGTTCTGGCTTTCGGCCTCGGCGATCACGCGGTCGATCATGCGTTCACGCTCGCTCCAGTGCGCGGCGGATGCCCAGCCGTTGTCGACGAGGATGGCGACCGGGCCGTTGCCTTCGAGCGCTGCTTCGCGCGAGGGATTGAGCACCGGCTCGGCCAGCGCAAGAATGATGAGCGTCGCGGCGAGCAGGCGGATGAGCGTCAGCCACCACGGCGACTTGGCGGGCGTCTTCTCCTGGTTTTCGAGCCCGACGAGGATGCGCGTCGGCGGGAACGTGACCTGGCGCGGGCGCGGCGGAACCGTGCGCAACAGCCAGTAGATGATCGGCAGCGTCGCGAGCGCGCCGAGCAGCCAGGGATTGAGGAAGGCGAGAGCGCCGAGGCTCATGGCCGTGCCCCGCTCGACCGCAGCGTGTCCTGGCCTTGCCAGCGGTGATCGCCGCCGCCGCCCTGCAGGCGCATGATGAGCGTCAGCAGCGGCTCGGATGCGGGGCGATCGGTATGGTGCACGAGGAACGACCAGCCGAGCCGCTTGGCGATCGCGGCGAGCTCGGCGCGGTGCGCCTCGAAGCGCTGGCGATAGCGGCCGCGCAGGCTCTGCGCGCGGTCGATGACCCAGCGGTCGTCGCCGGAGGGGCTCAGGAACTCGGTGCGGCCGTCGTAGGGCAGCGATTCCTCGGCGGGGTCGAGGACCTGGATGAGGTGGCCCGAGGCGCCGTCCGCCGCGAGCGCCTCGATGTGCTCGCGCGTGCGCGCAATCGGGTCGAGGAAGTCGCTGAAGACGATGGCGCCCGAGAAGCGCGTCAGGTGCGTCTTCGGCGGCTGGGGGGCGACGAGCGCGGCCGCGGTCTGGTTGGTGATGATCGCCTCGGCGATGCGCGTCGTGGCCTTGCGGCTCGCGGTCGGCTGCGTCAGCCCGAGGAAGGCGACGCGCTCGCCGCCGCGCACGAGCAGCTCGGCCGCCGCCAGCATGAGCACGATCGCGCGCTCGCGTTTGGTTGTGGCCGACAGGTGGCTGCGGAAATTCATCGACGGCGAGAGGTCCGGCCACAGCCACACGGTGTGCGCGGCCTCCCACTCGCGCTCGCGCACATAGAGATGGTCGGAGCTCGCCGAGCGGCGCCAGTCGATCTGGCGCGCGGTGTCGCTCGATTGGAACTGCCGGAACTGCCAGAAGGTCTCGCCCGGACCGGCACGGCGGCGCCCGTGGATGCCGTGGGCGACCGTCTGGGCGATGCGCTTGGCCTCGATCAGGATGTTGGGTAGCCGGTCGGCAAGACCGAGCGCTTCACGTTCGAGGCCGAGGACGCCGTCGCCTCGGGCGGCCTCCTGGCGAGGATCGGCGGCATTCGCCATTCCGTCACCCCACCGCCGACACGAGCCGGGAGATGATGGCGCCGAGATCCTGCCCTTCCGCACGCGCGGCGAAGGTCAAGGCCATGCGGTGCTTCAAGACCGGATCGGCGAGCGCCAGCACGTCGTCGACCGAGGGCGCGAGGCGCCCCTCGATCAGCGCCTTAGCGCGCACGGCGAGCATGAGGGCCTGGCTCGCGCGCGGGCCGGGGCCCCAGGCGACGAAGCGGTCGGTCTCCTCGGAGGCGCCGGTGCCGGGGCGCGCGGCACGCACCAGCTTCAGGATGGCGTCGACGACCTTGTCGGGGACCGGGATCTGGCGCACGAGGCGCTGGATGACCATCAGCTCCTGCGCGCTCAAGACTGCCTCGAGGTGGCGCTCATCGGTGCCGGTCGTCGCAAACAGCATGCGCCGCTCGGCCAGCACGTCGGGATAGGTCACGTCGATCTGCAGGAGGAAGCGGTCAAGCTGCGCTTCGGGCAGCGGGTAGGTGCCTTCGTGCTCGAGCGGGTTCTGGGTCGCGAGCACATGGAACGGGCTGGGGATGTCGTAGCGCTGGCCGGCGACCGTCACGTGGTGCTCCTGCATGGCCTGCAGCAGCGCCGACTGCGTGCGCGGGGAGGCGCGGTTGATCTCGTCGGCCATCAGCAGCTGGGTGAAGATCGGACCCTTGACCAGCCGGAACCCGCGCGACTTGCCGGGGATGTCTTCCAAGACCTCCGAGCCGATGATGTCGGACGGCATGAGGTCGGGCGTGAACTGCACGCGCTTGGCATCGAGGCCAAGGACCTTGCCCAGCGTTTCGACCAACAGCGTCTTGGCCAGGCCCGGAACGCCGATCAACAGGGCGTGGCCGCCCGAGAGGATGGTGATGAGCGAGCGCTCGATCACCACGTCCTGGCCGAAGATGACGGAGGCGGCGGCCTTATGTGCGCGCTGCACGCGCTCGGCCGCGGCTTCGAGACGGGGAACGATATCGGCGTGGGTCTCGGTTAGGGTGCTCATTGGGGCTCGCATGGCTGTTTGGGGGCGCCGGTGGGCAGCATAGCGGAATTATGAACGAGAACGATCAGGGGGGCGGTGGGCCCGGTCAAGTGAATGTTACGTTAGACTGCCGGGTAGGGTGTCACAGGCCGAAAGGCTGGTTATCGACTGGATTTGAGGCGACACGCGGATGCCGACGGACGGCACAAAGATAGTGGATGACATCGGCGCCGGTGTAAGCCGGGGCGTGCTCGAGCCCGCGTCGGCCCGCGCGGCTTCGCCCGTCGAGCGCTGGCAGCCGCCCTATTGCGGCGACATCGGGCTCAAAATCCGCGCCGACGGCGTCTGGCTCTACCGCGACAGCCCCATCCGGCGGGAGGCGCTGGTCCGGCTTTTTGCCAGCGTGATGCGCAAGGACGCGGACGGGCGCACCTACCTCGTCACTCCCGTCGAGAAGGTCGACGTGGGAATCGAGGATGCGCCGTTTCTGGCGGTTGCGATGGAGGCAAGCGGTGAGGGCCGCGGGCAGAAGCTGATGTTCACGACCAATGTGGGCGATGCTGTCGCCTGCGGGCGGCTGCATCCGCTGCGGTTTGCCGTGCAGGAGCCGGGCGGCGGGTTGAAGCCCTACGTGCTGGTGCGCGGCCGGCTGGAGGCGCTGCTGACGCGCGCGCTCGTGTTCGATCTCGCCGCCCTCAGCGTTGAAGAGATCCGCGATCGCCGCGCCGTCTCCGGCGTGTGGAGCGGCGGGGAGTTTTTCCCGTTCGGCGCCGGCTGAGCCCGAAGGCTCCGCTAGTGCACCTTGAACTCGGTGCCGACCAGGCGCACCTCAGCGGGTGTGAGCAGCTTGCTGTGGGCGATCGTTACCTTGAACAACTTGCCGTCGAGCTTAGCAGCCCAGAAACCGAGAAAGCCCTTGAGCTTGGGAAAGCGCGGGTGAAGGTCGTAGTCCTGCCAGATATAGCTCTGCAGCAGCGCCGGGTGGTCCGGCAGGCGGTAGAGGATTTCCGCGGTCGTGAGGCTGTATCCCATCAGCAGGTCGCAAAGCTCGGTCTGGGTCGTCGTCGTCTCGGCCATCGTCATCTGGGCCATCGCAATGTCCCCCAATCAGATCCCCCGATCAGATGCCGTGCCCTGAGAGACTTGGCATATGCTGAGGATGATAGTTGAGACAATCCCAAGCACAACGAATTTGTTCCATGTGGCCAGGGTGTTAGCAGCGTTGGCCGCCGACTGCTGACAAAAAGCAACACCTCGCGCGATAGGCGAGCACCATGATCGAGACCGCGCTCAGAGCCTTCACGACCTTCTTCGCCACTATCGGTCCGGTGGAGGCGGCGGTGTTGTTTGCGACGCTGACGCCGAAGATGGCGCGGCGTGCCCGAGCGGCGATCGCGCTGCGCGCGACCATCATCGCGAGCGTCATCCTGCTCGTGTTCACGTTGCTCGGCCAGCCGCTGCTCGATGAGCTCGGTGTGACCATCCCGGCACTGCAGACGGCGGGCGGGATCATCCTGTTGATGATCGCGCTCGACATGATTTTCGCGAAGCCGACGAGTGCCTTCAAGCTGACGCAGCCCGAGGACGAGGAGGCGCAGACCAAGGACGACATCGCGGTGTTCCCGCTGGCGACGCCGCTGCTCGCGGGCCCCGGTGCGATGAGCGCCGGTATCCTGCTCGCGGCGAATGCGGGCGCCCATCCGTGGGGACTTGCGATTACGCTTGCGGCGCTCGGCGCCGTCATGGCGCTGACGCTGGTGCTGCTGTTGCTCTCGCACGAGCTCAATAATGTTATCGGCATCACCGCGCAGCGCGTGCTAATGCGTGTGTTCGGCATCCTGCTCGCCGGCATCGCCGTGCAGGCGGCGTTCAACGGCATCGGCGCCAGCGGGCTCGTGCGCCTTTAGCCCCGCAGATCTGCGCAATTCGGCGCCTTTTTCCAATGTTATCGGAGCACTTTTCTAACAGTGGAGCGCTACTATCCGCAGGCCTAGGCGGCGCAATCCCGGGAGGTTCTCCATGGCGAGATCGAAAGCGGCTGCATTAATGGCTTGCCTCGCAAGCGCAGCGGCCCTTGCGACCGCGGCGGAACCGGCCAGCGCATGGATGCATCGACGGTCGGCGCCGTTCCCTCAATTCTCCGGCACCAGATATTATTCCAATCCGAAACCCGTCCGGTATTACAGGGTCTGCGGGTACGGCGATTGTGCGTGCCTCCATGCCATCGCGGTGAGGACAGGCAGCCGGGTTTGGTCGGACCGGTACGACGCCTGCAGGGGCTGACAAAGCTCGCCCATCCGGGCGCGCTTCAATGGTCGCCTTAGACAATCGAGCAGCGACCCCGCCCTCCAAGGCAAACATCAAGCCAATCGGCCGTTCGCGGCCGGTCAAATCCGGACGGCGCTTAGGGCGGCATTAACCTCGAGCGTCCAGAATTGGGACAGTCGCGTTTGTAGAAAGGCGTATGTCCCATGTTTCAGTTGCGTGTGTCGTGGCGTTCCCGACTGCCCCGGGCGCGAGTAACGGGAGCGCTGGGCTGGTTTGCAGCGCTCCTCCTCTCGCCCATGCTCGGCGCGTGCAGCACTGCGGGATCTGCAACTCCGGCGCCCGAATGGTATGGCACCAACGCGCCGGGCCCGATAGCGGGCTTGCGCTCTGGCCCTGCGATCGAGATCGAGGACGACGGCATCGAGGCGCAGCGGCCGCCGCTTCGCGTGCCACGGCCGCCGGACGATCCCAACGAACCCTATAGCCGCAACTACGGATCGGTGCCGCGGGCCTGACTAGGTCGCGAGTGGGCGCAATTTCTCGCCGGCGCGCCCATATTAGCTCAATGCTTGGTGGAGGCAGTCTAGTGAGGCGTTGGCTTTCAGGATTGCTGGTGATCGTGGGCGTCGCGCTGGCGACGGAGACGCGTGCGGCGACGCCCAGCTATACCCAGCAGCGTTTCATTGCGCGCGGCTCGGACGCGCTCCGTACGCCACCATCCACTCGCAATGGCAGCGACAGCGTGCGCCAGCCCTATCCGCCGCGCTTCTATGGGGACGAGAGTCGCGGCATCCAGGGGTGCGGCTGGCTGATGCGTCGCGCCATCGATACCAACAACCGCAACTGGCTGCAGCGCTATCGCGCGTGCGCGCGATAAGGCGCTATCGGATGTCAGCCGAGGATCCGCGCCACGTTGCCATCCGCCGCTGGGCCGACATCACCGGCAAAGAGCGGCTGATGCCGGAGATCGACGCGATCTTCTACGAGGCGAGCAACACCAAGACCTTTGCGGATGAGAGGGAGCGCGCGGTGTTCCGCGAGCGCTGGCTCGGCCGCTATCTCGCAGACGAGCCCGCGTGGTCCTACCTCGCCATCGCGAGCGACGGGAGCGTTGCCGGCTATCTCGTCGGCAGCATCGGCAAACCAAAACGGATTGAGGATGCGGGCTCCTTTGAGGACTTCGTGCCGTTCACGGGGGACTATCCCGCACACCTGCACGTCAACTTGGCGCCCGCCTTCCGCAATCGCGGCATCGGGCGCGGCCTCGTTGCTGCATTCGCCGCGGATGCTGCCCGCGCCGGCGCCAAGGGCGTGCACGTCGTCACCGGAGCCGGGGCCCGCAACGTCGGCTTCTACGAGCGCGCGGGCTTCTCCATTCTGGCGCGCACGCCAACCGGCGGGCGCGAGCTCGTCCTGCTCGCTCGCAAGCTCGGGCCGGCAGAAACGTCTTGATCTCGCGCTGGCGCCGGCGATGATGGCGCCAACCTGGAGGGGGCATGCCTGAAGCCGAAGCCGGCGCGGCGCCCGGCACAGCGCCGGCGATCCTGATGTCGGGCGTGCACAAGTGGTACGGCGACTTCCACGCGCTGGACGACGTGTCGCTGAGTGTGAGCCGACGCGAGAAGATCGTCATCTGCGGGCCATCCGGCTCTGGCAAGTCGACGCTCATCCGCTGCATCAACCGGCTGGAACCGCACGATCAGGGCCGCATCGTCGTCGACGGGCACGAGCTGACCAACGACCTGCGCCAGATCGAGACAGTGCGCTCCGAGGTCGGCATGGTGTTCCAGCAGTTCAACCTGTTCCCGCACCTGACCGTGCTCGACAACGTGTGCCTCGCGCCCGTTTGGGTGCGCAAGATGCCGCGCGCCGCCGCCGAGAAGCTCGGCATGCAGCTTCTGGAACGTGTGCGCATCGCGGCGCAGGCGCGCAAGTACCCGGGCCAGCTCTCCGGTGGACAGCAGCAGCGCGTCGCCATCGCCCGCTCGCTCGCCATGAACCCCCGCATCATGCTGTTCGACGAACCGACGAGCGCGCTCGATCCCGAGATGGTGAAGGAGGTACTGGACGTGATGACGGAGCTCGCCAAGCAGGGCATGACCATGCTCGTAGTCACGCACGAGATGGGGTTTGCGCGCGCCGTCGCCGACCGCGTCATTTTCATGGACGAGGGGCGCATCGTAGAGGACGCCAAGCCCGACTCCTTTTTCGGCAAGCCGAAGTCGGCGCGGCTGCGGCAGTTCCTGTCGCAGATCCTGGCCCACTGACGGAGCGCGAGGGATGTGACCATGCGGCTTGCGATCCTGATCTTCTTCCTAGCCGCGCTCGGCCAGAGCGCCGGCGCCAAGACGCTCGACGACGTGAGGGCCCGCGGCGAGCTGCGCTGTGGCGTCAACACCGGGCTCGCCGGCTTCGCCGCACCCGACGATAGCGGCCAGTGGCGTGGCATCGATTTCGATTTCTGCCGCGCGGTGGCGGCGGCGATCTTCGGCGGCGGGGCCAAGGTCAAGTTCGTGCCGCTCAACGCCAAGGAGCGCTTCACTGCCCTGCAGTCGAGGGAGGTCGATCTGCTCTCGCGCAACACCACGTGGACCATGAGCCGCGATACCTCGCTCGGGCTCACGTTCATCGGCGTGATGTACTACGACGGACAGGGCTTTATGGTGCGCAAGTCGCTGGGGCTCACGAAGGTCGAGCAGCTCGCCGGCGCCAGCATCTGCGCGCAGACCGGCACGACCAACGAGCAGAACCTCGCCGACTACTTCACCACGCGCAACCTGAGCTACCGCCCCGTGGTGTTTGAGCGCCTCGACGAGATTCTGTCGGCCTACAACTCGGGTCGCTGCGACGCCTTCACGACCGATTCCTCTCAGCTCATCTCCGAGCGCACGCGCCTGCCCGCGCCTGACGACAGTGTCATCCTGCCCGAGCTCATCTCGCGCGAGCCGCTGGGGCCTGCGGTGCGCCAGGGCGACGACCAGTGGGCCGCGCTCGTGCGCTGGGTGCACTTCGCCATGCTCAACGCTGAGGCCGACGGCGTCACCCAGAAGAACGTTGATGAGATGATGTCCTCGCCTAATCCGGAGATCCGCCGGCTTTTGGGGCTCGAGGGCGGCTTCGGCGTCGGGCTCGGCCTGTCGAACGACTGGGCGGTGTCGATCATCAAGGCGGTTGGCAACTACGGCGAGAGCTTCGAGCGCAATCTTGGCTCCGGCTCGCGCCTCGGCATCCCGCGCGGCATGAACGCGCTTTGGAAGGACGGCGGGTTGCACTACCCCCCGCCCATTCGTTAGGGACCGCGCGATGACGGGGGAACGGCGCAGCAGGATAGAAGCGGTGCGGAGCCTCGATTGGCTCTACGACCCCAAGACGCGCGGGCTCATCTTCCAGTTCGCGCTGGTGCTGGCGCTAATCGTGCTCGGCTACGAGATCGTCTCCAACACTGCTGAGAATTTGCGCAAGCAGAACCTCGCCTCGGGCTTCGGCTTCCTCGGCAAGACCGCGAGCTTCGACATCTCGCAAACGCTCATCGAGTACCGCAGCACGCAGAGCTACGGGCGCGCGTTCCTCGTCGGCCTGCTCAACACGCTGCTCGTCTCGGGGCTTGGCATCGTGCTGGCGACGCTGCTCGGCTTCGCCATCGGGCTCGGGCGCCTGTCGCACAACTGGATCGTCGCCCGGCTGTCGACGGCCTACGTCGAACTCGTGCGCAATGTGCCGCTGCTGCTGCAGCTGTTCGTCTGGTACGTCGGCGTGCTGCGAGCGATGCCGATGCCGCAGCAGGCGCTCGGGTTCGGTGGCGCCCATGTCGATGTGCGCGGCGTGCACCTGCCCCGCGTCGTGCTGCAGGGCGATGTGGGGTGGATTCTCGCTGTGGCACTCGTCTGCGGCATTGCCTGGGCCGTGGTGCTCGGGCGCTGGGCGCGGCGTCGCCAGATCGTGACCGGGCAGACGTTCCCAACCCTCGCGGCCTCCCTGGCGCTGATCGTCGGCTTGCCGCTCGTCGCGCTCGTGCTGCTCGGCCCGCCGCTGAGCCTCGACTATCCCCAGCTCGGCCGCTTCAACTTTGAAGGCGGTCTGACCATCGAGCCGGAATTTCTGGCGCTGCTCGCCGGGCTCACATTCTACACCGCCGCCTTCGTCGCCGAGATCGTGCGCAGCGGCATCGAGGCGGTGCCGCGCGGGCAGAAGGAAGCGGCCGCTGCGCTGGGCCTGCGGCCCTGGCAGGTGCAGCGCCTCGTCGTCATCCCGCAGTCGCTGCGCGTGATCATCCCGCCGCTCACCAACCAGTACCTAAACCTCACGAAGAACTCCTCGTTGGCGGTGGCCATCGGCTACCCCGATCTCGTCTCCGTTTTTGCCGGCACGGTGCTCAACCAGACCAACCAGGCGGTGGAGGTGATCTTGATCACCATGGGCGTCTATCTTGCGATCAGCTTAGCGACCGCGCTCGCCATGAACTGGTTCAACGCGCGCATGGCGCTGGTGGAGCGCTAGGCCATGGCAAAGCGATACAAGACGCGCGCCACGCGCGCGGACTGGATCAGCGCCAATCTCCTGTCGTCATGGGGGAACGCGGCGCTGACGCTGATCGCGCTAGCAGCGATCGCGCTTCTGCTCTGGCACGTGCTCGACTGGGCCGTCTTCAGCGCGGTGTTCACCGGCAGCGACGGTAGCGCCTGCAACAGACGCGGCGTTGGCGCATGCTGGCCGTTCATCACGCACAAGCTTGGGCTCTTCATGTATGGCCGCTACCCGACGCCGGAGCGCTGGCGCGTCGACCTCACCTACGTGCTGGCGCTTGCGGGTCTCGTGCCGCTGATGATCCCGCGCGTGCCGGGCAAGCTGTGGCTGTCGCTGTACCTGCTATTTGCCTTTCCGATCCTCGGCTTCGTGCTTGTGCGCGGCGGCGTACCGGGGCTGCCGAGCGTACCGACGGAGCGGTGGGGCGGCCTGTTCCTCACGCTGGTCGTCGCCAGCGTCGGCATCGCCGCGTCGTTCCCCATCGGTATTCTGCTGGCGCTCGGGCGGCGCTCCGAGTTGCCCATCGTGAAATGGGCCTCGATCGGCTTCATCGAGTTCGTGCGCGGCGTGCCGCTCGTCACGGTGCTGTTCATGTCCTCCGTAATGCTGCCGCTGTTCCTGCCGCCCGACGTGACCTTCGACAAGCTGCTGCGCGCGCTCATCGGCGTGGCGCTGTTCTCGGCCGCCTACCTGGCCGAGGTGATCCGCGGCGGCCTGCAGGCGATCCCGCGCGGGCAGTACGAGGCGGCGGACGCGCTGGGGCTCTCCTACTCACAGAAGATGGGCTTCATCGTACTGCCGCAAGCCTTGAAGCTGGTCATCCCGGGCATCGTCAACTCGTTCATCTCGCTGTTCAAGGACACGAGCCTCGTGCTCATCATCGGTCTTTTTGACCTCTTGGGCATTGTGCAGCAATCGATCTCTTCGGACGCTAAGTGGTTCTCGCCGCAGACGGCCGCGACCGGCTACGTGTTCGCCGGAGCCGTATTCTGGATGTTCTGCTTCGGCATGTCGCGCTATTCGGCGTTCCTCGAGCGGCGTTTGGCGCGCGGGGACAGGCGGTGAGAAGCGCAGCCTGCACTAGTCGGGATTGGAGCAGGCAAAGCCGCCGCTGATCGGCGAGCTTCGTAGGGGTGTCGACCCGCCGCGATGGGCTTAACAAGCGGCATATGGCGCTTCGCGTGCGCAAAGTTTAAGCCTTGGCCGCGAAAGTATATTCTGCCTCGGCAGCAGCTTCGATCGGGTCCGACACGAATGCATATCCTTTGGCGCGGCGACACCTTCCAGAGGCTGCGGCTGATCTCCGGCCTGATCCTATTCACGTTCGCGACGACGCATTTCCTCAACCACGCGCTGGGGCTCGTCAGCCTCGACTGGATGCAGACAGTCCAGCAGTGGCGCTGGACCGTGACGCGCTCGATGCCCGGCACCGTCGTGCTGTTGAGCGCGCTCGTCATCCACATCTCACTCGCGCTCTACAAGCTCGCGGGCCGTGTGACGCTGAGGCTGCCGCTATGGGAGTTCGTGCAGGTCGCGCTTGGGCTGCTGATACCGTTCTGGCTGTTCCCGCACATCGTCAACACGCGTATCGCGCACGTCTTCTTCGGCGTCAACGACATCTACCTCTACGAACTTGCCAAGCTGTGGCCCGTGAGTGCGGTGGTGCAGAGTATGCTGCTCATCTTCGTGTGGGTGCACGGCTGCCTCGGCATCCATTTCTGGCTGCGCCTCTACGCGCCCTATCGGCGCGCGCTGCCGATCCTCCTCGCTCTCGCCATCCTGATCCCCGTGTCCGCGCTCGCGGGCTTCATCGTGGCGGGCAGCAGCGTCGCGTCCGCGATCGAGGTGCCGCGCGTCTACGAGGGCCTCAAGAACGTAACACACTGGCCGGGCCCCACTGCTAGCGACACGCTCGCGTGGCTACGCACGCTCGTGCGCATCGAGTTCGGCGGTATCCTCGCCGTCATCGCGCTCTACCTGCTGCTCGGCTATCTGTCGCGCAAGTTCGGGCCCAAGGTGGCGGTCACCTACACCGGCGGGCCGACGATCAAGGTCCCCCCCGGGCCGACGCTGCTCGAGATGAGCCGCATGATGAAGGTGCCGCACGCGTCGGTGTGCGGGGGGCGCGCGCGCTGCTCCACCTGCCGCGTGCGCGTGGACAAGGGTGGCGGCACGTTGCCCACCGCCACATTCCCGGAAAGCGTGACGCTCGGCAGCATCAACGCGCCGCCCAACGTGCGGCTTGCCTGCCAGATCCGCCCCACGGCCGACCTGATTGTCACGCGGCTGTTGAAGGCGGGGACGACTGGGCCGGAGGCGGCCGAGTTGCAAGAATCCGATTCCGGCGGTGTGGAAAAGTCGCTCGTCGTAATGTTCGTCGACCTGCGCGATTTCACGCGCCTGTCGGAGAAGCGGCTGCCCTACGACGTCGTCTACGTCTTGAACGAGTTCTTCGCCGTCGTCGGTCAGGCGATCACCGAGAACGGCGGCTGGATCGACAAGTTTCTCGGCGATGGGCTGCTCGCCGTCTTCGGCCAGCACACCGGCATCGAGATCGGCTGCCGCCAGGCCTTGCGCACCGCTCGCGCGATCGACCTCGTGCTCGACCACATCAATGCGAAGCTCGAGGCGGAGCTCGGACGCCCGCTGCAGGTCGGCATAGGTATCGAGGTCGGCCCGCTGCTGCTCGGGCGGATCGGCTATGGCGAGGCCGTCGACTTCACCGTGATCGGCAACGCCGTCAACGTCGCGAGCCGGCTGGAGGCGCTGTCGAAGGAGAAGGGCTTCCAGGTGGTGCTATCGCGGGCGGTCGCCGAGCGCGCGGGTTGGAATCCGGCGTCGGAGGTCATGATGGAGGTTCCCGTGCGCGGCGTGGACGAGCCGATCGAAGTCATCGGCCTGGCGCGCGGTCGCGATTTGCCGGCATCGATCCTCGTTTTCACGGACGAGGAAAAAGTAGAACGGCCCATGGCGTGGACCATGGGCCGCTGGGGAGGCTGAGCAAACGCCCGGGGAGGTAGCGCGCTCAGCTCTTCCGCTCAGTTAGTCGCAAGCGTAGCGCACCTCCATGTCGAGGTAGGGCACTTCCATCTTGCAATTCTTTTTGCGTGGGTTTTCGCGGGCTTGCTGGCGCCGTCGTCGTCGTCGTCCATGGCCTCGACCATGCGGGCGACCATGGTCGCGGGATTCGGGCCTTCTTTCTTCTTCGCCTGCTGGGTCTTCGGCGCCTCGTCGGTCGACTTGGCGGTCGGAGCGTCGGCGGGCGCAGGCGTCACGTCAGCGACCTTCTTCGGCGCCGGAGCCGCAGGAGCGACCGGCTCGACTGAGGCAACCTTCTGCACCACGGCCGCGGGCGGGGTCGCCTCGGCAGCAGGCTTAGGTGCCGGCGTATCGGTGGCCTGACCGGCCTTGGAGCACTTCTTGAGGTCGGCAGGCGCGCGCTTCCAGGTGTAGATCTCGCTCAGCCACTTTGAGCCGGCATAGCCCATGACGCGCAGCTGGTCGCCCATTGGCGTCAGCTCGACGTCGTATTTCGAGGAGGAATCCGGGTCCCAGATCCAGCCGTTGTCCCACTTGCCGCCGCCGACGGACTTGACGTCGCCGATAATCTGGTCGCCGCACGCGTCGTTGTTCTTGGCATCCTTCACCCAGGCGACGTAGCCGCACAGCTTATCGCCGCAGTTGACGATGTCGACCGCACCGCGGCCGGTATGATCGATCCACAGACCGAGCGGGGAGGAATTGGCGTGCGCCGCGCCGGTGGAGAGCAGGGCAACAGCGAGCGCGGCTGTCTGCAGACAAATTGCATTGAAGCGCATGGGTCACCTTTCAAATGTTATCGGGCCTCGGCGAGGCCAGTCGTTCCCATTTCGCGCGGGGAGGAGCGAGGAACCGCTCCCCCTGCGTGAGGGCAAATTCACCGAAAACCGTGGTGGCCGCTGTTACCCACGGAACAGGGCGAGCGCGAAGGGCGGATAGCCTAGTCCTTGACGATGGCGCTGGCGCTCAAGCTGGCCTTGCCGCCTTTGCCGGCGGGCGCGCTGTAGACGACGCGGCTCACGGCTTTGGGGGTCTCGTTGCTCCAGGCGTAGAGGTGCGCGCCGGCGTCGTCGCGGGATTCGTCGGGCTGGCGGCCGAGGCGCCGCACGAGCTCCTTCACGATGTCCTCGCGCGTCTCATCGTTCGGGATCAGCAGGGAGCAGGCGACGCTGCGGCCCTTGGCGAACGCGGGATGCTTCTGCTTTGACGCCTCGTCGGGCTTGGCGCGGGTGGCGGTGAGGATCAGCTCGGAGCCGAAATCGTGAAAGCGCCAGGCGAGCGTCTTCTCCTCTGGCAGGCCGCTGCGATAGGGCGCGAGATCGGCGCCGAGGATCTGCGCGAACTCGCCGAAGCCGGCGAAGCGCTCGATGCCCTCGATGTCCGGCAGCTGCGTCAGGCAGAACATGTCAAACATCTTCGCCGTGCGCGCGACGCCCTTCTCCTTCGGCAGCTCGTCGGCGGCAGCCGGCGGGGCCAAGACCAGCAGCGCGAGCAATAGCATCGCAATGCGGCTCTTGGTGATGAGCAAGGTGCGTTGTGGCATGCCAACGGCAATCCTCAGCGCGCGGCGATCGGCGGCCATTTCGATCTATCCTCCGACCACTTGCCGGCGGCGATCATCTTGGCCTGCTCCTCGCAACTCGGCGGCTTGCGGCTGACGCGTGTCCACACCTCGGAGGAGCCAAACAGTGGCAGCAGCACGTAGCCGCTGACCTTGACCTGCGTCGGGCTCAGCACCTCCGCGTAGCCGCTAAAAGTCGAGCCGTGGTCGGGCACGTAGACGGTGCCCTCACCCCAGGTGCCGTCGGGCTGCTTCTTGAAGCCGGTTACGACCGCCAGGCCACACACGAAGCGCGGCTGCAAGCTCACGTCGGGATTCCTGTAGTCGCGCAACGGCCCTCCGTCGGCGCCGCGTGGCTTCTTCAACCACGCAACCTTGCCGCAGCGCGCGTCCCCGCATGGGCCGATGTTGAGAATGACCTCCCCGTCGGAATCGATCCAATAGCCGTCGAGACTTTCGCCTGCGTGGGCGCCGTGCGCCGCGACGATCGCGACAATCGAGGCTGCTAGCCGACGTGCACACTCCCGCATGCCTTCGTATTCCTTCGTTCGGCTGGTTTCAGACCGCGTCTCTCACGCGGCAGAGGCGCAAGTTTGACGGTGATCCTATTCGGGCGGCGCCTCGGTTTCCACGTCGGGGGCGGTATCTCCGCGCTGGAGAATCTGAGTAGGATGAAAGAGGGCTCCCGGCCCCGCGCCCGCTGCGACCCCGAGCGTGGCACCAATGACCAGCATACACAGCAGCATCTGCCAGAAGTACGGCCGGGCGCGCAATCGGCCGCCGGTGGAGTTCATCTCCGACAGGATGATGGAGCCGCCCATGCTGCGCCGGAACCAGCCGGTGACGTCGCCCGCCTGGCCGAGCTGCTTGGGAATGCGGCGCCAGCCCGTGTAGAGGTCGCCGAGGAAACCCAGCATGGAGCGGAAATCGACGGGCAGGATGCCGGTCTTGTCCTGGTAGATGACATCTTCGCCGCCGAAGAAGCCCGGATTGACCCGGCCGATGGCTGAGCCCTCGAGGTGCACGGGCCGCCCGACGACGGGGGATGCCGCCGGGTTGGTCATTAGCGCCATGACGGTCGTGTTTTGCGGCGGCGTGGAGGGATAGCGCACGTAGAGGGTCGCAATCACGGTTGCGGCGAAGGCAGCCGGCGCCAGCGGCCAGGCGCCGACGAGGCACACCAGGACCGCTGCTCCGGCGGGCGCCATCAAGATAGCCAGCTCGCGCCAGAACTGACGCCACAGCGCGCCGCGGTCGAGGCGCACGCGCGCAGCCGCCGCCGCGATGTCGTACTCGCCGAAGGGTTGGCCCTTTTCCTTGGCGACCTCGCCGAGGTGGGCAATGCGCATGCCGGTCAGCGGGTGCGTGGAGTTGAGCTCGATGAGCCGCGCCCACGGATTGTAGAAGTCGAACAGCATCGCCTCCGCCGTCTGGCCCGGGCTCGCGGCATCGCTCTCGGCGACGAGGCCCACGTGGCGCGCGTTCTTGACGTCGATGACGCCCATGTGTCGCGTGCTCTGCAGCAGGCTCTGCGTCGCCTCGGTGTCCTCGACCTTGACGATGCCGTAGGCGATCTTCACCAGCGCGCTGGCGAGGTGGCGCGGCTCCACGCGCTGGGCGGAGAAGGTATCGGCGAGGTATTCGCGCGTGCGGCTCAGATAGTAGAGCATGAAGATGCCGACGTAATACATCACGAGCGCGGCGAACCCGACAATGACGATGCCGCCGTTCTTCTTGTCGCTGCCGGAGCGCGCGGTGCGCAGGGTCGAGGCGTAGACCTGATAAGAGGATTTGCACGAGCGTGCCGGCCGCGGTCATGACGATGAAGTCGCGATTGACGATGTGGCCGAGCTCGTGGGCGACGACAGCCTTGGTCTCGTCCTCGTTGAGGAACTCGAAGATGCCCTCGGTCAACACGATGCGCGCGTTTCCCCGCAACAGCCCGTAGGTGAAGGCGGTGGGGTTGCGGTCGGGGATGATGCCGATGCTGGGCGCTCTGAAGCCGTAGTCGTCGGCGACCGCGTGCGTCATCTGGTGCACGGCGGGGTAGCGAGCCTTCACGGTGGCGTCGTCGAGCCACGCCAGCTTGTTGAACCAGCGCAGCGAGAAGTCGGTGATCCACGGACTGACGAGCCAGATTTTGATGACGATGGTGAGCGTGATCGCCAGCGACAGGTCAACCTGCCCGGCGGCGACCATGGCGGCGAGCGTCACCCCGACGACCATGCCGAGCAGCAGACCGATGGTCACGAACGCGGCGAAGAAAAGCCGGGCCATGACATCCCCCCTGTGCATACGCGGCGCGCGGGAAGCTACCGCCATTTGCGGGTTTCGGTCAAAGCGTTGCGGCGCCTAGGACGCGATCAGCGCCGCGACATGCTCGCCGATGGCAAGGCACGAGGTTAGCCCCGGGCTCTCAATGCCGTAGAGCGCTACGAGGCGCGGAATGGCGTGCGCGGCCGGGCCATCGATCGCAAAATCGGCGACCGGCTCGCCCTCGCGGTAGATCTTGGGGCGCACGCCGACGCTGTCAGGCTGTAGTGCGCCGTCGGGCAGGCCAGGCCAATAGCGCCGGATGGCGCCCTCGAAGGCAGCGCGGCGCGCGCCGCTGGCGTCCTCGAAATCGTAGGTGACGGCATCGGTCCACGCGATGTCGGGGCCAAAGCGCGCGCGGTGTGCCACATCGAAGGTGAGGTGGACGCCGAGCCAGGCGCCGTGCGGCATGGGATAGACGAGGCGGCGGAACGGCGCGCTGCCCGCGAGCGCGAAATAGTGGCCCTTGGCAGGATAGGTCTCAGGCACGCGATAGCCGCGCGGGTAGGACAGTGTGCGGCCGAGCGCGGTGGCGCCGAAGCCCGCGGCGATGACGACGTTACGCGCGGTCAGCGTGCTGCTCTCGCCACCGCTGGCGATTTCGATGTGGAAGTCGTCTGAGCCGGCGGTGGGCGCCTCGATACGCGTGACGGCCGCGTTGAGCACGACCTCGCCGCCGAGCGTCGTCAGGTGACCTTCGAGCGCGCTTATCAGGGCGTGGCTGTCGATGACGCCGGTAGAGGGCGAGAGATAGGCAGCGATGCAGGACAGCTCCGGCTCAAGCGCACGCGCCTCCTCGCCTGACAATTTGCGCAGATCGGCGACGCCGTTCGCCGTGGCATTGGCGGCAATCGCGTCGAGCTTCGCGATCTCGGACTGATCTGTCGCGACCAGCAGCTTGCCGCAGGTCAGATGGGCGACGCCGTTGTCCGCGCAGAACCTGTAGAGAAGCGCTTTGCCGGAAACGCATAGATTGGCGCGCAGGCCGCCCGGCGGATAGTAGAGCCCGGCGTGGATCACCTCGGAATTGCGCGAGCTCGTCTCCGAGCCGATGCGGCCGTGGCGCTCCAGTACGAGCACCTCCTGCCCGGCCAAAGCGAGCGCACGCCCGATCGCGAGCCCGACCACACCGGCGCCGATCACCACAGTTTCAGCGTCTGCCGCCACGGTCTCCCCGCCTTTCGCCGAGACTACCTAAGCCATGCACCTTTTCCACAGCGTTAGCCGCTTCCCCGGTGCGCACGAAATGTCTCGAATCGTGGCTAGTGTGCCGTCGCTCCACGCGACCGACGCCGCGGGGAGCCCACAGCAAGGAGGGTTTCATGGCTTTCGTCACGGGTGACGTCGTTGCAGTCACGGGGGAGGAGCTCCCGTTCAAGGTCGTATTCAAGCAGGGCGAGACCATTTTGGCCGAGTGGCTGGTCGAGTCGAAGGAAGATGGCGAGGGGCAGATCGTCGAGACCCTGAAAAGCCTGGTCGATGACGACGAGTTCGAGGGCGAGGACGACGACGCGTAAGGTTCCGGGGTACACCAACCAGAAGAACCGGCCGGGTTGCCCGCCAGACCGCGGGCCCTGGTCGCCTATAACCAACTGAAGCCGTTGAGATTAAACGTTCGCTCTTGCGGGTCGAACAAAAGAGGAACATAGTAAGGCCATCCATGAGATTTTCGTTCATCCATACCGCCGATTGGCAGATCGGCAAGCGCTTTGGCGCTTTCCCGCCCGACAAGGCGGCGGTGCTGCGCGCGCAGCGTCTGGATGCGGTCGATCGAGTAGCGGCGGCGGCGAAAGTTGCGGGTGCCAAGACAGTGCTAGTTGCTGGCGATGTGCTCGATTCCGAGACGCTGCCCGATGTGCTCGCCGCGCAATTGCTGTCGCGCCTGAAAAGCTACTCGAAGCTCGTGTGGCATCTACTGCCCGGCAACCACGATCCGGCGCGCGCAGGCGGGGTATGGGAGTCGATTGCGGCGGCGGGCCTGCCGGGGAACGTGCGCGTGCAGGCCAGCGAGGGGATCGTCGAGCTGATGCCCGGGGTGGCGCTGCTTGCCGCGCCGCTGAAGTCCAAGAGCACCAGCCGCGACCCCACGGCCTTCATGGACGCCGCCGCCTCGCCGCCAGGCACCATCCGCATCGGGCTCGCGCACGGCTCGGTGCAGGGCTTCGGCTCAGCCGGCGACGCCAACGTTCCCATCGACCCGGCGCGCGTGAAGGTGGCGGGGCTCAGCTATCTGGCGCTGGGCGACTGGCACGGCACGACGCGCATCTCCGACCGCACCTGGTACTCCGGCACGCCGGAGCCCGACGGCTTCCGCGACAACGATCCGGGACACGTGCTCGCCGTCACCATCGACGGAGCCGGCGCCGTGCCGACGGTGGAGCGCATTCCGACGGCGCACTTCACCTGGACGCGCCGTCACCACAGGCTCGAGCGCGCCGACGGTCTGGCGCCGCTTCAGACCGAGGTCGACGGCTTCGGCAGCCAGGCGTCGCGCCAGCTGATGGCGCTGACGCTCGAAGGCCTTGTCTCGCTCGGCGAGTTCGCTGTGATCGGGCAGCGCTTGGCCAAGCTCGCCCCGCAGCTCTTCCACCTGCAGACCGACGCAAACGCGCTTCAGACTGAAGCCGCTGTCGCCGATCTCGATGCGCTGGGGCCCGGCGTGCTCGGCTCCGTTGCGCAGCGCCTGAAATCAGCGGCCGACGGCGGCGGCGAGGACTCCGAAACCGCGCAACGCGCCCTGCGCAAGCTGTTCGCGCTCGCGCGCCGTGCCGAAGTCGAGGGCGCGCCATGAAGATCCGCGCTATCCGCCTGAACGAGGTCGGTCGTTTCAGCCAGCCGATCGCGCTCGAAGGGCTGTCGGGCGGTCTCGACGTGCTCAGCGGTCCCAACGAACTCGGCAAGTCGACGATCCTCAAGGCCGTCAAACTCGCGCTGTGCGAGAAGCACACCTCCAAGGCGCGCGAGACGGTTGAGGTGTTGCGCCCGCACAACGGCGGCGCGCCGTTGGTGGAGGTGGATTTCGAGATCAATGGCAACACCTGGCGCATCCGCAAACAGTTCCTGGCCGGGCGCTCTGCCGAGCTGCGCAGCCTCTCGTCGGGAGACGTGGCACGCGGCGGCGACGCGGAGACGAAGCTTTCGGAGCTGCTGGCAGGCACCGACGCCGCAGGGCGCTTTGCGCTGCTGTGGGTCGATCAGGGCAAGCCGCTGGCGCCGTTGAACGCGGCGACGGCGGATGGCGCGCTTTTCGCCGCCGTCGAGGACGAGGTCGAGAGCGTCGCCGACGGCGGCGCCGCGCGCTTCGTTGCGGCGCGCCTCAGGGCCGAGGTCGGCGAGCTCGTCACCAGTCATAGTCCGCCGCGCCCGACGGGCCGTTACAAGACGGCGCTCGATGAACAGCGCGATCTCGATGTCCGCCGCGCGGCCGCGCGCGGACGGCTCGCCGGTGCGCAGGCGCGGCTCGAAAAGCTGGAGGGTATGCGCGCGAAGATCGCGGCCCTCGCCGATCCGGTGGCAATGGCGGAGCGCGGGCAGGCCAAGACCGAAGCCGAGCGGGCTTTCGAGGCCGCGCGCGCGGCGCACGAGAAGCTGCGCCTCGCCGAGGAAGCGCTCGCGCGCTATGACGAAAGGTTTTCCGCCTGCGAAGTGGCACTGGAGAGCGTCAAGGCCAAGATCGCAGACCTGTCGAAGCTCGAGGAGGCGGCGGTGCACGAGGCGCCGCAGCTGGCCGAGCTGACCAAGCGCCTTGTACAGGAGGAAAGCCGCACCGAGGCCGTCCGCAAGAAGCGCGACGAGATTAGGGAGGCGCTCGCCGCCGCCGAGCGCGAGGGCAAGGCACATGATATGGCGACGCGTCTGCGCGAGGCGGGCGAGAGGCTTGCCGCGGCGCGTTTGGCCGCGGGCGAGCGCAAGGATATCGCCGGTGCGATTGCTGCCAACGGCGCCGAGGAGGGGCTGTTCGCGGCAGCGCGGCGCGCGGCGGGCAGCATCGCGACGCTATCGGCGCGTCTGACTGCTGCGGCGCCCAAGGTGTCGATCGCGTACGCGCCGGGCGCCGCCGGCAGGATCAGGATCGGCGGCAAGCCCGTCGCGCACGGCGAGACGATCAATCCCACAGGACCCATCACGCTCGACATCGAGGGTGTCGGCGTCGTCACGATCGCACCGGGGCAATCGGAAGGTTCGGAAGACGATGCGGCCGATATCTCCGCGCAGGACGCGCAGCTCGGCGAGCTGCTGCGCGGCATGGGTGCGGCTTCGCTGGAAGATGCGGAGCGCCGCGCCGAGGAGCGCCGCGCGCTGCAGGCCCGGCTCGCCGAGGCGACCGCGCAGGTGCAGGCGCGCGCCCCAGAGGGCCTCGATCGGCTCGAGGCTCTACATGCCGACCTTGCCCGGCGCGCCGGTTTGCTTGGGGCCCCGCCGACGCATACCCCCGAGGAGCTGGTCTTGCGCGCGCAAGAGCTCGGGGATGCCCTCACCGGCGCCGAGGCCGACCTTTCCGGGACGGTCGCGGCGCGCGATGAGACCCGCATGCAGGAAGGACAATTGCGTGCGCTAACGGCCGAGCGCGGTGCCCACATAAAGCGGCTCGCCGCCGATCTCGGCAACGCCGGCACGCGCAAGGCGAAAATGGACAAGCTCGCTGCCGCACTGGCCGAGGCGACGGCATCACGCAACGCCGCCGTGCGCGATGCGACGGCGTGGCGCGAGGCGGCGCCCGACGAGACCCGCTTTACAGCCCTGAAGCGCGCCGCCGAGGCCGCCGCTGGCGCGGTTACGGCCGCCGAGCGCGAGCTTGCCGAATTGCACCGCGTCGAGGCGGGCATCGAGGGCGAGCTCAAATCCGACCGGGCTGACGACGTCGGCTCGACCGTTGCCGAGCTCGACGAAGCTTGCGCGGCTGCCGACGAGCAGGTACGCGCCCTCGGTCGAGAACTGGGCGCCCTGCGGCTCCTTGCCGGCGAGCTCGACCGTGCCTCAGGCGAGACGCGCGAGCGCTTCGCCAAGCCCGTGCTCGACCGCCTCGAGCCCTATCTGCGGCTCGTGTTCCCCGGTGCCCGCCTCGGGTTGGGCGACGCCTTCGCACTCGAGACCATGCAGCGGGGCAGCGCGGCGGAGAAGGTGGCGACCTTGAGCGACGGCACGCGCGAGCAGCTCGCGGTGCTGGTGCGTCTGGGCTTTGCGCGGCTGCTCAGCGAAGCCGGCACCGCGGCCCCGCTCATCCTCGACGACGCCCTCGTCTATTCCGACGACACCCGGATAGAGCGCATGTTCGAGGCGCTGAAGCTCGCGGCGCAGAGCCACCAGGTGCTGGTGCTGACCTGCCGCGAGCGCACGTTCGCCGGCCTCGGCGGCAACCGCATCGCGATCGCGCCCTGGCGCTGAACTCACTGCTGAAAAAGTTGCGCCGCGCGCTCGCATTTGCGAGTTCCGCGCGGCGCTAAAACCGCAAGTCTGACTCAGGTCAGATCGCCCGTGCCGTTGAGCCCGGGGATGTCCGGCTTGGAGATGCCGGCCATGGGATCGTCCGAGCGGCGCGACTTGCCTTCGAAGAAGGCGCCCTGCTCGATGGCAAGCGCCTGGTGGTAGATGTCGCCTTCGATGTGGCTGGAGGACTGCAGCATCACGCGCTTGCCGCGCACCGAGCCCATGACATGGCCGCGGACCACGATCTCCTCGGCGACGATGCCGCCGGTGATGCGCGCCTTCTCACCTATCACGACGTAGGTGCCGTGGATGTCGCCCTGCACCTCGCCGTCGACCTGCACCTCGCCCTTGGAGACGAGATTGCCGTTGATGGTGAGATCCGGGCCGATGACGGAGGCGGTGCTGCGCTCGTTGCCGCGCGCGAGGCCCAGCGTGCGTGCGCTGAGACCGTTCGATTGTGGAGGGCTGGGAGGCAGGTTCGGAGTAACCTTCGGCGGCTCCGACTCGGATCTCTTGAAGTTCGGCAACATACGCTTCCACCTCCGCTGATGCGACAAACGCAACGACGTCTGATCGTGACGCTATCGCTACCTGACGACACGTCCCAAGACACGGGCATCATGGCGACTTTGCGTTGCCGGATGCTCCCCCGAGAGGTTTTCCTAGCATGTTTCAGGCCGCCGGTCACGAGGCGTGGGGCGGATAGGACCAACCTGTGGCCGGCAAACGCTTGCCTGCTACGTGCGCCTAGCTTTTGAGCGATTTGACTGCTTCGAGAACCTCCTCGGCGTGGCCTGGAACCCTCACATTGCGCCAGCTGCGGGCAACCTTGCCGGCCTTGTCGATCAGGAAGGTCGAGCGCTCGACGCCCATGTATTTCCTGCCGTACATGGACTTCTCGACCCAGACCCCGTAGGCCTGCGCCGCCTCCCGGGCCTCGTCCGCCAGGAGGCGCACGCCTAGGCCATATTTCTCGCGGAACTTGGCGTGGCTCTGGGGGCTGTCGGGGGAAACGCCGATCACCTCGGCTCCGGCATGCTTGAAATCGTCGATGAGGCAGGTGAAATCCTTAGCCTCCGCCGTGCACCCGGAGGTGTCGTCCTTAGGGTAGAAATACAGCACCACGGGGCGACCCTTGAGGCCGGCCAACGTTGTGCTCTTTTCATCCGCATCCTTGAGTTCGAAATCGGGGGCCTTCTTGCCGTCCTCGACCATGGTTAGGATGCCTTTCTTTTGTCGCTTTTTCCCATGTACGTGAACCCGATGCCGAGATTTGCGCCGGGCCGGGAGGCTTAGCCGCAAGGCCGCGTTGGTGCAAGCGTTTGGGGGACTTTCGGACGGCTGTTTCCGGCAACGCTGGTCGCGTGTTGGTCGCCCCCGACCCGCGCGCGAATGGTGTTGGTCGGTAGGGCTGTCGGGCGGAGCCAGCAGGCGGGAGCCAATGGGATACGTCCGTCGCGGTGTCAGTTTGCGTCGAAAGTAGTCTCGAGATTATCGAGGGGCTGGCTTGCAGACGACCGGAAGAAAAAGTGGTGTCCCTGCCGTCGCGCAATCGCGAGATCAACAGCGGCCAACCGTGCTGCGCCAGCGTCTGAGTGCGACCGCCTACGCCTGTGACCAGGTTCTGCACGGCCTCGGGCGCTGCGCCTTCGTCCTCGCCCCCGTCGCGCTCATCGCCGTGCTCATCTTCGGGCTGGGCTACGTGCGCCTTCGCCACGGCCCCGTCTCGCTTAAGTTCCTGGTCGCCCCGATCGAGCGCGGCATCAACGCCGAGCTCGAGGGCAACACCGTCAAGATCGACGATGCCGTCGTCAGCCTGTCGGAGACCGGCGGGGTCGAGTTCCGCCTGCGCAACCTGCGCATGTCGGAGTTCGACGGCGACGTCGTGGCGTCAGCGCCGCTAGCGGCGGTGGAACTCAGCGCTTCCGCGCTGTGGTCGGCGCGCATTGTGCCGGCCCGCGTCGAGCTGATCGAGCCCAAGCTCTACGTGTTCTATTCCGATGACAGCGGCCTGTCGCTGAGCTTCCCCAAGCCGGTCGAGACCGATGCGGAAGGCGTGCCGATCGAGCCGCTGAAGCCGATGCCCGCACCGCCGCCGTCCTCCGCGCAGCAAAGTCCGCCTGCGACCTCTTCGCCGAGTCCCAAGAGCGTTGGCGGGCCGCTTGCCCGGCCCGAGCCCGCGCCGGGCCCATTGAAGCGCATCGATCTCGCCCGCGTCATCACGGACATGTCGGCACGCGCGCGCCAACGCATCGGAGCGAGCTCCTTCCTCAAAGAGGTGGGCCTGCGCAACGCCACCGTGGTGCTCGAATATGCGGGCAAATCGACGGAATGGCGCGTGCCGTCGCTCATCGTGGGTCTAATGCACGCGCGCGCCCGCAGCGTCATCTCAGGCCGTGCCACGATCGAGTCGGGCGGGCAACCGTGGAAGCTCACGTTCGAGACCGATGAATCGGAGCGCAACCGCACGCTCACCCTAAAGACATCGATCCGTGATCTACATCCCCGCAGCCTCGCGCCCGCCGTGCCGCAGTTGAGCCTGCTGCAGGCTTTCGACATGCCGGTCGCGGGTGATGCATCGCTGGAGCTATCAACTGCCGGCGACATCCGCGCCGCCACGCTGAGCCTCGAGATCGGCCACGGCAGCCTACGGCTTCCCGCCATTCCCGAGGCGCCGCTGGAGGTCGACGGCGGCATCCTGAAGGTCGCCTACGACGGGGCCGCGCAGCGCGTGCAGCTCTCGCCATCGACGCTGCGCTGGCGCGGCAGCCGCATCACAATGGCCGGGACGTTGCAGAGCCAGGGTCAGCAGGACGGCCATCCGGTTTGGACCTACGATCTCAGCGCCAACGACGGAGAGTTCGCCGCGGCCGAGTTTTCGGTGCCGCCCGTCAAACTGCAGTCCTGGCGCGCGACGGGTCGGGTGCTGCCGCATCGCGGCGAGATCGAGCTTGGCGAATTCAGCCTCAAGGCTGGCGGCGCGGAGATAGCCTTGAAGGGCGATTTCGTCGCCGGCGCTGATCCCGCCAGCACCCGGCTCGAAGGCAGCCTATCCCCGATGCCGCTCGACACGCTGAAGGCGCTGTGGCCCAAGGCCATCGCGCCCGGCGCGCGCGACTGGGTCGGCGAGCGCGTGGCGCACGCCAACTTCCTCGGCGGCACGTTCCGCTTCGTGAGCGGCGCCGGCATGGAACCAGGAGAGGCGGGCGCGGACCCCACCGAGCATCGTCTCTCGCTGGCGCTGCAGGCCTCCGACGTCGAGATGCGGATCATCGAGAACATGCCGCCCGTCGTTGCCACCCGGCTCCTGACCCGCATCGAGAACGACGCGCTCGAGGTCACCATTCCCGAGGCTGCGATCGTGCTCGACCCCGAGCACCGTGTGCCGCTTAAAGCCGGCCGCTTCACCGGCACCAACATCATGAACCCTGCGCCGTCGATGGGTGAGATCGTGTTCGGTTCGGAGACGAGCCTCGGCCTGGTGCTGGGCTTGATCGAGAAGTCGCCGCTCGGCCTCTTGGAGGAAGCGGGGCTGCCGCGGCAAGGGCTCGACGGAAAATTCGACGGGCAGTTCAAGGTGACGCTGCCGCTACTCGCGGAGCTGGCGATGAGCGGCATAAAGGTTGAAGGCAAGGCGCATATCACCGACGGGAAGGCCAAGGATTTCCTAGGGCCCTATGACGTTCAGGGCGCAACCATTGGGCTCGACATCACGGAGAAGGCGGTCGACGCCAACGGGGAGCTCCTGATCAACGGTGTGCTCGCCAAGGTCGCCTGGCAGCGCATCTTCGATGCGCCCATCGACAAGCAGCCACCCTTGCGCATCACCGCGACGCTCGACAACACCGACCGCAACCAGCTCGGCCTCGACGTCAACCACATCGTACAGGGCGAGGTGCCGGTCGAGATCGCCATCACGCGTGGCCAGCGCAACGAGCCGGCAATCCGCCTGCGCGCCGATCTGTCGAACGCCGATCTCCTGCTCGAGAATATGTCCTGGCACAAGTCGCCTGGGCGCTCCGCGACGCTCCAGTGCGACATCGCCCAGGGCCGCACGCACAAGATCGAGCTGCAGAACTTCAAGATCGCCGGCGACGACATCGCCATCGAGGGCTGGGCCGCGATCGGCGCCGACAACCGGCTGCGCGAGTTCTATTTCCCCGACTTCTCGCTCAATGTCGTCACGCGCATGGAGGTGCAAGGCTCGCTCGGGCCCGACAACGTGTGGAAGGTAAAGGCGCACGGCTCCACGTTTGACGGGCGCGATTTCTTCCGCTCGCTGTTCTCGCTGGGCCAGCTCGCGGAGCAGCATCCGGCCGCGAAGAAGCCGCGCGACGGCATCGACCTCGAAGCCGAGATTTCCAACGTGATCGGCTTCTCGGAGGTCAACCTGCGCAGCGTAAAATTGAAGCTGTCCAAGCGGGGGGAAAAGCTCACCGCACTCGACGTGCGCGGCACCCTCGACGGCGGCAAGCCGCTCGCCGTCGCTCTGCGCCAGGACGCCGGCCCGCGGCAGCTCTTGGCGGATTCGACCGATGCCGGCCAGGCGTTCAAGCTCATCGACTTCTACCCCAACATCCAGGGCGGCCGCGTGCGGCTGGAGGTGAACCTCGATGGGAGCGGACCGGCGGAGAAGACCGGCGTGCTCTACGTGGAGGACTTCCGCATCCTTGGCGATCCCGTCATCTCCGAGGTGTTCAACGCGGACGAGGAACAGGAGGCCGGCAAGGTCAAGGGCGCGGGTCCGAGGAAGCCGAAGGTCGTGCGCGAGGTGTTCGAGTTCACGCGCATGCGGGTGCCGTTCTCAGTCGGCTACGGGCAATTCGTGATGGAGGAAATCCTATCTGCGTGGCCCCCTGCTCGGCGCCTCGATCCGAGGCAAGGTCGATTTCAAGATGCGCCGCGTGAGCCTCGGGGGGACGTACGTGCCGCTGCAGGGCCTGCTCAACGGCTTCTGCGACATCCCCATCTTCGGGCCGATCGCGCTGGGGCCGAAGTGCGAGGGCCTCTCCGGCATGACGTTTGCCATCCAGGGTCCGATGGACCACCCGCAGGTCATCGTCAATCCGCTCGCGATGCTGGCGCCCGGCATCTTCCGCGAGATCTTCCAGATGACGAACCCCAACCCAAAGGTGCAGCGGCGCGACGAGACGCCGAACGGGAAGTCGGGGGAGAACACGCGGGCCTCCAGCACGACGATGGACGCGCCCCAGGACGAGCCGCAGGCGCCGGAGGACGAGGCGCAGTCGCAGGCCAACTCGGATACCGTCGACGGGTGGTCATCGCAGACGACGCAGACCACGAAGAAGAAAAAGCAGTAGGCTCGCGCCCGGCTCGCGTCAGACCGGCTTCAGCAGCACGTGCTTCTTCTTGCCGAGCGAGAGCTTGATGACGCCTTCGAGCGTGAGGTCGCCGAGCGTCAGCGTGAGCTTCTCGTCGGTTACCGTTTTGTCGTTGACCTTGACGCCGCCGCCCTTGATTTGGCGCCGCGCCTCGCTCGTCGAGGTCACGAGCCCGGCATTGACGTAGGCAGTCAATACACCGATGCCGTCCTGCAGCTCGGCGCGCTTTACCTCCACGGTCGGCAGCGATTGCGCCACCTCACCTTCCTCGAAGGTGCGCCGCGCCGTCTCGGCTGCGGCGTCGGCCTTACCCGGCCCGTGCAGCAACGCGGTCGCCTCCGTCGCCAGAACCTTCTTTGCCTCGTTGATCTCCGCGCCCTGCAGCGCCGAGAGCCGCGCGATCTCATCGAGCGGCAGGATCGTGAACAGCTTCAGGAAGCGCTCAACGTCGGCGTCCTCGGTGTTGCGCCAGTATTGCCAGTAATGGTAGGGCGAAAGCTGCGCCTCGTTGAGCCAAACGGCACCCGCCGCGGTCTTGCCCATCTTGGCGCCCGACGCAGTCGTCAGCAGCGGACAGGTGAGCGCGTAGAGCTGCGGCGATCCCATGCGCCGGCCCAGATCGATACCGGTGACGATGTTGCCCCACTGGTCCGAGCCGCCCATCTGCAGGTTGCAGCCGTAGCGGCGCGAAAGCTCCACGTAGTCGTAGGCCTGCAGCAGCATGTAGTTGAACTCGATGAACGACAGCTCCTGCTCGCGCTCGAGCCGCATCTTCGCCGAAGTCCATGGTCAACATGCGGTTGACAGAGAAGTGCCGTCCCACGTCGCGCAGGAACTCGATGTAGTTTAGGCCGGCGAGCCACTCCGCGTTGTCGACCATGACGGTGTCGGTCTTGGCCCCGCCGAATTTGAGGAACTTGGCGAAGGCCTGCTGCATGCCGGCCTTGTTGCTCTCGATGTCGGCGAGCGACAGGATCTTGCGCGTCTCGTCCTTGCCCGAGGGGTCGCCCACGCGCGTGGTGCCGCCGCCCATGAGCACGACCGGCTTGCCGACCGTCTGCTGCAGCCAGCGCAGCATCATGATCGAGAGCAGGCTGCCGACGTGCAGCGAGGGGGCCGTGCAGTCGTAGCCCACGTAGGCGACGACCTCGCCCTTCGAGCTGAGGGCATCGAGGCCCGCCTCGTCCGAGCACTGGTGCACGAAACCGCGCTCGGCGAGCGTTTGCAAGAAGTCCGATTTGAGTTTGGCCATGACGCCTGTATGACTTTCCGCGCCCCGTGAGCCGGGTGGCGAGGGAAGTTGCACAGGAAGGGTTCGATGGGCAAGCTTCAGCGCGCGCTCGGCTTGATGAGCGGCACTTCGATGGACGGCATCGACGTGGCGCTGCTCGTCACCGACGGCAACCGCGAGCTGCAGCATGGGCCGGCGGGCGCGTTTTCCTATCCGCCCGAGATAAAGCTGCGGTTGCGCACCGCGCTTGCCGAGGCCAAAGCGTTGGCCCGCCGTGAGGACCGCCCGGGAGCCTTGCGCGAGCTCGAGCGCGACCTGACGCTGCTCAACGCGGAGGCGGTGAAGCGCTTCCTTGTCGCCAACGGCATCGACCGCGGTACCGTCGATCTCGTGGGCTACCACGGCCAGACCGTGCTGCACGATCCCGCGCGCGCCATGACGGTGCAACTCGGTGACGGTGTGCTGCTAGCCCAGCAGACCGGGCTCGACGTCGTGTTCGACATGCGTGCGGCGGACGTTGCGGCCGGCGGGCAAGGGGCGCCGCTTGTGCCCATCTACCATCGCGCGCTCGCGGTGCAGCTCGCGATGCTGCCGGCGGCGTTCGTGAACGTCGGCGGCGTCGCCAACGTGACGTGGGTCGGCGATCGCATCATCGCCTTCGATACCGGGCCGGGGAACGCGCTCATCGACGACTGGATGCTGAAGCATACCGGCGCCGCGCACGACGCGGACGGGGCCTGCGCCAAGCGGGGGCGCGTCCACGACGAGGTGTTGACCACGTTGCTGACCCACAACTTTTTCGGCGCGCTGCCGCCGAAATCCCTCGATCGCAACGACTTTTCCGCCGCGCCCGTGGCGGAGCTGTCGCTCGAGGACGGCGCGGCGACGCTCACGGCATTCACCGCTGCCGCAATCGCCAAGTCGCGCGAGCACATGCCAATGGAGCCGCGCGTGTGGGTCGTGTGCGGTGGCGGACGCAAGAACCGGACACTCATGAGCATGCTCGCCGCGCACGTGCCGAACGCCCTCGTGCCGGCGGAGGCGCTGGGGCTCGACGGCGACTTCATCGAAGCAGAGGCGTGGGCCTATCTCGCCGTGCGCTCGGTGCTGGGCTTGCCGCTGACCTATCCGGACACGACGGGTGTGGCGCAGCCGCTGACGGGCGGCGTGCACGTGAAGCGGCCGCGCTGACTACTGCAGCAGGTCGCGGACGGTCTGCTGGAGCCCCAGCGTGATGCGGGCGAGCTTCTTGTAGTCGACCTTGTCTGGGGTATCCGTCGGCTTGTGGTAGTGCCGGTAGCGGAACAGGGCCGTGTCCGTCACCATCACCGCCGGGTAGCCGAGCTGCCAGAACGACCAATGGTCGGACCAGCCGATACCGTCGATCTGGTCGGGTGCGGTGCCGCCGATGGTCGGGAAGTCCGTGTGTTTGCGGAAGCTTGCGACGACGTCTTGCAGGAAGCTACGTGAGCCGGGCATGGCTACGAAGGCGATGAAGTTGGCTTTGTTGGGGAAGATCAGGCCGAAAGGTGCCGGATATTTCTGGCTGCCCGGCTCGTCGGAGAAGCAGCCGAGCGTTTCCAGCGACATCATGCCGGCGACGCGCACGTTGTGCTCCTTCAGCATCTGCGCGTAGCGAACGCTGCCCATGTAGGGCGTGCGGTCGTAGGGCGGCTCCTCGTTGACGAACAGGACGAGCCGCAGCGTGCGGCCCTTCAAGGACACGCCCTTGAGCATGCGCGCGATCTCGAGCACGGCGGCGACACCGGTGGCGTTGTCGTTGGCACCGGGCGCGACGCCGGCGGAATCGTAGTGCGCGCCAACGACGATGCTTTCGGTGTCGGGGCCGGCCCCCGACGGTGCCAACACGACCTCTATGTTGCGCGTTGGCGTGCCGTCGGTGTCGTAGACCTGAGGCAGCGGCGTGTAGCCGAGCGCCTTCAGCTCAGCCTCGATGTAGGCGGCGGATTTCTCGAGCTCCTCGGGGTGCGAGACGTTGTGGGGCACGCTCGCGATCGCGGTGACGTGGCGCTGCAGGCGCTGAGCGAGGTCCTCTTCGGCCTTGGTTGGCGGCGCCAGCGGACCGGTGAAGGCCTTCCCCGGCAGGCTCAACGAATACCAGTACGCCGCCACGCCAAGCGCGACGATGACAACCAGAAGGCCTGCTGCCCACAGCACGATCTTGGTCACGATTGGGTCTGCCCGCGCTCGCCGTCGAAGCCGCCTCAGACTTCGGCGCCGCCGCCGTTCTGCTCTTCCTGGCGCTCGATCTCGCGCTGGCGCTGACGTTCGCGCTCGCGCTCCTGCTCGCGCTCCTTCTCCTTGGCGCGGTCCTTCTCGGCCTGCTCCATGCGCGCGTCGACGTAGGTTCCCACGGCTTCCTTCAGCTCGTCGAGCTTGTTTTCGAAGAAGTGGTTGGCGCCGGGGACGACCTGGTGCGTGATCTTGATGCCGCGCTGGGTCTTCAGGCGCTGGGATAGTTCGCCCACGGAGTTGGAGGGCACCACGCGATCCTTGTCACCGTTGATCATCAGGCCGGACGAGGGGCACGGCGCGAGGAAGGAGAAGTCGTAGAGGTTCGAGGGCGGGGCGACGCAGATGAAGCCCTCGACCTCGGGACGGCGCATGAGGAGCTGCATGGCGATCCAGGTGCCGAAGGAGACGCCCGCGATCCAGCAGCTCTTGGCGTCGGGCTTGACGATCTGCAGCCAGTCCAGCGCGGAAGCGGCGTCCGAAAGCTCGCCGGGGCCGCCGTCCCAGATGCCCTGGCTGCGGCCGACGCCGCGGAAGTTGAAGCGCAGTACCGAGAAGCCGCGCTCGGCAAACGTGTGATAGAGCGTGTAGACCACCTGGTTGTTCATGGTCCCGCCGAACTGCGGGTGGGGGTGCAGGATGAGGGCGATGGGGCCGTCACGCCGCATTATCGTGGTGGTAGCGGGCCTCGATGCGGCCCGCGGGCCCATTGATGATCAGCTCGGGCATCTCTTCTCAGCTCTTTTGGGGTTGGGGCTCTGCCCGGAGGCGGTCTTCAAGACCGTTAATTCGGCCGCTCCGAAACCTTGACTTGTGGGCTCGGAATTTTCATATTCGACTTTAGAACTGTTCGAAAGAGCGGGGTCAGGCGGCAGCCTGGCTCTTGACGGTCGCGCTTCTTAGCACAGGCCTGGGTGTCGATTGCAAGCGAAAGCGCCGGAAATCCGGCGCGAGGCAGCACCGCTGGCCGGAGGATGTAGCGTCGTGGAGTTGAATACCAAGGCCCGTTACGCCGTGATGGCGATGGCCGATCTCGCCAAGTGCGGCGGGGACGGCGCAGCAGTGCCGCTCTCGGCCATTGCCGAGCGGCAGAGCTTGTCGGTGGCCTATCTCGAGCAGATCTTTTTGCGCCTGCGCCGCGCTGGTCTCGTCGAAAGCGCGCGGGGCCGCGCTGGCGGCTACGTGCTCGCGCGCCGGGCCCAGGAGATCGCCATCGCCGAGATCATGAACGCCGTGCACGAGGAGACACGCATGACGCGCTGCCTCGACGGTGAGAGCGGCTGCCTCGGCGACCAGCGCTGCCTAACGCACGGTCTGTGGCACGCGCTTGGCGGCCATATCGCGGCGTTCCTGGCGAACGTGACGCTGCAGGAGGTCATCGACGGCATTCCTGCCGACAAGCTCGCGGTGCAGCCGCGGGAGAAGGAGCGGGCAGTCGGATGACGCTTGCGCGTACATACCTCGATTGCAACGCGTCCGTGCCACTGCGTGCGGAGGCGCGCGCCGCGTTTGTCGCCGCGCTAGACGCGAGCGGCAACCCGTCGTCGGTGCACGCCGAGGGGCGGGCCGCGCGCGCAATCGTGGAGAAGGCACGCGAGCAGGTGGCGCGGGTCGTTAACGCACACCCCTCGGAAGTCGTGTTCACCAGCGGCGCGACGGAAGCCAACAACAGCGTGATGGGCGGCGGCTGGGACGAAATCTGCGTGTCCGCTATCGAGCACGATTCCGTGCTGGCGCCGGCGCGGTCATCGGGCGCGCGGCTGGCCTCGCTGCCCGTCGCGCCGAGCGGCGTCGTCGACGTGGATGCGGCAGCGGCGCTGCTTGGTCGCTCACGCGAGCGATCCGAGCGCGTGCTGGTCAGCCTGATGGCGGCGAGCAACGAGACCGGCGTGGTGCAACCGGTCGCTCAGGTGGCCGCGCTCGCGCGTGCCGCCGGCGCGACCATGCACGTCGATGCGGTGCAAGCGCCGGGCCGCATGGCGCTCGATTTCAAGGCGCTCGGCGTCGACGTTCTCGTGCTATCGGCTCACAAGATGGGCGGGCCGCGCGGCGTCGGCGCAGTCGTTATCCGCGATGGCATGACGCTGCCGGCGTTCATCACCGGCGGCGGACAGGAGCGTCGTCGCCGTGGCGGCACGGAGAACGTCGCCGGTATCGCAGGCTTCGGCGCCGCAGCCGAGGTGGTGTTGCGCGAGGTGGACGCGGCGGAACGCATGCAAAGCCTGCGCGTAAGTCTCGAGGCGGGTGTTGCGCGCTCTACGCCCGCGGCCATGATCGTCGGGGTGGAGGCGACACGCATCGCCAACACCTCGTGCATCGCGCTGCCCGGCACTCGCGCCGAGACGCTGGTTATCAAGCTCGACCTCGAAGGAATCGCCGTCAGTGCCGGCGCTGCGTGCTCCTCCGGCAAGGTGGGCACGAGCCATGTGCTGGAGGCGATGGGGCTGGGCCACGAGATCGTGCGCTCGGCGATCCGCGTGAGCCTGGGTCCCGAGACGAAGGAAGACGACATCGCCGCGTTCCTCGCGGCTTGGGAGAAGATTGCAAAGCCCGCGGCGATGGCCGCGTGAGCTGAAGAGTTCGAGGCGAAAGGGTAGTTATGGCAGCGGTTCAAGAGACGATCGATCAAGTCAAGAAGATCGATGTCGATCAGTACAAGTACGGCTTCGAGACCAAGATCGAGTCGGTAAAGGCCCCGAAGGGGCTCGACGAGAACACCGTGCGCTTCATCTCGGCCAAGAAGGGCGAGCCCGCGTGGATGCTCGAGTGGCGGCTGGAAGCCTATCGCCGCTGGCGCACCATGACGGAGCCGACGTGGGCGAAGGTCAACTATCCGAAGATCGACTTCCAGGACCTCTATTACTACTCCGCGCCGAAGACCGACCGAGGGGCCGAAGTAGCCTCGCCGAGGTCGATCCCGAGCTGCTCGCCACCTACGCCAAGCTCGGCATCCCGCTGAAGGAGCAGGAGATGCTGGCCGGTGTGAAGGGCGCGCGCGTCGCGGTCGACGCGGTGTTCGACAGCGTCTCCGTCGTCACCACCTTCAAGGCCGAGCTGGCCAAGGCCGGCGTGATCTTCTGCTCGATCTCGGAGGCGGTGCGCGAGCACCCGGAGCTCGTGCAGAAGTACCTGGGCTCGGTCGTGCCGCAGTGCGACAACTTCTACGCCGCGCTCAACTCGGCGGTGTTTTCCGACGGCTCGTTCGTCTACGTGCCGCCGGGCGTGCGCTGCCCGATGGAGCTGTCGACCTATTTCCGCATCAACGAGAAGAACACCGGCCAGTTCGAGCGCACGCTCATCATCGCCGACAAGGGCGCGTACGTGTCCTACCTCGAAGGCTGCACGGCGCCGATGCGCGACGAGAACCAGCTGCACGCGGCCGTCGTGGAGCTGATCGCGCTCGACGACGCCGAGATCAAGTACTCGACGGTGCAGAACTGGTATCCCGGCGACAAGAACGGCAAGGGCGGCATCTATAATTTCGTGACCAAGCGCGGCGATTGCCGCGGCCGCAACGCCAAGATCTCGTGGACCCAGGTCGAGACCGGCTCGGCCATCACCTGGAAGTATCCGAGCTGCATCCTGCGCGGCGACAATTCCCGCGGCGAGTTCTACTCGATCGCGGTGTCGAACGGCTACCAGCAGGTCGACAGCGGCACCAAGATGATCCACCTCGGCAAGAACACGTCGAGCCGCATCATCTCCAAGGGCATCGCCGCCGGCCACTCGCAGCAACACCTATCGCGGGCTCGTCTCGGCGCACCGCAAGGCGACGGGCGCGCGCAACTTCACGAACTGCGACTGTCTGCTGATCGGCGACAAGTGCGGCGCGCATACGGTGCCGTACATCGAGGCGAAGAACGCGTCGGCGCACTTCGAGCACGAGGCGACGACCTCGAAGATCTCGGACGATACAGCTCTTCTATTGCCGCCAGCGCGGATTGAGCGCGGAGGAGGCGGTGGCGCTCGTCGTCAACGGCTTCGTGCGCGACGTGCTGCAGAAGCTGCCGATGGAGTTCATGGCGGAGACGCAGAAGCTGATCGGCGTATCGCTGGAAGGTAGCGTCGGATGACACTTGAATTTGACGACATTGCCTCGGAGAAAGCACGCCGCCTCGCGCAGCGGGGATCGGCGCTGCGCATAATTTTCCTAGCCTGGTTGCGAGAGCTCCGCTCATCGCAGGCGGGATTTTCGTCGTCTTTTTGGCGGGTGGGCTTTGGAGTGATCGCCACTTTCGACGTGTTCGCTCCTCGTTTCGCTCGGATGCCGCGCGCGCTGGACTGACGTCCGAGGCGGAAGAAGAGGTTTGGTACAAGACGATGGAAGAGTGAACATGCTTGAGATCAAGAACCTGCACGTGAAGATCGCGGACGAGGAGCGTGAGATCCTGAAAGGATTCTCGCTCAAGCTTCCCAAGGGGGAAGTGCACGCGATCATGGGCCCCAACGGTTCGGGCAAGTCGACGCTCGCCTACGTGATCGCCGGCCACGCGGACTACGAAGTGACCGAGGGCGACATCCTGTGGAAAGGCGAAAGCATCCTCGACATGGAGCCAGAGGAGCGGGCGGCCAAGGGCGTGTTCCTCGCCTTCCAGTACCCGATGGAGATCCCTGGCGTCGCTGGGCTCACGTTCCTGCGCACCGCGGCCAATGCCGTGCGCAAGCAGCGCCGCCAGCCGGAGCTTTCGACGCCTGAGTTCCTGAAGCTCGTCAAGGATAAGGCCTCCCGTCTCAACATCGACATGGAGATGCTGAAGCGGCCGGTGAACGTCGGCTTCTCCGGCGGCGAGAAGAAGCGCTCCGAGATCCTGCAAATGGAGGTCCTGGAGCCGACGCTGTGCGTGCTCGACGAGACCGATAGCGGCCTCGACATCGATGCGCTCCGCATCGTCGCCGACGGCGTCAACGCCATGCGCTCCAAGGACCGCTCGATGCTCGTCATCACCCACTACCAGCGGCTGCTCGACTACATCGTGCCCGACAAGGTGCATGTGATGGTCGATGGGCGCATCGAGAAGTCGGGCGGGCCGGAGCTCGCCAAGGAGCTCGAGACCTCGGGCTATGCTGAATACCAAGGGAAGGCCGCGTGAGCAGGAAAGTGAAGTTGCAGGTCGGCGAGGAGAACTATGCCCCCCTCATGGCGGAGCGGGCGGCCGGTGCGTCGGTGCGCGCAAGCGAGGCGCTGGGGAGGCGCGAGATGAACGTAGCGGTGTTGAAGACCAAGGCGGAGCAGGCGCTCACAGAGACGTTCGAGGCGGTGGCCGACGGGCTGCCGGGCGGGGCGGCGGTATTGAAGCGGCGCAACGAGGCCATCGGCCGTTTTGGCGCTCTGGGGCTGCCGCACCGGCGCATCGAGGCGTGGAAGTACACCGACCTGCGCAATCTGATGAAGGAGGCGCTGCCCCCGAGCCTCGCCCCGTCCGCGACCGTCACGGCGCATTCGCTCAGCGAGGCGCTGGGCCCGCTCGGTAAGCTCGACGCGACCCGCGTGGTGTTCGTGGACGGGTTCTACGCCGAGGCGCTGTCGGACGCGCGCAAGATCAAGGGGCTCGCCGTGATGTCGCTGCGCAATGCGTTTGCCAACGAGGGCTGCGCGACCTCGGACGAGCTCCTCGAGCTCAAGGGCGTCGATGACGAGCCGATCGTCGCGCTGAACACGGCCTACGTCACCGACGGAGCCGTCATCGGCATTGCCGAGACGGTGACGCTCGAGCGGCCGCTGCTCATAGTCAACGTGAGCGCGAGCCCGGAGCCGCGCCTCGTGGCGACGCGCGCCATAGTGGCGGTAGGCGCCGGCGCGGAGGCCGACATAGTCGAGACGTTCGTGACGCTGCCCGGAGCCGCAAGCGAAGGGCAGGCGAGTGCAGTCACCGAAATCGATCTGGCCAAGGGTGCGCGGGCCTCGCACGTGAAGTGCGTGCTCGGCAGCGGTCGCGCCACCCACCTTGCGAACTGGCTGGTCGGCATCGGCGCCGAGGCCGACTACCGCGGCTTCCAGTTCACGTCGGGCGTGGCGCTCGCACGCAACCAGCTCGCGGTGATATTCAAGGGCCAGGGCGCTAAGGTCGACCTGTCGGGTGCGTTCCTGGCGCTCGGGCACCAGCACGTCGACACGACCCTTGTCGTCGATCACGCGGTGCCGGGCTGCACAAGCCGCGAGCTGTTCAAGGGCGTGCTCGCGGACGAGGCGCGCGGCATTTTCCAGGGCAAGGTCATCGTGCGGCCCGACGCCCAGAAGACCGACGGCAAGCAGATGGCGCAGGTGCTCATGCTGTCGCCCAATGCCGAGTTCGATTCCAAGCCCGAGCTCGAGATCTACGCCGACGACGTGGTCTGCGGCCACGGCTCGACCAGCGCCGATCTCGACGAGGATATGCTGTTTTACTGCCGGTCGCGCGGCATCCCCGAGCACGAGGCGCGCGCGCTGCTGATCGAATCGTTTATTGGGGAGGCGATTGCGAAGGTCGAGCGCGAGGACGTGCGCGAGGCGTTGGCGGCGCTCGCGCGCCAGTGGCTCGACGATCTGCCGCCGGCAACGAGGGCATGATGGCGACGAGGACGCACGACACCAAGGAGCTGCAACGGGCGCCGGCGCGGCCGCCCTCGCCGGCGGGCGGCGCCGAGACCTACGATGTCGAGCGCATCCGCGCCGATTTCCCGATTCTCTATCGCGACGTCTACGGCAAGCCGCTCGTCTATCTCGACAACGCGGCCTCCGCCCAGAAGCCGCGCTCCGTGATCGAGGCGATGGACCATGTCTATCGGTTCGAATACGCGAACGTGCATCGCGGGCTGCATTTCCTGTCGAACCTTTCGACCTCCAAATACGAGGATGCGCGCGAGTTAGTTCAGCGTTTTCTCAACGCCGGCAGCCAGGACGAGATCGTGTTCACGCGCAACGCGACCGCCGCCATCAATCTCGTGGCCGATAGCTTCGGCGCACTGCGCATCGGCGAGGGCGACGAGATCGTGCTCTCGATCATGGAGCACCATTCCAACATCGTGCCCTGGCACTTCCTGCGCGAGCGCCGCGGTGCCGTCCTCAAATGGGCGCCGATCGCGGACGACGGCGAATTACTGCTCGACGAGTTCGAGCGGCTGCTGACCCCGCGCACCAAGCTCGTGGCCATCACGCACATGTCGAACGTGCTCGGCACCGTGGTGCCGATCAAGGAGGTCATCCGCATCGCGCACGCGCGCGGCATCCCCGTGCTCGTCGACGGCAGCCAGTCGGCGGTGCACACGGCGGTCGACGTACGCGACCTCGATTGCGACTTCTACGTCTTCACCGGCCACAAGACCTACGGGCCCACCGGCATCGGCGTGCTCTACGCCAAGAAGGCGCACCTCGACGCCATGCGGCCCTACCAGGGCGGCGGCAACATGATCGAGTCGGTGCACGTCGACCGCATCGTCTACGGCAAGCCGCCGCAGAAGTTCGAGGCCGGAACGCCGCCGATCGTGGAAGCGATCGGGCTCGGCGCGGCGCTCAATTACATGATGCAGGTCGGCCGCGACAAGATCGCCCGCCACGAGGCGGAGCTTATCGCCTACGCGCACGCACAACTCGCGGAGCTGCCGTGGCTCAAGATCTACGGCACGGCGCCGGGCAAGGGCGGCATTGTTTCGTTCACGATGGACGGGTTGCACCCGCACGACATCGCGACGGTCATCGACCGCTCGGGCGTCGCAGTGCGCGCGGGCCATCACTGCGCGCAGCCGCTGATGGACCGGCTGGGGATCACGGCGACGTGCCGCGCTTCGTTCGCCATGTACAACACCAAAGGGGAAGTCGACGCGCTGGTAGAGTCGCTGAAGCGCGCGCACGAGCTGTTCGCGTAGCGTTGCAGGAGTTGTCGGTGATGGAAGGCAAACCTCTGGAGCACGATCAGCCGATCGCAACGGCGGTCGATGCGATGGATACGGCCGCCAAAGATGAGCCGGTTGCGTCTCCGGCAGCTACGGTGCTCCCACCTGAGGAGGACGAGCACCTGCGCGCCGACATCGTCGCGGCGCTCAAGACCGTCTACGACCCCGAGATCCCCGCCGACATCTACGAGCTGGGCCTCATCTACGGCATTGTCATCGACGGCGAGCGCAACGTCGCCATCACCATGACGCTGACGGCGCCGGGGTGCCCCGTTGCCGGCGAGATGCCGAAATGGGTCGAAAACGCGGTCGGCGCGGTGCCGGGGGTCAACGGCACGAGCGTCGTCATGACCTTCGAGCCGCCGTGGGACATGGGCCGCATGTCCGATGAGGCACGCCTTGCTCTCAATATGTTTTGATCTTCTGAACGGCTCTTTGGCGGAGCGCACCGCTGCCCTATATGAGTTGATTGTACCGCTTGCAAGGTAAGCCGATGCCCACGTTGCACATCATGCCCAAGGTCCTGACCCTGACGAACGCTGCCGCCGCGCGAGTACGCGCGCTGCTGGAGGCCAACCCGGCTGCGCTCGGCCTGCGCATCGGCGTCAAGAAGGGCGGCTGCGCGGGCATGGAGTACACAATGGCGCTCGCCGAGGCGAAGGGCCCGCACGACGAGGTCGTCGAGGATGAGGGCGCGGTGCTGCTGATCGACCCGTCCGCGATCATGTACCTGCTCGGCACCGAGATGGACTACCAATCCGACAAGCTCGCGAGCCAATTCGTGTTCAACAACCCGAACCAGAAGGGCGCCTGCGGGTGCGGGGAAAGCGTGAACCTCGTGCCGGCGGGCGAGCCCAAGGCGGCCGAACAAGCCGACTAGCGCCATGCCGGACGCCGCCGACGAGGAGTGGATCGGCGAGGTCAACCGCTTCTGGTTCGGTGAGCTCGATCCCGCCGCGCGGTTTCGCAAGGACGTCGCGGTTGATCAAGAGATCCGCGACCGGTTCCTGATCCTCTACGAAGTCTTGGCCAAGTGGCCGTCGAGCCAAGCACTGACAAGTCCTGAGCGTGCGCTCGCGACTGTGCTGGTGCTCGATCAGTTCCCCCGCAACCTCTTCCGCGGCAACGCGCAGGCATTTGCCACCGACGCGCTCGCGCGCGAGGTTGCGCGCGAGGCCATCGCCAAGGGGTTCGACAAGGGTTTCGGCAAGGACCAGCGGCTGTTCCTCTACCTGCCGTTTGAGCACAGCGAGGACAAGGCGGATCAGGCGCGCGCGGTTGAGCTGATCGCCAGCCTCGGCGATGCGGATCTCGCGGACTGGGCCGTGCGCCACAAGGCGGTCGTCGACCGCTTCGGCCGCTTCCCCCACCGCAACGCCGCGCTCGGGCGCGCTTCGACCCCGGAGGAGGAAGCCTTCCTCGCGGAGCCCGGCAGCTCGTTTCGCCCCGCTTGACGCTGGCGGTCGGATATCCAGACTGCGCGATCAGGGGCACGAAGCCGGGAGCACGCATGATCCGCAACACCATCGAAAGCTGGGGCTGGCCCGCGCGCACGCTGCACTGGATCGTCGCCGCGATGGTGCTCGGGCTCTTCGCCTTTGGCTTGTGGATGACGGAGGCGCCGCCGCGCGGCGAGCGCCGCTTCTACGTCGCCATCCACGCCACGATCGGGATTACGCTGCTGGCGCTGATGCTGGTGCGTCTGTTCTGGCGCGCCGCCAACGTCGAGCCGGACCAGCCGGAGGGAACGCCCACTTGGCAGCGCAGAGCCGCGTGGATCAGCCACCGGCTGCTCTACACCTCACCTTCGCGACGCTGATCGTCGGCTGGCTCATGTCGGGAACGTTCAAGCAACCGCTCGAGCCGAAGATTCTCGGGGTGGTGCCCGTGCCGCAGATCCTCGAAGCTGGATCGTCCTATCGCAAGCCATTCGAGATTGCGCACGAGTGGCTGGCCTACGCGCTCGTCGCGGCCGTCGCCGTGCACGCCACAGCGGCGCTCTATCGCCACTTCGTGCGGCGCGACACGGTGCTGCGCCGGATGCTCACCGGCGCGTCTTGAATGGAAGCTTGAAACGCAGCGGCTACTCGCCAGCGACCTTCACGGGGCGCTTGACCGGCTTGCGCAGGAACGCCGGGATGTTATCGGCAAAGCCAGCGCGGGCCGGTTGCTGCTGGCCTTCGCCGCGGCTGCGCTGCGGCTGTTGACGCTGGCGCTCGGGCCGCGGCTGCCCGTGATGGGCTGCGTGACCGTTGCCGCCCTCGACTCGGGCGTTCGGGCGCGGAGTCTCTGCGGCGCGCGGCTCCTGTTGCCGGCCTTCCTGCCGGGAATCCTCGTGTCTACGGGGCTCCTGCCTGCGAGGCTCCTGCCGGTGCGGCTCTTGTCTCGTAGGCCGCTGACCATTTGCTTCCTGTCGCGGTGCTTCTTGCCGCGGCGCTCCTTGTCTGGGCGCCTCGTGTCGAACGGCCTCCTGCCGGGGCGCCTCTTGTCTGCGCGGCTCGTGCCGACGCGGCTCGGCAGTGCGTTCGGGCCGTCCCTCGGCGCGCTGCTCGGGCGGGCGAGCGTGCGGGCGGTGCTCGTCGCGCCGCCCCTTGTCGCCGCCGCGTGCCGCCGCGGCGGGCGGGCGTCCGCGTCCCCGCTGCGGGGCGGCCCCGCGACCGCCGCGTCCGCGCCGCTTCTTGCCACCCTCGGCAAAATCCTCAGCCGTTGGCGCCTCGCCGAGCCACACGACGGGCTCGCCGAGCATCTTCTCGATGTCCTTGAGCGACTTGAGCTCATCCGTCGTGACGAGCGACATGGAGGCGCCCTCCTTGCCGGCGCGACCCGTGCGGCCGATGCGGTGGACGTAGTCGTCGGGCTGCCATGGCAGGTCGAAGTTGAAGATGTGGCTGACATCGGGGATATCGAGGCCGCGGGCGGCGACGTCGCTCGCAGCCAGCAGCATCAGCTCGCCGGCGCGGAACTTGTCGAGCGTTTCCATACGCGCCTTCTGGTCCATGTCTCCGTGCAGCGCGCCCGCACTGAAGCCATGCTTGACCAGCGACTTGTGCAGGATCGCCACCTCGACCTTGCGGTTGCAGAAGATGATCGCGTTGCGGACGTTCTGGCTGGCGATAAGGTTGCGCAGCATCTCGCGCTTGGCCCAATCCTCGCCGTTGGGGCAGAACTGGAAGCGCTGGGTGATCGTCTTGGCCGTGGTGGCCGGTGGGGCGACCTCGATGCGCTCAGGGTCTTTCAGGAACTGGCTGACGAGGCGCGTGATCTCGGGCGGCATCGTCGCGGAGAAGAACAGCGTCTGCCGGCGGGGCGGCAACAGCTTGCAGATCTTCTCGATGTCGGGGATGAAGCCCATGTCGAGCATGCGGTCGGCCTCGTCGATGACGAGGATCTCCACGCCCATCAGCATGATGCGTCCGCGCTGGAAATGATCCAGCAGACGGCCCGGCGTGGCGATCAGCACATCGACGCCGCGGTCGAGCTTCTTGACCTGGTCGTCCATCGACACGCCGCCAATGAGCAGGGCCAGATTGAGCTTATGGTTGATGCCGTACTTTTCGAAGCTCTGGGCCACCTGGGCGGCAAGCTCGCGTGTCGGCGCCAGGATGAGGGAGCGTGGCATGCGCGCCCGCGCCCGCCCCGTCTCGAGCCTGCATATCATCGGCAACACGAAGGATGCGGTCTTGCCGGTTCCCGTCTGGGCGATGCCGAGCACGTCCCGGCCCGTCACGGCGACGGGGATGGCGGCTTCTTGGATTGGGGTCGGCGTCGTGTAGCCTGCGGCCTCGACAGCCGCCTGCACCTTAGGGCTGAGGCCAAGCTCAGCGAAGGTCTTATGTTCCAAAAGTCAACGTCTCCGTCTGCGTTCATGCACTACCCGCGCCAGCCTTGCGGCAGCGGGATGACGGAGCGCAGGGGGATTGAGGATTCGCCGAAATCGGCAAAGGAAAAGTCAGGGTCTCGAAAAGGGACTAATGGAATCACATCCCCTGCGCTCGAGCCATGGGCTTGCTCGCATACATGTAGGAAAAACGCAAGAAAAACCAATAGATGTGGCGCGCTGCCGCGGTGGAACCGCTATTTTTGCAACGCGCCACATGTCATCGATCTGTGATCATTCTTCGAGCAGCCAGCGGCCCAACAGGCCGCCCGCCACGCCGCCCAGGATGGGCGCTACCCAGAACAGCCAAACCTGGGCCAGCGGCTCGCCGAGCGCGATGACCGCGGTTGCCAGGCTGCGGGCCGGGTTGACCGAGGCATTCGAGACCGGAATGGCCATGATGTGGATGGCCGACAGGGTGAGTCCGATGGCGATGGCGGCGAAGCCGGCCGGCGCTCGGTCGGAGGTCACGCCCATGATCACGAAGATCAAAAAGGCCGTCAGCATCGTTTCGATCATGAACACCGACAGCAGCGAATAGCCGTTGGGGCCGCCGTAGGTGTTTGAGGCGAAATTGCCGACCGTGAAGCCACCGCTATGCCCCGAGGCGATGACGTAGAAGATGAACGCCGCCGCGATGCCGCCCAGGCATTGCGCGACGATGTAGTAGGGGGCGTCGGAGGCCGGGAATCGGCCGCCGGCCACGAGGCCGAGCGTTACGGCGGGGTTATAGTGGCCGCCCGAGACCACGCCGATGGCGAAGATCATGGCCATGACGGTGAAGCCGATCGACAGTGCCACGCCGACTATGCCGGCGATCGGAAACGAGAAGAGTGCCGCGCCGAGGACCGATGCGACGAGCATGAAGGTCCCGACGAATTCGGCGGCAAGCGCCCTGATGTTCATTGCTTTATGTCCCCATTGTCACTGACGGCGCGCTCCCGCCATGTTGCCCGTTCTTACAGTCTTGTGAGCAGGCTACCAACGCCCGCAAACCCCAAGCTTCTTTACGTCTGAGGCGGCATGCATTAAGCGCGACTCGACGCCGGCAGAATGCATTTCTTAATGCTTCTGTTAAAGATTAGAAGCGCCGCTGCAGCGCCCCAGGGGAGTTAATTGGGCGCGCGCGGCCTACGGCATGGATCGTCGCACCCGGCGATTGCGTTGGATCGGCGATTCGCATTCTGTCAAAATGCACCGGCGTTCGGCGCGCAGGGGCTGATTCAGGACAAGGATACAATGGCGGTAGCAGCTACAGTGGCGGCCGAGCCTGCGGCGCGCATCCGGGAAGATGGGGCAGCGCGCGAGCGCCTCAACCGGGCGCCGGACGAGGTCAAGGTCCTCAAGATCCGCGATAACGTAACGAACTGGGTCTGGTTGGCCCGCATTTACGTGGTGCTCGCCGCTTCGATCGGCGGGGCGATCTATCTCGATCACCTCGCCATGTCCGGCCAGATCGCCTGGTGGTGGAGCATCCCCGTCACCGCACTCGCGATCGTCGCCATTGGCGCCTCCCAGCACCAGTTCGGCGGCGCCGTGCACGAAGGCACGCACTACATGCTGTTCGCCGACCGCAAGCTCAACGAGCTGGCGTCCGATTGGCTCGCGGCCTTCCCCATCCTGACGACGACATTCCATTTCCGACTGCATCACCTGGCGCACCACCAGTTCATCAACGACCCCGAGCGCGATCCCGACATCAGCCAGCTGCACGACAGCAACCACTGGCTCGACTTCCCGATCACGCACATGGACATGATGATCAAGCTTATGAAGCAGCTGTGGCTTCCGAACTTGATCCGCTATACCCTCACGCGCGCCCGCTACAGCGCGACGGGCGGCGGCAGGCACAAGAGCCCGTATACGCTGTCCGACCAGCCGCCGGCGCACTGGCCACTGCGCGCGGGCGTCTTGTTCACGGTGGCAGCGCCGGCGGTCATCGTGCCCATGACTTCTCAACGGAAATTGGATGGCGCTCTACGCGGTGCTGCCTGCAATGTGGGCCGTCGTCGTCGCCTTTCTCATGCTACTGCCCGAGAAGTACTACATGCACACGCGGCTTGACCGCGTGATCTCGCACAAGCTGACCGCGATCGGCCGCGTGACCCACCTCGCACTCCTGTTCGCGTTCGTGTCCTACGCGCAGCTCATGGGCTGGGCCTGGGGCTCGGCCTGGAGCTACTTCGCGCTTCTGTGGGTGCTGCCGGTGTTTACGACCTTCCCGCTGTTCATGATCCTGCGCCAGTGGGTGCAGCACGGGAACGCCGACCGCGGACGCTACACCAACACGCGCGTGTTCCTCGCCGGGCCGTTCGTGCGCTACGCGGTCTTCCCGTTCGGCATGGACTACCACCTGCCGCACCACATGATCGCGTCCGTGCCGCACTACAATCTGCCCAGGCTGCACGAGGCGCTACTGCGCGACCCCGAGTACCGCGAGAAGGGTGTGATCGTAGAGGGCTACTTCGGAGAGCACGAGAACGAGCGGGGCAGCCCGACGGCCCTCGGCGTGCTCGGGGCCAAGTACGCGCCCAAGCACCGTGAGGCCGTGTTCGTCGACACCGCGGCGCTTGAGCACGCGGACGTGGTCGACGCAGCCGGGCTGCAGCGCGAGGTCGAGGCCTCGCTGCAGAAGGGCTGAGCAGCGCGCGCCACGTAATTCCCGAAAAACGGCGCGCGCCTGCGGTCGCCCTCAGGCGCGCGAACTTTTATGCGGCAAGCATGACGAAGTGGTGCGCCTACTTCTCCTTGCGCACGCCCTTGAACGGCTTGCTGTCGGCCTTCTGGTCCATGAACTTGCCGCTCTTGTCATCGCGCTTGGTCCACTTGTCCGTCACGGGGTTCTTGACCTGCGAGCGGGTCTTCACCGCGCCGACGCGGCGATCGTCGCCGGGCTCCTTGTTCTTGGCCATCGTTCCTCTCCTCCGGTTGCGAGCGGCGCGATCCTGCCACAGCGCGCGCCGGCCCGCGAGACGGTCGCGCGCCTGCTGCGGCCCCTAACTCGGGCTCTCCACCGCATAGTTGCTGTTCCGTCAGGAAGAGAGGCGCTTCACGAACAACGGCCCGAGCCCGATGGCGATCAGGGCCGCGACGCCGCCCGCGACGCCAGCGGTCCAGTCCCCCTCGCCCATCCAGGCAGCGACGAAGGCGAAAATGACGGCAAACAGCGCCGCATCGGCCAGCACGAACCGCAACGGCCAGGTGCGCATGTTCTTTGGCTCGAGCGGGGCATCGGGGGCCACCACGCCGAATTTCCTCAATAGGTACCAGAGAAGCGAGGCGACGATCAGGATGGTCGGCAGCATGACCGCGAGGCGGATCAGGAACGAATAGGCGAGGTCGGGCATTCGGAGCTCCCTTGCAGCGGCCATGTCACAAAGCGGGGGCGAGGGTGACGTAGGCGCCCCGCAGCGGCTGTTCCCTGGGTAACATACCCGGTCTCGCGGCCGCGCTAGCTTGCTCGATGGTTTGCATAGGCAGGGCCGGAACTCGGATTCCGCCTTTGCGCGTCGTAACCGGGTCGGTGACCCGTCGGATAAGGACGAAGGCTCGTTCCCGAATCCGCCCTTTTGGGCTAGCATACGAGCAACCAAGTCAAGGAATGCGGATGGTCTCGGCGCGGCCGCCGATCGATCCAGGAGGTCACGATGTCAAGGACACGTCTCGCAATCGCCGCCGCCTCGCTCGCGCTTATGTCTGCGGGAGCCTCGGCACAGGTGAGTTTCGAAAGCCGCGGCTACGGCGGACCGCTGGGCATCGGCCCCAACTTCCAGCAAGGCGGCCAGCACGCCCCACCGGTTTACGATTCGGGACAGCAGCGTTCCAACAGCACCGAGCGCTATCGTGCGCCACAGCGCATCGATCGCGTGCAGCGCAAGCAGAGCACTGACGACGACGTGAAAACGGTGAAGAAGACGCCGGCGTCCAAGGACGACCAGGAGTCCAAGGAGGCCAAGGCGCAGAACGAGAACTCGAGCATCGTCAGCATCTCCCCCGAGAAGGATAAGGCGCTGCCGGCTCCGGCGGTCACCGAGCAGAAGAAGACCGACGTGGCCAAGACCGATACCGGCAAGTCGCGCAACGAGAACTCGGCCATAGCCAGCATCGCCTCGACCGCGACCGCGAAGGCCGAACCGGTCAAGGGTCAGGTGACGAAGGCCACCGACACCGACGGCGGGGGGAAGACGTGCAAACGGTACTTCCCGACCGTGGGTCAAACCATCACGGTACCCTGCGAGTAAGTCGCAGCGCCAAGGATGTCACGCAAGGCGGCTCGCCGCCTTGCCCCCTCCCAGCCGCCGTCGATACGACCGCCGCACGCGCATACTTCGCGCGTGCTGGCCGTTTGTCAGCGGTTGCCGCCGCGATGCTCGGTCAGCGTCGCTCCGAAGCGCTCCTTGAAGCGGTGCGAGAAGTGTGAGGCGCTCGCGAAGCCCCACGCGAATGCGATCTCCGCGATCGTGCGGTGGGCCAGCGCCACATCCTCGAGCGCTGCCCGGCATCGCTGCAGCCGTCGCTCGAGGATGTGGCGCTCGAGCGACGTGTCCTCGCGAGCGAGCAGAGCGTTCGCCTGGCGGACGCTGATGCCCGCCGCGGCTGCCGCCCGCGAGGGCGTGAGCGCAGGATCGAACAAGCTGCTCTCGATGGCGGCCTTGAGGTTGAGAAGCGCGGCAGCGCCGGCGGCCGAGAGCAACGCGTTGCCGGGCCGTAAGTCGTGCGCGCACGACAGAGCCACGAGGTCGAGCGCCTGCTCGGCGAGCTTGGCTTGGCACCACGGTTGCAGCGCGCCGGCGCGGGAAGGCAGCCCCCTTAGGAAGCCGGACGCGAGGCCGCCCAGCGGCTTTCCGGCGGCGATGCCTTTCGCCGTGTAGCCGGCCGTGTGCCCAAGCCGCGCTTCGAGCGCCTTGCGCGGGATCTTGAGCACGAGCTGCGCGGTGCCAGCGTTGACCTTGAGCCGGTAAGGCCGCCGCGTATCGTAGAGCGCGAAATCTCCCGGTCCCAGACGCGCTTCCCTGCCGTCCTGCTCCAGCGCCGACGAGCCCTCCAGTTGCACGCTGAGGAGAAGCGCATCCTCGCCCGAGCGGGCGATGCCCTGTCGCGTCCGATGCACCTCGCAGGCATCGCTTTGCACCACCGAGAGACCGAGCCCGGCGAACGACCCTGACCGGATGTTGGCGCTGAAGGTCGCGCTGCGGCGGGCGTGGCATTCGAGATCGACGAACGCCCGGCAGGCGACCTCCCGCCAGTAATCGAGCCGGTCGCGTGGTTGAACGTCGGCGGTCGAGAACGTGACTTCCATGATCGGGCTCCCTTGCCCGGTCACGCTACATTTTCCGCTCGTTCGCGCAAGCGGGCGTGCGCGCTATGCGCTAGTTGTCGCGAGCCTTCGGCTGCGCGCTGTGAATGCGCGCAAGGAGCCATGTCCGAAGCTGCCTGGGGGATGCGATGAACAACCTGTTTGTGCTGGTCGGCGCCCTGTGCCTGCTGGTGGCGCTCGTGCAGGCATGGCTGCTCGTTGCGGTCTTCTCGTCGGATTCGAGCCCGGTTTCCAGGCTCATTCCCGGCCGCCAGGACCTGCTCAAATCGCACATCGACTATCTGATGATGTCTCAGTTCCTGTTCATCTTCTTCATGCTGTCGAAGGCTCTTGGCATCGAGCTGCCGGGATGGGTTATCGCCTGCGCGTGCATCGGCGCGTTCTTCAATCCGTTCGCCTTCATGGTGCGCGCGATCAAGCCCTCCTACCTCAAGCAGCCGGCATTGCCGTTCACGCTCATGATCGTCGTGAGCTGCATCCTCACGACCGTCGGCTTTGCGGCGACGGCGGTGCTGTTTGCGGGTGCGGTAACGTGGCCGGCGTTCTAGCCGCGCGGCTCAAATATCGAGATCCTGCGCGAAGGCGGCGCGATCCTGGATGAAGCGGAAGCGCGCCTCGGGTTTCGACCCCATCAGTGCGTTGATCGCCTCGGAGATGGCGCTGCGGTCGCCGTCGCCGATCTCGACCCTGAGCAGCGTGCGCCGCTTGGGGTCCATCGTCGTTTCCTTGAGCTGCGCGGCGTTCATCTCGCCCAGGCCCTTGAAGCGGCTGACATCGATTTTTTGGCCGGCCTTGAACTCGCGTTTCACGATCTCGTCCCTGTGGCGGTCGTCGCGCGCGTAGAACGATTTGGCGCCGTGCGTGAGCTTGTAGAGCGGCGGCACCGCGAGAAAGAGGTGCCCGTTCTCGATCAGCGCCGGCATCTCCTGGTAGAAGAACGTGATCAGCAGCGAGGCTATGTGCGCCCCGTCGACGTCGGCGTCCGTCATCACGATGACGCGCTCGTAGCGCAAGTCCTCGTCGTGATACTTGGTGCCCGTGCCGCAGCCGAGCGCCTGGATGAGGTCGCTCAAAAGTTGGTTCTGCGCGAGCTTCTGCGAGGAAGCGTTCGCCACGTTGAGGATCTTGCCGCGCAAGGGAAGTATGGCTTGCGTTTCGCGCTGGCGCGCGCTCTTTGCAGAGCCGCCGGCGGAATCGCCCTCGACGATGAAGATCTCGGTGCCGGCCGCGGCCTGGATGGTGCAGTCGGCGAGCTTGCCCGGCAGCCGCAGCTTGCGCGTCGCCGACTGGCGCCCGATCTCCTTCTCGCGTTTGCGCTTCAGCCGTTCTTCGGCCTGGTCGATCGACCATTCGAGGAGTTTCGTCGCCTGCGCCGGGCTGTCGGCCAACCAGTGGTCGAAGGCATCGCGCACGGTGCTCTCGACGATGCGCGAGGCCTCCTGCGTGGCGAGGCGATCCTTGGTCTGGCCCTGGAACTCGGGTTCGCGGATGAACACTGACAGCATGGCGGCGGCGGTGCCCATCACGTCGTCGGCGGTCACTTGTGCGGCGCGGCGGTTGCTGGTCAGCTCGCCGTAGGTGCGCAGCGCCTTCGACAGCGCCTGGCGCAGGCCGTTCTCGTGCGTGCCGCCGTCAGGCGTCGGGATCGTATTGCAGTAGGAGCGCAGGAAGCCGTCCTCATCCGCGATCCAGGCGACCGACCACTCGACGGAACCGTGGCCGTTGGCGCCCCCGGTGCGGCCGGCGAAGAGCTCCTTCGTCACCAGCGTCTGGCCGGCGATTTCGCTCGTCAGGTACTCCTTGAGGCCGCCGGGGAAATGAAACATTGCGTCCGCCGGCGTCTCATCCGTAATCAGCGAGGGATCGCAGCTCCAGTGGATCTCGACGCCGCCGAACAGGTAGGCCTTGGAACGCGCCATCTTGAACAGGCGCGCCGGGTTGAATGCGCAACCCTTGCCGAAGATCTTCTCGTCCGGCTTGAAGCGCACCGTGGTGCCGCGCCGGTTCATAACCGGCCCGAGCTTGAGCAGCTTCGTCTGCGGCTCGCCGCGCGCGAATTCCATGCGGTAGAGCTGCTGGCCCCGGGCGACCTCGACCTCCAGCGTCGAAGACAGCGCGTTGACGACCGAGACGCCGACGCCGTGCAGGCCGCCGGAGGTATTGTAGACCTTGCTCTCGAACTTGCCGCCAGAATGCAGCGTCGTGAGGATCACCTCGAGCGCCGGCTTCTTATACTTGGCGTGCGTGTCGACGGGGATGCCGCGGCCGTTGTCGGCGACCGAGAGGAAGCCGTCCTTGTCGAACACGACCTCGATGCGGCTCGCATGCCCGGCGACCGCCTCGTCCATGGAGTTGTCGATCACCTCGGCGAACAGGTGGTGCATCGCCTTCTCGTCGGTGCCGCCGATGTACATGCCGGGGCGGCGGCGCACGGGCTCGAGGCCTTCCAGCACCTCGATGTCGGCGGCGGTGTACGCGTCTGAGGCGTCAGGCGAACGGCGGCGGCCCGTCTTGTCGGTCATGAAGCTTTCGAGCGTTGAGAAGAGGTCGCGGACGGCTCCGGCCATGGGTCTCGGCTCCGGTGTGGCTGCTTTTGCGGCCGAGCACGAGACGCAAGCACGAGGAGCGCGCTCCAGCGAATCCCTTGGTGTTTTAGAGCCCTGACGTCGCATGCCGACCCGGGATTTGGCAAGCCTGGGGCGGGTTTGGAGCGCTGGAAAAGCGCGAATCCTACTCTCAGGCTTGAGGTATCGGGTCGAGCCGGGCGCCCCCCGGCGGCCGAGCGATGAGCAGCGAGAGCGCGGCCGCGAGCATGGCTGCCGCGCCCGCAATGACGAGGGCCTCGACGTAATTTCCGAAGGAGGTTCTCAGCGCGCCCGCTAGAAACGCTGCCGTTGCGGCGCCGAGTTGGTGGCCGACCGCGATCCAGCCGAACACGATCGGGGCGGCCTTCTCGCCAAACGCCAGATTGGCGAGACGCAGCGTCGGCGGCACAGTGGCAATCCAGTCGAGACCGTAAAAGACGGCAAAGAGCGACAGGCCGTAGAAGGTGAAGTCCGAAAAGGGCAGGTAGATCAGGGATAGCCCGCGCAGCGCGTAGTAGGCGAACAGAAGATTTCGGGAATCGTAGCGATCGGTGAGCCAGCCCGAAGCCGTCGTGCCGACGAGGTCGAACACCCCCATCATGGCCATCAGGCCCGCCGCGCTGACGGCGGGGATGCCGTAGTCGGCGCACATCGAGATTAGATGCGTGCCGATGAGCCCGTTGGTGGTGAATCCGCAAATGAAGAAGGTCGCAAACAGCAGCCAGAAGTCGCGGACGCGCGCTGCCATTGCCAGGGTGGACAACGCCATATGCAGCGGGTTGACCCGTTGGCCGTCAGACATGGCCGGCTCTTCGCCGCGAGCGCCGTACGGGAGCACGCCGACATCGGAGGGGCGCTCGGGCATCAGAAGGAGCACGACGGGGATGAGCGCCGCGGTTGCCACCGCGATCGCAATGACCACGGGTCGCCAGCCGTGCTCGGAGATCTTCGCGAGCACGGGAAGGAATACCAGGTTGCCGGTGGCGGTGCTGGCCGAGAGGATGCCCATCAAGAGCCCGCGGTTCGTCTTGAACCAGCGGTTGACGATGGTTGCCGCGAGCACGAAGGCGACGCAGCCGCTGCCCAGCCCCGATAGCACGCCCCACGTCGCGACGAGCTGCCAGGGCTCCGTCATGAACAGGCTGAGGCAGCCGGAAAGGGAGAGCAGCGCCAGCGCACACGTCATCGTGCGGCGCACACCGAAGCTCTGCATCAGCGCGCCGGCGAAGGGTCCCATTAGGCCGTAAAGGAAGATGCCGACGGCGGCCGCGCCGGAGACCGTGCTGCGGTCCCAGCCGAAGGCCTTCTCCCACGGTACCATGAGCACGCCCGGCGCCGAGCGGACTCCGGCCGCCGTCAGCAACGTCACGAAGGTGACGCCGGCGACGACGAACGCGTAGCGTTGGCTCGATGAGCCCGACAGCTTCATCCGTGTGGTTTCCGGATACACCAAAAAAGGCCCTGCTACTCCCCTTAGTCGATTTGCAGCAGTTCGCGCCGGGCGAATTGATCTGGATCGTCCTTGCGCGCTTTTGAAGCAACGGCGGGCGCCGGAGACACCGCACAGTTTGGTCAAGTCGCTGGGGCCTCAGACGCCAACATAGTTCCAATTGGAGGGTGCGATTCAACCCGGAATTCACGCCGATCGGCGAGTGTGCGCCGTTTGGGGCGCTCGTCGCCGCGGGCGAGTTTGTAGCGGGGTTTCAAATGTCCGTCGACCGACGCCACATAATCCGCAACCTCATGTTGAGGGGGGTCGTCTGCTTAGCGGCGATAGGGTCATCCGCGGCGTTCGCCGAGACGCCACAACCGGCGACGACCCCGATTCCGCAATCGATCACGACCCCAGCGAGCGTCGAGACGGGCATCGGCACCCTGCAGTTTCCCAACGGCGTCCCGACCTCGCAGACGGCGCAGAAGGTCTACGACCAGCTCGATCTGCAACGCGGCGTTTCGTCGTACCTCGACGGACTGCGGGGCGTGTCGATCTTCGCGGCGCGCAAGGGCATCCGCGATGCCGGTGTCGCCGACAACGATGTCCTGATCTTCTCCGGGCTGATGGACGCCCGCTCGCTGTTCCTGACCGCCAACGCCGACACGATCTACTTCTTCAGCAACCTCAACCTGACCAAGGGGCCGCTCGTCATCGAGACGCCGCCCGGCACGCTCGGGCTTTTCGACGACTTGTGGTTTCGCTGGGTGATTGACTTCGGCACGCCGGGGCCCGATCGCGGCATGGGCGGCAAATATCTTCTGTTGCCGCCCGGCTACGCCGGCCCGCTCCCCGACGGCGGTTATTTCATCGGCCGGCCGACCACCACCTCGGTCGCGCTGCTCGGCCGCGCTTTCCTCGAGAACAACGATCCGGGCCCGGCCGTCGCCACCATCAAGAAATCGCTGAAGATCTACCCCTACGTCCCCGGCTCCTACGGCACGAGCATTGGCACGTTTCTTACCGGGATGGGTCCGCTCGCCGACTTGAGCAAGCCGGCAGCGCCGAAGTTCGTCGAGGGCACCGGCGTTTCCATGAACACCATTCCGCCCAACGACCTCTCCTATTACGAGATGCTCGACGCGCTCGTGCAGGAACAACCGGCGGAGGCGCTCGAGCCGGAGATCGGTGGGCAGTTCGCGGCCGTCGGCATCGTCAAAGGCAAGCCGTTCAACCCCGACGCGCGCATGCGCAAGATCCTCACCGATGCCATCGCCATCGGCAACGCGGCGGCGCGCACGCTCGCCTTGCGTTCGCGCGAGCAGGAGGGCTTTGGCTATTACGGCGCCGACTCGAAGTGGCTCAACCCGCTGTTCGTCGGCGGCTACGACTTTACGCGTCCTCCGCCCGAGATCACCAAAGAGGGTGTGAAGCAATTCCCTTATACGGGCGCGCGCACGCTCGACGCGCGCGCGGCGTTCTTCTACGCCGCGACCGGCGTGACGCCGGCCATGGTGATGCGCCTCCCCGATGTTGGCTCGCAATACCTGTTCGGCATTCTCGACTCGAGCGGGGAGCCTTTCGACGGTGGCAAGACCTACAAGGTGAAACTCCCCGCCAACATCCCGGCGGCAAAGTTCTGGTCCCTGACCCTCTATGACAACGAGACCCGGTCGATGCTGCAGACCGAGCAGCGGTTTCCGCGCGCGGGCTCTCAGAGCTTCCCGAGCCCGGCAGCGCAGGCGGACGACGACGGCTCCATGACGGTGTATTTTTCGCCGAGCAAGCCCGCTGGCGCCAAGGGCGGCAATTGGATCGAGACGGTGCCCGGCAAAGGCTGGTTCGTCATCCTGCGGCTCTACAGTCCGCTGGAGCCCTTTTTCGCCAAGACGTGGCGTCCCGGCGCGATCGAGCTCGTCACGCGCGACGCGTCCCTCAGGCGGGATCGGGCCGCCAACGAGGCTAGGTAGGCATCGGCGCCGCGGTTGGGGACGAAGAGACTCCGCCCTTTGAAAGCGCCACACTCCCTCGGCTATGATGCGACGATCGGATCGGTCAGGGAGAGCAACCCCCGTGTACCAAGCGGCGTGGCAACAGGTCTCGTACCAGTTCTCCGACTTGAAGGAGCTGATGGCCAAGGCGACGCCGTTGCGATCGGGCGATGTTCTCGCCGGGATCGCCGCCAGAAGCGCCGAGGAGAACGTCGCCGCCAAAATGGCGCTAGCCGACGTGCCGCTGAAGCAGTTTCTCACCGAGACGGTCATACCCTACGAGAGCTGCGAGGTGAGCCGTCTCATCCTGGATCGCCACGACGGCGCGGCATTCGCCCCCATCTCGCATATGACGGTCGGCGCGTTCCGCGACTGGCTGCTGTCGGAAGCCGCCACGACCGGGGTCCTCGCCGGGCTCGTCCCCGGCATCACGCCCGAGATGGCCGCGGCGACCTCCAAGATCATGCGCAACCAGGATCTGATTCTGGCGGCGCGCAAAGTGGAGGTCGTGACGCGGTTCCGCAACACGATCGGACTCAAGGGGCGGATGTCGGTGCGCCTCCAGCCCAATCATCCCACCGACGACCGGCGCGGCATAGCGGCGTCCATCGTCGACGGCCTCATGCTCGGGTGCGGCGACGCCGTCATCGGCGTCAATCCGGCTGGCGACAACGTGGCGACGATCCTCGATCTCCTCGCCATGCTCGACGACATCATCCGCCGATTCGATATTCCAACTCAGAGCTGCGTGCTGACCCACGGCACCAGCACCATCGATGCCATCGGCCGCGGTGCGCCTGTCGATCTCGTGTTCCAGTCGATCGGCGGCACCCAAGCCGTGAATGCCTCGTTCGGAGTGACGCTCGCGATGCTCGAGGAGGCGCGCCAGGCCGCGCTCGGTTTGAAGCGCGGCACCGTGGGCGACAACGTCATGTACTTCGAGTCGGGCCAGGGGTCCGCGCTTTCGGCCGACGCCCATCACGGCGTCGACCAACAGACGCTCGAGGCGCGCGCCTATGCGGTCGCGCGTGAGTTCAAGCCGCTGCTCGTGAACTCCGTCGTCGGCTTCATCGGGCCGGAGTACCTCTACAACGGCAAGGAGATCATTCGCGCCGGGCTCGAGGACCACTTCTGCGGCAAGCTCATGGGCCTGCCGATGGGCTGCGACGTCTGCTACACCAACCACGCCGAGGCCGATCAGGACGACATGGACGTGCTGCTCATGCTGCTCGGCGCGGCAGCCGTAACGTTCGTCATGGGCGTGCCCGGCGCCGACGACATCATGCTCAACTATCAGTCAACCTCTTTCCACGATGCGCTCTACGTGCGCGAGGCGCTGGGCTTGCGCCGCGCGCCCGAGTTCGAGGCCTGGCTCGAGCGCATGGGACTGACGGACGCGGAGGGGCGTCTTATCGGCCAAGCCACGCACGCACTGCTCGATCACGTCGAGGGTCTCGCCGCATGACCTCGGATGGCCCCTGGACGGTTCTGCGCCGCTTCACCGATGCGCGCATCGGGCTGGGACGGGCCGGCTCGGCTCTACCGATCCGTGAGGTGCTGAAGTTTGCCATGGCGCACGCGCAGGCGCGCGACGCGGTGACAAGGCCGCTCGACTGGGCTCCCATTGAAGAGGCACTCGCGGCTCTCGGGCTCAAGTCCGTTCGCATCGAAAGCGCCGCCGGCGACCGCGACACCTATCTGCGCCGTCCCGACCTTGGAAGGCGCTTGAGCGCGGCGTCACGCGAGCGTCTCGCCGCGATGGCAGGTCCGTCGCCCGATCTGCTCATCCTGGTTGCAGACGGACTTTCCTCGACCGGGGTCGGCGCCAACGCCGCTGCGGTGATCGCGGCCTTGCTGCCGCTCGTGCGCAGCAGCGGCTGGATCTTGGCTCCCGTGCTGCTCGCCGGTCAGGGCCGGGTGGCGCTCGGTGACGATGCCGGCGAGCTGCTCGGCGCGCGCGCCGTGCTCGTGCTCATCGGCGAGCGTCCCGGGCTCTCCTCGCCCGACAGCCTAGGCGCCTACCTGACCTGGGGGCCCCGCGCCGGGCGCAAGGACGGCGAGCGTAACTGCATCTCCAACATCCGCCGTGGGGGATTGGGCGCCGAGGAGGCTGCCTTCAAGGCCCAATGGCTCTTGCGCGAGGCTTTCCGGCGGCAGCTCACCGGTGTGCAGCTCAAGGATGAAAGCACTCGCCAGCTGGAAGGCAGCCGGGACGTCCACGTGCTCGCGAAGGATTGACGCCTTCCGCTAAGCCGGAAGGCAGCACGTACCTCAATAGCCTACGCCGGCACGTTGTCGATCAGCCGCGTGGCGCCGAGCCACGCTGCGGCGAGCACGCGCAGGGGCCGGTCGGTGATCGCGCTCACGACCTTCAGCGTCTCGGCGTCGCGCACGGCGACATAGTCGACCTTCGTGAAACCCGCCTGCGCGATGGCGAGCGCCGCCTCCTCGCACAGCCCCTCGAGCTGCGGCAGTTGCGGCTCGCCGCGGGGAAGCATCGGATCGGGGACCAGCGCCGAGGGCCGCGGACGTTTCGGGACGGCAGCGGGGGCTTCGCCGCGCGCGATGGCCGCGGCCTTCTTGGCCGTGTCAGATAAAACGCGCTGCATCGCCGGCGCGACGCTGCGCTCTCGCGCCGAGAGGTAGGCGTTGCGCGAGGATAGCGCGAGCCCGTCCGCCTCCCGCACCGTCGGCTCGCCGACAATCGCGATAGGCATATCGAGGTCGCGCACCATCTGCCGGATGACGCAGAGCTGCTGGTAGTCCTTCTCGCCGAACACCGCGAGGTCGGGCGCCGCGGCGCCGAACAGCTTGGCGCACACGGTTGCGACGCCGCCAAAGAAGTGGGGGCGCACGTCGGCTTCGAGCCCGAGGGCGGCCCCCGCCGGAACGATGCGTGTGGCAAAGCCATCCGGATACATCTCGGCGGGCGAGGGCGCCCATACCAGATCGCAGGGCTCGGCGCCGAGCTTGGCAAGGTCGGCCGCCTCGTCGCGCGGGTAGCGCGCGAGATCCTCGTGTGGTGCGAACTGGGCCGGGTTAACAAAGATCGACACCACCGTGCGGTCGGCGAGGGTGGAAGCGCGGCGCACAAGTGCCACATGGCCGGCATGCAGCGCGCCCATCGTCGGCACGAGCGCCACACGGTGGCCGCCGCGGCGCCAGCCGGTGACGACGCGGCGCAGCTCGGCGACGGTGCGGACGGCTTCCAGCTTTGCGCGCGTCACGGGTGGCTTTCTCTCAGGCCAAAATCCGGGAAAGTCATCCAGCCGGCGTCTCGCGTCAAGAGTGGACTGGTTCGCGGCCGGCAAGCGCGCCCTTTGCCGATTTGCTAGCATCCCCATATCGAATTGGGGTCCACTTGAGGACAACATGGGCGCAGTGAAGATGGCCGAGCCGACTGCAGCGGTGCGCGACAAGGCGCAGCCACTGCCGCCGCGTGACGAGATTGCGGCGCACCATATGCTCGACGAGCAGCGGCTGCTCGACCGTCTGCTCGAGCGCGCCGTCTTCAGCGAGGACGAGCGCCGCCGCTCCACCGACATCGCGCGCCGGCTCGTGCATTCGGCCCGCGCGAGCGACGACAAGCACGCCGGCGTGGACGCCTTCATGCGCGAGTACGGGCTGTCAAGCGAGGAAGGCGTCATCCTCATGTGCATCGCGGAGGCGCTGTTGCGCATCCCCGACAGCGAGACCGCGGACGAGCTCATCGCCGAGAAGATCGCCGGTGGCGACTGGCAGCGGCACCTCGGGCACTCCGACAGTCTGTTCGTCAATGCCTCGACCTGGGCGCTCTTGCTGACCGGGCGCGTGGTCAAGCTCAAGTCCGCGCGCGGGGCCAATCCCATCGACGCCATCAAGCGGCTCGTGGCGCGCTCCGGCGAGCCCGTGATCCGCCAGGCCGTGCGCCACGCAGTGAAGGTGCTGGGCGACCAGTTCGTGCTCGGGCGCACCATCAAGGACGCGCTCGTGCGCGCACGGGAGTACGAGGACAAGGGCTACCTGTTCTCCTACGACATGCTCGGCGAGGGCGCGCGCACGCAGAAGGATGCGGACGCCTACTTCGAGCGCTACATGGCGGCGATCGATGCCATCGGCCAGTCCGCGGGGCCGTTCGCCGCCATGCACGTCGATGCGCTCTACAAGCGTCCCGGCATGTCGGTGAAGCTATCGGCGCTGCACCCGCGCTTCGAGCCGGGCAAGGACAATCGCCTCGACGAGGAGCTCACGCCGCGTCTCCTCAGCCTGGCGCGGGCGGCGCGCTCACGCGGGCTATCGCTCACGATCGATGCCGAGGAGCAGGATCGCCTCGACCCGACGCTGCACCACTTCGCCGCGGCCTTCACCGATCCCGCGCTCGATGGTTGGAATGGCCTTGGCCTCGCCGTGCAGGCTTATGGGCGGCGCGCCGTGCCGGTGCTGCGCTGGCTGCGCCGCTTGGCCGAGCGCACGGGTAAGCGCATCCCTGTTCGCCTGGTCAAAGGCGCCTACTGGGACAGCGAGATCAAGTGGGCGCAGGAGCGCGCGCTTGCCGACTACCCGGTGTTCACGCGCAAGCTCAACACGGACGTGTCCTACCTGGCCTGCGTGCGCCTGCTTCTGAGCGACCCCAGGGCGTTCTATCCGCAGTTCGCGACCCACAACGCGCACGCGCTTGCTGCCGCGCACGTCGCCGGCGGCCCGGCCGTGTTCGAGTTCCAGCGGCTGCACGGCATGGGCGAGGCGCTCTATGAGGGCGTCCTCGGCGAGGGTGGCATCGGTCGCCCCTGCCGCATCTATGCCCCCGTCGGCGGGCACGAGGAGCTGCTCGCTTATCTCGTGCGGCGCCTGCTGGAGAACGGGGCCAATACCTCCTTCGTCAATCGGCTCGCCGACGAGGAGGCCGCCGTCGCCGACATCATCCGCGATCCCATCGAGGCGGCCGAGCGCGAGCGCGGTGCGACGGTGGCGCCGCCCCGAGTGCTCCCGCGTCCGCGCGAGATCTATCTGCCGCGTCAGGCCGCTGCCGGACTGGCGCTGACGGAGTCGAGCGTGCGCGCGGACCTGCTCGCCTCGATGGCGGCGGCGCTCGACGAGACCTTCGACGCCGGGCCGATCATCGCCGGGCAGACAACCGCTGGCGGCAACTCGGCAAGCCTGCTGACCTGCCCGCACGACCGGCGCGAGCGCATCGGTTCGGTGCGTATCACGACGCCGGCGCAGGCGGACGCCGCCATCGACAGCGCGGCCAAGGCCCAGCACGCTTGGAACGCGCGCGGCGGCGCGGCTCGCGCGCAGGTCCTCGAGGTCGCCGCCGATCTCTTCGAGCGCGACCGCGCCAAACTCATGGCTGTCATCGTGCGCGAGGCCGGCAAGACGCTCGACGGCGCGCTGGGCGACGTGCGCGAAGCGGTCGATTATCTTCGCTACTACGCCGGCGAGGCGCGGCGGCTCTTCGGCGGCTCCCTGCAGCTTCCCGGGCCGACGGGGGAGCGCAACACGCTGACGCTCAACGGCCGCGGCGTCTTTGCCTGCATCTCGCCGTGGAACTTCCCACTCGCGATCTTCACCGGCCAGGTGGCGGCAGCGCTGGCCGCCGGCAATACGGTTCTGGCCAAGCCCGCCGAGCAGACGCCGATCACCGCCTTCCTGGCGACACGCCTGCTGCACGAGGCGGGCGTGCCCAAGGACGTCCTGCACATTCTCACCGGGAGCGGCCGCCTGGGCGAGGCGCTGGTCAAGGACGTGCGCGTGCGCGGCGTCTCCTTCACCGGCTCCAACGAGACCGCCTGGATCATTCAGAAGGCGCTCGCGGAGCGCCGCGAGGCGATCGTGCCCTTCATCGCCGAGACCGGCGGCATCAACGCCATGATCGCGGACTTCGAGCGCGCTGCCCGAGCAGGTCGTGCGCGACTGCGTGCGTTCCACTTTCGACAATGCGGGGCAGCGCTGCTCGGCCGCGCGAGTGCTGTTCGTGCAGGAGGACAGCGCGGACAAAACGATCGACATGCTCGTCGGCGCCGTCGAGGCGCTCGATATCGGCGATCCCTTCGACTATGCGACCGACGTCGGGCCCGTGATCGACGAGGAATTCGCAGGATCGCCTCGAGGGCCACAAGATCCGCATGCAGCGGGAGGCGCGCGAGCTCGTCGATCTCCTGTTGCCTGAGCACTGTCGCGCCGGCAGCTACGTCACGCCGGCGGTGTACGAGATCGACGCCCTGGGCGCGCTCGAGAGCGAGGTATTCGGACCCATCCTGCACGTCGTGCGCTACCAGCGCGGGCACCTCGACAAGGTGATATCGGCGCTGAACGCCTCCGGCTACGGGCTGACGCTGGGGCTGCACAGCCGCATCGAGACGGTCGCCGACTACGTGGCCGAGCCACGCCCGCGTGGGCAACCTCTATGTCAACCGCAACCAGATCGGCGCAGTGGTCGGGGTGCAGCCGTTCGGCGGCGAGGGGCTCTCGGGGACGGGCCCGAAGGCCGGCGGCCCGCACACGCTCGCGGTCTACGCTGTCGAGCGCGTGCGCACGACCGACATCACGGCGACGGGCGGCAACCTGCAGCTTCTCACCGGCGCGGTGGCCGACAACTGAGCGCGGCTCACGTAATATTGCGGTGGGCGATGCTTCCCGCCATCTTGGTAGGAAGCCAGCGCATCCGGATACCTCGATGACCCCGCGCAAGCCCGCCGCTCCGCCGCCCGCTCCGCCCGCGCCATCGCGCGAGGGTGCGACGCCTGCCGCGGACAAGCCGGCGCAGCCGCCCGTCAAGACGAGCTCGGACGGCGACGTCGCCGCCTTCATTGCAAAGATGAAGACGCTGGCACCGGCCAAGGGCGATGCCCGCGGCCGGCTCATCTTCGCCATGGACGCCACCATGAGCCGCGCACCCACGTGGGACATGGCGCTGAAGTTGCAGGGCGATATGTTCAGCGCCGTGCAGGAGGTGGGCGGGCTCGACGTGCAGCTCGTTTATTTTCGCGGTATGGGCGAGTGCCGCGCCTCCAAGTGGGTGTCAAACCCAGCCGCGCTCGCGCGTCTGATGACGAGCGTCTCCTGCCACGGCGGGCTCACGCAGATCGGCAAGGTCCTCTCTCATGCGCTCGATGAGTGCAAGAAGCAGAAGGTGAACGCGCTCGTCTACGTCGGCGACTGCATGGAGGAGCAGGTCGACCGCCTGTGCGCGCGGGCGGGCGAGCTGACGTTGCTCGGCGTGCCGGTGTTCCTGTTCCAGGAGGGGGACGACAGCGCGGCGCGGAGCGCCTTCCGCGACATCGCGCGGCTGACCAAGGGTGCCTGGTGCCGCTTCGACCGTGGCTCGGCAAAGCAACTGCGCGAGCTGCTCACGGCGGTCGCCGTCTACGCCGCCGGCGGGCGCAAGGCGCTGGCAGCGCTCAGTGCCGGACGCGACGGCGCGGGCGCGCGCCTGCTGCTCGAGCAACTCGGCCCCGCGGGACGTTGAGGCGTAATGGCGTATCTCATCTCAGGTCTCGCCGCGTTGCTGATCGGCCTCTACGCGATGCGCGCCTTCGCGCGCGCTAATCCTGCGCACGTGGCGCGCCGCATGACGGTCAGCGCCGGCGTCGTCGCGCTCGCCGCGGCGGTGCTGCTGTTCCTGCGCGGGCTCGAAGCCATCGCGCTGCCGCTCGCGATGTTCGGCTCGTACATGTTATGGGGGAGCACGTCGGGTCCGTGGGGCGCCAGTAGTCGGCGCAGCGCCGGCCAAAGCTCGCGCATCGAGACCTCGCACCTCGAGATGGAGCTCGACCACGACACGGGCGAGATGCGCGGGCGGGTGCTGAAGGGTCTGTTCAAGGATCGCGACATTGCGAGCCTGAGCCCCACCGATATGGGGCTGCTGTGGCAGGACTGTCGCCACACGGACCCGCAATCGGCGCAGCTCATTGAGGCCTACCTCGACCGCGTGCACCCGAGCTGGCGCGAGGACATGGCGCGTGGCGAATCCGACATGAGCCGGGGCCCCGACGGCCGCATGGACGTGGAGGAGGCGCTCGAAATCCTCGGGCTGAAGCCGGGCGCCGACGCTGAGGATATCCGCCGCGCGCACCGCAATCTGATGCTGAAGCTGCACCCCGACCGCGGCGGCTCGACCTACCTGGCGGCCAAGATCAACGAGGCAAAGGACGTAGCGCTGGAAGCGCTCGAGGGTTGAGCGCTGGAAGCGCTCGAGGGTCGAGTGTTGGAAGCGCTCGAGGGTCGAGCTACTCGGCCTTCACGACGAAGCAGTCGATCTGCAGCTTCTTCAGTTGCCCGCACGTAGAGGCGGCCGCGCTGGCGTCGAAGCCCTTGAAGCGTGCGCGATAAATCTGGCTCGTCCCTTTTTGCGCCGGCACCGCGACGGCGGAATAGCTGTCGAGTGCGCCGCCGGCGCGCTGGCGGGCCGATGCCATGTGGCTTTCGGCTTCCGCGGAGTCGCTGAAGGCGCCGATCTGGATCTCGAAGCCCCCTCGGGCATCGCGCGAGGCCTGGCGCGTCTTCGCCTCGGTTCGCGGCTGTTCGCGGGGCTCGATCCCAGGTTGGACCCTGGGCTCAGCCCGAGGCTCGACGTTGGCGCCAGTGGTGATCGGCTGCGCCGCCGCCGGGTCCGCTGGTCCGCCGAGCGCTTCAGCCTGCGCCTGCAGTGTCGACGGCGGCTGGCCGGTGGGTGGCGCGGTCGCGGCGGTCTCCTTGCGCAGGACGTCGGCGGCCGGCGCGAAGCGCGGCAGCGGGTCCTCGCGGGTCGTGGTGGAGGCGGACCGAACCGGCGGGGTCGGCGCGGCCGTCGCGTCGGCCATTGCGAAGGCTGGCCGCGGGCGCGTCGCGTCGTCCGTGGGTGCCCCGCGGCGTTGCAGGTCGGAGCCCATCAGCACGCGGCGGACCTTTGCCATGGTGATTGCGTGGCTCGGTGCAGCGCTGGCCTTTGCAACCTGGCTCGGAGGCGGGGTCGGCTGGGCAGCCGCCAGGGGCGGCGGGGCCGCAGCCACGACCGTCGGCCGCGCGCGGACGGGTTGCGGCGCACGCGCTACGAGCGACGGCGTGCGCGTCACTTGCGTCGAGGCCTTTGCCAGCGACTTGTTGAGGACCTGCTCCATCATGTTGTCGCGTACGCGCATGGTGCGGCCGCCGAATACGGCGGCGACGACACGCTTGCCGTCGCGGTTGACCGAGGCGACGAGATTGAAGCCCGAGAGCCGGGTATATCCGGTCTTGATGCCGTCGGTGCCGCGGTAGCGCGTGAGCAGACCGTTGTGATTGCGGTAGCTCTCGCCGCCGTAGTTGAACACGCGGGTGGAGAACAGCTCGTAGTGGCGCGGGAAGTCGTCGCGCAGATGCAGCGCGAGCGTCAGCATGTCGCGCGCAGTCGTCACCTGCTCCGGGTCGGGTAGGCCGGACGCGTTCTTGAAAGTCGTGCTCGTCATGCCGAGGTCGTGCGCCTTGCGAGTCATCAGGCGTGCGAAGTTGTCCTCCGTCCCGGCGATGTGCTGGGCGAGCGCGATGGCCACATCGTTGGCAGACTTGGTGACGAGCGCCTTCATGGCTTCCAGCACGGTGATCTCGGTGCCGGGCTTGACCTCGAGCTTGGAGGGGGCGGCGTCGGCGCCCTCCTGCGTCATCTTGATCGTCGAGGTTTCCTTGAGCCTCCCCATCTCGATGAGCTCGAAGGTCAGGTAGAGCGTCATCATCTTGGTCAGCGACGCCGGATAGCGCGGTTCGTCGCCTGCCTGATTGTGCAGCACGGAACCGGTGTTGGCGTCGATGGCCATGGCGGCGTAGCGCGGAGCGGCCTCGGCGGATGCGGTCAGAGCTACGCAGGCAGCGGCGAGGCAGAGGGCGAGCGCTGCCACCTTAGAGCTTCGTAAAGGATGTCTGGAACAAAGCGCTGCGAGCATTCCGCGACTGAACCTAGGCCCTCGGCGAAACTCGAAAGAGCCTGCGCCTCAATAGATTGCACTGATGCCCTGGCAAAGCTTAGCTGTTGCGGCGGGAGCCACAGCGGAGCATCGTTTTAGGGCCTCTTTGGGGCGTTCATCGCACGCCTCATGGCCAGAGTAGCGGGCTGCGAACTTCGGTCGGGTTAATGTCGCGGCGTGCTCGCTCAGAGCATGGTGCATCGCAAAAAGCCCTTGAAAAATTGTGCATTGCCTATAGAAAGGACGGACGGAGACGTCCCAGATCGGGGCCGGGGTACTGCCTACCGGGGATTGGGTTTTAGCGAGTTCGTCTAAGGACACGGATGGCACCATGATCAAGAATTTTGAGGACATGCAGAAGCTGGGACAGTCCAACGTCGACAGCGCCATGCGCATGTTCGGCGAGTGGAACAAGAACTGGCAGGCGATCGCGGCGGAGTTCAGCGACTACACCAAGCGCTCGTTCGAGGAGAGCACGGCGACACTCGAGAAACTCATGTCGTCGAAGTCGGTCGAGCAGGCCGTCGAGATCCAGACGAGCTTTGCCAAGCGCGCCTACGACGACTACATGCAGCAGATGAGCAAGATCGGCGGCATGTACGCCAATTTGGCGAAAGAGGCCTATAAGCCGGTCGAGCGCATCCTTCAGAACGGCGGCTGAGCGCTCTAGCGCTAACCGACGCACGCGAAAGCGAGGCCCGGCCGAAGCCGGGCCTTTTTTGTGTCGACTTGACACCCCATCATATCCTCTGACGGGGTGTTCTCCCCATTTGCAGCCGCTGCGGCAGCGCTGTTAACGCCGTAAAACCCCGCAATTGCGACCAGGGGCGCCGTTGCGTATCAATATGAGGTCGAAGCAGGCAGACTCGCACGCGCGGGCGCCGTCGCGGCGGACCCTTGGGCGGATTTTGAGATCGATGGCGAAGCGGAAGATGGGCAGTCGCGGCGTGGCGCGATGGCTGGCGGCCAAGAACGACCCTCCTGGCCCCGATCGCGGCGATGAAGGCCGCACCGGGCTCGCCACCAAGACGCGCCCGAAGACCAAGAAGCCGAGCCTCTACAAGGTATTGTTGTTGAATGACGACTACACGCCGATGGAATTCGTCGTTCATGTGCTCGAAAAATACTTTGCCAAGGGACGCGAAGAGGCGACGCGCATTATGCTTCACGTCCACCACAAGGGTGTCGGCATCTGCGGCGTATACCCATATGAGGTCGCGGAGACCAAAGTAACGCAGGTCATGGATTTTTCACGACAGAATGGCCATCCTCTACAGTGCACCATGGAGAAAGAGTAGGTTGCCCTTGCCGTCCTTCTCGAAGAGCCTGGAAAGCGCGCTGCATCGGGCGCTCGAAGCCGCCAACGAGCGCAGCCACGAATACGCGACCCTCGAGCATCTGCTGCTGGCCCTTCTCGACGACCGTGACGCGGCCGCCGTCATGCGCGCCTGCACGGTCGATATCGACACGCTGCGTACCCGCATCACGGCCTATCTCGACAACGATCTGGGCGCGCTCGTTTCCAAGGACGCCACCGAGGCGCAGCCGACGACCGGCTTCCAGCGCGTGATCCATCGCGCCGTCGTGCACGTGCAATCCTCGGGCCGCGAGGAGGTCACCGGGCGCCAACGTGCTCGTGGCCATCTTCGCCGAGCGCGAGAGCCACGCCGCCTACTTCCTGCAGGAGCAGGAGATGACTCGCTTCGACGCGGTGCAGTACATCAGCCACGGGATCGCCAAGCGGCCGGGCATGACGGAGCCCCGCCACGTGCGCGGCGTGGACGAGGACCAGGCGGCCGAGGGCGAGGAGAGGAAACCCGGCCAGGACGCGCTTAACACATACTGCGTCAACCTCAACAAGAAGGCGCGCGACGGCAAGATCGACCCGCTGATCGGCCGCGAGAAAGAGGTTATGCGCACCATTCAGGTGCTGTGCCGCCGCCAGAAGAACAACCCGCTGTTCGTCGGCGACCCCGGCGTCGGCAAGACGGCGATCGCCGAGGGCCTCGCGCGCAAGATCATCAAGGGCGATGTGCCCGAGGTGCTGCAGGACGCCACCATCTTCGCGCTCGACATGGGCGCGCTGCTCGGCCGGCACGCGCTACCGCGGCGACTTCGAGGAGCGGCTGAAAGCCGTGATGAAGGAGATCGAGAACTATCCGGGCTCGATCCTGTTCATCGACGAGATCCACACCGTGATCGGTGCCGGCGCCACATCCGGCGGCGCCATGGACGCGTCAAATCTGCTCAAGCCCGCGCTGCAATCGGGCACGGTGCGCTGCATCGGCTCGACCACCTACAAGGAGTACCGGCAGCACTTCGAGAAGGACCGCGCGCTCGTGCGCCGGTTCCAGAAGATCGACGTGAAGGAGCCTTCGGTCGAAGACACCATCGAGATCCTCAAAGGCCTGAAGCCCTACTTCGAGAGCTTCCACAAGCTCAAGTACACCAACGACGCCATCAAGACGGCGGTCGAGCTGTCGGCGAAGTACATCCACGACCGCAAGCTGCCCGACAAGGCGATCGACGTGATCGACGAGACGGGCGCCTCGCAGATGCTGGTCGTGGAAGCCAAGCGTAAGAAGAAGATCACGGTCAAGGAGATCGAGGCAACCGTCGCCACAATGGCGCGCATCCCGCCAAAAACGGTGACCAAGAGTGACGCCGAGGTGCTGATCAACCTGCAGAAGGACCTGAAGCGCGTCGTGTTCGGCCAGGACAAGGCGATCGAGGCGCTTGCGTCCGCGATCAAGCTATCGCGCGCGGGCCTGCGCGAGCCGGAGAAGCCGATCGGCTGCTACCTGTTCTCAGGCCCGACCGGCGTCGGCAAGACCGAGGTCGCGCGCCAGCTCGCCGACCTCATGGGCATCGAGCTGTTGCGCTTCGACATGTCGGAGTACATGGAGAAGCACACGGTGAGCCGCCTGATCGGCGCGCCGCCGGGCTACGTCGGTTTCGACCAGGGCGGGCTGCTGACCGACGGCATCGACCAGCATCCCCACTGCGTGCTGCTGCTCGACGAGATCGAAAAGGCGCATCCCGATCTGTTCAACATCCTGTTGCAGGTGATGGACCACGGCAAGCTCACCGACCACAACGGCAAGCAGGTCGACTTCCGCAACGTCATCCTCATCATGACGACGAACGCAGGTGCGAGCGATCTGGCAAAGCCGGCCATGGGCTTCAACCAGAAGCGCCGGGAGGGCGACGATACCGAGGCGATCAATCGCATGTTCACGCCTGAGTTCCGCAACCGGCTCGACGCCGTCATCGCCTTCTCCGGCTTGCCGCCGGAAGTGATCGCCATGGTGGTCGAGAAGTTCATCTTCCAGCTCGAGGCACAGCTCGCCGACCGCGGCGTGACGATCGAGCTGTCGGAGGAGGCTGCCAAGTGGATTGCGGAGAAGGGCTACGACGAGAAGTTCGGCGCCCGCCCGCTGGCCCGCGTCATCCAGGAGTACATCAAGAAGCCGCTCGCGGACGAGCTGCTGTTCGGCAAGCTTGAGCACGGCGGCACGGTGAAGGTGGTCGTCGCCGGCAAGGGCGAGGACCGCGAGCTGGCCTTCGAGTACTTTCCTGCCGATCCGGCGAAGCGCGCCAAGGCCAAGAGCGAGGACGACGAGGATGAGGACGAGCCGCAGGCCGTCCTCGCCGAAGCCAGCCCGCGCAAGGCGCTTCCGGGTCCCAAGGACAAGAAGGAGCGGGGGCCCAAGACCACGGGCACGGTGCCGACGGTGCCGCGCCGCAAGACCGACTGACCGCATCGGACTGACTGCGAGCTTCACGCGCCGGGTCACTTAGTGGCCCGGCGCTTTCGCTGTCAGGACACCAGCTCCGGCGTCTTGCGGAGGTAGGTCGTGTCGCCGACCTGCTTGGCCAGGAAGTCCGCAACGTCCGCGCGCGAGATCATGCCCGCGCGCCACGAGGCGGGGTCGACAAGCACTTCGTAGCGCCCTGTCGCCGGGCCGCTGGTGAGCCCGCCGGGCCGCACGATGGTCCAATCGAGGCCGCTCGCGCGCACGATCTGCTCGGAAACGTCCTTGTCGTCGTAGACGCGCTTTAGGAGCAGCGGGAAGAACACCGAAGCGTAAAGGAAGCCGCCGTGGCCGCGGCTGTCGCCGGCGCCGAATCCGGTGACGACGATCAGCCGTCGCGCTGGGCTAGCACGCATGGCGTCAACGAGCACGCGCGTCGCCTTGGAGAACAGCGTCGTTCCCTTGAGGATGGCCTCTGGCGAAATGGCAACCCCGAGGCTCTGGATGACCGCGTCGACGCCGGCGAGGGCCCGCTCGACGGTCGCCTTGTCGAGAGCGTCGCCGTCGACCTTCTCGAGCCGTGCATTCTCAGCGGGGATTTCGCGAGCGTGGCGCGCCAGGGCGCGCACATCATGGCCGGCCGCGAGCAAAGTCCTGACGGTCTCCAGACCGATGCCGCGGCTGGCCCCGATGACGAGAACTCTGGCCATCCCTTCGCGCCTCCACATTTAGGCCGCGAGCGCCTTGCGGACCCTCTCGGCGTTGGCCGCCAGCACCTCGGACTTCTCCATCTGCCGGCTATGCGGCATCAGCGGGATGCCCTCGTGCCGGGGGATGACGTGGTAGTGCAGGTGGTACACCGTCTGCCCGCTCGCTGCTTCGTTGAACTGCACCACCGTCACGCCGTCGGCGGCGAACGCCCTCTTCACTGCGCGCGCGATCTTCTGCACCACGGGCGCCACGCGCGCGAGCACCTGCGGATCGGCGTCGAGCAGGTTGCGCGACGGCTGCTTGGGCACGATGAGCGTATGCCCAGGCGCCTGCGGCATCACATCCATGAACACCAGCGTATCGGCGTCCTCGTAGACCTTGTTGGACGGGATCTCGCCGCGCAGGATCTTTGCGAATACGTTGCTGTCGTCGTAGGTCATGCGGGGCTCCAGGGCTCAACCCCGCCTGTTAAAGGGCCCGCGTCGGGCCCCGTCAAGCGCCGGCGTTGGCACCATGAGGCTCGATCATCGCGTTGTGAGTTGTGTTAGGCTCGCAGCATTGGTGTCGGAGCAAGACGAATGCGCTACGTATCTCTCATCCTTCTGGTGGCTGCTGGGCTCTTTCATTGCGCCGGCGCAAATGCCGAAGACGCCAAGGCATGCGAGGACGGGGCGACCGCGTCGATCAGCGGCACCATCAAATCCATCGATCACGTGCTGGCCTGGTGGGTTACGCTCGAGGATGGCAGCCAAGCCACTTGCAAGGTCACCGTGGTCTCGCTCGACAACGTACCGCCCGCCTGCAAGGTCGGCAGCAAGCTGAGCGTGTCGGGCAAGATCATCGATGTCGACATCCTCGATCAGATGATTTTGGACGAGGTCGAGAACCTGAAGTGCGAGTAGCGTCCTTCAGGTTCCCTCCAGACGAGCCACTTTCCTGAACGGTCCGAGCTCGCTCAGCGCCTCCACTGTCTCCGCCACATGCTCGCGCTCGTTCTCGAGATAGCGCGCGACCGCCTTGCGGAAGCCGGGGTCGGCGATCCAGTGCGCGGAGTAGGTCGTGACCGGCATGTAGCCGCGCGCGAGCTTGTGCTCGCCCTGCGCACCGGCCTCGACGTGCGCCAGTCCGTTCTCGATGGCATAGTCGATTGCCTGGTAGTAGCAGACCTCGAAGTGCAGGCATGGATGGTGCTCGATCGCGCCCCAGTAGCGGCCATACAGACAGTCGCCGCCGATGAGGTTAAGCGCGCCGGCTATGTAGCGCCCGTCGCGCTTGGCCATGATGAGTAGGCAGCGCTCCGCCATCGCCTGGCCGAGCAGCGAAAAGAAGCGGCGGTTGAGATAGGGGCGCCCCCACTTGCGGCGGATATTCAAGATCGCGATGGCGGCGTTCTCGTCATGGCGAGTTTGCTCGGTCTCTATCCCTTCCTTCTCAAGCTCTATGCCGATGGCGGCTATCAAGGGCCGCAATTCAAGGCGGCGCTCCAGCGCGTCATGCGCCAAGTAAATTTAGAGATCGTCAAACGTTCGGACGCTGCCAAGACCTTCGTCGTTCTGCCCAAGCGTTGGATTGTCGAAAGAACCATCGGCTGGCTCAACCGCTGTCGCAGATTGGCCAAGGATTGGGAATGTCTGAACCATAACGCCCGCGCTTTCCTGCGCTGGGCTTCGATCCGCCTCATGTTAAGAAAGCTTTGTCGTTGAACGATATGATCTCGGACGGAACTCTTAGTATCGCAATACATCCATAGTGTTAGGGTTCGCTGCCTATCGTAACTAATTCCCCACTTCTTAGGAAGGGCGCTTTCGATTGGCAAATCGCTAGGCTTATCAGGCTCGGAGCAAGTGCGCGTTTGTCTCGCTGCAAGCCTGTCGCGGCGGCCTCAGAGCGAGCGGCGTCCGCGGCGCCAATTCATTGGCGCGTCCGGCGCATGCGGCTTGAGACCCGAGATGATGCCTACTCGGCAGCCTGCCGCACTGCTCTGACTGCTGCGCGGGCAGCGTCCTCAACGCGCTTCTTGTCGACCGCCGCCGCGCCGCCGCGCGTCACCTGGAACATTTCGAGGTTATCAAATTCATCGGGGACATCCGTCTGAAGCGCAAGATCGGCATAGCCCTTCTGCTTGCGCTCAAGTTTGATGCGCTGGCGCATTGCCTCCATGCGAAGCAGCCAATAGCCCATCCAGAAATGCGAGCGCAGCGATTGCCAGGCAAAGCGCGGGTAGAAGGCAAGCATCGATTCGCGAGCCAGCCCCGGCCGCCGGTCGCGGCGATGCCGCAGGCGGAAGTAACCGCTTTCCAGAGGATGAACCTTGTCATACCGGAAGGAATACAAGAACCAGAACAACATCACCATGACCTTGCCGGCGTTCATCCCGCAAGCGGCCGCCCGGCGCATGACTGTCTTGATGTGTTCCGGCGTGTAGAACGTGCGCCACGCCTCCCGATAGGCCTCTTCCCACTCCGCCGCGGACATTTTCGGGTGCTGCACGACCCTGTGGTTGAGATCGTATTTGTTCATGTCCGGGTCCATCCACACGCCCTTCTTGTGAAGGTCCTGGTGGTCCTGCGATCCCGGCAACGGCGTCAGGAAGAAAAACTCCAGGATATCGATTGGCAGTTCGCGCTTGATGATCTCGATGTCGTGCTTGATGGTTTCCGGGCGTGTCGCTTCGGAAAGCCGAGAATATAACCGGCATAGGTGATCATGCCGTGCCGTTTCCAGGCCTGAAGCATGAGCCTGCGGTACTCGGTGATCTGGTTCTGCCGCTTCTTGGCCGCGAGCAGGCTTCGGGGTTGATGTTTTCGATGCCGATGAAAACACGGGAGACGCCTGCGCGCGTCGCCTTCTCGATGAACCCGAGATTTTGTGGCAGAGCGTATCGACCTGGATGATGAACCGGACCTTGATTCGCTCCCTCTCGCGCAGCGCGATCAGCCGGTCGAAGAACGGCTCCCAATTGCGATTGCGCGCGAAGTTGTCGTCCGTGATGAAAAAGCGCTTGATACCCTGGGCGTAGTTTTCCCGGATGACGGCTTCGAGATCGTCTGGCCGAGCGGTAGCGCGCTCTTGCGCCCCTGGACGTTGATGATCGTGCAGAACGAGCATTGGTAGGGGCACCCGCGGCCGAGATCGACGCTTGTCGTTATGCCAATCGTTCTCCTCACCGCCTTGAGGGGTAGGATCGGCATGGGCTGGTTGGTCATGTCCGGCAAATCGGCCATGAAATTATAGAGCGGCTTCAATGTCCCTTCGAATGCGTCTTTGAGAACGATGTCGAGACGGCCGTCCTCAGCTTCGCCCGCGAACAGGCTGATGCCGAGCTCCTGCGCGGCCTTAAGATCGGCGGGGAGTTCGGGAAGCATCGACAGGCAGCCCGAAACATGAAATCCCCCCATGCAAACAGGAATACCCAGCTCGCGAAATTGGCGCGCAATGTCGACGGCGCGCGGAAACTGGTTGGATTGAACGCCGGCAAAAGCGACGAGCGCCTTATCGCCCGGCTTGATGGTTTTCGCGATCTTGGCGGGCTGCACGCGCCGGTTCGTCTCGTCGAAAGCGGAGATAACCATGTCCACGTCCGGCCCGAGCGCCTGCCGTCTGCGGCAATCCTCGGCGAGGCCGTTGAGGCACGCCAGCGTGTTCGAGGGAATTGCCGACCGCAGCCACTGGATAGGATACCCGTCGTCATCGTAATGCGTGGGTTTGATCAAGATGAGATGAAATTTCGTCCCGCCGTTCTGAATCACCGCTCCCCCCGCTTGTTCTGCTTTGCGAGACCGCCCGGCATTCGCGATGCTTAGAGCGGGGAAGAGCGCGCTATTGCAACAAGATGAATCAAACAAATGGCGCTTTTTAACTTCCGGCTCCCATCTAAGTTGCCAGAACCATTGCGCACAACCCCTCGCGGAAAGTTGCCCACTTGTTTTCGTTCCAAAAATCACGTGATGCCTTCAACGCTTGCCCAACAGAGATTGGACTTCATTTTCCGGCACGAGGGAGCGCTGCCTCGATTTCGCCGGTGAAGGGCGAATATCCCGATCTCGTAAGAACGAGTTCGTCCTCTGCGCGGGTCATGGCGACATACATCAGACCGCGCTCGAGCTTCCACTGTTCCGGGTCCCGTCCATATGGAAGCAGGTCCGCCCAAAGAATGAGCACGGCGCGCCATTGCAGCCCTTTGCAGGAGTGCATTGTGCAGAGCGTTACCGCTCCCTGCGGAGCGCCAATCTTTCCCTTTCGCCAGTAGACAGGGGCAAGATTTTCGAGCTTGCGGACGAACTGAGTGAAGACGGATTGGCTATCTTGCGGCAAGGCGCGGTAGAGAACGGCTATCTCATCAGGCTTGATGCCAGCGCCAAGCCAGCTGCGGATCTGTTCAATGGCGCTCTCGCATTCCGCAGCTCTCGTTGAACACACCAGCAAAGACGGATACGGCCCCGAGCGAACGGCCATGCTCGCATCAGGCTTCATGCCCGAAAAGCTCTGCTCCGGATCACCCCCGCCGGCGCCGCTTGCAAATAAGGAAGCAATCTCGATTATCTCGCTCGTATTGCGATAATTGACGTGCAGATCAAAGTCTTTATGAATTGTCCGGCCTTGGGCGGATATTCCAGCATCCTTCCAGCTGAAGGGTCTCCTGCTGAAGACTGCCTGACTTCCATCACCGACGATCAGCAAATCGCCGTCATCAGGTTCCTTCAACGCGAGCTTCACACATTGAAACCAGGTCTTGGCGAAGTCCTGGGCCTCGTCGATCAGGACAGCATCGAAACGGTTCGCATCGCCTTCCCCACGCTGCAATCGATCGAGAAGACGTTGCCCATAGCGATCCTCGTCCTCCTCCGTGTCGAAACAGATCCCATGTCGCGATCCCCACATATGAAATGTGCAGCAGACAACATTGTTCTGCTTGGCAAATAGACCCTGGATGTGTTCCGCAAGCGGCCTGTTGTAACATAAGACAAGAACTTGTTTGTCTTTATCGGTGGCCAGCAGACGTGCTCTTGCCATCAATATTACAGTTTTGCCAGACCCCGCTACGCCATACACAATTCGGTGCCCGTCGCCGATCTTTCTTTCAAGACGTTCCTGATGGAGGTCGAGTATCTTCAATGTGTCCCGGCTTTCCTCGCGTCCGGACGGCGCTTTGGATATAATGATCTCTGGATGGATAATGGCCCGCAAGGTGGAAATCTGCTTTTCATTCAAGGCTGCAAAGCGCCACCAGGGATCGAAAAATTTCTTGAGCGCGCTAACAATGGCTTCCGTCACACCGCCAGCCAGTTGATCGAACTCATCTCTTGTCATGACTTTGGAAGCCGGAAATAGCTGAGTTAAGCCAAGACTGTCCAACTGCTCCCGTCTAATATTGTTGAGAACGACAAGGTGGCCGAAAGGAAAGATCAACTGACCCGCATGATTTCCGCCGCTCCGCAGCAATGCGGCGGAGCCGCTGAAAGCCTTCGCCGCATCCATCAATTCAAGCATATAATCCCGCGCCTGCCGGATCGGGTGCCTCTGTGTCTCAGTTCGTCCCCGGTTGGTGATCCTTACTTGACTGAGATCCCCACTTTCTATGTGAGCAGGATACCATCCCTTCGCCTCGATGATGAGAAGGCCGATCTCAGGCATGATCACAACAAAATCCGGATATCTGTTCCCGACAACTGGCTCATAGTAGACAATACAGTTGTCGGGCAGCCGCTGAAGCGCCTCGAAAACGCGCTTCTCGCCTGCGCTCGCCCCGCTCGGCAAGCGATCCGGTATCATTTCAGCCATGAACTCTGGCTCCTGTTCAACCAGCGCACGCGCGTTCAGAATTACCCTCACGGTAACTCTTCTTTTTATTCCGGAACACTTAAGAGTTGAAGAAATTGCCGGCGTGAAGGCTAACGCCTGTTGGCGGCAGGGTTCACGCCGCAGACTTCGCCGCTTGGGTGGCGGGCGGGGAATAACGAAGCCAAATTGCCTTCGCGCCAAGCGAGGCGACGAAGCCGGCATGAGCCGCTTCCTCCTCGTCCGAAAGGCGCGGCGGCAGAGGCTTCAACCGCGACTGCGCCGCCGCCTCGCCTTCCGCTTTATCCGCCGCCTCGTGCGAGGTCAGGTTCAGGCCCGCCTGCTCCGCGCCGACAAGCCGAAGATAAACCTCTGCCAAAAGTTCGCTATCGAGCAGCGCGCCGTGCTTCGTGCGCGTGGAGTTATCGATCCCATAGCGGCGGCACAGCGCGTCGAGATTGTTGGGGCTGCCGGGGTGCTTCCGGCGCGCAAGCGCCAGCGTATCTGTGACGCGGTCGAAATTGATCGGCGGCGGAAAACCCAGCCGGCCGAATTCGTGATTGAGGAAGCCGACGTCGAAAGCCGCGTTGTGGATGATGAGGCGCGCGCTTTCCAGCACGACGAGGATTTCATCCGCGAGGGAGCCAAACAAGGGCTTGTCGGCAAGAAAGGCCTCGGTGAGCCCGTGAACCTCGGTCGCGGCTCTTGGAACATCGCGCTCCGGGTTGAAATACCAGTGCCACGAAACGCCGGTGGGGATGTAATTGATCAGCTCGACGCAGGCCAGCTCGATAATGCGATGATTGTCCTTCGGGTCGAGTCCGGTCGTCTCGGTGTCGAGGACAAGTTCGCGCATTGAGCCCCATCGATGCGTTAGTCTTCGTGGAGATCGGCCCAACGCTGGTACGCCAGCGGGGGCCGTTTCAGAATCTCCCTTAGAACTGCATCGATTTGGCGGTAGGTGTCTTCCAGAGGGATGCCGGTATCCACAACGAAGTCGGCTTTGGCGCGCTTGTCGGCATCCGGCAGTTGCCGCGCGATCAGGGCGTCGAGTTTTTCGTCTGTCATGCCCGGCCGCGCCATCAGTCGAGCGCGCTGGACGCCGGGTGGAGCGCTCACGACGATGACGGCGTCGAAAAGAGCATGCGGCGCCGTCTCGAAAAGAAGCGGTATTTCGAGGACGGCCAGATCGGAGCCTTTGTCGTGCTCGTCGAGCAGGAATCCCCATTCGGCAGCGCGGACGCGAGGGTGAATGATGGCTTCAAGCTTCTTCAGCTCTTTTGGCGAGGCGAGGACCTTCCTGGCCAAAGCCGCGCGATCCACCACACCATCCCTGACCGTGCCGGGAAACACCACCTCGATCAACGGCGCAGCTTCGCCGGCGTAAAGCTCATGAACGATTTTATCGGCGTCCAAAACAGGAATGCCTTGATCGCGAAGGTAGGCCGCGACCGTGCTCTTACCCATCCCGATCGAGCCTGTGAGACCTGCGACGATCATGTCTGGGCTTTCTCACGAGCTTGGATGGCGGCAAGCACTATCTTGCGCAGGTCGGGCGTCACTTCGGGCCGGACGCCGAACCATATTTCAAAGGCTGGTACGGCCTGATGGAGGAGCATGCCCAGCCCATCGACAGCCCTAAAGCCTCGGCTGCGCGCCTGACTCAAGAGGTCCGTTTCAAGCGGAGAATAGACGATGTCACAAACCGTAGCGTCCAAAGCCGCCGCCGAAAGATCGATATCGAGCGGCTGCGCGCCTTTCATGCCAAGCGTCGAGGTATTGATGATCAAATTCGCGCCTTGAAGAACTTGGCTCAAAGCCTCCAGGCCATGAGCGGATGCAGGCGGAAAGGCTGACGCAAGCTCCTCGGCGCGAGGTTTCGTCCGGTTGACGATCCGAATATCTTCAAAACCGCGCTGGCGAAGCGCCCAGACAATGGCGCGAGCCGCGCCGCCTGCGCCGATG
>CAVSCT010000014.1:0-183653 GCA_963726555.1 uncultured Alphaproteobacteria bacterium | reverse complement strand
ACCGACGGCAAGAAGGTCGTCGTGCTCATCAACGGCGGATCAGCGTCCGCCTCCGAGATCGTCGCCGGCGCGCTGCATGACCAGAAACGCGCGACGGTCATCGGCACGCGCTGGTTCGGCAAGGGCTCCGTGCAGACGATCATTCCGCTCGGCGCCAATGGCGGGCTCCGACTGACCACGGCGCGCTACTACACGCCATCGGGCCGTTCGATCCAGGCCAAGGGCATCGATCCCGATATCGTCGTCGAGGAGGAGGTGCCCGAGGCAGAGACTTGAAGGCCGAATTTGCCGCTCACAAGACCGTTGGCGAAGCAAGCCTACGCGGACATCTCAGAAACCCCGACGACAAGGCGACGGAGGGGGGCAAGGATCCTGCCGAAAATCGCGGCTCATTCGCCTACGTGCCCAAGGAGCCGGAAAAGGACACCCGCGAGTACGCCTTATCGTTCCTGCGGGGAACGGCGACCGACGCCGGACGGCCGGCGATACCGGCAAGGAGCCAGAGACCGCAAAGAAGGCGATGCCGAATTGAAGCAACGACAGGCCGGAACGTGCAGGTTGTTGGCAGAGCCGGAGTTTCCTTGTCTCCGTCGGGATGCGTCTGCCGGCTACGAGGGGAGCTCGGGCAACGTCCCGGCTTGCGTCGTCATCAACATCACGGCTGCGGCGCGGACTTAAATCCTGTCGGGAGGAAAGAGCGGCCATCCTCGCAACCGGGGGGAGATGGGTACTGCCCGGATCTAGAGCCTTTTCGGGGCGCGCACGTCGGGCAGCGATGGCCGCACCGGTAATCTGCTGTGGGATCTCCCGGCCGTCAAGCGGACTCGTGCAGCGGCATGCTCTATCTCAAAGTATAATAAGTCCTGTTCATGGGCGGAGCTATAGTCCCAGCGGGCCTCGACCTCCAGTGCGAGGATCCGGGGACGCCTCTCTACCCAATCCACCCGGTCCCCCTGGGCAAGATCGAGGCGTCCTCACCTTAGGGATGCAAAAATCAGACGTGCGTGAAGAAGTGAACTGGCGATCTCAAGCTCGTCAGATATGGAAACGAGCCTGGTCAACGAATGCACAAAAAGCTCAAGGAGGAGAAAATGTCGTCCAGGATAGTAAGTTCGGTTATGGTCGCCGCCCTTTGGTTGCCGTCACAGCTCCTGCGTTTGCCGCTGACGCGCCGAAGACGAAGGCCGACTGCGAAAAGACGAAGGATATGAAGTGGGATGATGCCACGAAGGCCTGCGTATTAAAGAAGTAAGTTGTCGCGAAACGCGTTCGTGTCTGGAGCGCTGCTGGTTCAGGAACGATATAAAATAAGTTGCAGCCAAGAAGGAAAAGTAACATGAGGCAATTGTTCACGCTTATGACGGTCTGCTTCGCGATGGCAATGGCTGGTGGGTTTCGATCTCGGCTACAAATGCTTCGCCGCTTACCGGCGTGGTCGATTCGTTCAAAGTCAAACAGACCGGCGTCGTCGAGAAGGCATATTATCGCCGCCATTATCGCCGCGTTGCTCGCCGCCATTATCGCCGTGCCTATTATGGTGTTAGCCCTGCCTATTATTATGGCGGTGTTTATCATCGTCATTATCGCCATGCCCATTATTATGGCGGTGTTCATCATCGCCATCATCGCCGTGTTGCTCGCCGCGTTTATCGCCGGTCTTATTATTAAGGCGGTTATTATCATCGCTGTCGCCAGTGGCATAACGTTTCTCAACTGCCGCCGGTTGTTTTGATAAAGAAGCGTCACGCCTTCAGCTTGGCGCTTCTTTTGAGGCGTAGTGTTCGGCGAGATCGCACTCATCAAACACCTAGCCGCAGCGCCGCCGCGTCTGACGTGGGCGGCTGGGGCTGCGGGATAACAAACGCATCGGCGGAAGGCCGAAGGCATGTACCCGATCGACCTCGCCAAGGCTGCGGCAGCGCTGGATCCTCGGCTCCCGACGTGCAGAGGTCGCTGAACTCGTCAAGCGAAATCGTGAAGACATTCCCTCAGCATTGGCTCTGGTCCGGGCATCGAATTGGCGACCGCAGAGCGGTTCGCCAAGGAGGGCTTTCAGGTTGTCTTAAGCACGCGAGATGCCTCCAAAACGCAGGGACTTGCCGATCAGCTCAAGGCAAAGGGCTACAAGGTTGAAGTGCGGACCGTCGACGCGGGTGATCCATCGAGCGTCGCCTCACTGATCACCGACATGGAGAAGCAATTCAACTCGGTCGATGTCCTTCATTACAACGCCGCTTCGATGCGGAAGGCGACGATCGAGGAGCAGCCGCGCGACACGTTTGTCAGCGACTTAGCCGTCAACATCGGCGGCGCACTCGCTGCTGCGCAGGCTGTTGTGCCAAATATGAGCAAGCGCGGGTCGGGCACGATCCTGCTAACGGGCGGGGGTTTTGCGCTGGAACCGAACCCGGAGTATCTCCCGCTCAGCATCGGGAAAGCAGGTATCCGCGCGCTGGCGCATGGTCTCTCCGACAGCCTGAAGCAAAAGGGTATCCACATTGCAACCGTAACGGTTGCGGCCGTTGTGAACCCGGGCTCCAAAGACGCTGACGCGGTTGCCGAGCACTTCTGGCAACTTCACAATCAGCCGAAGGGCTCGTGGACTGCGGAAGTAGAATACACTGGGTAATGCTGAATGATGCGATAGTTGATTGAGTTAGGGCAGAGCGATCCGCCCTGCCCTAGTAGTCGAACGCAATTCAAGCAATCCCCCGCGCCACGAATGTCCGCTTTCATGGCGTTGTCCACATGTCAGCTTCTGGCCCAACGCAGACCTTAAGACTCGCCTCGGCATTCGTCCGCTGAGTAGGGTGAAGCAGACGTGACGCGATCACCTGCATCTCGTCCGCTACTGACCCAAAGCAGAAATCGGGCTTGGCGCCGGCGTCATCTCACATCTCATGGACCGCAACTCTCCTGTCTCTGACATCGTGCGCGGCATCAACGTGGCCGAGAGCAGCTCATCTGATGATCGCTACGCACGCCTGCGCGATCAGCTGTGGTTCAAGGGCCGGGAGTGGTTCGCTGCAAAAGACTGTTGTCTGCCACGCAAAGGCGATCCGGATGGTCCCAACGACATTGATGGTGAGAAAACCCTGGAGCGCCTGATTGGCGAGCTCTCGCGCCCGACCTTCGACTACACGGCAGCAGGGAAGCTCAAGGTGCAGAGCAAGGACGAGATGAAGCGGAGCGGGATGAAGTCACCGGATATGGCCGATGCCTTCGTGCTCACGTTCGCCGTGACACCGGTGACGCGTCCTGAGGTCCGGGACGCGCATCGGTCGCGACCGGCGGTGGGATACCACTGGCCGTCGCTGAAGCCTTGCGCGCCAACTGTCCGGCGATCCCCCTAGGCAGGGGAGAAATAAATGAGAGCGGCTTAATCGCCAGCAATTTCGTTATCGCTCAACATCACACGATATCCCTACGCACCTTGGCGTTGTCGTATCAGACGCTAACCCGCGCGAGGCGTGCGGAGTTAGCCGGTGACTTGCAGGGCGCCGTAAGGGTCGGTGAGGCCGTAGGAATGGCCAAACGACTGAGGCGAGCGAACCCCAAAACGGGCAAGCGGCTGAGCTTCCGCAAGATCAGCGCCGAGCTCGCCGCGGCGGGGTATCTAAATGAGCGCGGCGCCCCCTACCAGGCCGTGTCGGTGAAACGCATGCTCGAAACTTGACGCCGGCGTCCGGCCAAGTTGCCGGGCTTTGTCCTGCGAGAGGGGAATTCTCCTGGACATAAGGCTCTAAAGGCTCACTGCCAGACGGCATGACCACCTGCGCCAATGTTTTTCTGCCGGTCTGAAATCGAACGTGCTGCGTGTGGTGAAATCCAACGAGGCTCCCGTCCGAAGACGAGCAAGACTGCTTTCCAAAGCTGATCGCGCAGGCGTGCGTATCGATCATCAGTCAAGGCTGCGCGCGAGAGCACGGGTCCTCGCGGAGGGCGAGTTATCCAAAAATATTTTGGGCGCGTTCCGCCCACGTGCCGCGCAGGTGTTCCTGCGGAACGGAACCAAGCTAAATTCTGGTGTAAGCTGTTGATCGGATTGGTGGAGCCGAGCGGGATCGAACCGCTGACCTCGTGAATGCCATTCACGCGCTCTCCCAACTGAGCTACGGCCCCGACCGTTGGGATCGTCAAACGGGAGGCGCGACGGCGCGGCACTCCCCCCGAAACAAGCGGCCTGATTAGGGCCTCCTCGGCTAAACTGCAAGGACGAACTTCGCGACCGCCGCCGCTGCATCCGGCCGCACGCGACGCACCCGGCTTAGGGCTCCTCGCCTTCGGCGACCGGGCCGCCGATGATGTTGGTTACGTCGCCGCCCTCTTCCTCCTCCTCTTCGAGGAAGGTCTCGTCCTCTTCCTCGGCGACCGTCTCGTCCGCCTCGACGTCGGGGAGTGCCTCCTCGCTGTCGCCCTCGGCCGCCGCCTTGGCGACGGGCTCCTCCTTCTTGACCTTGCGCGCCGCCTTCTCCTCCTCGCGCGCCGCGGCAATGGCCACCGGCGAGGAGGCGATCTTGTAGAGGCTGCCGCAGATCGGGCAGATGATCGGATTGTGGCTCAAGTCGTAAAAGCGGGCGCCGCACTCGCCGTTCTGGCAGGTGCGCTTGGTCCCGCGGTCTTGCTTGGTTGCCATGGCTGGCCTCGCGGAAATAGCGGAATTTGCGCGATCTGCCATATGGGCTGGGGCTTGTCAAAAGCAAAGCATGCGCCACGCGGGGCAACCGCTTATTCCTGGCGTTGACAGGCTTGCCGAGCGTCGGCTCTATGCCGCCAAACGCCGCCGCGGCTTGCCATCCGCCGCGCTGGAGCCCTGCCGGTGCCATCCGAAGCCGACTTAGCCCTCCGACCCGTCACGGCCCTGCCCGCTGGACCGCTCACCGGTCGCGTGCGCGTGTCCGGCGACAAATCGATCTCGCACCGCGCGCTTCTGTTCGGAGCGCTCGCCACGGGAACGACGCGGGTGCGCGGCCTGCTCGAAGCCGAGGACGTGATCAACACCGGCAAGGCGCTCGAAGCGCTCGGCGTGCCTATCGAACACGCCGGCGGGGAATGGCGCGTCAAAGGACGCGGCGTCGGCGGGCTGTGCCAGCCGGACGCGGCGCTGGATTTCGGCAACTCCGGCACCGGCACGCGGCTGATGCTGGGCGTGATCGCCGGGCATCCAATCTCGGTGCGGCTCGTCGGCGACGCCTCGTTGAGCCGGCGCCCAATGAGCCGCGTGCTCAAGCCCTTGCGGCAGATGGGTCTGGAGGTCGAGGACGACCGCGACCGCCTGCCCCTCGTCGCGCGGGGCACCTCGAGCCTCGTCCCCATCGAGTACGCGCTTCCCGTGCCGTCCGCGCAGGTGAAAAGCGCGGTCCTCATCGCCGGGCTGCACGCCGCGGGCGAGACGACCGTCATCGAAGCCGAGCCGACGCGCGACCACACCGAGCGCATGCTGCGCTATTTCGGCGCCTCCGTGCGGTCCGAGGTCGAAGACGGGCGCATGCGCATCACCATCGAGGGCGACGCGGAGCTTACGGGCCGCGACGTGACGGTGCCGGGCGACCCGAGCTCGGCCGCATTCGTCGCGGCGGCGGCGCTGCTCGTACCGGGCTCGGACGTGACGATAGAAGGCGTGCTGACCAACCCGACGCGCACTGGCTTCTACCGCACGCTGCGCGAGATGGGCGGCAACGTGCACTTCCTCAACGAGCGCGAGGAAGGCGGAGAGCTCGTCGCCGATATCCGCGTACGCTTCTCGCGGCTGAAGGGCCTCACCGTGCCAGCCGCGCGCGCGCCCAGCATGATCGACGAGTATCCCATCCTTGCCGTCGTTGCCGCCTTCGCGGAAGGCACGACGCGGATGGAAGGTCTGGCTGAGCTGAAGGTGAAGGAGAGCGATCGCCTCGCCGCGACCGCAGCCGGCCTCGCAGCCAACGGCGTTTCCGCCGGCGCCGAGGGTGACACGCTGATCGTCAGAGGAACTGCGCGCGTGCGTGGCGGAGGCACCGTCGAGACGCACCTCGATCACCGCATCGCCATGGCCTTCCTCACGCTCGGGCTCGCGGCCGAGCGACCGGTGACGGTCGACGACGCGACCATGGTGGCGACGAGCTTTCCAGAGTTCCGCGCGTTGATGCAGGGGCTCGGGGCCTCGTTCTCCGACGGGCCGAACGCATGACGATCATCGCGATCGACGGACCGGCGGCATCGGGCAAGGGAACGCTCGCCAAGCTCGTCGCGCGCCATTTGGGTCTGCCTTGCCTCGACACCGGGCTGCTCTACCGTGCGGTCGCGCGCGATGTGGCGACGCGCGGCTATCGCCTAACCGATGTCTGGGCGGCGCTGGCGCTCGCGCGCGGTCTTGATCCGACAACGCTTGACGACCCAGGCCTGCGCAGCCACGCGGCCGGCGAAGGGGCATCCATCGTCGCCGGTATGCCTCACGTCCGCGCGGCCTTGCTCGCCTACCAGCGGGCGTTCGCCGTCCAGCCGGGCGGGGCCGTGCTCGACGGCCGCGATATCGGGACGGTGGTGTGCCCAGAGGCCGACGCCAAGATCTATGTTACTGCGCGGCCGCAGGTGCGGGCTTGGCGCCGGTTCATCGAGCGCCAGGCTCAGTCGGACGTCGCCACATTCGATGCCGTGCTGGCCGATATCGAGCGCCGGGATGCCCGCGATGCGGGCCGGGAAAGCGCCCCCATGCGGGCCGCCGCCGACGCGGACTTGCTCGAGACCTCGGACTTGGATATAGACGCGGCGTTCGAAGCCGCTGTCGGATTGATCAAGAGGAGGATCGGCCGATAGGGGTGCCCAAAGGGCGCTCCAAATTCTATCGGCGGGCTAGAGGCCCATCGCAACGGCATCCGACCCAGCATTCTAACGAGCCGGCAGGAAACTGTCCGACCATGGGTGACCGTGGCGGAGGGTTCAAATCCGTCTCAGCCTCATCCATGCACCGCTTCGTGCGGTCGCGATCAACGCATCAACGCATCAAACGCATCAGGAGTGCCGACCCTTATGTCTCAAACCGCCGCCGCCCCGTCCAAGGACTTCAATCCCTCGCGCGACGAGTTCGCCGCGCTGCTCGCCGAGAGCCTCGCCAAGGAGGACGTGTACGAAGGGAGCGTGGTCAAGGGCAAGATTGTGGGCATCGAGAAGGACCTCGCCGTGATCGATGTCGGCCTCAAGATGGAGGGCCGGGTGGCGCTGCGCGAGTTCGCGGTCAACGGCAAGTCGGCCGATCTCAAGGTTGGCGACGAGGTTGAGGTTTACCTTGAGCGCGTCGAGAACGCGCTGGGCGAGGCGGTGCTGTCGCGCGACAAGGCACGACGCGAGGAGAGCTGGACCCGGCTCGAGAAGATGTTCGAGAAGAACGAGAAGGTCTCGGGTGTCATCTTTAATAAGGTCAAGGGCGGTTTCACCGTCGACCTGGACGGCGCCGTGGCCTTCCTTCCCGGCAGCCAAGTCGACATCCGCCCCGTGCGCGACATCGGCCCGCTGATGCATCAGCCGCAGTCGTTCCAGATCCTCAAGATGGATCGCCGCCGCGGCAACATCGTCGTCTCCCGCCGCTCCGTGCTGGAAGAGACACGCGCCGAGCAGCGCGCCGACATCGTAGCCCGCCTCGAGGAGGGCCAGGTGATCGACGGTCTCGTCAAGAACATCACTGACTACGGCGCCTTCATCGATCTGGGCGGCATCGACGGCCTCTTGCACGTCACCGACATGGCCTGGCGCCGCGTCAACCACCCCTCCGAGGTCCTCAATGTCGGCGACACGGTGAAGGTGCAGATCATCCGCATCAACCCGGAGACGCAGCGCATCTCGCTCGGCATGAAGCAGTTGCAGGCCGATCCGTGGCAGTCGATCGAGGCCAAGTATCCGGTCGCCGCGCGCGTCAAGGGTACGGTGACGAACATCGCCGACTACGGCGCGTTCGTGGAGCTGGAGCCCGGCGTCGAAGGCCTGATCCACGTCTCCGAGATGAGCTGGGTCAAGAAGAACGTCCACCCCGGCAAGATCGTCTCCACGAGCCAGCAGGTCGAGGTGCAGGTGCTGGAGGTCGACCCCAACAAGCGCCGCATCTCGCTTGGCCTGAAGCAGACGCAGGAGAACCCCTGGGAGGGCTTCCTCGCCGCGCACCCGAAGGGCTCCGTTGTCGAAGGCCCCATCCGCAACATCACCGAGTTCGGCCTCTTCGTGGGTCTCGATGGCGGTGTCGACGGCATGGTGCATCTGTCGGACCTCGACTGGTCGCGGGCCGGTGACGAGGCAATCAAGGACTTCAAGAAGGGCGACAACGTCAAAGCCATCGTGCTCGACGTCGACAGCCAGAAGGAGCGCATCTCGCTCGGTATCAAGCAGCTCGCCGGCGACCCGATCGACACCATCTCGCGCTTCAAGAAGGGTGACGCGGTGACCTGCACGGTCGTCGCCGTCCAGGAGAACGGCCTTGAGGTCAAGCTTGGCGATAGCGAGCTCACGACCTTCGTCAAGCGCTCGGACCTCTCGCGCGACCGCTCCGAGCAGCGGCCCGAGCGGTTCAACGTGGGCGACAAGGTCGACGCCGCGATCACCAGCGTCGACAAAGCCTCGCGCCGCATCACCGTCTCCATCAAGGCACTCGAGATCGCCGAGGAGAAGAGCGCGGTGGCGCAGTACGGCTCGTCCGACTCGGGCGCTTCGCTCGGCGACATCTTCAAGGCGGCGATCAAGAAGCGCGAAAACGCCGACGGCGAGGGTGGCGACGAACCGGAGACGGAGCAGGAGCAGGAGTAACGCCGGCTCTGGCGTTTGCGGCGGCGCGGCGAGGCTGATCCTCGCCGCGCTAACGGCTCGCAAAGGCTTCGCGAGCCTGCTCACTTGCAGCTTGCGGGGCCCGTGCCCTAGCGTCTTGTCGGTCAACGCTTTTCGGTGAGCATGCACGATGACAACTGACGTCGACACCGTGATCGAGCGCCGCCGCCTCCGGCGCCGGCTCGCCGTCTGGCGGGGGCTTGCCATCGCCGGCCTCGTGCTGGCGCTGTTTGCCATCGGCGCGGCCGGTGACCGCCTGTCCGATCAGTTCGGCACCAAGCAGATCGCCCGGGTCGCGGTCGAAGGCACCATCCTCGAAAGCCGTGACCAGCTCGAGCTCCTGAAGCGCATCGGCGACGCCGACAACGTCAAGGCGGTGCTTGTGTTCGTGAACAGCCCCGGCGGCACCACGACGGGTGGGGAAGCGCTGTTCGGCGCCCTGCGCGAGCTTTCCAAAAAGAAGCCGGTCGTCGCCCAGTTCGGCACCGTCGCAGCCTCGGCGGGCTACATCGTGGGCCTCGGCGCCGACTATATCGTCTCGCGCGGCAACACCATTACCGGCTCCGTCGGCGTGCTGATCCAGTGGCCCGAAGTTTCGCAGATGCTGGACAAGATCGGCGTCAAGGTGAACGAGATAAAAAGCGGCGACCTGAAAGCCGTCCCCTCGCCCTTCGAGCCGCTGAGCGAGGAAGGCGCCAAGGTCACCAAGTCGATGATCGACGAGGGCTTCCGCTGGTTCCTGTCGCTTGTCGAGACGCGCCGCAACGTCAAGCCGGACCAGATCCCGGGCTTGATCCAGGGCCGCATCTTCTCGGGCCGTGAGGCGCTGGGCTTCAAGCTTGTCGACGAGATCGGCGGCGAGGAGCAGGCCGTCGACTGGCTGCGCAAGACCCGCAACGTCGACAAGAGCCTGAAAGTCGTCGACTGGAAGCCGGATTCGGCGAGCTCTTATGGCCTTTTCAGCCAGATCGGGGGGCTTGCCGGGCGCTTCTTCGGGCAGTCCTTCCTCGAGCAGGTGCTTTTGGGCAACGCGGGACTTTCCACGCTTGGCCTTGACGGGCTCGTCTCCGTTTGGCACCCTTCGGAAAATTAAGAGATTACAGTCATTTGCTGCGGGGCTGGCAATGATAAAGTCCGAGTTGGTACATAAGATCGCGAACGCGAATCCGCATCTTTACCATCGTGACGTGGAGCGTATCGTGAAGGTGGTGTTCGACGAGATCGTCGAAGCACTGTCGCGGGGGGACCGCGTAGAGCTGCGCGGTTTCGGGGCGTTCACCGTCAAACACCGGGCCGCAAGGCAGGGGCGCAATCCCCGGACGGGCAAGTCCGTCTCGGTGGAGGAAAAGTTCGTGCCCTTCTTCAAGACGGGCAAGGAGCTGCGCGAGCGGCTCAACCGCACCAAGGAAAACCACTAGCCGAGGCTCCCCACGTGCTGCGGCGCATAGTCTGGCTGCTCATCGCCCTGCCTGCGGGGCTGCTGCTCGTCACCCTGGCGGTCGTCAACCGCCACGAAGTGCGGCTCGTGCTCGACCCGTTCCAGCCGGAGACGCCGGTCGTATCGGTGGTGCTCCCGTTCTACGCCTATCTATTCGTCATGCTGCTGCTGGGTGTCGTTCTCGGCGGGATGGCGGTGTGGGTGACGCAGGGCCGCTGGCGGCGCAGCGCGCGCATGCACGGCAAGTCCGCTGCGCGATGGCACGCCGAGGCCGACCGCCTCGCGCGCGAGCGCGACGCGCAGGCGGCGGTGCGGCCCAAGCAGCTCGCGGCCGCACGCTGAGCGGCGACCGGCGCTAAGCGCCAAGTGCAGCGCGCGTCTCAACCTCGTGAACTTCGTCACGTGAATTCCATGACCGTCGAAGTGAAAATCTGCGGGCTCAAAACGGAGACGGCGCTGGAAGCCGCGCTCGCCGGTGGCGCCGATTACGTCGGGCTCGTGTTCTGCGCCGCGAGCCCGCGCAACGTCGAGCTCGACAAGGCGCGGACGCTTGCGCAGCGAGCGCGCGGCCGCGCCAAGATCGTCGCGCTTCTTGTCGATGCGGACGATGCGCTGCTCGCCGAGGTCGTCTCCGCAGTCGAGCCCGACATTCTCCAGCTCCACGGCAACGAGACACCGCAGCGCGTGGCCGAGATCGCGAGGCGCTTCGGCCGCCCCGTCCTCAAGGCGGTCAAGGTCGCCGTAGCCGACGATGCGGTCGGCGCGCTGGCATACGCCGGGAAGGCCGACCGCATCCTGTTCGACGCCAAGGCGGCTCCCGGTGCCGAAGGCGCGCTGCCCGGCGGCAACGGCATCGCCTTTGATTGGCATGCCCTCACGGCCGTGCGTGGCAAGCTCGACTACATGCTGTCCGGCGGCTTGACTCCGGCCAATGTCGCCGAGGCCATCCGCCTAACCGGCGCCAGCGCCGTCGATGTCTCCTCCGGCGTGGAGCGGCGGCGCGGCGAAAAGGATGTCGAGCTGATCCGTAGCTTCCTTCACGCGGCAAAGACCGCTAGAGAGGCGCGATGAGGGCGGTCGGGTGAGGGCCATCGGTAGGACGGACATGGCGACGGCAAGCAAAGCGACGGCAGGAAAGAAGGTGAAGGACGCCAAGCCCAACACGCTCCGCAGCGGGCCGGACGAGCGTGGGCATTTTGGCATCTTCGGCGGCCGTTTCGTCGCTGAAACGTTGATGCCGCTGATCCTCGATCTGGAACGCGCCTACGACGAAGCGAAGGCCGATCCTGCATTCCACGCCGAGCTCGAAAATCTGAATACCCACTACGCCGGACGGCCGAGCCCGCTCTATTCCGCCGAGCGCATGACCGAGCATCTGCGCGAGGTTTCCGCCGCCTCGGGCGGCAAGGGCGGCGCCAAGATCTACTTCAAGCGCGACGAGCTCAACCACACCGGCAGCCACAAGATCAACAACTGCCTCGGCCAGATCCTGCTCGCGCGGCGCATGGGCAAGACACGTATCATCGCCGAGACGGGCGCGGGCCAGCACGGCGTCGCGGTGGCGACCGTGTGCGCCCGCTTCGGACTGCCGTGCGAGATTTTCATGGGCAAGACCGACGTCGAGCGCCAGAAGCCCAACGTGTTCCGCATGAAGCTCTTGGGGGCCAAGGTCCATCCGGTGACGAGCGGCGCCGGCACCTTGAAGGACGCAATGAATGAGGCGCTGCGCGACTGGGTCACCAACGTGCGCGACACCTACTACATCATCGGCACGGTGGCCGGGCCCCATCCCTATCCGGAGATGGTGCGCGACTTCCAGTCGGTGATCGGCAAGGAGGTGCGCGAGCAAATGATGGCGGCCGAGGGCCGGCTGCCCGACACGCTCGTCGCCTGCATCGGCGGTGGCTCCAACGCCATGGGGCTGTTCCACCCGTTCCTCGACGACGAGAGCGTCGCGATCTTTGGAGTCGAAGCAGGCGGGCACGGGCTCGAGGTCGCCAATGGGCACGCGGCCTCCATGAACGGGGGGCGCCCCGGCGTGCTGCATGGCAACCGCACGTATCTCCTGCAAGACGACGACGGCCAGATCCTCGAGGGTCACTCGATCTCGGCGGGCCTCGATTATCCAGGCGTCGGACCTGAGCACTCCTGGCTCAAGGATACGGGTCGCGTCACCTACGTCTCCGCGACCGACAAGGAAGCGCTGGAGGCGTTCCAGCTCTGCACCAAGCTCGAGGGCATCATCCCCGCGCTCGAGCCCGCGCACGCGCTGGCCTGGGTTCGCAAGCTCGCGCCCAGCCTGCCTAAGGACAACCTGCTGGTCATGAACATGTGCGGCCGCGGCGACAAGGACATCTTCGCCGTCGCCGGCCATCTCGGGCTGGAAATGTGAGTGCGCGCGTGACCAAAGACAGCCGCATCGATCGCCGCTTCGCCAAGCTCAAGAAGGAAGGCCGCAAGGGCCTCGTCACCTTCATCACCGCGGGCGATCCCGATCTCGAGACCTCGAAGAAAATTCTCCTCGGCCTGCCCGCGTCCGGCGCCGATCTCATCGAGCTCGGCATGCCGTTCTCCGACCCGATGGCCGATGGTCCCGCCATCCAGGCGTCCTCGCTGCGCGCGCTCAAGAGCGGCCACAAGATGCGCCAGACACTTGGCCTCGTGGCGGACTTCCGTAAAACCGATCGGGAGACGCCCATCATCCTCATGGGGTATTACAACCCTATCTACGTCTACCCGAACGATCAATTCCTGAAGGATGCGCAGGCCGCCGGCGTCGACGGGCTCATCGTGGTCGATCTGCCGCCCGAGGCCGACGACGAGCTGTGCCTCCCGGCCGCCAAGCTGGGGCTCAACTTCATCCGGCTGTCCGCGCCGACGACCGACGCCAAGCGCCTTCCCGCCGTGCTGCGCAACACCTCCGGCTTCCTCTATTACGTATCCATTACCGGCATCACAGGCACTGCAACTCCCGATGTTAACGCCGTTCACACACACGTCCGGCAGATTAAGCAGGCCACCAGCCTTCCTGTTGCCGTTGGTTTCGGCGTAAAAAGCGGGCCGCAAGCCAAGGCGCTCGCCGAGGTCGCTGACGCCGTGGTCGTCGGGTCGGCCCTGGTCGGCGCCATAGAGCGGAGCCTGGGCCCGAACGGGGCCTCCACTAGCAAGACCGTGCCTTCTGTCCTAGACTTGGTGCAGTCCCTTGCTGGAGCCCTGCGGGCAGCTTGAAGCGCCGTCTTTTGTGGGCAGGCCGCGGCACGATTTGCTGCGATGCGGGAAAGCGCCCATATTAGAGGGCCCGCGCGGTTCGATATGCTAGTCTAGGGCCGCGACGTTTGTGGCTCACGGAAGGCGCCGCTGTAGAGCCGGCCAGCTTGTTGAGAGGCCAAAAGAGCGTGAACTGGATCAACAACGTCGTCCGCCCCAAGATCCGCAGCTTCCTCACCACGAAGCGCGAAGTGCCGGACAATATGTGGGTCAAGTGTCCCGAGACCGGGCAGATGGTCTTCTACAAGGACCTCGAGGCCAACCAGTTCGTCGTGCCCGGCTCCAACTTCCACATGCGCATGGCGTCCGACCTGCGCCTGTCTCAACTGTTCGACAACGGCGAATACCAGCAAGTCAGCGTCCCCGCCGTCCCGCACGATCCGCTCAAATTCCGCGACGGGCGCCGCTACAGCGACCGCTTGCGCGATGCCAAGGCCTCCACCAACCTCGATGATGCGATCCTCGTCGCCGAGGGTACGCTCGATGGGCAGGAGATCGTCGCGGCCGCGCAGGACTTCCGCTTCATGGCGGGCTCGCTCGGCATGGCGGCCGGCGAGGCGGTCATTGCCGGCATGCTGCGCGCGGTCGAGAAGAAGACGCCCTTCATCCTGTTTGCCGCCTCGGGCGGCGCGCGCATGCAGGAAGGCATCCTGTCGCTGATGCAGATGCCGCGCACGACAATCGCCGTGCAGCGCATGCGCGAGGCGGGGCTGCCCTACATCGTCGTGCTCACCGATCCGACGACCGGCGGCGTCACCGCCTCGTATGCGATGCTTGGCGACGTCCACATCGCGGAGCCCGGCGCGCTCATCTGCTTTGCGGGGCCGCGCGTCATCCAGCAGACGATCCGCGAGCAGCTCCCGGAGGGTTTCCAGCGCGCCGAGTACCTGCTCGCGCACGGCATGATCGACATGGTCGTGCATCGCCACAAGATGCGCGAGACACTGAGCCGGATTTGCCAGCTCATGATGGTCAGGGTCATGCCGTCAAAGGTGGCCGATCGCGGCAAGGGCAAGCAGCTCAACGGCAAGCATTACCTCAACGGCAAGTCCGTGGATCCGCAACTTATCGAGGCCGTGGCGCGCGTGCCCTCGCAGACCCCGATCGAGCCGGAGATCCTGGGCCCCGAGGAGCGTTTCGATTCCGCCCGCCTCGAGCCGCGCGAAAAGACGCGCAAGGACGAAGGGCAAACGGGGCGCCCGCAATCTAAGGATGGAAAGCATCCTTGAGGCCGGGCGCGGCTCTGGCCAATTCGCCGGTTCGACCCTAAAAACTTTCACAACGTCATCGCGGAGTGCTCGCGGCTGACAGCGGCGGCATCAATCCGGCGTAGGCCTACTGGAAATGACTGGCGATAGGAGAAGGGCCGATAAGCCCGCGAGCGCAGAGCTCCTCGCCGAGCTGAAGCTCCTGCATCCGCTGCTTATCGACTTGTCGCTCGGGCGCGTCGAGCGCCTGCTGGCCAAGCTCGGCGATCCGCACAAGCGCATGCCGCCGTGCGTGCACATCGCCGGCACCAACGGCAAGGGCTCGGTGACCGCCTACCTCAAGGCCATGCTGCAGGCCGCGGGCGCGCGCGTGCACGTCTACACCTCGCCGCATCTCGTGCGCTTCCACGAGCGCATCGAGCTCGCCGGCCGTGACGGCAAGGCGCACGCAATCGGCGAGGAGCAACTCGTCGACGTGCTAACGCGCACGCAGGCCACCAACGGTAGCGACGACATCACCCAGTTCGAGATCACCACCGCGGCGGCGTTTCTCGCCTTCGCCGAGGAGCCGGCCGACGTGCTCCTGCTCGAGGTAGGCCTTGGCGGCCGCCTCGACGCGACCAATGTGGTCGAGAACCCCGCGCTGTCCGTCATCACGCCGATCTCGATGGACCACGCCGAGAAGCTCGGCGCGACGCTTGCCAAGATCGCCTACGAGAAGGCCGGCATTCTGCGCGCGCGCGTGCCGGCGGTCGTCGCGCAGCAGGAGCCGGAAGCCGAGGACGTGATCCGCGCGGAGGCCGTTCGCGTCGGCGCGCCCCTCTTCATATGGGGCGAGCAGTTCGACGCTTACGAGCAACGCGGTCGCCTTGTCGTGCAGTCGGAGGATCAGCTGCTCGACCTGCCGCTGCCCGTCCTCATCGGGCGGCATCAGATCGTCAACGCAGGCACCGCCGTCGCGGCGGCGCTGGAGCTGCGCGCGCGTCTGCCCGGTCTGGCGCTGGACGAATGGGCGATCGAGAAGGGCCTGCTGACCGCGCGCTGGCCGGCGCGCATGCAGCGGCTCGACAGCGGTCCGCTGCCGTCGCTCTTGAAGCCCGGCTCCGAGCTCTGGCTCGACGGCGGCCACAACCCGGCAGCAGGCCGCGCACTCGCGCAGACGCTGGCCGACCTAGAGGAGCGCTCTCCCAAGCCTGTGCATCTAATCGTCGGCATGATGGGGCTGAAGGATTCCGCCGGTTTCCTGGCGCCCTTCCGCGGGCTCGCGCGCCACGTGGTGACGGTGCCCATCCCCGGCGCGCATGAGGCGCCGCACGCGCCCGAGACTCTCGCCGAGACTGCGCGCAAGGTCGGGCTCGAGGCCGAGTGGACCACGGACGTGGAGAGTGCGCTGAAACGCTGCGAGAAGCTCGAGGCCGGGCCCAAGCGCATTCTCATCTGCGGGTCGCTCTATCTTGCGGGCCGTGTGCTGGCGCTGCAGGAAGGCGTTGAGCCGCAGGCGAACTGACGCGCCACTGCTACCCCCAAAAGCAAAACGGCCCCGAGCCGAAACCCGGGGCCGTTTTGTATTCCGTGCGCTCAGCTCAGGCAGCGTTAGCCGAGTTGATCCAATCCTCGAGCTTTTTCTTCTGCACCAGCGCGCCGGTGTGCTGCGCAGCGACCTGGCCGTTCTTGAACAGCATCAGGGTCGGCATTGCTCGGATGCCGTACTTGCCGGTCACGGTCGGGTTCTGGTCAACGTCGAGCTTCACGACCTTGACCTTGCCGGCCATCTCCTGCGCGACCTGTTCGAGCGCTGGTGCCATGGCCTTGCACGGCCCGCACCACTCGGCAAAAAAGTCCACGAGAACAGGTTCCGTGGACTTCAAAACCTCCTGCTCGAAGGTGCTGTCGGACACTGCATTTGCCATATGGACGGTCTCCTGAGGGATGGGCGGGCGCGCGCGTTGCTCGAGCGGAAAGTTAGGAACGCCCCTCGCCAGCGTCAAGGCGACTTAGGTCAAGCTCCCAGAGCCGCAACGAATATTGATCGAGCACCTCGCCCGGCACTTGCATGATTCGCGGGCCGTCAGTCCAGAGCAGCGTGGCCCGCACGGTGCGCCCCGGGTAGATCTCGGCGAGCGCGAGACGATACGCCGCAAGCTGCAGAAGATAAGCGGGAGCAACGGCTTCGAGGTGTTTGGGGGGAGGCCGGTTGGTCTTGTAATCGACGATCAGGACCTCCTTGCCGAGGTCCACGAGGCGGTCGATCTGGCCGACGAGCTTGAGTGGCGCACCCTTGCGTTTGGGGTTGGGCAGCAGCGCTACAACCGGGACCTCGGCGCGGCTCTCCGGCCCGAACAGGGGGGCGAACTCCGGCGCGGTGAGGACCGCCAGCGTCTCGCGTACGATGCCCTGCCGCGCCGCCGTCGAGAGCCCCGCCCCGCGCCGTTCGATGAAGGCCGCCGCGGCTTGTTTCCAGCCCTGCTGCGGCAACCCGGGCAGATACTGCAACAACGTGTGCGTGAGCGTACCGCGCAGGAAGCGGCCGTCCTTTCCCAGTGTGGGAGAGATGACGGAGGGTTCGGCTCGCTCGCGCGGCCGCGAGGGGCCTGCGAGCGGCTCGCCCGACTCGTCGGGCGCGTAGGCTTCAAGCCGCGACGGCGCCAAGGGAATCGCGATGGTCGGCTCGCGCGGGGGCGCCCGCGTCGCCCAGGGCGGCAGCGGGGTCGCCGCGCTCTCGTCGGCGAGCCTGTCCTTGCCCGCCGTCGGCTTGATCGACTGCGCATCGATCCGACGCCACACCTTTCCGCCGTCGAAGGCGGTCGCGTCGGCAAGCGTGCCCCCGAGCGCGTCGAAGACGAGATTGTACCAGCAGCCGTCAGGACGCGCCTTCTTGCCCTCGAAGCCGGCGACATAGAGCCGATCGCGCGCGCGCGTCATGGCAACGTAGAGCAGCCGGTGCCGCTCCTCAGCTTCCAGCGCGGCGCGATCCTGACCTGCGCTCGCCATCGCGGCGTGCGCGGAAGTGTTCTTCACCCGCCACACGAACGGCGGCGCCACCCCATGGGGAAGCGCCACGTCGGCCAGATCGAGCAGGGACGAAACGGCGCCAGCGGCGGTCGAGCAGGTATCGGGCAGGAACACGACCGGCGCCTCAAGGCCCTTGGCGCCGTGCACCGTCATGACGCGCACCTCGTTGCGGCCGTGATCCATGTCGCGCTTCACCTCGCTGTCGCTCTCGCGCAAGAAGGCAAGGAAGCCCGTGAGCGAGGGCGGCGCGCGGTCGTCGTAGGAGAGCGCGAGGTTGAGGAATTCGTCCAGCGGATCGGCGGCCTCGGGCCCGAGCCGCGCCAGGAACTTCGCGCGCGCTCCCTCGCGGCCGAGGATCGCGGCGAAGAACTCGAATGGGGGCGTGAAGTCGGCGCGCGAGCGCCAGCGCTTCAAGGTGTCGACGGCGCCGCGGTAGCGCGGCTTGTCGTCGGCGTGCGCGAGCAGCGACGACCACAGCGTGCCCCTGCGGTTGGCCGCGAGCGCCAACAGGTCGTCGTCGTCGAAGGCGAACAGCGGGCTCTTCAGGACCTCGGCGAGAGAGAGGTCATCCTCGGGCATGGTGAGGAAATCGCCGAGCGAGATCAAGTCCTCGATCGCGATCTGATCGGCGAGGCGCAGTCGGTCGGCGCCGGCAACGGGGATGTTGCGCGCTTTGAGCGCCGCCACCATCGGCGCCGCGAACGGCCGCCGCTTGCGCAACAGGATGAGGATATCGCCGGGCTGGATCGGCCGGTCCTCGGAGGCAAGCCGCTCTCCGCTCGCGCGCCAGTGGTCGATCGTCGCCGCGATGCGCTCGGCAAGACGCACCTCGGGCGCGCGCGGCGGCTCCTCGTCCAGCGGTGACCACGCGTCGGCCTGCGTGCCGCCCTCGGGCACCATCACGGGCCAGATCTCGACTAGGCCGCCGTGGCCGATGCGGTGCACGGCGTGGCGGATGTCGGTGCGCTCCGCCGTAAGGCCCGGCGTGCGGTCATGATCGGCGAAGACCCGGTCCACAGCGGCGAGGATGGTCGAGATGGTGCGAAACGACAGATCGAGCGGGATGCGCCGCCACGTCTGCTTGGCGGCCGCCGCCAGCCCCGCGAAGCGCTGGCCCATCTCGGCGAACTTGCGCGGCGCTGCGCCCTGGAAGCTGTAGATCGACTGCTTCTCGTCGCCGACGGCAAAGAGCGTGCGCACGTCCTCGCGCTGCCCCTGCCCGGTAAAGAACTCCTGTGTCAGCGCCTCGACGACGTGCCACTGCTCGGTGCTCGTATCCTGCGCCTCGTCGACGAGAATGTGGTCGATGCCGCGGTCGAGCTTAAACAGCACCCACGCGGTCGAATCCTTTGTCCGCAGCAGGCTGACGGTCTTGGCGATGAGGTCGTCGTAATCGAGCGCGGCGCGACGCGCCTTCGCCGCCGTGTAGTGCTCCAGCACCGCGCCGGCGAGGCGGTAAAGCGCGATGGTCGCGGTGACGACGTAGAGCCCCTTGCGCTCGTGCGCCAGCACCACGCCACGCGTCTGCGCGTTGGTCGCGACGGAGTCGAGGTCGGGGAATTCGCGCTTGAGGGGCTTCCCCATCAGGTTTGCGCGTGGAGCTCCCTTTTCGGTGCAGAAGAATCTCTCGAGCGCTTCCGCCCGCACCCTGGGCGCGCGCGCAGCGAGCGCCGTCGCGATCGACTGGCCGAGCTTTACGTCGTTTGCGCCGCCCCCACTGAGCGCGTCGCGCAGGCGCCGCAAGTCGTCGTCGCCGAGGACCTGCGCAAGCTCGTCGGTCAACGCCTCCTCGGTCGCACCGGCGCGCACCTTGAGCGTCTCGCGCAAAGCTGCCTCGAGCACGGCGAGCGGTTCCGCGCGATTGCCCGATTCCATGCGCAGCACTGCGTCGAGGCGCGAGCGCCGGCAGATGGTATCGCGCAGCAGCTCGTCGAAGCGCTCGTCCGCGGCGTAGCGGATGGCGGCGTCGAGGGCCCTGCCCTCGGGAGAGGCAGGTCTCCGAGTTGCCAGGGCCAGCACGGCGTCGATCGCCTCGCGTTGCAAGGCGTTGGCGGTCGGCTCGTCAAGAATGGTGAAGCCAGGCGCCACGTCGGCTTCCAGGGGAAAGCGCTGCAGCAGCCGTTCGCAAAACGAGTGGATGGTCTGCACCTTGAGGCCGCCCGGCGTCTCGATGGCGGTCGTGAATAGTGTGCGCGCGCGCTCGATGTCCGCGGGCGCTGGCTCTTTCGCCGTGAGCTCGGTGAGCACCCGTGCGAGTTCGACCTCGTCCATCGTCACCCACTGGGCCAGCGTCTCGTAGACGCGCTTGGACATCTCGGCCGCGGCGGCCTTGGTGTAGGTGAGGGCGAGAATGCGTTCGGGGATGGTGCCGGCGAGCATGAGCCGCAGCGCGCGCAGCGTCAGCACGTGCGTCTTGCCGGTGCCGGCGTTGGCGCTCACCCAGGCGGACGCGCGCGGGTCGGCAGCGTCGCGCTGGGCCAAGCGCGTGCGTTCCAGATCGGCGGAGCGCGCAGTCACTGAAAATCCTCCTCTTCCGCGACGGCCCACTCCGCGACCCGCGCCAGGTGCGCGTAATCGTCGTAGTCGTAGGTAAAACCCGCGCGGCGGAGCGCCCGATAGGGCGTCGCCGCGTTGTCGAACTGCGCGATGAGTTGCCCCAGCCGCTGAAGTGCAATGTCGGCAAGGCCGGCGATGTCGGCGACGTCCACGGTCCGCTCCTCACCCGCGGGCTCGCCGCCCGAGGCCTTGATGTAGCGTAGCGCCGTGACGCGCCGTTCCGGGATGCCGGTGAAGCCGGCTTCCCCGCGTGCGATCGCCGCCTCCAGTGGAAGCTGCGGCGCCAGGCCCTGCTTGATCCTGTTGTCGGTCGGCGGCGCGCCCGTCTTGTAGTCGGTAATGACGATGCCGCTTTCGCCAACGTCGATGCGGTCGGCGCGCGCCGTCAGCGTGAACGGCCCACCGCGACCCACAAGCGCGAGCCGGCCGTCGACCTCTGCGGCGACGTTTCCCATCCCGCGCCGGCGCTCGGGCTCGGTTTCGGCAAACCATTGCGCAAAGCGCAGGAAGCGCGGCAGCCAGAACGCGGCAACACGCGCATTATCGCCGTAGTGGCCGAGCACCTCACGGGCGATGACGGCGAGATCGCCCACGGTGTCCGGCGGCAGCATGGTCGGTGCGGCCTTGGCGAAGCGGCTCATGATCTCGTGCACGATCGAGCCTTTCAGCGCCGCGTCCGGATCGGCGCCGAGCGGTGGCATTTTCTCGAGATGAAGGATTCTGTCCGCGAAGATGGCGTAGGGGTTGGACAGCCACGTCTCGATGCGCGTCACGCTCATGCGGCGCGGACGCAGCTCAAGCGGCGGGCGCGGCTCGGGCGCGGAAATGCGTACCCGTGCTTCGATGCGGTCGCGCGCGCGCGCCCAACCGAGCCACGACTGCTGTGGATGGAGCCGGTCGGCGAGACGCAGTCCCGCGAGCAGCGCCTGCAGCCGCATCAGCCAGCGCGAGGGCACGGTCGGCACGCCGTCGATCTTCTGCGCGCGTGTGAGATAGACGCGCTCGGCGCCCAGGAACGACGCAAAGTCGTGCGCGGCATAGCCGATCTTCTCCTCCGGCGACGGCAGCCCGAGCGCGGCCCGCATCGGCCGGTTGAGCCAGGGCCCCGGCTCGCCGGCCTCAGGCCAGGTGCCGTCGTTGAGGCCGCCGAGAACGACCACGTCGGTCTGCTGCAGGCGCGCCTCGAACGGTCCCCAGATGAACAGCCGCGGATGCACGGCGACGCGTGGGCGCACGTTCTCGCCAGCGACGAGGCTGCGGTAGAGGTCGGCGTAGTCGGCGGCGGGCACCTCGAGTGTTGGCAGCTCCGGATCGGCGAGGCCGGTGAAGAACGCAGCCGCCGCAGTGCCTGCCTCCTCGCGCCAGAGCGGTGAACCGTCCTCGTCCGCATCCGCATCGGTCAGGCGGGCGAGCGCCTCGGCTGTCTTCATGTGTGCGTGTGCGATCGCGCTCAACGGCTCCGGCGCGAGGGAAGCGAACACCGCGAGCAGCGGCGCGAACGCGGCTTCGAGGCGCTCGACCAGATCGAAGGCGCCCCTCCAGTCATCGTCCCGCAAGCGCTTGACCGCTGCCTCGCGGCGATCGCCGGTGAGGACGTCCTGCTCGGCGCGCTGGAGCGCCGCCTTGATGCCGCCGATGCCCTGGCCGAGATAAACGTCGCGGAAGGCGGCGATCTCGAGCGCGCGCGCGGCGCGGCGTACGTCGAACGGGTCGAGCCCCAGCCGCGTCAGTGGATGCTTCAGAAGCGCCATCACGTCGGCCGGCGCGAAGCCCTGCGCGATAGCCGCGATTGCGAGGTCGAGGAAGGTGCCGGGAACGGTTTTGGCAAACGGGCGGCCGGCGGAATCGTCGACGCGGATACCCCAGGCCTCCAACCGGATGGCGACGCGGCGCGCGAGCAGCCGGTCGGGCGAGATCAGCGCCGCGGTGCGCCCTGGCGTCTCGGCGGCCTCGCGCAGGATGAGTGCCACGACCTCGGCCTCGTCCTGCGCTGAGGGCGCTTCGATCAGGCTGACGCCCTCGAGTGCGGAGCGCAGCTTGGCGCGGTCGGCGCGCTGCGTATAGCCGTACCACTTTGCCGTCGTGCCCGACGGCCGCATCGCCTCGGCCATCAGCTCGGCGCGCCCCTGCTCGGCGCGGCTCGCCTCGGTACCAGCGAGCACCTGCACGTCGTCGCGCGTCAGGTCGAGGCTGTCGAGCAGCTTCTTCAGGCCGAACTGCGGATGCTCCGGGTGAGCGGGCACGATCGTCCGCCAGCTCTCGTCATCGAGGTTGGGATCGAAACCGGGGAGCACGATCGCGCCCTTGGGCAGCCGGGTGACCGCCCGGATCAGCTCCACCGTCGCCGGGATCGAGCCGGTCACGCCAGCGACGATGACCGGCCCCTTGGGCGGCGCGTCGGCGAGGCGCTGCGCCTCCGCCAGGATCGCGCGGTTGCGGCGCCCGACCGGCGATAGCAGGCCCCTCTCCGCCAAGTGGGCCGGCCAGGCCTCGGTGATGATCTTCAGGAACTCGATCGTCTGCTGCCAGTGCTCGGAGAACTCCTCCGGCACAAGCTCGGCTAGCCCGGCAAAATCCACGGCCTCTGTCTCGACCATGTCCATGAGTTGGCACAGATCGACGGCAAGGTTGGCAGCCTTTGCCGGCGTGTCGCCCGCCGCTCCTGCGTATGGCGCCATGTCGCCCGCCTGATGTGCGGCCGCCGCCCGCTTGGCCTGCGACCACCGGCTGACGAGGAGCGTCAGGGCGATGCGGCGCTCGATCTCGCCGACGGCCGGCGGTAGCTCTAGCTCCTCCGCCTGCAGCGCCGTATCGCCGGCTAGCCCCGACAGCAGCGTTAACTCCTCCTCGCCCTCGGAGATCGGCCGGATGCGCGGCAGCAGCATCGCGCGTCCGCCGCTGGCGACGAGGAACGCCTCCTGCATGGCGCGCGCGGCGCGGCGTGTCGGCAGCAGCAGCGTCACGTCGGGGAGCTCCAGCGGCGAAGGTGCCCGCCCGCCCGGCGCCGGCAGACCGCCGCTGAGAATTGCGCGCGCGAGACTGGTGAGAAAAGGTCGCCCGGGAGGCACCGTGAAGACGCGGGCGCTGTCCGGCGCCTTCGCACCGGTCCGGCCTAACGCCTGGTCAAGCCACGTCCTCACTCTCGATCCACCTCTCCGCTTCCGTCAGCGCTTCCGGCGTGCCGACGTGCATCCACAGCCCTTCCAGGCGCACGCCGAACAGCCGCCCCTTGTCGATCGCCTCGTCCCACAGCTTGTTGAGCGAGAAGCGCCCCTGCGGCGCGTCCGCGAACATCCTCGGGTGCGCAATCGATACGCCGGTAAAAACGAACGGCACCATCTGCCGCTCGCCCCGGCGCGAGAGTCGGCCGTCGGTGCCCATGGCGAAATCGCCGGAGCCTTCGTAACCAAGGCTGGTCGCGGACGAGGCGAGCAGCATGAGGGAGTCCATCGTCCCGCTATCCCAAGCCGCAAACAGCCGCTCCAGGTTGGAGCCGACGCCCTCGATCCACACTGAGTCGGAGTTGTGAATCAAGAACGGCCCCGATCCGAGCTTGGGCAGGGCCCGCACGACGCCGCCGCCGGTGTCGAGCAGCACGCCGCGCTCGTCCGAAACCTCCACCTTGGGGTGCTTGCGCTGGTGCAGGTGCGTCTCCAGCGCCTCGGCGAGGTAGTGCACGTTGACGACGGCGCGGGCGACGCCGGCTGCCGCCACCCGGTCGAGCACGTGGTCGATCAGCGCCCGGCCCCTGAGGCGCACGAGCGGCTTGGGGATCTGATCTGTCAGCGGGCGCATGCGCGTGCCGAGCCCTGCGGCCAACACGATCCCTGCCTCGGGCTTCCACGGCGTCAAACGGCTCATGGGCGCGTGCCCCGGTCAGGGAATCGTTCGTCCTCGCGCCGCGGCGGGAAAGTTCCGGTCGTACCAGCGCTTGAGGCCGGCAAGCTCGGGGTGCTCAAGGTCCCGCTCCAGATAGCGCCACAGCCGCGGGACGTGGCGCAAGTACGCAGGCTTGCCGTCGCGCTTGGCGAGGCGCGCGAAGATGCCCAGGATCTTGGTGTTGCGCTGCGCGCCGAGCGCGGCATAGGCAAAGGCGAATGCGTCACGGTCGAACCCCGTCTGCCGCGCAGTGACCGCGGCACAGTAGTGATCGAACACGGCAGCTTCAAGCTTGGGCGCGACATCGACGCGGGCATCCTGCAAGAGTGAGACGAGGTCGTAGGCGGGTGGCCCGCGCATGGCATCCTGAAAGTCGATGACGCCGACGCGCGCAATCCCTTGCCGCTCGGGAAGCCAGAGAAGATTGGGCGAGTGGTAGTCGCGCAACACCCAGCCCTGGGGCATCGCCGCCAAGCGATGGAACACTGCGCCCCACAGCGATAGGAACTCCGCGCGAGCCTCCTCGGGCATGGGCGAGCCGTGCAGCGCCGGCCAATACCAGTCGAGCAGCAGCTCCGCCTCGATCGACAGTGCGCCGCGGTCGTAGTCCGGCAGCCGGTGCTCGCTGCCGTCGCCGACCGGCAGCGTTGCGGGCGGCGTGCAGGTGGAGAGCGCCGCGAGAGTCTCCGCCCCGGCGCGCCACAGCTCGCCCTGATCCGCGGCCCCCATCTCGACCTCGCGCCCGAACACGCGGTCGCCAAGGTCCTCGATGAGCAGGAAGCCGTGGCCAAGGTCCTGCGCGTAGATCTGCGGCACGCTAAGCCCGGACGCGCGGAGCGCTGCCGCGACCGCCACAAACGGGCGCACGTCCTCAGCCAGATGCGCGATGCGGCTGTAGGGCAGCCCGTTGCGGATTGCGGGGCCATCGGGCTGGCGCGCCCAGTCCATGAGGATGGCGCCGTCGCCAGCGTCGCGGGCAAGCCGCGCGTAGCGCCGCACGGAGGCGTCGCCCTGCAGGTAGCCGAGCGACGAGGCTTCGCTCTCCAGTCCGTTGGAGGTCAGCAGGCCGCGCATGGCGGCGAACCGCGACAGGCGCGCAGTCCAGTCGCCCCGGCCGGCCAGCGACACCCGGCGCGTCGCGCTGTCCGCGCTCACGCTACCGCCCTCGTCCTCGAGCAGGATCTCCAGCCTACCCGCAGGCAGTGCGCCGTCCGCGCGCTCGGGCCACTCGATGAGCGCGATGCCCTGCTTGAGCGCGTGGTCCAACCCCAGCTCGTCGAGCTCGGAGGCGGCGTTGAGACGGTAGAGGTCGAAGTGCGCAACCGGCATGCGCCGCGTCGCATACGTCTGCACCAGCGTGAAGGTCGGGCTGGGGATCTCCTCGCGCTCATCGCTGCCGAGCGCGTGGATGATGGCGCGCGCGAGCGTCGTCTTGCCGGCGCCAAGCTCGCCGCTCAACGCGATGAGATCGCCCGGTCGGGCGACGAAGGCAATGTCCTGAGCGAGCCGGACAAGCTCGCTCTCCCGAACCCCTAGAATTGTGTGGGAAGCCTTCATTGCGGATCACATTATGCGGCGCTGCCACCCGTCGATAGCTGGCGCAGCGGGCCTTGCGGATGTGCCGCGGCATCTGTGTCGGCAGAAAGGCGCCCGTTCTCCGGCAGCCGCACGGTGACGCGCGTGCCAAGCCCCGGCTCCGATTCGAGCGAGACACTGCCCCCATGCAGCTCGACCAGCGCCTTGACGATGGAGAGGCCAAGCCCGGCGCCGCGATGCCCGGAGCCGTGGCTGCGGCTCTCGAAGCGCTCGAATACGCGCCACTGCTGGTCTTTGGGGATGCCGATGCCCTGATCCTCGACCGTGAATACCATCATGCCGTCCTCGCGGCGGCAGCTTATGCGCACGATGTCGCCGGGCTTGGAGAAGCCGACTGCGTTGGACAAGAGGTTATAGAGGATCTGGCGCACGCGCGCTTCGTCCGCGCTGAACTCCGTGGCGTCGTCGTCCACCGCGATGTGCAGCGTGAGGCGGGAGCGCAATGCGCTCTCGCAGATGCCCAGGATTGCGCCGTCGATGACCCGGCGCACTTCGACGGGTCCGAGCTTCAGCTCCATGGCGCCGGCGTCCATTGTGGCGAGCGTCAGGATGTCGTCGATGATGGCGAGCAGCGTCTTGGACGAGGCGGAGATGTCGCCCAGGTACTCGTGCTGCTTCTCGTTGAGTAGGCCGATCTGCGGATTGGAGAGCAGCTCGCTGAAGCCGATGATGTTGGTCAGTGGCGTACGCAGCTCGTAGGACACATGGCTGATGAAGTCGTTCTTCATGCGGTCGGCGGCGACTAGCGCTTCGTTGCGCTCCTCCAGCGCCCGCTGGTAGCTCTTGGCGCCGGTCACGTCGGCGAACGTGAACAGCGTGGCGCCATCGGGCAGCGGCATCGCCGCGTAGTCGATGATGGACTCGTCGGGGCGCACCATCTGCCCCTCGAAGGACTCGCGCTCCTCCGAGATCGAGGTGACGGCATTGCCGATGCGCGCCCAGGTGGGGGCGTCCTCGTAGCGGGCGCGGGCCAGCGCGATGAACTCGTCGATGTGCGGGCTCTCGGCCAGCACGCGCCGCGACAGGTCCCAGATCTCGGCGAAGGCCGAGTTGAACAGCTTGAGCCGCCCGTCGGTCGCAAACACCGCGACGCCCTCCTTGAGGCTGTCGAGCGTTTCGCGCTGGGTGTCGATCAGGGCGTTGTATTCGCGCTCGAGCGCGAGCCGCTCGGTCTCGTCGACGAACAGGTAGGTCACGCCGCCGTCCGACCGCTTCTCGGTCATGACGTGCAGCATGCGGCCGTCGGGCAGGTGCCACCAGTCCTCTTGCGAGGACGCGTCCTCGTAGCAGGAGAGCACCTTCGACTTCCATTCGGGATAGTTGACGACCTCCGGCAGCCGGCCGAGCTCGCGCAGCCTGTCGAGCACGGCGCCATCCAGGGGCCGCGTCTTGAGCCATTCGGGATCGAGCTTCCACAGCGTGGCATAGGCCTCGTTGAAGAAGATGAGCTGCTGCTGGCGGTTGTAGATGGCGACAGCGGATGCGACGCGGTCGAGCGTGCGGTCGTAGGCGGCGATCTGGCGGTCGAGATCGCCCTGCGCCTTCTCGATCGCCGTGACGTCGAACGCGGCCGCAGCGGTCGAGTCCTCGTAGGGTATGACGGTCACGTCGTGCAGGCGGCGCTCGCCGCCGATGATCAGCGGCACGCGCCCGCGGTAGCTCTCGCCGCGCGAGAGCATGCGCGCGGCAGTGCGGCGCTGGCGCTGCTCCAGGAGTTCGATCTGGCGCTCCTGCACCTCCGAGCGGCTATGCGCTTCCACCGCCTTCACGTAGGCGTTATTGACCCAGGTGATGCGGCCGTCCTTGCCGCGCAGCCAGACGGGCATGGGGAGCGTGTCGAGCAGTGCACGGCTGGCGCGCACCTCGTGGGCGAGGCGTTGGTGCTCGGCGAGCACGCGGGCGACCTCGTCGCGGTGGCCGGCGACGTCGCGCAGGCGCAGGATGGCGCGGCCGCCGGCCGTGCGGCCCTCGGCTTCGACGTGGCCGCCGGCGAGGGTGCGCACGATGATGTTGAACGGGCGCCCGGTGGCGAACAGGGCGTCGAGCGCCATCTTGAGTGTGGCGCCGGAACCCGGCTCCAGCCACTGCCCGAAGCGCAGGAAGCGCTCAGGCGTATCGGGCAGACCCGGCACGCCCTTCAGCGACTGGGCGACGACGCGCAAGGGCTCGTTCTGCGCCCAGGAGACCAGGATCTGCGGCTCGGAACGGATGACGGAATTGGCGGCGGCGAGGCTGCGCCTCAGGTCCGCGCTCTCGTTGCGTGCGGCTTCGGCCTCGCGCCGCGCTCTGCCCGCCGTAAACCAGGCGAGCACGAGTCCTAGAACCACCAGCCCGCCGATGACGGCAATCACCGAAAGCAGCTTCAGCGACAGCCCGAAGAGCATCTCGCCGCCAGCCGCGATCCCGCCCACAAGCAGCAGCATGCCGGCAACGCTCGCGGCCATGAGGCCGGCGAGGTCGCGCCGCATGCCGCCAAATCGTGGAGTGGTTCCGGCTGGTTGCATCGGGATCCGTTCAGGCAAGTGGGAACCCGAGGCCACAGACGCAACGAGCAGACAGAGGCCCGGCGACATCCGCCCTGGTATGAGGCGAATCACGAGGGATTATGGGGACGCTCAGGGGGCGTGGCCAGTCGGCGGGCGCCCGATTGGACGGGCCGCTGTTGAGTTCTGGGGAAGTGCTGCCGCTTAGCCGCAGATGAGCTCAATAGCGGTAGTGGTCGCCCTTGTAGGGGCCCTGCTCCTTCACGCCGATGTAGGACGCCTGCTCCGGCGTCAGCTTGGTCAGCTTCACGCCGATCTTGCCCAGGTGCAGGCGGGCGACCTTCTCGTCGAGGTGCTTGGGCAACGTGTAGACTTTCTTCTCGTACTTGCCCGCGTTCCCCCACAGCTCCATTTGCGCCAGCGTCTGGTTGGTGAATGACGCCGACATCACGAACGAGGGATGGCCCATGGCGTTGCCGAGGTTCACCAGCCGCCCCTCCGACAAAAGGATGATCCGCTTGCCGTCCGGGAACTCGATCTCGTCGACCTGCGGCTTGACGTTGTGCCACTTGAAGTTCTTGAGGCCCGCGACCTCGATCTCGTTGTCGAAGTGGCCGATGTTGGCGACGATGGCGCGGTCCTTCATGGCGCGCATGTGCTCGGTCTTGATCACGTCCTTGTTGCCGGTCGCGGTCACGAAGATGTCGGCGCGCGGCGCGGCGTCCTCCATGGTCACGACCTCGTAGCCCTCCATGGCGGCCTGCAGCGCACAGATGGGGTCGATCTCCGAGACCATGACGCGGCAGCCAGCATTGCGCAGCGAAGCGGCCGAGCCCTTGCCCACGTCGCCGAAGCCCGCGACCATCGCCACCTTGCCGGCCATCATTACGTCGGTGCCGCGGCGGATGCCGTCGACGAGGCTCTCGCGGCAGCCGTAGAGATTGTCGAACTTCGACTTCGTCACCGAGTCGTTGACGTTGATCGCCGGGAACAGCAGTGCGCCCTTCTTCTGCATCTCGTAGAGGCGGTGCACGCCCGTCGTCGTCTCCTCCGACACGCCCTTGATGTTCTTGGCAAGCTCGGCGAACCAGCCAGGCTTTTCTTTCAACGTGCGCTGGATGAGGGCGAACAGCACCTCCTCCTCCTCGGAGCCGGGCTTGTCGAGGAAGGCGGTGTCGCCCTTTTCCGCGCGCAGGCCGAGGTGCACGAGCAGCGTGGCGTCGCCGCCGTCGTCGAGGATCAGGTTGGGCGTACCGCCGTCGCCCCACTCGAGGATGCGGCGGGTGAAGTCCCAGTACTCCTTCAGCGTCTCGCCCTTGAAGGCAAACACCGGGATGCCGGCCGCGGCGACGGCCGCGGCGGCGTGGTCTTGCGTGGAGTAAATGTTGCAGGAGGCCCAGCGGATGTCGGCGCCGAGCGCCTTTAGCGTCTCGATCAGCACTGCCGTCTGAATGGTCATGTGCAGCGAGCCGGCGATGCGCGCGCCCTTCAGGGGCTTTGACGCGCCGAACTCCTCGCGCGTCGCCATCAGGCCCGGCATCTCCGTCTCGGCGATGGCGATTTCCTTGCGGCCCCAGTCGCTGAGGTTGATGTCCTTGACGACGTAGTCGGCACCACGACCCATCGCGTGCTCCTTTTCCTGGTTTGGCGGCCGGCGGCCGCGCCGTGTTCGGTTGGCCGTGGTTTTATCGAGCCAACGCGGAGGCCGCAACAAGATATAAACAAGTCCTTATATCCTCTCCCCGCGACAGCTGAGCGGCGGCTGGCGTGAGTGCGGATGGCGCAGGTTGGCGGCTATCAAGGGAAGTCGTTCCAGGTACGTACGCAGGTAATAGAATATTTACCGTAATAACGTCAGGACAAATGGCAACCAATTGTTAGGTAAAACTAATAAAGTTTAGTACTTTTACTATTATTACATTTGCAAAACTCCGCATTGCGTGAAAACAAGCCAGAAGAAAATTCAGGAGTGGCGTAGCCATGAAGACCATTTTCCAGCGCCGCGATCTTGGCAACTTGCGCGGCCTTGCCCGTTACGGAGCCGATCGCTCCGGCAACGTTGCGATCCTCTACGCGATGCTCGCCGTCGTGCTCATGGCCTCCATCGGCGCCGCGGTGGACATCGGCCGCTGGCTGCACGCGCGCGACCAGACCATTTCCGCCGTGGACGCGGCACTTCTTGCCGGCGGCCGCGCGCTGCAGACCAATGCCAACGACACCGCCGGGGCCATCGCGGCCGCGCAGGAGTTCTATGCCCAGAACGTCTCCAGCCGCATCCCGGTGACGGGCGACTCGATCGCGTTCCAGATCGGCGGCGACGGCATGTCGATGAGCGCCAGCGGCACGGCCTACATAAAAACGCCGTTCCTGCAGTTCGCCAGCATCGACCAGCTGCCTCTGCTCAGCACTGCGCAGACGCAATTCTCGCAGGCCCAGCTGGCGGTCGGCGGCAACGGCGGACAGAACATCGAGATCGCCATGATGCTCGACATCACGGGCTCCATGGCCGGACAGAAGTTGCAGGACCTCAAGGACTCGGCCAGCGACCTCGTCAACATCGTGATCTGGAACGATCAGAGCAAGTTCACGTCCAAGGTCGCGATCGTGCCGTTCTCGGAGGACATCCGGCTGCCGACCTCGACGGCTCTCAACAAGGCGCGCGGCACGACCTTGCCCTCATCGAAAAGCGTATCGAGCACGACCTACTATCTCTCCGACTGCGTCGTGGAGCGCACGGGCACGCAGAAATACACCGACACGGCGCCCGCCACTGGGCAGTACGTCATGGGCCACTACACCTCGAGCTCTACCGGCAGCGGCAGCAGCAAGAAGGGCGTGTGCACGGTGCCGACCACGGCGGCGATCGCGCCCTTGAGCAGCGACAAGCAGTCACTCCTTGCCAAGATCACCTCCCTTTCCGCCGCTGGCGGTACCGCGGGCCATCTCGGCACGGCGTGGGCCTGGTACACGCTGTCGCCCAACTGGTCGTCGCTGTGGCCGGCCAATGCGCCCGCGGCCTACGGCGCCGAGAACCTGGAGAAGATCGCCATCCTGATGACGGACGGCGAGTACAACACGCAGTACGACTCGAACGGCATCTCGGTGAACCAGAACGCGTCCTCGTGCCCGCAGGCCGCCAACGGTTGCTCGACGGCGCAGGCGCGCGCCCTGTGCACGGCGATGAAGGCAAAGGGCATCGTCGTCTATACTGTCGGATTCCAGCTCGGCGGCAACCAGACCGCCATCGACACGCTGAACCAGTGCGCAACCGATTCCGGCAAGACCTACACAGCCGACGACGGCGAGCAGCTCAAGCAGGCGTTCCGCGACATCGCGTTGAAGCTCACTTCACTCTACCTTTCCAAGTAGCCTCCACGACCCCGCAGCGGAAAGGGGCGTCCATCGCAAGATGGGCGCCCCTTTTTTTGCGTGTCTGCAAACGAGCCGGATCAGGCGTCCTCGATGCAGTCCTCATCAAAGCCCGCTTCAACGAGCGCGATCAGCGCTTGTAACGCTTCCGGCCCTTGCGGGCCTTGCGCGCGCAAGTGCAGCGTGGATCCGGGCCCCGCCGCCAGCATCATCAGCCCCATGATGGAGGTGCCCTCGACGGAATGGCCATCGCGCGTGACCGTAATCGCCGCATCGAAAGTCTCCGCGAGCTTCACGAACTTCGCGGAGGCGCGGGCGTGTAGGCCCTTGCGGTTGCGGATCGTGACGATCGCCTCCGGGCGCAGGCTGTCCTTGATCTCCGGCATGCGATGACGCTCAACCTTCGCCTGACAGCTCTTGGCTCGCCACCTTGATATACTTGCGCCCCGCCTCGCGGGCGCTCGTTACGGCCTCGGCGAGGGGAAGCTCGCTCCGCACGCTCGCGAGCTTGACCAGAATTGGTAAATTAATGCCAGCGATCACCTCGACTGGTGCCTCGTCCATCACCGAGATGGCGAGGTTCGACGGCGTGCCTCCAAACATGTCCGTGAGGATAATCACGCCCTCGCCGGTGTTGGTGCGGTTGATTGCCTCGATGATCTGCCTGCGCCGCAAGGCCATGTCGTCCTCGGGCCCGATTGAGATGGTCTCGAGCTGGGTCTGCGGCCCGACGACGTGCTCCAGCGCAGACCGGAACTCAAGTGCCAGTCCGCAATGCGTGACGATGACAAGTCCGATCATGGATTAGAGCCGACCTCGTCTCTTCGTCCCGCATCGACAAGCGGGCGCCAAGCGGTAGAACGCTGCCAGAAGCTTCGTCGGTTCCGGCCCGGGCCACGCCCTGGGCCAGTCTTGCGGCCGGCCAGAATTTACAAGTGTTCGTGGGCGGCGCAAGGGGGGTTGGCCGCTATTCGTCAGCCCGCGGCCTGCGTAGCGCCTGCGCCAACGCCAGCAGGAGCTTGACGGGGGCAGAGGCCGCGAACGGCGCGATGTGCATGAGGGGAACGCGGATACCCAGCAACTCCGTCACCGGCGGGGGATCGGGCAGGCGCTCGATCTTTTCGAGAGCGCAGATGTCGGCGACGAGCACGATCTCTGCGCCAGCCGTCGAGGGAACGCTCAGCACCCCCAATCCCCGCACCTCGAGCTTGCCGCGGATCGTCGCAGGGGCCTCCGCTAGGAGGCGGTCGCCGGAGCGCCGCAGGTCCACGCGGTCGTCGGCGACCAGTGTGACGGGGCAGGGGATGAGAGCAGTCGGTGCAACCGCGAGGCAGCGCAAGGCGAGATCCGACTTGCCCGATCCCGGCGCGCCGCGGATCAGCGCCGCCTTGCCGCCGAGCGCGATCGCCGTCCCGTGGACGTTCTCAGGTGCGTCGGCCAACCTGGCCCCCTCCGCGCTGCGCCTGGCCGGCGATGGGGAGGCGAACAACGAAGCAGGCACCGGCGGGCTGCGTGTCGGGGCCCGCTCCGGCGTCGTGGCGGTTTTCGGCGACGATCAGGCCGCCGTGCGCATGGGCAATCTCGCGCGAGATGCTCAGGCCGAGGCCGGAGTTCTTGCCGCGGCTCTGATCTGTGTCCGGGCGGTCGGAGTAGAAGCGGTCGAATACGATCTCGAGCCGGTCGGGGGGAATGCCGGGGCCCTGGTCCTCGACGAGGATCTCGACGAACGGGCCGGAAGCGCGGGCGCGCACCGTCACGACGCCGTCCTTGGGCGAGAAGGAAATGGCGTTGTCGAGCAGGTTGGTCAGCACCTGGCCGAGCCGGCCCTCGTCCCCGACGATGAAGTAGGCGCCGTTATAGGGCTCGGGCGCAATCGACAGCTCGATGCGGCGGCTGTCGCCGCCGATGATGTCGCGGAAGATGGTCACGATGTTGCGCAGCATCGTTGTGACGTCGATCGTGCGCATCTCCTTGCGCGCGAGTTCGGCATCGAGGCGCGAGGCATTGGAAACATCCGTGATGAGCCGGTTCAGACGCTTAAGCTCGACCTGGATCTGCTCGATCAGCTGATCGCGCTGCTCCTGCGTCTTGGCAAAAGCCAGCGATTCGGCCGTGGAGCGTGCCGCCGTGAGGGGGTTTTTCAGCTCGTGCGCCACATCGGCCGCGAATTTCTCGCTCGCCTCGATGCGCTTGTAGAGCGCCGCCGTCATGGCCTGGAAGGCGCCGGCCATCTGGCCGACCTCGTCGTTGCGGTCGGCGAGCTCAGGCAGCTGCTGGGGCGCGGCGATGTTGCGGCTTACCTGGTCGGCGGCTGCCGAAAGGCGCCGCATCGGCCCGGCAACGGTCCGCGCCAGTAGCAGCGAGGTGACGACGGACGCCAGCAGCGCGATTGCGGCCAGGACCAGGATGACGGTGCGCTCCTCGCGCAGGATCTTGTCGACCTGTCCGGGGAGCGTCGAAAGAAGAAGCACCCCCTGCACGTTTTTAAAGCGGCGGATCGGCAGCGCCATTGAGACGATCTGCTCGCCCTTCTTGTTGAGCAGGAGCATGCTGCGCTCTTCGCCCTGCAAGGCGACGCGCACCTCCTTGTAGGCCATGCCGTTGCCGCTGCCGATCTCCTGGTAGACAGGGATCGGCTCCTTGAAGAAGTAGCGCGTCAGCATGGTCCAGACGTTCTGCGTCTTGGGCTGACGCTTGTCGTTGGGCTCGTGGCGCAGCGTCGTCCATTGTGCGAGCGAGCGCGCGGTATCGACGATGAGCGTGCCGTCGCGTGCGTAGACGCGGGCGCGCGTATTCGTCGGCTGGATCAGCTTGCGCAGGATGGGCGTGACGTCGTCGGGGTGGATCGACAGCTCGAGCGCTGCGAGCCCGTCGTCGGCGTACTGCTGCGGGGAGTTGGGCGTGTCGGGCAGCTTGTTGGGATCGAGCACGATGTGCTCGCGCACCACCGTGGCGTTGGCCGCAATCGCGTCAGCGATGATCTTGCCTTGCGTCTTCAGTGCGTCGAGCTTGGCGTCGATCAGCCAGGTGTGGAACCACCCCAGATAGAGGATGCCGCCCAGCAGGATGAAAAACCCCATCAGGTTGGAGACGAGGATGCGACGCAAGAGGCTCGCGGAGAAGAAGCGCACGATCGGTTGGCGCCGGAACCAGCGCTCGATCGGTCCGAAGCTGCCGGGAGCGGTGGCGAAGGCGGAGACGCGTGCGCGCGCGGCGTTGCCTCTTTCCTTGATCAGCGCCAGCGCCGCCGCGGCGCCGCTTGCGGCGCCCGCGGCGGCTGCACGGCAGGTTTGGACGAGGCGCCGTCCGGCCCTTGCGATCAAGCCTCGAACGTCGTTCGCGCCGCTTTTGAGCGAGGCGAGACTATCGAGCGGGTGCTGCTCGGATCGCTCGGTCTCGAGCGCCATCGTCCCTCCACGCCTCAAGCTTCCTTGAAGCGGTATCCCACTCCGTAGAGCGTTTCAATGACGTCGAAGTCGTCGTCGACCTGCTTGAACTTCTTGCGCAGTCGCTTGATGTGGCTGTCGATGGTACGATCGTCGACGTAGACTTGGTCGTCGTAGGCGGCGTCCATCAGCGCGTCGCGCGTCTTGACCACGCCGGGGCGTGAGGCGAGGGCCTGCAGGATGAGGAACTCGGTGACCGTCAGCGTTACGGGACGGTTGTCCCAGTGACAGGTGTGGCGTTCGGGATCGAGCTTCAGCTTTCCGCGCTCGAGCACGCGGGCAGCCTCCTCCTCCGTCGGCGGCCCGTCTTTGGGCTGGAAGCGCCGCAGAACGGCCTTGACGCGCTCCACCACGAGACGCTGCGAGAAGGGCTTGGCCACGTAATCGTCGGCGCCCATCTTGAGGCCGAACAGTTCGTCGATCTCCTCGTCCTTGGAGGTGAGGAAGATCACCGGCATGTCCGACTGCTGGCGTACGCGGCGCAACAGCTCCATCCCGTCCATGCGCGGCATCTTGATGTCGAAGATGCCGAGGTCGGCGGGGTCCTCCGACAGGGCTTCCAGCGCCGAGGCGCCGTCATTGTAGGTGCGGACTTTGTATCCTTCCGCCTCGAGCGCCATGCGCAGCGAGGTGAGGATGTTGCGCTCATCGTCGACGAGCGCGATCGTGCTTTTTTCCTTCATCATGTCCTGACCTGCGGCAGTAAGGGGAGCCCACCGCGCTTTATGGCTTCAAGGTGTATCAATTGTGGCGAGGCCAATTTCGTGTTTTCTGTCTGAACCTTATCTGAATAGGCGAGGCGCCGGCAGCATGCAATCGAACGGGTTGGACGAACGCGACGAGAAACCTGCGGTTTTTTCGCAGGTTAAGGAAACCGCCGCGCAGGCAAGATCGCTGTTGAGGGCCGCGCTCAAGGGCTCACTTGCCACGCTCAGCAAGGGCTCAGGCCACCCTTACGCCTCGCTGGTGCTCACCGCAACCGACAGCGACGGCACGCCGCTGTTGCTCATTTCGCAACTCGCGCTGCACACGCAGAACCTCTCCGCCGATTCGCGCGCGAGTCTCCTCATCGACGGCACCGGCACCGAGGCCGATCCCATGGCGGGCACGCGCGTCACGCTGATCGGCTCGGCGCAGCCGACGGCGAGTGCAACCGCTCGGGCGCGCTTCCTGGCGCGTCATCCGAGCACAGAAGGCTACGCCGATTTCCCCGACTTTGCGCTTTACGCATTGAAGCCCGAAGGCGCGCACTTCATCGGCGGCTTCGGCCGCATCGTGGATATCGCCGCAGGCGATCTTCTCGTGCCGTTGGCCGGTGCCGAGGCGCTTGTCGAAGCCGAGCCCGGCATCGTATCGCACATGAACGAGGACCATGCCGACGCCATCGAGCTCTACGCCACGCGGATCTTGCGCGCCGGGCCCGGTGCCTGGCGCATGACGGGCATCGATCCGGAGGGCTGTGATCTGGTTCTCGGCGCGCGTGGGCTGCGGCTGCCTTTCACTTTGCGCGTCACCAATGCCGATGCGGCGCGCCAGGAGCTTGTCCGCCTCGTCGGCGTGGCGCGCGCGACTGGCATCGCTGGTTCGCGGCCGCTCACCCCTTGAAATCCGCGAGCGTGAGGATCGATGTCAGCTTCAGCTTTGCCGCTGCAAAGGCTTCCGCCGCACCCTCCTGCCGGTCGATGACCGTCACCACGCCGACGACCTCGGCACCCTCGCCGCGCACCGCTTCAGCCGCCTTGATGGCTGAGCCGCCCGTCGTCGTCACGTCCTCGACCACGACGACGCGCTTGCCCTTTAGACTGTCGCCGCTGGGCAGGCCTTCGATCAAGCTCCTAGTCCCGTGCTCCTTGGCCTGCTTGCGCACGAAGAAGGCGTTCACCGGCCGCCCGTCCGAGTGGCTCACGGCGGCAACGGCGGAGGCGATCGGCACCGCGCCCATCTCGAGCCCGCCGATCAGATCGGCGTCGAGCCCCTTGATCGCGTCGAGAATGAGCGTGGCGATGAGGTGCGCACCCTCCGCGTCGAGCATCGTCGGCTTCATGTTGAAGTAGTAGGTGGAGGTGCGCCCCGAGGCGAGCTTCACCTCGCGCCCCGATTGGAACGAGCGCGTCTTGATGATCTCGATCAGCCGTGCCCGCGCGTTTCCACGCTGCCCCGGCAGTGCCCCGTTGGCGCCTTCCGACATGTCACGCACTCCGCTCCCCTCGCGTCGCCTTGCGCAATCGCCCGACTGCGCTATCAGTGTCAAGCCCGCGGCCGCGAAGCCCTGTGACGAACACCCCTATGATGCTCACGCAATCCAGGCTTTCCCGGCTCGAGGCGCAATGCGCGCGCCTCATCGACGAGATCGCCGCCCGTCCGCGCCTCGCCGCCGCGGTGCTGGTCGCGCTCGCGCTCGTCGCCTATCTGCCGGGCCTTGTCGCGCTGCCGCCCGTCGACCGCACCGAAATCGTTTATGCGCAGAGCGCACGCGGCATGCTCGAGCGCGGCGACCTGCTCGATGCGCGCTTCCTCGACGAGCGCTTTCCCTTCCGTCCCATCGGCATCTATTGGCTGCAGATGGCGTCGGGCGCGCTGCTTGGCCCATCCGCGTGGGCGTCGATCCCGACCTACCGGCTGCCGTCGCTGCTCGGCGGCGTGCTCGCGGTGCTCGCCGTGTGGTGGCTGCTGCGGCCGCTGCTGGGCGCGCGCCGATCGCTCATCGCCGCCGCCCTGTTCGCGGTGACGCCCATCGTGGCACTGCAGGCTCAGCTCGCGATCCCCGAGGGTCCGCTGCTGTTCGCCATCGTCGTCGCGCAGCTCGCGCTGCTGCGGCTCTACTGCGCGCGCGAGGGCGAGGGGGATATGGGGCTCGCGCTGCTGTTCTGGGTAGCGCAGGGTTTCGGCATCCTGCTCAACGCGCTCGCCGTGCCGATCCTTTCGCTGGTGATTGTCGCCGCGCTCTCCGTCTTCGACCGCGACCTGAGCTGGCTGAAGCGTATGCGACCGGCGGTCGGTGTGCCGCTGATGCTCGCCATTGCCGCGCCATGGCTACTCGTGCGTGCGCACTTCGACGGCGTTCCGTTCAGCTCGCTCACGTTCCCCGAGACGCTGCGCGCGCTCGGCGGCGCCCAGGACATGAAGTGGAAAGCCGTGCCGCTGACGTTCACGCTCGGCTTCGTCCTGGGCTTTCTGCCAGGTGCGCTGCTGCTGGTGCCGGCACTGCGCGACCTGTGGACCAACCGCGCGGCGCCGCTGCAGCGCTTCCTGCTCGCGTGGATCGTCGGCTACCTCGTCTATCTGGAGCTGATCTCCAGTAAGCCCGCGCTCTACACCGTGCAGGCGATGTTCCCGGCCGCGGCGGCTGCGGTAGCCCTAACCCTCGAGCGCAACGGCCGGCTGGAGTTGCCGCCGCTGATGCTCAGGCTCCCGGCGTGGGCCGTGCTTATTGGCTTGATGGCGATCTTCGCCGGTGGACTGACGTACGCGGGCGTGCCGCCGAGCGCACCGATCGTGCTCGGGGCCGCAGCCGTGACCGCGGTGCTGACGCTCGCCGCGCTCGCGGCGTCGGAGAATCGCCCGGCCTTGTGGCTGACATCCAGCATTGCCGGTTTCGCTCTGCTGCTGGGATTCACATTCGGCGTCGTACTTCCGAGTATCGAGAAGATCTGGCCGGCGCGGCGCATTGCCGATGCCATCGCGCCTCTGCGTCGCTGCGCGGCCGGCCCGGTCTGCTTGGTGCTTCTTCCGCAGCGTGAGGGCGGCTCGCCCCATGCGAGCGCGCCGCTGCGCGTCTGCGGTCCGGCCCCGGTCAGCGTGCTCGGCTTCCGCGAGCCGAGCAGCGTGTTCCTGCTCGGCCGCGACAGCAACGCCGACGCGGAGACCATCGCCAAGCGCATGGCTGGGACCGAACCCGGCATCGTCGTCGTCGAGGATCGCTGGCAGCCCGAGGTGGCGCAGGCGCTAGCGCAACACAAAGCCAAGGCGCCCGAGCGCGCCGGCTGCGTCACGGCGCTCAACACCATGCGCGGCTGCCCGCTCTCGTTCTCGATCTATGTGACCGGCCCGCCGCACGACCCCGGCTGCCGCGTCGAGGCGCGCTACACCTGCACGATGCCGCTGCCGGCCCCGGTCGACGGCGCGGCCTCCTCCCGCTGCCGCTGAATATGCGCACATTTACGCTCCGCTAAGCTTGTCGCGCAGGCGCGAGTTGAGCTATGCCGATTGCAATGTCGGTCGCCGCCGCGAAAGGATTGCCCATGGACGCCACCGTCTTCAATCCCGAGAACCCGCCCGAGCTCAAGGTTGCGCAGTGGTTCAACGCACCCGAGCCGCTCTCGCTCGAAAAGCTCAAAGGCCGCGTCGTCGTCCTCGTCGCCTTCCAGATGCTGTGCCCGGGCTCGCTGCGCCACTCGATCCCGCAGGCGCAGCGCATCGCGCGCGCCTTCAACGACGCAGAGGTCGCCGTGATCGGCCTGCACACCGTGTTCGAGAACCATAAGGACATGACGCCGGCGCTGCTCGAGGGCTTCCTGAAGGAGGAGCACATCGATATTCCCGTCGCCGTCGACAAGCCGAACGGCGCCGAGCTTCCGCACACGATGGAAGCCTACGCCATGCAGGGCACGCCCACGCTTTTGCTGTTCGATCGCCAGGGGCGCCTGCGTCGCCACTACCTCGGCGCCGTCGACGATGTGCGCCTCGGCGCCGAGATCATGGCGCTCGTCATCGAGGACGCCAAGGCCCCGCGCGAGACCTCGATTGCGATCGAGCAGCGGCTCGCCGCCGCGCTCGTCGATCCGGAGGACCACCACCATCACGACGGTGGCTGCTGTGGCGGTCATCACGCGCACGACCACGACCATGCGCACGATCACGACCATGCGGGCGGCTGCTGCGGCCACGACCACGCGCACGACCACGACCACGATCATGACCACGATCACGCGCATCCCGAGACGACTGCGAAGAGCGAGAAGGGTGGCTGCGGCGATCCGGGCTGCGGATGCCGCTGAGGACAGCGGCGGTCATCCGCCACGTCGCCTTCGAGGACCTGGGCATTCTCGCCCCGGTGCTGGCCGCGCGTGGCATCGCTGCGCGCTACTGGGAAGCCGGCGTCGACGATCTCGACGCGATCGCGGGCAGTGAACCCGATCTGCTGATCGTGCTCGGCGCCCCCATCGGCGTCAACGACGAGCCGCTCTATCCCTTCCTCGCCGGCGAGATTCGCCTTATCGAGCGTCGGCTGCGCTCGGGCCTTCCGGTGCTCGGCATCTGCCTTGGCGCGCAGCTCGTCGCCAAGGCGGCCGGCGCGCGCGTCTATCCAGGCAGGCAGAAGGAGATCGGGTTTTCGCCGCTCACGCTAACGGCCGAGGGCGAGGCCTCTTGCCTGGGCGCGCTCAACGCTGTTGACGGCAACGTTCTGCATTGGCACGGCGACACCTTCGATCTGCCTACCGGCGCGACGCCGCTGGCCTCGACGCCGATCACGCAGAACCAGGCGTTCAGCCTGGGGCCGAACGTGCTCGCCCTGCAGTTCCACATGGAGGCCGAGCCGCGCGGGCTGGAGCGCTGGCTCATCGGGCACACGGGCGAGCTCGCGCAGGCGAGGCTCGACGTGCGCTCACTGCGCGCCGAGATCGCCCAGCATGGCGCGGCTGTCGCTGCAGCGGGCGCGTTCGCGTTCAATCGCTGGCTCGGCGAGCTCGCGCGCGGATAGGACCGCCGCCAGCCTTCAACCCGCCCCCCGAATTGGGCCATGGTGCCGGTGCAAGTCGAGCCCAATGGCGGTTCCCGGAGGCCCGTGATGACCGAGCGCATCGGCGACGACAAGGAGAGCCGCGAGGAGCCCGCGCGCCCACGCGCCAAGACGTCGTCAAAGCCGCCGGCGAAAGCCAGCTTCGACAAGAAGACAATTGCACTCGTCTACGACTTCGACGGCACGCTCTCCCCGCGCCCCATGCAGGACTACGCTTTCCTGCCGCAGCTCGGCGAGGACGCGGCGGCGTTCTGGAAGGAGTCCAACGCGCTCGCGCGCAAGGAAGGCGCCGATGGGCTCATCACCTACATGCACCTGCTCTACAAGAAGGCGAAGGCCAAGAACCTGCGCATCGACCGCGCCGACCTCGTGGCCCAGGGCAAGAACGTCGAGCTTTTTGCCGGCGTGGAGGAGTGGTTCGACGAGATCGGCGGCTACGTGAAGCTGCGGGCAGAGACGCACGGCATCTCGCTGCGCCATTACCTCGTGTCGTCGGGATTGACCGAGATCATCGAGGGCACGCGCATCTACAAGCGCTTCCACAACGTGTTTGCCTCCGAATACTGGTTTGAGGCCTACGACCTGCCGTACCCCAAGCGCGTCATCACCGACACCGGCAAGACGCAGTACCTGTTCCGCATCAACAAGGGGATCGAGAACCTGGGCGATTCAATCAACCAGCACATGCCCGAGGGGGCGCGGCCGATCCCGTTCGGCAACATGATCTATTTCGGCGACGGCGACACCGACGTGCCGTCGATGGCGGTGATGAGGAAGAACGGCGGGCACGCAGTCGCGGTGCATCCGCCTGGCAAGGCGCGCAAGAAGTGCGTGGACCTGTTCAAGGCCGGGCGCTGCGATTTCTTCGCGCCGGCGGATTACCGCCGCGGCTCGGAGCTGTTCAAGCGCACGTGCCTGTTGCTGGACCGCATGCTGGCCGACATCCGCGTGCAGGAGGAGATGTGGCGGCTGGGGCGGGGAGTGGGGTGAAAGCGTGAAGACGGCCCTTAAATCCTATTTTGACGCCTTAGAGGAGGGGGACATGGGGCCGATTTTTTCCTCCTGAGCGCCCCTTCCTGTGGAAAACCTCCGTCTCCTGTGGAAACCGGGGGAGAAGCGCAAAACCACGCAAGAGCTTTGCCGAGAATCCGCCACTATCGGCCCCGTGTTGCGCTTGCACCGACGTCGCAAGCGCTCTGATCGCAGAACAGGGCGGGGCTGCCCGGGGAGACGACAACAATGATCAGATACTTTGCACTGGCGTTCGCAACTCTGCTTGCCGTTCCGGCGTTCGCGACCGACTGGGATTGGGACATGGGCTCCAACCCGGCGCGCAGCCGCACGCATGCGCGCCACGTCCGCCACTACTACAAGCACGTGAACATAGAGGCCGAGAAAGTTGATCGCGACGGTGACCGTGATCGCCGCGACGGTGACCGCGCGGACGCCGGCTGGAAGTGCCTCGACAAGGTGCGCGGGCTCGGCACGCAGTGGATCGGTACCGAGGGCGCGCTCGACGCCGCCAAGAAGGACTGGATGGAGCGCGTTCGCTACGACCACGGCGAATCCTACATCGACATGACCAACGCCAAGGACTTCGAGAGCCGCTGCGGCCGCGTCTCCATCGGCGAGGTTGTCGGTCAGGTCACCTATCGCTGCGAGATCATGGCGCGCCCGTGTAAGCCACCCATGAAGGAATTCGCGAAGTCGACGAAGTAGCGCGCTTAGCAAGACGCTCGTTATTTTACCGCACGAGATCCCCTTCTCCCGGCCATCGGGAGGAGGGGATTTTCCTTTGCACTTAGGCGCCGTGCGGCTCCGCGACTGCGCCGGGCCCCGCCGTCGGCCGTATTACGCCCTCGAGCGGGGCCACGAGCTTCCAGGCGACCCGGCGGTTCGCGACCTCGTACTCGGTGCGCCCGCTCACCGAGGCGCCGACCAGCTTCTCGAGCATCAGGCGCCCGAAGCCCGACATGGAGGGCTTGTCGCCGGCCGTCGCGCTGTCCTCGAGCCACTCCAGCTTGAGAGTGGGTTTGTCCTCCTCCGACACGACCATCCATTTCACCGACAGCTTGCCGTCGGCGCCCTTGAGCGCCCCGTGCTTGGTCGTATTCGTCGCAAGCTCGTGCAGCGCCAGCCCGATGCTCTGCGCCGCCTCCGGCTTGATCTCGATCGCCGGGCCTTCGACGACGACGCGCTTCTCGTCGAACCCGAACGGCTCTAGGTGCGACAGCACGAGATCGTTGAGCGACACGCCCCGCCATTCGCCGCGCACGAGCAGGTCGTGCGAGCGCGCGAGCCCGTGGATGCGCTCGACGAAATCCTCCGCTTGCGCTTTCAGATCGCGGCTGCCATCGAGCGTGCGCCGCGCCAGCGAGGCGATGACGGCGAGCAGGTTCTTGGTGCGGTGCGACAGCTCGCGCATGATGAGCTGGGCATGCTCGTCGCTGCGCTTGCGATCGGTAATGTCGACGTTCATCCCGACCCACTCGGCGACGTTGCCGTTGGCGTCGAGGAGGGGAACGCCGCGGGCGCTCGTCCAGCGGTAGCCGCCGCCGGCGTGCTGCAGGCGGTACTCGACGTCGTACGCATCGCGGCCCTCGACCGCCCCGCGCCACGCGGCAAGCGATTTGGCGCGGTCGCTGGGATGGATGGCGTTGAGCCAGCCCGTGCCCTTCCACTGGTCGTAGGTCTGCCCGGTGAAGGCGCGCCAGCTCGGCGAATCCTGCACCACGTTGCCGTCGGCCGCCGTCGTCCACACGATCTGCGCCGAGGCTGTGATGAGCGCCTGCAGCCGCGCCTTCGAGCGCTCGATCTCGCGCGTGCGCTCAGCCACGTGCTGCTCGAGCGCGTCGTGCGTCTCGCGCAGGCGGCGCAGCGTGTCCTCGTGCGCCTCGATCTCGCGCTTTAGGCCTTCGTTGGCGGCCTGCAGGGTGCGCGGGCTCGGAATGGCCGCGGCCTTGGGGATGAGCGGGAAGATCATCACGGCGGTGGCGACCGACACAATGGCAGTGGCCGCTTTCAGGACGCCCTGCGTCTCGTAGATGGGCCACCACAGCGTCACCATCTGCACAAAGTGGGTGAGGCCGCAGAGGAAGATGAAGGCGGCAAACAGGATCGCGAGCGGACGCAGCTCAAGGTCCTTGCGTTGACGCAGGAAGATCCAGATGGCGACCGGGATGGCAAAATAGGCGAGGAATATCAGCAGGTCGGAGCCGGCGTGCAGCACAACGAGCCACGGCTTCCACAGCAAGCAGTAGCCGTGCGCCATATAGGAGGCACTGTCTACGAGGTCGTGGACCATTCAAAACCTCCGCGTCGACGCTTTCGGCTAACCTATAAGGGCAGGTCCCGCGCTTCCAGGTGTGCAAATGCTGCTTTACGGTTATTCGGTCGGCGCCGCAGCGTTGGCGCATGCAGACCGGATCGGCCGGGCGCTTGCGGTGGCGGTTCTCGCCCATGCGGCCCCGGCAATTGCCGGCGAGCGGCGGCCGGCCGACATCGTCGATGCGCGCACGGTCATACCCGATCTCGTGGTCGACATGCGCTACCTGACGGCACGCAACTTCGTGGGCCGCCCCATCGCCGGATACCGCGCGCCCGTGTGCCTGCTGACGCAGCGCGCGGCGGCGGCGCTTAAGCGCGTCGAAGACGAGCTCAAGCCGCGAGGGCTGGGGCTCAAGGTCTACGACTGCTACCGTCCGCAGCGTGCGGTCGACGAGTTCGCCGCCTGGGGCGACGACCTGCGCAACCAGAAGATGAAGCCGGAGTTCTACCCTGGCGTAGACAAGCGCAACCTGTTCCGTGACGGCTACATTGCGCACCGGTCAGGCCACAGCCGCGCCAGCACCGTGGACCTGACCATCGTGCCGCTCGCAGCCCCCGCGCCGGAGATCCCCGCGACCGCGCCGATCAGGGCGTGCGCGCCTGCCTGGGCGGCGAGGCTTCCTGACGCCAGCATCGATATGGGCACGGGCTTCGACTGCTTCGGCGCCGTGTCGCACACCGCCAACGCGAGCATCGGCGAGCCGCCGATGGCGAACCGCAAGCTGCTCAAATCTTTGATGGGAAAGCAGGGGTTCATCAACAATCGGCAGGAATGGTGGCACTATACGCTTGGTGACGAGCCCTACCCCGGAACCTACTTCGACTTTCCGGTCGAGTGAGGCGGCAGCCCGGAGACTGTGCGCTAACCCATTCCCATATAGACTACGGGTCAGACCCAAAGTGACATCCCGAAAGGAGCGCAGATGGCTTTCGAAAACGTGAAATCCGAGCTCGGCATCCTGATGACGCAGATGCAGAACGAGCCAGAGGATCGCCACGAGCTCTACCTGCAGCTCATGGAGAAGCTCAACGAGCTGAAGGCGTTCGGGATGCCGCTGCCGGCCGATCTCGTCGCGCTGGAGAAGGCGCTCGAAGCGGAGTTCACCGCCGAGCTGCCGAAGGAATAACTGGTGCGCAAATGTGGAACGCCGGCGCGCGTGCCGGCGTTTTGCTTTGCCAGCGACGCGGACGTCAGAAGCGCCGCGGCGTCTTGGCCAAGCTCAAAGTGCGCAGCACCTTCGCGCGCGTGGGCTCCTTGAGACACGCCGAGGTGATGTTAGCGAGGAACAGCCGCGCCGCGTTCTCCCAGGAAAAATCGGCCGCACGCGCATGTACTCGCACGCGGTCAAGCGTGAGAGCGCCGAGTGCCGCCTGCCGCAGGTCTTCCGACAGCACACCCGTCTCGCCTGGCACCACCACGTCCACCGGTCCCGTCACCGGAAAGGCTGCCACCGGTAGCCCCGAAGCCGCGGCCTCGAGTAGCACCATCCCGAAGGTGTCGGTGCGGCTCGGGAACACGAGCGCATCCGCCGAGGCGTAGCAGGCGGCCAGTTCCTCCCCCGTCTTCTTGCCGGTGAACAGCGCGCTGCGGTAGCGCGCCTGCAACTCGTCGAGCTGCGGGCCCCCGCCGACCACGACCTTGCGTCCGGGCAGATCGAGATCGAGAAACGCGGTGATGTTCTTCTCCGCCGCGATGCGACCGACGTAGAGGAATACCGGGCCTTCGCCGAAGAGGCGCACGTCGCGGGGGCGAAACAGGCCGGTATCGACACCGCGCGTCCACGGCAGCACGCGCTCAAATCCCTGCGCCTCCAACTCGCGCGCGAGCGAGGGCGTCGCCACCATCAGGCCATTGCCCGCATTGTGGAAGCGGCGCAGGACAGCGGTCGTCCACGCCGCGGGAAGCGCGAAGCGCTGAGACAGGTATTCGGGGAAGCGCGTGTGGAAGCTCGTTGTGAACGGTAGGCGCCGGGCGCGGCAGTAGCGGCGCGCCATCCAGCCGATGGGGCCTTCGGTCGCGATGTGAACGGCGTCGGGCCTGACGGCCGCGAAGCGCTGCGCCACACGGCGCAAGCCCGGCGCGGCTAGGCGGATCTCCGGATATGTGGGGCACGGAACGGTGCGGAATTCGTGCGGCGCCAGCACCGACACCTCGATCCCGAGCGCGCCGAACTGCTCCAACAGCCGCTCGTAGGTGCGCACGACACCGTTCACCTGCGGGTGCCAAGCGTCCGTCGCAATGAGAATCCGCATCAGGCGACCTGCAGGGCTTCCGTGAGCCGGGCTTCGCTCGCCTGCCGGCGCGCCTCGATAACGTCGAGCCAGCGGATGAGCTCGAAGCTTCCATCCTGTTTCTCGCCGATCGCGGTGCAACTCTCAACCCAGTCGCCGGTATTGAGGTAGTGGATATCTCCGATGCGGCGCGAGGCGGCGTGGTGGATGTGGCCGCAAATTACGCCGTCCACGCCGCGGCGCCGCGCTTCATCCGATAGCGACTTCTCGAACTCGCCGATGAAATTGACGGCGGTCTTGACGCGCTGCTTCAAATGCGCCGACAGCGACCAGTAGCCGAGCCCGAAGCGGCGCCGGATGAAGTTCAACGGGTGATTCGTCCACAGCGCCAGCTCGTAGCCGCGGTCGCCGAGGAAGGCGAGCCACTTGGCGTAGCGCACGACGACGTCGAACTCGTCGCCGTGGATGACGAGATAGCGCCGGCCGTCGGCGGTGATGTGGATGGTCTGATGCTCGATCTCGATGCCGCCGAAGTGCTGCCCGCAGTATTGGCGCATGCCCTCGTCGTGGTTGCCGGGGATGAAGACGACGCGCGTGCCTTTGCGCACCTTGCGCAAGAGCTTCTGCAGCACGTCGTTGTGGGACTGCGGCCAGATCGCGCCGCGGCGGATGCGCCAGAAGTCAACGATGTCGCCGACGAGGTAGATGGTGTCGGCGTCAGCCTCCTTCAGGAAGTCGAGAAGGAGATCGGCTTGGGTCGCGCGCGTCCCTAGGTGGACGTCAGAGATGAACAGCGTGCGGTATTCGGCCATGCGGTGCCCTTCCGAGCAGGTTTCTCCTCCTACGCACCTTCCGGGGAGACCATGACCGGATTCAAATTGCAGTATTGTGACAATGACTTAGGTGGGTGTGGCATTCTTGGTTAATGGGCTGATGCAAGGTGCCGCAGAAAGCTGCGCGAGGCCCGAAATCCGGGCCCGCGCGCCTGGGAACGCGCCCGTTGGGCTCAGTAAACCTTGATGGGGAAATAGCGCTCGACGATCTCGTCCAAGCGCCCGTTGGAGCGCAGTCGCGCCAGCGCTCCGTTGATGAGCGTCTTGATCTGCTGGTCGTTCTTGGGCACCGCAATCGCGATGCCGTCGCCGAAGAACTTCGGCTCCAGGTAGGGCCCGCCCTTCAGCTCGCAGCAGCGCTTCGACGCCGTGCCGTGCAGCCAGAACACGAGGCTCACTCCGTCGTCGAACACGAAATCGACCTCGTTTTGCAGAAGCGCGTCGCGCGCAAGCTCCGTGCTCTCGTAGGAGCGGATGGCGCTCGAGCGGAAAAAGGATTTGAGGTAGGCCTCGTGCGCCGTGCTCTTGGCGACGCCGATGCGCTTACCCTCGAGCCCTTCCGGCGTCATCTCGATGGCGTCACCGCCGGTCTTGCCGGCAAACCGGCCGGGCATGTGGAAGTAGCGGTCCGTGAAATCGACCTCGGCCAGGTTCTGCGGGGTGATCGCGTGCGATGCGATGACCGCGTCGGCCTCGCCGCGCTTCAGGGCCAGAAGCAGCTCGCCCCAGGGCCGTACTTTGATGTCGCAGGCGGTGTTGAGCTCCAGGCAAATGGCGCGGGCGACGTCAACATTGAGACCGACCAGAACGCCGTCCTCGTCGTAGAAATTAAACGGCGGGAAATCGCTTTCGGTGAGGAAGCGGACGACGACGCGTCGCGTCGGGTCGCTCGAGTTCGGCCGGCGCGGGGGCAGCGTCAGGGTCGGGATCCTGCGCCAAAGCTACCCCGGGCGCCCACGCTACCATGGCTAGCAAGGCGATCACCGCCAGGACGACAGCACGCCAGGCACCCTCCCGGTGCCGGAAGCGGCGACAGTCAATTTTGGCGGCCGGGAGGGAAGGGCGCATGCGCTGCCGGTTCGGGGGCGAGATTCGATCCAGCTATGGATACACCGAACACTATGGCAAGATCACCACCTTAAGCCCTCTGGGGGGAGGGGTTGTTGTGCAGCGTTCGGCTCCGCGGCTGGTATCGCCCGCTACCTGAGCGGCGCACGGGCGGATTCGCGCTTCCCTGTCGACTCCGCAGTGCTGCACGAAATGGTGTGGGGTCTTGCCGCGCGGACCCCTGAGCTTTCCGCCGCGACCGGTCTGTGGACTTGGCAGAGGTGGGCGCTTGCCAGTCTCGCTGCGGCAATCGGTTGCGGCGCGCTCGTTGCGCCCGAGCCGACGCTCGCGGTGCTCCTCGCCATTATGGCGGTCCCGTTCCTGTTCGTCGTCGCGCTGCGCTCCGCGGCGCTGTGGCACCTCGTGGTGCCTCCGGCCCAGGGACCGCCGCCTCCATCCCTCCGCGTCGATGCCGAGGTGTTGCCGCTCTACACGGTGCTCGTCCCGCTTTACCGCGAAGCTTGTGTCGTTTCGCATCTGCTCGACGCACTTACCGCGCTCGACTACCCGCCCACCGCCTCGAGATCATCCTCGTCGTCGAAAGCATGGACGCGGAGACGCAGACCGCGTTGCGCGCCGCTGCGCTCGCGCGGCACATGCGCGTTCTCGTGGTGCCCGACGGCAGCCCGCGCACGAAGCCACGCGCCATCCGGTACGCGTTGGGGTTCGCGCACGGCGACTACGTCGTCGTCTACGACGCGGAGGACATGCCCGAGCCCGATCAGCTGCGCACGCGCGCTCGCCGTGATGCTGGCGCAAGCAGGCAGGCTCGGATGCCTGCAGGTGCAGCTCAACATCTACAACTCACGCGCAAGCTGGCTGACACGGCAGTTCACGATCGAATACACGGCGCTGGTCGACTGCATCCTGCCGACGCTCGAGCGTTTCGAGCTTCCGGTGCCGTTGGGCGGGACCTCCAACCACTTCCGCCGCGCCGTCCTCGACGCCGTCGGCGGCTGGGACCCGCACAACGTCACCGAGGACGCCGACCTCGGTATCCGGCTTGCACGCGCCGGCTGGCGCGTCGGGATGCTCGCTTCGACGTCGTGGGAGGAGGCGCCCCCCACGTTCCGCATCTGGCTCGGCCAGCGCACACGCTGGCTGAAGGGCTGGATGCAGACCTACCTCGTGCACATGCGCGAGCCCCGCCGGCTGTGGCGCGAACTCGGCGCGCGTCGATTTCTCGGACTGCAGGTGCTGATGGGCGGGCTGATCCTGTCATCGCTTGTGCACCCGTGGTTCTACGCGCTGCTCGCGTTCGACCTGTGGCAGGGGCGTCTGCTTGGCGTGCCGCACACACTCGTGGGCGAGTTGCTGTTGTGGCTCGGCGTGTTCAACCTCGTTGCCGGCTACGTCAGCGCGATTGCGCTGGGGAGCGTCGCGGCCGCACGCCGCGGGCGCCTCGGCCTCGCCGTGCACGCCGCACTCATGCCGGTCTACTGGCTGGCGATCTCATATGCCGCTTATCGTGCACTCTTTCAGCTCGTGACCGCGCCCTACTATTGGGAGAAGACGGAGCACACCGTGCGCTTGCAGCGTTGAGCGACTTTACTCGAAGAACTTCGCAGCCTTGCGGCTGATGCCCTGGCGCACCGAGAAATAGCCCTTCCAAGGGTCGCTCTTCGCCTGCTTCAGTCTGCGCAGCACCGACGGGATCGTGAACGCGTTGGCGGCGTCGATGCGCGAAAGCTCTGTCCACGACACCGGCGTCGCCACACTGGCGGCGGGCTTGGCGCGCGGCGAATAGGGCGCGATCGCGGTTGAGCCGCGCTCGTTGCGCAGCCAGTCGATGAAAATGCGGTCCTTCCGCTTCGCCTTCGACATGGTGGCGACAAAGCGGTCGGGCTCGTGCTCGGCGAGTTTCACCGCAACACCCTTGGCGAAGGATTTGATCTCCTCCCAGTCCTGCGAAGCGTTGAGCGGCACGACGACGTGGATGCCCTTGCCGCCCGTGACCATGGCGAAGCTTTCCAGCCCCGCCGCGTCGAGCAGCTTGCGCACGTCGCGTGCGGCCTCGCGCACGTCGGGAAACGTCACGGCCGGGTCCGGGTCGAGATCGAACACCAGCCGGTCGGGGCGCTCGAGCGTCTTCCAGTGCGAGCCCCACAAATGGATCTCTAGCCCGCCGATCTGCGCCGCGCCGACGAGCCCGGCCGCGCTGTCGACCATCAGGTATTCGGCGACCTCGCCGTCGCCCTCCTCGACCGGCACCGATTTCAGTGCCGCCGGCATGCCCTTCATGGTGTGCTTCTGGAAGAAGCAGTCCTTGCTGGCGCCGTCGGGGCAGCGCACGAGGCTCAACGGGCGTCCGGAGACGTGCGGCAGCATGCGTTCGCTTACCGCCACGAAGTATTCGGCGAGGCCCTCCTTGGTGATCTCGGCCTCGGCGAACAGCACCTTGTCGGGATGGGTCAGTCGCACGCCGGCGACGTCATCCTCCTGCGATTTCTTTTTCGGCATGGGTTCGACCGCTTGCGATTGCACGTCCGTTGCCGGCTTGTCACCGCGCAAACCAAGATACGCCGGATGGCGCAGACGGCCATCGCTCGTCTTCTCCGTGAACGCGATCTGGGCCACGAGCTTGGGCTCGACCCAGCGGGCGTCGCGTCCGATTTCGCGCCCGGCGTCGACGAATGGGCTCGTCGAGCGCTGCAGCCGCACCAACCGCTCGCCTAGTTCCTGCAGCAGCGCGGCGTCGAAGCCCGTGCCGACGCGCCCGCGGTAGTGTAGCTCCTCACCGACGTACTCGCCGAGCAGCAGCGACGCGAACGGGCGACCCTTCTTGTTTGACAGCCTATAGCCGCCGATGACGAACTCGTCATTGCCACTGCACTTAGCTTTGAGCCAGTCTTTCGTGCGCTGCGACAGATACGGCTTGTCTGCGCGCTTCGAAACCACGCCTTCCAGGCCCATGCCGCACGACCTGGCGAAGATCTCGCCTCCGTGGCTCGTGACGTGCTCGCTATAGGCGATTCCATCGGGCGGCGAGTGCAGCAGCTTGCCCAGGATCTCCTTGCGCTGTGCCAGCGGCTCCTTGCGCAGGTCTCGGCCGTCGAGCTCGAGAAGATCGAACACATAATAGGTGAGCGCCGCATCGGCGGTCTTGAGCGCCTGCTGCAGCAGCCCGAAGCTCGAGCGGCCCTGCCGATCCAGTGCGACGATCTCGCCGTCGAGCAGCGCGCTTGTGACCCGCAGCTTTGCAAGCGCGCGCGCGATGGCGGCAAACTTCTCGGTCCAGTCGAGGCCCGAGCGCGTGAAGATGCGCACGCGGCCGTCGCCAACAGCTGCGATAGCGCGGTAGCCGTCGTACTTGATCTCGTGCAGCCACTCGTCGCCCTCGGGCGGCGCGGCGACGAGCGTCGCGAGCTGCGGAGCGACGAAACGCGGCAGCCGGCCGTCGCCATCGGTGCGAACGGTCGCGGCCTCTTGCGGCACGGCTTTGGAAATCTGCGGCGGGTTGCGTGCCATGGAGATGCCAGACTGTGGCTCGTGGGCGGCATCCTTCGAGGCCTCAGCATATGCGTCGCCTTCCTTAACGAGCAGCCAATTCTCGCGCTTTTCGCGCGCGGCCTTGGCCAGACGCAGCAGCGCGAAGCCGCCTTTCAGGCGCTCGCCGTCGAGATCGAATTTCAAAAGGCCCTTACGCAGGCTCTCGTGGGGGTCGCCGCGCGGGCGCCAATGGCCGATGTCCCAGAGGGCATCGCCGTCCGCCGCGATCTGCGGCTTTGGGATCGAGCCTTGAAAGTCGGCGGCGTTAACGGGGTGGTCCTCGGTGCGCACCGCGAGGCGCTTCTGCGAGGGGTCGAGGCTAGGCCCGTTGGAAACGGCCCAGCTTTTCAGCACACCATCTAGCTCAAGCCGGAAATCGTAGTGCAGGCGCCGGTCGTCCGGCTTTTGCACGACGAAGCTCAGCGCGCGCGCGCCGGGCCGGTGCAGGCCTCGCGCCTCGCGCATGACCTCACGCTTGTCCTGGTGGGCCTTGAGGGCTCGTTCCATGCGAAGGGCGCCTCTTGCTACCCCGGTCGCGTGGCCCCCGGGCGCGAGAATCTTGCGATTTACGCGAGATAACGTCCACCGCAGCGTGCGGTTCCGCTCAAGAGCCCCGCTTTGTTCAACGCCCTCTAGATCGCGGGAAGCGTCGCACGCGGATCCGCGACCTCGCGCACCAACCGCAAAAGTGTCGACGCCTTCACGGGCTTGGTGACGAAACGCACCCCGCGCGGCAGGTGGTAGCCCGCGGGCTCCATCACGCCCGAGACCAGGATCACGCCGGTGTGCGGGCAGTGGCTCTTGACGCGCCGTGCAAGCTCGAACCCGTTGAATGCGCCAGGCATGGCGACGTCGCTCACAACGGCGCACACGTCCTCGCGCTTGGCGAGTGCGAGTGCATCCTCGCCGTTGGCGGCGGCGATCACCTCGAAGCCCGATTGGCCGAGTACATCCGAGAGGTAGATGCGCACGAGCGGCTCGTCCTCGACGACGAGGACGGCGGCCGGATTCTCTGCAATTACGCTGTTCATGAGCGCACAACGGGCCGGGGCGTGGTCCGTTCCCGGGGGCCGTTGCGGAAAACGCAGGTCCGCCGGGCGGTGCCGAGCGCGGCGCCGGCCGCGGGCGAGGGGCGGTGAGTAGGTATGGAGCGGGCGATCGGGATCGAACCGACGACATTCAGCTTGGGAAGCTGACGTTCTACCACTGAACTACGCCCGCGCTGCTCACGCGTGTACCACACCCGGCCAGCCGCCGAAATGGCGGGGCAGGCTGCTCGCCGCGCACACCTTCGTGCATTCACCGATGCTTCATCCCAATCGGCGATTTTTGCCGACTGCCTTTTGAATGGAGCAACCACATGAAGCTGCTCGGATGTGCCCTGATCTCAGCCGCTGTACTTGCCGCCGCGTCAACCGGCGCCGCCGCAGACAGGCGTATCGCGGGTCCGTACTACATCGCCAATCCGTATCCGTATGTGACCCACCGTTGGGGCCCCTGGTATCGACCGTATGAGCACGCGCGCTTCTGGGGATGGGGTGCTGGCCGCCGGTGTTGCCATCGCTGGTAGGCGCTCTCCAGACCCTCGTCTGGCATCATCCCGCGCTCGGGGCGCACCCCCGGCCCGGCGCCGAAAAGGCCTCCCGCTGCCTCTCCGGGAGGGCTTCAGGGCTCTTCAGGAGCACTTCAGGAGCCACTGCGGCCGCCCTGCGCCATGCGGCGTTTACGGCAACCTTGCGGATTCCAGCGTGTCGAAACCTGCAACTCTCTTCAGAAGCGTGTAATATCTCTTGCCGCTTCGAAGCGGCTATCAGCGGAAAGGTCCTATCGTGCCCCAAGGAACAGTTAAGTGGTTCAATGCCCAAAAAGGCTTCGGCTTCATTCAACCTGACGACGGCGGCAACGACGTCTTCGTGCACATCAGTGCCGTAGAGCGTGCCGGTCTCTCACAGTTGAACGAGGGCCAGAAGGTCTCTTACGAGACCGTCATCAGCCCCAAGAACGGGAAAGCATCGGCGGAGAACTTGAAGGCCAAGTAGCGCGCCAGCGGGAGGAGGCTGGCTCAAGCCGCCTCCTCCGTCGCTGCCAGGCGCGGGGCTCGGTTCGATCGACCGGCAGACAAACGACCGGCCAAGCTGCATCAAGACAAAGTGGAGCGTCCTTGTACCTCGGGTGGTTGGCAAACCGCTTCGAGTAAGGAGTTCGCGCGCGTCCAGTCGGACACTGCACTAGGACAATGGCACCGATCTGCTATTGCTGGTTCCGCGATCTGATTGATTCGGTTCGCCGCGAGGTGCCGCGCTCAAGGCGCCGCAAAAAGGAACGATCGATGAAGAAAGCTACCGCGAAGAAGACCGCCCCGGCCCCGGCTCGCAAGGCCGCGCCTGCAAAGAAGCCGGCCGCCGCCAAGGCGCGTGGCAAGCGCTGACCAGCGCTCACCACTTCTCATACGCGTAGCTTAGACGGCCCCCGCTCGGGGCCGTTTCGTTGTCTGCGCCCTTACTTCCCCTTCACCAGCGCGTCGCGGATCTCCTTGAGGTAGATCTCCGACTGTGTTGGCCCCGGCGCCGCCACCGGCTTGGGCCTGCGCACCATGTTGATCCCCTTGACCAGGAAGAACAGCGCGATCGCCGTGATCAGGAACTGAATGATCGCGTTGACGAACAGCCCGTACTTGATGTTGACGCCTTCGACCGGCACTACCTCCAGGTTGGAGAAATTAACGCCCGCCGTGACGTAGCCGATGATCGGCATCAGGATGTTGGCGACGAGCGTCGACACGATGGGCGAGAACGCCGCGCCGATGATTACGCCGATGGCGAGATCGAGCGCATTGCCCTTCATCGCGAAGTCCTTGAATTCGTCCCACACTTGTCGCATCCGCCCGTCCTCCCGTAGCCGCGGGCCTTCGCAGCGCCCGATACGCCTTAAGGCCCGTTGTCCCTCCCGCTTTTCTTAAGCAATCCGCAGGCCCCGTTAAGATGGCACTTTGGCCAATCCCCGGCTTTGCGCCATAACTGCGTCGCAACTCTGGGCCTCTTTGGGCTTCGGATTCGAGGGCTTTGGGACTTAGGGGATAGAGGGAGGGCTGCCGGCCATGATGGAGCGCAAGGAACGCAAGCCCTACTGGCGTCACACCAAGTGGCAGATGCTGGCGAGCGTCGTGCCCTTCCTGGTGCTCATCATCGTGCTACCGCTCTACGCCTCGAGCCTCAACACGGCGAAGTTCCTCGGTTTCCCGCTCGGCTACTTCCTCAGCGCGCACGGCATCGCCGTGATCGCCATCTTCACGGTCGCGAGCTTCGTCAACCGCCAGGACGCCATCGACCACTGGCACGGGGCGCACGAGGACAATTGAGCCGCGCCTCGGGACCCTGCCGATGATCACCACCTCGCGCACCCGCTTCGTCAATCCGCGGCTCGGGGCCTATTTCGGCATCTTCGTCAGCCTGCTCGCCGGGCTCGTGCTGCTGCTCATGATCTTCGAGCAGCTCGGCACCTCGGACGCGGTGCTGCGCTGGGTGATGCTGGTCGGGCCGCTCGCACTCTATTGCTCGATCGGCCTCAGCGTGCCGAGCCACGAGGCACTCGAGTTCTTTGCCTCAGGGCGTCGCGTGCCGGCCGGCTACACCGGGCTCGGCATCGCCGGCGCGGCGATGGGCGCGACCGGCATTGTCGCCATGACGGGCGTGTTTTTCCTCATCGGTTTCGACGCGCTCTGCCTCGTCATCGGCGGGCTCGCCGGCTTCGTCATCATGGCGGTGATGCTCGCGCCCTTCCTGCGCAAGTTCGGAGCCTTCACCGTGCCGAGTTATCTGGGACGCCGCTTCGAGAGCAAGCCGGTGCGCATCCTCGCCGCCACGCTCATCGCGGTGCCGCTGCTGCTCTTGCTCGCGGCCGAGCTCAGCATGGGCGCATTCGCCGCCTCCTGGCTGTCGGGGCAGCCGCGCGGGCTGATGATCCTCCTGCTCGTGCTGGCCATGATCGTGACGGTTGTCTTGGGCGGCATGCGCTCGTTCACCTGGTCGAGCAGCGCGCAGGCGATTGCGGCGATCCTCGCCCTCATCGTCCCTGTCGCCATCGTCGCCGTGATGGTTACCAACTTCCCGCTGCCGCAGCTCACGCACGGCCCCCTCCTGCGCGCGCTCGTCTACAATGAGGCTTCGCAGGGCGTCCCCGTGGTGGCGGCGCCGGGGCTGCAGTTCATGTTCCCGGGCGACGGCTTCGCTTCGGTCGCCAAGCGCTTCACCGCGCCCTTCGGCACCGTCAGTCCGATCGCGTTCGTGGTCGCCATGCTCACCGTGATGACGGGTGTCGCCGCCTCGCCGTGGCTTCTGCCGCGCGTGACCATGACGCCGGGCGTCTACGAGACGCGCAAATCGCTCGGGTGGGCGACCGTGTTTTTCGGGCTCACGATGCTCACCGCCGCCTCGGTGTCGGTCTATATGCGCGACCTCATCATGGATGTGGTGAAGGACGGCTCGCCGGCGCGGCTGCCCGACTGGATTCAGGATCTCGTTAAGCTCGGCTTCATGCAGTTCGACGCGACCGCGAGCCCGCTGACGTTCACGAGCTTCAAGCTCGCGCGCGATACCGTGCTGCTAGCCCTGCCGGTCGCCGCCGGGCTGCCGAACGTGTTCGCCTACTTCGCCGCCGCCGGCATCGTCGCTGCCGCGCTGGTAGCCGCCACCGCTGCGACCGTCGCTCTCGCCAACGTGCTCACCGAGGACGTGGTCAATGGCTTCTCCTGGGAGCCGATGCCGAAGGACGTCCGCATCTTGATCGGGCGTATCGCCATCGCCGGTGTCGCCGTGCTCGGCGGCGCGTTCACGCTGCTGGCGCCGACCGACCCGCTGCGCCTGCTCTTGTGGTGCTTCGCCATCACCGGGTCGACGCTGTTCCCAGTGCTGGTGCTGTCGATCTGGTGGAAGCGGATGAACGCCTTCGGCGCGCTCGCTGGGCTGGGCTGCGGGTTTGCCGTATCCGTGCTGACGATCCTCGCCGGCGAAGCCCACGTCATCGGGCTGGACGGTGCGCTCGCCGGCATCGTGGGGCTGCCGGCGGCAACGCTGGGCGCGCTGCTGGCAAGCATCGCCACGCCGGGACCGACGCGCAGCATGCTGGAGCTCGTGCGCGAGATCCGCATTCCCGGCGGCGAGGTCGTGTACGACCGCGAGATGCGGCTGATGCGCCTCAAGAACCGCGAGCGCGTCTAGACTCCGCCAAAGCGTCTTGCTTGATCCAGGGCGCGGACGTAAGGGTCGAGCCGCCCTCTTGGGATCCGCTGCCGATGTCCGCTCCGCAACGCTTGAGCCTCTATCCTGCTGTCGAGCCCTATCGCGCCGGGCGCCTTGCGGTCGCGGGCGGGCACGAGCTCTACTTCGAGGAATGCGGCAACCCGGAAGGCAAGCCGGCGCTGATGGTACACGGCGGCCCTGGCGGCGGCTCCAATGCCAACATGCGCCGCTATCACGACCCGGCCGAGCATCGCATCATCCTGTTCGACCAGCGCGGGTGCGGCCGCTCGACCCCGCACGCGTCGATCGAGGCCAACACCACGTGGGACCTCGTGGCCGACATGGAGCGCCTGCGCGAGCATCTGGGCGTCGAGCGCTGGCAGCTCTTCGGCGGCTCGTGGGGCTCGACGCTGGCGCTCGCGTATGCCGAGACGCACCCAACGCGGGTCACGGACATGATCCTGCGTGGCATCTTTCTCCTTCGCCGCAGCGAGCTGGACTGGTTCTACCAGGAGGGCTGCGGCTGGATCTTTCCCGAGGCGTTCGCGGCCTATCAGGCCCAGATCCCGCCCTCCGAGCGCGGCGACATGATCGCCGCCTACCACAAGCGCCTCACCCATGCCGACCCGGCGGTACAGCTTGCCGCGGCCAAGGCGTGGAGCATCTGGGAGGGCTCCACGCTCGCGCTAATCCAGGACCCCGAGCGCATCCGCCAGTTCGGTATCGACGCCTACGCGCTCGCGTTCGCGCGCATCGAGTGCCACTACTTCATCAACCGCGGCTTTTTCGATGCCGACGGCCAGCTCCTGCGTGACGCGGGCCGCATCTGCGACATTCCCGGCGTGATCGTGCACGGCCGCTACGACGTGGTAACGCCGGTCAAGAACGCCTTCGACCTGAAGGCTGAGTGGCCCGCCGCGGACTTGCGCATCGTGGCCGACGCCGGCCACGCCATGAGCGAGCCCGGCATCATCCACGAGCTCATCTCGGCGACGCGTAAGCTCGGCTGCGCCGGCGCCTAGGCCGACGAAGTGGCGCGCGTGCCAAGATAGTGCAGCACGACCTCGCGGGTGTGCGGCCGGTCGCGGTGCTCGGCGATATAGATGCCCTGCCAGGTGCCCAGTACCATGGACCCTGCGCGCACCGGGATCGACAGCGAGGTCGCGGTCAGGGCCGATTTGATGTGCGCCGGCATGTCGTCGGCGCCTTCGGTCGTGTGCAGGTAGCGGGCGTCGCGCGGTGCGAGGCGGTCGAGCGCATCGACGAGGTCGGACTGCACGTCCGGGTCGGCGTTCTCCTGGATCAGTAGCGACGCTGAGGTGTGCCGGATGAAGAGCGTGAGCAGCCCGTCGACCGCCGCAATCTCCTCAAGCCAGCCGCGCACGTCCTCGGTCACCGGCGAAAGCCCGGGCCCCCGCGTCTCGACGTGCAGCATCTCGAAGGCCTGATCGAAGGCCGGCTTTGCCCGCGTGCGCGCCGCTTCGCTCATGCCGCGCCTAGCCTCACAGGGCCTTGCCCGGTCCGCGCCCCTGCTGCTCCTGCAACCTGTCGAGGCGCTCGTGAATCTTCTTCGCCATGGTCTCCAGATAGTCGAAGGCCTTGTCGACGTCCTGCTCGGTCGGGAGCGTGAACTTCGGCTTGGGCGCATCCGGCCCGTTGTCATTGAGGCCCAGCGTCTGGTCCATCTGGTCGACCTGGTCTTTGAGCGACTTGTTCTCGGCGCGCAGCCGGTCGATCTCGGCCGTGAGCGTGCGCTGGCTGTCGTTCATGTCCTGGCAGGACCACTGGCCGGTCGGGCCGGTGCACAGCGACATGGCGCCGGTCTGGGTGTCGAGGCGGATGACGCCGTTTGCCGTCGGCGTCATCGAATAGCGGCCACCCGGCTCCTCGGCCTTGGGGCCGGACGTTGCGACGAGCGCGATCCCGGCGAGACCCAGAACGATCAGCGAAAAAACGACGAAGCCCGATCTACGCATGCCGTCCTCCACGCTTAGCCGCCCGCCTGGCGGCAATCTCTCAACCCAAGCCCAGCATACCCCGAGACTGAGGCAAAAGCTCAGATTCAGCCGACCTTCGCCCCTATTTGGGGCGGGTTGGTCCCTTTTGGAGCGAAATCTCCGCTCCCCTTAACTGAACATTTACCGAGAACTCGCCGAGCTTGAGGGCGAGCGGTTTGCACGATTTTGCGCGGTCCTAGCTGGCCGCCCCAAGCAGCCTTCCCGCATTCAGCGCGCGCCCAAGGGACCGAGATGCCGACACAAGCTCCGAAGGAAATGCCCGGCGGGCGAGACAATGCGGCCCCTGCAGAGTCGAGCCAGATGACGCGGCTGGAGCAGATGCGCGACCGCCTCGCGTCGCTGAGCGACGAGGCGCGCTCGATCCGAGCTCAGATGCCCCGCGAGTTCGAGCCCGACGTGGAGCGCATCCAGCAGCAGATGCAGCGTCTGGGCGAACGCCTGTCCGAGTTGAGTGGCGGCATCTACCAGACGGCGCTGCCCAAACCGGCCGTGCACGAGGCCCTCACGCAGGCCCAGCCCAGACCCCAACCTAAATCCCAGACCCAGCCCACGTCCCGCACCGCCGGCGACGAAGGCACGCACGTAACCCGCGTCGCCCCCGATGAGGTGATCATGCTCGGTGCCCCTGCCAAAGCCGATAGCCCCTGGAACGATGAAAGCGCGCGCGCTCTCACCCGCTTCTACGAGTCGGGTGAAGCCTTCCTGGGTTACGCCCGCGAAGCTGCGCACGCCGCCGTCAGCGCCGCAAAGCCGCACAACCCCGCGCCTCAGGCCGCCGCACCGTCGGCTTCGCGCCTGCGGGCCGTGGCCCCCGCGCCCGGCCAGCAGGGCGAGCAGCATCACAACTCGTCGACCATCGAGCCTTCATGGCTCGACCAGCGTCTGTCCGAGATCGCGCTGCGCATCGAGCAGTCGCTCGCCGAGATCAACCCCGAGAATTCGCTGCTGACGCTCGGCCACCGCTTCGACCGGCTCGAAGCCAGCATGAGCTCGGCGCTCGACGGCGTGGCGACGCGCGCCGATCTCAAGGAGTTGCGCCTCGCCGAAGCGCAGATCGAGGAGATCAGCACCCAGCTCGACCAGCTCCGCCGCCAGTTTGCCCGCCTCGACGCCATCGATGCCCATCTCGGCACGCTCGCCACGCAGCTTTCCGACGACCGCCTGACCCGCCTCTTCACCAGCGGCATGGGTTCCAGCCGCGACGCTGCACGCCTCGAATCGATCAGCTCGCAGCTCGCTACCATTGCCGGCCAGCTCTCGCACGAGCGCCTCGCCGATCTCATCAGCCAGAACGCCGTGCGCGGCGCCGACCTCGAGGAGATGGCGACCGCAGCCGCGCAGAAGGCCGCCGCCCGTTTCGCCGACCGTGAGGCGAGCGAGACGCAGACGCGCAACATAGGCGAGGTGCGCGGGCTGCTCGAGAGTCTCATCAACGAGCGCCGCCACAGCGACGACAACAACGCCAGTATGCTGGAGACGATGCAGCAGGCGATCATCCGCGTGCTGGACCGCATCGACGCGCTCGAAATCGCGCAGCAGGAGGCGAATGCGCCCCAGCAGGCGGCCTACGCGCCCGTCCCGATGCAGGCGGCCGAGCCCGAGACTGGGGAGAATCCCTACGTGCCGGTCGACGACGAGCCCGTGCCTGGTCTGCCGCCGGCAGGAATGTTCACCTCCCCCTCCGCGCCGCAAGGGACGTTCACGTCGCCAGTGCATCCGCAAAGCAAGTTCGCCGCTCAGATTGCGCGGGCGGCGTCTGTGCCCCCGTCGCAGAACGTGTTCACCTCTTCGCCGTTCGATCTCGATGCCGCCTTCGCGACCGACCATGACCAGGCCGCGTCGGACTATGTGATGCCGGACCAGCCCGCGCAGCCCCTCGACGCTCTGCGCCACGATTTCATAGCGGACGCCCATCGCGCCAAGCTCAAAGCCGCGAGCAAGGTCGACGGCAAACTCGACCCCAATCTCGGCCGCATGGGGGAAATCTCGGCGCCGATGGAGCTCGGGCCGGCGCCGAAGGCGCGTAAGCGCCGCGGCTTCTTCCGCTCGCCGCGCGTGCTCATGAGCATCTTGACCATCCTCGCGGTGATCCCGGCCGCGCTGTTCTTCATGCCGCGCACGCCAGCGCACGACCGCGCCGCACTCCCTGCTGCCGCCGACCTGGCGATGCCGACGATGGACGAGGCGCCGGCCGCTGCAGCGACGCCCGGTGCCGGCAATGCCACCGCACCCGCGGCGGTGCCCCAGGATGGCGAAGATTCCAAGCTGCCGGATGCCGCCCCGGCCGCTCCGCCTGCTCCCGCAAAGCAGTCGCAGCGGTTAGCACCCGAGACGCAGCCCGGCGTCCGCGTTTTTGAGGATGTCGATACACCGGGCCCTGCCCCCGACCCCAGGATGCGTAGTCTGGATTTAGCATCGCTATCGCCCGCCGCGGTTTCACCGAATGAGGCGCGCATGGCGTTTCAGCAGGGCCGCACGGTGCAGCCCGCGGCAAAGCCCACGCCCGCCGCTCTGATGGAGCAGCGCGTTATTGGTCAGACCGGCGCGCTCATGCCGGACGACACCGGCAGCCGTTTGCCGCCACCGACCGTCGGCCCCTACTCACTCCGCCTCGCCGCCGCGCAGGGCGACGCCGCCGCCCAGTTCGAGGTCGCCTCGCGCCTCGCCGAAGGTCGCGGCGCCGACAAGGACCTGAAGGACGCCGCGCAGTGGTATCAGCGCTCGGCGTCGAGCGGCTTTGCCATGTCGCAGTTTCGCCTTGGCACGCTCTACGAGCGTGGCGCCGGCGTGGACAAGGACGTCTCGCGCGCGAAAGTCTGGTACGGCCGCGCCGCCGAGCAGGGCAACGTGAAAGCGATGCACAATCTCGCGGTGCTCATCGTGGCGCAGGGCGGGTCGACGCCCGACTACATCACCGCGGTGAAGTGGTTCTCCGAAGCCGCCGCGTACGGCCTCGCCGACAGCCAGTACAACCTCGCGATGCTCTACCAGAACGGCCTCGGCGTGCCGAAGGACGCCAAGGAAGCCTACAAGTGGCTTTCGCTCGCGGCCCGCTCGGGCGATGCGGAATCGAAGAGCCGCCGCGATGCGCTGAGGGCGACGATGAGCACCGACGAGATCGCCGCGGCGTCGATCGCCGCCGAATCCTTCCGTGGCAAGCCGAGCAATCCGGTGGCAAACAATTCCCATGCCGCGGGGCAGGCCTGGCAGCCCGGACGCACCAACAACGGCTGACGCTTCATAGCGATCCCTTCGGCCCACCGGGCTAACTTGATCCTCCCGGCATCCCGACCCGGTCGGATCGACGTCAGCATTTGGCATGTCGCCGCCCGCGGCGGTGACGCTCCGCTTACCAAGCTCTCTCCTTGACACGACGCATGCTGTCGGAGCATTCGTGGCCGTGAAGGCGGCGCGAGGGTTTTGGCGCCACCTTCCCCATGCTGCCGGCCGCGCCGAATACGCGACGGCCTCATCTCATCGGGAAGCGCTGCTCAAGGCCGCCCGCCGGTTCGACGCCGCGCTCATGTTGTCCCAAAGCCGCAGGCGCGCTCGCGCTCCAAGGCCTCGGGACCAGTAGCGCTTTCCAGGGTTTGCTTGTCGGGCGAGACGGATGAACATTTACCTGCCCATCGCCGAGATGTCCGTGAATGTCGCGGTCTTCTTGAGCATGGGCTGCGCGGTCGGCTTCCTTTCAGGCATGTTCGGCGTGGGCGGCGGCTTCCTACTCACGCCGCTCCTGATTTTCATGGGCATTCCCTCCGCGGTCGCCGTCGGCACTGGCTCTATGCCGATCGTGGCGTCCTCGGTTGCCGGCGCCATCGCGCAGTACCGGCGCCGCAACGTCGACATCAAGATGGGGCTCGTCCTGGTTGCGGGCGGCGTGGTGGGCGCCACTGTGGGCGTGGGGCTCGTGCGCATCCTACGCCAGATCGGCCAGTTCGACCTTTTCGTATCGCTCAGCTACGTGCTGTTCCTCGGCGCCGTCGGCGCGCTGATGCTCATCGAGAGCGTCGGCACCATCCGCCGTGCCCGCTCCGGGCAGCCGACGACGGCGCGCAAGACCGGACAGCATAGCTGGGTGCACGGCCTGCCCTTCAAGATGCGCTTTAACCGCTCCAAGCTCTACATCAGCGTCGTGCCGGCGGCCGCGATCGGTGCCTTCGTCGGGTTCATGGCGGCGCTCATGGGCGTCGGCGGCGGTTTCGTCATGGTGCCGGCCATGATCTACCTGCTGCGCGTGCCGACGAGCGTCGTCATTGGCACCTCGCTGTTCCAGATCGTGTTCGTGATGGCAGTTACGACGCTTCTGCAGGCCGTGCAGAACAAGACCGTCGACGTGGTGCTGGCGCTCGTGCTGATCGTCGGCGGCGTCGTCGGCGCACAGCTCGGCGTCATCGCAGGCGGGCGCCTTAAGGGCGAGCAGCTGCGCTTCCTGCTCGCGGCGCTGGTGCTGCTCGTGTGCCTGCGCATCGGCTGGGAGCTGATCGTCAGGCCCGGCGAGATCTACTCCATCGGCCCCCTGTTGGGGAGGCCCTGATGGCGGCGCGTGCCGGATCACGTGCCGGGGTCTCGCTGCGGCCGCGAGCGTCGGTCTCGCACTCACGCTTGCCCAGCCGGCCCTTGGGCAGGTCGCCCAGCGGACCCTGCCGTCCGTGCAGATGGGCCCGCGCCAGCCACCCGTCGCGCTCACGGAGCCGCGTCAGGACCCGGTCGAAAAGGTCGAAGCCGACGTCTCTACCCGCAGCGTCGAGGTGACGACGGGCTTCACCGGCCATGAGATCCTCGTCTTCGGCGCCATCGACAACAGCCAGCAGCCCGAGGACAGCACCGGCAACTACTATTACGATGTCGTCGTCGTGGTCGAAGGCACCCCGTATCCGATCGTCGTGCGCCGCAAGAGCGACGTTGCCGGCGTGTGGATCAACACCTCCTCGGTGCAGTTCGCCTCGGTGCCTAGCTACTACGCCATCGCCTCGACGCGCCCCATCGACCAGATCGCGGGGCCGGCCGTGCTGGAGCGCAATTCCATTGGCTTTGCCCACATCAAGATGACGCCGGCGGTGGGCATCAAGTGGAAGCTCACCGACTATGAGCTGTCCGGCTTCAGGGCGGCCGTAATCCGCCTGAAGCAGCAGGAGCACCTCTACGTCGTTGAAGCCAAGGACGGCGTGACCTTCACCGGGCGCAGCCTGTTCCGCAGCACCATCGCGCTGCCTGCCAACGTGCCGGTCGGCCCGCTGGTCGCACGCACGTACCTCTTCCGCAACGGCGAGGTGTTGAGCGCGCACATCGCCCGCGTTACGCTCGAGCGCAAGGGCATCGAGCGTGTGCTGCACGATTTCGCGTTCCGTTATCCGTTCAGCTACGGGATCATCGCCGTCATTCTGGCCGTGCTTGCCGGGCTCGCTGGGTCCATGTTCTTCCGGCGCGAGACGGCCTGAGCCCATCAGTCGCCGCGCAGGAGGCGTGCCGCGACGGGGTAGAGGCCTTCCTGGCCCAGCATCCACACGCGCAGGCCGTCATCGCCGAACAGCGGCTCGAACGCCGCCTCCAGGATATTGAGGCCACCGGCGAACGTTCCGAAGGCCGGTAGCACAAGGCGGCGGCCGTTACCGACGAAGCAGGGGCGGCGGATCGAATAGCCATGCAGCGACAGCCGCGCGGCGGGATGCATGTGCCCGGCGATCTCGTGCGTCACGTCGCCCGCCGCCGGTATGTGCCGTAGCGTGATACCCTCGACTTCGAGATCGCCGACGACGGTGCCCCCGAGGCGTTCGCCGATCTTGGGATCGTGGTTGCCCGCGACCCAGATCCACTCGCGGCCCTCCTGCATGATCTGCAGGATCTCGAGCTCTTCCAGCCCGATGCGCTGGCAGGCCTCTTCGTCGTGCAGGTTGTCGCCGAGCGCGATTACGGTCGCGGCCTTGTAGCGGTCGATGACCTCGGCGAGGCGCCGCAGCGTCTCGCGCGTGTCGTAGGGCGGCAGCAGTTGGCCGCGGGCGGCGTAGGCGGAGCCCTTCTCGAGATGCAGGTCGGCGACAATCAGCGCATCCTCGCTCGGCCAATAGAGCGCGCCCGACATGTCGGCCCGGAACACCTTCCCGCAGACCGCGACGGTCTGGTCCTGGAAATCGTCGAAGGCGAGACGCTCCGGTTTCAGCTCGAGCATGCGGGTTCCTCTTGTTGCGCCTCTTCGATGAGCTCGGACGCCGCCTCGCGCAACAGATCCTCCCGCGCGCGGCCCGCCACGGCCTCCTTGCCGATCTCGAGCAGGATCGGGATCGACAACGGAGAGACATGATCCAGGGGTTGATGCCTGATTCGTCCTTGCACGCGGCGGAGAAAATCGCCGAGCCGCGCGATGTCCAGGAGCCCTGTGGCCGCATCCGCCCACGCCGCCTCGATGAGGATGTGGCGCGGATCGTGGCGGCGCAGCACGTCGTAGACCAGGTTCGTCGACATGGCGACCTGGCGGCCGGTCTTCTCGCGCCCGCGGTGGCGGCGCTCCACCAGACCGGCGATGAGAGCCACCTGCCGGAACGTTCGCTTCATCAGGTTCGAACTCGGCGAGCCAGGCGTCGAGATCGTCGCCGAGCATGTCCTCGGCAAACAGCTGGGCGAGATCGAGGCCGCCGTCCGCGATCATCTGCGACACGTCGCCAAGGCCCCACAGCGCCATGCCGTAGTCGTTGGCAACGAAGCCCAACGGTTGCGCACCGGCGCGGTCGAGCCGCCGCGTCAGCAGCATGCCGAGCGTCTGGTGCGCGAGGCGCCCTTCGAATGGATAGGCCACGAGATAGTGGCCGTTGCCGCGCCCGAACGTCTCGATCAGCACCTCGTCGTGCGCCGGGATGACGGAGCGGCGCTGCTGCAGCTCGAGCCATTCGGCTACGGGGGTCGGCAGCTTCGCCCACGCGCGCTCGTCAGCCAGCATGGCGCGCACGCGTGCCGCGAGGTGCGTCGATAAGGGAAACTTGCCGCTGTTGTAGCTCGGGATGATGGGGTCTCTCGCGCTCGCACGAGTCACGAAGGCTTCCGTCTCGCTCAGGCCCTCGAAGCGCAAGACCTCGCCGGCGAGCACGAAGGCGTCGCCGGGGCGCAGCTGCTCGATGAAGTATTCGTCGACTTCGCCCAGTAAGCGGCCCCCCGCCAGCGCGCCCTTGGCGCGCGCTGAGCGACGGCCCAAGAGGCGCACTTTGATCATGGGAGCCGCGACGATGGTGCCGGCATTCTGCCGGTATGCCTCGACGAAGCGCGGGTGCGCGATGCGTAGGGTTCTGTCCGGCCCGGCTTTCAGCCGGGCGAAACGGTCGTAGGTTTTGAGCGCGTAGCCGCCGGTCGCCACGAAATCGACGACCCGGTCGAAGTGCGCGCGGGTGAGATGCGCGTAGGGCGTCGCCGACGCGACCTCCTTGTAGAGTGCCGCCGGATCGAACGGACCCGCGCACGCCGTGCCGAGCACATGCTGGGCGAGCACGTCGAGCGTGCCGCTGCGCGACAAGACCGCGTCCTGCGCGCCGGCCTCTGCGGCATCGAGCGCGGCGCGGCACTCCAGCACCTCAAAGCGGTTCGACGGCACAAGGATCGCGCGCGACGGCTCCTCCAGGCGATGATTGGAGCGGCCGATGCGCTGGATGAAGCGGCTTGCGCCCTTGGGCGCGCCGACGTGGATCACGAGGTCGACGTCGCCCCAGTCGATGCCGAGATCGAGCGTCGAGGTGGCGACCACCGCCTTCAGCGTACCGGCCGCCATTGCCGCCTCGACCTTGCGCCGCCGCGCGGTATCGAGCGAGCCGTGATGCAGCGCGATCGGCAGTTCCAGGTCGTTGATGCGCCACAACTCCTGGAATAGGAGCTCCGCCTGCATGCGCGTGTTGACGAACAGGAGGCTGAGACGGTTGCGCTCGATCGCGTCGTAGATTTCGTTGATGGCGTACAACGTCGTGTGGCCCGCCCACGGCACCGGCTCGTCCATCTCCAGGATCGAGATCGCGGGTTTGGCGCCTCCCTCGATGCGCGCGAGGTCTGCCATCTCGATGTAGCGGTTGCCGCCGCTTTGGGGGACGAGGTAGGCGCGCAGCTCGGAGGGGTGCGCGACCGTCGCCGAGAGGCCGAACGTCATGAGACCGGGCGCGAGCGAGCGCAGCCGCGCGATGTCGAGCGCGAGCAGGTCGCCGCGCTTGGTCGGGCTCAGCGCATGCAACTCGTCGAGGATGATGGTATCGAGGTCGGCGAAGAGATGCCCGCAATCGGGGTGGCTCAGGAGCAGCGCGACCTGCTCAGGCGTGGTCATCAGGATGTCGGGCGGGCGGGTGCGTTGGCGCTGGCGGCGGCTGACGGGGGTGTCGCCCGTGCGCGTCTCGGTGCGCACGGCAAGCCCCATCTCCGCGATCGGCGCCATCACGTTGCGCGCGACGTCGACGGCGAGTGCCTTCAGCGGCGAGATGTAGAGCGTGTGCAGGCCGGCGCCCTTCCTCTCGCGCTGGCGCTGGGTGAGGCTTACAAGGCTCGGCAGGAAGCCGGCGAGCGTCTTGCCGGCTCCGGTCGGTGCGATCAGCAGGGTGGGGCGGCGCCTCTCTGCCGCCTCGAGCAGCGCGAGCTGATGCTGCCGTGGCCGCCATCCGCGCTCGGCAAACCAGCGGGCAAACGGCTTCGGCAGCACAGGCTCCGCCGCCCTTCCGGCGCGCGCGGCCGCCGGCCGCTGCTTGTCAGCCTTGTCCTCGCTGGCTTCCGTTGCGCCGAGACTTCGCACGCGCACTCCTCTTTAATCGAACCTCTTCAGTCGAAAGTGGCCGGCGCCTATGCTATGGCCCTCGGCGCGAGGCTTAAAGTATGCCGCGCCCGGCACGATAAAGGCGAGGAGCGAGGAAGCCATGGATAGCAAAACGTTCCTGGGTGGCAGCCCCGTGGGAGTTCTCGTCCGGCTGCTCGTGCTCTCCCTGGTCGTCGGCGTCATTCTGCACGCGCTCGGCATTACGCCGCAGAATATTTTCCAGCGGATAGATGAGCTGCTGCGGAACATCTACAACCTCGGATTCGGCGTCTTCCAGTCGATCGTCGAATATCTCGTGCTCGGCGCCATGGTCGTCGTGCCGATCTGGCTGATTGCGCGCCTCATCAAGACGGCACGCCGTCCCGACGCGACGCCGTGACGAGAGATCGTGTTTACAGGTCCAGTGGCTCGCGCGCCCAGGCCTCGGCGTCGAGCCCGACGAGTTCTGAGATCGCGCTTGCCCTGGCCGTGCGCACGGCTTCGGTCAGGTGCGCCTTGATGCGCGCAATCAGCCCAGGGCCCTGATAAATCAACCCCGTGTAGAGCTGGATCAGGGTCGCGCCGGCGCGGATCTTGGCCAGCGCGGCCGCGCCGCTGTCGATGCCGCCAATGCCGATTAGCGGAATCGCGCCGCCCGTCGCCTGGTGGACGCGCGCGAGCATCGCCGTCGACCGGTGGAACAGCGGGCGCCCGGAGAGGCCGCCGGCTTCGCGCGCGGATGCATCCGTGAGACCGCGCCGGGACAGCGTCGTGTTCGCGACCGCGATGCCGTCGACGGCGTGCGCAATAAGCCGCGCGGCGATTGCCGGAATGTCCTCCTCGGCAAGGTCAGGCGAGACCTTGACGACGATGGGCCGCCGCGGCTTACCCTGGTCCACAAGACGCGCACGCGCCGGCATCACGCGGGAGAGCAGGGCATCCAACGTTTCGGGTGCCTGCAGGTCGCGCAGGCCCGGCGTGTTGGGCGAGGAAATGTTGACGGTGAAGTAGCTTGCGACGTCGTTGAAAGTCTCGATGCCCTGCACGTAGTCGGCGATGCGATCCTTTGCGTCCTTGTTGGCGCCGATGTTGACGCCGACGACGCCGCCCATCGCAAAGCGCGAGCGCAGCCGCTCGAGCTCCGCCTGCTGGCCGCCATTGTTGAAGCCCAGCCGGTTTATCACAGCCTGGTCGCGCGGCAGCCGGAAGATGCGCGGCCGCGGGTTGCCGCCTTGCGCCCGCGGCGTCACGGTGCCGACCTCGGCGAAACCGCAGCCGAGGCCCAGCACCGCGTCCGGGACGCGAGCGTCCTTGTCGAAGCCGGCGGCGATGGCGATGGGGTTCGGCAGCGCCAGCCCTGCAAAGCGCGAGGCGAGACTCGGATGGTCGGGCGCGGGTCGGGGAAAAAGCCCAAGTTCCAGGGATTTGAGCGTCGCCTCGTGCGCCTGCTCCGGCGACAGCAGCGACAGCAGAGGCGGTGCGAGCTCGAAAATCCGGTTCAGCATTGTGGCACGCTCTCAGGCAGGATGTACGTTCCGTCGGCTCCGAGCTCCAGCGGGAATACGGCGCGCGCGGCCGACGTTGGCAAGCTTGCGTAAAGGTGGGGGAAAAATTCATCCCCGCGCGAGCGCTCCCATCGCAGGGCCGCGCCGAGCGCCGCGGCATCGAACGCGATAAGCACGAGATCTTTTTTTTCTTTATAGTGTTTGGCAAGAGAACCGGCCACCTGACGCGCCGCCGACAAGTGGATGTACCCGTCACGCTCGTCATCGGCGGAAGCCGCGAGAGTGCCCGCTACACGCGCGTCATCCCACGCTGCACGTGTCGTAATTTTGAAAACTTGCTGAGAACTCTCGCGGGTTCATTACCGCTCCGCTTCGCAGGCCTGCGCAACTTCCTCGCAGCGCAGGGCACAGCGCGCCGCGCTGCCCCGCGCCACTGTCTCGCCGAGCTTGTCGCATTTGGTCAACACTGGGCGCGGTTTGTTCCCCGCGCATGTGACCTTTTCCGTCGAGACGGCTGTCGCGTCGCATTTGGTCATGATAGCTTCACATGACGCTCGGGGCCCGGGTCGCACGCGCACGCGTGCCTGGCAAGTAAGAAGCAAACTCTAAAAAGAAGTTCGATGTTCTCTGGTCTGCCAACAGCGTCCCTGACTGTCACCGATCTGTTCTCGTTTCCCTTCCATTATGCGGTCCCGAGTTATCAGAGACCGTACTCGTGGACCACTGAGGAAGCGGGGCAGCTTCTTGAGGATATTCGTGGCGCGGCAGGCCTTTCCGGGCCTGAAGCGGCAGAGCCCGACTACTTTCTGGGCGCGATCCTGCTGCTCGACGCCGCGGGTGGCGACCTGCCCAAGCCGCGCGAGCGCGAGGCGCGCTTTTTCGAGATCGTCGATGGCCAACAGCGCCTTGTCACACTTGCGGTGATGGCGGCGGTCCTGCGCGATCTCGGCGTGGAAAAATGGCGCTGGACCGGACGCTACCGCCTCGACCAGTTCGTCGCTGCCGACAGCGCGGCCACCAAGCTGAAGGGCACACGCTTCCGCATCGAACTGAGGACGAGCGAGCAGAGACTTTTCGAGAACCACGTTCAGACGCGCGGATCGTGCAAGATTGCGCCTGTTCTCGACGATCCCACTGTCTCCGAGGAGCGCCTCCACGATGTGCGCGAGCAGTTCATGCGCGAGCTCTCTGCGCTCGACGACAGCGAGCGCCGGCGTCTTGCCGATTATCTGAGCGATCAGTGCCACTTTGTCGTCGTGCTGACGCGAGACATCGATCGTGCGCACCGTCTGTTCAGGGTGCTGAACGAGCGTGGGCGCGTCCTCCAACGCAACGACATCCTCAAGGCCGAGCTCTTGAAGAGCGTCAGGCCCGATCGCGTCTCCGAGGCGCTCGATCAGTGGGAGCGCGCCTCCGACTTGCTGGGCAAGAACTTCGAAATGTTCTTCTCGCATCTGTTCAACATCTACGGCACGGGCGAGAAGCGGATCATCGCCGGTATCCGCCGCACCGTGCAGGAAACCGGCGGCCCCGAGCTCTTCCTCAAGGACGTGTTCGCGCCGCTCGCGCACGCCTATCACTGCGTGCGCTGCGCCGACGATGTCGACGTGAACCTCGACGCCGAGGCACGCCGCCACCTCGTCTATCTCGGTCGCTTGCCCGAGGGAGACTGGGCCCCGGCGGCGATGCTGGCGCTGCAGCACTACGCCGAGGATCCCACCCGCGGCAATATCCTCCTAAAGGAGATCGACCGGCTCGCGCATTTGCTGCGCCTGTTGTGCGCCGGGACGAGCAAGCGCGTGCGCCGCTTCGGGCACGTCATGGATCTGATCAAGTCGAAGGCGCCGATCAAGCCGGGCGAAGGGCCGTTCCAGATATCGCGCGACGAGGCGCGCAATATCGCCTACCACCTGCGCACCTTCTACAAGCGCGACCAGCCGGTGTGCAAACTGCTGCTATTGCGGCTCAACGACGAGATCGCACGCAGCGTGACCCTGCTGGAGCCGAGCGACTACAGCATCGAGCACGTGCTGCCGCTGCGGCCCGGGGCCAAGAGCGAATGGCGGCGCTGGTTCCCCGACGGCGAGGAGCGCGAGTCCTGCACGGAGAGCCTCGGCAACCTCGTCATCGTCACCAAGAGCCAGAACGAGAAGGCGCGCAACAAGGAGTTCGCGCGCAAGCGCGAGATCTACCGCGGCTTCGACGACAAGCCGGTGCTGGCTATCACTCGCGACGCGCTCGAAGCGAGCGGCTGGCGCGCGCAGGAGATCCGCGCCCGCGAGGCAAAGCTGATGGACCTCATCCGCGAGACTTGGGGAATCGATCTGCCTGGCACGCAGGCCTTGCGCAGCGACGTCGCCTGAGCCGGTCGCGCGCCAGGCGACGCACCTCACGCGGCGTTTGTGAACTCGCCCTTCAAGGCCTTGTCGATTAGCGAACGTGTCTCCGGCACTCCGTAGAGCTCGATGAAGCTGCCGAAGCGCGGGCCCCGGCTCTCGCCGAGCAGGATCTCGTAGATGGAAGAGAACCACGCGCTGGAGACGCCGGGCTTCTCCGGCGTCGCGCCCTTGGCGTTGAAGTCCTGATAGCGCGGGATGGAGCGGCCGACGTCGTAGAGAATAGTCTGCAGCTCGTCGGCGCGCGCGTCCTGTCCCGCCTTGCCGAGCGCCTTGGACAGTTCCGCAAGCGCGCCCCTTTCCACATCATCGGCAGCCCGGAAGCGCTTCTTCGGCTTCACGAAATCCTCGTAGTAGCGCACGGCGTATCCGGCGAGGTGGTCGAGCAACGGATGCGTCTGCGCGCTCGCCTCGGGTGCATGCCGGCGGATGAAGCCCCACAGCACCTCCTTGTCGTGTGCATTCGACGCCGCGACCAGGTTGAGCAGCAGCGCGAACGTAATCGGCAGCTCGGCTGCCGGCGGCTCGCCCGCGTGGATGTGCCAGACCGGATTGTCGATCCGCTCGCGCTCGCCCTGGCCGGGATAGGCCGCGAGCAGCTGCAGATATTCGTCGACGGCGCGCGGGATCACGTCGAAGAACAGGCGCTTGGCCGTCTTCGGCTTCTGGAACATGAACAGCGACAGGCTCTCGGGATTGGCATAGCGCAGCCATTCCTCGATGGTCAGCCCGTTACCCTTCGACTTGGAAACCTTCTCGCCCTTGTCGTCGAGAAACAGCTCGTAGTTGAAGCCTTCGGGCGGGGTGCCACCGAGCGCCTTGCAGATCCTCGACGATAGCGTGACGGATTCGATCAGGTCCTTGCCCGCCATCTCATAGTCGACGCCGAGCGCGGTCCAGCGCAGCGCCCAGTCGGCCTTCCACTGGCACTTGACGCGGCCGCCCGTCACCGGCGTCTCTACCTTTTCGCCCGTCTCCGGATCGAGATAGACGACGGTGCCCTTCTTGGGATGGCGCTCGATCATCGGCACCTGCAGCACGTGGCCGGTACTCGGGCACACGGGCAGGAACGGCGAGTAGGTCGCACGCCGCTCGGGCCCCAGCGTCGGCAGGATGATGTCCATCACCTTGTCGTAGACTTTGAGCATCGCGAGCAGCGTCTCGTCGAAGATGCCCGAGGCGTAGGCCTCCGTCGCCGACACGAACTCATAGGCAAAGCCGAAGCGGTCGAGGAAGTCGCGGAGCATCGCGTTGTTGTGGTGCGCAAAGCTCGCAAACTTGCCGAACGGGTCGGGAACGCGGGTCAGCGGCTGGTTGAGATAGCCCTGCAGCATCTCCTGGTTGGGCACGTTGCTCGGTACTTTGCGCAGGCCGTCCATGTCATCGGAGAAGCAGATGAGGCGCGTTGCGCGTTTTCCCTCGGTCAGCATCTCGAAGGCGTGCCGCACCATGCTCGTGCGCGCGACCTCGCCGAAGGTGCCGATGTGCGGCAGCCCCGACGGCCCGTAGCCGGTTTCGAAGATGACGGTCTTGTCCTTGCCGCCCTCGAGCTTGTCGAGACGCGCAATCAGCCGGCGCGCCTCCTCGAACGGCCAGGCTTTGACGTCGGCGAGCGCGGCGAGCGGGGCGGCTTTTGTGGTCGTGGTCATTCCGGCTTTCAGCAGATCGAGGGTGCAGTGCAAGAGGTTGGCTTCGCGTGGCGCAAACTAGTGCCAGATTTCGCGCGATGGAAGCGGGACCAATCACCGGCGCGGCCAAGGAAAAATTCGCACGCCGAGCGGGAGAGGAAAGACCTCGCAATTGCCGCAAGCCGCAGGTTACAATGTAGCACGCCGTGCCGGCCAATGCCTGCGGTGCGGGCCTCAAGAAACGACCATAGGGTGCAAACGATGAAGTCAATCTGCACCGCTGTTGCCATGTCCTGCGCGCTGGTCGCGTGGGCGAGCGCGCCTGCCGATGCCGCAAGCCTCGCCTCCGGCAAGAAGCTCGAGGTGAAGGTCGATCCCAAGAAGGTCGACGCGGAATCTAAGGCGCTGTGGGATCGCTTCGGCGGCTGGTGCGCAATTGCCGAGTGGCATCCGGCCGTGAAGTCTTGCACCGAAAGCAAGGAGGGTGACGACGTCATCCGCACGCTGACGCTGGGCGACGGCGGCAAGATCAAGGAGAAGCTCGTCAGTAAAGGGCCAATGACCTACCGCTACGCCATCATGGAAAGCCCGCTGCCGGTCAAAAACTACGAGGCGCAGTTCTCCGTCACGCCCGACGACGACGACGAGGACGAGGTCAACGTCGTCTGGGCCGCGACCTACGACGCCGCCGACGGCAAAGAGGACAAGGACGCGCGCGGCACCATCGACGGCATTTTCAAGGACGGCATCGCCAGCATAAAAGGGAAGATCGGCGACAAGGCCGGCGACGGGAAGAAAAAGGACAAGCACTGAGCGCAGGCGCCAAGCCGCGCGCGCAAATGCCGGGGCTCGCGGGTCGCTGCGGGCCCTTTCTATTTGCTCTTCGGCAACGCTGTCGCGAATGCTGCTATCGCGTCGGCGCCCGCGGCGAGGTTGCGGGCGCGCGTAAACCTGCTGCCGCCGCGGGGGCCGAGGTCGTGATCGCCGTCGCCGGCCCATGCAAAGCGTATGGTAGGCGAAAGCTTCAGGGCTTCGGCCTCGCTCCGGCTCCCGAACGGATCGCGCTCGCCCTGCACGATGAGTGCCGGCGCGCGCAAATGCTCGAGGTGGGCGGTGCGCAGCGCCTCCGGCTTGCCCGGCGGATGGAAGGGATAGCCGAGACAGACGAGGCCGGAGATTTGCTTCGCGCCGTAGAGCTCGTCGGCGACGAGGCTGGCGACGCGTCCGCCCATCGACTTGCCGCCGATCATCAGCTTGACACCGGGCTTGACCCTTTCACGCACGGCTGCCACCGCTGCCTTGTATTCGTCGACGAGGCGTTCGGCTTTCGGCGGCGGGCGGCGCTTACCGTCCTCGCGGCGCCCGGCCATGTAGGCGAACTCGAAGCGTGAGATGCCCAGGCCGCGCTCGACGAGCAGGCCCGCGATCTTCTCCATGAACGGGCTCGTCATCGGCGCGCCCGCCCCGTGCGCCAGCAGGAGGTGTGCGGTCGCGGCCGCCGGGCCTTCGGTTATCAGGCTGACCATGCTGCCTTATTGCGCCTTCGCGATGTGCCGCGACAACACCGAGCTAGCCATAAATCTGGGTTGCGGGCTCGGGGTGTCGCTTTTTGGACGAACAGGGATAGTATCCGCTCTGCTTTGCCAGAGATGGGGGAGCGGGATGCGCCGCCAATTCCTTTATCCGATTGTCGCGTTGCCGTTGCTTGCCGTCGCCGTGGCCGGCGCAACTTTTGCCGCCGATCCTGCGGTCAAGGCGCCGGCTTCCGTGCCTGCGCAAAAGGCTGCCGCGCCCGTACCGGCGCCGGCTCCCGATGCCAAGCCCGCGCCCGAAGCCGCCAAGGATGCGAAGGACGCCGCCGACGCCAAGGACAAGGCGGACGCCAAGGATTCCAAGACCGCCAAGAACGGCAAGAAGGAGAAAAAGCCGGTCGTCCTCGCCAAGACGCTGTTCGGCGTGGTCAAAGAGCCCTCTTCGCTTGCGGCGCGCGCCATTGGCTTCTACTCCAAGGGCTGCCTTGCGGGCGGCGTGCAGCTCTCCGACGCCGGCCCCGACTGGCAGACCATGCGCCCCTCGCGCAACCGAGCCTGGGGCCATCCGAAGTTGATCGCCCTTCTGCACCGGCTTGCGGACGAGGCCAAAGCGAAGGACGGCTGGCCGGGGCTGCTCGTCGGCGACATCGCGCAGCCGCGCGGCGGACCCATGCTCTCCGGGCACGCTAGCCATCAGGTCGGCCTCGACGCCGACATCTGGTTGACGCCGATGCCCGACCATGTGCTCTCGGTGAGGGAGCGTGAGGACATCCAAGCCACGATGATGGTCGCGCCCTCGCGCATCGACGTCGACCCTGCGGTGTTCACCGACAAGCAGGTCGCGCTGATCAAGCGCGCGGCGTCCTATAAGGAGGTCGAGCGCATTTTCGTCAACCCGGCGATCAAGAAAGCGCTGTGCAAGGCCGCCGGCGACGACAAGAAATGGCTCGCCAAAGTGCGCCCCATGGGCGGCCATGACTACCACTTCCACGTCCGCATCGGCTGTCCCAACGGCGGCTGCGAGGGGCAGAAGGCGGTCGACGGTGATGACGGCTGCGGCAAGGAACTCGATAACTTGCTGAAGGCCGTTGCCGCTGCCGTGAAGAAGGGCAAGGAGGCACCTTCGGTCGACGACAAGTTCGTGCCGCCGAGCGACAAGCGCCACGTCACCATGGATCAGCTTCCAGCCGAGTGCAAAGCCGTCCTGAACAGCAAGGGTCCCACGGCGATCGCGGGCGATGAGCCCAAGCCTGCGCCCGCGACTGCGTCCGCGAAGAAATAGTTCGACTGCCCGTGACGCTATTCCGCCGCCGCCACCCCGGTCGGCAGCGGGCAGGCGACGCCCGTGCCGCCGAGCCCGCAGTAGCCGTGCGGGACCTTCGACAGGTACTGCTGGTGATAGTCCTCGGCGAAGTAGAACTCCGGCGCCGGCAGAATCTCGGTCGTGATCTGCCCGAAGCCGTTCTTGCTAAGCATCTTCTGGTACTCGGCCTTCGACTTCTCGGCGGCTAGGCGCTGCGCTTCGGTGAACGTGTAGATGCCGGAGCGGTACTGTGTGCCCACATCGTTGCCCTGGCGGAAGCCCTGCGTCGGGTTGTGGCTCTCCCAGAACGTCTTGAGCAGCGTCTCGTAGCTCAAGCGCTTCGGGTCATAGACGACGAGCACCACCTCGTTGTGCCCCGTGCGGCCCGAGCAGACCTCCTGGTAGGTCGGGTTTGGCGTGAAGCCGCCCGCGTAGCCGACGGCCGTGATCCAGATACCGTCCGCGAGGCTCCAGAACTTGCGCTCCGCACCCCAGAAGCAGCCGATGCCGAACATTGCCATCTCGAGGCCCTGCGGGTAGGGGCCCTTCAAGGGACGCGAGAAGATGTCGTGCTCGGCTGCAGTGGGGATGGGGGTCGGCCGGCCGGGAAGCGCGGTCTCTGCGGTCGGCATCATGGACTTGCTCTTGCTGAAAAGCATGGCATGCACCTGAGTTAGGAAGGCGTGGGGGCTGGGAAGGCCGTTAGCCCTGATATAGTGCTAATTCGGGAGGGCCAGCGGTCCGTTACGTCCTCATGTTGTCGTGATCGCTGGGATAGAACTTCGGGTCGGGCGGCAGGGGAGCGTCGATCATGGCCGATGCGATGGCAGCGATGGGTCAAACCCCGGCGGCACCGCCGGGCAAGCCGGCCGACCCCACCGTCTACGCCGCCGGCGGCGGACGCAAGTTCGCTTTTTCCTTCGTTTTTCTTTTATTGCTGCCGTTCTTCGTCAGCCTGCCGCCGATGCTGTTCTGGCGCATCTCGCAAGGCCACTGGCAGGGCACCTTCGGGCTTGCGGTGCTTGCCGTTGCCTTCGCCTTCATCATGTTCCTGATCGTCATCGAGCTTATGCACTCGCTGATGGCGCGCATCGAGCTCGGCGATAAGGCTGTTAAGCTGACGCTGCCCGCCGGCCGCGGCCCCACGCCCATGGTCCGCTACAAGACGCGCGAGATCCCCTACTCGGACATCAAGGCGATCGAGACACGGCGCGAGATATACGGCGGCTCGGTGGCGCCGGTGCTGCTCAAAGGTGCGCGCCTCGTCCTCAAGGACGACACGCCCGTCAAGCTCGGCTACGTCAGCGAGGCCGACAGCGACCCGAGCTTCCCCTATCCCGACATTGCGCATCAGATTGCCGAGCGCGCCGGCATTCCCGTGACCGACATGGGCAACGTGCGCCGCTCCGCGCAGAAGAAATTCCTTGGCCTCAAGACGGCGCTCATCGCCGAGCCGGAGGGCACGGTTGAGGAAGCGCAGATCGCCGAGCTCAATGCGAGCCATCGGCGCTGGGTGATGCGGCTGATCTTGCTGCTCGTCGGCCTCGTCGCCGTCGGCATTGCGCTCGATATCATCTTTCCGCCCAGCAGCGGGCTGCCGCCGGCGCTGACGAGCCTTAAAAGTCTGATCATAGGTCGCGCCGGAAGCGCCCAAGCCCCGCTGAGCGGCGCGCGTGCGTCTCAGTTGACGTGCAGCTTCATCGGTTCGCGCCGGCGGCCGAAGTAGCCGCACACAACCGCGAGCCCGCCGAACAGCGCCGCCGCCGGCAATCCCAGTACGCTTGCAATGACCGGATCCCACATCCACGGGAAGGTCGTGCGCGTGACGGCGGCGCGCACCGTCAGCAGCGTTGCTGGCGCGAGCTGGCGCCAGTACCCGATGACGCTCGTCGCCTTGAATGGACCGGTGCCGGTGAGCGCGGGCGTGGCGTCCGTCACCAGGGCCACGACCGCGATGAGGGCAAAGAGGCTGGCGAGGAAGCGCAGGACGGCCATGCGAAACGTCTCTCCGGTTCAATTGCTCGTTACGCAATTCCCAACGAGGTTTGCAGCTCTTTGAGGGCGGCGACCGCATCCTGGCCGGCCTGCAGGAACCCGTCGACGCCGGCTGCCCGCAACGCGGCCTCGTCCTCGCCCGGCTTTCCCGCCAGCAGCACGCGGCCCGCGCCCGCAGCCTTCAGGGCCTTGGCTGTATCCTTTGCGTGCTGGGCGTAGACGGCGTCGGAGGAGCAGATACAGGCGATGCGCGCGCCGGACCTCTTGAAGGCGGCGGCGGCCTCGCCGGCGTCCTTGTAGCCGTCGCTCGTGAGGCCCTCTATGCCGCCGGCCGCAAGGAAATTCCACGCCCAGGTTGAGCGGCGGTTGTGCTCGGCAATCTCGCCCAGATTGGCCAGGAACACGCGCGGCCGCTCGCCTTTGGCGGCGGCGAACGCATCGGCGCGGTCGCGCAAGTCTTCGAACGGCTCGGCCAGGCGATGGGGCGCGAGCGGCCGCACCTCCGCCTTGCCGGTGACCGGCGCGGGCTCCGCCAGCGCCTCGACCTTCACGCCGTCGTCGCCGAGCAGCGGGAACACCGAGACCCCGGTCAGCTCCTGCCGGCCCGTCGCGATCGCGTTGGCGCGCGTCTGCGCGACGCGCGCGATGTCGTCCTGCAGTGCGCCCGAGACGAGCGCGGCGACGATGCCGCCCTTGGCCTCTATGTCCTGGAACAGAGCCCACGCCTTCGCCGCGAGCTCGGCGGTGAGCTTCTCGACGTACCACGAGCCCCCCACGGGGTCGGCGACGCGGCCGAGCGAGGATTTCCTCCTGCAGCACCAGCTGCGCGTTGCGTGCGACGCGCCGCGCGAAGCGGTCGGGCGCGCCGATCACCCAGGTATATGGCAGCACCGTGATGGCGTCGGCGCCGCCGAAGGCTGCCGCGGCACACGCGGCCGTAGTGCGCAGCATGTTGGTCCACGGGTCGCGCTTGGACATCATGCGCGCCGACGTCACCGCCGTGATGTGCATCGCGGCTGCCGACGCTTTGCAGGCTTCAGCGATGCGCGCGACGATCGTGCGCGCGGCGCGCACCTTGGCGGCGCCGAGGAACAGGTCCGTATCGACGGAGAGCGCGAACGCGATCTGCGGCAATGCTTCGTTGGGGGAGACGCCCGCCGCCTCGAGGGCACGCAGGTAGGCGGTGAGCGTCGCGGCGAGATAGGCGAGCTCTTGCGCCTCGCTGGCGCCGGCCTCGTGCGGCACCGTGGCATCGACCACAAGGGTGACGACGTTGGCGCCGGTCGCGCGCGCCTCGCCCGCAAGCTTCGCCGCATTGCCGAGCGCATCCTTGACTGGCACGCCCGCGGTGCCCAAGCGCGCGAGCGTGCCGATGGGGTCGACATTGAGGAACGAGCGGGCCTCACCCGGCTTCGACTTGAGCAGTTTGAGCGCGCCGAGGAAATGCCGCGCCGCCTCGATACCTCCGAGCCCGCCCCGCAGCTGAACCGAGGCATAATCAAGATAGACACCGGCGAGCGCTGCGGCCATGTCGTTGGCGCCGGCGATGACGACGCCGGTCTGGCCCGGGCCCGCGATCTGCAGCACGACGCCCGAGGCGCCGCCTTCGAGCTCCTCCAGGATCACCTTGTTGGCGGTGCCGGCATCGGGTGCCACGACGCGCTGGTGGATATGCCAGCCGAGGCCTTCCGCCTTGACCTTCGTCCCGCGCGTGAAGGGCGCGGCTCCCGCAACCGCCGCCGTGGCGGCGGGCAGGGCATCGGCGCGCGTATAAAGAGGATTGATGTGCAACCCGTCCGTGGTCCGGGCCACGAGCTTGCGGTCGAAATCGGCACCTTGCAGCGCCTTTTCGACGAGCTTGCGCCAGGTCTCGTAGTTTGCCGGCTCGAAGCCGCCGGCGAGCGCGATCGGCGCACTCACGTCCGTCATTGCTCTCGGCTTCCCAATTCTCGGTTTCCGCGTTCTTCCGTTTCTATAATCGGTCGCAGCGCTTTCGCACGCCAAATCCTCATGCTCGCTTCGTTTCGCCTCGCCTCGCTCCAGGCATTGGCGTCCGATAAACCGCCGCTGCAACTGCCGTTTGCATAGCGTATTCTCCCATGCCAAGACGACATCTGGCCGCCCGCAGGAGTGCATCCAATGGCAAAGAGTTGATCAGAACCGGCCAACAGCCAGACGGCGAAGAGCCAGCCGGCCAAGAGCCCGGCTCCATCGGCCTCCCCGAGCGGAGCTGTCAAATCGGTGCTGCTGGCCGGCAAGGTCTTCCTCGGCCGGAGCGTCAAGCCCGAATACCTCGACCTCAGTCTCGCCAACCGGCACGGGCTCGTCACCGGCGCGACCGGCACCGGCAAGACAGTGACGCTGCAGGTCCTCGCCGAAGGGCTCTCGAAGGCGGGCGTGCCGGTGTTCGCCGCCGACATCAAGGGCGACCTCTCCGGCATCGCCGAGGTTGGTGAGCCGAAGGACTTTCTCTTGAAGCGCGCCAAGGAGGTCGGCCTCGATGAGTACACCAACAGCGCTTCGCCCTGCATCTTCTGGGACGTGCTCGGCGACGCGGGCCACCCCGTGCGCGCGACCGTCGAGGACATGGGACCGCTACTGCTTGCACGCATGCTCGAGCTCAACGAGGTGCAGGAGGGCGTGTTGAATGTCGCCTTCCGCGTGGCAGGCGACGAGAAGCTGCCGCTGCGCAATCTCGCGGACCTGCGCGCGATCATCAACAACGTGGCCGAGCGCGCCAAGGAGCTGCAGACCAAATACGGCAACGTCGCCGCGAGCTCGATCGGCTCCATTCAGCGCCGGCTTCTCGTGCTCGAGCAGCAGGGCGCCGATCATTTCTTCGGCGAGCCCGCCCTCGACATCATGGACTTCATCCGCACCGCTCCCGACGGCCGCGGATACATCAACGTGCTCGTCGCCGACAAGCTGATGGAGAAGCCGCGGCTCTACGCGACGTTCCTGCTGTGGATGCTGACCAAGCTGTGGCAGACGCTGCCCGAGGTCGGCGACCAGCCCAAGCCCAAGCTCGTGTTCTTCTTCGACGAGGCGCATTTGCTGTTCGACGACGCGCCGTCGGCTCTGCTCGAGCGCATCCAGCAGATCGCGCGCCTCGTGCGTTCGAAGGGCATCGGCGTCTATTTCGTGACGCAGAACCCGCTCGATGTGCCCAACACCGTTTCGGCACAGCTCGGCAACCGCATCCAGCACGCGCTGCGTGCCTATACGCCGCAGGAGCAGAAGGCCGTGAAAGCGGCGGCAGAAACCTTCCGCCCCAACCCGAACCTCAACACCGAGCGTGTCATCCTCGAATTGCAGGTCGGCGAGGCGCTCGTCTCCATGCTCGAGAACAAGGGCGAGCCGTCGATGGTCGAGCGCACGCTGATCCGTCCACCCGAGGGCCGCATGGGACCCATCACGGATGCGGAGCGACGCGCGCTCATCGCCGCGAGCCCCGTCTACGGCAAGTACGAGCAGGCCAAAGACAGCGAAAGCGCTGCCGAGATGCTGCAGCGACGCGGGCAGGGCGGAGGCGGCGACGGCGGCGAGGACGCGAATGCGTCGAGTGGCGGCGGCATCGGCGATTGGCTCGGGACCATCTTCGGCCCCAGCAAGGGGCCGACGGGGCGCTCGCGCCAGGGCGTTGGGCAGATGTTCGGCCGCGAGCTGCAGCGGACATTCGCGCGCACGGCCGTCTCCGTAATCCGCGGCGTGATCATGAAGTCGCTCAAAGGCCGCTCGCGCTAAGGCCGCGATTGATCCGGTTCAAGACTGCGCCGCTCAGGATGCGCGAAGGTGCGCGCATCAAGGGGTGAAGCTCATGAGATCATTGCGCGGGATATGTGCGGCGGCGATCGGTTTCAGCGCGGTCGCAGTGTTCTCCGCCTCGACGAGTGCCGGAAGCAGGGACGAGCGTGTCGCCAAAGGCCTCGCGCTGCTCGAGGCCAACTGCTCCCGCTGCCATGCGATCGGCAGGGATGATGCGAGCAAGCACCCGGAGGCGCTGCCGTTCCGCGAGGTGGTGAAGCGGTATCCGCCGGACAATCTCGCCGAAGCGCTGGCCGAGGGTATTAACTCGGCGCATCCGGATATGCCGGAATTTGTGTTCCAGCCGCCGGAGATCGAGGCGATTGTCACGTATCTCGGTACGTTGGCGCCGGCAAGAGCAGCAGCGAACTAAGTGCGATTCCGCAAGACGAACGGCGCCGCTCGCCCGCGGCGCCGTTGCAACGAAATCCGGGGCTGACTAGCCCGCGAGCTCCTCGACGTGCTCCCAGTTGATGAGATTGTCGAACCAGGTCTCGAGATACTTCGGGCGCAGGTTCTGATAGTCGAGGTAATAGCTGTGCTCCCACACGTCGCAGCCCAGCACAGGTGTGCCGCCGTGCATGAGCGGGTTCTCGCCGTTGGGCGTCTTCGTCACCTCGAGCTTGCCGTTCTTCAGGGTGAGCCAGGCCCAGCCTGAGCCGAACTGCCCCTTGCCGGCCTCGATGAAATCGTTGCGGATCTTGTCGTAGCCGCCCGCGTCGGCGACGAGCTTCTCGACCGAGCCCGGAAGCTTCTTGCCGCCGCCGCCCTTCTTCATCCACTGCCAGAAATGGATGTGATTGAAGTGCTGGCCGACATTGTTGATGATCGGCTGGTTTTTGTCGGCGTAAGCTTCCTTGCAGATCTCCTCAATGCTCTTACCCTCGTACTTCGTTCCGGGCACCAGCTTGTTGGCCATATCGACGTAGGCCTGATGGTGCTTGTCGTGATGGAATTCCAGGGTCTTTGCCGACATAAAGGGCCCAAGCGCGTCATAGGCATAGGGCAACGGGGGAAGCTTGAACGTCATGGGTCTCGGGCCTCCGGAGTGGATCAGGGCGCAATTGCCAGGGTGTGGGGAGCGGGACCGTATCGGGTCGGTCACTTGAAATCAAACGTAGGTTGGGCAATCGCGGTTCCCGGGAGAGCGACCGCGCGCGCGCGTCCCAGAAAGCAAAAGAGCGCAGCGACCCTGACGCGCTGCGCCCTTATTTGGATCACTCCGGGGAAGATAGTTTCAGGGTGGTGCGAGCCTAAAGCCCCGCAAATGAACGGTAACTGAACGAATTTCCGCCTCTAGCAGCGGCCGCATCGGCGTGGGTGCGAGCGCAAATGTTCCGATTTTGTTTCGCGATTGGGTTTTCGAAAGGTGGTCTAATGCGCGCACGGAGTTTTATCGCGCTTATTTTCACACCCGTGAACGAAACGCGCACTCTGCGCGTTTGGGTTGCACACGGTCGCCCCATTCGCTGTGAACCCCAATGGGCAATCATTTTATGATGTGCTTGACAAATCGAAGGTAAAAAGTAATTCAATCGCCATAAACAAGAACATCGAAATAGGGAGATCGGCATAAATGCCGGTTGCTCCGATGGATCGAAAGCCCAGGAAAGGATCACGGATGGCCAGCGTGAACGTTGACAAGATGTCGCTCAAGGACCTGCTCGACCTCGAGGCGAAAGTGGCAAAGGCTATCGCCGGGGCTCGCGAGCGCGAGCGCGCCGAGGTCAAGCACGCGATGGCCGCACTTGCGGAAAAGCGCGGTTTCTCGATGTCGGAGCTGTTCGGCGGCCGCGGCAAGGGCAAGCTGAGCGCGGCGAAGTTCGCCAATCCCGACAATCGGGCCGAGACCTGGACCGGGCGTGGCCGCAAGCCGAATTGGCTCGTTGCTAAGCTCAACAAGGGCGCCAAGATGACGGATTTCACCATTTGAATGTGACGTCGGGCAATTCGCCGGACCGGCAGAAAACCTAGAATAGCCTTTACAGTCGTAAGGCCCGCGGCGCTTCAAGCGCCGCGGGCCTTCTCGTTTCACCGTAGACGGCAGGCCGCGGATTGAGCAATAACGTGCAAAGTTTGCTGCGCGCTGCGGAACCCGCCGACCAATGCGGTGGGCCCTCCCACTCCGCTTCGGAGGAGCACCCAATGTCGGCCATCGCGAACAGCAAGATCCTCGTCATGGCAACGCACGGCTTTGAGGAATCGGAGCTTTTGAAGCCTCTGGAGGGGCCGAAAGCGAAAGGCGCCACCGTGCATGTCGCTGCGCCCGAGGCGTGCGAATTCAAATGCTGCTGGCCCAAGGATTGGGGCCAATCGGTCGCCGTCGATCTCACGCTCGATGCCGTGAAAGTCGGCGACGCCCTCGTCCGCCCGGCGGGCAGATGAACCCCGACACCCTGCGCATCAACGATGAAGCGCTCGCCATCATCACGTTGGGTGGACCGCCAAGTCGTGGCCGACCAGGGCATCGTGACCTCAGGGCACCGGGCGATCTTGATGCCTTCGTTGCCAAGATCGTCGAGGAGGTGGGGGAGGTTGAGGAGGACCGAGTAAGCGCCGCTTCTGAGGACGCTCAAACACGCCGCTTCAGGCCGCTGCCGGTAACCTTTTGTTAGGCCGCGCACTCAGATAGTGCGCCCGACCCCTCATAATTTGCCTCGCGTTTTTGGCACTCGAACCTTGACAGTGCTAACACCCCGGCGCATATACCGCGCGTTGGGCAGCCGGCCCTTTGCAAGGTGCCGCTCCCGCTCGAGCCGAGTGCGCCCCGCACCCCCCGCGAGGCCGCTCACAGCCCAAAGCTTCAGAACTCAAAGCCGCAGAGCTCAAAGCTTCAGAACCTAGAGAAATCACGAGGGTGATCACATGAAGTTCCGTCCACTTCACGACCGTGTCGTCGTTCGCCGCCTGGAGGAAGACACCAAGACGGCCGGCGGCATCATCATTCCCGATACCGCCAAGGAAAAGCCCATGCAGGGCGAAGTGGTCGCGGTGGGGCCCGGCGCCCGCGACGAGCAGGGCAAGGTTCAGCCCCTCGACGTCAAGGCCGGCGACCGCGTGCTGTTTAGCAAGTGGAGCGGCACCGAGGTCAAGATCGACGGCCAGGATCTGCTCATCATGAAGGAGAGCGACATCCTCGGCGTCATCGAGGGCAAGGCCAACGTTCGCGCCGCGGCCTGACACTGCACACAATCGCAATCAAGTTCGAACTCGATAGGAGTTATTTTTCATGGCTGCCAAAGACGTCAAATTTTCACAGGACGCGCGCGAGAAGATGCTGCGCGGCGTCGACATTCTCGCCAACGCCGTCAAGGTCACGCTCGGCCCCAAAGGCCGCAACGTCGTGATCGAGAAGTCGTTCGGCGCGCCTCGCATCACCAAGGACGGCGTGACCGTCGCCAAGGAGATCGAGCTCGAGGATAAGTTCGAGAACATGGGTGCCCAGATGGTGCGCGAGGTCGCCTCCAAGACCTCCGACGTCGCCGGCGACGGCACCACGACCGCCACCGTTCTCGCCCAGGCGATCGTCAAGGAAGGCGCCAAGTCGGTCGCGGCCGGTGCCAACCCGATGGATCTCAAGCGCGGTGTCGATCTGGCCGTCGCGGCCGTCGTCGCCGAGCTCAAGAAGAACGCCAAGAAGGTCACCTCCAACGACGAGATCGCCCAAGTCGGCACCATCTCCGCCAACGGCGACGTCGAGATCGGCGCCAAGATCGCCGAGGCCATGAAGAAGGTCGGCAACGAGGGTGTCATCACGGTCGAGGAATCGAAAAGCCTCGAGACCGAGCTCGACGTCGTCGAAGGCATGCAGTTCGACCGCGGCTATCTCTCCCCCTACTTCATCACCAACGCCGAGAAAATGGTGGCCGAGCTCGAGAGCCCGTACATCCTCATCCACGAGAAGAAGCTTTCCGGTCTGCAGGCCATGCTGCCGGTTCTCGAGGCGGTCGTGCAGGCGGGTAAGCCCCTGCTCATCATCGCCGAGGATGTTGAAGGCGAGGCGCTAGCTACACTCGTGGTCAACAAACTGCGCGGCGGCCTGAAGGTCGCGGCCGTGAAGGCCCCGGGCTTCGGCGATCGCCGCAAGGCCATGCTGGAAGATATCGCCGTCCTCACTGGCGGCACCGTCATCAGCGAGGACGTTGGCATCAAGCTCGAGAACGTCACGCTGCAGATGCTCGGCCGCGCCAAGAAGGTGTCGATCGATAAGGAGAACACCACGATCGTCGACGGCGCCGGCTCCAAGGCCGACATCGAGGCGCGCGTGAAGCAGATCAAGGCGCAGATCGAGGAGACCACCTCCGACTACGACAAGGAGAAGCTGCAGGAGCGGCTAGCTAAGCTCTCCGGCGGCGTTGCCGTACTCAAGGTGGGCGGCGCGACCGAGGTCGAGGTGAAAGAGCGCAAGGATCGCGTCGACGACGCGCTGCACGCAACCCGCGCCGCTGTCGAAGAGGGCGTCGTCCCCGGCGGCGGCGTCGCTTTGCTGCGGGCCATCAAGGCGCTCGAGGGTCTCACGGTGGAGAACGAGGACCAGAAGGTCGGCATCACCATCGTCAAGAAGGCCCTCCAGACTCCGCCCGGCAGATCTTCACCAACGCCGGTGAGGACGGCTCGGTGATCGTCGGCAAGATCCTCGAGAACGCAAAGTACAACTACGGCTACAACGCGCAGACACACACCTACGGCGACCTCGTCGCCGAGGGCGTCATCGATCCCGCCAAGGTCGTGCGCTGTGCATTGCAGGATGCAGCCTCGGTTGCGGGCCTACTCATCACCACCGAGGCGATGGTGGCCGAGCTGCCCAAGAAGGATGCAGGCCATGCTCACCCGCCGATGGGCGGCGGCATGGGCGGCATGGACTTCTAATAGTCCCCCGCATCCTGTGGATGAATGGAAAAGCCCCGGCCCCGGCCGGGGCTTTTTTCGTGGTTCTGGGCGTATTTATCGCCGGTGTTGCCCTCATGACCCACGGCCCAGCTTGTGCTGGGCGCCCCTTAACCTAGATTGCTCTTAGGCAGATTCGAAACACCGCTTATTTGGCCTATTGGTGGCCATTTTCTCCATCTAGCGTGACGGATGCTTCTGGAGACCGAGGGATGATCGAGAATATGGCTGTTCTCCTGCGCGCCGGGTTGCTCCCGGCGGCCGCGGCGTTGGCGTTGATGGGCCAGATCGCGGCGAAAGCGGAAACTTCGCCTCTAGCAGCAATGCAGCGAGCGCCAGAAAGCGAACTCGGCGCCATGAAGTCGGCCGCAGCCGAGTTGCCTAAGACGCCGGCCGTGACTACGCCACCCGCGCAGAAACCAGCCGAGGCCGCGAAACCCGGCGAGCCGACGCCACCTGCGGCGACCGCGACCCCGTCAACGACAACCCCTCCCGCCTCACCAACTGCGACACCGGCCTCCGCTCCGGCAGTGCCGGCAACTCCCGCCGCCACCGATGCCGCCAAGAAGGACGCCGCAGCGACGCCCGCTACCGCGACACCCGTCACCGCGACACCCGCTACCGCGACGCCTGTCACCGCCGTGCCGGCAGCTCCCACGCCGGCGGCTCCGGGCATGCCCGCCGCCACCGCGGCGCTGCCCGAGAGCGCTCCGGGCGCGACGCCGCCCGGTGCGACACCGCCCGCCGCCGTCGCTCCCGCACCTCCGGCCGACCCGATCGTCGCCGCCATCCGCCTACAGCTTCCCGCCGCCGCCAAGAACGCCAGCCCCGACGAAGTCAAGGCGCTCACCGCCTACTACGGCGAGCTGATCGGGCCGCCCGTGTGGGTGTCGATTAGCGGGTTCACGCACAAGGGCAAGGCCGCGGCCGAGGAACTCGCCAAGGCCGGCGACTGGGGCCTCACCGCCTCCGATTTCCAGGTGCCGCAGGTGGGCGCCAGCCTGACGCCCGAGGCTGTGGCCGACGCCGAGATCAAGATGGGCGTCGCGATCCTGAAGTACGCCCGCTACGCGCGCGGTGGCCGCGTCAACCCGATGGCGATCTCGCAGCTCATCGACCAGACTCCGCCTCTGCGCGACCCTAAGGTCGTGCTGGCCGATCTCAGCGCCACCGACGCGCCCGACGCCTATCTGCGCTCGCTGCACCCCACGCACCAGCAGTTTGAGCTCTTACGCCAGGCGCTGCTGAAGGCGCGCGGCGGCACCCTCAAGGAGGAGGTGCCCGCCGCTCCCTCCGAGGAGCCCCAAGACCCCGTGCTCGCCATCCAGATCCCGCCCGGACGCGTCATCGTCCCAGGTGGCAAGGACCCGCAAATTGCGCTCCTGCGCCAGCGCCTGAAAGTACCGGCCGCCGATCCCGCCAGCGACACCGTCTACGACGCCAAGCTGCAGGAGGCCGTGCGCGAGTTCCAGCGCGGCAACGGCCTGCGTGCCGACGGCCAGATCGGCAACGGCACCCGCACGGCACTTAATTCCGCGGGCAAGCCAAAGCAGGCCGCTGCACCGCCGCCCCCTGTCACCAACGACTTCAAGATCGAGCGCATCCTGATCAACATGGAGCGTTGGCGCTGGCTGCCCGAGCAGCTCGGCAAATTCTATGTGTGGGACAACGTCCCCGAAGCGCTGACGCGCATCATCAAGGACGGGAAGACCATTCACACTGCCCGGATCATTGTCGGCCAGCCCACTTGGCCGACGCCAACGTTCTCGGCCGACATGAAGACAATCGTATTCCACCCCACATGGGGCGTTCCGGAGGGCATCAAGGCCAAGGAGCTGGCGCCGATCCTGCGCAAGAGTTCCGGTGGCGGCCTGTTCGGCATTTTCGGCGGCGGTTATTCCGCCAACGCCGTGCTCGAAGCCTATCAGCTGCGCGCCTACATCAACGGCCGCCCGGTCGACGGCAACTCCATCGATTGGAGCAGCGTCGATATGCGGTCAGTCAGCTTCCAGCAGCCGCCCGGACCCAAGAACCCCTTGGGCGAGGTAAAGTTCTTGTTCCCCAACAAGCACGACGTCTACATGCACGACACGCCGGAGCGGAACCTCTTCCCCAAGTCCTTCCGTGCGTTTAGCCACGGTTGCATGCGGGTGCAGGATCCCTCCCGCTTCGCCGAGATCATCCTCGCCGAGGACAAGGGTTGGCCGGCCGAGAAGACGCGCTCCATGTTCGGCGCCGGCAGCCAGGACGTGCCGCTCGACAAGCATATCCCTGTGCACGTGACCTACATGACCGCGCGCGTCACCGACGACGGCAAGCTGGAGACCTACGGCGACTTCTACGGCCTCGACGGCCGTGTCGCCGCCGCGCTCGGCAACAAGAACGCCCGCTTCGAGCAGCCGGTCTACCCGCAGGACGACGTGGTCGCCTCCGACGACGACTCGCCGCTCTCCAACGCGCCGGGACAGCGCGGCAAGCAGAGCCGCAAGAAGCAGCAAGGGGTACCCACGCTCGCCGACGCGATCTCGGGCATCTTCTCGCCCTGACCTGACGTCCCGGCTGCGGCGCCTAAGCGCGCACGAGCTCGTCCAGCTTCGCCTTGGCGCGCTCGTGGTCGGCCGGGAAACCTTCCGCAATCCACCAAGCCTCGAAGGCTGAGATCACGCGCCCGACCTGCGGCCCGGGCAATACGCCGAGCGCCAGCACGTCCGCGCCGCGCAACGGTAGCTCCGGCGCCTGCCAGCGCTCGGGGAGGCGCACGCGCAGGGCGCGTGCCGCATCATCGGGCGCATCGCCAGAGCTGGCCCACGCCATCAGTGCGCCGTCGGTGAAGGCTTGCGGCCCATGCCGATAGATATAGGCCTGCGCGTCCCGCTCGCCGCTCGCGGGCGAGAAGGCGGCGTGCCGCACGCCGGCGCCGGAGAGCCGCGTCGTTTCCGCCGACGATAGGCGTAGCCGCTCCTGCAGCCGAGTGGCGTCCGCGTGTGGTCCGAGCGCCAGCGCAGCAAGACGCAGCAAAGGATCGGGCTCACGCGCCAGCGCCGTTTCGATTGCAACGAGACGCGCCAGCCGGCCGACGTCGCCAGCGACCCCGAGCAGCGGCCCGATCAGCCCGCCCTCCTGCATTGTGCGCGCCGCCTCGACCGCGCGCGGCGCTGCAAGCAGCAACAGCAGCTCCCCGCGGATGCGTTCGCCCGAAAGCTGCGCAAGCCCCGCCTTTTCCGCGATGGCGGCGGCGAGACCGTCGGCGTCGGGCCGCGGCGCTGGATCGTAGGTCGCGAAGAAGCGGAAGAAGCGCAGGATGCGCAGATAGTCCTCGCGGATGCGCTCGGCTGCGTCGCCGATGAAGCGCACGCGCCGCACGACGAGATCGGGGTACCCGCCGAGCGGATCGTGCACAGTGCCGTCGGCTGAGCAGTAGAGCGCATTGATAGTAAAATCGCGCCGTTGCGCGTCCTCCGTCCAGTCGCGCGTGAAGGTCACGCGCGCATGCCGTCCGAACGTCTCGATGTCGCGCCGCAGCGTCGTGACCTCAACCGGCACGTGCTCGGCGACGACCGTCACCGTGCCGTGCTCGATGCCCGTCGGCACGGCGTGCAATCCGGCATCCGCCGCCAGCCGCATAACGTCGTCGGGCAGCGCTGTGGTTGCCACGTCGACGTCCTTGACCGAAAACCCCATCAGCGCGTTGCGCACCGCGCCGCCGACGACGCGCGCCTCCGCGCCCCCCGCCTGCAATGCGTTGAGCACGGCACCCGTCGCCGGTCGCTTCAGCCACTCGGCGTGTGCCAGGCTGGGGATCGCGCCGCCGTTCGTCGAGCTCGCCATCGGCACCTCAGCTAATCGAGGTGGCCCGGCTCGATGCGGCCGTCCTTCAAGGACGGCGGCGTGTACGTCTGCCCCGGGATGCCGCCCGTGCGCGACCCGAAGGTCACAAGCACCAGCACGACGATGGCCGCACCGGCGACGAACAGCCAGATCAGCGGCGCGTCGTCGAGCACGCGAGTGGCGCCCGTCCTCTCCTCGCGCGTCAAGTAGGCGTAGGCGACGTACACGATCGTCGGCAGCAGGAAGAGCAGGATGTTCTCGGCAACGATGCGGATCATGCTGGAAAGAGCCTCTGGTGCATATTCTTCATGATACCAGCCGTGGCGCCCCAAATGTACCTTTCTTCAAACGGCATGGCGTAAAAGCGGCGCTTGACGCCGCGCAGCGTGCGGTCGTGCGTCTGATGGTTGCGCGCATCCATGAGGAAGGACAGCGGAACTTCGAAGGCATCGGCAACTTCGCGGGCGTCGAGCTTCAGGTCGAAACCGGGGCGCACGAGCGCGACCACAGGCAAGATGCGGTACCCGGTTCCGGTGCGATAGGCGTCGAGGTAGCCCAGCGGTTCCACGAAGCCCGGATCGAGGCCGATCTCCTCGTGCGTCTCGCGCAGCGCCGCGGCGATAGGGTCGCGATCGCCCTCCTCGATCTTCCCGCCGGGAAAGGCGATCTGGCCGGCGTGGCTTGGGAGAGTGTCGGTGCGCTGGGTAAGCAGCACGGTGAGCGGCTCGCGCATCACGATGGGCACCAGCACGGCGGCGGGTCGCGGCGCCGGATGGTCGTTGAGCCAAGCGGCGGCATCGGGGTTGAGGTCGAAATCGCTGGGGGCGGGCACGGGTCCGCCAGGCCGCTCAGCTCCCGGCGGCGTCTCGGGCGGGGCCGAGTGCAGCGCGCGCGCCGCGGCGAGCCGGAATCCGGCCTCCGAGAAAGGCTGCGTGGCACGTGTGCTGTCTTGCATGCGCGGACCATAGCATGGCCGTCCGTGCTAGAGATCGAGGGCGCGAATCACGCATCCGAACCACGATAGGGCCAAACTCTCGGGCGAGCTTCGCGGGCAATCTGTAGGTCCGCACTGAGGAGGGCCGTTTGCCGACCTTCGTCCTGCCGCGGGTGTTTCTCGCGCTTCTGCTCGGCGCCGCTATGGCGCTGGCGGGCAGCGCTGCCTCGGCCGCGACCGTCGGCGAATTTCTCGCCACGCTTAACCCCGAGCAGGCGCAGGAGTTCGAGCGCTGGCGGGCCGCAAAGAACCACTTCGACCGCCGCCTCGACGCCTACTGGTACCAGATCGAGAGCAAGCGCAAGGACCGGCGCCCCAAGCGCAGCACGCGCCAACTCTACTCCGCCGACGACTACGTATGGACCTTCCCGCCGGAGTACGACGGCCCGGTGCTCGCCCCTGACCTGCGCCGCCGCTACGAGGCGTTCCTCGCCGCCGCAAAAAGCCAGGAGCCGCAAAAGGCCGAGCGCGAGCTCCCCGGCGTCGACGACTTCCTGGCCGCGGCCAAGCAGTATTACAACTTCGTTCCCTCGCGTATTCCCGAGCGCGAGTTCAAGCGCCGCTACGCGCAGGAGTGTCTCGCGCTAGGGCTCACGAAGGACGAGGTCGTACGTGTGTATGCGCTCGAGACCGGCGGCCTCGGCACGGCCGACATGCAGGCTGGCATCCACCCCGTCACCAAGAAGGGAAAGCCGATCTCGTCGGCACTCGGCTACGCGCAGCTCCTCCACGCCAACACCATCGGCGAGCTGGTGAAGCACGGCGACGCGTACATCTCACGCTTGCGCACGATGGCCGCCACGGCGCCAGACGCTGCGCGCGCTCAGGAGCTGCGCAGCAAGATCACGTCGCTGCAGGCAATGCAGCGCGCGGCCCGCACGATCCCCGACGACTGGTACCGCTACGTCGCATTCGCGCAGACGCCGCGCGGCTACGGCATGCACGCCATCAACCTCGATGGCGACATCGGCCCGTGGTTGCAGTCGTTCAAGCTGCAGGGGCTCAAGGACTTCGCCGCCAAGAAAGGCGTCACCAACCTGTCGGGCGAGGAGATCGAGCTGATGAACCTGTCCGGGCCGGCGACGGGGCTCGAGATGATGGAGCCCGTGGGCCTCACCGCGCCGACGCCCAACTTCTTTTCGCGGCGCGCCTACTACGTGAACAAGATGGTAACGGGCAAGACCTCGGCCGAGCTGCTCGCCGACTTCACCAAGCGCATGGATCAGAGCTCGCAGAAGGCCGGCGCCATCGAGTTCGCGGAAGCCTTCGACGAGGTCCACCACCCCGATCGGCTGCCTTGGCGCTGAGCGCCGCGCGCCGGCCGAGTGGCGCCGCTCACGGCCACTTCACGACGGGCGGCATGGAGGAGAGGATCGAGTTCGACATTGCCGCCGGTCTTGAGGCCGAACACGGTGCCCCGGTCATAGAGCAGGTTGAACTCGACGTAGCGGCCGCGGCGGATGAGTTGCTCCTCGCGGTCGACCTCGCTGAAGGGCAGCGCGTAGTTGCCGCGCACCAGCATGGGGTATACGCGCAGGAACGCTTCGCCGACGTCGCGCGTGAGTGCCAGCGCCGCGTCGAAGCCACCCTCTTCGGCTGCCGGAGTCAGGTAGTCGTAGAAGATGCCGCCGACGCCGCGCATCTCGTTGCGATGCGGAAGATAGAAGTATTCGTCGCACCACGTCTTGAAGCGCTTGTAGTCAGCGATGGCGTGGGGCTGACAGGCATCGTGCATGGCGGCGTGGAACGCGATGGTATCGACGTCCGACTGCGTGCGCCGGCGGTCGAGCACGGGGGTCAGGTCCGCGCCGCCGCCGAACCACCACTTGGAGGTGACCACCATGCGCGTATTCATGTGCACGGCCGGCACGTTGGGGTTCTGCGGGTGGGCGATGAGCGAGATGCCCGAGGCCCAGAACTGCGGGTTCTCCTCGGCGCCGGGGATCTGCTTGCGAAATTCGGGCGCGAATTCGCCATGCACGGTGGAGGTGTGAACGCCGACCTTCTCGAACACGCGACCGCCCATGAGGCTCATGACGCCGCCACCGCCTTCGCCCCCCGTGTGGTCGGTGCGCTGCCACGGCGTGCGCTTGAAGCGCCCGGGAGCGAGGTCTCCCATCGGGGCTTTCGCCGGCAGGTCGTCCTCGAGCGCCTCGAAGCTTGCGCAGATCCGGCCGCGCAGCTCCTCAAACCACGCACGGGCGCGCGCTTTTCGTTGATCGAGCTCGGATTTTTCGTCTCCCATGCGGCTCCCGACCGTGCGCTGAGGGCCTTCCTTTGGACCAGAAGCACCGTTAGCCTATATGTGTCCCAGGTGAAATCGAGAAAGTCGTTCGACTGCAGGTGGCGTTAAGGCCGCGGCTCGCGACGCTTGATTGAGATCAATAAGAGCGGGCCTTCATGCTTGAGCGACTTTTTCGCTGGTTCGAAACGCGTATCGACGCCTATGCGCCGGCTCCGATCGAGGAGCCGCCCAAGCGTCTTGCGGCGTTCTTCTGGTTCTACCTGAAGCCGGTGTGGTGGGCGTTCGCGGTGCTGACCGTGCTGACGCTCGCCGCTGCCGGCATCGAGGTCGCCATTATCGCCTTCATCGGACGCATCATCGACCTGATGCGCGAGACCTCATCGCCCTCAGCCTTCTTCTCCGAGCACGGGCACGAGCTCGCCTTCATGGCGTTCGTGGCGCTCGTCGCGCGGCCGATCCTGTCGGCGCTCACCGACCTGACGAAGCAGCAGATGATCCTGGGCCCCGTCAGCGTGCTCGTGCGCTGGCGCGCGCATTCCTACGTGGTGCGCCAGAGCCTCGGCTTCTTCCAGAACGATTTCGCCGGCCGCATCGCGACGCGCGTCATGCAGGTCGGTCCTGCCGTGCGCGACGTCGCCGCCAACGTGTGCGACGTCGTCGTCTGGGTCGCCGTGCACTGGATCGGCGCGTTCCTGTTGTTCTTCGAGGCCGACTGGCGCCTGATCGTGCCACTCGGCGTCTGGCTCGCCGGCTATGCGGTGACGCTCAATTACTTCGTTCCCAAGATCGAGAAGCTCTCCGGTGTCATGTCGGAGGCGCGCTCGATGCTGACGGGCCGCATCGTTGACATCTACACCAACATCCTGACGGTGAAGCTGTTTGCCCACACCGAGCGTGAGGATGCCTACGCGCGCGAGGCGATCGACGAGCACCTCGCCCGCTATCAGGACCAGCTGCGTCTCAACACCATCATGGAGGCGGTGCTGTGGACCTTGAACGGCACCGTGCTCGTCGCCACCACGGGGCTGGCTCTGTGGCTGTGGAGCCGCGGCGAGATCACCATCGGCGCCATCAGCGTCGTCACCGGCCTCATCATCCGGCTGATGAACATGTCGGGCTGGTTCATGTGGACGCTCGCCGGCATCTTCGAGAACGTCGGCGTCGTGCAGGAAAGCATGATGACGATCGCGCGCCCGTTTACGGTCGTCGATGCCACGAACGCGAAGCCTCTGCGGGTCACGCGCGGCGCCATCGCGTTCGACGACGTGAGCTTCGACTATGGCCACACGCGCTCGGCGGGCGACGGTAAGCCGGGCGGCGTCATCCAGAACCTGACGCTCAGCGTGGCGCCGGGCGAGAAGGTCGGTCTCGTCGGGCGCTCGGGCGCGGGCAAGTCGACGATCGTCTCGCTGTTGCTGCGCTTCCACGACCTGGAGCGGGGCCGCATTCTCATCGACGGCCAGGACATCGCGAAGGTGACGCAGGACAGCCTGCGCAGTGAGATCGGCGTCGTCACTCAGGACACCTCGCTGCTGCACCGCTCGGTGCGCGACAACATCCTCTATGGCCGCCCTGACGCGGGCGAGACGCAGGCCGTCACCGCGGCCGAGCGCGCGCACGCGCACGACTTCATCGGGGGGCTGCAGGACCTGCATGGCCGCGAGGGATACGACGCCCACGTAGGCGAGCGCGGCGTCAAGCTGTCGGGCGGACAGCGCCAGCGCATAGCGATTGCGCGCGCGCTGCTCAAAAATGCGCCGATTCTCATCCTCGACGAGGCGACGAGCGCGCTCGATTCGGAAGTCGAGGCGGCGATCCAGGAGCAGTTGACGAACCTGATGGCCGGCAAGACCGTCATTGCGATCGCCCACCGGCTCTCTACCATTGCCGCCATGGACCGCCTCATCATCATGGATGCAGGCCGTGTCATAGAAGAGGGAAGCCACGCCGAGCTGCTCCGCCGCGGCGGGCTTTACGCCGAGTTGTGGAGGCGACAGTCGGGCGGCTTCCTCGCGCGCGACGCGGCTGACGCAGCCGAGTAGCCTCAGAGCGCGGCGCCGCATCGACGTGCGCCAAATTGCCCCCCGCATTTTTGCGCTCCGCGCTTGAGGGCGATGGGGAAGAATGTCAAAAAACCGCATGGCTATTGGGTCCATACTGTAGGCCTATCGCGGACTGCGCGGCTCGGGAGGGAGGAGCCTCGAGCCCCGGCCGGCCCCTCGGCGGCCGGACGGCAATGCGCGGTGCGGCAATCTTCCTCGATGCGGAGGCACCCGTGGCAATTGACGCCGAAGAACCGACCCGCAGGGACTTCCTCGTCCTGGCGGGTAGCGCCTTCGTTGCAGTCGGCGGCGCAGTCTCGCTATGGCCGTTCATCGATCAGATGAACCCCGACGCTGGCGCGCTGGCCCTCGCTTCCATCGAGGTCGACATCGCGCCCGTGAAGGTCGGCCAGGCGATCACGGTCTTGTGGCGCGGCAAGCCGGTCTTCATCCGTCACCGCACGCCCGACGAGATCGCCAGCGCCAAGGCCGTCAACGTCTCGGAGCTGCGCGACAACTCCGCCCGCAACGAGGCCCTGCCGGAATCGGCGCCCGCGACCGACGAGAACCGCACCAAGAAGGGCCACGAGGACTGGATCATCATGGTCGGGATCTGCACCCATCTCGGCTGCATCCCGAAGGGTCAGGCGCTGGGCGACAAACGCGGCGATTTCGGCGGCTGGCTGTGCCCGTGTCACGGTTCGCACTACGACACCGCCGGGCGCATCCGCAAAGGACCCGCCCCGCGCAATCTCGAGGTGCCCGTCTACGCGTTCGTCACAGACACCAAGCTCAAGATCGGCTGAGGAGCGAAACCGCCATGGCTCTTCATGCATCGACCTACAAACCCAAGTCCAGCTTCGGCAAGTGGATGGACGAGCGGCTGCCCATCGGGCGGCTGATGCACACGCAGTTCGTCGACTTCCCCACCCCGCGCAACCTCAACTACTGGTGGACCTTCGGCGGCATCCTGACGTTCTTCCTGATGGCTCAGATCGTGACCGGTGTCGTGCTCGCCATGCACTACCAGCCGAGCGCGACGGAAGCGTTCGAACTCGGTGGAGGCCATCCGCCGCGACGTGAACTACGGCTGGCTCATCCGCAACCTGCACGCGGTCGGTGCGTCGATGTTCTTCCTCGCCGCCTACATCCACATCTTCCGCGGCCTCTACTACGGCTCCTACAAGAACCCGCGCGAGGTTTTGTGGATCATCGGCGTGCTCATCTTCCTGACCATGATGGCGACGGCCTTCATGGGCTACTCGCTGCCCTGGGGGCAGATGAGCTTCTGGGCCGTAACCGTCATAACGAACCTCTTCTCCTCGCTCGACAGCATCTACAAGGGGCTCGGCACCACGATCGTCGAGTGGCTGTGGGGCGGCTACTCCGTCAGCGGCGTCACGCTCAACCGCTTCTACAGCCTGCATTATCTTCTGCCGTTCGTGATCGCCGGCCTGGTCGGCCTGCACCTGTGGGCGTTGCACCTCGTTGGCCAGAACAGCCCTATCGGCCTCGACGTGAAGACGCCGTCGGATGCGGTGCCCATGCATCCCTACGCGACCTCCAAGGACGCGGTCGGCATGTTCGCCTTCCTGATCCTGTTTGCTTGGTTCGTGTTCTTCCTGCCCGACTACCTCGGCCACGCCGACAACTACACGCCGGCCAACCCCATGGTCACGCCCCCGCACATCGTGCCGGAGTGGTATTTCCTGCCCTACTACGCGATCCTGCGCGCGATCCCGTCGAAGCTGTTTGGCGTCATCGCCATGTTCTCCTCAATCGCGGTGCTGTTCTTCGTGCCGTGGCTCGACACGAGCAAGGTGCGCTCGACCAAGTACCGGCCGATCTACCGTTGGTTCTTCTGGCTGTTCGTGTTCACCTGCGTGGCGCTAGGCTGGCTCGGGTCGAAGCCGCCCGATGAGGTCTACGTCACCTGGGCGCGCATCTTCACAACCTACTACTTCGCGCACTTTCTTGTTGTGTTGCCGCTCGTCGGCCGCCTGGAAAAGTCGCGACCGTTGCCAGGCTCGATCACCGAGGCGGTGCTAGGCAAGGCAGCGGTGAAACCCGTGCCGGCCAAAGCCGCGGCAAAGGTCAAGGTCTAGGGGGCTTCCATGAGCAGAGCCGAGCCGGTTTGCAGGTTCGCCGCGGTCGTTTGTCTCGCGCTGGTCTCGCTGGCCGGCGCGGCGGCCGTGAAGGCCGAGGACGCCGCCGAGGAGCATGCGACCGCGCGCCAGTCCTGGCCGTTCGCCGGCTTCCGCGGCCAGTACGACCCCGCGCAGCTCCAGCGTGGCTTTCAGGTCTACCAGAACGTGTGCAGCGCTTGTCACGGCCTGAAGCGCGTCCGCTTCCGCAATCTCGCCGAGCCCGGTGGCCCGCAGTTCCCCGTGGGTGCCGTGAAGGCGCTCGCTATCGGCTGGCCCAACAAGATCCCGGGCGAGCTCGACGACGCCGGCAATCCCATCGACAGGCTGCCCGGCCTTGCCGACGCCATCCTAGGTCCCTTCAGGAACGACAAGCAGGCGCGCGCGGCGCAGAACGGCGCGCTGCCGCCCGACCTCTCGCTCATCGTGAAGGCGCGCTCGCTGGAAACCACTGCGCCTTGGTATTCGCACTGGTTCTGGATGCTGGCGGACATCGCCCGCGGTTATCAGGAGGGCGGCGCCGATTATGCCTACGCGCTGCTGACCGGCTTCCGCGATCCACCCCCCGGCGCTCAGATGGCTGACGGCATGTACTACAACTCCGCCTTCCCCGGCCATCAGCTCGCAATGCCGCCGCCGCTCGGCAAGGACAACTTCGTCGAGTACCAGCCGGATGCCGGCGCCAAGGGCTCGCTCGACCAGAACGCGCGCGACGTCACGGCCTTTCTCGCGTGGACGTCCGACCCCAACCTCGATTCACGCAAGCGCATCGGCTGGCAGGTGCTGCTGTACTTGCTGGTGACGACGGCGATCCTCTATGCGGCCAAGCGGCTCGTCTGGAGCGGCGTGAAGCACTAGCCGCGCGCAATCCCTCGAGCTTGATGACGCGTGCATGACGCTGCGGCGCCGGCTTTTCGCTTTTCGCGCGCGGGCGCCCGTGCCATATCGGCCGCTCTTGCATTGCGAGGAGGCAGCGGTGACCAAGTCCGTTCTGGGGATCGTCGGCGGCAGCGGCTTTTATCATCTGCCCGGCATCGAGAACCCGCACTGGGAGAAGATCGCGAGCCCCTGGGGCGAGCCGTCCGACGAGATCCTGTTCGCCGAGATCAACGGCCTGCCGTTTCGCTTCCTGCCCCGCCACGGCCGCGGCCACCGCATCTCGCCCACGCACATCAATTATCGCGCCAACATCGACGCCCTGAAGCGTTCAGGCGTCACTGATCTGGTGTCGATCTCCGCCTGCGGTTCGCTGAAAGACCAGTACGCGCCCGGCCACTTCGTGCTCGTCGACCAGTTCATCGACCGCACCTTCGCGCGTGAGAAGAGCTTCTTCGGACAGGGCTGCGTCGCGCACGTGTCGATGGCGCATCCGGTGAGCCCGCTGCTCGTCTCAGCGGTCGAAAAAGCCGCGAAGGCCGAGGGCATCGCCGCGACCACGGGCGGGACCTACCTCGCCATGGAAGGCCCGCAGTTCTCCACGCGTGCCGAATCCTTCCTCTACCGCAGCTGGGGCTGCGACGTGATCGGCATGACCAACATGCCGGAAGCCAAGCTCGCGCGCGAAGCCGAGATCTGCTACGCGACCGTCGCGATGGTTACCGACTACGACTGCTGGCACGACGAGTTCGCGCACGTCGACGTCGCCGCCGTCATCGCGGTGATGAAGGACAACACCGAGAAGGCGCACCGGCTGGTGCATCGCCTGGCCGAGCAGTTCCCGCGCGAGCACCCGGCCTGCCCCATCGGTTCCGACACCGCGCTCGACGTGGCGATCATCACGCCGACGGAGGCGCGCGAACCCGGCCTCATGCGCAAGCTCGACGCCGTCGCTGGGCGCGTGCTGGGAAAGGCCTAGTCGCGCTTGGTCTCTACGGCGAGAGAGGCTCAATCCGCCCGCACTTTAGGGATCGAGCTCATCTTCACACGATCTTCAACGCCACAAGGCCTTGGGCTGTCACGACCAACCCGATGACGAGCACGATCGCCGCCGAGGCGTACGGTGCCCACCTTGCAAAGCGGTCGAGCCCGAATTGAGCCAAGGCCCTTGCACCCCAGGATGCCAGCACACCAATCGCAACAAGCATCAGAGCCAGCCCGATGCTGAACGCAGCTACGAGGATGACGCCGAGCGCGTAGGCTTTCTGGTGGAAGCACGCGAGCAAGACGGCAAAAGCCGCGGGACACGGCATGAGGCCGCCGGTGAAACCGAACCAAGCCACGTCCGCAGTTGTGACAGGGCCCTTCGCGAGCTGCCGTTTCAGATCGACGGCGTGCGCCGCCGCATGGGCGTCCTCGTCTATTTCGTCATGGCCATGTGTGTGGCCCGGCTCACGATGGTGGTCAGGTGCCGTTGGATGCGCGTGATGGTGTGCATGGCTGTGCCCGGCCGGTGGTCCGAGCCGCGAGAGGATGCGCAACGCCAGCGTCACGATGAGGAGGCCGCCAACGAGAAGCAGCCACGGCTCGGCCTTTTCCAAGATCGCCGTGTCCTGCAGCTGCCAGGCCAGAATTGCCAGCGCCCAGATGATGATGGTGTGGCCCACGGTCGCCGACAGCGCCAGCAAGACGGCTTGGGCCGCGGTGCCGTGAATGGCGACGATGAAGGCTGCCATCATCGATTTCGCGTGACCCGGTTCCAACGCGTGAAGGGCGCCCAGAACCAGCGCCGTGGGCAGCAAGAGCCACGCATTGGCTGTCCCGGATTGGATGATCCCGGCAATGTCTGGCATTGAGCGCCTCAAAGATACCTTGCGAGCGCCTTGAACTCGCGCAAAGCGGCGCGAGCAGCCTTCTCGCCGTTGGCGACGCCTTCGTTAGACAATGCTCAATTTGATCGAGCCGCAACATTGGCTATCAGGCAAACGCGCGACTTGGTAACCGGCGGAAACGAGAGCGGCCAGGGCCGCGTGCGGCTCTGGCCGTCCAACGTCAGCAACCCTTCACCATCTCCCAATGTCGGTACTTCAGCACCAGCTTCGTCTCCTTCGACGACAGCGACACGTCGCCCTCGTCGTCGACCCAACACCCGCCGTTGCCGAAGTAGCTGCGGGCCTTCTTGGTCTTGAAGCAGTAGCCGTTGTCCTTGTAGATCTGGTTGCGCATCACCCAGATGTCCTGGCAGCTTACAACAGCCGCTGCATCGGCCGGCATCGCGCTGGCCGGCAGCGGTGAAACCGCGCCGCCAGCCGCCGCGAGGGCCGCCAGGGCGAGGTAACGGGTCTTCATCTAAGGTCTCCTCTCTAGACACTTTTTGGTGCCGGTCTCGAACTCGGGCGCAAACACCCCGAGATCGCCGGCCGAGGAGAGTAGCCACGGCGCTGGCCAGTCTTCAGTTCCGCACGGAACGCTTCGCCGACTTGTCGCCCCTGCCGCCCTCTGCTAACGCGCAGGCTGGGTCCGGCGTGCTTCCCGATTCGCAGACACGGGTCCCATGCCATCGAATAGCCGACGGCGATCAGCGCCGCTCGCCGCAAGCCTGCTCGGCGTTGCCGCGCTTCTCGGCGCGGTCCTCGGAAGCTTGCCCGCGCGCGCCGACCAGGACGACGACGCCGAGCGCGTGCCCTCCAACGCCGGCGACGTCTACTCGCCCATCGAGAGGACGTTCCAGCGCCAGCAGCTCTTGCCAGGCGGTCCGATCGCGCGGCTGCCGCAGTTCGGACCCTCGGTTCCCAAGCCCGAGGGCCCGGTGCTGCTCGAGGATCTGAAAGAGCGGCTGCGCACCGACGATCCGTTCTTCCGCGATATGCACGTCGACCTCTACCTGCGCACCGGCTACCTCGACCGTCGCAACTCGGAAACCTCCACCTCGCAGGCTTGGGCCGGCGGCGCCGCGCTCGGCGTCCGCTCCGGCTGGCACGATGACTGGTTGCAGCTCGAGGCCGCGGTCGCGAGCGCGCAGCCGCTGTACGCACCCGAGGACGAAGGCGGCACGCTCTTGCTCACCCAGCAGCAGGCGGAGGTGAGCTCGGTCGCCGTGGCGAACGCACGCATGCGCGCGCTCGGCCAGGAGCTCGTCGTCGGCCGCCAGCTCATCAAGACGCCCTACATCAACCCGCAGGACAACCGCATGCTGCCCAACACGGTCGAGGGCGTGGGGCTCATGCGCCGCCGCGACGAGGCGCAGACGCTCGACTACGGCGTCGCCTACCTGTGGGGCTTCAAGGCGCGCGAACTCGAGCTACTTCGTGCCGTTCTCCGAGGAGCTCGGCGTGACGGAGGACCGCGGCGTGGTGGTCGCGGGCGCCAAGGTCGTGCCGATCAAGGGGCTGACGCTCGGCGCCATCAACTACGCTATCCCCGATACGCTCAACACCGCGTTCGCCGAGCTCGACTGGATCCTGCCGACGTTTCCCTCTGGTGTGCAGTTCCGCTTCAGCGCCAACTACACCGACCAGCGCACCATCGGCGCAGATCCAATGCCGGGCGCTCCCTTTGCGACGTCACAGGTTTCGGGGCGCGTGGCTGCCAGCTACCACGATGCCACGATCCTCGCGGCCATCTCGGCGAACGGTAAGGGCGCCGACCTCAACGGCCCCTTCGGCAGCTTCCCGGCCTACACGGTGCTCGACCAGCTCAACTTCAACGACGCCGGCGAGACCACGGTCGTCGTGGGCGCGGCCTACGATTTTTCCCACATCGTCACCGACGGGTTGAAGTTTCAGGTGCGCTATGGGAAGGGCTTCAACGTCATCGATCCCAATACGGGTGCCGCCCAGTCGCGGCAGAACGAGTTCAACTTCGAGGCCGAGTACCAGCCGATGTCCGGGCCGTTCGAGAACCTGCACGTCCAGCTCTTCTATTCCGGCGTGCGCATGCCGGACGATCCGCCGACGCAAGAGAACCAGCCGCAGGTCCGTGGCGTCGTCACGTACCTGGTGCCGCTGCTGTAGCCATGACCCAACCTCCCGACGAGCAGGGCGTTGAGGCGCCGCGCGACGCCAAGGCCTCGCCGGAGCCGCCGCCGGACGGGAAACTGCGCCCCTACGATGCGCTCTCGCTCGACGTCGGCGACGGCCACTGGATCTACCTCGAGGAGGTCGGCCGCGCCGACGGCATACCGGCGCTGTTCCTGCACGGTGGTCCGGGCAGCGGCTCGCAGCACGCACACCGCGCGCTGTTCGACCCGCACCGCTTCCGCGCGCTTCTGTTCGATCAGCGCGGTGCCGGCCGTAGTCATCCGTACCTCTCCCTCGAAGCCAACACAACGCAGCACCTCGTCGCCGACATCGAGCGCATCCGCGAGCATCTTGGTATCGAGCGCTGGTTCATCGTCGGCGGCTCGTGGGGCTCGACGCTCGCGCTCGCCTACGCCGAGCGGTTTCCGCAGCGCGTCATGGGCCTCGTTCTTCGCGCGATCTTCCTCGGCATGCGCGAGGAGGTCGCCTGGGCCTTCGTCGAGGGACCGAAGATTTTCCGCCCCGATCTCTACGCCGATTTCATCGGCTATCTGCCCGAGTCCGAGCGCGCCGACCCGCTCGAAGCCTACCTCGCGCGCCTCTGCGATCCCGATCCGGCGGTGCGGGGCCGCGCCGCCCGCATCTGGAACGCCTACGAGCGCGCGCTGTCGACGCTCAACCCTCACCGCACGCGGCTCGAGGGCGAGCCGCCGAGCGAGGGGCGCCTGCCGCCCACGCCTATCGTGGAAGCGCACTACATCCGCAACGATTTCTTCCTGGAGCCGGGCCAGCTCCTGCGCGCCGCTGGGCGGCTCGAGGGCATTCCCGGCCACATCGTGCAGGGTCGCTACGATCTCCTGTGCCCGCCCAGAAGCGCCTATGCGCTGTGCGCGGCGTGGCCCAGCTGCCGGCTCGAGATCATCGAGGGCGCCGGCCACGATGTGGGCGAGCCCGGCGTCGCGCCGGCCATGGTGGAGGCGCTGCGCCGCCTTGCCGACGCTGGTTAGCTGCCGCCTGCCAGCTTGCGCTGCGCCGCCTCGCGCCGGCGCTTGTACTCGTCCTCCATGGCGGCGACGTACCGGTGGACGTTCTCCAGTTCCTCCTTGCGCTCCTCGCTCTGCGCCTCCTCCAACCACTGTGCGAACTCCTCGCGCAGCGTGAAGAGCACATCGAGGGCGCCCGCGAGCTCATTCAGCTCGCGCTCCGGTGTCGCGGGGAAATCGCTGGGCATAGTGCGCATACCTCGGTCTGACCTACAAAGGAGCAGACTAGCAATCGCGCGGCGGTGCTACAAACGTTTGGGGCCGCAAGGGAGATCGAAAATGCGCACGATCGTCGCTCTGCTCGCGTTGGCGGGCGGTCTTGACTGTGCCGGAGCCGCGTGCGCCGGCGCACCCACGTTGACGCTGTCGTTCGGGGCTAAGTCGCGCGTATTCACTGCGGCAGAGCTGCTCGCCCGGCCTGATGCTGCGACGCTCACCATCCCCGCCGACATCGCCTACGCCCGCCCGATGACCTTCCGCGCGGTGCCGCTGTTGGCGCTCATCGGCGAAGGGGCCGACGCCTCGCTCGACACCATTGATGCGCGCGCGTCCGATGGCTTCGTATCGCAGCTCCCGCGCGCGCTCGTCGAGAAGGGCGCGGCCGGCGGCAGCATTGCCTGGATTGCCGTGGAGGATGCCGCTGCGCCGTGGCCCAACCTGCCCGGCAAGCAGCAGAGCGCCGGGCCGTTCTATCTCGTGTGGGAGCATCCGGAGCGGTCCGGGATAGGCAGCGAGCAGTGGCCGTATCAGACCGTCGCGCTCACGGGCGTCGAGTCGCCCGCGCACCGCTGGCCGCAGATGACAGTCGATGCCAGCCTGCCTGCGGATGCGCCAGCGCGCCTGGGCCAAGCCGTGTTCACGGTGCAGTGCCTGCCCTGCCATCGCATGAAGGGTGCGGGCGAGGGCGAGCTGGGGCCTGATCTGGGCCAACCAATGAGCCCGACGCAGTATTTCAAGCCCGACGCCCTGCGCCAGCTGATCCGCAACCCAAAGTCGGTGCGCACCTGGCCGGGCCAGATCATGCCGGCGTTCGATGCGGCTAAACTCTCCGACGCCGACCTCGAGGCCGTAGTCGCTTACCTCGCAGCGATGGCACCGCCGGTGCCGTGATTGCGCGGCGCGAGCCGGCCCTCAAATCACGAGAACTGTGAGCGGAACACGGCCTTGATTTCGCGTAAGCGCGCCTCGAGCCGCTTGGCGGTCTCTTCCTGCCCCAACCCGTTGGCGAGGCCGATAGCGCTGTAAAGCGCCTCTTTCGCGTCGCTGTAGCGTGCCGCGGCATCGGATGGGGATGTGGCGTCGTACATCGCGCCGTAGGCTTCCTCCGCCTGCCGCTCGAAAAACGCGATCTGCTCGTTGCTGGTCATGGCCTCGGTGCACCGGGCTAGGCGCGTCGCCGATGCAGCATCGCCGATGAAGGCGCCCAATTCCAGGCCGGCGCCGGCCGCCCGCCCACTCGCAGGGCCCGCGCATAAACACATGCGAAAGCATGGCCCTGCAGAGATCATGCAGCCCCACGCGCAGAAGGTGTGGGAGGAATGCCGCCAGCTTCCCGGTCGCGCGCTACTGAGGCGGGGCTCCCGACCGGCCGGCCAATCCGCGCGCATGGCACCGGCTTGCCACTGGCGGGTCGCCAGCGCATAACTCCGCCGGTTGGTCCGGTATTTAGCCGATGTTGGGGGGAGCCATGCCTATCTCCGAAAGCACGGCATCCACTCCGGTCCACTACGGTGGCTTTTGGCGGCGCCTTGTCGCCCTGATTATCGACTATCTGTTCATCTCCGCAGTTCTTTTTGGACTATTCGCATCGGCGGCGCTGGTGGTGCCCAATGCCGCCGACCTCGTCGACCTCAGCACCTTCGGCTGGCTCACGGTGGAGCGCACACTTGAAAGCTCTCCGCCCAAGACGACGCAGACGGGCGACGAGACCAAGACCGTGACCGAGAAGATCGTCGAGAGCACGGTGGCCGGCAGGTGGGTCTATCTGCACCGCGTGATCGAGACCGAAACCGATACGAAATCCTCGACCGGGGGAAAGAGCCACACGACCAAGAAAACCGAGAAAACTCGCATCGACCCCGTCACGCGCCTGGAGGTGAGCGGTACGTCCGGCTTGTACTACTTCTGGGTGCCGTGGCTGATCTACGCCGTCCTGATGGAGTCGAGCAGCAAGCAGGCCACTCTCGGCAAGATGGCGATCGGGGTGCAGGTGACGACGACCGACGGGCAGAAGCCGTCCTACGCGCGATCGCTGGCGCGCAACCTCTCGAAGGTGGTATCGGCGATAACCCTGATGGTCGGGTTCATGATGGCCGGCTGGACGCGGCGCAAGCAAGCCCTGCATGACATGATGGCGAAGTGCCTGGTCGTCGTACCGCCCTCGTTCTGACGGGCGGATTTAGCGCGACGTGCCGATTGAGAGCGCCCGATACAATATCGGGAATTCAAATGCTGCGTTCAGCAGCCTGTACACGAACGCCGTAGCCGAGGCCGGGGCCGATTCCATCGTGCCCACCGCGCCCGTTACGATCTGGCCCATGAACAGAGCGGCCAGACGCATGCTCGGCTGGCGGTTGTCCGCTGGCTGCGCGGGCGCTGCCCGATACTGATGGCGGCGCAGGGACAGCTTCTTTTTGAGGAGCTGCAGGACCGCCAGCGGAGCCGCGGTTGGAGGAGCGGTGGTCGCCGGCGGTGGAATGGCGACCTGCGGCGCGGCCGCGGCCGGCGGCGAGGCGACAGACGCAGTCTTCACGGCCGCGCCTTGCTCGAACCGAGCCTGGCACGGGCGCGCGACGATCTCGCAGCGGTAGGTCACCTGGCCCAGGATCTTGGCGATGGAGACGCGGCCGCAGCGGCTTCCGGCACCGGCCGCATGGCTGATGTCCACGAAGCTCTCGCCGTGGTCGTAGCGCACGCGCTCCATCCAATCCTTGCGCGCGGCATCGAGTGCGCCCTTGGCAGTGATCCATTGCTTGCCGAGCCCGCGGACGGGATCCAGGCAAAGGTTGCGATCCGCGTCGCTGCGCTCGCGCCCGACGGCGTCGTCGGGGCTGCGGAAATATCGCACGCCCGGCGGCTGATGCTGTTGGCGATGGGAATGGGTCTTCGCGTGCGGCCCACTCGAATCGTGGCCACTCACCGGCGCGATGAGCGCCGCAGTCACGGCGAAGGTGATGGCGAGGCGCGTGGGCTGTCTCTCCGGGTCGAGCAAACGAAGCCAGGGCGTTCGGCGCCCTAGTTTCTCCTTACTTGCTTCTAGGTACCGCGATTCGCGGCCGAATCGGCACGGCGGCGCTGATACAAGCCAAAAGAGCGCGGGGAAACGCCGTCCTGTGGGCCGCGGCATGCGTGCTCTAGGTCGCGCGCTCCGATGCGCAGACGGCTGTGGGCGGAACTCCGCCACTCCCGGCCCGGGTGCGGTATCGAGCGGACGCGACCTCGATGCCGAATTCCTGCGGCCTTCGCTTGCGTGCTTTTGGTCCGAAATCCGCTGTCGGCGGCTGCTATCGGTGACTTCTGCTCACGGAGCAGCCGTCAGGCGGGCACTGACAGGCGGTTCGATTGGCCGTCTTAGTAGGTCGCTACGGTTTCAGCCCAGATCATCTAAACTTCAATCAAGAGGGATCAACTTTTCCTAAGACTGGGGTGCGATGCTTTCCTTGCCGGGTAAGAGTGAAACCCTGCGCCGCAGCGCCGAGCCAACGTTACCCTTAAGAGGAGATGCACCATGAAGCCCGTTCTTGTTCTTGCTTTCCTTCTCACCGTCCCGGTTACCTTTGCCGCCAATGCGAAGGCGGCCGGCGAAGGATGCAACGAGTCTTGCGCCCGGTCCTATCAAGAGACAATGGTCCATCAGCAAGAGCTCAAAGGTAAGTAGTTAGCGTCCGATCTCGATGCTCGCCAGCGCACGCGACTAGGCGAGCAACCTGTCAATGACAGTCTGCCGGCATCCTTTAGGGGATGCTGGCAGTTCCTGCGGCACATGAGTCCGCTCTTTGCCAGAAGCTGCCGTCGATGACCGCTGTCCTTTAGTCAGCACTTGAGCGTAGAGCTGCCGTTCCGCGCGCGTAGCGCCGATGACTGCTGCTCAGCGCCCTACCGCGGCATGCGGATAACGATCTCGGTGTGCACGAGGTTCGGGTAGAAGCTCTTCAGGGCCGCGCCTGCAAACCAAAGCATCACAGCCAAAATGATCAGCGCGGGGATCGCCGCGAACACGGCCTTGATGAAAAACCGCATCAGTCCGAAAAACGGTACGTCGAAGCCCGTCACCACGCCCGCGGCCGCGCTTGAGCCCTGCCCATACGCCGGCCGGTCGGCGGTCACCGACGCGCCGCCGTGGCGTGCGTCGTAGTCGTGCGTGAGCGTCGCATTGCGCTTCCTCGCCTCCGCCTCGCGCGCCGCCCGCTCGCGCGCCTCGCGCTCGCGCCGCAACGTGCGCGGCAGGTCGTCGGCGTCGTCCATCATGGCGAAATTGGTGTCGGCCACGCGTGCTACTCCTCAAAGACGCCCCGCGCACCGGTCGCCCTCGTGCAGCGGCGGCGGTCGAACGCTAATCTGGTGCGCGGGCGGAACTTCCTATCGTGCGTCATCCGATATTGCTATTTTGCGCCTGCAATTTGGCGGGGAGGCGAGGTTGAACGATCTGCGGCGGCTGGTGCGCACGATTCCTGACTATCCCAAGCCCGGAATCCTGTTTCGGGACGTGACGACGCTGTTTGGCGATGCCAAGGGCTTCAAGGCGGCGATCGAGGGCATGGCGGCGCCATATTTGGGTGGCGGCATCGATGCCGTGGCCGGCATCGAGGCGCGCGGCTTCATTTTGGGCGGCGCCATGGCGGACCGCCTGAGTTGCGGCTTCATCCCGATCCGCAAGAAGGGCAAGCTGCCGTGGAAGACCATCGGGCAGCAGTATTCGCTGGAATATGGCGTCGACATTATCGAGATGCACGCGGACGCCATCAAGCCGGGCGAGCGCATTCTGATCGTGGACGACCTCATCGCCACGGGCGGCACGGCCGAAGCCGCGGCCAAGCTGATCACGCGCTCGGGCGGGCTGGTGGCGGGGGCGGCGTTCCTCGTCGATCTGCCCGACCTGGGCGGGCTCGATCTCTTGCGCACGCACGGCATTCGCACGCACGCGCTCATGGCCTTCGAGGGGCATTGATACCCTCGACGGGCTCTCGATGACCGGGCAGCCGTTGCCAGCCGACAAGCTGCGCGTCGCGCTCGCGCGCATCGCCGGGTGGCGCGTCGCACCCGACCAATCCGTCGCCTGTCCGGTGTGCGAGGCGGCCGGCCTCGCGATCCTCGACCAGTCGGCGCGACCTTATGCCGAGTGGTATGCCTTGAGCTGCGCCGCCTGCGGCCTTAAAGCGACGATCAACGTTCCCCTTGGCCCGCAGGTCCCCGGCAGCGACGCATGAAAATCAACGGCAAGGCCTACCGCACGATCTGGCTCGCGCCCGATGGCGGGTCGGTGGAGTTCATCGACCAGACGCGGCTGCCGCACGCGCTCGTCGTCATTCCGCTGAGGTCGATGGAGGAGGCCGCACGCGCGATCCTGACGATGCAGGTGCGCGGAGCCCCGCTGATCGGCGCTACAGCCGCCTACGGCCTCGCCATGGCGATCCGCGAGGATGCTTCCGACGAGGGAATTGACCGCGCCGTGGCCTATCTCGGCAAGCAGCGGCCCACCGCCATCAACCTGCGCTGGGCGCTCGACGAGATGCGGCGCGCGGTGCAGAACCTCGCCCGGGCTGAGCGCGTCGCTGCGGCCTACAAGCGCGCGGCCGAGATCTGCGATGAGGACGTCGAGACCTGCCGCCGCATCGGCGAGCATGGCCTGCACATCATTCGAGAGATCGCCGCGAAGAAGAAGCCGGGCGAGCCGGTGCAGGTGCTCACGCACTGCAACGCCGGCTGGCTCGCGTGCGTCGACTGGGGCACCGCGACCTCGCCCATCTACCAGGCGCACGACGCCGGTATCCGCATGCATGTGTGGGTCGACGAGACGCGCCCGCGCAACCAGGGCGCGGCGCTCACCGCCTTTGAGCTCGGCAGCCACGGCGTGCCGCATACCATCGTCGTCGACAACGCGGGCGGGCACCTGATGCAGCGGGGTCTCGTCGATCTCGTCATCGTCGGCACCGACCGCGTGGCGGCGAACGGCGACGTCGCCAACAAGATCGGCACCTACCTGAAGGCGCTCGCTGCGGAGGATAATGGCGTGCCGTTCTACGTGGCGCTGCCGCACTCGACCATCGATTGGACGCTGGACAGCGGCGCGGCCATCCCGATCGAGGAGCGCTCGGCCGACGAAGTCTTAAAGATGCCGGGGCGGCTGCCCGACGGCTCGGTGGTGACGGTGGAGATTGCGGCACCCGGCTCGCCCGCCGGCAACCCGGCCTTCGATGTGACGCCGGCGCGGCTCGTCAGCGGCTTCGTCACCGAGCGTGGGGTGTGCCCGGCCACGCGCGAGGGGCTACTCTCGCTCTACCCCGAACGGGGCGGCAAATAGCATCCCCGCTGGCGCGCATGTCGGCGCAATTGCGCGCAATGTACCGCCGAAATGCGTGCATATACGGCCGACATGCGTTCATGATCCGCAAAAGAACTTGTGGCACATAGTGCCTACAACCCTGTTGCGGAGTTGACGTCGTCGTGGCCAAGGCCAAAGCGGAAAAATCGAAGCGCGCCGAGCGGGAGGCGCGCCGCGCCGTCGTCGAGACCGCGCTTGCCATGAGCCGCTCCGGCCTCTCGCCCGGCCGCTCCGGTAACGTGTCCTGCCGCTGGAAGACCGGCATGCTGATCACGCCGACCGGCACGGCCTACGACGAGATCGGTGCGCGCGACATCGTCTACGTTGACGGCAAGGGCGAGGTGCCCGACAAGAAATCAAAGAAGCCGTCGAGCGAGTGGCGCTTCCATCTCGCCGCCTACCGCGCGCGTCCGGATGTGAACGCGGCCGTGCATACGCACTCGCTGCACGCGACCGTGCTCGCGTGCGCGGGCAAGCCGATCCCGGCGTTCCACTACATGGTGGCGGTGGCTGGCGGCAGCGACATCCCGCTCGTGCCCTACGACACCTTCGGCACCAAGGAGCTCGCGCGCCACGTCGCCAAGGGCCTGTTCCACCGCAACGCCTGCCTGATGGCGAACCACGGCCAGATCGCGGTCGGCGCCACACTCGATGCCGCGCTGGAATTGGCGCGCGAGGTCGAGGTGCTGGCCACGCAATACTGCAAGGTGCTCACGCTCGGCGAGCCGATCCTCCTGCCAGCCGACGAGATGGCGCGCGTGCACAAGCGCTTCAAGAATTACGGCCAGCGCGCGCAAGACTGATTTGCGCAATCGCCCTCAGAGGCCCGGCAGGTCCTCGAGCGAATTCTTGCACGTGCGCCGCCACTGCTCCTTCGTCATGTGGGTGCCCTTGTCCCAGATGGCGATGCAGTCGTCGAACCGCTTTTGCTTATAGGCCGTGGCCTCGGCGGTATCGGGCGCGGGTTTGTCGGTGCCTTGCGTCGCCGCCGCGGCGGCGGCGGCGTCGCGCATGCGCGCGATGGCATCGTTTGAGCTGAACGTGGCAGCGAGTGCCGCCGCGAGCACGATCACGGATACGTTGAACCTTCTCGGCATGAGCAAACTCCAAAGACCAGACCGCATCGCAGTCGCTTGCACGATCGATACTCCCGTTTGTGGGCCGATCCTAGCCATATGGGTCTGCCGCCGGATCGATCAAGGTTCGTAAACCGTTCCTGGAATTGGCGATGGACGCAGCCGCCGGGCCCGGTAGATTTCGCTCAGGCCACCAAAGTCTAACGCCATGCCATTGCTCAGCCCGAGCCTACGCGCTGCCCTGCTGCGCATCGCCCTGCGCGGAACCACGGCTATGGCGCTGGCGGCCGCAGCCGCGGTGCTCGTTCCCCGCCCGCTCTCCGCGCAATCCTATCTGCAATCGGGAGATGCGGCGAACTCGCAATACTTCGGCACCGACCTTGCCGGGGCCCGCGCGCTGAAGCGCAGCGACACCAAGGTCTACGATGTCGAGGTTTGGGATCTCGCCACCAGCAAGCTGCTGAGCTCGATCACCGGCCTGTCCGGCGTCGTCAACGACGCCAACATCAGCCCCGACGGGCGCAAGGTCGTGACGGCAGAGCGCAGGGGCATCGTCGGCGTATGGGACGCCGATACCGGCAAGCAGATCCGGCTGCTGCGCGGTCACGAGGACCAGATCCACGACGCCCGCTTCAGCCCCGACGGAGCGCTGATCGCGAGCGCGGCGCGCGATGGCACGGCGCGCACGTGGGATACCGAGACCGGAGCGCCGATCGCGGTCCACCAGCAGAAGGGTGGCAGCTACGTCGATGCCGTGTCGTTCAGCCCGGACGGGCGCTGGGTGCTTTCCTCCGGCAACGGCTGGGCCGAGGTCTGGAATGCGCGGTCGGGGAAGGTTCAGACGTCGATATCCGTGGGGCCGGAGGACGAAGGGGCGTTCTCGACCATCGCCCGCTTCAGCAGGGACGGCAAGTCGATCATCGTCAGCGATTCCGACGGCGCCCCCGCGAAGATGGTGCCGGTCGAGCTGCCGGCGGAATAGGCCGCCTAATTCGCGAAACGGAAATGCATCACGTCGCCGTCCTTGACGACGTACTCCTTGCCCTCGAGCCGCATCTTTCCCGCGCCCTTGGCGCCCGTCTCGCCGTTGAGCGTGACGTAGTCGTCATAGGCGATGGTCTCGGCGCGGATGAAGCCCTTCTCGAAGTCGGTGTGAATGACGCCCGCGGCCTGCGGCGCCTTGGTGCCGCGCGTGATGGTCCAGGCGCGTGCCTCCTTGGGTCCCACCGTGAAGTAGGTCACGAGGTGCAGGAGCTTGTAGCCCTCCAGGATGAGGCGATTGAGACCCGCCTCCTCGAGCCCAAGCTCCTTGAGGAACATGTCGCGGTCTTCCAGCGGCAGGCCGGCGAACTCCGATTCGATCTTGGCCGAGATGACGACGCAGCCGGCGCCCTCGCTTGCTGCCTTCTGCTCGACGGCCTTCGACATCGCGTTGCCGGCGGCAGCGGAGCTCTCATCGACGTTGCAGACGTAGAGCACCGGCTTGGCCGTCAGCAGCTGCAAGCCCGCGAAGACCTGCGCCTCCTCGGGCGTGATCTGCGCCAGCCGCGCCGGCTTGCCCTCGCGCAGGAGCGGCAGCGCCTTGTCGATGACGGCGAGCTGCGCCTTGGCTTCCTTGTCGGTGCCGGTCTTGGCCTTCTTCTCGATGGCCGTGCGGCGCTTCTCCAGGCTTTCGAGATCGGCCAGCATCAACTCGGTCTCGACCGTCTCGGCGTCGGCGATGGGATCGATGCGGTTCTCAACGTGCGTGATGTCGTCGTCCTCGAAGCAGCGCAGCACGTAGGCGACGGCGTCGACCTCGCGGATGTGGCCGAGGAACTGGTTGCCGAGCCCTTCGCCCTTGGACGCGCCGCGCACGAGACCAGCGATGTCGACGAAGGTCAGCCGCGTCGGGATGATCTGCCCCGACTTGGCGATCGCCGCGAGCTTGTCGAGGCGCTCGTCGGGGACGCCCACCTCGCCGACGTTGGGCTCGATGGTGCAGAACGGATAGTTGGCGGCCTCCGCGGCCGCCGTCTGCGTCAGCGCGTTGAAGAGCGTCGACTTGCCGACGTTCGGCAGGCCCACGATGCCGCATTTGAAGCCCATGTCCGTCCGCGCTGGCTGGAGGATAGGGCAGCACGCAGCTGCGCCGCCCGCGCCCGTGCCTTAAGCGGTTCGGCGCCAGTTGTGAAGCCCGGCGTTGCCGCAGGGCGGGGCTAGCGGAAGCGGCTCAGCGCGAAGGCCGAATAGCTCTTCGGGCTCGGCAGCTTGTCCTGGCCGCTCATGGCGTCGGCCAGCGCCTCGCCCAGGTTGGTGTCGGGCTCGAGCGATTTGACCGCGACGACGATGAACGGACGCTGCCAGCTGGTGCCGCCGGTCTCGCAGTTGGCGCACGGCTCGCGGTACTGCCCCAGGTTCAGCGTCCAGATCGGCGCGGTCGCCTCGACCGCCGGCGCGACGAGAGTCGCCGCCTGCTTGGCGCGCCGTTCGGCCCGCGCCATCTCCTCGCTCGCACTGCCCTCCTGCGAAGCCGTACCGACCGTGATTACCTCCTTGGCGTCCGACAAGGCGGAGCGCACCTCGTCGTCCAGCACGGCGGAGGCCACGTCGGCCGCGGGGATCGCCTTGCCGTCCTTCTCGAGCTCGTCTGAGCTGCCGCGCACCCACAGGAAGCTCTTGTTGAGCACGACGACGTCGAAGGTGCCGCGGCGGCCGGCCTTGTCCTTGCCCTCGATGGCGAACACGACCGAGTTCTTGGTCTGGCGCACCTCGGCCGGGGCCGGAGCGATGGCGGCGGTCTCGATCGCCGGTCGATTGGGATCGATGTAGGTCTCGCGGATGGCGATGGCGCCGAGCGTACCCGCCGTGGCGGTCGCGGCGACGGCCGCAGCCATGGCGACGTTGGCTTTGATCGCGCCAAGCCCGCCGGCGTGATGGTACCAGCCCGAGCCCTTGCCATAGAGGCGCCACGCGCGCCAACCCATCTTGAGCCGGCGCCAGCGCTTGCGCCTTTTTTCGCGATCGCTCGTGTCGATCATCCCCTAGCCTCCCGCAGCGGATTTTCTCCCGCCGCGAGGATACGACCGCTTCCCCGCGGCGGAAAGGGCGCATGTGCAGAGGACGCTTGTGCGCCGCTAGGTCTTGAGCCGGTAGCCGGTGGTGAAGATCCACCAGATGACGCCGAGGCAGACCGCGAGGAAGGCGAGCGTCATCCCCAGGCTGACCATCACGTTGACGTCGGAGATTTCAAAGAAGCTCCAGCGGAAGCCGCTGATCAGATAGACAACCGGGTTGAACAGCGTGACCGTCTGCCAGAAGGGTGGAAGCATCTTCACCGAGTAGAAGGTGCCGCCCAGGAACGTCAGCGGCGTGATGATGAGCAGCGGGATCACCTGCAGCTTCTCGAAGCCATCGGCCCACACGCCGATGATGAACCCGAACATGCTGAAGGTGACGGAGGTGAGCACGAGGAAGGTCAGCATCAGCGCCGGATGCGCAATGTGGAGAGGCACGAACAGCGCCGCCGTGGCGAGGATGATGAGGCCGAGGATGATGGATTTCGTCGCCGCGGCGCCGACGTAGCCAAGCACGATCTCGAACGGCGAGATCGGCGCCGACAAGAGCTCGTAGATGGTGCCGGTGAAACGCGGGAAGTAGATGCCGAAGGCGGCGTTGGTGAGGCTCTGCGTTAGTATCTGCAGCATGATCAGTCCCGGCACGATGAAGGCGCCGTAGTTGATGCCGTCGATCTCAGAGATGCGCGAGCCGACGGCCGCGCCGAACACGATAAAGTAGAGCGAGGTCGAGAGCACCGGCGAGAAGATGCTCTGCATCAGCGTGCGCCAGGTGCGCGCCATCTCGAAGTTGTAGATCGCCCGGACCGCGTAGAGGTTCATTTCGCGTTTCTCACCAGGTTGACGAAGATGTCCTCGAGCGAGCTTTGCGTGGTGCGCAGATCCGCAAAGCCGATGCCGGCCGTGCGCATGTCGTTGAGCAGCGAGGTGATGCCGGTGCGCTCGGCGCGCGTGTCGTAGGTGAAGGTGAGCTCACGGCCGTCGGCGGAGAGCTCGAGCGCGTGGCCGTTGAGCGGCGCTGGAATTTCCGCAAGCGGGTTCTGCAGCTGTAAGACGAGCTGCTTCTTGCCGAGCTTCTGCATCAGGTCTTTCTTGTTCTCGACCAGGATCAGCTCGCCCTTGGCTATCACGCCGATGCGGTCGGCCATTTCCTCAGCCTCGTCGATGTAGTGCGTCGTCAGGATGATGGTGACGCCGAAGTCGCGAAGTGAGCGCACGACGTTCCACATCTCCTTGCGCAGCTCCACGTCGACGCCGGCGGTCGGCTCGTCGAGGAACAGGATCGTCGGCTCGTGCGCCAGCGCCTTGGCGATCAGCAGCCGCCGCTTCATGCCGCCCGAGAGCGTCATGATGCGGTTGTCCTTCTTGTCCCACAGCGAGAGCTGCTTCAGCACCTTCTCGACATAGGCCGGTTTGGGCGGCTTGCCGAACAGGCCGCGGCTGAAGGAGGCGGCACCCCAGGGCGTTTCAAACATGTCCGCGGTCAGCTCTTGCGGCACGAGCCCGATCATCGCGCGCACGCGGCGGTAGTCGGCGGCGATGTCGAGGCCGTCGACGGTCACGCTGCCGGTGCTGGGATTGACGATGCCGCAGATGATGCTGATGAGCGTCGTCTTGCCGGCGCCGTTGGGGCCGAGGAGGGCAAAGATCTCGCCGCCGCGGATGTCGAGGTTGATGTGGCGCAGCGCCTCGAAGCCCGAGGCGTACGTCTTGGATAGGTGCGAGACGGAGATGATGGGTGCCATGCTGCCTCGGGGCTCTGCTCGCGGCGTCATTCTTTGGGCGCTCGCCCGCTGAGCCACTTTTTCAGGTTCTCGGCCAGTGCGCTGGCGCGTTTAGACGTGCGCTCGCCCGCCGGGTGCGGCTTGGCAGCCGCGCGCTCCTTCGCGGGCGCGGGCGTCTTGTCGGCCGTGCCCTCGCTCTCGCGCTCGGCGCGGGCGACGTGCGACAGGAAACGCGCGCTGTCGCCTTGCGCGAGGTAGCGCGCAGACTCCGCCATGGCGTCGAGCAACGGCTCAAGCCACGCGAGCTCGGCCTTGGCGAAATCGTGCAGCACGTAATGCGGCACGACCTCCTTGACGCCCGGATGCCCGACGCCAATGCGCACGCGGTTGTAGTCGTTGCCGATGTGGGCGGTGATCGAGCGCAGGCCGTTGTGGCCGGCATTGCCGCCGCCGGCCTTCACCTTGACCTTGCCCGGCGCCAGATCGATCTCGTCGTGGAACACGTAGACGTCGCCCACGGCGATTTTGAGGAAGCGCTGCGCCTCGCCCACCGAGCGGCCGCTCTCGTTCATGAAGGTCGTGGGCTTCAGGAGCACGACGCGGTCGCCGCCGAGGCTCAGCTCCGCGGTCTCGCCCTGGAAGCGGCGGCGCCACGGGCCGGCATCGTGACGCGCAGCGATGCGGTCGAGCGCCATGCAGCCGACGTTGTGGCGATGGCGCGCGTATTTCTCGCCTGGGTTTCCCAGTCCGACGAAAAGCTTCATGGGGACGCCCCCGCGCAAGACGCGCGGGCGCGCTCATCGGTTGAGCGCGCCCGGCGGTAGCGGATTACTTCTTCTTGTCGCCGCCGGCCTTGGCGTCGCCGCCCTTGGCCGCCGGTGCCGCGCCCTTGGCTGCAGGTGCACCACCCTTGGCCGCAGGTGCAGCGCCCTTGGCGCCTGGAGCCGCGCCCTTGGCGCCCGGTGCCGCTCCCTCGGCGCCGGGTGCGGCTGCTGCCGCCGCTGCGGCATCCTCCGTCGCAGCCGCCGTGGTGACGACTTCCTCTTCCTGCTTCACCGCGCCGGCGATGGTCGCAATCGTGAAGTCGCGGCCCTTGATCGTCGGCTCGACGCCTGCGGGCAGCTTGATCGCGGAGATGTGCACGGAGCGCCCGATCTCGAGGCCGGTGAGATCGACCTCGAAGAAGAGCGGGATCTTGTCGTAGGGACAGGTGACCTCGATGTCGTGGCGCACGATGTTCAACACGCCGCCGCGCTTGAGGCCCGGAGAGAGCGCCTCGTTGATGAAGCGCACGGCCACATCGACGCGGATGCGGCCGTCCTTGCCGATGCGCATGAAGTCGACGTGGATGGGCAGATCCTTCACGGGGTCGACCTGCACCTCGCGCGGAAGTACGCGGTGCTTCTTGCCGTCGATCTCGACCTCGAACACGGTCGAGGTGAAGTGGCCCTTGATGACCTGCTTCCACAGGTCGCTGTAGTCGAGCACGACTAGCTCGGGCGCCTTGCCGTCGCCGTAGATGACGGCCGGAACCTTGCCTTCACGACGGGCTTGGCGTGCGGCCCCCTTGCCTGCACGCGGGCGCGCCGTGGCTTTGAGCTCGCTGGATTGCTGAGCCATGGCATTGATCTCCAACAAAAAAAGGGGCCATTGAGGCCCAATGGCCCGCGCGGCCTCCAAGGGTGCCGAGCGGCGTCTCATGGTGCTGAGATGGCGCGGGTTATAGCGGCGGATCAGGGGCTTGGCAATCGCCGGCTGGGGCTTGAAAGAGCCGACCTCGGCTTGCCCGCGCCGCCGAAATTGGACAGTAGTGTTCGTGGAGCCGCCCTGGCGGCCACAAGCCTCGAGGCATACATCGGCGGAACATGGTTCGCAAAGGCACCAAACGGCGTCCCGCGCCCGAGCAGGACAAGATGATCGTGGAGGCCTTGCGCGGGGTCGGGCGGCCGGTGAGCGCCTATGAGCTGATCGACCGGCTGCGCGACAAGGCGACGCTCGCGCCGCAGACCGTCTACCGCTCGCTCGACCGGCTGATCGCGGACGGGCAGGCGCATCGGCTGGAGTCGCTCAACGCGTTTGTCGCCTGCCGGCATCCAAGTCACGAGGGTGTGGCCGTGTTCGCGATCTGCGAGGAGTGCGGCACCGTCACCGAGTTCGACGAGCCGCAGGCGGTGGAACGGCTACTCGCCTGGGCGAAGAAGGCAAAGTTCGCGGTCGATCAGATGACGCTGGAGATCCGCGGCCGCTGCCGCGCCTGCACTGTCAGCTAGGTCTCCGCAGCCGGTACGCTATTTTCTGCATCCGCATGCGCCGAGTTGCTGCCCCGGCATCACCGCCGCGCAAAACGATCTCGCGTTCGCGCGCGCTGTGGCTGCGCGAGCACGAACCTGGTCCAATCCAACGATGGCGCCGTCGCTTGCGCCCCAACGCTATTGAGGACCGCGCGCCGCATCGTTACTGGACCGGATATTATAACATCCGATTGTGGTGTCCAGTAGCATGAGGCGTATATGTTCCAGCGTAGCCAGTGCCCGGCCGTGGCGGCGGCCGCGGTCGTCATGCTCGTCGCATTCGCGGCGGGCGGAGCTCGAGCCCAAACCAAGCAGGAAGCTATCGAGCTCCCCGCCATCGTCGTGACCACGACGAGCCCGGTGGTAAAGCCGGGCAAAAAGAAGGGCAGCTACGGCGCCAAGGCGCCCTCCAAGCCGTCGCCGTCGGCACCGACCGCGCTCGCCCCGCCCAAGCCCGAGGCGCCGCCGTTGCTCGCGCTGCCGGGCGGCATCGTCGCGGACGAGGCGTTCGTCGCCGTAACTGTCGCCACCGCACGCGAGCTCGAGGCGAACCGCGGCGAGACCATCACCGACACGCTGATGACGAAGCCCGGCATCTCCGGCTCCACGTTTGCGCCAGGCGCCAACCGGCCCATCATCCGCGGGCTCGACAACTACCGGGTGCGTATCCAGGAGAACGGCATCGCCACGCACGACGTGTCGAACCTGTCGGAAGACCACGCGATCCCCATCGACCCGTTCAGCGCGGATCAGGTCGAGGTGGTGCGCGGGCCGGCGACGCTGCGCTACGGGTCTCAGGCCATCGGCGGCGTCGTTGACGCCATCAACAGCCGCATCCCGGAGTTCGTGCCCAAGGGCGGCATCAGCGCGGAGCTGAAAGGCGGGCTCACCTCTGTCGATGACGGCCGCGACGGCGCCTTCCAGGTGACGGCGGGGGCCGGCAACTTTGCACTGCATGCCGATGCCTTCAAACGCCGCGCCGAGGATTACGGCACGCCCCAGGGCACGCAGCTCAACTCATTCGTCGAAAGCGACGGCGGCGCCGTCGGCGGATCGATCGTGGGCTCGGAAGGCTACGTCGGCGTTTCTTATGCGCGCTTTGCCAGCCTCTACGGCATCCCCGGCGCCGAAGCCGCAACCGAGCGCGGGCGCATCGATCTTGCGCAGGACAAGATCCTGTCCAAGGGCGAGTGGCGCGTGAAAGCGGGCGGCATCGAGGCCATCCGCTACTGGTTTGGGTGGAGCGACTACGCGCACGACGAGCTCGACCGCAACGGCGAGGCCTCCGACGTCGGCTCGCGCTTCATCAACCGCGAGAGCGAAGCGCGCGTCGAGGTGCAGCACCAGGCGGTCATGACGACGCTGGGCGAGATCACCGGCGCGGTCGGCGTGCAACTCGGGCGCCGGCACATCGCGGGCGAGAGCTTCGAAGGCGATTCGCTGCTCGAGCCAGCGCTGACCGATACGGCCGCGGGCTTCATCTTCGAGGAGCTGCAGGCGACGAAGTCGCTGCGCCTGCAGGCGGCGGCGCGCTACGAGCAGTCGAATGTTTCCGGCACCGGTCTGCTGCTGTCAGACCCTGCCAATCCTCTGCTGGTGACACGGGACGAGACCTTCGGCCCGAAATCGGCAAGCCTCGGCCTGCTCTACGATCTGCCGTTCTCCGTGGTCGCGCGCCTTACCGGCCAATACGTCGAGCGGGCGCCCGACGCCGCCGAGCTGTTCTCCAAGGGCGCGCACGACGCCACCGGCACCTTCGAGATCGGCAACCCCGACCTGGAGAAGGAGCGCGCGCGCACGGCCGAGATCGGCTTCAAGCGCGCGACCGGGGATTTCCGCTTCGACGCCTCGCTCTACTACACGAGCTTCGGCGGCTTCATCTTCAAGGACCTCACCGGGCGCACGTGCGATGCCATCTTCGATAGCTGCGAGGGGCAGAACCCGGGCGGCGGCGGCGACCTGAACCAGCTCGTGTTCGGCCAGAAGGACGCGACCTTCTACGGCGCGGAGCTCTTGACCGAGTACGACGTCGCCCGCATCTGGAACGGCATTTGGGGCATCGAGGGCCAGTACGATTTCGTGCACGCGAAGTTCGCCGACGGGCAATACGTGCCGCGCATGCCGCCGCACCGGCTCGGCGGCGGGCTCTTCTATCGCGACGCGGCCTGGATCGCGCGCGCGAGCCTGCTGCACGCCTTCCGCCAGGATGAGATCGCCTCCAGCGAGACGCCGACCTCGAGCTACACGCTGCTCAGCGCCGAGCTGAGCTACACCACGCGCGGGCCGGCGGAGGGCGGCATCGTCCCGGTCACGACCATCGGCATCAAGGGCGAGAACCTGCTCGACGAGGATGTGCGCAACTCGGCCTCGTTCAAGAAGGACGAGGTGCTGCTGCCGGGTGCGAGCGTGCGGCTGTTTGGGTTGGTGAAGCTCAATTAGCCGCGGGTGCGGGAAGCCTTCAGTAAAACAGGCTCGAGACGCTTTCTTCGCGCGCGGTGCGCAGGATCGCCTCGCCGATGAGCGGCGCGATCGACAGCACGCGAATGTTCTTGGCGGCCAGCACGGCAGCGGTTGGCTGGATCGAGTCGGTGATCACCAGCGACTTCAGCTTGGAGTTCTGGATGCGGCTCACCGCGCCGCCCGACAGCACGCCGTGCGTGATGTAGGCCGCCACCTCAGTGGCGCCGTGCGCCAGCAGCGCGGCTGCCGCGTTGACCAGCGTGCCGCCGGAATCGACGATGTCGTCGATGAGGATGCAGCGCTTGCCGCGCACGTCGCCGATGACGTGCATCACTTCGGATTCGCCCGGCCGCTCGCGCCGCTTGTCGCAGATGGCGATCGGCACCTCGATGCGCTTGGCCAGCGCTCGCGCGCGAACCACGCCGCCGACGTCGGGCGAGACCACCATCAGGTTGTTGCCCTTGCCGTACTGCTCCTGGATGTCGCGCACCATCACGGGCGCGGCGAACAGGTTGTCGGTTGGGATGTCGAAGAAGCCCTGGATCTGGCCCGCGTGCAGGTCGAGCGTCATGACGCGGTCGGCGCCGGCGCGCTCGATGAGGTTGGCGACGAGCTTGGCCGAGATCGGCGTGCGCGGGCCGGGTTTGCGGTCCTGGCGCGCGTAGCCGTAGTAGGGGATGACCGCCGTGATGCGCGCAGCGGATGCCCGCTTCAGCGCGTCGATCAGGATCAGGAGCTCCATCAGGTTGTCGTTGGCAGGGAACGAGATCGACTGGATCACGAAGACGTCCTGGCCGCGGACGTTCTCCTGGATCTCGACGAAGATCTCCATGTCCGCGAAGCGCTTCACCTGACCCTTGGTCGGTGGCACCTTGAGGTGGGTGCAGATCGCTTCCGCGAGCAGCCGGTTGCTGTTGCCGGCTACAAGCTTGATGGCCAGCTGACCGCGGCCGTCTCCACTGCGAGCATCGAAAGGCATGGCACGCCTCCACAGCCTTACGCCGGGCGCTTCTAGCAACTGGGCCCACGCCTGTAAACGGCGGTGGGCCCAATTTGCCTTCGGAAAGTTGACGCGGCGTGCCTTGGAGGCCGCGCCGCGCCCAAACCCTAGTTGGAGCTGGTCTTCTGCGACTGCGGCAGGAGCTTGATGATGCCCTGGGCCGCGGCTGCGGCGGCCGCATCGGCCGTCTTGCCCCAGGCACCGTCGAGCGAGCCCTGCGGAACGTCGTTCTTCTGCGAGACCGTGCCGAGCTTCTTGCCGGCCGGATCGGAGACGTTCCAGTCGATGACGATCGACTGCTTGCCGTCCTTGCCGGTGCCCATCGCGACCTTGCCCTCGACCGTGTAGGTCTGCGGCGAAGCCGTATCGGCAAGAGCGACGCCGTTGCGGGCAAGCTCACGCTGCAGAGCGCTGCGCAGGGTGGTGCTGCCGTCGCCGGGTGCGCCGGTCACGCTGGGGACGCGAGCCATGATCGACCCAGGCTTGCCGATTGAGGCGGTGGCGCCAGGAGGAGCCGTCGAGGCGTAGGCCGGCGCCGCAGTCTGCGTGGCGGCGGCCGTCTGTACGAGGCCTGCAGGCGGCGGCGTGCCGTTGCTGGCGACCGCGGGCATACCGCCCTGCGTCGGCAGCCAGGTCCCGATCGAGGTCGCCGTCTTGGTGCTGATCGCCTGCACCACGGTGGCAGACACCGCCGACCACGGGTCCTTGCTCTTGCCGGTCGAGGCCGTCTCCTCGCCGCTCACGCGGTGGACGCCCTTGCCGGAGCTGTCGGTGACATCCCAGATATAGGAGACCTTCGCCTTGGCGCCCTTCTTCTCCATCGAGGAGACGATGTAGCCGCGCAGCGTGTACTGCGACGGCTCGCCGGGCGAATGCGCGACGCGGATATTCTGGCGCTCGAGATCGGCGGTGATCTGCGTCTGCAGATCGCTTCGACACCGCCTCGGGCGGACCGATGATTGGAGCGATGGCGACCTGAGCGGGGCGCGCCTGCGCCGCCAGGGGCGGGGCGTTGGCGACCGAGGCCGTCGGTGTATCGCTCGACGAGCTAAAGAGTGAGCTCGAAAGCGAATTGTAAGTTTCGCAGCCGGCTAAACCGAAGGCCAGGAGCGCCGCACAAAGCGCCAATCCGAGTGGCTTCTTTTTTTGCCAAGCCGCAGCAGTTTCAAAGGTCGTCACGGTCGACGCTCCCCCATTGTCCCGCTGTTTTCTCCCGGCGGCCGGCGTACGAACCTTGCGGCCTGCTCTCCTCGATGACCGGTACCCCTCGGGAGTCGTCTACCCAGTCGTCTTGGTCGCGTCCAGATAGAATCCGGTCTTCCTCCCGTCCCGATGGAGTTCGCCGCGGGAATGGTCGGACATCATTGTGGATTGTGCAATTAAGTCACGACAATGGCGGCTATTTGACGACCGTAGTCGGTCTCTTTGCGGTGCTGGGAACGCCTAAAACTAAAAAAAAGCGATTCGTTCGCGTAGGTGCAGGGGCTTTGCCGCTCTATTTCGGCCAATTGGGCGGAGATGAGCCGGGCCTCAACGAATCCGGGCAGGTCGAAATGGGCCCGCTCGTTAGGATTGTTGCGAAGAAAAAAGCGCTCGTTGCCCGCGCAACCATCGAGCAGCTCGGCCTCGAAGTCCGGACCGACCTCGTAGGACGCCTGGCTGATGGTAGGTCCGATGGCCGCTCGGATGCGCTCGCGGCGAGCGCCCTGGCGCTCCATCTCCGCGATCGCGGCTTCGAGGATGCCGGCAGCCGCCCCCCGCCAGCCCGCGTGCGCGGCGGCGACGACCTTGGCCTCCGCATCGGCGAGCAGCACCGGCGTGCAGTCGGCGGTCAGCACCGCGACGGCGAGCCCGGGCGTGCGCGTGACGACGGCATCGGCCTTGGGGCGGCCTTCTGCCGGTAGCGGACCGTCGACGCAGAGCGCAGTTGCGCCGTGCACCTGATACAGCGTCACGAGGTTGGCTTGGCGGGCGCCGAGGTGGCGGGCGACACGCGCGCGGTTCTCGGCCACGTGCGCGGCGTCATCGGCAGAGCCCGGCCCGCAGTTGAGGCTCGCATAGAGACCGCCCGAGACGCCGCCCGCCCGCGTGAAGAACCCGTGGCGGATGCCGGGGAGCTTCGCAAGGCAGCGCGCTTCGAGCGGTTTCAGCATGGCCGCACCACTACGGCGCGCGCAGGCCGAAGTCCACCGGCTCGAAACCGGGGAGCGGCGCGACGCTTTCGCTCCTCACGCCGAGCGCGCAAAAGCGCGTGCCCATGCCGCCCGGTGCCAGAAGCCGCGCGACACCGGCCTCGATCGTCGCGGCCTTCTCCGGATTGGCAGCCATGAGCCGGGACGCGCGCTCCACGATGCCGAGGGCGGCGAGGAACTGCCCCTGCGGGACGGGACCGTCGCAGGCGAGGCGTTGGGCGCGCATCGCGTCCGCCACGCCAGCGAAGTCGACCTGCGCCGACAGATCCGCTTCGCCGGCTGAGCGCAAGGGATCGCCGTAGCCGTGCGCGGCGACCGCCTGCAGGGTGTCGCCCAGGGCCGGCGCGGGATGGCCGTAATCGATAAGCAGCGCGGCGAGGGGCGCTCCGCAGGCGGCGAGCCCGTCCGCCCACCCGGCCAGTGCGGTTGCCCGGCTTTCGAGGATGTCGCCGGTCTGTGCCGGCTGCGTGATGGATGCATCGGCTTCCCCGGCCACGAAGCAGAAGCTGCCGTCGCCGCCGAGGCCGACGCAGCGGCGATGCCATCGGCCCTCGCTGAACACCCACTGCGCGACGGGCAGCGTGTCGAGGAACTCGTTCGCGACGACGATCGTCGGCGCGGGCTCGCCCTCCGACTCGAGATCGGCGCTCCAGGCGATCGGCACACCCTCGCCGCCGAGGCCGGCGCGCTGCTCAGCCTCCAACGCCGCGTTGGTCTCGACGAGGCGGACGTTAAGCGCGGCGCGAAAGGCCGGATCGACGCGCGCGGCCCGCAGCGCGTCGCGCATGAGCGTGCCCCGCCCTGGCCCCAGCTCGACGAGCCGCACGCGCGTCGGTGCCCCCATGCCCTGCCACACGACTGCGCACCAGAGCCCGATGAGCTCGCCGAACACCTGGCTGATCTCTGGAGAGGTGACGAAGTCGCCCCCGCCGCCGATGGCGGGGCTGTTGCGGTAATAGCCGTGCTCGGGATCGTGCAGGCACGCCTGCATATAGTCGGCGACGTCGATCGGGCCGTTCTGCGTGGATGCGTGCGGCGAGCTTTGCAGCGAGAGGCGTCGGGCGGTCGGCGTCCCCCGCGCTCATCCGAGCGTGCGCGTGCGCGCGAGATGGATGATGTAGAGGCCGGCGAGCAGCATCGGGATCGAGTAGACGATGCCGGCCGTGAGCGGCCCCACGTTGAACGCGTGTGCAAAGTGCGGCTCGCGGAAGAGCTCGGAGGCGGAGCGCGCGAGCGCGTAGCCGGTGAGGAAGGCGCCCGATATGAGGCCCGGCCGCTTCAGCGCGCCGAAGTAATGCGTCAGCAGCCGCAGCACGATGAACAGCACGATCCCTTCGAGCGCCGCCTCGTAGAGCTGGCTCGGGTGGCGCGGCGTCGGCTCGACGTCGGGATGGTGGACGGCAGCCTCCGGAAACACCATGCCCCATGGCAGGGTGGTCGGGCGCCCGAACAGCTCGCCGTTGATGAAATTGGCGATGCGGCCGAAAAATAGCCCGATCGGCACCGCCGCGCAGCCGAGATCCATGGTGCTCCAGCCGTTGACGCCGTAGCGGCGCGCGAACGCCCACACCGCGACGGCACAGCCGATGAGCGCGCCGTGGAAGGACATGCCGCCCTTCCATACTGCGATGATGTCCTGCGGGTTGGAGAGGTAGTAGCCGGGCTCATAGAACAGCACGAAGCCGAGGCGCCCGCCGAGGACCACGCCGGCCGTAATATAGAGGAGCAGGTCGTCGACCTTCCCCCGCTCGAACGGGGGCGTGTCGTTGGCCCACAGCTTCGGCTCGCTCAGGAGGCGGCGTATATAGAGCCACCCGGACAGCAGCCCCGTGAGGTAGGCGAGGCCGTACCATTTGATGGCCAGCGGCCCGACCTGCAGCGCCACGGGATCGATGTGGGGGTAGGGGATCTCCAACCCGACAAGCCCGACAATCAAGGGTGCGATCACGGCAATCTCCGGCGCGGCGTGCGCTTCTCTCCGCTCAGCTGCGGCCCGAGGCACGTTTTCGGCACCGTTCGCCCCCTGTCAAGTGCGGCCGTCCCGAGCGGGTCCTGCGCCTTGAACCCTACACGCTGCCTCGCCATAGTCTTTGTCTCATAGGGATGCGCCCTGCGCGCGCCCGCTTCGGAGCAAGCCCAATGACGCAGACCACCAATCGTTTCCTCGACGAGTTTGCAAAATTGATGACAGACGCTGCCGGCGCGGCCGATGGTCTCAAGCGGGAGATGACCTCCGTCATGCGCTCGCAGGGCGAGCGGCTGCTGCAGGGCATGGACCTCGTGCAGCGCGAGGAGTTCGAGGCGGTGAAGGCCATGGCGGAGAAGGCGCGCGCCGAGAACGAGCGCCTGGAGGCCCGCATCGCGGAGCTCGAGGCGAGGCTTTCCAAGCCTGGCAGTGCAACCTGAGCACGTGCGCGCAAGAACCGGTGCGAAGCTTGCGGTTTATCCCCGGCTAAGTGCCCGTAGACGGCGCGGATACTGCTATTATCTGCTTCGTTATCGACAGATACGCGCGCCCGCCGTCATTGCGGTGGAGAAGACCCGCCCAAACTTGCGAACTCGTACGGCCCTCTGTTTTTGTCCCGCCCTGCGACCGGTTTGGTCACTCTGATTGTTGTCACGTGCATTGCCAGGCAACGATTTCGCCCGCGAGACAACGAGGGATTGGGAAAGAATGTCGGCTGAATTCTCGTACGGACGCGTGACGAACCCGATCGATCTCGTCGAGCAGATCGCGGGCCTGCACAACTGGGCCTGCGACCGCACCAACGACGACGAGCTGACGCTGGTCGTGGCCGGCAGCTGGACCGACTATCACGTCTCCCTCAACTGGCGCGAGGACCTGGAGGCGCTGCACGTCGCCTGCGCCTTCGACTTCCGCGTGCCCGACAACCGCCTGACCGAGATGTACCGCCTGATCGCCCAGATCAACGAGCAGCTCTGGCTCGGCCACTTCGATCTGTGGACGCAGGAGGGCCTCGTCATGTTCCGCCATGCCCTGCTGCTGAACGCCTCCGTGGCGACGCCGCGCCAGTGCGAGGCCATGCTGAAAGCGGCGCTCGAAGCCTGCGAGCGCTACTACCAGGCCTTCCAGTTCGTGGTCTGGGCGGGTAAGGAAAGCCGCGAGGCACTCGTGTCCACGATGTTTGAGACCGAGGGCCAGGCTTGAAGCAGGCCACCGGGTATCGTCGATGAGCTTCACTCTCGATGGCCCGCTGCTGCTGGTCGGCGCGGGCAAAATGGGCGGAGCGCTGCTGTCGCGGCTGCTCGATCACGGGCTCGATCCGCGCGGTGTGATCGTGCAGGACCCCGAGCCGACGGGCGACATCGCCAACCTCCTCGCCGACCGCGCGATCGACGTGCTGCCCATGGTGGACGAGCTGTCGGAGCCGCCCGCCGTCATCCTGCTGGCGGTGAAGCCGCAGGTGATGGACCAGGCGCTGCCGCAGGTGGCGCGCCTCGCAGGCCCGGACACACTCTATCTGTCGATCGCAGCGGGGCGGCGCCTTGCGGGCCTGGAGAAGCATCTGCCCGCCGGCGCAGCCGTCGTGCGCGCAATGCCGAACACGCCGGCCGCCATCGGCCGCGGCGTCACCGTAGCGATCGCGAACGCCGCCGTTAGCCCAATACAGCGCGCGCTCGCCGACCGGCTGCTCGCGGCCGGCGGGCACGTGATGTGGGTCGATGACGAGGCGCTGCTCGATCCGGTCACCGCGGTTTCCGGCTCGGGCCCGGCGTACGTGTTCCTGCTGGTGGAGTGCCTCGCCGAGGCGGGCCGCGCCGCCGGCCTCGATGCCGATCTTGCCGAGCGTCTCGCGCGTCACACCATCATCGGAGCGGCGGCGCTGCTCGAGCACTCCGAGCACGACGCGGCCACGCTGCGCAAGAACGTGACCTCGCCCGGCGGCACGACGGCTGCCGCGCTCGAAATCCTCGGCGGGCCGGATGGGCTGAAAAAGCTGATGGTCGCCGCGGTCGCCGCAGCGACGAAACGCGGCCGCGAACTGGCCAAGTGAGCGGAGTACCGCCCGAGAGCCGTCGCGGCCGCGCGTCGCTTGCAAGCAAGACCTGAGCGGGCTTTTGGCCCCGGCAGGAGCTCAGGGTCGTGTGGAACTCAGGGGCATCGGCTGAACCAAGGAGGAGGGCCCGGTGCCGACACGTGCGTTCCGTGCGTGGCAGGCGAAAGGTTTGGAGTTTCGCCCGCCGAAGGCGTTGGTCAGTAGCTCAAGCGCCGTGCCAAACGGTATGTTATATCAGAGCTAAATTGGCAACCGCAGATCGCCGGCCTCACGGGATCGTGTCGGTGCGTGATGTGAATTCGGGAGCTTCTTCCCGCCTTCCCTTCCGCACATTGGGCACCTACCTCTCCGATAACCGGAAAGGAGCCCGCCATGCTCGATCTCGCCACCCCCAAAGGCCGACTGATAGCCGCCGCGCTGCGCCTTGCCGGCGAGCGCCCCTGGAGCGACGTGACGGTTGCCGACATCGCGACGGCGGCCGACGTTCACCTCAATGAGCTGCGCCGCGAGTTCAACTCGAAGGCCGAGATCGTCGCAGCGTTCGTGCGCGCCGTCGACGACGAGGTGCTGGCAAAGGCGCCCAAGCGCGCGCCCGGCCAATCGCCGCGCGACGCGATCTTCGAGGTGGTGATGAGCCGCTTCGACGCGATGGCGCCCTACAAGAACGCACTAGCATCCATCGCGGCCACGTGGACCTTCGACCCCGCCCTCATGCGCGCGCTATCGCAGTCGCAGGCGTGGATGCTGCGCGCCGCCGGCATCGGCGCCGAAGGCCTCGACGGCCAGCTCCGCGCAACCGGGCTTGGCGCCGTCTACGGCTCGGTGTTCCGCATCTGGCTCAAGGACGACGATCCGGGGCTCGCGCGCACAATGGCGGCGCTTGACCGCCGCCTGCGCCGCGGCGAGCAGACGCTCGGCTCGATCGATGCGTTCGCCAAGAAGGTGTGCGACGTCGCCGCCGGCTTCAACAACGCGTGCAGGCGGACCGGTGCGCCGGTCGAGCCGAAGCCTGCGCCCGCGAGCCCACCGCCCGCATCGGCGTAGTGCGCCGCGCCGGAGTCAGAGCGGCACCGAGATGATCGCGCGTAGGCCGCCCATGGAGCTCTGCCCCAGCGTGATGTCGCCGCCGTGGCTCTTGGCGATGTCGCGGGCGATCGCGAGGCCGAGGCCGGTGTTGCCCTCGTCCTGGTTGCGCGCATGATCGAGCCGGTAGAACGGCTTGAACACGTTGGCGCGCTCGGAGGGTGGGATGCCGGGGCCGTTGTCGTCCACCTCCACGCGCAGCCACTGGCCCTCGGTGGCGGCGCGGATGATCACCTGGTCGCCGAAGCGCACCGCGTTGGAGACGAGGTTGGTGACCGCGCGCTTGAACGCCTGCCGCTTCAACGGGAGCACGAGCTCCTGGCGGCGCTTGCGGAGCTTCAATTCGATCGGCGTGCCGTAGACCTGCGATTCCTCGTGGATCTCCTGCAGCAGCTCGCGCAGGTTGGTCAGCGTCGATACCTCGCCGCCGTCGCCCTTGGCGAAGGCGAGGTAGTCCTCGAGCATGTTCTGCATCTCGCGCACGTCGGACTGCAGCGATCGCGTCTCCTCGGAGTCCCCGAGCAGGGCCAGCTCCAGCTTGAAGCGCGTCAGCACCGTGCGCAGGTCGTGGCTGACGCCCGCGAGCATATGCGTGCGCTGCTCGACGTGCGTGGTGATGCGGTCGCGCATCTCCAGGAACGCGGTCGCCGCCTGCCGCACCTCGCGCGCGCCGCGCGGGCGGAAATCCTCGGGAACATTGCGTCCCTTGCCGAAGGCGTCGGCGGCTTCGGCGAGACGCAGGATGGGACGGATCTGATTGCGCAGGAACAGGATCGCCACCGTCAGCAGGATCACGGACGAGCCGATCATCCACAGCAGGAAGATGTGCGAGTTGGAGGCGTACGTCTGCGAGCGCGTTGCTACGAAGCGCAGGATGGCGTTGGCGTGCTTGACGCGGATCTCCACGTGGCGCGATTGGCCGACCGTGTCGATCCAGAAGGGGCGCTGTACCTGGCGGCGGATCTCCTCCGACAGCGCCTGGTCGAGCAGCGCAAAGAACGGCTTGGGCCGCGGCGCCGGCAGGTCGCCGGGCGGCAGGATCTGCATCGAGAGATTGAGCCGGTCGCGCGCCATCTCGATGAGCTGGCTGTAGTCGCTCCGGTGCGGGTACTCGTCGTAGACGTCGATGAGCGCCGCGATGTCGCGCGCCGTCGCCTCCGAAAGCCGGCGCGTCACCGCCTGCCAGTGGCGCTCCATGAACACGAACGCGATAACGCCCTCGAGCACCACGATGGGTGCGATGATGATTATCAGCGCGCGGGCATAGAGACCCTTCGGCAACGCCGCCGAGATCAGCCCCTGGATGCGGCTCATGTTGGCGGCGTGCGTCGTGGTGAACCAGTCGACGCCCTTCTCCGACCACGCCCGCAGGCGCGGCGGCACGTCGACGCGGGGCCATTGCCACTGCGCGCGCGCCCGCGGCGGTAGCCGTAACGACGTCTCGAGCCATTGCTGCACGCCCTGCCATCGCGCGCGCAACGCGTTCATGCGCTCGTCGTTGGGAGCGAGCATCTAGCGCCGACCTCGTGCGGAACTTTGAGCGGTTTCAATCGGAATAAAGAATATACCCCTTGCCGCGCACTGTCTGGAGGTAGACCGGGTTGGAGGGGTCGGTCTCGATCTTGCGGCGCAAGCGGTTGATCTGGACATCGATGGCGCGGTCGCTGCCGGTCGAAATCCTCGGCGAACAGCTCATGGCGCGCGATGGGCGTGCCGATGCGCTGGGCAAACAGGCGCAACAGGTCGCGCTCGCGCTCGGTGAGCTTCACCGTCTCGTCGCCGCGGCGCAATTCCCCGCGACCCACGTGAAACACGTTCGCCCCCATGCGGATTTCGTCGTGCGGGCCGGTTGGGCCGGAGCCGCGGCGCAGGATGTTGCGCAGTCGCAGCAGCAGCTCGCGCGGCTCGAAGGGCTTGGGGATGTAGTCGTCGACGCCGGCTTCCAATCCCTCGATGCGGTGCTCGGGCTCGGAGCGCGCGGTCAGCATGCAGATGGGGATCGACCGCGTCGCCTTGAGATCGCGCGCAAGATCGAGGCCGTTCTCGCCCGGCATCATCACGTCGAGCAGCACGATGTCGAACTCGAGCCCGCGCATGCCGGCGCGCGCGCTCGCGGCATCCGCCGCCGTCGTCACCCGGAACCCGTGCTCGGCGAGATAGCGGCCGAGCAGGTCGCGGATCTTCTGGTCGTCGTCGACGACGAGAACGTGCGGCGCGTTGTCGGGGAGCGACGCGCATTGGGGTGCGATCTTCGCGGCGGCCTTCATGTTCGGCCTCTCGGTTCCAGGCTTTGGTTCAGCCAGCACTTGCAGTGCCCGGATGCAGCTTAAGCAGCGCTTCCACGCGGGAACGATCGGACTCTGCAATCATGGCAAAAAGGAAGCGCCACGTTAACTCTCGCGCTCCCGGCCCGGCCTTGGCAAGCGCCGCGTCGATGCGCTTGATTTGCAAGGCAGTAAGCTTGTCGGCAAGACGGCCGCCCTTGGCCGTCACGAACAGCCGGCGCTCGCGGCGATCGTCGTTGCCGTGCTTCTGCATGATGAAGCCCTTGCCGATGAGCTGTTTCAACACGCGCGCCAGGCTCTGCTTGGTGATCTTGAGGATGTCCAGGAGATCGGCGACGCGCAGGCCCGGCTGGCGATGCACGAAATGCAGGACGCGATGATGCGCGCGCCCGAAGCCGTATTCCTCCAGCACCGCGTCGGGGCCGCCGGTGAAATCGCGATAGGCGAAGAACAGGAGCTCGGCGCAGGCGACGAGCTCCTCGCGCGTGGGATCGGTAGGGGGCTCGGAGGCTGCACCGTTGGTGGCAGGAGCGGAGCTGGAAGACCGCGAATTGCGACGACCGGATACGCTGTCGGACGTTATGTCAGTCATGTTGACTTATTTGGCCCCGATTGCTACTCGTGGCAAGTCATTTCGCGCTAGCCGGTTGAGTGGATTTTGCACGGAGAGGATCGCTCGCGCGGCGCGTCCTCTCCGCACCTGCAAAGCTCGCTTCCGAGCGGTCCCCGGTCACCGATCCAAGTCACTGATCGAAGATCGCCGACTTGAGCGCGTACGCCCACGGAGAGAACGCATGGCCGAGCCCGCACCCTTTCACGATCGCGACGGACAGATCTGGCTCGACGGCAAGCTCGTGCCGTGGCGCGAGGCCAATATTCACGTGCTCACGCACGCGCTGCACTACGGCAGTGCGGTGTTCGAGGGCGAGCGCGCCTACGGCGGCGAAATCTTCAAGCTGACCGAACATTCGCAGCGCCTGCACGACAGCGCGCGCGCTGCTCGACTACGAGATCCCCTACACGGTCGCCGAGATCGACCAGATCTGCCGCGACGTCGTGAAGGCGAACAAGCTCTCCGATTGCTACATCCGTCCCATCGCGTGGCGCGGCAGCGAGCAGATCGGCGTCTCCGCGCAGGCGACGAAGATCCACATGTCGGTCGCGGCCTGGGAGTGGGGCTCCTACTTCCCGATGGAGCAGCGCCTCAAGGGCATCCGGCTCACATTCGCCAAGTATCGTCGCCCCGACCCGATGACGGCGCCGGCCAAGAGCAAGTGCGCCGGCCTCTACATGATCTGCACCATCGAGAAGCACCGCGCCGAGCGCGCTGGCTTTGCCGATGCGCTCATGCTCGACTGGCGCGGGCGCGTCGCCGAGTGCACCGGCGCCAACGTCTTTTTCGTCAAGGACGGCGTCATCCACACGCCCGATCCCGACTGCTTCCTCGACGGCATCACGCGGCGCACCGTCATCGGGCTGGCGAAAAAGCGCGGCTACGAGCTCGTCGAGCGCACGATCATGCCCGACGAGCTCGGCTCGTTCTCGGAGGCGTTCCTCACCGGCACCGCGGCCGAGGTCACGCCGGTGTCGGAGATCGGCGAGTACCGCTTCAAGCCGGGCAAGATCTCCGAGACGCTGCTCAACGACTACATGGCCACCGTGCAGCCGGCGCGCAAAGCCGCCGAGTAAATCCACAGGGCCGTCCGCCTGTTGCTTGAGCTTTAGCCCCGGCCCTGCCGGGCTTGCCGGCTGTCGCGTGGCCGTAACGGCACACTTGGCTGCCTCTTGTGCACTCCGGGTCGGCCATCCGATTGCCTTGCGACCGCATCTCGCCGACACTGACGGTTGGGGCTCGGGATGCAGGGGTCAATCCTCATGCAGCGCATGGCATTGCTTGGCATCGTGGCGGCATCCGCGCTTGCGGGAGCGACGCTCGTGGGCGCTGCCTACGCGCAGGAAGGTCCCGGCGGCATCATCAATCCACAGCGCGACTGCCAGACCGTGCGCACATGCAACTTCCGCCGCGGCGGCTCCTACCGTGGTTGCCTGTCGAGCTACAGCTGCCGTGCATGCCGCTTCGTACGTGTGTCGTGCAACGGCGGCCGCGGCACCTGCCAGATGCTCCGCTGCGGCTGGGGCGGGGTCAGTTAGACCCGCGGCGCTAATTCCGGGAAAACAGCGCGTTGAAGACCGCGGCCAGCGCGGCCGCTATCGCCGCGCCAACGGTGGCGAGCACGAGCGGGCTCAGTGGTGTGCCGAGAGCAGCGCCGCCGATTGCCAGCAGGCTCGTCCAGAACAGCGCCGGAAACAGCGATACGATCAGCAGGCCCGCGAGCCGATAGGAGGACTCGTGCGTGGCTTCGCTATCGAGATCGACGGATGATTTAGCGGCTACCGGCATCATGCGCTCTACTCCGCATACGAGATAGGTTCACGCTAGGGCGCCTCAATGAACGAACTCCTAATGTACATATGCGGTTCCAATTGAGGCCCCGATCAACATTAACCTTGTTCAGATCGGCCCACTTTCCTAAGGCGTCGAATGGTGGAGATGAGCATTTCCCAGACCTTCGACGTCGCGATCATCGGCGGCGGCCACAACGGCCTCACCTGCGCGGCCTATCTGGCGAGCGCCGGTCTCAGGACGCTTGTGCTCGAACAGAACAATGTCGTGGGCGGCGCCGCGGTGACGGAAGAATTTCATCCCGGCTTCCGCAACTCGGTTGCCGCCTACACCGTGAGCCTCCTCAATCCGAAAGTAATCGCCGACCTCGAGCTCGAGCGGCACGGGCTCACAATCGTCGAGCGGCCGGCGGCGAACTTCTGGCCGGTCGATGCGACGCGCTTCCTGCTCATGCGTGGCGGCACAAGCGAGCGGCAGGCGGCGTTTGCGCGCTTCTCCGAGCGCGACGCCGAGCGCCTGCCGGCCTACGAGGCGGCGCTGGCGCGTGCGGCCGACGTGCTGCGCGACCTCGTGCTGCGCACGCCGCCCAACGCCGGCGGCGGCGTGCTCGAGCTCCTGAAGGGTGCCGCCATCGGGCGCGGCGTGCTCGCGCTCGATCTCGCCGAAAAGCGGGTGCTGCTCGACCTCTTCACGCAGAGTGCAGCGGATTACCTCGGGACCTGGTTTGAGAGCGACGTGGTCAAGGGCGCGCTCGCGTTCGATGGCATTGTCGGCAATTACGCTGCGCCCTCGACACCTGGCACGGCCTACGTGCTGCTCCACCACTGCTTCGGCGAGGTCAACGGCCGCCGCGGCGCCTGGGGCCACGCCATCGGCGGCATGGGTGCGATCACGCAGGCGATGGCCGCTTGCGCGCGCGCGGGGGGGACGACGATCCGCACGAACGCGCGCGTTGCGCGGCTGCTGACCAATGACGGAAAGGTGCAGGGCGTCGTGCTCGCGAGCGGCGAGGAGATCGGGGCGCGCGCGGTGGCCGCGAATGTCCCGCCGAAGCTTCTGTTCCGCGACCTCGTCCCCGCCGAGGCAATTGAGCCCGAGTTGCGCGAGCGCTTCGTCGGCATCAAATCGGGCTCGGGCACCTTCCGCATGAACGTGGCGCTCGCCGAGCTGCCGAGCTTCGCGTGCAGGCCGAGCACGCAGGTGCAGGACCACCACGGCTCCGGCATCGTCATCGGCCCGACGCTCGGCTATCTCGAGCAGGCCTATCTCGACGCGCGCGCACACGGCTGGTCGGCCGAGCCGGTCGTCGAGATGCTGATCCCCTCGACGCTCGATTCCTCGCTTGCGCCTGAAGGCCGCCACGTCGCCAGCCTGTTCGTGCAGCACGTCGCGCCGCATCTGCCTGGCGGCCGCAGTTGGGAGGATGTGCGCGAGAAGGAAGCCTTCGCCGACCTCGTCATCGGCACGGTCAACCGCTTTGCTCCGAACTTCAAGGCGTCGGTAATTGCGCGCCAGGTGCTGTCGCCGCTCGATCTGGAACGCCGGTTCGGCATGATCGACGGAGATATCTTTCACGGCGCGTTGTCGCTCAACCAGCTGTTCTCGGCGCGGCCCGTGCTTGGCTACGCCGACTATCGCCTGCCGCTGACCGGGCTCTATCTGTGTGGCGCCGGCGCCCATCCCGGCGGCGGCGTGACGGGTGTGCCCGGCCACAACGCCGCGCGCGAGATCATCCGCGACTTCAAGGGCTGGCGCCGCGGCCCGTTCACGCGTTAGCCATCACACCCTCCGCGAATCGTCTGATACTTGTCGACGTGCGCCCGCTGCCGGGCGGCTGAGGCGCCCCATGCTCAAGATCACCGACGAGATCTCGATCGACGAGCGCGAGCTGCAGGAGCGCTTTGTGCGCGCCTCCGGCCCCGGCGGGCAGAACGTCAACAAGGTCTCGACCGCGGTGGAGCTGCGCTTCGACCTCGGCGGCTCGAGTTCCCTGCCCGAAGGCGTGCGCGCGCGCCTGCGCCGCCTCGCCGGCCGCCGCCTCAGCGACGACGGCATCCTCATCATCCGTGCCGACCGCTTCCGCACGCAGGAGCGCAACCGCGAGGACGCACGCGAGCGCCTCGCCGAGCTCGTGCGGCAGGCGGCCGTCGTGCCCAAACGCCGCGTAAGGACCAAGCCGACACGCGCCTCCAAGGAGCGCCGCCGCGACGACAAGAAGCAGCGCGGCCGGGTCAAGCGCCTGCGCGGCGCGCGCGATCTCGATTGAGCCCGATCAAATCGGCCGCGCGGCCGCAGCCCTAGACGCCGCGCTTGCCGCGCCCGGTCTGGATGCGCTGCAGCGCCGCTATGAGGGTGTCGACGTCCTCGGGCGTATTGTAGAGCGCGAGCGATGGCCGCACCGTTGACTCGAGCCCGAAGCGGCGCAGGATCGGCTGTGCGCAGTGGTGGCCCGAGCGCACGGCGATGCCCTCGCGATCGAGTGCCTTCCCGACATCCTCCGAGCGGCATTCGTCGAGCACGAACGAGATCACGCCCGCCTTCTCGTGCGCGGTGCCGATGATACGCAGGCCCGGTACCGTGAGCAGGCCTTGCGTGGCGTAGCCCAGAAGCTCGTGCTCATAGGCGGCGATGTTGCTCATGCCGATGGTCGAGAGGTAGTCGATCGCGGCGCCCAAGCCCACCGCGTCGGCGATGTTGCCGGTGCCGGCCTCGAAGCGGTAGGGCGGGCCCTGAAACACCGTCTTCTCGAAGGTCACGTCAGCGATCATGTTGCCGCCGCCCTGCCACGGCGGCATGCTCTCCAGGATGCTGGGGCGCCCGTAGACGACGCCGATGCCGGTCGGGGCAAACATCTTGTGGCCGGAGAACACGAAGAAATCCGCATCCAGCGCCTGCACGTCGATCGGCATATGCGAGATCGACTGCGCGCCGTCGACGACCGCGATGGCCCCGTGGCGGTGCGCCATGGCGACCATCTCCGTCACGGGAGTGATGGTGCCGAGCGCATTCGAGACCTGGCTCACGGAAACGATGCGCGTGCGCGGGTTGAGGAGCTTCTCGTACTCCTCGAGGATGATCTGGCCCGTATTGTCCACGGGCGCGATGCGCAGCCTGGCGCCCTTCTCGGCCGCGAGCTGCTGCCAGGGCACGATGTTGGCGTGGTGCTCGAGATGCGTGATGACGATCTCGTCGTCCTTGTTGACGTTGCGCCCGCCCCAGGCCTTGGCGATGAGGTTGATGCCCTCCGTCGTGCCGCGCACGAAGATGATGCTCTCCGGCGAGGGCGCGTTGATGAAGCCGCGGACTTTACCTCGCGCGCCTTCGTAAGCATCGGTTGAGCGCGCGGCCAGCGTGTGCGCGGCGCGATGGATGTTGGAGTTGTCGCGCTCGTAGAACAGCGAGATGCGGTCGATGACGGCCTGCGGCTTTTGCGTCGTCGCGGCGTTGTCGAGCCACACGAGCGGGCGGCCGTTGACGCTCTGGTCGAGGATGGGGAAGTCGCGGCGGATGACGTGCGGGTCGAACGCGCGCACGCCGGAGACGGCGGGCGCCGTCGCGCCGAGCGCCGTCACGTGCTGGTAGGGCAACGCCGAGAGGTCGAGGACGGACGCCTGGAACGCGAACGGTGTCGCGCCCGCTTGCGGGGCAGCGCCGCGGCTTAAATACGAGTAGCCCTCGTTGGGGGCCGCGTACGCCGATGCCGGAGCCTCGCCGGGCCACCCGGCGGCAGTTGCGCCGCGGTCCGGGTCGAAGCGCGGCACGGGCGACATGACGCCGCCGAGACCGGCGGCGAGCGCTGCGAGATCGGCTTCGCTCGGGATGCCCGGCGCGTACGGCGCCGCTGCCGCCGGAGTTGCGCCGAACGCCGGTGACGGCGAGGCCGGAATGGCCGGAGCCCGCTGAATGGACGTATCGCCGGCGGGCGAGATCGTGCCCGGCGTAGGCGCGCTCGTCCCCTGCGCGAGCAGCGGCTCGACGGCAAACACAGGCGCGGACGGCTGCGCGGCGCCCGACGCCGGAAACGGAAACGGCGGCAGCCCCGGATTGAGGTTGGGCGACAGCGGAAGCTGCAGCGCCGGCACGCCGGGCAGCGAATTGTACATCGGCTCGCCGGCGAACACCGGCGCCGACGGCAGCGCGGCTCCGGGCCCCGGCATGGGGCTCGAAGGCGCGCCCGCGTAGAACGCGTTCGCCAGTCGGGCGATGGTGGCGGCATCGGGCACGCCCGGAACCTGCGGAGCGAGCTGGGAGACCTCGCTCGTTCCAGGTGTTTGGCCCGGCGTCGCACCTTGCGTAGCAGAAGCGGCGGCCGCCGCTGGATCACTTGGCGGCAGGGTAGTCATGGTACCTGCCTACTTCGACATCCTCGAGCACGCCAAGCGAATCCTCGGTGTGGACCGCAAGCGAGCAGTAGAGCGAGATGAGGTAGGAGGCGATCGCGCGCCGGTCGATGCCCATGAAGCGCACCGACAGGCTGGGCGAGACCTCGCCCGGCACGCCCGGCTGGAACAGGCCGACGACCCCCTGCTTCTTCTCGCCGGTGCGCAGCAGCAGGATCTTGGAATTGCCGTTCCCGGTCAGCGGCACCTTGTCGGAGGGCACCAGCGGCAGCCCGCGCCAGGTGAGGAACGGCGAGCCAAACAGCGTGACCGTCGGCGGCGGCACGCCGCGGCGCGTGCATTCGCGGCCGAAGGCGGCAATCGCGCGTGGGTGAGCGAGGAAAAACGACGGCTCCTTCCACACCTTGGCGATCAGCTCGTCGAGATCATCCGGCGTCGGCGCACCGGCCCGCGTCTTGATGCGCATCGACTTCGCGGTGTTGGCGAGCAGCCCATACTCCTTGTTGTTGATGAGCTCGCTCTCCTGGCGCTCCTTCACCTTCTCGATCAGGAGGCGAAGCTGCTCCTGGATCTGGTCGAAGGGGTGGCTGTAGAGGTCGGACACGCGCGTCTGCACGTCGAGCACGGTCGTCACCGCGTTGAGGAAGTACTCGCGCGGGTTTTCCTCGTAGTCGACGAAGGTCTCGGGCAGGTCGGCGTCGCGGTCGCGCGGCGGGCTGCATTCGACGTCGGCCGAGGAGGCCGAGGTGGCGCCGCGCGTTTCCTTCACGCGGTTGAGACGGTAGATGCCGGCCTCGACGGGCGTCCACGGCAGGAACGGGATGAGCCAGCGCGGGCTGATGCCGCCCCATTGCGCGCGTGTCTTGGTCGCGTTGGCTAGTTGTCTTGCGGCGCCTTCCGCTAGTGTTCTGCGATCGTCGGTGTCGTCCGCCATAGCGACCCATCCCCTCGGTTACCGGCTCGAATACGAAACTTCATGCGCCGACCTGCCCCAAGCAGATACGGCGGCTCACGCACGCACGCTCATGCGCATTGCGCGCAGCGCTTTTTCGTGTTGTTTCGTCTGCTATCGCGAACGGGCGGACCAACACAGTAGTCGCCGTGTGAGTCTGCGCCCGGCACGCTTGTGATACGGGCAATGGCTTAGCTGCGCTTGTGCGCGTCGCGAACGAAGAAGAATCGCAGAGCTAATTCGCCCGCTTGCAAAGCCGCGATGAGACTTCGGAATATGCCGCACGTCGGCGCCCCGCAATTCGGGGCTCGCAAACCGGGGCTTGTGGACAAATCGCGCCGCCGATCACCGGCTCATGAGCGGATGCTTGGACTTGCGCAGCCGGCCGACCTCCTCGAGCCCCCACCAATAAGCGTGGCGCACGAGCTCGGTGTGGCGGTGCCAGTCGAGAATGCCGGTGTTTTCCGGAATCGGCGGCACCATCAAGAGATCGTCCGGCTTGAGCTGCCGGTTGAAATCGTGGCGGTTGGCCATGAGCGAGCGCATCAGGACCGTCGTCAGGCCGGGCGCATCGGGGAGCCGCTTGTGCGCGAACGGATTGAGCGTCATGCGCACGAGCTCGGCGCGCGAGGGCAGCTTCTCGTACTCCACGTCGAAGCGCTGCAGCTCGGGGATGTGGAAGCTGATCACCACGTTCGGCCCGCTTTTCAGCTGGTGCATGGTGCGGATCGGCACGTTGTCGAGCAGGCAGCCGTCGACCAGCATCTCGCCCTTGGAGGTGTAGACGGGCGGCAGCAGCACGGGGATCGAGCCCGAGGCGCGGATCGCCTGGAAGAGGTCGCCGCGGTCGTGGCGGTGCAGCTCGTAGCGCGACAGGTTGGTCGAGACCGCGAAATACGGGATCCACAGGTCCTCGATGTTAATGCCGCGGAAATAGCGCCCGAGGTGCTCGTCGTAGTTGCGGTGATCGAGCAGGCTGTAGCGCGGCAGCGTGTAGCGCTGCATGGCGTGGTTGGTCACGAAGATGTCGTGCGTGCCCTCGTCGATGAGGTCGGGATCTTTCTCCATGGCGAAGGCGCCGACCATCGCCGCGCCCGCCGAGGTGCCGCCCATAATGTCGAATTCCATGCCGGACTCGATCAGCGCCTTGTAGAGCCCGACATGCGCCGCGCACAGCGCGCCGCCACCACAGGCGACAAGGCCGAGGGCGGAGCCGCTGACGAAGCGGAAGAGGCGCTGGATGTCCTTGGGTGTGTCGAGCGCCACATGGTGGTGCATGGCGACGGAGCGCCAGCGCAGCCAGCGTGCCGTGCCTGTGATCGCCGTGTGGTGGGGATGCAGGAGCACGAGGCGGCGCGCCTCGGGGCTCACGAACGCGGCGACGTGCTGCTCAAGCCGGTTGGGATTGGGGTTGCCCGCGTGCACGCCGACGCCCAGCACCAGGTCGGCGTGGCGGATCGCCTTTTCCGACCACGGGCTGAGATCGGGGTCGGCGATGAAGATAACGTAGTCGTATTTGCTCTCCAGCTCGTTGAACACCTGCGTGGCTTCCGCGCTGTCGAGCGCGACGCCGGCGGGCAGCAGGCCGGCGGCCTTGCCGGCGTCGATGACGATGGTCCTGGCCGCGGCCGCCGCGAACGCGGAGGTGAACTGCGCGATGAATTCGGGCGGCACCGGCACCTCGCCGGCACGGATGATGGTGATCGTGCGCGGACGCGGGTCGCTCGCCTGGGGCTCCGAGCCGGTCGTCGCCGCGAGCCGGTGCGACAGCGTGTTGGTGAGGGTGCGCCAGATGCTCGGGCATTTGGCGGTGAGCAGCTCGAAGTCGTCACGGCCCAGCCGCAGCACGACGCTGTCGCGCATGGCGGTGACGGTCGCGGTGCGCGTACCCCCGGTCAGGAACGCGATCTCGCCGATGGGCTGCTCGGGGCCGATCTCGGCGATGGCGTCGCGGCGGCCTGTTTTGGTGACCGCGAAACGGCCGGTGAGCACGATGTAGAGGTCGTCGGCCGGATCGCCCTGCCGCACCAGCACGTCGCCGCGCTTGAGCGTGCGCCGCTCGGTTTCCGTGGCCAAAGCCGCGAGCTCGGAGGGGTCGAGGTCTGCAAAAATTCCTACAGGCGGAACTCGAGACCTAGGCGGTTGCGAATGCATGGACGCGAGGTTTCCAGGGCACGAAGGCTCACAGCATAGTGCAAGCCCACGATAGCAGGCTCACCAAATGATGTATTTCGGGTTCCACGGTGAACCGCGGATGCCAGGCCGAATAGGGAAAGGGGCGCCCGGTTGGGGCGCCCCTGAATTAGGCCGCAAGACTTAGGTCGCGAGACTTAGGCCGCGAGACTGGGGGCGCCCGACTTAGGCCGCGAGCAGCTCGCTCTCGGGGAGCGCCCGCTCCCGGGGGGTCATCGGCACCACGTTGTCGGTCTGCGTGTCCTGTAGGGCGAGGAGGAACTTCTGCGGGTTGAAGCCGCGGTTGGCATTCAAGCGGAGTGAGGCGGCGATGGCGATCGCAGGTGCGATGAGCGCGTAGCCGCGGTCGAGCATCAGATCCTGCAGGCGGCGCGCCGAGAACACCTCGGCCATGTGCCGGAAGCGTACGAACACCGCGAGCGCCCGCTGCGGGTCGCCGTGGAAGAGGCGCTTGAGCTCGGCCTGTACGGTATTGAGGTCGGCGTCCTCGATCCCGCGCAAAAGCACGAGACCGCGGCCGTCGTTGATCAGCGCCTGCATGGCGGCGGCGAGGTCGGTGGGGGCGATCGCCGGAACGTCTGTCAGATCCCAGTTCATGGTCCTATCCTTTTGCGTTAAGCGCCGATGCCGCCGAAGGCGGACCAGGGCGTGCCGGTCATGAGAAAGATTTCTTTCCCGCGGCGCGCGGCCACCAGGAAGTCGACGGTGTGGCCAACGATGTGGCCGTTGAGGTTCTTGATCTCGGTCTTGGCGAACCGGTACTTGGCGCCGTTGTCCGCCTCGATGACGCCGAAGCCGACTTCTTCGCTAAACTTGGTGATCCGGCCGTGCACGACACTCTCCATGTTTGACGCCTCGGCTTTCGCCGTTTGTTGAAGAGAGAATGGGGGAATCCGGGCGCCCGCGCTGTTCCCCGCGTCACAGGGGCAACGGGCAAAAAAAGCGCGAAAACGGGGCATTGGGGGCACCCGACAGGCTCGCGCCGAGGGCCGTTGCGGTGTATGACCACCCCGCGGGGGGCGCGGGCTCGGCCGGGGGTCGAACCGCTGCCGCAATCGACATTCAGACGGGGTTCATGCCCGTACCACTAGCGTTGCGGCCATGTTGAGACGCGAGGTGATCACGATGACGACCCTTCGGCTGCGTGGCCTGGTGCCGGTTCTGGCAACGCTTGGCGCCCTCGCGCTGTCTGCAAGTGCGGCCTCCGCCAACTGCGACTGGTACGTAAAAACTGCGCTGGAGCAGCAGCAGCGCAACCTAAAGCAGAAGTGCGGGTTCGCCGGCGCCGAGTGGTCGGGCGACAAGGGCGCGCACGCAGCCTGGTGCGCGAGCGTCGGCCCCGATGTGTCGCGCACGAGCGCGCAGAAGCGCGAGGCCGCGCTCACCCAGTGCGCGGCCAAGGGCAATTGAAGCGCTACGCCTTGCGCCTGTTTGATTGGCAGCCAGCCCAAGCATTAATCGCGCGGATTCGCCGTGGCGATGAAACGCCACTTCCGGCTTGATCGGACGCCGCGACCGCCCGACACTGGCGGCGTGCTCCGATCATCGCGCGAGGCCATGGCGAACCCCGTTCTCATCGAAGTGACGCGCGGGCCCCTCGTGGAGAGCTGGCATCGCGGCTCGGTCGCCGTCGCTGCGCCCTCGGGCGCGCTGGCGCTCGCGCTGGGCGACGTGACCTCGCCAGTTTACCCGCGCTCCGCCGTGAAGGCCCTGCAGGCCGTGCCGCTGATCGAGACCGGCGCCGCGGACCGTTACGGCTTCGGCGCCGCCGACATCGCGCTCGCGTGCGGCTCGCACGCCGGCACCGAGCGCCACGCGAGTCTCGCCGCCTCGATGCTGCAGCGCGCGGGCCTTACGCCTGCTGACCTGCATTGCGGAGCGCACGCGCCGCTCGGCGTCTCCGCCGCCAACGCGCTCATCGCCGGCGGAGAGGCGCCGACGCAGCTCCACAACAATTGCTCGGGCAAGCACGCCGGCATGCTCGCTACCGCCGTGCATCTCGGCGAGGCGACCGCCGGCTACTGGCACGCCGCCCACAACGTGCAGAAGCGTGTCCATCGCGTGCTGGAGGAAGTTTCGGGATCGGAGCTTGGCGTGGACGTGCGCGGCACCGACGGCTGCTCGGTGCCCAACTGGGCGATGCCACTATCGGTACTGGCGCGTACGTTTGCGCGCCTCGGCTCTGGCGAAGGGCAGCCGGCCGAGCGGCGTCGGGCGTTCGAGAGTATCCTCACAGCCTGCTGGGAAAACCCGGAGCTGGTGGCGGGGCGGGGGCGCGCCGACACCGTCGTGATGCGCACGCTTCCCGGCCAGGTGTTCATGAAGACCGGCGCGGAGGGCGTCTATTGCGGGGCGTTCCCCGCGCTGGGGCTCGGGTTTGCGCTGAAGATCGACGACGGCGGCAAGCGCGCGTCCGCGGGCGCCGCGATGGCGCTGGTCGAGCGGCTCTATCCGGCAGTGCGCGGGCTCATGCCCTACGGCGAGATCAAGACCTGGTGGGGCGTGGAGGTCGGCGCCATCCGCTCGGGCTCGGTCTTCGAGGCCGCGCTCGACAAGCTCAAGGCGTGAGTTCACACGGCGAGATTGCCGGACAGCGACAGCCGCTTGTTGCCCGCAACTCCGTTGACGAGCTCGGGGCCTGTCGGTCTGCCTGAGCCGTCCACAGCGCGGATGCTCCCCTCGGCCGCGCCCGAGATCATGTTGTTGGCGATAAGGCACGTGCCCACGCCCGCTTCGGACACGAGGATGCCGACGCGCGCTTTGCGGATCAGGTTCCCCGTCGCCACGATGTCGCGCAGGTAGGTGCCCGAGCCGATGACGAGGCCCGCCGTCGGCGCGCTCTCGATGACGTTGCCGGTGACGGCCGCGTCCGCTTCCACGGCGATGCCTTCGCCGCGCTTGTCCTCCGGCTCCTGCTCGCGACGGAACAGATTGCGCAGGATATTACCCTGCACGACTGCGAGCCGCCCGCCTTCGTTGAAGTTCGTGACCGAGATGCCGGTCGCGGCGGTGTCGACGAGGTTGTTGGCGATCAGTGCACCCTGGAAGGCAAACTCGGCATAGAGTGCGACCTCGCCGAGGCGCGCGCACGAATTTCCGATGATCTGGATGTCGGACGCCGAATTGCCGCGGACCGCGGAGTAGGCGCAGTCGGTGATGCGGTTGCCGGTCACAAGTACGCTGCCGGCGCGAAACGCATTGACGCCGTTGCCGTTCTGCCCGCTGCCGCCGCCGTCGGCGCGGATGCGCTCGATGCGGTTGCCGGCGACGACGGTGCCATCCTCGCCCGCCTCCGAGCGCCACACCTGGATGCCGTTGTTGGCGCAGTCGGCGACGCGGTTGTGCTGGATCGCGAACCCCGTGGCGTCGAGGCTGTGGATGCCCGCCATCAGCGCCAACGTGATCGCGCAGTCGCTGACGCTGCCGGCGCAGCCTTCGAGCGCGATGCCGTTGGCGATGCTGCGGGTGACTTCCAGGTCGCGCAACGCGATGCCGCGGCTCTTCTTCAGGCTGATGAGCCCGCGCGCCTGGCCGACGTCGAGCGTCTGGTAGCCGCCGTCGAGCACGAGGCCTTCGAGCGCGATGCCGTCGCCCTCGCCGGTGAGGAACGCTGGCCCGCCCACGAACTCGAGCGTGGTTGTGCGCGCGGTGCCGATGATGCGCGTGCCGGGGCGGAGCTGCAGCTTGCCCGTCCGGAAGCGGCCCGGCGGCAGCAGCAGCGGCGCCCCGCGGTTGGCGGCCTCGTCGATGGCGGCCTGCAGGGCGCGCGATTGATCCTGGGCCGAGCCGGCGCTCAGGCCGAGATCGGCTGCCGAGGGCACCTCGACAGCGGCAAGGCGGGCCTCGTGCTCCGAGCGCGGCCCAGCGTTGGCGGCAAGGCCGGTGAGGCCGACACCGATACCGGCGGAGAGGATGCTGCGGCGGTCGATCGGCATGGGTCCTCGGGGCTCGCTTTGCCTATTGCAAAGCAAGTCTGAGGCCAGCGCCGGTTAACCGGCCTTTACTGCCGAGGTGGGTCCAGGCTTTCCAGGCAGGCGACAATGATCTCGAGGCCGCCGGCGATGGCGCCGCGCATGTCGAGCCCGCAGCCGGGGCCGTGGCCGGCGAGGTCGGCCGGCAGATGCACGAAGCCGACGAGGTGGGGCTTTTCGAGAGTGTCCGCGGCAGCGAGCGAATGGTAGAGGAGCGCGTTGCAGAGGAAACCGCCGGCGTCGGTAGAGGTGCGGACCGGCACGCCGAGCTGGGTGAGGCGTTGGACGATACGCTCGACCGGCAGCGTGCATGAAAGCTCGGCGGGGCCCGCCTCGAGCAGGCATTCCACCGCCGGCATGCTGCCCGCGGCGTCGGCCATCGCCTTGCACTGGTTGCGGCCGACGAGCTCGATCTGGAAGCCTTCGGCCTGCCGCGACACGCCGAAGTGCAGCGCCAGCACCGTGCCGGGCCGCGCGAGAAGATCGCCGAGCTTCTGCGGCGCGGCGACCCACTCGGTCGGCAGGATCTCGGCGACGATGTCGTAATCGGCGAAGAGATTGCGCGCGGCCTTGGCGAGGCGCGGGACGAGCTCCGCGGTGGCGTTGTCGGGCACGCCCGGAAATGGCCCGAAGCCGGTCAGCAGGATGACGGCGCGCGCGGACACGAGCGCTGCACGATCTCCACCTGCAATCGGATCAGTTGGCGGCAATGCCGATCATCTCCAGGATCTCGTCGACCGCCAGCGTCGGCACGAGGCGGCCCGCGCGCACCTCGGCCTCGAGCACGGGCAGCCGCTGCGCCACGCGTGGGTTCTCTTTCAGGCTCGCCATCACGCGGTCGTTCAGCATGTCGGACATCCACGCGACGGCCTGGCGCTGACGGCGCAGCGCAAACTCGCCCGTCGCCGTCATCTTCTGCCGGTGGTCGGCGATCTTGCCCCACAGCGCGTCGAGCCCGCCGTTGTCGCGGCCCGAAACCGTCATTACCGGCGGCGACCACGTGGCCGACTGCGGCGTCAGGATTTGAAGCGCGGCGCGATACTCGGCGGCGGCCCGCTCCGCGCGGATAACGTTGTCGCCGTCGGCCTTGTTGATGGCGATCATGTCGGCGATCTCGATGATGCCCTTCTTGATGCCCTGCAGGTCGTCGCCGCCGCCGGCGAGCAGCAGCACGAGGAAGAAGTCGACCATGTCGGCGACCGCGATCTCCGACTGGCCGACGCCGACCGTCTCCACGATGACGACGTCGAAGCCGGCGGCCTCGCACAGCGCCATGGTCTCGCGCGTCTTGCGCGTCACGCCGCCGAGCGTGCCGGAGGTCGGCGAGGGGCGGATGAACGCGTGCGCCTCCTGCGCCAGCCGGCTCATCCGCGTCTTGTCGCCGAGGATCGAGCCGCCGGTGCGCCTCGAGGTGGGGTCGACGGCAAGCACCGCGACGCGGTGGCCGGCGGCGATCAGGTTCATGCCGAGCTGGTCGATGGTGGTGGACTTGCCGACGCCCGGCACGCCGGTGACGCCAAGGCGCAGTGCCTCGCGCCCCGAAGACGGCAGCAGCGCCTGCAAAAGCCGCTGGGCGAGGGCGGCGTGCCCCGGCTTGGTGCTTTCCACAAGCGTTATTGCGCGCGCCAGCATGGCCCGGTCGCCCGCGCGCACCCCGGCGGCGTAGTCATCGAGGGTCAGTTGGGCCGCGGGCCTCTGCATGCGCTGTCCTTCAGGTCGGCAAGCCCGTGATAAGGGGAGCAAATCCCCTTGCGCAAGGGTGTCATGGGGATGCCATAGCACGTGATCCTGGAGGCCAGCGCCCGCCGCGTCGGCGGCTGGCCGATCGACAGTGGGTAACGACCGCAAACGGCGAGTATCGGTGCGACATCCGGCAGCCCTGACGTAGCCACAGAGTAGCGGCAGGTTGCCGGCGGCAATTTGGGTGAGGACGAGGATGTTGAGGCGTCGACAGACGAGACCTGCTGCCTTTCTGGCGCTCGCGGGCATTTTGCTCATGTTCGCAGCGGGCGCCGCGCAGGCGCAGGGCTGGAGCCCGTGGCAGAGCTACGGCGAGGCCGAGGAGGCAGCCCGCGCGCGCCAGAAGCAGCGCGCCGCCAAACCGGGTCAGGCTGAGATCGACAAGCTGAAAAAGCAGGTCGACCAGCTCAACGCCGCCGGCAAATACGCCGAGGCAACGACGGCGCAGCAGCGCGTCGTGAAGCTGACCGAGAAGCGTTACGGCCCCAACGATCCGCAGACGGCCGCCGCCCTGACAGCGCTGGCCGACCTCTATACGGCGCAGCAGAAGTTCGCCGAGGCCGAGCCGCTATTGAAGCGCGCGATCGACATCCGCGAGAAGGCCAAGAAGCCCGACAACGGCGAGGTCGCGCAGGCGCTGGACAACCTCGGCAGCCTCTACGTGAAGCAGGGACGCACGGCGGACGCCGCGCCGCTTGCTAAGCGCGCGGCCGACCTGCGTGCGAACGTACCGGTGACGCCGGCCACGCCTGCCGCCCCCGCGGCGAGTACGACGGGCGGAGGGGAGAACGCGAAACAGGAGGAGGCGAAGGAAGCGGAGAAGAAGCCGGACCCCGCCAAGCCCGAATCTAAGGGTGGGGCAAAACCCGGGGCCGATACCGACGAGGCCGCGCAAGAGGCTGCGCCGGCTGCACCCTCCGAAAGCCAGTCCGAGACGATGGGGCAGTCGGCCCCGCCCCCCGCCGACGCAGCCAAGGACGGCGGCGGCGCGCGGGAGCAGGAACTCCATCCCGCAGAACCCCCTCGACGGCTTGAAGAAAGTGGAATCGGAACCGGCCCCGCCGCCTCCGCCAGTGCCCACACCGACGGTCGCGCCACCCGCCGCGCCCCCGTCCGTGACTATGGCCCCACCTGCTCTGCCGGCGCCCTCCACTGCGCCGCCGCCACCGGAAGGGGGACCTGACCTCGCAAGGAAATCCGGGGGAGGGAAGGCGCCCGCTGCGCCGTCGGCACCCGACACTATGGCCCCGCAGGCCGCCGCGCCGCCCGAGGTCGGGCCGCAAGCAGCCGAGGCAGCGGCCAAGGCCGAGGCCGAGGAGGCGAGACGCGCCGCGCAGGGCATGCAAGCGAGGCGCGACGCTGTTTCGGAAGGGGCATCGAAGCAGAAATTGCAGGCGGCACCGCCTGCCCCCAAGCCGCCGGCTGCCGTGACAATGGCGCGGCCGCCCGCCGCCGCGCCGTCCGCCCCGCCTGTCGCCGCCGCGCCGTCCGCCCCGTCCCCGGCCGCTCCGTCAACGACGCCCGCCGCCGCCGCCGACAAGCCCGAGGAGCAGAAGGACTGGGACCTCGTCCCCGTCTTCTACGGCACCGATCGCGCGGTCGAGCCCAACGCGCAGCGGCTCATGTTCGGCTCCGACCGCGGCCGCCGTCTACAGCTCGGCACGGCGCTCGTGACCGTTCCCAAGACCCACCAGGTGCCGCAGGTCGAGCGGCCGTGGGCGGTGCGCATCCCCTACTTCGACGTGACCATCTACGAGCAGAAGGAAGACCCCAAGCAGCACTTCACCCTCAAGGAGATCAAGGCGCTCACCAAGGAGCAGCTGCTGGCGCTGGTGAAAGCGCGGCTGAAGCCGTCGCTGCGGTTCAAGAACCACGCGCTCGTGTTCGTGCATGGCTACAACACGTCCTTCGACAACGCGCTCTACCGCACGGCGCAGATCGCCTACGACATCGAGTTCGACGGTGCCACGTTCCTTTACAGCTGGCCGTCGGGCGGGGGGGTCGCGAGCTACACCTACGACCGCGAGAGCGCGCAGGCGTCCGAGCCCTACCTGCGGCAGTTCCTCGACATGGTAGTCAAGGAGACGGGTGCCAAGTCGATCAGCATCATCGCCCACAGCATGGGCAACCAGCCGGTGATGGACGTGCTGCGCGACATGAAGTCGTCGGCGCCGCCCGGCGTCGTCATCAGCCAGGTGATCCTCGCCGCGCCCGACGTGGACGCGGACAATTTCACCAACCTCGCGCAGTCGATCAAGGGCTTCGCCAAGGGCATGACGCTCTATGCTTCGGCCAACGACCGCGCGCTGCTGGTGTCGCGCAACTTCTGGGGCAACTACCGCGCCGGCGACGTGCCCGCGGCCGGCCCGCTGGTGCTGCCCGGCATCGACACGATCGACGTGACGGCGGCCAGCACGGACGCCTTTGCGATCAACCACTCGGGCTACGCCGAGAACAACAAGCTCCTGCAGGACATCGGCAAGCTGATCCTCAACGGCTTGCGGCCGCCCGACCTGCGCCTGCCGAACCTCAAGAAGACCCCGACGGACAAGGGCGACTACTGGCGCTACGTGAAGTAGCGCTGCCCCGAGCGCGGGAGCCGTTTTCCGCGCCGTGGAGGGATTCGTTTACCCCCTCTTGCGACACTCGGCCCCGATCGATCGAGGGCGGGCCCCGGCAACGGAGCTCGTGGTACCAGTGTACGTGCGTACTCCACGCAAGTGGATTTCCAGATCCATGCTGGCCGGCGCCATGCTGTGCGGCGGCCTATGGCACATCCCGGCCGTGCTCGCCGAGGACGCAGTTGTCATCGACGGCCAGGATCCTCTCGACAACGCCGGCGGCGGCATGCCGCGCTCTAACCCGCGCGTGAAGTCGATCCTCGCCGCGCACTCCGATCAGTTCGTCGTGCTGTGCGTTGGCGGCTGCGGCGGCGGCAAGACCAGGATCGTACAGTTGCTTCCCAAGCCGGTGAAAGCCCGCACGGCCGAGTTTCGGCCGAGCGCCGCCGGTCCTGAGGGCAGCGGCAGACGCGCGATTGGCCGCTTTGCGGCGGACGAAAGCGACGACGTCGTGTGCGTTGCCGGATGCGTCGGCAGGCCGGGCCAGGTGGTGCAGCGCAATCTCGACCTGCCGCCGCCGTTCGTCGCCAAGCCGAAGACCTCGGACGCCACGCCGCCAGCGCCCCCTGCGCCCGCGCCCGAGAAGGCCCCTGAGCCGCTCGACATCCATCCTTGAGCTAGTCGCCTAGCGGCTCTAAGCGACGCGGCCGCTCAGTCGGCCGAGAGCTTCTTCACCTCGGCGTAGGTCGACACCTTGTAGACGAGGCCGTTCTTGATGAAATACAGCCACTCGAGCTTGTCGCTCGCGGCGAGATCCTCAGGCGTCACTGACTGAAGCGCGTCGAAGTTCTGCTTGCGGAACAGCACCGCCGTGGACTTGGAGGATTCAGGATCGAGGTAGCCCCAATCCTCCTTCTGCGGAAGCCTCGTCGCCGCTTCCGGCTCAAACACCACGTCGTTGATGGCGGAGGGTGGAAGCTGCCCCGCCTTGATGTACTCGATCACCGCTTCGACGAAGCCGATCTGCACCAGCCCCGAGCAGATAAACTCGTTGGGCACGTTCCACTCGCGCTCGCGGTTGTGGTGCATCGCGCGATTCTCGCCCTGCACCTTCTGCTGGACGCCGAACCACAGATTGCGCACGATGTGCACGATGGCCCAGTAATTGTAGGTCGACTTGATCTTGTCGAGTAGCAGCCCGCGCACGCGCGCCTGCTTGCCCTCGTCGAACCAATCCCTCCTGAAGCGCTTGATGGCGAGGAAGGCGCTCTTGTCCGCAATGTAGTCGCGCAGGTTCGTCAGATCGACACCCTTGGTGCCGGACTCGATGACGAAGGTGTTGCTGTAGCCGGATTCGAACTGCGGTCCGGTGAACACCATGGCGGCATGCGAGAACGGCGAGTTGGTCGCCCAGCGGATCGCCCAGGAGGCGAAGTCCCAGTCGTGCCGCGTCAGCACCACGTCGGCGCGTTCGAGATAATTGCCGGCGAGGAAGTCCTCGACAGGCATCGGCCACACCTCGGGCGTCACGTCGGGCGGGAGGGGAGGTTGCGCGGCCACGGGGGCGGGAACCTGCGTCGCAGCGGGTGTCGGAGCGGGCGCGGGAGCCGGAACTGGGACCGCGGCAGGCGCTGGCGGCGCGGGGCGGGGTGCCGGGTTGGCTGCAAGCACCCCGCCGGCGATCAGAGCCAACACCATTACGCCTAAGCTCGCGGCGAGAAGGTTGCGGTTCATGATCGGCCCCCCAAGGAATGCCTGAATTAACTACGACGCCTGCTAGGGCGAGAGCGCGTTCCACCATACTTTCTTAGCGTGACTAAGGCATCGGTCCCGCTGCGGTCAAATGCGCAACGCGATTTCGGGCGGTGCAGCGCCGCAACGGTCTTGCAGGACCGCCTCTGCTGTTCCACAAGGCGTGCCTTAACCCCGAGTGCCAATCATGCCCCCCCCGCCGCCGGCCAATTTCGAGGCACTCGCCGACCAGGCGCGTACGCTGCTTGCGGTGTTCATTGCCGGCGGGCACGAGGCCGTATCGCCCCCCATCATCCAGCCGGCCGGCGTCTTCCTCGACGCCCTGGGGGAAGCGCTGCGCGGGCGCACCTACGTCTTTTCCGACCTCAACGGCGAGGAATTGTGTCTGCGCCCGGACCTGACCGTGCCGACGTGCCGGCTCTACCTCGAGCGCCATCCGCAGGCCGATGAGCCGGCCCACTACTGCTACAACGGGCCGGCGTTCCGCTTCCAGCCCGCTGGCGCCGACGCCTCGCACCCGCGCGAGTTCCACCAGGCCGGCATCGAGGCATTCGGCGCGGAGGATCGCGAGGACGCGGACGCGCGCACGCTGACATTGGTGCTGATGGCGCTGCAGCGGGCAGGCTTGCGCAGCTGGAAGCTGCGCATGGGCGACCTCGGCCTGTTCGCGGCGCTGCTCGAGGCGGCCGAGATGCCCGAGCGCTGGCGCCGACGACTGCGGCATCAGTTCTGGCGCCCCGAAGCGTTCCGCGCTGAGCTGCGCCGGCTGACGACCAACCCCGCGCGCTCCGGCAGCAACCTGCCGCGCGCGCTCATCGAGGCGCTCGATCCCGACGATCGTGTCGGCGCCGAGAGCCTCGTTGCCGAGGAGCTCGACAAAGGCTCGATCGACGTCATCGGCGTGCGCTCCGTCGCCGAGATCACCGAAGGCATGCTTGCCATCGCCGCCGACGCTCATGCCAAGCCGCTGAGGCGAGCGACGACCGCGCTCATCGAGGGCTATCTCGAGGTGAAGGCCTACGCCGACCGGGCGCCGGCGAAGCTGCGCGCGTTGATCGAGCGGCCGGAGGGCCGCTTCGCCTCCGCCATCGACGCCTTCGAGCGCCGCGCCGCGTTGCTGAACAAGAGCGGCGTCAACCTGGCGGAGGTGCCGTTCTCCGGCGAGTTCGGGCGCAACGTCGCCTACTACAGCGGCTTCGTTTTCGAGGTACTGGCGCTCTCGCTCGGCGCCGCGAGCCCGGTCGCCGGCGGCGGCCGCTACGACGGGCTGCTGCGCACCGTCGGCGCGCCGCGCGACGTTGCCGCGGTCGGCGGCGCCATCCACACCGAGCGCCTGCTCGCGGTCGTCGGAGGCAAGGCATGAGCGCGCTCGTCTTCGCCGTACCCTCGAAAGGCCGGCTCATGGAGCAGACCGCGGAGTATCTCGCCGGCGCCGGCCTCAAGCTGCGCAAGGTCGGGCACGACCGCGGCTACCGCGGCGAGATCGAGGATTTCGCAGGCGTCGACGTGGCGTTCGTCTCCGCATCCGAGATCGTCGCCGAGCTCAATCGCGGGCACGCGCACTTGGGCGTCACGGGCGAGGACCTCGTGCGCGAGAACATCGCCAACGCCGCCGAGCGCGTGACGTTTCTCCGGCCGCTGGGCTTCGGCCGCGCCGACGTCGTGGTTGCGGTGCCCAAGTGCTGGATCGACGTCAACGAGGTCGCCGACATCGCGGCCGCGGCGGTGGCCTTCCGGCGCGTACACGGGCGCCCGTTCCGCGTCGCCACCAAGTACGTGAACATCACGCGGCGCTACTTCTCCTCGCGCGGTCTCGCCGACTACCGCATCGTGGAAAGCCTCGGCGCGACCGAAGGCACGCCCGCCGCCGGCACCGCCGACATCATCGTCGACATCACCACCACGGGCGCGACGCTCGCCGCCAACGGCCTCAAGGTGCTGGAGGACGGCGTGATCCTGCAATCGCAGGCCAATCTCGTCGCCTCGAAGATGGCGGCGTGGCCGCAAGAGACGAAAAAGACGTGCGAGCGGCTGCTCGCACGTCTCGGCATCTCTACGCCGGCAACCTAGAGCGCTACGGCTTCACGAAGGCGTCGACGCGCATGCCCGGCAAGAGCGGCACGTTGCCCTCGAGCTCGATCGTCATCTCGAGCACCTCGATGTCGGAGGGCCGGCGCGGTCCGCGCGAAAGGATGCGCGGGGTGGCCATGGATGGCGCGAGCGCCGTGATCGTGCCTTCGAAGTCCTTGTTGGGGTAGTTGATGGAGCGCACGAACGCCTTCTGCCCGACGCGGATCTTGGCAACGTCGCCGTCGTCGACCTCGGCCTTCACGCGCACGACCGACATGTCGCCGACGACCGCCAGCGGCTGATCGGGTGAGGGCGACACGATCTCGCCCTTCCTGGCGTTGAGCTCCAGCAGCGTTCCCGCGTGCGGCGAACGGATGCGCGTCTTGTCGAGGAGCGTGCCCGCGAGCGCGACGTTGGCGCGCGCCGCCGTCAGCGCCAACTCGAAACGGTTGGGCGTCGGCAGGTTCGACTTGGCTTGCGCCTGCGCGTAGGCGAGACGCTCGCGCTCGACGCGCTCCTGCGCCTTGGCGAGGCGCCTGCGAGCATCCGCGAGCTGTTGGTCGGTCATCTCGCCGCGCCGCTTGCCGGCAATCGCAGCGTCGAGCTCGAAGCGCGCGCCAGTCACCTCGCGCTCGGACGAATAGACGTCGTCCTCGCCCTTGGTCACGTCCTCGCGGCCCGAGGTGGTCGGCTGGGCGTCGCGTTCGCGACGGCTCAGGCCCTCCTCCGCTTCCGCGGCAGCAAGACGCGCACGTGCCTCCTCGTCGTCGAGGCGCACGACGAGCTCGCCATCTTCGATCCTGTCATTGACCTTGACCGGCACGTCGGCCACCTGTCCGAGGATGGCGACGCCGAGGCGGAACTCGCCCGAGCCCGGCTCGACGCGGCCAGGCGCCGCCACGACCCACGGCAGCTCGCTCTTGGCGGCTGCCGTCGACGTGGTCGACGTTGAGGTGCTGCTGCTGGTGGTGCCGTAAAGCCCCTCGCTCAGCATGTAGCCGCCGAGAGCCGCCGCGACGAGAGCGACGATGATTGCGATGGTTCTAAGCATTGCGCCTTATCCTATAGCGGCCACGAAGGGGTTTTTCGCTGCCGTCGGGTTGAGTTGTTGCTGGTTCACTGGGGACGGGATTGCTGGCCACGGGTGGCGGCGCGTGATGCTGCTCGTCGTGGTGCTCGTCATGATGCTCGGCCGGCGGGGTGCCGTCCTTTTTCGGACGCGAGTCGCTGGAGATGACGCCGTCCTCGATGCGGATGATGCGGTCGGCATAAGGCAGCGTGCGATGATCGTGCGTGACCGCGAGCACCGCGCGGTTGGGATCCTTTGCGACCTCCGACAGCAGCGCCATCACGGCGCGTGCCGTTCTCGGCATCGAGCGCCGCCGTCGGCTCGTCGGCGAGGATGACGCTCGGCGGGCCGGCCAGCGCGCGGGCAAGCGCGACGCGTTGCTTCTCGCCGCCGCTGAGCTTTGACGGAAACGCGTTGGCGCGATGCGCCAGCCCGACGGCGATGAGCGCCTTGACCGCGTGCTTGGGCGGATCGACGACGGGAGCTGCGCGCACGTCGAGCGCCAGCATGACGTTCTCGCTCGCCGTCATCGTCGGGAACAGATTGTAGCCCTGGAACACGAAGCCGACGTGCTTGCGCCGGATCTTGGCGAGCCCTTCGGCGTCGAGCCCCCCGGTCGAGTTGCCGGCGACGACGAGCTCGCCTTCGGTCGGCGACAGGATGCACCCCAGGATCGACAGCAGCGTAGTCTTGCCGCTGCCGGACGGTCCCATCAGCAGGGTCAGCTCGCCCGCGTAGAGCTTCAGGTTGACGCCCTTCAGCGGCCGCACCTCATAGGCGCCGGAGCCGAACACCTTGACGATGTTCTTCGCCTCCAGAAGCGTCTGGCGGTTTGGCTCGTCGCTCGTTCATCGGCTGAACACTCCTGCAGGATCGATGCGCGTCACCTTGAAGATCGCCGTCATCGCGGCGATGACGCACATGCCGATTGTCAACGCGAAGAGAAGCAGGGCGAGCCTCGGCGTCATGACGATCAAGAGCGTGGTGTCCTTTGGTTGCCCAGATGACGAGCCAGACTGAGCATCATGCCGATGCCGTAGCCGAGGACGGCGCTGATCATCGCCTGGATCAGGATCACCTTGTGGATGTAGCCGGCCGAGGCGCCGAGCGCGCGCAAGGTGGCGAACTCGTTCAAATGGTCCTTGGTGCTCGAGTAGAGCGTCTGGGCGACGATGACGACGCCGACGATCATGCCGAGCGCGGCGCCGGCGATCAGCGCGGAGCCGGCACCGGTCTGGAACAGCCAGTAGTCGACGCTGCGGTTGCGGAACTCGTGCTGGGTGAGGATCTCGCGGTCCTGCAGCCGGGCGATGAGATCGGTGCGCACCTATTCGATGATTGGCGCCAGGCGCAAGCCGGACCAGCGTATAGGTCGCCTGCGTCGTTGCGCGGCGTCGAGGAGCTGGCGCGCGCGCTGCAGCGACGTGAAGACGTAGGGCAGCGTCGTGAACGAGCGGATGCCGTGCGTGACAGCGCCGACGCGGACGCGGACGCCGTTGATCTCGGCGGTGTCGCCGAGCTTGCTCGATGCCGAGATCGGTGAAATAGGTGTCGTCGACGGCGACCGCGAACGGCGCGGCGAGTTCGGCGAGGCTGCCTTGCTTGATGTTCCAGGGCTTCAGGCTGCCCGTTCTTATGGTCGGAGCCGACCAGCAGCACGGCGGTGGTGCCGCCCTTCGGCTTGCGCCAGGCGCGAAGCCCGACGACCAGATCCTCGGCGCTGGCGACGCCGGGGGTCGACAGCACGGCGTACTTCTCGTGCCCGATGAGGAACGAGGGATCGTCGAAGCTCTTGGTCCCGAACGGCACGACCCACAGATCGCCCTTCGACTTGTCGAGCATGGCGGCGATCATGCGTCTCCGAGCCGATGTAGAGGCCGCACTGCACGGCCACGAGCACGACCGAGAACACGATGCCGGTCAGCGTGACGACGAGGCTCAGGCGATCGTGGAAGAGGTTGCGGTAGGCCAGCTTGCCCGCCATCCTCACGATCTTCGGCTTGCCCTGGGCGTTTTCGGCCGCCAGCAGGGCGCCGGTATCAGCAGCCTGTGCCTGCATCGGTTGTTCCTCGATCCTTACGGATGATTTCGCGTTGAACGGGTGCGTGTTTTGCAGCGCTCGATCCCAGACGTAAAGCCGGGATCGAGAGAGTGTCATGGACCCGCAAGGGCGCCAATATGGGCTTTCTTGGCCCAGACCGACCTTACTCGCAAGGCACCGTCAGCGTCATGCCCACGGAGGGAAAGAACTTCTTGCAGTCGATCCGCTTGGACGGCTGCGGCTTGGCGACGTCCACGGCCGCTTCGGCCACCTTGGCAGGCTTGGATGCGGCGACGGCAGTCTTATCCTTCTTTACGATGATTTTCTCGACCGAATCCGTCGGCTCGATGTCGGCGACATCAGCGGAGGCCACCGCGATCGCGGAATTCTCGTTGTGCACGACGACGACCTGCTGCTCGGGAGCCTCCTGCTCGGCGACCACGACCTCGCGCGGGCGGGTTATGTAGACCTGCTCCACGGGCACGCGCACCACGTATTCGGGCCGGTGGCAGTGGCGGAAGCTGTGGCTCAGCACGTGGCCGAGGAAGCCACCGCCGTGGTGGTGCCCGTAGAAGCCGGCTTCGGCGCTCGAGCTCGCAAATGCTGCCAGGGCGACGGTGGCCGAGGCAATCGCGGCCAGGGACTTGTTCATAGCGTTCTCCTTGTGGCCGCGGTCTGGCGGCGCTGGTGTTCGTTAGAGGCCATCATGCGAGGTGGCCTGTGCGTGCGCTGTTCCTGGTGAAACAGCGGCAAGCCGCGCTCCTGTTTTTTCGCGCCGAGATTGTTCCGCGGTCGGCACCCTCAAATGCGTTCGATCCCGGCCTTGCGGGCCGGGATCGATGTCGCTTCAGTCAGCTTACTTGGTGCAGGGCACCGACACGGTGAGGCCCGCTGACGGGAAGAACTGCTTGCAGCCAACGTCCTTGGCGGCGCTCGCAACCTTCTCCGTCGCCTTCGCGTCGGCCGGCTTGGCGTCGGCAACCTTGGCGGCTGACGTCGCGATCGAGGAGTTCTCCGTCACCGGCGTCGTGCTCACGGCCCGCGTGGCGTCGGCCTTCTCGGTCTGGGCATCGGCGACCTGCTTGGTCTCCGCCTTGACCTCCGGGTTCACAACGGCAGCCACCGACGTCGACGATGTCTTGCGCGCGGTGCGCGGCTTGGAGACGCGGGCAACGGACCGGTACGCGGACCGGTAAAAGCCATATCCGCCGCCGCAGCCGGCTTCAGCGCTCGTCACGTAGAGCGAGCTGGTGGTGGCAAGGGCGGCAACAATGGCGATCAGCTTGTTCATCGAGGGTCTCCAGTTTGTGTTCATCTGAAGTGATCATGCCGGGCGCTCGCCGCCGTCGCTGTGCCGGTCGATACAAAGGGGAATTATTTCGGCGTTTCGCGGGAATCGAGGGGCCGATACGCCCACGGATGCGAGGCTCGCAAAACGCAATCGGTCCCGATCTTGCGATCGGGACCGAGCTGAACCTGTGGAGGTGGGGGCGGCGGCTTACTCGCAGGGCACCGAGAGGGTCAGGCCGACCGAGGAGAAGAACTTCTTGCAGTCGAGCTTCTGGGCGACCGCAGGCTCGCTCTTCTTTGTCTCGGTCTTGACCGGCTCGATCGCCTTGGCAGCCTCGACGGTCTTCTTGGTCTCGGTGATCTTCACCGGCTCGGTCGTCTTGGCTTCGGTCGCGGCAACCGAGATCGAGGAGTTCTCGACGCTGGCAACCTTGGGGGCGACGGTCGCGATCGAGGAGTTCTCGTTCTGAGCGACTGACTTCTCGTCCTGCTTGACCTCTTCTTTGGCGACCGCCGTCGGCTGCACCTTGCGGGCGCGGACGGGAGCGCGCTCGGCGCGGTAGACGCGGCGGGGGGCGTGGTAAGAACCGTAGTCGCTGCCGTGGTTGAAGGCGCCGAAGCCGATCGGGCCGAAGCCGATGCGGACGCCGAAGCCGGCTTCGGCCTGGCTCACGGTTGCGGCAATGGCGAGGGTGGCGGTGGCGAGAGCGATCAGGGTCTTGTTCATGTCTTCCTCCATCAGGTGGGCGTCATCGCCCTTGTTTGTCTGAGGCTCATCATGCCTGGAGGGGGGCGGCGCCGCAGTTCCGGGGGGTACAGGGCCGGATAATTTTCGCGCACGATAAAACGTAAGCAAAAACATAGCCTTGCGGTGCCTGCTCTCCTGGGCCCGGCGTGGTGGCTGCGTGCCGCTGCCGTGTTGCCCGATTGTGCTGCCGCTCGCGCTCCGACCCTGCTAGAGTGCGCGCGAGGCTAAAAGCAGCCCTGCTCAGGGAATTCTAGGCAGGGCGGCTGCCAAATTCGCTCGAACCGACGTACCGCACCAAGCCATCGCCGCCAGGGACACGAACCCCCGCATGCGCCTCAACAAGTCCACCAGCCACGCCGTCCGCATCCTCATCGATTGCGCCAAGGCCGGCGGCCTGATCAAGGTCGCCGACATCGCGCAGCGGCTCGGGATCACGCAGCAGAACGCCTTCAAGATCGTGCATTTGCTGGCAAAAGCGGGCTTTCTAGCCTCCGTTCGCGGACGCCACGGCGGCGTGCGCCTGGCTCGGCCGGCGCCCAAGATCCGCATCGGCGACGTGGTACGCGCGATCGAGTTTCCCGAGGGCAAAGGGGCCGGCGGCGAAATGGGGCTTAACCAAATCGTCGACGACGCACTCCAAGCCTTCATCAGCGTACTCGACCAGCACACCTTGGCGGACATGGCCGAGGGTGGCCGCACATTCGCGGATGCGGGGCCTGGTGGCCGGTCGGGCAAGACCTTGCGCGGGCCCGCCGCCGCGACGCGGGGCCGGCGTGGCCCCCAGCAGGCTGTTGCCCGCTGACCTCTCTGGACGCCGAATTCAACTTATTTTGCATCGCGGTGCGGCGCTCGGTCGCTTGACACGGCCCGCAAAGCCTTCAAAAGTCGACGGATACATTCCATATTGAGGGATGTGTGGTGGGCCAAGGGTTGGCCCTCGTACGAGTGAACGGACATGAAGCGCTTCGGGACAGTTTGGCAGCTTGCGCAATCACCGCGCTCGCAACTCGTGCGGAGCGCGTGATGATCGTTTGCTCCTGCACGATGATCTCCGATCGCGACATCGAGGATGCGCTCGTCGAAATTCTCGGCCAGCCGGACGCGCCAATCCCGACGCCCGGCGTCGTCTATCGGCATCTGCAGAAGCGCATGAACTGCTGCGGCTGCGCGCCGCTCGCGGTCGAGACGATCTACAACAAGGTCGAAGAACTCGAGCGGAAGGGGCTGATTTGCCCCAATGTTTGTGCCACCGCGCGCAGCAAGTTGCTGGAGTTCTCTGCGGGACGCGCGCGTACGCGTCGCCCTTCTGCTGCCGCGCCGGCTCCCGCCGCCGACGCGAAGGATTGCGGCCGCAAGGTCGCGTGAGCGGTTGCGCCGCAAATTTTGCGGTGGCATAGCACTCAATCTCAAACCGCGATCGATGCGCCACCTCGTCTTGAGGTGCGCGCTTCTTGAGTCGAGACGCCCAGCCGTTCAACTCAGCGACTTTGAGCGCGATTTCCGCCAGGCACGGAGGGCAGCCATGAAGGGCAGTAAAGAGGTTATCGACGCGTTGAACTACGCGCTGAAGCTCGAGCTCGGCGCCGTCAATCAATACTGGCTGCACTACCGTCGGCTCGACGACTGGGGCTACACGCGGCTCGCCAAGAAGGAGCGCGCGGAATTGATCGAGGAGATGCATCACGCCGACAAGCTCATCACCCGCATCATCTTCCTCGAGGGCTTCCCCAAGATGCAGGAGATCGCGCCGATGATGATCGGCGAGAACCTGAAGGAGGTTCTCGAGTGCGATCTTGAAGGGCGAGTACACGCGCAGGAATTCTACACCAAGTCGCGCGAGCTGTGCCGCCTGCACAAGGACTACGTGTCGATGGACCTGTTCGAGCATCTGCTGAAGGACGAGGAAGGCCACATCGACTTCATCGAGACGCAGCTCGACCTTTTGAAGACCATCGGCATTGAGAACTACGGCCAGCTGCAGTCCGATCCTGCCAACGAGGTGCGGGCCACGCCGACTAGGCGGCCGCGGCCGCGGCGCTAGCCGGCTTCTTCCGGTGGAGCCTCGAGCGCGCGGAAATGGCCGCGGTTCTGCAGCCACATGAGCAGCGCCAGCGCCGGCAACGCGGTGAGCATGCACGCCACGAAGAACGCCGGCCACCCGAGCGCCTTGGCGGCAAAGCCCGTACCCGAGGCAAACATCGTCCGCCCGGTGGAAGCCAGCGCCGTGAGCAGCGCGTATTGCGTCGCCGTGTGCAGCGGGTTGCGGCACAGCGCCGACAGATAGGCGACGAAGATCACGGTGCCGATCGCAGTGGTGAAGTTCTCGACGACGATCGCAACGGCGAGCGCGGACAGGCTCGGCTGCTGCCAACCGAGCCAGACGAAGGCGAGGATGGAAACCGACTGCAGGATCGCGCCGATCCAAAGCGCGGTCGCCAGCGGCACGATGCGCGCAACGGCGCCGCCGGCAAATCCGCCGATCAGCAGCGCCGTGAGGCCCACACCCTTCACGATCGTTGCGTACTGAAGCTTGCTGTAGCCGAGCGAGAGCACGAAGGGTGCCGTCATGGCGCCGGCGAGGGCGTCGCACAGCTTGAACAGCACCACGAAGGCGAGCACGGCTAGGGCTGCGTCGCGCGTGAGGAACTCGGCGAAGGAATCCCGTGCGGTCTCGAAGAGGCGCAACAGCGCGCCGTCGCTCGCGTGCGGATCGCGCTCGCTCTTGGGCTCCCGCGCGAGCAGCGTCGCGGCGAGCCCGACCAGCATCAGCGCCGCCGCGGCGGCGTAGGCGAGCGGCCACGCCGCCTCCTTGCCCAGGCCGTGTAGCTCGAGCCATCCCGACAGCCCGATCACGCCGGCGCTCGCGGCCAACATTCCCATGCGATAGGCGGCGACGTAGCTCGCAACGCCAGCCGCCTGCTCGTCGGTTGGCGAGACTCTGCACGCGAAATGCATCGACGACGATGTCCTGCGTCGCCGAGGCGAAGGCGACGAGCAGCGCCGCCGCCCCCACCACGAGCGGAGACGTCAGCGGGTCGCGCGTGCCGAGAAAGAGGATCGTCGGGATCAGCAGGAGCTGCGTGGCGATGAGCCAGCCGCGACGGTGTCCGAGCCGCGACAGATACGGCACCTGCCAGGCGTCGACGACAGGCGCCCAGATAAATTTGAGCGTATAGGGCAGCCCGGCGAGCGACAGCAGCCCGATGGTGCCGAGGTCGACGCCGCGGTCCGCCATCCACATGCGCAGCGTGTCCCCCGACAGCGCCAGCGGCAGGCCGGAGGAGAACCCCAGCAGCATGACGATCAGCACACCGGGGCGCAGGTAGACGAGCAGGCCCTCCACAAAGGAGGCCCGCGGGGCTACTTCGGATTCGGCGGGCGCGCTCATGTGGAGGGCTCCGGGCTCGAGTGGGAATGACGGTGCGGGCTTGCTACTAAGGCTTGCGCCATCTGTCGATGGACAGAGTGGCTCGAATGCGGCGGGCGAGGGAGAGCGGCATGGGGCGCTACGTCTTGGCGATCGATCAGGGCACCACGTCCTCGCGCGCCCTGCTGTTTGACGGGGATTTCAGTGTCGCGGCCCTCGCGCAGGAGGAGTTCCCGCAGCACTACCCCAATTCCGGTTGGGTCGAGCATGATCCTGAGGACATCTGGCGCACGACCCTTGCGACCGCGCGTGCGGCGCTCGCCAAAGCCGGCGCGAGCGCGTCCGACGTCGTCGCCATCGGCATCTCCAACCAGCGCGAGACGAGCGTCATCTGGGACCGGGCGACGGGTAAGCCCATCCACAACGCCATCGTGTGGCAGGACCGGCGCACCGCGGACGTCTGCCAGAAGCTCGCGGCAGCCGGCCACGAGGAGGCGGTCATAGCCAGGACCGGGCTGCGCCTCGATCCCTATTTCGCCGCGACCAAGATCGCGTGGATCCTCGACCACGTCGAAGGCGCGCGCGCCAGGGCGGAGCGCGGCGAGCTCGCGTTCGGTACCATCGAAACGTTCCTGCTGTGGCGGCTCACGGGCGGACGCGTGCACGCCACCGACGCGACGAATGCCTCGCGCACCTGCCTGCTCGACATCCACACCGGCAAGTGGGACGACGCGTTGCTCGGACTGTTCGGCGTGCCGCGCGCGCTGCTGCCCGAGGTGCGCGATAATGCGGCCGAATTCGGCTTGACCGAGTCGGAGCTATTCGGCGGCGCCATTCCCATCCGCGGCATGGCCGGCGACCAGCAGGCCGCGACCATCGGCCAGGCGTGCTTCGAGCCGGGCATGATGAAGTCGACCTACGGGACGGGCTGCTTTGCCGTTCGCAACACCGGGAGCAAGGCGATCGTCTCGCGCTACCGGCTGATCTCGACCATCGCCTACCAGCTCGTGGGCAAGCGCACCTACGCGCTCGAAGGCTCGATCTTCATTGCCGGCGCGGCGGTGCAGTGGCTGCGCGACGTGCTGCGCGTCATCCCGGACGCTGCCTCTGCCGGCCGCATGGCGCAGGAGGCGGACGCAGGGCAGAACGTGGTGCTCGTCCCGGCCTTCGTCGGGCTCGGCGCGCCCTACTGGGATTCCGGTTGCCGCGGCGCACTTTATGGGCTCACGCGCAATACCGGCCCCAACGAGCTTGCGCGCGCGGCGCTCGATGCGGTGTGCTTCCAAACGAGCGACCTGCTCGATGCCATGCGCGGCGACTGGCCCGATGAGGCCGACACCATCGTGCGCGTCGACGGCGGCATGGCGTCGTCGGATTGGACCATGCAGCGCCTGGCCGACATCCTCGACGCGCCGGTGGACCGGCCGACGGTGCTGGAGACCACGGCGCTGGGGGCGGCCTACCTCGCCGGGTTGCAGTCGGGCTTCTATCCCGAGCCGCGCAAGTTCGCCGCGCGCTGGGCGCTGGACAAGCACTTTACGCCGCGTCTCGCGGGACCCGAGCGCGCGCGCCTGCTCGCCTCCTGGCACGACGCCGTGCGGCGCACGCTCTCCACGGCCGCAGCTAGCGGATGACGGCGACGACGCGCGCGGGCGCCGCCGACGCACCCACGATCTTCAACGGAAACACCATCACCTCGAATCCGGTTGCCGGCAGCGCGCCCAGGTTCGTGAGCTGCTCCATGTGCCAATAGGGGCGCCGCTGGCCGACTCGGTGCGCCTCCCAGAACAGGGTGTCGTCGCCTGTCGCTTTCGCGCGCGCGATCTGCGCCTGAAACGGCAAATCCCAGCCCCACTGGTCGATGCCCATCACGGTGGGGCCCTGATCGAGCAGCCACTCGGTCGCCGCCGCGCTCATGCCGGTGCCGGTGGTCCAGAATGCCTTCGTGCCCATGAGGCGGTCGCGGCCTGTGCGGATCAGCACGATGGTGCGCTCGCTGAGCTTGGCCCCGGTTTTGGCCAGCGCGGCCTGCAGGTCTTCGACCGTAATCGCGTCGTTGTCGGCTTTGTGCGTCATATCGAGCACGACGCCGGGTCCGATGCACTTTTCGAGGGGGATCTCCTCGATGGTCTGCGCGCGTTTTCCGCCGGAGGTCGGCCCGTAGTGCCAGGGCGCATCGATGTGCGTAGTCGAATGCACGCCCATCTTGGTGATGGTGTCGTCGGCCCAGCCGGGCCAGTCCTTGGGGAACAGGCGGCGCGGCAGGCCGAGCAGCCACACGAGTAGCTTCGCGCCGCCGCGTCGCTTGTGCTTTACGCGCACCTGCATGAAGCGCGGATCGCCGCGGTTGAACTGGATGGGCTTCGACAGGTCGATGATTTTCACGGCGAGCGTGTCCCTCACACCATTGCGTTCGCGAGCGATCCGATACCCTCGATGCCGATCTCGATGCGGTCGCCGGGTTTGAGCGCGTGCCCGGTCTCGATGCCGCTGCCGCCGGGCAAAGTTCCCGAGCCGAACAGCTCGCCTGCGTGCAGTTGCTCAGAGCGCGAGGCATGTGCGAGCACCTCTCCGAGCGACCATTGCGCGTCCGCCGTCGAAGCTTGGGCGACAAGAGCGCCGTTGAGCCGGACGAAACCCTTGAGCTCGCGCCAGCGCGGCAGGATCTCGTCGGCCGTCACGACGACCTTGGAGATGGCGCTGCGGAAGTGCTTCGATTTCTGCGGCCCGAAGCCGGAGGCCATCTCGGCTAGCTGCACGTTGCGCGCGGAGAAATCGTTGAGCACCACGAACCCGCCGATCGCTGCTTCGGCCGTTTCCGGTGCGGCGTCGCGCAAAGGGTGTGCGAGCACGAAGCCGAGTTCCCAGTTCGTAGTCGAGTACCTCCGCGTAGGAGGGGATCGAAACCGCCTCGCCGTCGGTCGCGAAGGTGAGGTGATTGCCCATGTAGTAGACCGGCTGCCGGTACCACAGCGCATGTGGCTTGAGCCTGGCAAACTGCGTCCCGTCAGCGCCTCGTACGCGCGCACGACCTGGAAAGCGGCGGGCATCTGCGTGCGCACGAAGCCGCGGGCGGCGGCCACCGAGTGCGCCTCATACAGCGTGAAATCGCGGAACGAGCGCGGCTCGAACGGAATGGCGACGTCGGCTTCCGCAGTCGCCGCCGGCTCTACTTTTGGCGCCGCATCCGCTATCGCAGCGCGCAATTGCGCAGGCGCGCCGAGCAGCGCCACGATGTCCCTGGCAAGAACTCGCGCCCGCTCCGGCGGCGGTTGCTCAAGCTCTGCCAAGCACTTGGCGATGTCGACCCACCCGTGCGGCGCGCGGAGTTCGACGTGCAAGTTGTCGCCGCTTCTGACGCGCCGCAACTTCATCGCCGCCCTCGCTGCTTCCTCGCATTGTCGGTTTTGATTTCAGACATTAGGAACTTGCGCGGGGATAGGACATTCTAATGCTCTGGGGCTCGGCGCCCATAATCCATAACAGGAGAAAACTCCATGCGAATGATCGGGAAGACGACGACCGCGGCCGTCGCGTTGGCGTTCGCCATCGCGCTCGCCGCCTGCTCAAACAGTACGCCCAGCCAGTTTGCCGGCACTTGGAAGACGAAGGACACCACCGGTGGCGCCTTCGATATCACGCTTGCCGTCGACGGCAAGGCAACCGCCGACCGCCACGGTGAAGCCCTCACGGGCACGTGGAAGGAAGAGGGCGGCGCAGCGGTGATCAAGTGGGACTCCGGTTGGACCACGAAGATTGCCAAGGAAGGCGACACCTACAAGAAGACCGGATATGAGAAGGATGCGAGCGCGTCGAGCGCTTCGTCCGACGCCGTGAAGGTGAAGTAAGCGCGCACGGTCGCGCTGATGCACGAGCTCCAGCGGGGGCGCTGCTGCAAGCGGCGCCCCTGGCCGTATCCGCCGCCGGTTCCGGCGTGTCGCTAGCAGGGGAGTGCTGCAAATGGTCATCTCGCTATCGCAGATTGTCGTTTGGCTCATCGTGGGGGCCTTGGGGGGTACACTTGCGGGCGCGCTCGTGCGCTGGCAGCGCGAGGGGTTCGGCTGGTGGACCAACCTCGGCATCGGCCTCGTCGGCGCCGTGGTCGGCGGCTTGCTGTTCCGCCTGTTCGGCATTCTGCCGAGCCTCGAGAGCATCTCCATCTCGCTGCGCGACGTGGTCTCGGCCTTTAGCGGATCGATCCTGTTCCTGATCGGCCTGTGGCTGTGGCAGCGCCGCGGCTGAGGCTGTCGGGAACCAAATCGCGGCTCCCCGGCTTGACGCTCGACCGCCAGTCTACGGCAACGCGAGCGCGCGTACGCGCGCGTCATGGCCCGCAAAAATGCTCAAACCCGCTGTCGGCCCGCGATAGGCTCAAACGTCCTAGGGGCGGTGCCGCATAGCTCACGCGCCTGCCAGGAGACCGCTCATGAAAACCATCATGCCTTGCCTGTGGTTCGACAAGGAGGCCGAGGAGGCCGCGACCTACTACTGCTCGATCTTCAAGAACGCGAAGCTCGGTCGCATCACCCGCTACGGCAACGAAGGTCGGGAGATCCATGGCGGCAAGCCGGGGAACGTCCTGACTGCCGAGTTCTCGCTCGACGGGCGCGACTTCATCGCGCTCAACGGCGGCCCGGTGTTCAAGTTCAACGAGGCGATCTCGTTCCAGGTGCTGTGTGAGAGCCAGGCCGAGGTCGACCATCACTGGGAGAAACTTTCTGCCGGCGGCGATCCGAAGGCGCAGCAGTGTGGCTGGCTCAAGGACAAGTTCGGCGTGTCCTGGCAAATCGTGCCCACCGTGCTGCCGGCGTTGCTGCAGGACAAGGATCGTGCAAAGGCCGACCGCGTCATGAAGGCTCTGCTCGCCATGAAGAAGCTCGACATCGCCGCGCTCGAGCGCGCTTCCGCCGGCTGACCCGCCTCGACCGGCCATCATGGCTAACGCCGATAAACCAAGGCCGCCGGCATATCCGACGAGGGGGCAATGCTTCATGCCCGCTTAAGACCTCGTCGCGCAATCTGCTTGCGATTGTCGCGCTTTTGAAGGATCGGGAGTTGAGGTCATGAGGGGCACCCTCGCGCGCTTTGCGAAGGACGAGGCCGGCGCGACCGCCATCGAATACGCTCTGCTCATCGGTACCATAGCGCTCGGCATCGTTGTCAGCGTGAGCACGTTGGCGCCCGCGCTGAACACGATCTTCAACAACGTGAAGACCAGCATTTCGCCCTGAGCGCGCCCGGCTCCTTACTGCTATTGTGCACTGCACCTACTGAGAAGCCCGCGGCCTTCTTGAAATCGTCACGGTTGGCTGTCACTAAGCCCGCATCGCAAATCACCAACAGCAGGGTTTCAGAATGCGGCCCGCAAAGACGGCCACTATCCACGTTTGCGCCCTGCGCCACGTTCCCGACATCGTCGAGCGAACCGGCGCGCGCCATCTCGTCAGCGCCATCGACAGCTACTTCGTCCCGCCCACGCCCGATGGCGTGGCGGCGGAGCGTCATCTGCGGCTCCAGATGCACGACATCGTCGAAGAGCAACCCGACGCCACCGCGCCGGCGAAGCACCACGTGCGCAAGCTCGTCGAATTCGTCCGCGCCTGGGATCGCCGCGAGCCGATGCTCATCCACTGCTTCGCAGGCCTCAGCCGCTCGACGGCCGCGACGTTCATCACGCTTTGCGCTCTCAATCCGGACACGCCCGAGGAGCTGATCGCGCGCGCCCTGCGTCGCTCGTCCGATACGGCGGTGCCCAACAAGCGGTTCGTCGCGCTGGCCGATGAGGAGCTTGGCCGCGAGGGCCGCATGAGCGCGGCGCTCGCGAGCATGGGGCTCAACAGGATCGCAAGCGAATGCGTCCCCTTCGGCGTCGACGCGGTGCACGGCGCAAAGGCCACGCATCGTGCCGCTTAAGCGGCTCGGCTGTACGCAGACGGATTTGCGCTCTATTCTGCCGGCTCTTCGGTCCTTGGAGCGAGTCCGCGCTTGAGTTCAGGACACAGCCACCTGTCGTTGCTCTCAACCATCGCGGCGCTCGCGGTGCTGCTGAGTGCTACGCTCTGCGCCTCAGCCCAGACAGCCAACGACGACCCCACGATCGATAGCCTGTTGAAATCGGGATGGCAGATTGCGGGTTACACCAGCGCGGTCGACAACTGGTCGACCTTTGTGCTGTTCCGGCACCCGGACCAGCCGTATCTGGTCCAGTGCCGCACCGGCTACGACGCAACGCGCGAGCCGCACATCAAGCCGCACTGCTACAAGCTGCAATAGCTGCGGTGCGGCTCGGACGATCTCAATAAGGCGGGCGATCGCGCGGCGGCGGTCCGTCGGGCGGCGGCCCCGCGTCCCTAAGGTAGGGGCAGAGGCGCTTCTGACCGGAGTAGGTCGTGTAGAGGCCGGTGCGCCACTCGAAGGTGCGGAAGTTCTGCAGGCAGATCTCGCGCGGATCGCCGCGATAGTCGGCGGGATAGTAGTAGGGCCCGTCGTAGGGGCCTTCGTCGTAGTAGTGTCCGGGATGCGGGCGATAGGCTTGGTCGGCGATGATGGCGCCGGCGATCACGGCAGCGCCAAACCCGATGAAGGGCCAAGCACCAAAGCCGCCACGGCCCCGATAGCCATAGCCTCCCCAGCCCCCGCGGCCCCAGCCGCCACGGTAGCCCCAACCGCCACGGCCATGCCACTGCACGGCCGTTACGCCGCCGGCGTGCGGCTTTGCGCTGACGAAGACGGGGCTGGCCTGTACCGGTGCCACCGCGATGGCCGCCGCCAGTCCGGCGCTGCAAAGTTTCGACAGGGACATCGTTTGCTCCTGGTGCCTGCCCGGCGCCACGCCTCGACCGGCGCGGACTTTGGATCCTCGAAACAAATCTGAATTCGCCCAGGGACTGCAGGATTTTGTCGGCAAGTTGGCGGGCGTGCCGCCGGTGACGGTCGGTCGCGCCCATCCGGCCGAGCGACGGGCTCAGCAATGTCAAACTGGATGGGCCGTGCCTGTGGCCAGTCACGCCGCGCATGGCTCGAGCGCACAGTGCTCCCGTGCTCGGAGGGCACGGACTCTTTAACGCCGACAGGATATCAAGGTGTGCCTGGAACTGTGCGGACAAGATCTGTCATGGCCGAATCGACCACCAAAGCCTGCGGATGGGTCGTCGAGGTCAGCAGGCCCGCTCCGGCCCCTGCGCTGCAATTCAACGTCGCCGAGCCGATCAAGGCGCAGGCCATCGCCGCCGTTCGCCGCCGCATACCGCAAGCCGCAACGGCGGTGGTGGAGGCCAAGGCGGCCCTATCCAGCCATGCCATTTATGGCGTGCTGCGCATGAAGCGCGGCGATGTGGTGCCCGTCGACTGACGAGCGTTGCAGTCGCGGATCGTTGCCCGGGCTGCGGCCAGGTGGTCAGCAGCCGCCGGCGACAGCGACCGGCAATCCGATCAATACCGTCAGCACCGCTGCCGACAACGCGACCAGGAACCATCGGGCGCCGCTGAATCCGTGCGCACGGCTGACGGTCCACGGCACCAGGTAGAGCAGCAATGCAAATTGAATGCTGAGCAAGACGTAGCCGGTAAGGAAAGGCTCGGGGTTGTCCAGCGTTCCGGGGAAATAATATTTCCCGGCTTGGAAAGTGAGCAGAGTCAGAAAATTGCTGGCGACATAGGCAAAGGCCAGCGCCTGCATCATGAGCAGCATCGTCATGCCGGAGTTTTCCCGTCCCCCCAGTATGCGGCAGATTCCGTGCACGAGAAGGCTCAGAAACATCCACAGCAGCGCTACGACCACGAACACTTCCGCTCGATTGATCAGCGGCGGCCTGTTGGGTATGAGGGCCCCGAGCGTGGCCCCGATCACGACGCTGATAAGGACTATGCGTGCCAAATATGGGATGTGCCGGCCTAACCGGCGCGCCTCCGCCGTGCGTTCTACGATGGTGGGGCTGACGGCCATCATGGCGACGAACCAACGCAGATAGTCCGCCAAATCTCGCTCGACCGCTGCCAATACTCCGGTTTGATCTGCCCCGCTGATCGCGGAGAGGGCCGATCGCCGATGCGGGGAGCGCATCGACCCTGCGAGATCGGGACCATCGTTTGGCGGTCTGTCCTGCAACGATGCGACGAGCTCGGGCGACAGGCAACTCCAATCCGGCATCGAAAGGGTGTGGAGCGCGCCAAACCCAAGCGGAGGCTCCGAGCCGTCGATCGAGACCGGAATGAGCTTTCCTGCCAGCTTCGCCCGGGCCGCCTCGTCGATGACGAAATCGGACGTCACCGAATGCTCAGACCAGAGCACGATCACCTTGTCGGCTTTTGCGATCGCACCGCCGATAGCTTGCCGATAGTTCGTGCCGCCGATGATCTGCCAGTCCCACCACGTCGAGAATTTTTCCTGCTCGAGGAGCTTGGCCAGGGAGGCGGCAACGTCGCGGTCTTCCCTGGAATACGAGATAAGAACTAGCGGCATTCTTTGCCCCCACGTTCGCCAATATAACTCTGAAGACGGTCGTCTCCGGCTGATCCTGTGCCCGCACGGCTCGCCGCCGATGCGGGTGGCTAGTTCTTGCGGAATGCTCTCGCAAATTGGTCGGAGAGCAATCAATGGCTTAGAACGAAAATCACAAACGAAAATAGATCTGGCAGACGAGAACATCAACGGGCCATCGCTGACGTGCTCACTTGACTAGCATCCTACGGAATTGCACTCTTCAGATGCGGCCATCGCTGCTCCACGCGCGCGCCCCGACAGGGAATCCGGTTGCGAGCAGTACCCCTTCCCCCCGGTTGTGAGGATGGCCGCACTATCTCCCTCAACTAGCTCCCACCGTGGCTGCCCTGTCCGTGAGGGAACGGAAAGGTGTTCGAGTGAGCTACTCCACCCCCAAAATATCGTAGTTCCATTTCCACGGATCGGTTTGCCCCTGGCGCCAGTAGGCGCGCTTATCCGCAAAATTGAGGCGTGCGTACATATCGCGGCTCTGATCGTAGAGCAGCAGCTCGTTGGTTGAACTGGCCTGCTGGCGAAAATGGAAGATAGCCTCGCGATTGTCGCGTGGGTCCTTCTCGATCCACTGCCAGTCAGATTCGCCTGCTCGCACTAGGACAGCTTGCCGTAGATGAATTCGGCTCAACTCCTTCGGAGCCAGGGATTTGGTCGCAGACTGCTGTGCGGACCGGGCCGTGTCGCGCGGCGGGCTCTGTTGTCCTGCAATGTGCAACCACACGGCTACGCCTACACCGAACACTGCCGCGCCCGTCAAAAGCGCCGCGGTGAGGCTTTGGGATGGGCGGTCCAGCCGGCTTCAGCAGGCGTTCCCCGGACTTTTTCGATCAGCCGTTGCACATCGCTGCCGAACTGCGTGTTGCGCACTTCAACGGCGTTGCGCAGTGCCAGCGGCTTTAGCTCATCTGGTAGCTCGGCAGAGGAGGGAATTCGTGCGCCATCGACAAGCACCGGTATGACGCGTATGCCGCGCGCAAGAGCCGCTGCGATCTCCGTTCGCACGTAATCGCCAGCCTGGTGGAGCCGGGTTTGCCCTTTTGTATCAGTCGCGGCAAGCCACTGCGGTCCGATGAGGACGAAGTACGTCGCAGGCCGAGACTTGCGCATCGAGATGCGCTTTGAAATCGACGCCGGCCGGGATGTGGTCGACATCCATGAAGAGACTGCGGCGACCAAACGCTTGGGCAAGCCGATCATGCAGTCGGCCGACTGTGGCGATGCAATCGTCGCGGCGGTAGTTGATGAAGATCTTTGGCATCGAACAAAGCCGTCAGTATGCAACAGTGACCGACCTTCTTCACTGCGCGCATGCGTTGAAGCGAGAAATGTTCGTGGACGGTCGGCCGGCGCAGGACCTAAGCACTTGAAAAGCTTGGTAGCGGGACCCGGACTTGAACCGGGGACCTACGGATTATGATGAAGACCTAGCCGACGCAACTTAAGTGATATCAACCTGTTATCCGGTCGCCCGTTGCACATTCTGCCCCTCTGTTCCGCACAGTGCACCACGATCTCCCGCAATTTCCACGCACGTGGAAAGCTTGCGTCTCGGCTTTCGGCCGCGACCATGAGCTGGCGATCCTGCCCTTTACGTGGGCGGGCGCGAACCCGGCCGCGGTCTAACGCTGGGTGACCAACCCCTACGTCGACCTCTATTTGCGCGCGCAGCGCAGGGACCTCTATCCATGATCCACACTGGAACCCTCACGCACAAAAGTATCGCGACTGATCGACAATGTGGATCGATACGCCAACGGGAGGAACCTCTGCCAGCCTGGACGTTCAATGTTTCATCCCCCGGCGTCAGTAACTAACCGGGTCACCCGTCCCTGCGCGACCGCATGGACCTGCCTTCCAATCTCGGGGTTACGATCCATAAAGCGATGGAAATCATCGCAGTGGAGGACTAGGAGGTCTGTGGATCTGAGTGCAGTGACGGTCGCTGTGCGGCGCTCGCGCGTCAGCAGCGCCATTTCGCCGAAGAAGTCGCCCTCCTTGAGTTGGACCTTCCCCCCCGACGCTTCGACTTCCACCATTCCGCTGGCAATAAAGTACATCGCATCGCCTGGCTCACCCTTGCGAATGATGACCGTGCGGGTAGGCACCGTTCGTGACATCAGGATTCCAACGAGATCGGAAATCGCGGCGGCATCTAGTCGTGCAAATAGTGGCACATGCGCAACCAGCGCAAAGGTGACGACAAAATCCCTACGTCGGATCTCTTCATAGAAGCCTCGTCCGATGATTGCGACGGGTAACGCGAAGCAAAAGATACCCAGCATGACGGTAATGGCTGCGATCGCGCGGCCAAGAGCCGTAATCGGAGTGATTTCGCCGCCACCGATTTTTGCGAGCATCGCCGCGGACCACCACATGGCCTTCGACATGTCGCCAAGTTTGTCGGGCTGCAATTTGCCCTCAGCCACGTGCATGGCGGCGGCCGCCGCCATCATCACGCCGCTTATAATGATGACGCAGGCGAGTAGCGCGCGGCGCTCGGCTGCGAGGACACGACCAATAGTCGCGAGCGCGGGTGAATAGCGCCCGAGTTTCAGAAAACGTATCAGCCGGCTCAGGATGACGGCGGAGCCGCCGGGGAAAAGAAGCTCAAGTACGAGGGGGCCGAAGGCAAGCGCATCGATCACCATCATTGGCGTCGCTGCGAACCTTAGGCGCGCCCGCGACTTGCTGAACTTCTGCAGCAGCGGATGCTCAGGCGCAGCCCACATACGCAACAGGTATTCGATTGCAAATACCAGGACGCAAATGCGGTCAAAGAGCTGCAGGTCCTCTCGGAAAGAGCCCTCAATCCCAGGCAGCGTGTAGGTGAGAGTGGCGCCGACGTTGGCGAGGATCAGAACGATTAGGACAGCATCTGTGATCCGGGATGCAAAATCCCTGCGGCGCCCGTGTTCCAAGATTTCGAACGCCCGCTGACGCGCGGTCGGAAACTTTGATTCCGCCTCGCTCATGTAGCGCTTACTCCAATGCCCCTCCAACCTCCCCCGACACACTCCCAAGAGCGCAGTGTAGCCTAGCACTTTCGGTTTGGAGAGGAATTTGCGCCAGCTTGTTACCCCAATACTCGCGATCGATCGGACGCGAGGGAGCGCGCGGGGCAGCGTATAGTGCCGCGCCCGATCCCGCGGCAGGAGCAGCAATACACTGGCCAGCCTAGACGGACCGCAGCAAGTATGTACGCAGAGGACCATAACCCTTTGAGGTGTTGATTAGCCCCACGTACTCGCAAGCGAACTCCGCCGCACGGTTCAGTACGAGTAGGGCAGCGAATGTCTCAGTCACATAGACCTCACCGGGTGGTGTATTTGGTTCGAGCCTGGCGGTCCGGGAGATATGACTACCAGTGAACCCGACCGATTTCAGAACCGGATCCTTGATCTCATACACGGCGCCCGAGTGCAGGCCCAACCGCAAGCCAAGGGTTGGCGGTAATCCGAGTGAGGTAAGATCGATTTGAGCCAAGTCGGATTGAACCGCAAGAGCGCAGCGTGCAGCAGCACCCAGATCCTCAAACACGACGTAAATCCCATCGCCCCACGTGTTGCGGGTGATGATGTAGCCATCGAATCGATCGAGAGTCCTTGCCACGCAAACCATGAGATGTTCGAAGAAAGTTAGCATCTGACGATCACGCAGTTTGCTGAACCCCACGAAATCGCCGAACAGGATAGCTCGTATCTTTCGCGGCGGGAATTTTGGCCTTTCGCTTTCGCGTGCTTCTATGGTTGCATCTAGATTTCCATCGCTATTAATTACGAGTGTTTCTAGCCCGTGGCTCCTCCATTCTTGGATATCAATCCATGTACCTGCTAATTTGTTTGTCTCCTGACCATCCCACACCGCTAACTGGGCGACGTCGGAGTAAAGCTGTCGCGCTCGCAAAACAGCGAGCCCCATTGCCAGTCTTGAGGCATAAGCAAAGACTTCCGAATCACCAGTGTAATCGCCGTCTGTGGCCTGACTAACCGTGGCGTGCTTCAAACAGCAGTCGAATCGGCTCAGCCAAATCGGATCACATTCGCTCAAAGACTCGCAGCGAAAACTCTCGACCTCAAACGGCAGGACAACGTTCACCTCGGCTGGGCCGTTCTTGTTGGTACGCTCTAATAGAGCTTCCACGATCAATATGTCCGCGCCGCAGGCGAGAGAGCCGTATCCATAACCAACGTTGCGGCCAGCTAATGCATTCCTTATCTGGTCAGCTACATGCGCTTCTGCATCGGCAGGAAATCGACCCTGCGTCCCCGGGGCCGAGATCATATGTCCCGTGTAATGTAGGACTGATCGGTTCTTTAACGGCGAAAGGATAGAGTGGTCGATTCCTTTATAGTCACAAAGCTGGAGGAGTTGCTTTCGCGTCGATGCAATGGAAGACGCCTTTGTGGCCGACCCTGCGGCTTCGATGACCGCGGCTTGCGCCGAGTCAAGTTCATTTAGCAACAGGTTTGCGGTTGCTTTATCGGCGGTCAACTGATAGGCATCGTCCTCGGTTTGGGGAATAATGCTTTTGCACTGCCCGATGATACGGCTTGCAATTTCAGCCGCCCGACCATGATCACCAGACAACTCGTAGAGGACGGCGGCGTTTATCCCCGGGAAAGTACCTTGTGTCTGCCGATAAATAAGTTCGTAAGATAGCGCCGCCTCCTTTAGTTTTGTCGAACGATATTCTGGGCGGGCCGCAAAAGCTAATTCGCGGTGCAGCCGGGCGCCGAGCGCCGCAATATTTTCGGGCCGGCTTGGGTCTGTGAGTCCTTCACGGTTCGAATGGAGTCCGAATTTCTGCCAGAGCTGCATCGCCCGCTTCGCCGCCCCGGCTCGCGAGAGGTTGAGCACGGCTCGATATTGCAATGTATGGCAGCATGGATGCATCTCCAGCCCGAGGAGTGCTGCGTCGATCGCTCCGAGATGATCGCCGGACTTCTCGGCAGCCTCGATTAGCTGACGCCAATACTCAACCGAGCCCGCTGGTTCGGAGTTGCCCATTACACACGTGCTCTGGTACGAAGACGTGTCACATAGCGGACCGGTTAGTTGCGCAGCATCACTGGTCAAGCTAGGGAAATCGTTCGATTGGCTCTTGCCGCCCAAACTTGAAGCAAGTGCTATGCTGGCAGCTTATATCCATCAACCATGACCGCAAAGTTCCCCAATCTGCCATTGACGTCTCCGTTGGAGCCGCCGCGAGCAGCCGCTCCGGGCCTTGGCTCCCATGCTAATGCTGTTGGTCGAGCGGGGATCGTGTCTTCGCTCGGGTAACCCGATGTAGTCGACGTGGCTCGAATGGTCTTACCCGGCTGCTGCCGGCGCGAGGGTTGGCATATGTTTCAGCTTTCACGTTGGTTCCCAGCTTCGTGTTCGCGCCTCAGTGTTTTTATCTGCTATGCGGCCGAGGACCGGAAGGTGGCCGAGGAAATCGCCCAAGCGCTGACTAACGATGGACACGATGTCTTCATTGACACGAAACAGATCAGCGTGTCGGGCGCTTACAATGCAAGGATAAGGCGCGCGATTGAAAGGGCTGATCGCTTTATTTTCCTCATCTCTCAGGCATCTGTCACACGAGGTCACTACCCCCGGTCGGAGCTTAGATTCGCACAGAAGCGCTGGCCTTCGCCGCAGGGCACAGTTTGGCCCGTCCTCGTCGATCCCTCGATCGATAAATCTCAACTTCCTGCCTACCTTCGTTCGGTCCAAATCCATTCCATAATGGGCAGCGTGACGGCCGAGGTCGCCGCCGAGATCGAAAAGTCACGCGCGGTAAAACCTCGCTGTATTTTCGGCGCGGTTGGTGGCCTCGCGCTCCTACTCGGGGGCGCGAGCCTCCTCATGGGTGACCTGGATCAACTGACCACCGCCACGTTTACGCTTCTCCCTCCGCAGCAGGTTGATTTCCGTCCGGCCAAGAAGCCCGGTCCCGATCAAGACTGGGCACATTCGAGGCTCGCCGTCACGTTGATCCCCGTCCAGTACTCAAACGAAGGTAGTACGCAGGTACGCATCCTGAACGAGACCCTGGTGGTGAAGCTTAACGGTCGATCGGTTCAGTTCAAGTGGCACAACGAAGTAGATATGCAAACAAACTGCGGCGCGGACTGGTTGTGCACGAAGGGCTCGGTCGGAGCCGATACTCTGAAGCCCGACGCGACGTTGCGGCGTGAGACAATGTTTATGCCGGCCAGTGGAGAAACCCTGACGTGGCAGGATTTTCTAGATGCCGTTTGCCAGTCGAAGGAGGATGAACTGGATGTGACCGTCTCAGGAGAGGTACGGGCGAGCAGATTCCTCAGCTCGATTTCCCAGAAGCGCACAGCGGTCTGCCACGTAGATTTGAAAGCCATGCGCGAACGGTTGGAAATGCTTGATTGCAAGAGGGGACTGAAACAAATTCCGGTCAGAATTTCGCCCGTATGTATCAATCCGTAAGGCCAGAAAAAGTGGGCAAACCAACTCAATTTTTTTAATTATTTTATCGCAGTGGCAATCCGCTCAACAAAAGCGGCATTGCCGGCCCGCTCCAAACTGTCGGCAGGCGGCCTTACTTAGATGCAGCACGAGGTAGCTGATCCTTGACAGCGACCACATCGGCGATCTGTTAAGCTGCCTTTGCCACACGCAGAAAAAGCCCGCCGGGCCAACCGAGCAGGGCGTTTTGCGTTGGATTCGTGAGGCCGCTACCGCTTCCGATTGATAAAGTCGAGGGCCTTTTGGAGGGCATTAGGTTCCTTGTCTTCTGGCCTTATGGAACGCTCTGCATCTCTCAACCGCTCCGATGTGGGTTGGTCCTTTGGCAAGGACGCTGGCGTCTGGTTAGCCTTCTTCTTTTCCATGTCTCTTCCTTTTCCGCACAAAGGACTTTCGCGCGGGTTGCGTTCCATACACTAACCTCCATGTCGCACCTGTCGATTGACCGATAGTCTAGAGTCCGCGAGGTTTTGGGCTCGCTGCGCTGAAACTAAAAGCCCTACCGGATCACTCTTGCGGGGCTTATTGTTGTCTAGGCTACGGGCGAGCGCAACGCGAGTGACAAATGTCTTCCCTGCTGCGCCGCAACTGTCTCGCGCACATCGATGGTCATCTGCAAAGCAGTGGCGGATGCGGCACGACCAAATGGGGCGGCGGACCGCATTCGTTGTTCGGCTCTTCACCGCGCAACTGAGATTAAGACGGCAAGTCACAATGTCGCTGAACTGCATCCGGCCGCGGAGTCTACTCGCCGGTCACCTCGTGCACCATCCCTGTGAGGCGATTGATGTCCTTGACCAGCATTGCGCCACCCTTTCGCTCTATGATGCCCAGCCGCGCCAGCCGGTTGAGCTCTCGTGTGACGGCCTCGCGATGCGTGCTTATGCGGCTTGCGATCTCGGAATGGGTCGGCGGCGCATTAATGCGGGCAGAATTGCCGTCTTGCGGGGCCAATTTGGCAAGCCGCAGGAGTTCCGCTTGGATGCGATTGCTGACGGCAAGTGCACTGAACTCGTACACGCGCGTCGTGAGCGCTCTTATCTTGGTAACCGAACTGACGCAACAATGTCGGTGCTCGACGTGCTCAGGCCCGGGCTGGGCCGCCTCGGCGGCGAGCTGACCGGCAACGGCGAGGTGCGCAAGGAGGCCGATCCGGGGCACCCGCTGTCCGGCGCGCCCGCGTTCTTCGAGTTCAACTGCACCGCGATCGAGGCCGACGTGGACCGCGAGACCGGCGATGTCACCATCGTCCGGCACGTCACGGTGTCCGATGTCGGCAGGGCCCTCAACCCGCTCCAGGTCCGGATGCAGGACGAGGGCGCCGCGATCCAGGGACTCGGGCACACGCTGATGGAGCACTACATCTTCGACGAGGGTGGGCGGATCCGGAACCTGGGCGCCATCGACTACCGGATCCCGACCAGCATGGACCTGCCGCTCGACCTGCGGTCCGAGGCGATCGAGAACGCCGACGGACCCGGCCCGTACGGGTCCAAGGGCATGAGCGAGGGCGCGCTGCTCTGCGTGTCGGCCGCCGTCGGGGCGGCCGTCCGCGACGCCATCGGGACGCCCATCCGCGACCTGCCGCTCACGCCCGAGCGGGTGTGGCGCGCGCTGCACGAGACGGAGGCCCCATGACACACCGGGAGGACACGCGATGACAGCGCCTGGCGACATCGGGCCGATCGGCAAGCTGCCGCCCGAACAGGTCGTGCGGGCGGCCGGGCTCGTCCGCGCCGGGCGGACGATCTCGCTGGCTGCCACCCGCTACCCCGGCATGCCGCTGTTCCCGGGCCATCCGCCGTTCCAGGTCCTCAACTACCGGACGCCCCGCGGGATCCGGGTGACGGGCGCCCAGCCCTGGGGACCGGTCAACGACGCCTTCCTCGGGTACATGGCCGAGTACGTCATGGCCACGTCCCACTCCGGAGCGCACATGGACGCACTCGCCCACATGACGGTAGGCGAGGACATGCACTGGTACGGGGGAGGGAATGCGGACGAGCACCTCTCGGACTTCGGCCCCCTGCACCTCGACGCGTCCGCCATGCCGCCGTTCTTCACCCGGGGCGTCCTCATCGACGCCGCCGGCTTCCGGGGCGTCGACTGCCTGCCGAAGGGCTCGCCGATCGGGGCCGCGGAGATGGACGCGATCTGCGCCGCGCAGGGCGTCACCGTGGGGCCGTGGGACGTCGTGGTCATCCGCACCGGCTACGCCGGCCTGTATCCCGACGTCGAGCGGATGGCGGCCCACAAGACGCCCGGCCCGGACATCTCGGCCGCGCACTGGCTCCTCGACCGCGGCGTGGTGGCGACCGGGACGGACACCGAGACGTACGAGGTCCAGCCGGCGCCCGACCCGGGACCGGAGGGCAACCCGCAGCCGGTCCATACCGCGCTGCTCATCGAGAGCGGCGTCTACATCATGGAGAGCCTCGACATGGAGGAGCTCGCGCGGGCGCGCACGTACGAGTTCCTCTTCGTGGCCCTCCCCGTGAAGATCCGCGGCGCCACCGGCTCGATGGTCGACCCGGTGGCCGTCATCTGACGCACCTGCACCGCCCACGCTAAGGAGACCGATCCGTGCCCGAGACCATGCAGGCGCTCGTCGTCAGCGAGCCGAACCGCTTCGAGATCCGGGAGGTGGCCGTGCCGACCCCGGGCCCCAACGAGGTCCTCGCGCGGGTCCGCGCCGTGTCGATCTGCGGGACCGACGCGCACCTCTTGCGCGGCGACTACCCCGGGTTCTGGCCGCCGGCGTTCCCGTTCATCCCCGGCCACGAGTGGGCGGGCGAGATCGCCGCGCTGGGGCCGGGCGCCGACCTGTATGGCTGGAAGGTCGGCGACCGCGTCTCCGGCACCTCGCACGACGCCTGCGGCGTCTGCCAGAAGTGCGTCGAGGGCCGCTACAACATCTGCGAGAACTACGGCAAGCCCGGTCTCCACCGCCAGTACGGCCACAACGCGCAGGGCGCGGATGCCACGTACGTCGTCCAGGGCGTCAAGACGATCTTCCCGCTCCCCGACGCGCTGGGGTTCGACGAGGGCGCGGTGATCGACCCGGCGTCGATCGCGCTCCACGTGGCGAACCGCGGCGTGGCCCCGGGCGACACCGTGGTCATCACGGGCGCCGGCGCGATCGGACTCCTCTCCGGCGATGCCGCGCAGGATCCGCGGGGCCGCGCGCGTGATCGTCGTCGAGCGCAACGCCCTCCGCCTCGCGAAGGCTCGCGACATGGGCTTCGAGGCGGTCGACGCGGACGCTGCGGACCCGGTCGCGACGGTCCGCGAGATGACCGGCGGCCTGGGCGTGGACGTCGCTCTCGAATGCGCGGGCGTCCCGGCCACGGTCGCATGGGCCCTCGGGATGCTCCGCCGGGGCGGCCGGTGCGCGGCGGTCGGCATCCCCACGGTGAGCGTCGAGATCGCGATGCAGCGGCTCGTCCTCGACGAGCTGGAGCTCGTCGGCTGCCGGGCCTCCGCCGGCGAGATGCGCCGCGTCATGCCCCTCGTCGAGCAGGGGAAGGTGCGCGTCCGCGACGTCATGACCCATCGGTTCGCGCTCGCGGACTACGCGGACGCGATCGCCACCTTCAACGACCCCGGGAGCGGGGCCATCAAGATCATCGTCGCGCCCTGAGGCGGTCGGGCCGCGCAGGCTCGTCGCGCCGCGATCGAGAAGGAACCGGACACGTGACCTACGTCTACCCCTTCGACCACGACCACGGCCTGCCGCTGTCGGAGGTCAAGGCACTCGTCGGCAGCAAGGCCGCGAACATCGCGACGATGGTGAACGACCTCGGGCTGCCCGTGCCGCCCGGCTTCACGATCACGACCGGGGCGTGTCGCGAGTTCCTCCTCCGCGGCTGGCCCGACGGGCTCGACGCCGAGATCGCGGAGCAGATGCACACGCTGGAGGCCAGGGTGGGGCGGCGGTTCGGCAGCCCGCTCGACCCGCTCCTCGTGAGCGTGCGATCGGGAGCGCCGGTGTCGATGCCCGGGATGATGGAGACGATCCTCAACCTCGGGCTGAACGGATCGACGACCGCCGGCCTCGCGGCCGCGTCGGGAAGCGACATGTTCGCCGCCGACTGCCGGAGACGGTTCGAGGCGCAGTACGCAGCGTCGTCGGTGTCGAGGAGGTCCCGTCCGACCCGTGGGCGCAGCTCCGCGGCGCGGTCGAGGCGGTCTTCCGGTCGTGGATGGGCGAGAAGGCCCTGAGCTACCGCCGGAAGGAGGGCATCGCGGAGGAACCTCGGGACCGGCGTGACCGTCCAGGCGATGGTGTTCGGCAACCGCAGCGTGGACTCGGCGACCGGTGTCCTCTTCACTCGCGACCCGGCCACGGGCGAAGACGTCCTCTACGGCGACGTCATGTTCAACGCCCAGGGCGAGGACGTGGTGGCAGGGACCCACCTGACGGAGCCGGTCTCGTGCCTGGACCACCGGATGCCCGACGTGGGTCGCGAGCTTCACACCTACGCCGATCTCCTCGAGCGCCACCACCGCGACCTCTGCGACATCGAGTTCACGATCGAGCACGGCAGGCTCTGGATGCTCCAGGTGCGGGTCGGCAAGCGGACCCCCCAGGCGGCCCTGCGGATCGCCAGGGAGATGGCCGAGGATTCCGACTTCCCGCTCACGCGCGAGGAGGCGGTCCGTCGCGTCGCCCCGATCCTCGCGCAGCCGCCGACCTGCGTCACCCACCGGCGCACGGACGTCCACGCGCTGGCGACGGGTCTCGCGGCCAGCCCGGGCGTCGCGACCGGCGAGGTCGTGACGACGCCCGAGGACGCGGTGCGGGTCGCCGAGGCCGGGCGGCCGGTGATCCTCGTGCGCGCCGAGACGTCCCCCGACGACGTCCACGGGATGGCGCGCGCGAACGGCATCCTCACGTCGAAGGGCGGGTTCGTGAGCCACGCGGCCGTCGTCGCGCGCGGCTGGAACATCCCGGCCGTCGTCGGCGCGTCCGCCGTGACCGTGGAGTCGGAGGCGATCCTCGTCGGCGGGACGCGGATCAGCGTCGGGAAGACGATCTCGATCGACGGTGCGACCGGCGAGGTCTTCGAGGGCGAGGTCGGTGGAGTCCGGGCGGTCGTCCCGGAGGCCGCGACGCTGCTCGCGTGGGCCTCCGAGCTCGGGATCCCCGTCGACGCACCGGCCGCTGGGGAGGCCGCCGGCCCCGGCGACGCACCCGTCTCCCTGGAGCCCGTCGGATCGGACGACATCCTGCGCGCGCTCCTCGTCAAGGGCTTCGCGCTGCCGGACCAGCTTGCCGTCGCCCTGGGGTCCACTCCCGGCCAGATGGCCGAGGCGGTCGACCGGCTGTCGGCGAACGGATTCGTCCAGGCCTCGGCCGGCTCGTTCAGGCTCAGCGACGAAGGAAGGGCCGTCGCCACCGGGCTCCTCGCGAAGGACACGGTGCGCTGGGGCCACGACGCGGCGAACCGCGCCCTCGATGCGTTCGTCGCCCTGGACGGCCGGATGAAGGCGACCGTCACCGCGTGGCAGATGCGCGCGGTCGACGGCGTGCAGACGTACAACGACCACGCGGACGCGGCGTACGACGCAGGGGTCCTCGCCGGCCTCGCGGCGCTCCACGAAGACGCGCGCGCCTGGCTGGTGCCGTGCGTCGCCGGCCTGCCGCGTCTCGCCACGTATCTCGCGCGGCTGGACCTCGCGGCCCGGCGCGCGAGCGAGGGGGACGGGAAGTACGTCGCCTCACCCCGCGTCGACAGCTACCACGGCGTCTGGTTCGAGCTCCACGAGGACCTCATCCGGCTCGCGGGCAGGACGCGCGAGGCCGAGGTCGCCGCCGGCCGCGCCTGAGCCGCCCGGCCGCGACCCGCGCGCGGGCGTGGGCGTGCCCGGGCCCGACGGCGAGCGCGGACGAACGGCGGGACCGGCAGGGCGCCGCTCCTCAGGGCGTGACGATGATCTTGATCGCGCCGCTCGACCGGTCGTTGAACGTCGCGAGCGCCTCCGCGTAGTCCGCGAGCGCGAAGCGGTGCGTGACCATCTCGCGCACCCGCATCCGGCCCTGCTCGACATGGGGCATGACCCGTCGCATCTCGCCGCGGCGCCCGCGACCCCACGAGCTCCAGCTCGTCGAGCACGAGTCGCTGCATCGCGATCTCGACGCTCACCGTGGGGATGCCGACGGCGGCGCACCGGCCGCCCGCCGGAGCATCTCCAGCGCCCATTCGACCGTATCGGGCACCCCGGCGCACTCGAGCGCGACGTCCACGCCCAGGCCGCCGGTCATCTCGCGGACTCTGCCGACCGGGTCGCCGGCCGCGGTGTCGACGGTCTCGAATCCCAGCGCCGCGGCCTTGGCCAGCCGCCGCCCGCGCCCCACGACGATGACGCGACCCGCCCCGCGGATCCGCGCGGCGTCGCCACCGAGCAGGCCGATCGCGCCGGCGCCGGTG
>CAVSCT010000013.1:0-70714 GCA_963726555.1 uncultured Alphaproteobacteria bacterium | reverse complement strand
GCATCGCCAAAGCTCGCGATGGAAGCTCCCCTTGAGAATTTCGCCTATACTTTGCTGCTCGGCGCGGGCTCCTCGAAACCTGACGCTCTCGCAGTGATCGACGTGAAGCCGGGCTCGCCGACGTTCAGCCAAGTCGTGCACACCGTCACGATGCCGTACAAGGGCGACGAGTTTCACCATTTTGGGTGGAACGCCTGCTCGTCGGCTTTGTCGCCGCTCACCGGTCATGCGTTCGTCGAGCGGCGCTACCTGATCATCCCGGGCATTCGATCCTCGCGCATCTATGTCGTGGACACGAAACCTCATCCCACCGAGGCCAAGATCCACAAGATCATCGAGCCAGAGGAGGTCCTCAAGAAAACGGGCTACTCGCGGCCTCACACAGTCCACTGCGGACCGGAAGGTATTTACGTCAGCACGCTCGGCGGCGGCGGCAAGGATGGCACGGAAGGGCCGCCCGGCGTCTTCATCATGGACTGCGAGACCTTCGACATTCTCGGCCGTTGGGAGATCGACCGCGGCCCGCAAAAGCTGCAATATGATTTTTGGTGGAACCTGCCGCGCGACTACATGCTGACGAGCGAGTGGGGGCTGCCGCCGCAGTACGAAAATGGGGTTGTGCCAGAGGATCTGCTGTCAAACAAATACGGTCATCGGCTCCACTGTTGGGAGCTGAGTGCACGGCGGCACGTGCAGACGCTCGATCTCGGCGCCAACCACCAGATGGCCCTCGAGGTGCGGCCGGCGCATGATCCCGTGCGCGAGTACGGCTTCCTCGGCGTCGTGGTCGACACCACGAACCTCGAGGGGTCGATCTGGACCTGGTGGCGCGAAGGCGGCACGTTCCACATCGAGAAGACGGCGACGATCGCACCCGAGCCCGCTGCCAAGGAGCAGTTGCCGCCGGTCCTGCAGGCGTTTGGGGCGGTACCGCCATTTGTGACCGACATCGACCTGTCGATGGACGATCGCTTCCTCTACGTGGCCTGCTGGGGAACCGGCGAGCTGCGCCAATACGATGTTACGGAGCCGCGCAAACCGAAGTTAGCTGCTTCGGTTCGAATCGGTGGCATCGCACGCCGCAAGCCGCATCCGAACGGTAAGCCCTTTGCAGGCGGCCCCCAGATGGTGGAGATCAGCCGGGACGGCAAGCGCGTGTACTGGACGAACTCGCTGTACTCGACTTGGGACGATCAATTCTATCCCGATGGATTGGCTGGGGCGCAGGTCATGGCCAATGCGAGCCCGAACGGCGGGCTCGAGCTGGCAAAGGACTTCTGGGTGGCTTTCCCTGATGGCTACCGGGCGCACCAGATCCGGCTCGAGGGTGGCGATTGTTCGACGAACTCGTTCTGCTACACTTCGGCCTGATGTTGGGCACGGTGGATTGGACACTTGCCGGGCTCTGGGCAACCGTCGTCGTAAGCGGCCTCTACCACGGGGTGAACCCGGCGATGGGATGGCCGCTCGCCGTCTCTGCGGGACTCATGGAACGGCGCCCGCATGGCCTACTCATGTCACTGTGGGCGCTGGCCGTCGGCCATCTGCTGGCAATGCTTGCGGTGATGCTCCCCTTAGCGCTGCTGCTGACCCTCGTTGAATGGCGGCGGCAAATCCAGATCGCCGCCGCGCTGCTGGTCATCGCCTTTGGCATCTTCCGGCTCGTCAACCGGCAACATCCGCGCGTGCTCGCGCGGATTCCACCGACGCAACTTGGGCTCTGGTCTTTCGCCGTGGCGATTGCCCACGGCGCGGGGTTGATGCTCGTACCGATCTATCTTGGGCTCTGCATTGGCGCGGGCCTCGACAAAGGGCACGAGGCCGCACGTATACTCAGCGCCAATGTCGGTATGGCGATGCTGGTTGCGCTGGTCCACACGACTGCCATGATCGCGGTTGGCGAAATCTTGGCTTGGCTGGTCTATCGGTACCTGGGTCTCAAGTTTTTGTCGCGGAGCTGGTTCAATCTGGACGCGACTTGGGCTGGCAGCCTCATCCTGGTCGGCTCACTGTCGCTTGGTTTCAGCATCGCGGCCTAGGACTGAACCGCTTTATGTCCGTTCGGGCTCGCCAGCGGATGACACCTAAGTCAGCTTCGGGTCAGACCTAGCCCGAAACTCGACGTCCGCGCTACAGTCCGCTTTCCCCGAAATAGCGGACATCGTCGACTACGGTCACGACCGCAGGCACGCGCGTACATCCGCGGGCGGCTATGCGTTTATGAGCCCACGCCCTAGAAGATCTAGCTAGAATGAGTGGCTCAATTTCCGGCTTCTCTATGCAGGCTGAGGAGCGGTCACAAGACACCTTAGGAGGCAATAACAATGACTGACAAAGAAGCATCGCCTGAGCGTAGCGAGCACCTCGGCGAAGCCAAGCCTAAGCCTGGCGAGCTGCCCGGCCCGCGCGGCATGCGAAGATACAGTCTCGCGACGGGGTTGGTCGGCGTCCTTGGCATCATATTGTTTCTGACCGCTGCCCTCGACGTCCTCGACGGCAATTATACCGCAGCGACAGCGCTCGCGGTAATGGCTTGCTACGCGCATCTAGTCAGCACGTGGCCTTTTCGCTCATTTTAGGAGCGCAGAACGCGCGTTGCGTCAATGACTATTCTGACTCCTAGGTGCACTCCGCCCTCAACGACTTAACCCACGAGTCAGAACGGAAACCACTGGGCGGGCAACTCTTCTCGCAGTAGGTGCTGGCGCCCGCATTTGACTACTCTCTTCCGTCGCGGCACTGATTGCGGCACGTCAGCTATTCCCTTGTCAGCTGAAGGATGGCGACGCTCTCGGCACTCACGTTTGACCTTAAGACAACGACCCCGGCAAGATTGTGGGGAAGGGAACCGGCCGATTTCCGGATCGGGTCAAACTCGGAAGATCCGAGCATGTCCGCTAAGGGTCTCAAATCAGTCACCATCTGATCGCGCACCATGCGGCGCAAAGCGCGCGGAATCCTCGTCGAACGGTGAATGTCCGGGTTAAAATGCAGCCGTCAACACCCGAGGAGACGACAAGGGTAGTTGTCGCGCGTACGGAGCCTGACGCGAAGCAGTAGTTGCCTTCCGAGCCTTAGGCGGGCGCGGCAGCCACCGCTCACAGGGGCCATTGCGGCGCTTCTTCGGCTATCCCGAGAACGGCGCCAACCACGGGCCTTGGATGTAATGGGAGAACAGTTGAGCGGTGGAGGTCCAAGCCCCAAGGTCGGATGGCGCTAAAATTCACTCGAGGGCCGTCCCGCTTAGGCCCTCGCTCCGCCGCCAAGTCCCCAAAGCGGACTGGTCGGAGCGGGGAGATTTGAACTCCCGACCCCTTGCTCCCGAAGCAAGTGCGCTACCAGGCTGCGCTACGCTCCGCCCGACCGTTTGTCCGAGGGACAGCGCCGGGGTGCCCCCTTCAGGGGAAGCGCCCCGGCGAGGGCGCGTTATAGCGGCCAGTGACTTGGCCGGCAAGCGCGGCTTGCCCGTGCAGGATTGCCCGCAAAATGCCTTCCGAGTATAGCTGCGGGCCGCCCCGCGAGGGGCCGGTGGGGCGTAGCCAAGTGGTAAGGCAGCGGATTTTGATTCCGCCATTCCCAGGTTCGAATCCTGGCGCCCCAGCCAACCTTCTCATGCACTTAGCGGCGAGCAGATGGTCCATTCCGACCCCCTTATGCCGCCACTCAGAGCTCGAGCAGGATGAAATAGCCGGAAAAGCCAGGACCGAAAGCCGCCAGCAAGAACCGGCCGTGTGCGTTGTCGGCTAGCGCCTCCTGGAGCACGAACAGCGCGGTTGCCGATGACATGTTGCCGTAGTTTCTCAGCACCTGCCAGGAGTAGCGGAGCTGGTCACGCGAAAGGCCGAGTGCATCCTCTGCGGTCTCCAGGACCTTGCTGCCGCCCGGGTGAAGTAGAAAGCCGTCGAAGTCATGCAGCGATAGCCCTTCGCGGGCGAAAAACGGCAGCAGTGCCTCTCCTAACCGCTCGCGCATCAAGGTGGGCAGGTCGGCGCTTAGCACGATACCGAAGCCATCGTTCTTGATGTCCCAGCCCATAATGTGCTCGGTGTTTGACCAAAAATACTCGCCGATGGCGCCGATGTGCGCGCGGGCCGGACCGCCGTTGCCGTGCACTTCGCGCCTGCCGCCTGAGCTGCGCAGAACGACGCCGGCCGCTCCGTCGCCAAATAGCGCTGCGGCGACGAACATAGTGAGGCTAGGGTCGTTTATGCGCAGGCAGAGCGAGCACAAGTCGACGGTGAGGAACAACACGTTGGAACCGGGCCGAGCTTGGGCCATGCGCGCTGCGCGAGCGATTCCGGCAACGCCGCCACCGCAGCCGAGTCCAAAGATCGGCAGCCGCTCAACGTCTGGGCGGAAGGCGAGACGGTTCATCAAGCGCGCTTCTAGGCTCGGGATCGCGAGTCCAGTGATGGTATTGGTCACGATGGTGTCAATTTCGCACAAGGCGAGGCCGGCCTCGGCCACCGATTGCGTTGCGACGCGCTCTAGGAGGTCGAGCGCGTTGCGCTGGTAGCTTTCGGTGCGCTCCTCCCATGTGTGCGGCTGCAAGTACCATTCCTTCGGCTCGACCGAGTAGCGCCGCTCAATGCCAGTGTTGGTATAAAGCGCGTCGAGGCGCGCATACTGTGGATAGATCTTGTGCGCGCGCTCGGCGACCTCTTGCTGCCCCGTCACATGCGCAGGCACGGCCGTAGCGACCGAGGCGATCTCGACGTCGATCCGGCGCGTGGAAGTGCGTCGAGCGGCTAGGAGTTTAGCGTGTGTCGTCATGTGCTGATCCCGCTTGCATGTACACGCGCAATTGCGTCGCATCAGCATGCTGGATCAGTGACCTGCGCGCCATGAAAGGTGGGACATATGGTGTAGTCCCCGTTGCACCTCGGCTCGTAATGCGCAGCGGCCAAATTGTTCGGTTGTCGAATCCTTACTGCCGCCTGAAAGCCGCCAGTAAAGTTTGCCGCGAGATCCGATCGTGGCCCTTCGGCGACATCACGTGAAGGCTCAGCAATCGGCTTTCGGACCTGGAGCGGAAGCTCATCTTGCCACCATCACTCGGTTTTTGAGGTCGCGGCCTAGTCTGTCTGCTTGTCCTCCTCAAACAGCGGCGAGACACTCTGCACCCTCTAGCGCCTCGACGTCCGCTGGATCACGCTCCACCGGCGTTGTTCCCCGGGAACGCCCTACTTTTTAGAATGCTTGTAGGCTCGCGCCGGAATGATTGCGCGAGGAAGAGATGCCGAGGCCATTCCAAGCCCTGAAGCTACTGCCCTTTGCGTCGGGCATTGCTGCTATGGGCGCGCGCTCGGGCGTCCGAGTCTTAGTCATTGCAGCATCAGCTTGGGCTGCGATTGCGGTCGCCAATGCTGATCGCTTTAGCCTGCGCGATGACAGCCAATGTGCCGGCACCCCGAACGCCGAAACTGCGGTTGCAGCCTGCACGCGCCTATACGAGAACGGCACGCTGGGCCCGCTAAACCGAGCCATCGCCCTTGAGAGGAGCAGCGCTAAAGTTTCTAGACCGATATGACCACGCTATGGCTGATTTCACCCTCGCAATCGGTCTCGATCCGCAAAATCCTCGGTATTTCTGCCAACGCGGTGATGTCCTGCGAAGAATACGAGCCCTTAAGGATGCAATCGCCGACTATACGGCGGCGTTGACAAGGGCTCGAGGCTCCGTCTGCGCTCATCAAGGTCGCGGCCAGGCCTACCTCGCTCAGGGCAATACGCAGCAGGCGCTTACCGATATTTCGCAGGCTTTACGTTCTAAACCGGGCAGCTTCCAATTGCTCGTTCTTCGCGGTCGAGCCAATAACCAAGCAAAGCAGTACGAGTTGGCCACCGCCGATTTTTCGCAGGCCTTGGCCTCAAAGTCGCAAAGCGGTCTTCCCCCCAACGATCGCGCCGCCGTCCGTAGCGAGCGCGCACTTTCGCTCTTGAAGCTCGGCCGGTCGGCCGATGCCAGGGCAGACGCGGAAGAGGCGTTGAGGATTGCGCCCGAAAGCGCATCCGCCATCGCCACAATGGGTTTGATTGACGAGGAGCTTGGTCGCAAGTCCGAGGCGAAAGCTGCCTACACCCGCGCGCTTGCGATCAAACCCGATCTGGAAGATGCCAAGCGCGGCTTAGAGAGACTTGGGCTACCCCCGACTGCCGCTCCTGCACCCGAACCAGCGCTCGAAACGCGCTTTGCCGCGACTCTCTACAAAATCATCACTCTAACTTCGGGCGAGCATCGCACCAGCACGACTGAGTTCCCGAACCTGGCGCAGTGCGGAGCGGCCGTAAAGTATCTTCATGCCCACTCTCCCCTTCGCGACAAGACCTTAGTCTACTGCGTCCAGCACCAGACACCGGCTCGTCCCTAGGGCAGGTGGTGACGCATCCGCAGCGGACCTCATCGAGGAGTGGTGGTCATCGCCTATGGCTGCCGCTGAGCGTCAGTAGCTGGAGTCAACCGGCAGCGCGCGTAAAGGTCGCGATTCTGGATTTAGTCCAAAGTGGCCGCGCTGATCGCTGGGCGAATACGTCCACTGTTGGATGTGGACCTGACTCACGGAACCCAAAGCGCCGACGTGCTCTGGCGCTCAACTCATCCCGCGCGTAAACGGTCTGGACGGCAGTGACAAGGACTTGCCTGCTTGCGGAGGCAGTTTGACGCTCATCACCTGCATCTGCGCAATGCATCTTGAGCAATCCCTCCCGGTCTTGCCGCGCGACCGGCCCACCCCAAGATAATGATTGCCCCAGCATCAGAGATGAACGACTACGACTTGTCTCCCACCCGAGAAAGAGACCGATGCCAGCCTTCGCAAAAATCAACAAAATCGTCGCCTTCCTCCGGTCGGAGAACCCGACGCAAGACATTTCGATCAATCCCGTCGTCGCACATCCGCACAACACGAGCCGGACGGTTCCGGAGCGATTGCCGCCCGCCAAACTCAAAGAGCTATCCGTGCTGCAGCCCGCCAAAGCGCTCATCGCAACCGCCGAGGAGTGGGCCGGAATCGCCGCGGCGATCGCACTCTGCTCCTTCTATTGGCACCCCGCCTTGTATCTGATCGCGGTGCTGTTCATCGGCGCGCGCCAGCACGCGCTCTTGATACTCGGACACGATGCTTCGCATTATCGCTACCTGCGGACGCGCTGGCAGAACGATCTTTTCGCCAACCTCTTTTTGATGTGGCCGACGTTTGCGTCGGTGGAGGGCTTCCGCAAGTTTCACGGAACGCACCACCAGTACACAAACCTCGCAAATGATGGGAACCGCCAGCTTTGGCACACCCACAACGCCGAGGGAGAGTTGGAGCCCGAGTGGGTCTTCCCAAAGACGAGGCTCGGCTTGGGGCTGATGATCCTGCGCCGTGCCGCGTTTGTTACGGGGATGTCCTGGATACTCCGCGGCCTGATCGGCTCCTCTTTTATCCCGTCGCCCCGCTGGATGGTTGCCGCGCGGCTCGCGTTCTACGTGTCGGTTGGCTGTGCCTTGACTGTCTTTGGCGCCTGGGCAGGTCTTGTTTGGTATTGGCTCGTGCCATTTTGCACTTCGCAGATCGCGTTTCAGTACGCGCGCTTGATCTGCGAACACAGCGCCGTCGAAAGCGACGAGGACGAGTACAGCATTACCCGCAGCACCGTGCCGACCCGGCTCGAGTCGATCTTTGTTTTGCCGCGCAACGTCGGCTTTCACCTCGAGCATCATTGGTATCCGAGCGTCCCCTTCTATCGGCTGCCGGAGCTGCACCGGCTGCTAATGGAGCGCGAGGGCTTTCAAGCGCACGCCGTGGTCAGGCGCTCCGTCGTCGCCTCTCTTAGTGAGTGCATCAAGCCACAAGGTCGATGACGTACCATTCGCAACTAGGCGGGTCCGGCCGCACCAAGATGCATGGAGAGCCCGGGCAGTCGCCGCGATGACCGCTAGCGAAATACGTCCGCTGCTGGATGTTGACCTGACCACGGTGCCCAGAGAGCCGACGCCGGCGCGACCCATAGCGGGACATCGTCCTGGAGCAAGGGGGCCGGAAGGTGCAGCACGAGTTCTGACGACCAGGTGTCGATCCCTCCAACGTGCACGTGGAGCAAACTTGATCAAGCGGTCTGCAAAAAGACGAGAAGGCAAAGCGCATAAATGCCCACGACGAGCGCCGCTCCGCTGAGCTGGGTTTTTAGCTCGCCGCCCGACGGGCCGAGCCACCAATCGAAGCGGCGGCTCACCCACGGCACGGTCAAACTCAACAGCGTGACGCTCACCGCATTGCCGATAAATAGGGCGAAGAGAAACGGGAAATTCAAGTACTGGACAAGCAAGGGCGTTTGCACCGAGCGATCGAAAAGAACGACGACGGGGAAAAGTATCATCAGCACGATCATGTTCTGCTTCCACGCCGGCGCCGGTGGGGCGCCGGAGCTGTCGATCGGGAACCACTGATCGAACCCCGTGCGAACGATGCGCGCATGATATTCTTCGGTGAAGGCGCCGGCTTCCTCCAACAGCTTTTTGCGTTCCGACGAGGCGAGCCAGGCCTGCAGGTTCGATTCTGAATCGAAACGCAGGATCGCCAACCAATCGTCCTGCACGCCGGGCACCGGCGGTTCGAACCTGTATCCCTGAAAGCCTGGTGCGCGCGACTGGGCGGCGGCGATGCGGCGTTCCCACTCTCGGTAGGCTATTTCTTGCCCCGGCTTGACGCGCGTCGAGATCACGACGGCAGCGGGAGCCGGCAGCACGCCGCTCTCTTTGTCGTAGAGCAGATGCACGTCGTCCTGGCCAACCAGCATCGGTTGGGCGTGCGTCACGAGACGCGCCCTTTCATCGGAGCGGAGCCACGCAACGGCGTTTTCGGCTTTCGTAAAGCGCTGAAGGATCACCCAGTCGATCTGGCTCGGCGGGCTGGGCGGCAGGATCTTTTGCTCGATAAAACCGGGCTGCGCGGCAACGATCCCACTCACATCGCGCAGCCAGCTCGCGAATGGATCGGCCTTGCCGGGCAAGACGCGGGTCTGAGTGACAACGGTCACCCCCGCTGTGTATGGCTGTGCCGCGTCGGAAGCCGAGGTCATAGGTTATCCTTGCCGCGAGAGCTTTGAAGCCCGGTCATGTCGGCGGCCGAGCCGCTCGAATATGCGATCCGGAGCAAGAGGGAGGTCGGTGAAGCGGACACCGGTCGCGTCGGCGACAGCGTTGGCGATCGCCGGCGCCACGGCGTTGATCGCGCACTCGCCCTGGGCCTTCGCTCCGAGCGGCCCCACGGTGTCATACGTGTCGGCGAAATAGATCTCGCTGCGTGGAACGTCGGCGTAGGCCGGAATACGGTAGTCGCGCAGCGACGGGTTCACGATTGCCCCATTGTCATCGTAGACCATCTTCTCGTACAGCGCCCAGCCGAAGCCCATGGCAATCGCGCCGTCGATCTGACCGCGGCACTGCATGGGATTTATCAGCTTGCCGATGTCTGCTGCGTGCACGCTTTGCAGAGTGGCGACCTCACCGGTGACGCGATGAACCGCGACGCGGACGCCCTGGACGTTAAAGCCGACCGTGCGCGGCGAGAGATATGCCTTCCGCCTGACCTCAAAACGGTCACCCACCTTGGCGCCGGCAGCATGGAGTTCGGCGAGCGAAATCTTGCGATTCGCGCATACAATCGAATCATCCTGCAAACAGCAGTCGGCTGGCTCACAGCCGAACGTGCGGCTCGCGAAGTCAATGAGGACCTCGCGCAGCGCAATCGCTGTTCTCTCGACTGCCTGGCCAGCCACGACAGTGCCGGTGCTGGCAAAGGTGCCGGTGTCGTAGGGCGTGCGATCGGTATCGCCGTTGAGGATGGAAATCCTGTTCGCCCGCGTGTTGAGCACCGCGGCGGCCAACTGGCGATGGGAGGTCGTCGAGCCATTGCCCATCTCCGTGGAACCCACCGCAAGGTGGTAGCGGCCGTCGGCCAACAACCGCATCTCAGCGCCGGAGCGATGCTCTGTGGGCGGGCCGGATTCCAGCATGGAGAGTGCGATACCGGTGCCTTCGACCCAGTCGTCGCCTTCGGGCTTGGGCAAGCCGCGGCCACTTGCAAGTGCCTTCTCGACGAGATCGAGGCATTGGTTGATCCCGAAGCTGCCGAACACCACGTCTGAAGGATCCTTCCAGATCGAACTCGATCCGGTCGGTCTCGCGGATCATATTCTTGCGCCGGATTTCAAATGGGCTCACGCCCAGCGATCTCGCGAGATCGTCCATGGCGCATTCGATCGCGAAGGTCGTCTGCGAGGCGCCGTATCCGCGAAACCCGCCTGCGGGAACCATGTTGGTATAGACGGCGTAGCCATCGGCCTTCTTGTTGAGGCAGCGGTAGGCGGCAATCGGGCTGCCTAGCGCGGCCGCTAGCGTCTCGCCGCCGTGGCCGCCATAGGCGCCGGTGTTGGACACCACGCGGACTTGGATTGCAGTCAGCGTGCCATCGCGTTTTGCACCAAGCTTCACGTGGGTGGTCATGGGATGACGCGTGGTGGCGCCAATGAACTGCTCTTCGCGGGTGAACTCCCACATGACCGGCCGTCCGGTCCTCAGCGTGGCGAGCGCGCATAGATCTTCGGAGATCATCTCCTGCTTACCGCCGAAACCGCCGCCAATGCGCTCTGTGAAAACATGCACGTCGCGGTCGAACAACCCGAACAAATAGCAGAGTTTTTGCTTGGCGATGAAAGGTGCCTGCGAGCTTGTCCGCACATGCAGCCGATGATCGTCACCTCTCCAGGCGACCGAGCCGTGTGTCTCCAGATGTACATGCTGCACACGCGAGGTGGAGTAGGTCCTCTCGTGGATGACGTCAGCCTCTTCGAAGCCATCCTCGACGCTGCCGAGCTCGCCGTGGATGTCGACATAGATGTTGTCGTGAAACGCGATGCTCCTGTCGTGGAGGACGGGTGCTCCCGGCGCCATGGCCGCTTCCGCATCGAACACCGCGGGAAGGAGCTCGTAGTCGACCTCGAGCAACCGGCACGCTTCTTCCGCGATGCCCTCAGTCTCGGCGACGACGGCGGCGACCCGCTGCCCCACGAAACGAACGATGTTGTCCAGCATGTAGGTATCGTCCGGATCGACGAGGTGATCCTCATGCGTCGCTGTGCTGTAGAGCCGTCGCGGGACGTCCTCCCAAGTGTAGATGGCGACGACACCCGAAACCGCCGCAGCCTTGTCGCGCTTGATGGACTTGATGCGCGCATGGGGATGCGGCGAGCGCAGCACTTTGAGATGCAGCATGCCGGCCATGGGTGGCATGTCGAGTGTGTAGCGCGCGCGGCCCGTTACGATCGCTTCGGCAAACGGACTCTTGAGGCTCGCGCCGCAAGCTTGCCCGGCGATGTCCTCTTCGACGGATTTTTGCCCAATCAAAGCGTCGTCGATGCTTTGATAGCCCGTGCAACGGCAGAGGTTGCCCTTGAGCATGCGCGCCAGGTTGTCGTGCGCCTCCTCGTCGAAGGTCGCGGCCGTCATGATCATGCCGGCCGTACAGAAGCCGCACTGAAACGCTTGCGCGTCGAGGAAGGCCTGCTGCATCGGATGCAGCCGCCCCTCCTTCTCGAGTCCTTCGATGGTCGTGATCTCATGCCCGGCCGCACGAAATGCCGGCATCAGGCAACTATGGAACGGCGTGCCGTCGAGCCAGACCGTGCAGGCACCGCAGTCGCCAGAATCGCAACCTTTCTTGACGCCGAAGCATCCGTGTTCGCGCAGGAGGGTGCGCAGGCACTGGCCAGGGGTCGGCTCGGCCGAGATTCGCTTGCCATTGACGGAGTAGTTCATCCCTCCGCTCCCTGCTCGAGCTCGGCGCGGATCTGGTCGGCAAAGTAGTAGGTGAGGTGGCGCTTGTAGTGCGCGGCCCCGTGCATGTCTTCGAAGTAGTCCGCGTCGGGGATCGAGGCATCGAGCGCCTCGCGCAATACGCTTGTGCTGGGAAGGCGATCGAAATGAAGCTGCACTGGTCTCACCGTCGCCGCCGTGACGGTGAGGACGAGATCGCGGGTTCCGGGGTTCTGAGTGCCGATGACGATGATCGCCGAGCGTCCCAAATGCGTAAGCGAGGCTCGGCGGAACGCGAAGCGCTTGGAAAGCGCCTTTGCCGGGAGGTGGACGCTCCGTAGCAGCTCGCCGGGCCGCAGCACATTCAGGTGGTCGCCGGTCACGAAATCGACCGCCGCAACTTTGCGTGGCTCAGCATCCCGCGGCCACAGCGTGTAGACGCCCTCCAGCGAGGTGGTCAGTGAAATCAGCGAGCCCGCCGGCAATGACATGCAGATGTTGCCGCCGACCGTTGCCGCATTCCAGACCTTGAACGATGCCAGCAGCGCCTCGCAGCACATCTTGAACAGGGGTGCGGCCTTCCAGCTTGCGGGGGCATCGAAGTGGGCCAGCTGCGCCAGCGTGCACGTCGCCGCGATTTTAAGGCCGTCGACGGAGACCTGCAGTGGCGGCCAACGGAGCGACTGGAGATCGATCAGAGTGTCGGTGTGAACTTGCGGCGTCGAGAACAGCCAAGTTCCCCCGGCGAGCCAACCGTACCCATCGCGCCACTCCCCAATCTCGTCAGCTGAGGAGGGACGCTTGACGGCAGTTATGGTGTTCAAATTCAAGGCATGGGCCCTATCGGCAAGCTGCGCAAAATCAATCGTCCGCGGCCAAGCGAGCCGGCGCCTTCGGCTCTAATCTCCACCTGGAACGACCGGATAAGAACCTGCATCGGAACTGACCTGGCCGAGTTGCTTCACATCCAGCATGCGAGCGTCGGCGCTTGGTCTTAACAGCTGGTATTTGCGAACCTGCACGGTCTGGTCTCGCTGCAAGACGCCGCTGACGAGGAGATCAGCGCCAACCGTCGTGCTGGTCGTGGCCACGTTGACCCCAGAACTCGCCGCCAAACGGGACGAAGCTGGCGGCCTCGGTAAAGCGCACGCTAGGGCTGTGCGCCATAAAGCTTTCCAGGTACATAGCCGGACCGCCCTGCAGTGCCGAACCGCTTGAGTAGATTTTCACCGTGCCAGGACCACCCAACTGGCCGACGACGATCGCCTCGGCGCCGCCCTCAGCTCCGGTGACCCAGCCGGTCGCCAACGAGACGCCGTCTCGGTAGCCGATGCCAAACGGCATGAATGCAGAGGTAATTGCCTCCTCCTTCGGACCCGGACATTGGTTCTTCCCTGCGTTGCCGGCGGGGGGACTGTGGAGTGGCGTCATTAGCGAGAAGCTGAAGACTTTCACCTGCGTCGGGGCGCCGGGGCCGGGAGCGGTGACGATGCTGTTGCGACCCGAAGCGAAATCGACGAAACCCGAAGCCAAGGTCACGCCCGAGCTATCGTTTGGGTAGGGCTTGAAGGTCGCGAAGAGCGCCGGCGCCAAGCCGGGCGACGACGGCAGCTCCGTGCCGAAGACCTTGACTTCACTTGGGGTGCCTGGGCCTGAGCCAACGATGATGTTGTCGGCGGTCGTTCCGTCGACCTGCGTTGACGTAACCGTGACGCCCCCGCGGGCGCCTGCATCGAAGGCAGCAAACCGTGCGAGCTCCGTCTCGAAAGCGGCCTTGCCGCCAACGGCCTTTCCCGAATAGGCCACCACGTCGGGCGCGTGGTCCTTGCCCGCGCCTACGATCAGATCGAGCACGTTGTCGTCGTCAACGTCGCCCATGGCCACGCTGACATTGCCCGCATAGCCTGGAAACGGTGTCACCGTGGCGAGCAGACGATCGCCATTGCCGTCATAGACCTTCACTGCGGCCGCATGACCGCTCGATCCGGGAACGGCGACAGCATAAGCCGAGACGGCCGGGATCACGTTGACTAGCGTCATGAGCCCGTTGTCTTCGTGATTGAGGCGATGGCAATGCTGCACGAAGAGGCCGGTATAGTCCTCGAACTTGGTTCGCAACGACAAATCGCCCGTCTGGATCACTTCTTCATTTGGGCCCAAGGTCGGCGCCGGCACGTTGGCGTTATCTATTCCCCACATATCGGGCCCCGTCTTAAGACCGGTCGTGGGATCGAAGTAACTCATGACTTGGAAATCGTTTACGTGAATGTGGATCGGATGCTCGTCGTTGTTCTTGTTGACGAAGCTCCACTCCTCGACCGAACCAAGCCGCGGCTGCAAGAGCGGAACGTTGGGAAACGCGGTACCCTCGAACGCGTAGACGAATGCCTTGGGGTCGGACGTGCTCGCAAGGTCGTTGAGAAATCCGCCGGTGATGATGAGCTGCCGCTTGAAGTCCGGCGTACCCTTGGAGAGGTCCTCGAAGGCGCTGTAGGCGCCGAGAGGCTGTCCTTCCTTGAACGCGATCGTGGCACCGCGGCCACCGGACGGTTGGGCGCGCGCCAACACCTGCGTCGGAAAAACGAAGAACCCGTCGAAATAGCTGACGGCCGATGGCAATACACTCAAGGTGCCGAGCTTTGCTGGCGGGTTGTCGGTGCCGTCGTTGGTATAAAGAATACCCGGCGAGCTCAGCGTCCTGGCGCCCGCGCCCGTTGGCGGCATTTCCAGCACAAGCTCGCCATGAGCGGGCATCGTCACCGCGATGGCGTAGCGCGTGGCGGGGGGGATAACGAGCCGCGTGCCGCCTTCAAAGGAAGGATAGTGAACCGCGGGAGCCGGGTTGCCGTCTTGGCCGACGATGGCGATCTTCGGGTGCTTGCCCGTCGCCGTCTCGGTGAGCTGGACGCTCATATAGGCAATATCGCTCACATTCGCGAGCACCCAGATCTCGGTCTGCCCTGGCTTGCTCTTGATCACCGGTTGGAAGAGGCCGTTGACCGTGAACTGCACGTCGCGCTGGTAGTCGGGGAGTGAGGGATTGGCCGGCACTTCGCTGCCGGGACCTGCCGGACCAGCCGTGAACCGCTGCAAGTTGCTCGGAATGAACTCCAAGCGTCCGCGAGTATTGTCGATCGCCAGCGGCCCCGCGAACCAAACCGTGAAGTACTGGGTTCCTTTCTTGGAGTCCTGGAAATTGACCGGCGCGAGCAGCGGACGATAGGTGCCCTTTGCTAGCTCGTCGCCTTCCGGCGGCTTGACCGTGTTGACCCATTGCGGCCAATTCACATTGTTGATCTGTGCGAGGCCACCCGCTCGATCGAAGACGGCGTTGTACTGAAGCACCATGTTCCGGATCGGGATACGGCGCTTTGTAACCAGGGGAAGGTTGCCATCGGTGCGCCCGATCGCAAGCAGCCCCGCCAACCCGTAGTACACGTGCGGCGTCGTCAGCCCATGCAGATGACTGTGATACCAATAGGCGCCTTGCGGCATGTTCTTTGGGATGTGGTACGTGTAGGTGTTCGCCATCCCAGGCGGGATGTGCAGCATGACGTTGTCGGCGTTTCCTTTGGGACTGATGTGCACGCCGTGAATGTGCAGGTTTATCGGCGACGAGGTCATCTGCGCGGGGTAGTTCAGTGCTGCCTCACCCTTCGCTGAATATCTCGGATCGAAGAAATCCCGAATCGTGAGGCTCTCGAGCGCGTTTTCGAAATGAACGATCAGCGTCTCGCCCGGATACACTTGCAATGTCGGCGCGGGATATAAGTTGTCTCCTGAAATTTGCCCGTCTGACGCTGTACCACGAGCCAGCTTGTAGCCGAAGACGAGAAGGTTCTCGACGGGATCGGCAACGGTATCGAACCGCGCGTGCCCCTGGTGCGCCGTGAGCGTCACCTCTAGGACGCCGTCCTTGCTGGCTAGCGTCACCGGTTCGCGGAACTCGGGCCTGATCGCAGGATCGAATTTGGCACCTGCGTCTTGGGCCTGAGCGTGCGAGCCGTGCCATCCCGCAGCGAGCACAAACGCAGCGGCGATGCCGCTTATCGCGAGCGCGCGTAAAAGTGGACCCGGGTCTGATCCTTTCGCAGTCATCGGCCTCCCAGGGAGATTTTGCTCCCAGCTTAGCTGGTGGCTTTCCAACATCGTACGCCCGATCAGATGACGGACGAGTTCTGCCCGACCCCAGGGAACAGGCGATCATGAATCCATTTAATTAAATGTTCTCTGCGAATGACCGGGATCTGGGTCTCGCCGACAACTTCCTTGCCCGGCGCGCGTAAAATTAAGATGTCGGACGCTACGTTCGCGGCAGGAGCCTTGAAATGTTGCAGCGCCTTCCACCGTTCCTGTGGCCGCTCGCCCTGGCGCCTACTCTCGTCGTCGCTCAGTCGCCGTCGCCGAATGGCGTCAAAACTCTCGATCCACCCGGCGCCATCAAAGTGGAGGGCACCTGGAGCCTCGGCGCCCGGGCCGGCGACTTCATCTTTGTTGCGGGCATGCAAGGCGTCGATCCGGCCACCAATAAATTGGTGGAGGATCCTCAAGCGAGAATCCTCCGCGCCTTCCAGAACATCGAGCTTATTGCCCAATCGGAGGGTGCCAGCCTCCGCGATTGCGTACGGCTGACGGTCTATGTCAGCGATCTGCGCCGGTTCGCGCCCATGGTGGACACCGCACAGGTGGAACTGTGGGGAAAGCCGCCATATCCGCCTCGAACGATGGTCGAGGTCAAGCGGCTGTTTGACGATGACATCGTGGAAATCGACAGCGTGTTTTACCATCCGGCGACGAAGTAAGCCGGTGCAACTGGCAACGTGACCAGACAATTCTTTAGTGAGGCGCGCCAATGAACGTCATCGCACCGCAGAGGCCTGGCAACGCCGAGCGCGACGTGCTCGAAGTGGCGCGCAGCTGGCTTGAGCAGCACGGCCGCGTGGCGCTCGCGACGGTCGCCTCGGCCTGGGGCTCGGCGCCGGTGCCGGTCGGCGGCCAGATGGTCGTTGGTCCAGGCGATCGCTTTCACGGCTCCGTGTCGGGCGGCTGCGTCGAGGTCGACGTGATCGCGGCGGCGGCGGACGTGTTGGTCGGCGGGTCGCCCAAGCTGCTCGAGTTCGGCGTTGACGGCGAGACGGCGTGGCGCGCGGGCCTGGCGTGCGGCGGCAAGATCGAGATCCTGCTCGAGCCGCTCGAGCGTGAGCGAGACTCAGTGGCGCTCGACCGCATTCTTGCGGCGCGGCGCAGGCGCGAGCCGCTCGCTGTAGTGACAGACCTTTCGACCGGCGAGCGGCGGGTCACTTCCGGCGACGGCGAGCCGGCAGAGATTGCGAGCTGCCTTGCCGATGGCCAAAGCCGGCTCGTCGACACGCCCGGGCCACGCGTGTTCGTGCAGGCGCTTATGCCGTCCGTGCGCATCGTCATCGCCGGGGCAACGCACATGGGCCAGATGCTCGCCACACTCGCGCACCAGACCGGCTATGATGTCCTCGTGGTCGACCCACGCGCGGCCTTCGCCAGCGAGGAGCGCTTCGGCAGCACCGATCTCGTCGCCGGCTGGCCGGAAGCCACACTTCCCGCCGTCGGCATCGACAAGCGCACGGCGATCGTCGCACTGACGCACGCCTCCCACATCGACGACGAGGCGCTCGCCGCCGCGCTGCGCTCGCCCTCCTTCTACATCGGCGCGCTTGGCTCGAGGCGGACGCATGCCAAGCGGATCGAGCGGCTCAAGGCCGCGGGCTTTGGCGAGGCCGACCTTGCGCGCATTCACGCACCCATCGGGCTGGCGATCGGGGCCCAAGGGCCGGCCGAGATCGCCGTGTCGATCCTCGCCGAGATCATCAAGGTCGCGCGCGGGGCCTGAACGATGACCGAGGTCGCCGCCGTCCTGCTCGCCGCCGGCGTTTCCACCCGTTTCGGACCGGAGAACAAGCTCGTTGCCGAATTTGACGGCCGCCCGCTCGTGCGCGCTGTCGCCGATGCCATTCTTAACAGCGAGATCGCCGAGGTCGTCGTCGTCACCGGCGCCGACGCGGCCCCCATAGAGCGGGCGCTGGAAGGTCTGCCGGTCTGTTTCGTGCACAATGCGCGCTGGCAAAACGGCATGGGCTCGTCGATTGCGGCGGGCGTCTCGGCGCTCGGCGACACGGCCGATGCCGCCTTCATCGTGCCGGGGGACATGCCGTTGCTGACCGCGGGCCTGCTGCGAAGACTGATCGCGGCTTTCGAGCGCCACAACGGAGCGCCGATTGTGTATCCGGCAACAGCCGATGGCGCGCAGCGCAATCCGGTGCTGTGGCCTAGACGGCAATTCCCATTGCTCACTGCGCTCGGTGGGCGAGGCGGGGCAAAGACGCTTCTCCAGAGGTTTGCCAGCTCGTGCACGGCCGTGAAGGTTCCTGACGATAGAGTTCTGGCGGATGTGGACACGGTGGACGATTTGGCGGCCGCCCGGGACCAGCGCAGAAACTTGCTAGGCGGGGCAGCGCGACTGGGAAACGGCCGCAACGACATGCTCGGGCCGCCGGTCCAAGCGACCCAATTGGAAGTGGACTTTGTGCATATCCATGGCCCCAGCCGGTTCAAGCGCTATTTTCGTTCTTGCGCGCGGCGCAGGGCGGCCGCGAGCGCGTTTTCGACCGGCTGCTCCGACGTTTGACGCGGAGGCGATGCGCTGCCGCGGTGCATCGGTGCGGGTCCCACTGATCGAGACCCGAATCCGGCCGAGGTGTCGATAGGACCCGGCTTCATCGTCAGCGCGATGCGCTTCCTAGCCACGTCGACGTCCTTCACGCGAACGGTGACCACGTCACCGGCCTTCACGACCTCGCGCGGATCTTTGACGAAGCGGTCCGACAGCTCCGAGACATGCACGAGGCCGTCCTGGTGCACGCCAACGTCGACGAAAGCGCCGAATGCGGCGACGTTGGTAACGACACCTTCGAGTTGCATGCCGGGCTTCAAATCCGAGATCTTATCGACGCCTTCCTGGAACGTGGCGGTCTTGAATTCGGGGCGCGGATCGCGGCCTGGCTTATCCAGCTCGGCGAGAATGTCGGTCACGGTCGGGATGCCGAACGCGGCGTCGGCAAATTCCGCGGGCTCCAGAGTCTTAAGGAACGCGCGGTCGCCAATGATCGATTTGAGCGGGCGTTTGGTGACCTCGGCGATCTTCTCGACCACGGGGTAGGCCTCGGGGTGCACGGCGGAGGCATCGAGCGGGTTCTTGCTGTTCATGATGCGCAGGAAGCCCGCCGCCTGCTCGAAAGCCTTGGCGCCGAGGCGCGGTACCTTCTTCAGGCCGACACGGGATTTGAAGGCGCCGTTCTCGTCGCGGAAGGCGACGATGTTGGAGGCGAGCGTCTGGTTGAGACCGGAAACGTGCGCCAGCAGCGGCACCGACGCCGTGTTGACATCGACGCCAACCGAGTTGACGCAATCCTCGACGACCGCATCGAGCGAGCGCGCCAGGCCGCACTGGTCGACGTCGTGCTGGTATTGCCCGACGCCGATGGCCTTCGGCTCGATTTTGACGAGCTCGGCGAGGGGGTCCTGTAAGCGGCGCGCAATCGACACAGCGCCGCGTAGGCTGACGTCGAGGTCGGGAAACTCCTTAGCCGCCAGCTCGGACGCCGAATAGACCGAAGCACCGGCCTCCGACACCATCGCTCTGGTCAGTTTCAGTTCCGGCATCTTAGCCATCAATTCGGCGACAAGCTTGTCGGTCTCGCGTCCTCCCGTGCCGTTTCCGACGCTGATGATGTCCACCGTGTGCTTCATGCATAGCGACGCCAGGGTGGCGAGCGAGCCGTGCCAATCGCGCTTGGGGTCGTGCGGGTAGATCGTCGTCGTAGCGACGACCTTGCCGGTCTGATCGACGACGGCGACCTTGACGCCGGTGCGGATGCCGGGATCGAGGCCCATGGTGGTGCGCGTGCCTGCCGGCGCCGCGAGTAGCAGGTCTTTTAGATTGCGCGAGAATACGGCGATGGCCTCAGCGTCGGCGCGTTCCTTGAGGCGCGTCAGCAGACTCGACTGCAGCGTGCCCGACAGCTTGTCCTTCCACGCGATGTGCACAGTCTCCCCAAGCCAGGCATCCGCGGGGCGCCCGCGATCGGCGATGCCGAAGGCGGACTTGATGCGCACCTCCGCCGGATGCGGTTTGGCCGCCTCGTGCGTTATGTCGAGATCGAGGTCCAGGATGCCCTCGTTGTGGCCGCGCAGCATGGCGAGTACGCGATGCGACGGCATGTCCTTGATGCGCTGGGCGAACTCGAAGTAATCCGAGAACTTGGCGCCCTCGTCGGTCTTGCCTTTGCGCACACCCGAAGTGAGATTGCCCTCGCCCCACAGCCATTCGCGCAGGCCACCGACGAGCGCGGGCGTCTCGGCGATGCGCTCGATGAGGATATGGCGCGCGCCTTCCAACGCGGCCTTGGTGTCGGCGACGCCTTTGCCGGCATCGACGAAGCGAGCAGCCTCGGTCTCGGGGTCGAGCGACGGGTTCTTGAGCAGCGCTTCGCTCAACGGCTCTAGCCCGGCCTCGCGTGCGATCTGCGCCTTGGTGCGCCGCTTCGGCTTGAACGGCGCGTAGAGATCCTCCAGCGCGACCTTCGTCTCCGCCTCACGGATGGAACGGGTGAGCTCTGGCGTGAGCTTGCCCTGCTCCTCGATCGTCTTCAGCACAGTTGCGCGCCGATCCTCCAGCTCGCGCAGGTAGCCGAGCCGCTCCTCGAGCTTGCGCAGCTGCGTGTCATCGAGGCCGCCGGTCTTCTCCTTGCGATAGCGGGCGATGAAGGGGACCGTCGAGCCCTCAGCCAGCAGCTTAACGGCCGCAGACACCTGGCCCGGGGCAACGCCCAGCTCCGTTGCGATGCGCTGGTTGATCTTGTCCATGCCGCGCTCCTATGCCAGCCCCTTTGGATCATGTCGATGCCCTCGCGTCATCCCGCCGCCATGCGCCTGGCAATGAGCCAAATCGAGGCCATAACTCTAGCGTCAGAGATCGACGGATGTTGCGAAGGATGCTAATGGCACCCCCGCTTCCCGACAAAGCACGCGTGCATGGACCCCAAGACCGTGGCCACCGAAGCAATATTGCCGAACGACCAAGCGAACGGCGGCGTTGGGATTGCCGACGAAGAGCTGGCCCGCCAGATCCGGCGCCGGCGCACGTTTGCCATCATTTCGCATCCCGACGCCGGCAAGACGACGCTGACCGAAAAGCTCCTGCTGTTCGGCGGCGCCATTCAGCTCGCCGGACAGGTCAAGGCGAAGAAAGACAAGCGCAACACGCGCTCCGACTGGATGGCTATTGAGCGCGCGCGTGGAATTTCTGTCGCCACCTCGGTGATGACGTTCGAGTACGAAAACGCTGTTCTGAACCTGCTTGATACGCCGGGTCACGAGGATTTCTCCGACCATACGTATCGCACACTGACAGCCGTCGACTCTGCGATCATGGTAATCGACGCGGCCAAGGGCATCGAGACCCGTACCCGCAAGCTGTTCGAGGTCTGCCGGCTGCGCGACATTCCCATCATCACGTTCATCAACAAGATGGACCGCGAGAGCCGCGAGCCGCTGGAGCTGCTCGACGAGATCGAAAAGGTGCTGGCCCTCGACACCGCCCCGATGGTTTGGCCCATCGGGAAGGGCAAGGCCTTCCGCGGGACGTACGATTTCATTCAGCCTCGAATTCGTCGCCTCGACGAGAACCCCGACGGTCTCCCGGTGTCGGGTCCGAACGATCCTGTTTTCGGAGAGCTCATCGAGACGGACGACTTGCAGCACTGGCGCGACGAGCTCCAGCTCATCCATGACGCCTGTGGGCGCTTTGATTTGAAGGCCTTTCGCGAGGGAACCCTGTCGCCGGTCTATTTCGGCAGCGCGCTCAAGAATTTCGGCGTGCGCGATCTCCTCGATGCGCTGGTCTCTTTTGCGCCGCCCCCGCTGAACCGCAAAGCCGTGACGCGGACCGTGGTGGCCACCGAGCCGGATATGACCGGGATCATCTTCAAGATCCAGGCCAACATGGACCCTAACCATCGCGACCGCATTGCGTTCATGCGCGTTTGCTCAGGCCGTCTGACGCGGGGCATGAAGGCAAAGCACGTGCGCACCGGAAAGGTGATGGCGTTGCAGACCCCGCAGTTCTTCTTCGCGCAGGACCGGTCGCTCGTGGAGGAGGCTTACGCCGGCGACGTCGTCGGTATCCCAAACCGCGGCACGCTCAGGATCGGCGACGCGCTGACCGAGGGCGAAGACGTAAGATTTCTTGGCATCCCGAGTTTTGCGCCCGAGATCCTGCGCCGCATAAGGCTCGAAGACGCGATCCGGGCCAAGAAGCTAAAGGAAGCGTTGGGGGAGATGGCCGAAGAAGGCGTCGTCCAGCTTTTCAGCCCGCTCGACGGCTCGCAGCCGATTGTGGGCGTCATTGGCGCGCTACAGCTAGACGTTCTCGGCGAGCGCCTCACACATGAGTATGGACTGCCAATCGGGTTCGATGCCGCGCCATGCGAGATCCTCCGCTGGATCACATCCGAGACCCCCGGCGCGTTGTCGCGCTTCGTCGAGAAGCACAGGTCCTCCATCGCCACCGATTTAGAGGGAGGCTACGTCTTCCTTGCCGCGTCGGTCTTTAGTTTGTCTTGGACCCAGGAGCAAAATCCCGAGATTGCGTTCATCGATATCAAAGCCGTCGCGTAGGGGATCACGGTTGCATTTCCGGTCATGGCCCAAAGCTGGCGACTACGTGCTGCGGTGCTAACGTCCGCCTGGGATGAGGACCTGAGCGCCGCGCGCAGAACAACTCAGTCCGCTGCCGCCCCAGTGCCGACCTCAGGCATTCCGACTCGCGTTGTAACTCTTTGACGCACCGTGCCGAGAACATCGCTAGAAAGGTGGGGATGGCCATTGACGTGTCGGCTCGAATGGCAGGTTTTGATCCCGCCATTCCCAGGTTCGAATCCTGGCGCCCCAGCCAGTGTTCGCTGTGGTTATCAGCCGTCATTTCCGCGCGGCCAGCCTTTGACGGGTGGCGATGGGCGGCAGGCCGTCAGACCCGGACAGGCTCGAAACAGCTGCCGCCACCGCAGCGCACAATTGGCCGCGTCACGACACCCGCCCCCGGCCGCCGGAGCTGCCATTCATCCCCTCGCTACGTCCCCGCGACCCTTATGGCGGCCCGGCGGCACCACCATTGAGCCTATTCGGGCGCCATTCTGGACATCGTGGGAGCGCCAACCTAGAGTCGCCCAAAGCGACGGGAGGGGGCCTCCGTCCGCCGAGAAGCTTTGCTTTTTCAGTCGCATGTTAGTCGCATGGGGGAGTTCGGCATGGCCGCCGACACGGGGGAAACGATCGACATCAGTGCGCTGCCGGGCATGGTACGCTGGTACAGCCCGAGCCACCTCATCAGCACCGGTTGGCGGTCGATCGTCTCGGAGCTGTTTGGCCAGTACGCCGATCAGCGCATCATGCAGGCCACTATCGACGGTTTCGCGCCGGAGGTGATGAAGCAGATCATCGGCCGCTACAACTACGCCGACCTGCGCCAGCTCAGCGACGGCAACACAGCATGGGTCGACTACGTTGCCGACCTCGGCGACGGCTTCGATTCAACCTACGCCATGGCCTCGCTCATCAGCGCGCCGAGCCTCGACATCGACGGCGTGGGGCGGTTGCCCGCGGGCAAGCTGCTGATCATGGGCGGCGACCAAGTTTATCCGTTCCCGACCCGCCAGGCCTACCGCGATCGCTTCGCGTTTCCCTACACCGCGGCGCTGCCTGCGGCGTCCGACGGCTCGTGGCGCCGGCTTCTGTTCGTCCTGCCCGGCAACCACGACTGGTACGACGGTCTGAGCTCCTTCGACTACATGTTCTGCAAGGCGCGCTTCGGGCATGCCGCGGAGAACCGCATCGGCGGCTGGCTATGCCCACAGCATCGCAGCTACTTCGCGATTCGGCTGCCGCACAACTGGTGGATCTGGGGCGCCGACATCCAGCTCGCGCAGTACCTCGATGCCGGCCAGGTGCTCTACTTCGAAGGCGTCGCCGAGGCGATGAAGCAGCACCCGACGGAGGCGCCCAAGCTAATCTTGTGCACCGCCGAGCCGAGCTGGAACTACGCCAAAGACGACAAACTGCAGGGCGACGATAACCTGAGCCACATCACCCAGATTGCCAATGCCGCAGGGGCACGCATCTGCGCCGTCATCGCCGGCGATCTCCACCACTACAGCCGCTACGTAACGGACGGCACCGCCACGAACTTCATTACCGCCGGCGGTGGCGGGGCCTATTTCTCGCCGACGCACTACCTGAAGAGCAAGCGCCACACGCGCTGGCTCGGCAACGAGGTCAACATCAATCTCCGCTGCCAAATGAAGGACGGCAAACAGACGGATAAGCCGACGTGCTGGCCCTCGCGTACGACGAGCCGGCGCATGAGCCTCTCGACGCTGATGTTCCCCTTCCGCAACTACGGCTTTGCGATCACGCTCGGCGCCATCTACTGGCTGATCATCTGGGTTTTCGCCACCACGACCCTTCAGGGCACGCGCTGGCACTCGCCCATGGTCAGCAACATTCTGCTCCACGATCCCGAATTCAAATGGTTCCCGCACCTATTCTTGGTGCCTCCGTTGGCCGCCGCGAACAACGTGCTCCTCGGCATCATGTGCCTGGTGCTGTGGGTCGTGCTCTACGCCTACGCCGACAGCGCTTATGGAACCAAGATCCGGGTGGCGCTCGCTACGGTGCACTGGGCCGGCCACATCGCCATGATGCTCACGCTCTACTTCCTGGTGTCGAAGCTCACCATGACGTTCATGGATTGGGCGTGGCCCATTGCGGTTCCGACGCTGCAGACGTTTGAGGTCCAACCTTCCTCAGAGGTGAAAGAGCTCATCCGCAGCATTGTCATTTTCCCCTTGGCGATGACCTTCCTGGGCGGCATCGGCGCCGGTTTCGTGTGGGGCGCCTACCTGACGATCTGCTGCCTCATCGGGCTCCACTGCGACCAGGCCTTCGCCTCCATGGGCATTCCCGATTGGAAGAACTTCCTGCGCATGAAAGTGGAGCCGTCCAAGCTTACGATCTATCCGATCGGCCTGCGCAAGGTACCGCGACGCTGGTGGTGGCGGCTCGCCAAGAACAGCCCGGTCGGTGCCGCGTCGGACGGTCCCACGATCGTGTCCTCGCGGCCGCTGCGGCCAACGCTGATCGAGGGCCCGATTGAGATCCGCGTCGGCGACGTGAAGCTGCGCGGGGCGAAGGGCGGATCGACTTACGTTTGAGACATCGGGCCGGTTGAGAGAGGGGACGGACGGGACATGCAGGCGCGGCTTTCCAGGCCGGCTAGCGAGCTCAAGCAGCGCTACGACGCCATCGTCGTCGGCTCGGGCTACGGCGCCGGCGTAGCCGCGTCCCGGCTTGCCCGCTGCGGGCGCTCAGTCGCCGTGCTCGAACGCGGCCGCGAGTTCCTCCCCGGCGACTTTCCCGTCGACGTGCCGGGCGCCACCAAGGAGCTGCAGATCACCGCGAGCCGCATGCATACGGGCTCCGCGACCGCCCTCTTCGACGTGCACCTCAACGACGATATCCACGTGCTCAAGGCCTGCGGGCTCGGCGGTACGTCGTTGATCAATGCGAATGTCTGCCTGTCGCCGGACGCGCGCGTGTTCCAGGACGAAGCCTGGCCGCTGGAGGTGCGGCGCGACCGTCTCCTCGCCGAGGGCTACCTGCGCGCGCGCCACATGCTGCGGCCCGACCCGTCCGCGCGCACGTTTGGATACGAGAAGGTACAGGCCCTGAAGCTTGCCGCCTCGGCCTTTGGGCGCAGCGTGCAGCCTATCCCGCTGCACGTCGTCTACAAGAGCGGCCCCAACGCCGCCGGCGTGCACCAGGATGCTTGCACCGAATGCGGCGACTGCTGCGGCGGCTGCAACATCGGCGCCAAGACCACGGTCGCCTCCACCTACCTCTCCGATGCCGCCGCGTTCGGCGCGGAGATCTTTACCGAGATGCGCGTGCTCTCGATCGCCAGGGCCGCGGACGGCACCTGGAGCGTGTGGGTGCGGCCGGGCTACTGGGGCGATGGCGGCACAGAGAAGATCTCGCTTGCGGCCGACATCGTCGTGCTCGGCGCCGGCACGCTCGGCTCGACCGAGATCCTTTTGCGCAGCCAGGCGCAGGGACTTGCGCTGTCTGACTGGGTCGGCAGCCGCTTCACCTCGAATGGTGACGTGATCGCCATGGCCTACAACAACGACATTCCCGTCAACGGCATCGGCGTCGGCAATCCTCCAAAGGCGAACGTGCCGGCTGTCGGCCAGGCCGTGAACGGTCTCATCGACATGCGCGACGACCCGCGGGTGAACGACGGCCTCGCCATGTGCGATTGCGTGCTACCGAGCGCGTTCGCCAGCATGCTGCCGGCGCTGCTGGCTCCCGGCGGCGCGCTGTTTGGAGAGCACGGCTCGCGCTCGGCCGCGGATGCCGTCGTCGCTGCCGGCCGCGCCGGAACCAGCGTCGTGAAGGGCGCCTACGAGGGCGCCGTGCACAACACGCAGACGTTCCTCGCTGTGGGGCATGACGCCGGCAACGGGCTCATGCGGCTCGACAGCGATCGCCTGACGATCGAATGGACCAACGGTCCGGGCCAGCGCGTGTTCCAGCGCATCGAGGCGGCATTGAGGATGGCGGCGGAAGCGACCGGCGGAAGCTATATGCGCAACCCGGCCTCGGAACGCATCCTCGGCGGCAACCTCATGACCGTGCATCCGCTCGGCGGCTGCACCATGGGCGCCGATCGCGCTAACGGCGTCGTCAACCACAAGGGGCAGGTGTTCGACGCCGCCAAGGGCGCCGCGCCGAACGCCGTCCACGCCGGCCTGTACGTGTGCGACGGCGCCGTCATCCCATGCCCGTTAGGCATCCACCCACTGTTGACCATCACGGCGCTGGCCGAGCGTGCGATGATCCACCTCGCCCGCGACCACGGCTGGGAGATGAACACCGCGGACGTGCAGCCGGGGGCGCTGGAGGCGCGGTATCGGGCGGCCACGCCGACAAAAAAGCGATCGCTCGCCTTCCTGGCGCCGTGGCGCCGGGGCGGCGAAGCCGAGCGGACCGGGGGGACTTGAGCCATGCGGCGATTGTCGAAGTCCATCGCCGACCTGAAGCTGCGCTACGACGTCATCGTCGTCGGCTCCGGCTACGGCGGCGGCGTTGCCGCCTCGCGGCTGGCGCGCGCAGGAAAGCGCGTCGCCGTGCTTGAGCGCGGACGCGAGTTCGCCATCGGTGACTTCCCCGACCGCCTCGTCGAGGCGCAGGAGCAGTTCCAGGTCTCGAAGGACGGTTTGCATGTCTCGGGCTCGCGGCTCGGCCTCTACGACCTGCATCTGGGCAAGGACATCCACGTTTTCGTCGGCTGCGGCCTCGGCGGTGGCTCGCTCATCAACGCCAACGTCTCGCTCCCGCCCGACCCGCGCGTGTGGGACGATCCCGCATGGCCCAAGGAGATCGGCGCCGATCAGACGCGCCAGGAGGGTTTCGCTCGCGCCCAAGAGGTGCTGCGGCCGGTGCCATATCCCGACAAAAAGCCGCTCCACAAGCTGAAGGCGCTCGAGGTCAGCGGCAACGCCATGCACAAGGACGTGGTGCGGCCGCCGATTAACGTAACCTTCGAGCGGCAGGTCAACTACGCTGGCGTCGAGCAGCCGGCCTGCACACTGTGCGGCGACTGCTGCGCGGGCTGCAACGTCGGCTCCAAGAACACCGTGCAGGTGACCTACATCGCGGACGCCTACAATCACGGCGCCGAGATCTTCACCGAGATGCGCGTCTCGCATGTGCGGCCCGAGCGGGGGCGCTGGCGCGTGTTCCTCGATCCGCTCGGCCACGACCGCGAGAAGTTCGCCGCCGCCGAGCAGTCGATCACGGCGGACGTGGTGATCCTCGCCGCCGGCGCGCTGGGCTCGACCGAAATCCTGCTGCGATCGCGCGATGAGGGCCTGCCGGTCTCCGATCAGATCGGCCGCCGCTTCACCGGCAACGGCGACGTGCTCGCGTTCGCCTACAACAACAACGTGCCGGTCAACGGCATCGGCGTGGGCGATCCGCCGCAGGCAGACACCGATCCGGTCGGCCCATGCATCACAGGCCTCATCGACCTGCGCGGGACGCAGCGGCTCGAGGACGGCATGGTGATCGAGGAGGGCTCAATCCCGTCGGGTCTCGCACCGATCCTGCCGGCTCTCATGGCCGGCGGCGCGCGCCACTTCGGCCAGGATACCGACAAGGGCATCCTTGATGCCGTCGAGGAGCGCGGGCGCGAACGCCAGAGCCTGCTGTTCGGCGCCTACCAGGGCGCGGTCTACCGCACGCAGACCTACCTCGTCATGAGCCACGACGATGGAAAGGGCCGCGTCACGCTCGAGAACGGCGGCACGAAGCTGACGTGGCCCAACGTCGCCGGCCAGCCCATCTTCAAGGCGGCCGAGGACAACCTCAAGAGGGCGACCACCGCCACTGGCGGCGTCTTCACGCGCAACCCGCTCACCGACACCTTCCTCGGCAACAATCTCATCAGCGTGCATCCGCTCGGCGGCTGCACCATGGGCCAGGACAAGACGCAGGGCGTCGTCAACCACAAGTGCCAGGTGTTCGACGGCCGCCCGAACTCGCCACCCGATTCCGTGCACGCGGGCCTCTACGTGTGCGACGGCTCCGTCGTGCCGCGGCCGCTCGGCGTCAACCCGCTGCTCACCATCACCGCGCTGGCCGAGCGCGCTATGATCCATCTCGCCAAGGATCGCGGATGGGAATTTTCGGTCGAGCCGATGCAGCACGCGCCGCTGCTCATCGCCGCTCCCGAGGGGCGTGGCAAACTCGAACCGGCCGGCGCTCAGTTCACCGAGCGCATGGCGGGCTACGTCTCGCCGGGCGTGTCAGTTCCGCACGAGACGGCGGCGCGCCGCGGCAAGGAGTCCGGGGCCACGTTAAGCTTTACGGTTACGGTGGTGATCGACGACGTCGACCGCTTCGTCGATGACGAGCAGCATCGCGGCCACATCATCGGTTCGGTCATTTGCCCGTCGCTGTCGCCGGAGCCGCTCGAGATCTTCGACGGCGTCTTCAACCTGATGAGCGTCGATGAATCGGCGGTCGAGACCAAGCGCTTCGAGTACAAGTTCTCACTCGGCGCGCGCGACGGCGCGGAATACTACTTCGAAGGCTACAAGTTCGTGCGCTCGGATGCCGATCTCGACCTGTGGCGCGACACCACGCGGCTGTTCATCGATATCGGCAAGGGTGCCAAGGGCGAGCTCGGGCGCATCGCGCGCGGCCTCTTGGAGATTGCACCGAGCGACTTCTACGTACAGATGCAGACGCTGAAAGGCACCGGCGGCCAGGACGCCAACGACCGCCTGCGCGCCGTCGGCAAGTTCGGGCGCTTCTTCAGTCGCGAGCTCTTTGATACCTACGGCGGCGTGCTGGTGCGGCTCGGCCGCTACGACTCGGTCAACCCGCGCAAGAAGCGCACGCTGCGCGCGCCCGAGCCCGAGATCCATCTCGTCAGGACGACAGACGACAAGATCCTCAGGCTTACGCGCTACAGCGGCGGCAGCAAGGGCCCGCTCGTGCTCTCGCACGGGCTCGGCGTGTCGAGCCTCATCTTCTCGATCGACACCATCGAGACCAACCTGCTCGAGTACCTGATCGCGGGCGGTTACGATTGCTGGATGCTCGACTACCGCGCGAGCATCGATCTGCCGTATGCGCGCGAGCTATGGACGGGCGACGAGGTTGCGACCAAGGATTACCCCGCGGCCATCGGCAAGGTGCGGGCGCTGACCGGCGCGCCGACGGTACAGGTGCTGGCGCACTGTTTCGGCGCAACCACGTTCTCGATGGCGATGCTGGCGGGATTGGAGGGCGTCCGCTCCGCCGTCATCTCGCAGATCTCGACCGACTACATCGTGCCCTGGCTTCCGCAGCGGCTGCTTGCCTACCTGCGTACGCCGGCCTTGCTCGAGCTCCTGGGCATCGACGTGGTGGATGCGCGCGCGACGACCGCCGACAATTTCCGCGAGCGCGCGCTCGACAAGGTGCTGCAGCTCATAGTGCCGGTGCCGCGCAAGGAGCGCACGCACGACGCCACTAGCAACCGCATCACCGCGCTGTACGGCCGCCTCTACCAGCTCGATCAGCTCAACGCTGCCACAGTCGCATCGGGGCTAGCCGAGATGTTCGGGGAGGCCAACATCGAGGCCTTCCGCCAGCTCGCGCTGTTCGCGCGCCGCCGCCACGTGGTTGATCGCGACGGCCACGACGCCTACCTGCCGCACGTCTCACGCCTCGCGCTGCCGATCACGTTCATCCATGGCGCCAAGAACGCGTGCTTCAAGCCGGAGAGCACCGAGCGCACGCTCGCGCGCCTGGCGCAGGCGAACGGCAAGCAGCTTTACGAGCGCCATGTCATCCCCGGCTACGGCCACATCGACTGCATCTTCGGCAAGAACGCCGCGATCGACGTGTTTCCGCTCATCGTCGCTCACCTCGACCGGACGGCGACGGTCTGAGCAGAGAGGCGCGCGCTTGCAGAGCCCTAGCCGTGCGTCGCAATAGGCGCGTGCCGCACACCCTGCATCAGCGACCTGAACTGTTCGCCCGAGATGTGGATCAGGCTGCGGTGGTCGCCGCCCTCCAGATACACGTCCGGCTGCCGGTCGAGGCTGTCGTCGATGAGCGCCTCCACGGCGTACGCCTCCGGTACCGGGGGCACGGCTCCCATGTCGCAGTCGGGGAAGATCTCGCTGATCTCGTCTTCGCTCGCCATGCCGATCGGGCAGTGCAGCATCCGCTCGATAGTTTCGAGCCGGACCTGCGTGCACGCCGGCACCACGGCGACGACGAACCCGCCCTCACGGGTCAGCACCACGGCCTTGGCGAGGCGCTCGCCCGGCACGTGGCTCGCGCGCATGGTGTCGTTGGAGCAGTGCGTGAGCCTGTGAAGGAGCACGTCGTAGTCGATGTGACGGTCGTCGAGGTATTGTTGCAGCGTCAGTGCGATTCCCATGGCGGCTCTCCTGCCAACTTAAGGGGCAGCAGGCGCCGCCATTAGCCTCAGGGCTTGCGGCATGCCGGCCGCCGGATCGATCATCGCGCCGACGGCTCAAGGTGATAGTCCTCGCTCGCCCGCGCCTCGCGCCGGCGGGGGTCGACCGGCGCTCAACAAAAAGTCTATGCCTCGAAGTCCTGCCGGGCAAGCGACGCGCGCCAGCGTGCCTGCGACAAGGCTAACCGGAGCTTTCCGATCAGGGCTTGCTGCTCGCTTTAGCCGTCGCGTTGGCCTCCGGTTTCGGGCTCAGCGCCGCCTTCGCCAGCGGAGACAGGCCCTCCGCGCCGGCACCGATGTAGTCGCTGAGCTGCTGGCGCATACGAGGTGTCCAGGAAGCGCGAATGTGCTTGGCGATGCCCTCGAGGGCTTCCGCGCGCGGGTACGCCTCGAAGTAGGCCGCGATTTGGTTGGCCATGCGAATCATGTCGCGGTTTTCCATGAGGGGAGCGTCCCGGATTTGGCGAGGTTAACTGTTGAAGACGACGACGCCGCGGTCGCCGAGCGAGGCAAGGAACATACGGGCTCTGCGGGCGATCTCAAGCGCCAGTAGCGTGGGCGCCGAGACGGTGACGAGTGCGCCAATGCCCACCGTCGCCGCCTTCTGCACGAGCTCGAAGCTGCAGCGGCTCGTCATCATGACGAAGCCCGCGGAAAGATCGGTGCCGGCTTCCGCAAGCGCGCCGATCAGCTTGTCGAGCGCGTTGTGGCGGCCGACGTCCTCGCGCACTATCACGATCTCGCCCTCAAGCGAAACCCAGGCCGCGCCGTGGACAGTGTGGTTGAGCCGGTTCATGGGCTGGCGCCGTGGCAGCTCGGCCGCCGCCTTGAGGATCGCGGCCGCACCGGGGTGCACCTGTGTCGCCGCCGGCTTCGTCACGCGCACGACGTCGGCGATGTTCTCGACCCCGCACAGCCCGCAACCCGAGCGGCCCTCGATCGAACGGCGCACCAGACGTGCACGGTCCAGCGCCGGTTCGTCGACGGCGATGTCGACGGCAAAGCCGTTCTCGACCGGCATGGCCAGCACCGCGCGGATATCGGAGCGCTTGGCAACGACGGCCTCGGCAAGCGCGAAGCCAATGCCGAAATCGGAAAGGTTGGCCGGCGTCGCCATCATTACGGTGTAGGGCGCCGAGTTGATCTGCAGCGCTACGGCGACCTCCTCGGGGAGCTGCCAGGTGAGTGCGGCACGGCCCCCATCTGCGTCGAGGGCGACGCCTTCAACCGAGTCGGAGCACAGCGAAGCTGACGGCGCCCCGGCAACCTCGGCTTTTTTCGCCAAGATGGTCATCGGGCGCCCTTATGACGCTGATCCTTGCCCACTCTGACGACCGGCCCTACTCCGCCGCGATGAGCGGCTTCTCCTCGATACGCTTGTTCTCGCGCTCGCGCTCTTCCCACTCGTTTTGCCATTCGGCCGGCTGGTTCGACGGCATGATCTGCACCGCCGTCACCTTGTACTCGGGGCAGTTGGTCGCCCAATCGGAGTGCTCGGTCGTGATTACGTTGGCGCCGCTGACGGGGAAGTGGAACGTCGAGTAGACGACACCCGGCGGCACGCGATCGGTGACCTTCACGCGCATGGTGGTTCCGCCGACGCGGCTCGTCAGCGAGGCCATGGAGCCGTCCTTGATGCCGCGCAACTCCGCGTCGCTGGGATGCAGCTCAAGGATGTCCTCGCTGTACCAGACGTTGTTTTCTGTGCGCCGCGTCTGCGCGCCGACATTGTACTGGCTGAGGATGCGGCCTGTCGTCAGGATGAGCGGGAAGTTGCGGTTGCTGCGCTCGTCGGTGGGCACGAAGTCGGTCAGCATGAAGCGGCCCTTGCCGCGGGTGAACTCCTCGATATGCATGACCGGCGTGCCCGTAGGGGTCTCGTCGTCGCACGGCCACTGGATCGAGCCCAGCTCGTCGAGCCGCTTAAAGCTGATGTTCTTGAACGTCGGCGTCACGGCCGCGATCTCGTCCATGATGGCCGCCGCGGTCGGGTAGATCATCGGGTAGCCCATCTCGGTGGCGAGACGGCAGACGATCTCCCATTCCGACATGCCCTGCTTCTCCGTCATCACCGGCCGCACGCGGTTTACGCGGCGCTCGGCGTTGGTGAAGGTGCCGTCCTTCTCCAGGAACGAGGTGCCAGGGAAGAACACGTGCGCGAAGGCCGCGGTCTCGTTGAGGAAGAGGTCCTGCACGACAAGGATCTCCAGCGACTCGAGCGCGTGCGTCACGTGCTGGGTATTGGGATCGGACTGCGCAATGTCCTCGCCCTGCACGAACAGTCCCTTGAAGGTGCCCCCCGAGGCCTCGTCGAACATGTTGGGAATGCGCAGGCCGGGCTCGGGATCGAGCTCCTTGTGCCAGACCTTTTCGAACAGCTTGCGCGTCGCCTCGTTGGAGACGTGGCGGTAGCCAGGGTACTCGTGCGGGAACGAGCCCATGTCGCAGGAGCCCTGCACGTTGTTCTGGCCACGCAGAGGGTTCACGCCGACGCCCTCGTGGCCGATGTTGCCCGTCGCCATGGCGAGGTTGGCCATGGCCATGACCGTGGTCGAGCCCTGGCTGTGCTCGGTGACGCCGAGGCCGTAGTAGATCGCGGCGTTGCCGCCTGTCGCAAACAGGCGAGCGGCGGCGCGCACGTCGGCCGCGGGCACGCCCGAGATGGCTTCCAGGGCTTCGGGCGAGTTCTTGGGGTCCTTGATGAACTTCTCCCAGCGGGCGAAGTCCTCTTTTTCACAACGCGCCGCGACGAAGCTGCGATCGATCAGGTTTTCGCTCGCCACCACGTGGCACATCGCATTGAGCACGGCGACGTTGGTGCTCGGCTTCAATTGCAGGTGATAGTCGGCCTTGACGTGCGGAACTCTTCACCAGATCGGTGCGCCGCGGGTCGACGACGATGAGCTTGGCCCCTTCGCGCAGGCGCCGCTTCATGCGCGAGGCGAACACGGGGTGCCCGTCGGTCGGGTTGGCGCCGATGACCAGAATGACGTCGGACTTATCGACGCTCTTGAAGTCCTGCGTGCCGGCGGAATTCGCCAAACGTCTGCTTCAGGCCGTAGCCGGTCGGCGAGTGGCAGACGCGGGCGCAGGTATCGACGTTGTTGTTGCCGAAGGCCGCGCGTACCATGCGCTGCACGACGTAGACCTCCTCGTTGGTCGTGCGCGAGGACGTGATGCCTCCGATGGAGGTCCGCCCATACTTCTTCTGCACGTCCTTAAAGCGGTTCGCCGCGAACTTGATGGCCTCATCCCAGGAGACGACCTGCCAGGGATCGGTGATCTTCTCGCGGATCATCGGGTTGAGGACGCGGTCCTTGTGCGTGGCGTAGCCGAACGCGAAGCGGCCTTTCACGCAGGAGTGGCCCTCGTTGGCGCCGCCGTCCTTGTGGGGCATCATGCGCACGACGCGCTCGCCCTGCATCTCGGCCTTGAACGAACAGCCGACGCCGCAATAGGCGCAGGTTGTCACGACGCTGTGCTCGGGCTGGCCGTGGTCGACAATAGACTTCTCGATAAGCGTCGCCGTGGGGCAGGCCTGCACGCAGGCACCGCAGGACACGCATTCTGAATCGAGGAAGTCCTCGTCCGCGCTCGCCGACACGTGTGAAGCAAAGCCGCGCCCGTCGATGGTCAGCGCGAAGGTGCCCTGCACTTCCTGGCAGGCGCGCACGCAGCGCGAGCAGACGATGCACTTGGACGGCTCGAACTGGAAGTAGGGGTTGCTCTTGTCCTTCGCTTGCCACAGCGGATTCGCCTCACCGTTCTTGCGGGCGAACACGTGGTTCTCACCGTCATAGCCATAGCGCACGTCGCGCAGGCCGACCGCGCCGGCCATGTCCTGCAGCTCGCAATCGCCGTTGGCGGCGCAGGTGAGGCAGTCGAGCGGGTGGTCGGAGATGTAAAGCTCCATCACGCCCTTGCGGATGCGGGCGAGGCGGTCGTTCTGGGTCGTGACGCTGATGCCGGGTGCCACCGGCGTGGTGCACGACGCGGGGGTTCCCTTGCGGCCCTCGATCTCAACGAGGCATAGCCGGCACGAGCCGAACGGGTCGAGGTTGTCGGTGGCGCACAGCTTCGGCACCATGATGCCGAGGTCGGCCGCGGCGCGCATGATCGAGGTGCCCTCTGCCACCGTGATCGACTGCCCGTCAATCGTCAAAGTCACCATCTTGTTGGAATGGCTCGCCGGCGTGCCGTAGTCCTTCTCCTTGATGAGCGTCATCGTGTTGGCTTCGCTCGTCATGGCATGGCCTCGTGTGTTGCGTTCATTCTGCCGCCTCGGCCCGCGCCGGGCGGTGGAAGTCCTCGGGGAAATGGTTCAGCGCGCTCATCACGGGCATCGGAGTCAACCCGCCCATGGCGCACAGCGATCCATCGGTCATCGTCACGCACAGATCCTGCAACAATTCGATGTTCGCCTCGCGGCTTTCGTCCGCGACGATGCGGTCGATTACTTCGACGCCGCGGACCGAGCCGATACGGCACGGCGTGCACTTGCCGCATGATTCGATGGCGCAGAACTCCATGGCAAAGCGTGCCTGCTTGGCCATGTCGACGGTGTCGTCGAACACCACGACGCCGCCGTGCCCGACCATGGCGTCCACTTTGACGAATGCCTCGTAATCCATTTGGGTGTCGAGCTTCGAATTCGGAAGGTAGGCGCCGAGCGGACCGCCGAACTGCACAGCCCGGATCGGACGACCCGATGCCGTGCCGCCGCCGTAGCCCTCGATCAGCTCGCGCGCGGTTACGCCGAACGCCTTCTCGACCAGGCCGCCCTGCTTGATGTTGCCGGCGAGTTGGAAGGCGAGCGTGCCGCGCGACCGGCCAACACCGAAGTCGCGGTAATAGGTGCCGCCCTTGTCGATGATGATCGGCACCGAGGCCAAGCTCAGTACGTTGTTGATCACGGTCGGCTTGCCGAACAGGCCTTCGATCGCGGGCAGCGGCGGTTTGTAGCGTACAAGCCCGCGCTTGCCCTCGAGGCTGTCGAGCATCGAGGTTTCCTCGCCGCAGATGTAGGCGCCGGCGCCCATGCGTACATGCAGCTCAAAATCGTAGGGCGAGCCCTGGATGGTCCGGCCGAGCCAGTTTGCCTCCGTCGCCACGCGGATCGCCTCGCGCATGATGGCGACGGCGTGCGGGTATTCGGAGCGGATGTAGATGTAGCCGCAGGTGGCACCCACCGCGATGCCGGCGATGGTCATGCCCTCGATGAGGCAGTAGGGATCGCCTTCCATGAGCATGCGGTCGGCAAAGGTGCCGCTGTCGCCTTCGTCGGCGTTGCAGCAGACATATTTCTGCTCGGCCTTGGTGTCCAAGACCGTCTTCCACTTGATCCCGGTCGGGAAGCCAGCGCCGCCGCGACCGCGCAAGCCCGACGTCGTGACCTCGGCGACGATGTCGGCTGCCTCCATGCGGAGCGCCTTGGTGAGGCCGGCAAAGCCGCCGTGCGCGCGGTAGTCCGCGATCGACAAGGGATCGGTGATGCCGCAGCGCGCGAACGTCAGGCGCTCTTGGTTCTTGAAGTAGGGAATTTCATCCGTGAGGCCGTGCGTGAGCCTGTGGGCGCCGCCCGCGAGGAAATTCGCTTCGAACAGGCCGGCGACATCGGCAGCGGCGACGGGGCCGTAGGCGACGCGGCCCTTGTCCGTCTCGACCTCGACGAACGGCTCGAGCCACAGCATGCCGCGCGAGCCGTTGCGCACGATCTCGATCTTGGCGCCCCGCTTGCCCGCTTCCGCCGCGATTGCCTTGGCGACGCCGTCGGCGCCCATCGACAGGGCAGCAGCATCGCGCGGAACGTAGATCTTTGTGGTTTGAGTGTCGGGCTTAGCCGCGGCCTTGGGCTGCGGCTGGTGCTTGCCCTGGGTCTGCTGCTGCGGGTTGCTTTCGGAGCGCGGCCTGTTCTTTTTCTTGCTCATGCGGCGGCCTCGCTGCCGAGGCCTGCGATGATGGCGTCGAAGCGCTTCTTGTCCACGCAACCGTAGAGATCGCCGTCGATCATCATCGCCGGCGAGCGCGCGCAATTGCCGAGGCAGTAGACGGCCTCGAGCGTAAATTCGCCGTCGGCGCTCGTCTCGCCGAAGAGGGTGCCGAGCCGCTGCTCGGCGTGGGCGCAGACCGCATCGGTGTGCATCGCCTGGCACGCCTCCGCACGGCACATCTTGACGACATGGCGGCCAGCGGGCGCGCGACGGAACTCGTGATAGAAGCTCAGGACGCCATAGACATCGGCGCGTGACACGTTCAGCGCGCTTGCTACAACCGCGATCACCGGATCGGGGATAAATCCGAGCTCGTGCTGCAGATCGTGAAAGATCTCCAGGAGCTCGTCAGGACGGTTGCCATGCGCGTCGCAAACTTCGCGGGCGCGCTTCTCGCTCCCCGGCGGGACCTCGACGACTTTATTCTCTGTCGGTCGCGACATTCCTCTGCCTTCTTGGCCCTCTGCGGCGAACTCAGCTTGTCCCAACTTGTTTAGAACCAATCAAATTGGCGCTCTCGATGGGGTGATCGGCCCTGTCGATGCTGCGGTGCAGCAATGCCTGGTATCCTGGTATGAAGGCGCCCAGTCCGAGGAGCCCAGTCTTGAGGTGCCGGCTCAGGGCGCCCAGGTACTCGCAGACTGCACAGCGGGCGTGCCGAACGTGACAGGGGCGAGCAACTTGGCCGCGTCCCGCAGCGCCTCGATGAGGGGAGAGAGCGGGTCGCGGTCCGCCACTACCAGACCAACGCTGTGCTCGACCTTGGGTTCGGTGAGAGGGATGGCCCTGATCCCCGACACGTTCCCCAACACCTCCAATATGTATTGCGGCATGATGCTAGCAAGCCCCATCAATCTTACATTCGAGCACAAATTGATGACGGAATTTGTTTCCAGCCGCGGGGTCGGATGGCAGTCGGCCGTCTCGAACGCGCGGTCGATGATGCGGCGATTCTGCATGTTGGGCGTGAGCAGGCAGAGCGGCTCGCGCGCGGCCTCGCGCCAGGTCACGGTTTCACGCTTGGCGAGGGCGTGCGTCTCCGGCACGAACAGGCAATAGCGCTCGATGTAGAGCGGCGAGGCCCGCAGGCCCTCGATCGGCTCGTTGTCGAGATAAGTGATGCCGACGTCGATTGAGAAATCGGCAAGACCGCGAATGATCTCCTCAGAGCTGTGCGAAAGCACGGTGAAGTCGATGCCCGGATGGACGGTGCGGATCTTCTTGGTCAGCAGCGGGATCATCGGCAGCGCGGAGGGAATCCCGCCGAGCACGACGCGCCCCTTCAATCCCGTCTCGTGGTCCTTGAGGTGGCCGAGCTCCTCCTGCATTCCCTGCCAGTTCTTGAGGATGACCTGTGCCCACTTGAGGACACGCTCGCCCTCGGGCGTCAGTCCGCGGTAGCGCTGGCCGCGCTCAACGATGGGAACTTCCAGCTCCAGCTCGAGTTGACGGATGCGGCCCGAGAGCGTCGGCTGGGTCACGTTGCACGCCGCCGCCGCGCGAGTGAAGTGCTTCTCGCGCGCCAGCGCTGCCAAGTATTGGAGTTGCCGGATGTCCATCGACCCCTCCAGGGTCGGGCAGGGGCCCGGTTTGCGTGCCATGTCCAAGCTCGGGGTAGCACGACATGACCTCAAAGGATCATCGGCGGTTCGGGACCGAAAGGCAATCGAAGCCTGCCCGCTTTGCCCTAAAGAGCGGCGGATATCGCCGTGCCTTGTTGTTGCCGTGTAGGCCTTTGATATTCCGGGCGAACAGTCTACGGGGGACTGCCGCAAATTGTGTTGGTTCCGGAGCCGGGGACGCGCGCGTCGCCGGCTTGCTGGGACTGCCGCTGCCCAGTGCTTGGTGCTCGCCATGAAGTGCGTGCGGGAGCGCGTCTGGCGGCTAGAATGGCAGCGCTTGGGAGTTAGGGGTAATGGGCGCAAGCAATCCTGGTTACGTCGGCGGCTCGCTGCTGGCGGTGACCATCCTGATGGGCGGTCCCGCGCCGGCGATGGAGGCGTCACAGCCGTCGGCCTCGACGCCTTCGTTATCCCCGGCCGGTGGGTCGCTGCCCTCATACATCGATAGCGCCCGCTTGCCAGGCATGCAGGAGGCCTGGCGCCCGCGCGACAGCGCGCCCGCGAGCGCAACCCCGGCCGCTGACGGCACATCAACGCCAACGCCTGCGGCCGACGATGCGACGCTCGCCGCCGCCAAGGCCGCGATGCTCCGGGCAGAACAGGCGGGTCGCGAAGCTGCGGCCGTGCGCCAGAAGGCGGAGGAGCTGAGCCGCCGCTTCGGCACCGACAGCGCAACGGCCGCGCCTGCAGCCGCGGCCGATGCCGCTCCCACACCCGCGGACGATACCGCGACCGGCTCGATCGAGCCGCAAGCGCCGCTCATTCCGGCCGCTGCGCTCGGCGCGTCGCCGCCCAGCGATCCGGCCGATGGTGCCGCCGCAACCGCACCCGAGACAGTTGAGCCGGGCAGGTCCGCCGCAGACGCTAAGCCTAACAGGCAGGCGACGCCTGCGGCTGCAACTCAAACAGCGCCGCTGAGGATGCGGGGCACGGTGACCGAGGACGGCGGGGCCACGGCGGACCGAAGCAAGGTCGCGCCGTCCGCTCCGCCGCCACGTTCCAAGACCGCCACGAGCGAGACGGTGCCGGCAGCCCCGCCCGGCGCGAAGACAACGCCCGGCGCCAGCAGCAAAGCCGACGTTATGCCGGCCAGCATCGGGGCCTTCGGCTGGGATTCCCAGCCCCAGTGAACCGCAGTCTCGAGCAATAGAAAATCGCCACAATAAAAGACCGCCCGCGGTTGCCCGCGAGCGGTGCCGTCGTTTGACAATCGCGGCGCTCGCGCGCCCTACATTCCCATGCCGCCCATACCGCCCATTCCACCGTGGCCATGGCCGCCGCCCTCATCCTTCTTGGGCGCCTCGGCGATGGCGGCTTCTGTGGTGATCATCAGGCCGGCAACGGACGCCGCATCCTGCAGCGCGATGCGCACGACCTTGGCCGGGTCGATGATGCCCTTCTCCAGCATGTCGCCGTACTCGTCGCTCTGCGCGTCGTAGCCGAAGGTCAGTCCGCGCGTCTCCAGCACCTTGCCGACGACGATCGAGCCCTCGACGCCGGCGTTCTCGGCGATCTGGCGTATCGGCGCCTGCAGTGCCTTCTTGACGATGGCGATGCCGGCGTCCTGCTCGGCGTTATCGCCCTTCGCGGTAATAGCGCTCGCGGCCTTCAAGAGCATGACGCCGCCGCCCGGCACAACGCCCTCCTCCACGGCTGCGCGCGTGGCATTGAGCGCATCGTCGACGCGGTCCTTGCGTTCCTTCACCTCGACTTCCGTCGCGCCGCCGACGCGGATGACGGCGACGCCGCCCGCGAGCTTCGCCAGCCGCTCCTGCAGCTTCTCCTTGTCGTAGTCGGACGTCGTCTCCTCGATTTGCGCCTTGATCTGGTTGACGCGCGCCTCGATGGCCTTCTTCTTGCCGGCGCCGTCGACGATCGTGGTGTCGTCCTTGGTGATCGCCACGCGCTTGGCTCGACCCAGCATGTCGAGTGTCACGTTCTCGAGCTTGATGCCGAGATCCTCCGAGACCGTCTGTCCGCCGGTCAGCACCGCGATGTCTTCAAGCATGGCCTTGCGGCGGTCGCCGAAGCCCGGGGCCTTCACGGCGGCAACCTTCAGGCCGCCGCGCAGCTTGTTGACCACGAGCGTCGCCAACGCCTCGCCCTCGACCTCCTCGGCGATGATGAGCAGTGGACGGCCCGACTGCACGACCGCCTCCAGCACGGGTAGGAGCTGCTGCAGGTTCGACAGCTTCTTCTCGTGGATGAGGATGTAGGGCTCTTCGAGCTCGGCGGTCATCTTCTCGGCGTTGGTGATGAAGTAGGGCGAGAGGTAGCCGCGGTCGAACTGCATGCCCTCGACCACCTCGAGCTCGGTCTCGAGACCCTTCGCCTCCTCTACCGTGATCACGCCCTCGTTGCCGACCTTTTGCATCGCTTTCGCGATCATGTCGCCAATCGCCTTCTCGCCGTTGGACGAGATGGTGCCGACTTGGGCGATCTCGCTCGTGTTCTTGACCTTCTTGGAGCGCTTCTGGATCTCCTCGACGACCTGCGCGACGGCCTTGTCGATGCCGCGCCGCAGATCCATCGGGTTCATGCCCGCGGCCACTGCCTTCAAGCCCTCGCGCACGATTGCCTGGGCCAGCACAGTCGCGGTCGTGGTGCCGTCGCCGGCGAGGTCGTTGGTCTTCTGCGCCACCTCGCGCACCATCTGCGCGCCCATGTTCTCGAACTTGTCTTCGAGCTCGATTTCCTTGGCCACCGTCACGCCGTCTTTGGTCGTGCGCGGGGCGCCGAACGATTTGTCGAGAATGACATTGCGGCCCTTGGGCCCCAGCGTCACCTTTACCGCATCGGCGAGTATATCGACGCCACGCAGCATTCTCTCTCGCGCGTCGGTGGAAAAGCGAACGACCTTGGCAGCCATGCCGGCTCTCTCCTAATTCGAGAAATGGTGAATTGTGAAGTCGTGAAGTTGGTCGATCGTCAGAGGCATCAGCGCTCGAGTACGCCCATGATGTCGCTCTCTTTCATGATCAGCAGCTCCTGGCCGTCGATCTTGACCTCGGTGCCGCTCCACTTGCCGAACAGCACCTTGTCGCCGTTCTTGAGCTCGATCGCGATCAGCTTGCCCGCCTCGTCGCGCGAGCCGGGCCCGACCGCGACGACCTCGCCCTGCTGGGGCTTCTCGGCGGCCGTGTCGGGGATGATGATGCCGCCCGACGTCTTGGATTCGCTGTCGAGGCGCTTGACGACCACGCGGTCGTGCAGGGGACGGAATTTCATGGGAAATGATGCTCCAGCTTACGCCGCTAGGGCGTGGTGGTGTCGGAATATTGGCACTTCGCCAGGGGGAGTGCCAAGGGCGCCAGCGTGATACGCGGGCGCGGAGCGGGCTGTCAAGAAATGGACCGAAACGGCCCGCGACCGCCCTTTTATGGGCCTCAATAGGTAACGCGAGCGTAACGGCGCGCCGTTTACTCTACCGGCGTCTCACCCCGTGCGGCGCAATCCCCTTGTCGAACCTTGCAAACTGGACCGGCGGCTGGCGCGAAAACTGGCCGCGCATGCGCCAGGCCATCCAGACAGCGGTCGCGGCTTGCCTCGCCTATGCAGCGGCCGACTTGCTCGACCTGCCGCAAGGTTTCTGGGCGGTGATGACGGCAATCCTCGTCACGCAGGCGAACGTCGGGGCCTCGCTGGGGCTTGCCACTGACCGGCTGCTCGGCAGCTTGCTCGGCGTCCTCGTCGGCGGCGGCGTCGCGCTCATACTCGCGGACTCGCACACCTTGAGGTACGCGGGGCTCGCCGCCACCATCCTCGTTCTCGCGTTCTTCTCGGCGCGGCGCCCCGCATTGCGCATCGCGTGCGTGACGGCGGCGATTGTCATTCTCGGCGACCCGCGTCTCGGGCCCCCGATCTCGTCGGCCGGGTACCGCATGATCGAGGTGGCCATCGGCGCCATCGTCTCCATCCTGACCACGTTGGTTCTCTTCCCCTCACGCGCGGGCCGCGCCTTTGCCGAGAACGTGGCGCAGACGCTGCCGCCGATGTTTGGTCTCCTGGCAAGTGCGGTGCACACGGCGCTGGGCGGCTCGTACGACGCCGCCCTGGTGTCCTCGGCAGCGGTGAAGGTGCGCGCGCAGTTCGCGGCTGGCGACGCGCTCGCTCGTGAAAGCCAACTCGAGGTTGCCGGTTATCTCGCCGGCCAGTCTGATCCCGACGCGGTGCTGCGCACGCTGCGACGGTTGTGGCACACCGAGATCATGCTTCTGCGCTCCGTTGCCCAGCCTCTGCCGGCGACGGCAATCGCGGCGATGCGGCCGCATCTGGAGGCGCTGCGCGACGCGGTCGAGATTTTGCCGCGCCAATGCGCAGACGCTTTCCGCAACAATGTCGCCCCCGACCTCACCGCGGTCGACGGCGCGCTCGGTGCCCTGCAGGAGGCGGTTTCCGGCATGCGGGCGCGCGGGGAATTGCGCGCGCTCTCCATCGATGAGGTGATGCGGCTCATGACCTTCGACTTCGCGCTCGGGCAGTTGCACGCCAATCTCAAGGATCTCGCCGATCGCGCGCACGATCTGGCCGGGCTATCGGGCTCGGCGATCCCGTGGCTGAAGAGCTGGCGCGCCTGGGTTTAGTCTAGCAGCGGCGGGCTGCGACGCCGGCGGCGTCGAAGATGTGGCCGGTGAGCGTTCGGCTGCGCTTGGAAGCCAGATAGAGCGCGAGCGCGGCAACGTCGGGCTCGCTCGTGAGGCAGGCCCCGGCGTCCGGCGTCATCGCGCGCGGGCCGATGGCGTTGACGCGGATGCCGTGTGGCGCCCAGGTCGCGGCCTCGCCGCGAGTCATGGCAGCAAGCGCGGTGCGGGCGACGCCCGCGAGCGCGGCCTCGCCGGCCGTGCGCGGGGCCGGCATCGTCATCACATTGAGGATCAGGCCCTCGTTCAGCATGGTGCGCATGCGGTTGGCGACGACGCGCGTCACCAGCACAGACAATGTCAGCTTCTGCGCGACGAGGTCTTCCACTTCCGCGATGCTCGCGCGGTTCTTGAGGTCGTCGGTCGAAATGTGAACGAGGTTGATCACAACGTCGAGGCCGCCGAACGCCTGTGCGGCCGTCTGCGCGAAGCGGAGGGCCGCGTCCTGGTTGGCACAGGCCTCGGTGAAGAGCTTCACTTCGCTCGCCGTCTCGGCGAGCAAGGTGGCCAGCACATCGTTCTCGGGCGTATTCGCCGAGGCATGCACGATGAGACGGCCGTGATGGTCAGCGAATGCCCGGGCCACGTCGACGCCGCAGTCAGGCGAAACACCGGTGATGAGCACCCGCGCCCCTGCCAACTCACCATAGATAGAGGCGTTCGGATCTCGACCAATCACAGTCATCAGCATCAGGCTTCCCCATATTTCAACGCCGGGACAGTGAAGGGAACGCCCGGGTACGACGATAGCACGCCGATTCGGCTAACGAGTTCTAAATGGCACCGGGATTCGGGTCGGCTGGGGGCCCGGCGGGGGCGCTATTGGGGCGCGCGGTGGCAATCTCCAGGCATGCTTCCTAAGTGCTTGATGTGTCTAGCGGCCTCACCGCGCGCGCGAATTGCCGCCGCTGCGAGAAAGCTGGTGAAAGTGGCGTCATCGTCATTGCGCTCGGCTGGGCCGGACACAAAGCTTGTCGCTAACGAATCGGCAAGGGCTGGCGGAAACCTTCATGGCGAGCATCGACGACAGCAGAACCGGCACGCGCAATCAGGGCGCCATCGCGGACCTCATCGTGAAGGGCGCTATTGCCCTCGTAACGGTCGCATTCTTCACCGGCGCCTACCTGCAGTTCCAAGTTACATTCTGGTTAGCGCTGATCGCCGCCTTGTCCGTCTACATAACCCTCTTGATGCTGCACGCGCTGATGCGCCGATCGGAGCGGGTCGACGCGCTCGTGACCGAGGTCAGCCGCCTCGAGGACGAAATCTCGCGCATGCGTCCGGACGAGGAAGAAGCCGCTGCCGCCGGTTGGCACAGCTCGCCGCTGGCGCTGCGCCGAGCAGCGCCCTCGGCGCCGCCGCCCGCCCCTGCGCCCGCTCCACCGTTCGCCGCCAAGGCGCCGCCGCTTGAGCGCACGCCGAGGTCGCACGCACAACCCATGCCACGCGCGGCCGCGCCGGCCGGCATGCCGCCGATCCCGAGCGCTCCGACCGCTCCCGTGCCCACGTTCGCGGTCCCGCCGCCGCCCGCCCCGCCGCAGCCGGAGCTGTCGCCGTGGCCCGATGCGTCGGACTCCACGGAGAGCATGCACGACTACTGGGGCTTCCGCCCGGCAAAGCCAGTCCTGGGCGAGACCGCGCAGCAGCGCCGCAAGGAAGCCCCGCCCGCAGCCGCCGAGCGCGAGGCCGATCTCGATGCCGTGCAGGGCATGATCAAGCGATTGGCCGACGAGGTAAGCCTCGGGGCCGACCCCGCAGGCGAGCGCCCCGGGCCGAGCCCGGAGCTCATCGCGCGCGCGTCCGCCGATGCGCTCAACACCACCGCGAGCATCATGCGGGCACCCGCTACCCCGAAGGCTCCGATCGCGCCTGCGCCGGCGGCTCCCGCCATGTCGCGTGCCGCGCCGCCGCCGATCGCACCTGCGCATGCGCGCATGTCGTCCCTCGCGGCCGCTCTCGCCGCGGGCCGCATGGACACCCTCGTCGAACCCATCATGGGTCTCGGCGACCACCACGTTCACTATTACCAGGCGAGCGTTTGCCCGCGCGATGAGCGCGGCAATCAGTTGCCGGTCGTGGCGCACGATCGCGCCCTCGCGCGCACCGGGCTCGCTCCGCTGCTCGACGGCGCGCGCCTCAAGCGCGCGGCTCAGGTGTGCAGGACGTTTGTGCATCAGCGACAGAAGTATTGCGTGTTCTCAGCTGCGAGCGGCGAGGCGCTTGCCACCGACGGCTTCCTCGACGAGCTTGCCACAGTCTATCGCGAGCGCGAGGCCCTTGCGGGCGAGCTGGTACTCACGTTCGCGCAGGCCGACGTGAAGGCGTTCAGCGGCACCGAATGGAGCAACCTCACCGACATGCGCGACCTCGGGTTCCGCTTCGGCCTCGATGAGACGACGGACCTCGACTACGAGTTCACGGCGCTCAGGGCAGCGGGGTTTGCGTTCGTCAGGATCGACGCCGCAACGCTTCTGGCTGGCCTGCCAGCCGCGCCCGGCGTCATGACGGCAGCGGACGTCAGTCGGTCGCTCGCTGAGGTCGGGCTCATCCCCATCGTCGCGGGGATCGACAGCGAAATGACGCGCGCCAAGGTAGTGGCGAGCGGGGTCTCGCTCGGCCAGGGCTCGCTGTTCGGCCCGCCGCAAATGATCCCAACCGACGCATTGGGCACCGCGGCCGCTTGAGCTTCGGCGGCGCTGCCGCTAGTTGAGGCGGCATGTCCCGACGGTCTCAGCCCATAGAGGTGATCCAATCGGTCGCGCCGCTAGCGGCGACGACCGCCGCGTGGCTCGTCGACATCTGGGGCGTGATACACAACGGCGTGCAGCCGTTCGTGCCCGCGTGCGAGGCCTGCCAGACGTTCCGCGACGGCGGCGGGCTCGTCATGCTCGTCTCGAACTCTCCGCGCCCGCGCGAGGGTGTCGCCGCCCAGCTAGATCGCATTGGCGTGCCGCGCGCGGCCTATGACGCGATCGTCAGCTCCGGCGATGTGGCGCGTACGCTGATCGAGGCCTATGCCGGCCGCGCCGTCCTGCACCTCGGGCCCGAACGCGATGCGCCCATCTTCGCCGGCATCGACGTGAAGCGCGTTGGGGCGGACCAGGCCGACGCGGTCGTATGCACCGGGCTCTACGACGACGAGCGCGAGACGCCCGACGACTACGGGGAGATGCTCCGCGCGTGCATTTCGCGCGGACTGCCGATGATCTGCGCCAACCCCGACCTGACGGTTGAGCGGGGCGCCCGCATCGTCTATTGCGCCGGCGCCATCGCCCAGGCCTACGAGCGGCTCGGCGCCGCCGTGGCGTACGCGGGCAAGCCCTACCTGCCGATCTATGACCTGGCGTTCGCGAGGCTCGAGGGCTTACGGCCCGGAAGCAGCGACCGGTCGCACCTGCTCGCCATCGGTGACGGCGTACGTACCGATCTCGCCGGCGCCGCGGCGGCGGGCGTGCGCTCGCTGTTCGTGGCGAGCGGCGTGGATGTGGCGGGCAAGCTCGACGACGCCGCGCTCGAAGCGCTGTTCCCGCCCGGAGCCCCCCATCCCGTCGCAGCCATGACCCGCCTCGTCTGGTAGGCCGCAATTTGCATTTAACCGGCTAACCACGGGAGCGCGGCCGCTCGCTTGACGCCGCTCGCCTTGAGGCCGATCTATCGTCGATGCCCGATAAGGATACCCGCGAGCCACAGGACGACGCGCCGGCAAATGACACTCTGCCGGCAAAGGATCTTGCGCCGGATGCGCAGCCTGCCGCGACTGCCACGAGCGGGGCCGCCGTCATCGCGGCCTACTTGAAGCTGCTGCCGTCGTTGCCTGGCGTCTATCGCATGCTTGATCGCGACGGCACGGTCATCTACGTCGGCAAGGCGCGCAACCTGAAGGCACGCGTTTCGAACTACTCGCGCCTAGGCGGCCATACCAATCGCATCGCGCGCATGATCGCCGGCACGTCGGCCATGGAGTTCGTCTCCGTGCGCACCGAGGCCGAGGCGCTGCTGCTCGAGGCAAACCTCATCAAGCGCTTCCGGCCGCGCTTCAACGTGCTGATGCGCGACGACAAGTCGTTCCCCTACATTCTCATCGCGCGCGACACTGCGGCCCCGCAGATCATGAAGCATCGCGGCGCCCGCAACCGCAAAGGCGACTACTTCGGACCGTTCGCGTCAGCCGGCGCCGTCAACCGCACAATCAACATGCTGGAGCGCGCGTTCCTTCTCCGCTCGTGCTCCGACAGCGTCTACGAAAGCCGCACGCGCCCCTGCCTGCTGCACCAGATCAAGCGCTGCTCGGCGCCCTGCACCGGAGAGATCTCGCTCGAGGACTACGGCCGCCTCGTCGACGAGGCCGTGCGCTTCCTGCGCGGCGAGAGCCAGAACGTGCGGCGCCTGTACCAGGGCCTGATGGAGGAGGCCTCCACGCAGCTCGAGTTCGAGCGGGCGGCACGCTTCCGCGATCGCCTCGCCGCCCTCGCGCACGTCACCGCCGACCAGTCGATCAATCCGGAGGGGATTGAGGAGGCCGACATCTTCGCCGCCGCGCAGGACGGCGGGCAGACGTGCGTCGAGGTGTTCTTCTTTCGCACCGGCCAGAACTGGGGCAACCGCGCCTACTTCCCCAAGGCCGATCGCTCGCTGCCCGTGGAGGAGGTGCTCGACAGCTTCATCGCGCAGTTCTACGACGACAAGCCGGTGCCGCAGCTGATCCTCATCTCCCACGACGTGCCCAACCGCGAGCTTCTCGCAGAGGCGCTGTCGACCAAGGCCGAGCGCAAGGTGGACATTCGCGTTCCGCAGCGCGGGACCAAGTCCGGGGTCGTCGAGCACGCGCTCGCGAACGCGCGCGAGGCGTTGGGGCGCAAGCTGGCGGAGAGTTCATCGCAGCGCCGGCTGCTGGACGCCCTCGCCGAGCGCTTCTCGCTTCCCGCCGCACCGCGCCGCATCGAGGTGTTCGACAACAGCCACATCCAGGGCGCCAATGCCGTCGGCGCGATGATCGTCGCGGGACCGGACGGCTGGGTGAAGGGTCAATACCGCAAGTTCAACATCAAATCGGAGAATCTGAGCCCCGGCGACGACTACGCCATGATGCGCGAGGTGCTGACGCGCCGCTTTCGCCGTCTCGCGGTCGAGAATGGGGACGCCGCCGCGCCCGGGCCCACCGCCGCTGCGGCAACGGTGGTTGCCAACGTGCTCGACGCGATCGGCTTCGGGCCCGAGCCCGCGGACGACGAGGTTTTCCCCGACCGGCCCGATTTGGTGCTCATCGACGGCGGCGCGGGGCAGCTCGCGGTTGCGCGCGAGGTGCTGGCTGACCTCGGGCTGCACGAGATCTGCGTCATGGGCATTGCCAAGGGCCCCGATCGCGACGCCGGGCGCGAGCATTTCCATGTCGCCGGCCGCGACCGCCCCACGATGCTCGAGCCGCGCGACCCCGTTCTCTACTTCGTGCAGCGGCTACGCGACGAGGCGCACCGCTTCGTCATCGGCACGCATCGCGCCAAGCGCTCAAAGGCGATCGGCACCAGCCCGCTCGATGAGATCGCGGGCATCGGCCCGCGGCGCCGGCGCGCCCTCATGAAGCATTTCGGCTCCGCGAAGGCTGTGTCGCGCGCGGGGGTGGAAGATCTCAAGGCGGCAGAAGGTATCTCCGCCGAGATGGCCCAACGAATCTACGACCACTTCCATGAGCGGGAAGGCTGAGCGCGCGCATACACAAACCCGCGCGGCCGGACAACACCCGGCCGCGACACGCGACAACGAAACCTCCTGGCTCGTCGCGGCGGCCTTAGGTCGGCGACGCGCCGGGAGCCGCCGGCATGACCATGCCTTGGAGCCAGTAGTGCCAAGCGACATAGAACACACCGAAGAACACCGCCGTGAGAATGGAACCCATCAGCCGGTTCCCGAGCGCGACGGCGTTGCCGACAATGGCGGCGAGCAGCGCAATCAAACTGAGGATACCGACCCGCGTCCAGTCGACGGTTGCCGGATCGAACGGAAGTTGAGGCATACGTACGACCCCCCATTAAAGCCCTTTAGTGGGCTGTTTCTGTTCCCAAGCGCGGGCAGTTTCCGCCAAGCGGACCGCATATGCAAGCCGCGCGACGTCGCCTTTGTGCACGGTCGCATCCTGAGCCGCCGTGATGACAGCGTTCTTGCAGAATATGTTGCTCTCGCTGTGTCTTACGCGACACCGTGCGAGCGGAACCACGCCAGCATCCGCGCCCAGCCATCCTTCGCCGGGCCTTCGCGGTAGCTCGGCCGGTAGTCGGCGTTGAAGGCGTGCGGGGTATCCGGGTAGATTACGAATTCGCAAGTCTTGCCCGCCGCTTGGCAGACGTTGCGCATCTTCTCGATGGTGTCGACGGGGATGCCGGTGTCGGCAGCGCCGTAGAGGCCGAGGACGGGCGCCTCGAGCTCCGACACGAGATCGATCGGGTACTTCGGCGTTTGCGGGTTGGGGTCGCCGACGAGCTTGCCGTACCAGGCGACGCCGGCCTTCACGCTCGCATTGTGCTCGGCATAGAGCCATGTGATGCGCCCACCCCAGCAGAAGCCGGTGATACCGAGCCTTGCCACGTCCGCTTGGCCTGTCGACTTGGCGTAGGCGACGGTCGCGTCGAGGTCGGACAGGACCTGCGCATCCGGCACCTTCGACACGACCTTTTTGATGATCTCCTGGATGTCCGCCAATCCGGCGACGCTGCCCTGGCGCGCGTAGAGCTCCGTCGCGACCGCCATGTAGCCTTGCTTGGCGAGGCGCCGGCAGATGTCCTTGATGTGCTCGTGCACGCCGAAGATTTCCTGCACGACGAGCACCAGTGGGAACGGTCCGCCCTTCGCTGGCATGGTGCGGTAGGCCGGGATTTCACCGTCGGAAACGGGGATCTTCACCTCGCCCGCCTCCAGCCCGTTGGTGTCGGTGGTGATCGCGGTTTGGGCACACACCGGCTGCACGGCGGCGGCGAAGCCCGCGGCGAGGCTGGTTGTGAGCATTTCGCGGCGGTCGAGATCGCGCTTAGTCGACAGGCTGTTAATATCGCGCTGAAATTCGCGCATCGAGGTTTCCTCGGCTGGGCCGGCGGACCGGCGGCGCCTATGACATGGGGGCGGAGACCGGGTAATCCCAATTCTGCCGCGCTCGTTCCCGATGGTCTCTGCGCACGGGAACGCGGTTCGGGCCCTCGCTGACGACAGGGGAAGCAGGCGAGCATGGCGTCCACCGACAAGACGTTGGGCAATCTGTCGGCATGGATCAGCCTTGCCGCACTGGCCGGCCTTGTCGTCATTCCATTGTATTTCACGCACGAGGATGCACCACCACCCCCTCCGCCTCCGCGCGTCAAACCTGCACCTGCCGTCAACGCTCCAGCCGCGCCGTCTCCGTCGCCGCCTCAGACCGCGCAGGTCCCGCCGACGCCCGTGCCGGCTGCGAGTACACCAACGGCGAATGCTCCGACGGCGAACGCGCCACCGGCCAACGCTCCGGTCGCGGGCGCGCCTGCCACGCCAGCCCCTGACGTGTGGACCGAGGCCGAGCAGGTCGCTGGACTGCGCGATTGCGTGCGCCTGCTGGCACCCCTGGCGCTGGAGGTCGACCTCGACACGCCCATGCGGCACGGCCAGTGCGGCACGTCCGCGCCGCTGCTGTTACATAGCGTTGGGGAAGCGGAAAAGGTCGTATTTGATCCCGCGCCGCAGATGAACTGCCGCCTCGCCGCCGGCGTTGCGCGCTGGGTGGAGACGGTGCTGCAGCCCATCGCCAAGGAAATCCTGAAATCCCGCATCGTGCGCATCATTGGCGCATCGTCGTACGCATGCCGCAACATCTACAACAGCCCGAACTTGCCGCTGAGCGAGCATGCCACCGGCAACGCCGTCGATATCGTCGGCTTCACCACCGCGGACGGGCATACCATCACGGTCAAGCACGGGTGGGGCCCCACCGAGCGGGACATCGCGGCTGCAAAGAAAAAGGCGGCCGAGGTCGCCGCCAAGGGTGACGCCAAGAACAAGGGCGAAGATAGGCCGCAACCGGCCAAGCCAGAGCCGGCCAAACCTGCGGTAGCCGGCGAGGACGCGGCCAAGAAGGCGGCGACCTCGAAGGAGAAGGCCAATCTGCACAAGGCAGGATTGAAAGCGACCGACGTGAGCCCCGCCGCGACGGCGTCGAGCGGCCCCGTCGTCGCCTCCACCGCGACTGAGGCCACCTTCCTGAAGCGGCTGCATCACGGCGCCTGCAGCGTATTCGCGACCGTGCTGGGTCCCGAGGCCAACGAGGCGCACCGCGACCACTTCCACCTGGACATGAAGGAGCGCAAGGGCCCCGGCGTCTGCCACTGAACGCCCGTTCCAGAAAGCCCCGGCGCAAGTGAATCTAGCCGCGCGCTGCGACATGGGGAGCCGTGGCAGCTTCGCCATTGACGGACTGTCGGCCGGATGGTGTACCAAGGGGCGATGGACCACGCCGCCGCTACCCGCCCAATGCCGATGAGCCTGCCCAACGTATTGACGTACGGGCGCATTCTGGCCGTGCCGGCGCTCGTCGGCTGCCTCTTCTTCCTGCAGGGCGATGCGGCGCGCTGGTCGGCCTTCACGCTGTTCGTGCTGGCGGGGCTGACCGACTGGCTCGACGGCTATCTCGCGCGCATGTGGGAGCAGCAATCGACACTTGGGCGCATGCTCGACCCCATCGCCGACAAGCTGCTCGTCGGCGCTGTGCTGATGATGCTGGTGCACGACAACACCATCACCGGCTGGTCGATCTGGGCCGCGATCATCATCCTCGTGCGCGAGATCCTGGTGTCGGGCCTGCGCGAGTTCCTGGCCGAGCTCAACGTCAAGGTTCACGTGACGCAGCTCGCCAAATGGAAGACCACGATGCAGATGATCGCGCTCGCGGTGCTGCTTGCCGGCCCCGCGGCCGAAAAGATCGTCCCCGGCATCACCACAGCCGGCATCGTCATCCTGTGGATCGCGGCGCTGCTCACGCTTTGGACCGGCTATGACTATCTGAAGGCCGGAGTGGTACATGCCATGGAGCGCTAGGCGCACATGCGCGAGGATGGAACGAGGCGTGTGAGACTTCTCTACTTCGCATGGGTGCGCGAAAAGGTCGGTAGCGGATCGGAGGAGGTCGAGCTGCCGCCGGAGGTCGAGACCATATCCGACCTAATCGGCTGGCTGCGCACGCGGGGTCCTCAGTTCGACGAGGCATTTGCGCGGCCGCAGGTCATCCGCGCCGCCCTCGACAAGGTGCACGTGAAGCCGGCCGCGCGCATCGGAACCGCGCGCGAGATCGCGTTCTTTCCGCCCGTCACCGGAGGCTGAGACATGGCCGCTCGGGTGCAACGTGAGGATTTCGACGTTGCCGCCGAGATCGCCGCGTTGACTGCGGGCCGCACCGACGTGGGCGCCATCGTCACCTTCACCGGACGCGTGCGTGGCGACGAGGGAAGCGTTGCGGCAATGACGCTCGAGCACTATCCGGGCATGACGGAAACGGAGCTATCGCGCATCGAGGCGGAGGCGCTGTTGCGCTGGTCGCTGCAGGCGAGCCTCATCGTGCACCGCGTCGGGGAACTCAAGCCCGGCAACAACATCGTGCTCGTGGTCACAGTCTCCGTGCACCGGCAAGCGGCGTTCGAGGCAGCGAGCTTCGTGATGGACTACCTCAAGACGCGCGCGCCCTTCTGGAAGAAAGTGACGGACGCGTCCGGAAAGACCGCTTGGGTCGATGTGCGTGAGGCCGACGAGCGTGCCGTACGGCGCTGGTCGTGAGCGACCTGCCCCGTGCAGAGCGCATGGGGAAAGCGCATGCATCCGCAACCGTTCGTTAGCGAACTATTAGGTCTTAGCGAAGTTTTAACGGTTGGGGCCGATAACCCTAACAATGCCTGAAGGCGGACTGCAAAACGCCATCATCTCAGGCAACCTTGACTGTCCCACCACTTGATTAGTACCGCGTAGACGGGGGTCAGACGTCATGGTTTACGGCTTACTGCGGCCTCTTGGCTGTGGGATCACCCTTGCGCTTTCCTTAACGTGCGCGCACGCGCCGTTGCAGGCGGAGACGCTTGCGACCGCACCCGCCGCGACGGAAAGCACGCGCATAGCCGCCCCCGGAAACCTTCAGGGCAACCATCAGCGCACGCGCTTTCTCATCGGTTTGTCGAAGGTAGCGAAGTTCGAGGTCTTTTCGCTCAACGGCAGGGTTGTGATCGAGGTGGAGGAGACCAAGCTCCGTCTGCCCGCGCAGCCTACCGCGGCGCCGATCGGCCTCATCCGCTCGTTCCGCGCCGGCGAATCCGGTGTGGGCAAGACGCGCGTCATCCTCGAGGCCACCGAGCCAATCATCGTCTCGAGTTCCCGTATCGAGAAGACATCTGACGGCAAGAGCCAGCAGCTCGTCGTCGAGATCGTGCCCTTCGGCCCGGTCACCACGGCAAGCATCGAGGCGCCGGCCCGCAAGACGTCCACCATGGAGCCGCCGCCGTTCGCGCTCGGCGGGGCCGGCCTGCCGCCGCCGATGCCACGTCCCGCTGTGGCGCCCGCGGTGCTCGCCGAGAGATCGTTCAAGCCGATCATCGTGATCGATCCGGGCCATGGCGGTCACGATTTCGGCGCCGAGAAGAACGGCGCGGTGGAAAAGGACATCGTGCTGGCGTTCGGTAAGACCCTCGCCGACAAGCTGAAGGCGACGGGCCGCTTCAAGGTTCTGATGACCCGCGACACCGATGTGTTCGTTCCGCTTGATGAGCGCGTCTCGTTTGCGGAGCACAACAAGGCCAACCTGTTCATTGCCATCCATTGCGACTACGCCGACACTGGCTCCGTCGCCAACGGTGCCACCATCTATTCGCTGCGTGAATTGCAGGCCGACAGCCTCCGTCGCTCCACCAAGGGAGAGATCTCGAGCAACATACTCTCGCGCGCGGAGGCGGAGATCGTGAAGCAGGTGAGCGACGACGTCGACGCGGTGAAGAACATCCTCTCAGATCTCGCCGGGCGAGAGGTCGACGCAACCCACGACCGCACCAGCGTCTTTGCACGCTCCGTCATCGAGGGCATGAGTGCCAGCACCGCACTGCGCAACGAGCCCGACCAGACGGCCGGCTTCCGCGTGCTCAAGACGGCGCAGTTCCCCTCGGTCCTGATCGAGCTTGCCTACGTCACCAACAAGCAGGATGCCGAGAACCTGAAGTCGGACATCTGGCGCGACAAGGTCTCGGACTCGATCATGACCGCGATCGACAAGTATTTCAGCAGCCAGATGGCGCAGCTTCCGATGTAACCGGCGGCTTGTCTCAAGAGCCGCTGCAGCCGTGAAACTAAAAAGGCCGGTCCTATGGACCGGCCTTGATTTTTGTGGCCAGCTAAGGTCGCACCCTCGCGCCGGCTAGTGCCCCATTAAGCCATACACGGAGGATGCATCTGTTTTTGGCGCCAGAGCAGGATTCCCTTCCGTTCCAGTTCGGGTCGAAGCGCGAACACGACGCACGAACTTGAAGATACGGCGGAGAGAACCTTCTTTCGATGAAGGCGCTTCAGCATTTGCCACTCCATCTTCCAGTGTGTGCCGCATCCGGTACCGGCATGCTCCGGTCATCGCCATCACGCGCCGACGAGCCGGCCGGGGCAGGCCCGGCTCGCTGACAATGGAGATCGGAGGTCGCAGGTGGATGCGGTGGTCGAGGACAGGGCTTGTTGGTGGTCGGCAGTTACAACCGTCAGACGCTCCCTCGGGCGGCCCTATCCATGCCCGCCACGCGTCCAACCGGCCAATAGCGCCAGTCGCTTGATAGTTCTGGCTCAGAGACAAGGGCTTTGGGCCCTCCCTTCTCTGACGCGCACTAAACCCGGGCTCCAGAGCAGGGAGCTCGAGCAGGGGCCGACCCCTCACCCGGCGAAGAGTAAGCGATTCGTCCACAGTTTCGAGATGCCGCCAGGCAAAATTTTGTTGCATCGCGGGTCCGTGGCGCGGTTGTCGCGGCTAACCGGAACGCCAGCCTTGCCAATTCTGGGAGATGCTGCAGTTTGAGCAGCGTACGCTTGAGGAGCCTCACGCCCGCATGCCGCGACTGCCGCTCACCGCCTTCGGCCTACTGCTGCTCGCCGCCTCTCCGGCCGGGGCGTGCGGCGGCCAGTCCGTCTACCTCGAGGGCGCATTCAAGACCGGCGGCACGGGCTGGGGCGACGCCGACGCGCAGTTTGAGGTCTCGGGTAGCGAGGTGACGATCGTGCCGCAGCCGGGCATGCAGACCGCGCGCTGGGACACCGCCCTCTACGTCGGCGATGCGGAAGCCTGCGTGACGCTGACGATGCCGGCCAGCGCCGGCGACACTTCGCGCGCCTACGCGGGCCTGCTGTTCTGGCTCATCGGCAAGGACGACTTCCATGAATTTGTGGTCGCGCCCAACGGCTTCTTCTCGGTCGCGCGCAAGGTGCGGGGCACCCTCGTCGCGGCCGCGCCGATCCCATGGACCAAGACGGAGGCCCTGAAGCTCGGCGCCGGCGAGAGGAACGTGCTCAAGCTCACGCTCGAGGGGCAGAGCGTCACGTTGAGCATCAACGGCACGGAGGTCGCGCGCGTGCGCGTGCAAGATCCCGGCGCGCCGAGCCACATCGGCCTGGTCGCCGCTTCCGCTCCCGACGCGACGAGCAGCTGGCGGCTTTCCGATCTGAAAGTCACCAACGTGCCGGTTTCCTCGATGCCGCGTCCGGCCGCGGGCATCGCCACCGGCGCCGAGAAGCCGCCGGAGGGATGCGGTAACGGCAAGGTGCTGTTTGAGGATGCCTTCACGTCGCACGACCTGGCGTGGGGTCCGAAGGACGATAAGCTCGCCATAGCCGCGGGCGAGGCGGTGCTGAGTCCCGCGCCCGGCACACGCACGCTGCGCTGGAACCGCGCGTTCGTGTTCGACGACCTCGACGCCTGCGCCACGGCGCGGCTCACGTCCTACACCTCGGACCCGATCACGAGCTATTCCGGCCTCATGTTCTGGGTGAAGGACGACAGCAATTTCTACCAGGCCGTCATAGCCGAGAGCGGCCACTTCACGGTTGCTCGCGTCGTCGACGGCCAAGTGCAGCAGAAGCGCCCCGTTGCCTGGACCGACCTCGACGCCGCTAAGACCAAAGCCAAGGAAAGAAACATACTGCGCGTAGTGACCAAGGGCGATCGCGTGGTGGTGTCGGTCAATGGCCGGCAGGTCGCGAAGTTCAACGGCGACCGCCCGAAGGGGCCCAGCTACGTCGGCGTGCTTGCGGCCTCATCGCCCGGCAAGACGGGCGACACCTGGTCGATCACGGATTTCAAGGTGGCGGCGCCGCCGCAAGTGCTGCGCGATGACGACGACGAGAGGTCGCCATCATCGCGATCTCGCGGCAAACGCAAGCGATAGGCTAGTGAACGGCGGCGCCCTTGGCGGCATCCTGCACCGCCTTCTGCACTTTCTCGAACGCGCGCACCTCGATCTGGCGGATGCGCTCGCGCGACACGCCGAACTCGGTCGACAAATCTTCCAGCGTCGCCGGATCGTCCGTGAGCCTGCGCGCCTCGAAGATGCGCCGCTCGCGATCGTTGAGTGACGACAGCGCGCTCGAGAGGTAGCTCTTGCGCTGGTCGAACTCCTGCGTTTCGCCGAGCGTGTCTTCCTGGCTCGGCGCGTCATCCACGAGCCAGTCCTGCCACTCGCCGGCCTCGCTGTCGGCGCGCACGGGCGCGTTCAGCGAGGTGTCGCCCGCCAGACGGCGGTTCATCGACACGACGTCGCTCTCGGCCACGCCGAAGCGGTGTGCGATCGTCTTCACCTGATCTGGCCGCAGATCGCCTTCTTCGAGCGCCTGCAGCTGGCTTTTGGCGCGCCGCAGGTTGAAGAAGAGCTTCTTCTGCGCCGCCGTGGTGCCCATCTTGACGAGGCTCCACGAGCGCAGGATATATTCCTGGATAGAGGCGCGGATCCACCACATGGCGTAGGTCGCGAGGCGGAAGCCCTTGTCGGGATCGAAGCGCTTCACCGCCTGCATGAGGCCGACGTTGCCCTCGGAGACGACCTCGCCGATCGGCAGGCCGTAGCCGCGATAGCCCATGGCGATGCGCGCGACGAGACGCAGATGCGACGTCACGAGCTTCTCGGCCGCGTCCTGATCGGCGTGCTCCTGCCAGCGCTTGGCGAGCATGAACTCCTCGCCCGGCTCCAGCATCGGGAACTTGCGGATCTCCTGCATATAGCGCGAAAGACCCATCGAGCCTTGCGCTATCGTCGGAAGCTTTGTCGTCGCCATGATCGTACCCGTTCGCCCATGCGCGGACGCCCCACGCATCGTCCCTCAATCCCTGTTCCGCGGCCTAGCCGCGAGCGGATTTGCGGAGTACAGGAGCCCCCGCCATCCTCTTAACGCGTGAACCTGGGCAGTTCCGTTCGTTTGCCGCCCCACTGGTTTCCTCCGCTACATATACGTTATAGCCACCCGGCTTGTTGCACCCCGACCTATGACCCGCAGGCAAACCAGTGCTGCTGCCGCGGACTGCCGGCAAGAGTGCCGAAAGCCTTTAGCGTTCGGAAAAGCCTATCGATTTCAGAGAGCAAGCCCTCACATCGTGCCTTAGCCGCCGTCCCCAGTAGGCCAAGCCGGCCCAAGGGTTAAGTAGGGTCGCGGGGCCAATTGTCCAATGGCCCTAATGGTTGCTTTCGTGGACCACGCGCCTTTTGCGCTTAATGCGCCGGATCGAGCGCGGTAAGCACCGCCACCATGTCCGCGGGCAAAGCGCTCTCGAAGTGCAGCGGCTTGCCCGATCGCGGGTGCTCGAAGCCGAGCTCGGCGGCGTGCAGCGCCTGGCGCTCGAGCGCGCGCACGGCCGCTCGCGCCGGCTCGGGCAGCGTTTCGGCCTTGGCCTTGAAGCCGCTGGCGTAGACCGGATCGCCCACGACCGGGTGGCCGAGATGGGCGAGGTGCACGCGGATCTGATGCGTGCGGCCGGTTTCGAGGCGCAGCCGCAGAAGGGAGATCGTGGCGGCTCCGCGCGGCGAAAACGTTTTCATGACCTCGTAGTGCGTTACTGCGTGGCGGCCGGCGATGCCCTTCACCACGGCGATCCTGGTGCGGTTCGTCTGGCTGCGCGCGAGCCGTGCCTCGATCGTCCCGCGCGGGCGCAGCGGCTTGCCCCACACGAGTGCGAGATAGGTCCGCGCGAGCCGCCCATCCGCTCCGTGTGCTGCAAACTGCTCGGAGAGGCCTGCGTGCGCGGTGTCCGTCTTGGCGACCACCAGCAGACCCGAGGTCCCCTTGTCCAGCCGATGCACGATTCCCGGCCGCCTGACGCCGCCGATGCCGGAAAGGCTGTCCCCGCAATGGGCGATGAGTGCGTTGACAAGCGTGCCGGAGGCGTGCCCGGCGGCAGGGTGCACGACGAGGTGCGCGGGCTTGTCGATCACGATGAGGGATTTGTCCTCGTGGACGACGTCGAGGGCGATGTGCTCGGGCGCCGGCGCGGCGGGCCGCGGCTCGGGCACGACGACGTGGTATACCTCGCCCGGTTTGACCCGGCGCGAGCCGTCTTTTATTGTCACGCTTCGCGCATCCGTTACGTGCCCTGAGCGAATGAGCACCTGTACCGACGCGCGGCTCATCCCAGGCAGGTGCTCGGTCAGGAACTTGTCGAGGCGTCTGCCGGCCTCATCCGAAGTCACCGCAAGCTCGTGTGGATGTTGGGGTCGTGCTGCCATTGCGTCCGCGGACATCTCACTCACGAGGGAGTTTCATGCAGGCCTCCGACGTTGCCGCCACCCCCGCATCCGGCGCTGTAGAGATTGCCGAGGCTTTGCCCGAGCAGCGGGTGCAGCGCATCTTGAAATTCATTGTCGTGACGCTGGCGATCCTGTTGTTTATGGGGCTGCTGGCGGCGGTGGCGCGCGTCATCTATCTCGCGTCGGTACCCGTGGCGCAACCGGCAACCTCGGCGCTGACGCCCACAGCGACGCCCGCGCCGACGCCGGCGATCCGGCCCGAGCAGAGCCTCGCGCTGCCGGCGGGCGCGCAGGTGCGCTCGGTTTCGCTGTCGGGCAACCGCCTCGCCGTGCATTACGAGGTGGGCTCGACGTCCGGCATCGCCGTCCTCGACCTGCAAACGGGACGGATGGTGACAAACGTCGCGATCGAGGCGAAGCCGGCGGCAAAGTAAAGCCGGCGGCCGATAGCGACCGATCGGGCGGGCGTTCGGTTGGGCGGGGAGCCGGCGGCAGAAGAAACGCTTGATCGAAGCCCCCTGCCTCCCATATAGGTTCGCGTCAGCGCTGTCCCGTTCGTCTAGTGGCCTAGGACACCAGCCTCTCACGTTGGGAACAGGGGTTCGACTCCCCTACGGGGCGCCAGAGAATTCTATAAATCCAGGAAACTATTGATCTTTTTCAAAACGCTTGTTTATGGCCCCAACTCCGGCCCTAACAGCTGAACTGCAATTGGCCAGTCAGCTAACCCGTCAGTCGCATGGCCCCACCAAATGTCCGGTTTGCCCTCTTTTCGACCAAACCGGACATCGCTGCATCGGGCAGCGATTCCTTTGCCTCGCGCGGCCTATTTTAGGCTGCCGCCTGAATATAACCCCCTCCGAACCGGTAATTAATGCCAGCTCGGACGATGTCGTCCGTTTCGCGAGTCTCGGCCACGTTCGTAATCCCCGGTAACTCCGCGGTTGTGTTGATCGTGCCGTAGTCCGCGTGCAGATACTCGATTTTCCAAGTCCAATTGTTCGTGAGAGCGGCCTCCACTCCTCCACCAACTACCCAACCCGCTTTGACCTTAGCTGCGCTGATGGTCACCGGGTCGCATACAGGGCAGGTCAGTGTAGCAGTACCGGTAAATCTCGCATACGCGACGCCGCCGGTTGCATAGAGTAACCAGTTGTCCCACGCGAGCCCTAGTCGGCCGCGCGTGGTTCCAAACCAATCCATCCGGGTAGTAAAATTGTCCGTGGTGTCCACGCCCCCGCAGACCCCGATTGCAGCCGGGCAGCTGATGAATTGATCGCTGCCCTTCTGGTCGCTGCCTTGGAAGTCAGTTTCGATCCCAAAGACCCAGTTGCCAGTTTGGAAATTCAAGCCGGCTTGCCCACCGCCGATCACGCCGTTTAGCTTGGTTAAGTCCGTCGAAACCGGCACCCCATTATCAAAATTATCGCTGTCTGATCGACCCCAACTATACCCGACGTTGCCGCCAATATAGAAGCCACTCCAGTTATAGACCCCCTGAGCGTAATAGCGCGGTCCGGGTCCATAACCGTCAGCACGCGCGGGATGCACAGCCGCGGCCGCCATGAGCGTGAGTGCACTCAATCCAAAAGCAAACCTCATCATGGAACTACCCCCTCCAATAGTGTGCGCAACTCTGTCGTATTAGTGCCCCGTCCTGGCCGGATTGTTCGCGCCGCACGGACAGCGTTGTATCGGAACCTCTGCCCGACTATCCGATTCGGAAGTTGCGCAAGGTCCAGGTCGCCAACGCCATCCCCGCTTTGCACAGTCGAGTCCAGAGGTGTGCGTAACCGCGTACCTAGGCGCGAACGGCCTGCCGGGTCGCGTTCAGGGCGCCGGCAAGACCGACATGCCGAACGCGAAACCCACTGACGGCAGCCTTGTACGCAAGGAAATGCAGGACGCACCGGGGGAGCGCAAAAGTAGCTTCACCAGATCCATCGATTGGCGGTGCACAGATCGCACCGCCAATTTTTTATCCGTGTTCCGTCCGCGAGAATGCTGTCTTAGCCGGACTGAACGGCCACCTCCTATATAGTCGGCTCATCGCATCGATGATCATCGAGATATCTCGGCGCCAAGTGCTTTCTAAATCTATGGTGCTGTCTTACAGCCATATTTTTCTGGGTTAACTCGTCGGCTTTCTGATCCGCCACTGCGGCCCGCTGAGCATGTTGCGGATCGATTGCGCGTGAAACGGCTGTCCCTGCTCCTTGTGAAAACCGGCGGCTGCGAGTTCAGCGCCGATCCGACGCAAGCTCATGCGTTCGCCCGTCTTAGGGCTAGCCCGATGCAGCCGCTTGGCGAGCTTCACCGCGTCGGGGTTCGCCTCGAGCTGTGACTTGCGCCCCTCGCACTTTCCCGTCGCTTTGCGCTTGCGTTCGCGCGCTCCCTTTAGCTTTTTGACGAGGCGGGTTTTCTCGAGCTGCGAAAACGCGCCCATGATCTGGCGCATGGCGACGCGGAATTCGTCATCGCTCTCCGTCAAGTCGTCACCCGAGGCGGTGAGCACCCGTACCCCGAGGCCGACGAGCAAGGCGATGCCGGCCTCTTGCGTGAGAAGCTGACGGGCAAAGCGGCTGGCGTCTTCGACGATCACGGTGCGGACGCCATTGCCGGTGACACGCTCGAGCAACGCGGCAAAGCCCGGTCGCGTGTCGATGGGATCAGCGCCCGAGACGGCGGGATCGTTGAACCAGTCCTCGAGCTCGTACCCGGCGCGCTTGGCAAAGCCTTCGATGGCCTGGCGCTGCCGTTTCTCGCTGTCCTTATCGGCGCCGACATTCGTTGCCGAGCTCGTCCGCAAGTAGGCAACTGCTGGTTGTTTTCTCTGTGCCATGCGTCCCGTCTTTCCTGGCCTAGTGGGGACAATACGTCAAGATACCTCAGGAAAGCTTGACACATCAGAGACGAGCAAACAAGGCGATATGCCGCAAAGTGAGACCTTGGCTCTCAGGAACCAGATCGCGTTTCTTGGGTTCCTCGAAGACACCCAGAACAAGGATTTCACCCATGAAGGCGTTGCTGATTGTTGCTGCGATGGCCGGTGCTATCGCCTTTACCTCCTCAGCGTTCGCGCAAGTGCCCAACACTAATCTTCCTCTTCCCACGCAGAAGATTGCACCGGCGACACAGCCGGATATGCAGGGTCTACCCGACAACGAAAAACTAGGTGGACCACCCCAAAAAGATAGCGGGGCAACTGGAGCCGAAGATCAGGACCAAGGCGCCGCCCCAGCGGAGCCCGGCGACACTCCGGTTCGGCAAAAGAGCCCACCGACAAAGACTAGCGCGATACGAAGAAAGGCGGGTACTACAGCGACTGCAACAAGAAACTAAGTCAGCAATAGGCAACCTTCAGCATTTTCAGGCAGTGACAGGAGAGTGAAAATGGGACTACTCGATGACACACTGAGGCAGCTCACGCAGGGTGGCAATGTCCCGCAACCCTTAATGGTTGTGTTCCAGGAACTCCTATTGGGCAAGCCGCAGGCAGGCACCCAGACTTCGCCATCACAGCAACAGGCGCAAGCGCCCCAGGCCAATGCGGCCCCGGCGCCGGATGGCGCAAACTTTGGCGGCCTTGGTGGACTGCTCGCGCAACTGCAGGCCGCCGGGCTCGGCGATGCCGTCAAATCTTGGATCGGCCCCGGTCAGAATGCGCCGGTGGAACCTCAGGATCTCGGTAAGGCGCTCGGGCCGAAGAACGTCAGCAAGATGGCCGACAAGGCCGGTGTCGGTCAGGACGATCTCCTGACGCAACTGGCTCGGGCGCTCCCCGGTCTCATCGACAAATTGACCGCTGACGGGCGCATTCCCAGCCAGACGGAGCTTGCCGAGAGGCTGAAGACGCGATGAGGCGCAGTTCCACCTCCCAGCCCAACTGACTGTTAGCGAATATGGTGTCCGCATACGCGCGGGCACCAGCGCATCTGGCTTGCAAGCAAACCACCATGACTGTTGCGGCGCCCTCGCGCGTACTAGGCCACCCCGACCTTCGGATATTCGATCTTGCGATTGAAGTTGCTCGGCGTTGAGCTCACAGGCTCGGCAAACGTCAGCGCGACGGCATCCCATTCATCGGGACTCGGCACGCCGCGGGCCCGCATCTGGTCCTTGCCCTCGAGCTGCAGCCGCGTGTGGCTGTCGTACTTGTACCGCGAAGGCTTCGATGGCTTGCCGCTGCCGTTTCTCGCTGTCCTTATCGGCGCCGACATTCGCGGCCGAACTCGTCCGCAAATAGGCAGCGGCTGGCTGTTTTCTCTGTGCCATGTGTCCCGTCGTTCGTGGCCTGAACACATTTGGGAGGAGAAAACACGGGGATCAGTTCAGCACGGGCCCCCCACGGTTCCCCAAATCGCTCATAAGGAGGCAACCCGGGACGCGTGGATTCAAAGCACGCCGGCTCGGTAGGTAGCTGAGCTCGTCGTGATAGCTGATCGTCTTTACCGCCTGGCGCCAGTCACCGCGCGCAGGAGCCTCGTGCTGCTGTATGGCCGCCGGCGGTTCAACTGCTTCCCGCGCGGGCTGAAAGGTGCCAATGCGCCCGGCCAAGGCTTGAAGCTCATTAAGAATCCCTGAGCGCCTTGCTTCATGTTCGGAGGCAACGTTGCGAATACCTTGGAGCGTCTCTTGGTCGAACCGCTTGAGAGCATCGCTTAGCTGCTCAACTAGAGAGCGCTCTGTATTGGCCGTTTGCCCGAGGCGCGAACGCACCGCCTCGATGTGCGGAATCAAATTTGTCAGATCGTTTGCCATGTTAGCCCCCTGTTGAATTCTGTTTACCTCGACCGCTCCACCATCCTCGTCTCTGCGCGATGAAGGCAAGCGCTTGCGTTGGTCTCCTCGCGGTAAAGAGATCGCGCGCGTTCAAGGTGGGCTTCGAAGCTCTCGCCCGATCGGTCGCACCAGTGCATGACACCGGCGAGAAATTCGGCAAGGGCGCCGCTCTCGTCAGTATTTGTCTCAGCAATGAATGCGGCTAGCGTGACCTGTGCCCATGAGGCGCGCTCGTTATTTCGCGCCTGCGGGTCATCTGGAAGTTTCATGTTGCCCCTCTGTTAGGCCGCCACCGTCGCGGCACGCTCAAGTTGCTGTTCCCAAATTCCCGGCGAATAGAGCATCACGTGCAAGCCGCCCAACCACCGCTCGACGGTCAGCACTTTGCGCACGCACACCACGTCGAGGGATCGCTGCACGGGCCAATAGCGGATTGTCAGTAGCCCCCGCCTGAACTCGTGGACCGGACCGGAACCATCGAGTACCGGCCTTCCCTCCGCACGCACCACTGACAACGCCAGATCGTGAAGCTCGATGGCCCGTTTCTCGTCAGTCATCCTTCCCTCCACCCATTTTCCGAATGGCGCCGCTCATCGCTTCATCTACGTCCACGCCCATTGCTAACGCGGCGTCTGCGATATCGTCGTCCGACCGCTCCGAAAAGCACCAATCCACACCCGCCAAGAAACCTTGAGCGAGCGCCTGGCTGATCGCCTCGTCGCGCAGGTGAGGGAGATTCTCAAGATCGCACGCGCGGCCGCTTGTTCAACGGCCCTTGAGAAGGTGCTCTCCCACACGTCTTTGGCCGATTTCGAATTACCCATGCGTCCCGCTAGCGTTCATAGTTCCAACGAGGAAAGCCCGACGACAAACACCGCAACAGCGAGAAGGGAAAAGCACCAGATCACTGATGTCTCGCTCAGTCGTCGGTACTTCCGTCCCTCAATCACTGCTGCAACAGCCATCACGCAGCAGATGCCGACGAGGATCAGAAGCCACAGCAGCCAAATCTCATCACGGCCCTCTTTCAGTGCCGTCCATAAGCTCTAGCGTGCGGGCGATTTGTCTTTCCTGCGCGTCGGCCGATAGCGGTGCTCGCGCTGGCGCTGACCATACCCAATTGATCGCTGTGTCCACGCCCAGCACCGCGAGGAATGAAACAATGAGCAGCACAGCGAGATCATGTTTGGTCATCATCCGCCCCTCTGGATACGTGTTTCATGTCACGCACGAACGATTTCGAGCCGCGCTTGCGCGCGCGAATCCCGACTACCGTCAAACGGGCAAACTATCTTGAGGCTTGTAAACTGATTCATGTCCGGTGCGGGCGTGGTCCTGCAACACGTCTTGGCCAGGTCGCACCAGCCGCGACTGCAAAGCCGCGGGGCCTCACGAATGAGGTCAGGGGTGCCCTTAGCGCGCCTACGTGCGTACGCTCAGGATGGCTCATCGGCGGGATTAAGGGCGAGCCAGTTGCTGCGATCGCCGACCATCTTCAGAGCCACGGGCCCATTGCAGAAATGGCCGCAGCTTGCGTATTTCGTCCGCTGGCGTCCGCGGCCTAGCATCCCCTTCGATCCTTTGAACCCTCGACGAGGCGAATTTGCTTTCTCCGTTCCACGGGCTTCACAGCTGCTTGCACCGCACGCGCGCCCAGTGCGTCAACCGCGTGCTGCTGAAGCTGCTTAAAGTCGCGTTCTCCCGAGGCCGCGGCGTTTAAAATTGCCGTTTCCATGTCGGCACGGTCGACGTGAGATATGCCTGGAATCCCCAAGCGCGCGGCCATCCACGCAGTCTCTAGCGCCGCGGCCATCAAGTTGATCGTTTTGCTATCGTAAGCGGCACCAGAAAAAGGCATGAACCCACAAGCACGCTTGGAAGTTTAGAAACTCTCTCGGCAGAAAAGGAAATTGTCTCTATCGCGGCCTGCTAAGCCGGACCCAGCGTGCGCGGCGCTGTACGTCCATACGGACGCCGGAACCTCCCCCGGATTCAGCGTCCTTTGCACTGTGCTCTGAGTTTGAGCGCCACTTAGGCCAGCGCTCATTGGCGATCCGCGACGAGGCGCTCGGTCCCGGTCCGCGGCCACGAGACACTCTTGTTAGAGGGTGGCCCGAGCCCCGCTTGTTATAGAGCGATGGCGTCAGGCGGCGGTTTTGTTGGGGGCCTCGAAAACATCGGTCATCGCAAGACCAGCACCCATCAAATAGTAGCCGTGTTTGCGATCGAGACTTTAGCGTCGGCCGCAAACTTCAACTGGCTCTCCTCGACGACGACATGGAAGTCCGCCCAGAACCCGTTTGGGGATAGCGGAGGCGGCGTCGCACCGCGATCCTGTGCATCCACCATGGCGAAAATTGACTCGGCTCCACGTCATCGCCGGCCCACGTCGATATTGCAAATCGCATTGCCCTCTCCTTCACTGCTGCCAGCGCCCGCAGGCATCAACATCGTTGGGGCTGAGAAAGCCGTAACGCTCAAGTGCGGAGGCGAGCGCGAGCCTTAGCCTCACCATGTTGGTCGAGCTATCCAAGCGCGACCACGCCGCACCACTGGATGCCGCACGTTGGCAGCATCCCAATAACCGCAGCGGCCTCTTGCCGGGTCGCAATCACCAGCGGCAGTTCCGGGCGGCCGTCCCGGTTCAGCAGGATGGGCGGGTCAAAGGTTATCTCGCGCATAGCCTGTCCTCTTAAGCGTCAATCGGGTTCCTCTGGCCCCCATTTGTCTCGGCGCGAAGGTTGGGGTTCGTCCGACAACATCTCGGGCGCAAACTCCATCTCATGCAGCACGCCACCAGCGTAGCGCTTAGGAAAGAGTGGCAACGTGACTCAGGGCTTGGGCCGAAATGTCGCTCGGAGGGTGCAGGGTCGATTCTCCCAAACGCGCAGCATTTCCGCTGGTCGCCCTTCTCGGCCAGTTTGGCCGGGGCTCCAAATCGTCCGGTCTTACGGGTGAAGCGGACGTGCAGCGGACATGCTCGGATCTTACGAGTCTGACCCGAAGCTGATCTCAAGCTCACGTAGCCACACTTAGGAATTCGTGCCGCGTCGACGGATCGTCGCGGAAGCACCCGATCATCCGCGTGGTGACGAGGTCGGTATCTGGCTTATGGACGCCCCGCGCGGTCATGCAATGATGAACTGCTGTAATCAGCACGCCGACGCCCTTGGGCTTGAGCGCTGCGTTGATCGTGTTGGCAATCTCGGCCGTCATCCGCTCCTGAATTTGCAGCCGCTTGGCAAACACTTCGACGACGCGCGCAAGCTTGCTGATGCCGACCACACGGCCGTCAGGGACGTAACCAACCCAGGCCCGGCCGATAATCGGCGCCATGTGATGCTCGCAATGGCTTTCGAAGCGGACGCCGCGCAGCACGATCATCTCGTCGTAGCCCTCGATCTCATCGAAGGTTTTAGCAAGAATTGCCGCCGGATCCTGTCCGTAGCCGGCGAAATACTCCGCAAACGCGCGCGTCATGCGGGCCGGCGTCTCGACCAGGCCCTCACGCGCAGGGTCGTCGCCCGACCAGCGGATGATCGTGCGGAAAGCGGCTTCGGCTTCCGCACGGGAAGGTCTGCCGTGGTCTCCGGCGGGAGACGATGCAGAGTTTCGCGCGCGAGCGCGAGCCGGTCAGTCGGCGACGACATTTATGGTTCCCGTCATGCCAGGGTGGATTTTGCAGAAGTAAGAAAACGTGCCGGCGGTCGTGAGCGACAACTGCGCGGCCTTGCCGGCGGCGATGGCAACGTCCCACGCTCCGGCTTTGTCGGTCGCTGTGTGATCGACGAAATCGCCGTTCACCCACTCGATGGTGTCGCCCACCTTCGCCCGCACTTCGCGCAGGCGAGAAGGCGAGATCGTTGATGGTGACCCGCACGACCTCGCCTGCCGCGGATGGCGTGGCCAGTAGGGCCCACATGAGCCCGACGGCCACACAAGTCGAATTCTGCGCATCCGCTTCACCGTTAGTGGAGCTGGCTGGCGAGATGCTCGGCGTGCTGTTCGTGGCCCTGGAATATCTTGAGGCCGGTCTCGAGCAGGCTCTTCAACTCGCCGTTGCGCGAGGACGGGATGAGCGTCGTCGCGAGCGCGTCGTCGACCGTCTTGTGGTAGGCGACCTCGTTGTCGACGTAGGCCTTGTCGAATGCGGCGCCGGAGAGCTTCGCCAGCTCGGCCCGCTTCGCATCGGCCTGCTTGACGAGGCTTTGCTCGTGTCGTTGTCCTCGGGCGTGACGTTGAGCTTCTTGACCAGCGCGAGCGCCTTGCTCGTTTACCGCCGTGTGGTCGCTGCACCATGTCGTCGGCGAAAGCGCGCACATCTCGCGTCCTTCGATTTCTTAGCGCCTGCTGCGCGGCCTTGATGTCGAGGTCGCCGGCCGTATACGCGATATGGGCGATCTGCGGATCGGACGGCTTGTCGGCGGCACAGAGCGACCATTCTCCGGCGTAAAGCATCAGAGCTCGCGGCCATGCCAAGTCCAAGGATTCGATGAACGACGCATCCTAAATCTCCCGTGATACCAGGGCCACGTGGCGCGGCCCAATTGGCTTCACGGATCGTTGGATGCGAGCGTTTCGCTAAAGGTTCCCGGCTTTCTCGAAGTCGAGGCGCTCACGACGGCAGTCGTGATGCGGTCGCAACGCTTTCCCTCGAAGGGAAACAGCTCGCCGAAGCGCGGACCGATATGCTCGGCCAGCGCGTCCTTGAGCATCCGCCTGGCGCGGTGCAGGCGCGTCTTGACGGTCTCGGGCAGCAGATCGAACGCTTCCGCCGTCTCTTCCACGCTCATCCCTTCGATAACACGCGCAACGAGGATCGCGCGAAACTCGCACGGAAGCTTATCGATGGCGCCTTCCACGAGTTGACAAAGCTGTCGCTGGGCCATGGCACGCTCCGGATCGATTGAGGATTGCGACGACGCGGGGAACGGAATGACTTCGGCGCCGGACCGGCCGAGGGCAGCCTTGTCCATGTGGATACAGGCACGTCGGTGCGGTGGCGCAGCCGTTGGAACGCCTCGTTGAGCACGATGCGAGTAAGCCAGGTGGAGAGGCTCGACTGGCCGCGGAAATCGGCCAGAGAAGAGAACGCGCGCAAATAGGCCTCCTGCAGAACGTCCTCGGCTTCTCCGTCGTCGCGAACGACGCTGCGCGCTACGCGATAAAGCCGCCTGTTGTAACGCTGCGTGAGCGCCCGCACGGCGGTCTCATCCCTGCGAAGCACACGCCCGATCAGCTCCGCGTCCGTGGCGCTGTCCATTGTCCCGAGTTGAGGCTTCGGCATTTCAAACTCCTCAGACCACTGCGAGCGATTGGATGCGAGTTCGGCAAAAAGGTTCCCTTTTTGACGCCGCTGAGGGTTAGAAGCGTTGCTTTGCAGCATCTGCCAAAGTTTTCATCAGGCTACGTTCGAAAATGCGCTTTTACGCGATCGAGACTGCATATATTTTAGGCTTGTGCTGGTTCGTACACCATGACGGGCTGCACCCCCGGCCCGCACGAAGGTTGCCCAACCGCCGTGCGGGCCGTCTTTTGTTGCGTGGCTTGCGCAACGCGCCAGCCGGAAAGGCGCAAGAGGGTGCCGCCTAGGAACGTTGTCCCGCATGACGACGGGGCGTCGAGGGTTCCACGGAGAACGCTCGCCAAGGCTCAACCCGTCTCACCGTCCAGCCGACTCTCGTAGGCCGCAACGTGCGCCGCCGCGATGGCGAGCAACGGCGTCGGCAGTTCGTGCTGGCGGGCACGCCCCAGCATGTCTCCAAGGATCTGCGCGCTTTCCGTGCGCCTTCCAGTCTGGATGTCGCGCAGCATCGACGAGGTAAGCGATGAGCCCTCCTTGGTGAGCAATGCGCGGTATTCGTCCATCAGGCTTGAAGGAGGCGCAAAGCCCTCGGCGACAGCAACCGAGCGCGTTTCCTCTAACAGCGTGAGGATGCGCTCGCGTCCGCCATCAGTCTGCAGGATGGTGCCGACGCTGGCACGCATGAGGGAGGTGATGCCGGCGAAGGCGGCCAGGAACACGAACTTGTTCCACATGTCCTGGCGGATCTCGCCGGTGGCATAAGCTTCGACACCTGCGGCCTTCCACCGTTCGACCATCTCATCGGCCACCGGATCGCGCGTCGACGCCAGAGGCCCTGTGAGCACCGTCATAAATGAGGAGAGGTGCTCGATTACGCCGTCGGGGCGAAGATTGGCGGCTCCGTGAACGATGCCGCCGAGCAGCGGCGTTTGCGGATAGCGTGCCGCCAGCATGTCGATGTGGCGCACCCCGTTGAGCAGTGGTAGCAGCCGCGTCTGCGCGCCGAGCAGTGGCGTTACGGCTTCGAGAGCCTCGGCGAGCGTCGGTTCCTTGCAGGCGAGCACGACGACATCGGGCGGATTTGCTAGCGCAGTCCCGGCCGGCATCACCTGCACCGGCGCCGCGAAATCGCCGAGCGGGCTTTTAACAACAAGACCGGATGCTTTCAGCGCCGCGGCGCGTGCATCCCGTGTGAGAAATGTGACATCTGCGCCCCCCGTGATCAGGCGCGCTCCGAGATACCCGCCAACACCTCCCGCTCCGAGAATGACGACACGCATTAGATGCCCTGAGCACCGCTTACCGATGACGGCAGTGTTGGACCGGGGAGTTGGCGCGCACAAGATGTGCTGACGAGAAAACCAGGGCTCCTGAGTCCTCGACGCCACGCCGCGGTCCACCCAGCGACGCGCAATTCGCGGCTGGGCGCCGATCGAGATGGCGGCTCGCGACACGCTCTGTGATGAGCGAGATCGAGCTGGTCCGAGAGGCTTGAAATATAGAACTGTACAATCCGGTAAGCGGCCCACATGCGGGTGCGGTTGCGAACGTCTCGCTCTTGTGGCCCGACTAGTAGCGAGCAGCGGGTGCCTCTTTGGTGAAGGCTCGAGCGGGCTGTATAGGCGCAGGATGACCCACACGTCCGCTAATGGCCCAACGCAGAGGTTGAGAGCTCGCCCTGCCAGCACTCGTCCGCTAAGTGG
>CAVSCT010000012.1:0-106947 GCA_963726555.1 uncultured Alphaproteobacteria bacterium | reverse complement strand
ACTTGGGATCGGCCAGGGCTTGCTCAATGTGGCGATGACGACAGGCGCGCACGCGCTGCAAATCGATCTGCGCCTCAGCGACGCGGCGGGCGAAGCGACGATTTCGGGGTCTGCCGCGGGGCCGGCAATCCGTTGTGCGAGACCTCCACCTCCTTCGCCAGGAGATGGGTCGTGGAGCACGGAAACGTTGAGCCCATAGCGCAGGGCGTTCACGGCCGAGCGCACCTTGCCCTTCGCCGTTTTGGGGCCGGTGCTCGCCCGCGCGTTGGCGCGGTTTGCCTGCCGCTGGCGCTCGCTCGTCATGCGACCGCCGGCCCCGAGCCTTTCGGCGCGACGTCCTCGAACTCGGCATCCTCGGCCTCTTTGTAGCCCGAACGGCCTCGGCAAAGGCCTCGCGGTGGCGTTCAATTTCGTGAAGTGCTGATGCGTAGCGCTTTTCCTCCGTAACGATCAGGCGTTCAATGCGATCGATGGCGTCGAACTTCACCGATAGGGCTTCCGCCATCACCGCATCCATCCCCAAGCCCGCCTTGGCTAAGAGCTCATCGACTTGCTTGAGCGTGTCGGAATCTCGTTGCGCCCACTTCTTTGCGACCTCGCTCGATTGGGGCCATTCAACGAGCGGCTGCAGGATCTTTTCTAGGCCTAGATAGGTGGCAACCTCCAACAGCGCGGCCTTGAGCCGGCGCAGCGGCGAAGCTGCCAAATGTGATCGGCGATGTCGCGCACAAAGGCTCTTTCGATGAAATCCCTCGGCTTTGCGTCGCTGTGGATGCGCTCGAGAAGTTCGGCGTACTCTTTAGGGTCTTCGCCGCTGATGATGGGGGGTGGGCCGAGCAGGTCCGCACGGTTCAGGGCTTCTGGATGGGTTTGCGCACGGCGTTCGTCATGACATCCTCATGAGTTTTGTTGCTAGCAACGCCAAACAGCTTCCCGGCCCACCGGGTCGGGATGATGTGTTCATCGTTTGTTCTAGCTGACATATGGTCTGGCGCGGCACCGTTCAAGGGGCAGGGTAGAGGCGGTACGAGCGCGCCAAGTCGCGCAGACGAGGCCAACCGTGGCACCCCCGGGAGTTGCGCTCCTGATGGGGCGTGAGGTCGTCCTCACCGCGCCAATTACTCCGTATACTGATTAATTAAGTGTTTTGGCGAAACGAAGCCACTGCCCACGCAAGTCTGCGAAAAAACGGTCCGGCCAGCGAACGTGCCGGCCAACCTCGGCCGCTACTTCGTCTCGTCCGGCGCGCGGTTGTAGACGTCGTCGGCGCGGATGATGTCGTCCTCGCCGAGGTAGGTGCCGAGCTGCACCTCGATGATCTCCAGCGGAACCTTGCCCGGGTTCTCCAGGCGGTGCCAGTGCGTCGCGGTGATGTAGACGCTCTCGTTCTCCTGCACGAGCTTGGCGCTGTCCCCCACCGTCACGCGCGCGGTGCCGCGCACGACGACCCAGTGCTCCGAGCGGTGGTGGTGCATTTGCATCGACAGCTTGCCGCCGGGCTTGACGTGCAGGAGCTTGACCTGGAAGCGGCCGCCGACGCTGAGCGTCTCGAAGTAGCCCCACGGACGGTAGTTGCGCAGGTGCTGCTCGTGCTCCTTGCGGTTCGACTGTTTGAGCCTGGCCACGATCGCGGACACCTCCTGCGACCGCGACTTGTCGGCGACGAGGAGCGCGTCGGGCGTGTCCACGATGACGAGGTCGTCGACCCCGATGGCGGCGACGAGCGAGCGCTCGCTGCGCACGAGGCAGTTGGAGGTGTCGAGCAGCACGGCGTCGCCTTCGACCGCGTTGCCATGCTCGTCATGCGGGGCGATCTCCCACAGCGACGACCACGAGCCGACGTCGCTCCAGCCGACGTCGAGCGGCAGCATGGCCGCGGCCTTGGTCTTCTCCATCACCGCGTAGTCGATCGAGATGTTGGGCGAGGCGGCAAACGCCGTGTTCTCCAGCCGCAGGAAATCCATGTCCTGCGTGGCGTTGTCGAGCGCGCCGCGGGCAGCCTTGTAGACCGCCGGATCGAGCCGCTCGAGCTCGGCCAGATACGTGCGCGCGCTCAAGACGAAGATGCCGCTGTTCCAGAAGTAGCCGCCGGCGGCAAGATAGCCCTCCGCCTTCGCGCGATCCGGCTTCTCGCGGAACTCATCGACCGCAAATCCACCGTTCGCGCCGTCGAGCGCCGCACCCTGGCGGATATAACCGTACCCGGTGTGGGGCTCGTCGGCCTTGACGCCGAAGAGGACCAGTCTGCCCGTCGCTGCGATTTGCGCGGCCTGGCGCACGTCTTCGAGAAAGCCCACGGTGTCCGCGATGACGTGATCCGACGGCATCACGAGGAGGATAGCGTCGGCATCCTGGCGCACGGCGAACAGCGCGGCGGCCGCCACCGCCGCCGCCGTGTTGCGCGCGACCGGCTCCAGCATGACCGCCTGCGGCTCGAGCTTGGCGCGGGCGAGCTCCTCGCGCACGAGGAAGCGGTGATCGTTGTTGCAGACCACGATCGGGGCCGCAAAGGACACGTCCCCGCCGAGCCGGTCGAGCGTGCCACCCAAGAGGCTGCGCCCCTCGCCATTGAAGAAGCGGATGAACTGCTTGGGATACATGGACCGCGACAGCGGCCACAGCCGCGTCCCTGAGCCGCCGGACAATATGACTGGAACGATCATGGGCCCCAAGGAATCATCACGGAATGATTGCGCGCCGCGTCCATCGACCGGTGCTAGGCACTATGACGGATAGCGTCAAGGTGCCGGCCTGTCCAAGCCGCTGCATAAAGATCGTGAACCGCAAAATGGCCGATTTCACGCCCGCTTGAGCGGGGCACACGGAAAGGCGCGCCGGCATTTCTGCCGCCGCGCCATATCCGGCTCGTCCATGGGAGCTTTGCTCAACCCACCGCGCGCCGGCGCGCGTCCTCCACCGGCTCCAGCGCCGCCGCCATCGCGTCCTCGACCCGCTCGAGCCAAACGAGCTCAAGGGATTTGCGGGTCTCCTCGGAGACGTCCTCGAGGTCCTTGCGGTTGCGCGCGGGCAGTAGCACGCGCGTGACCCCCGCGCGCGCTGCCGCCGCGAGCTTCTCCTTGATCCCGCCCACGGGGAGTACGAGGCCGCGCAAGCTGATCTCGCCGGTCATCGCGGTATCGTTGCGCACGGCGCGCTCTGTCAGCAGCGATACGAGCGCTGTGAACATGGCGACGCCCGCGCTCGGGCCATCCTTCGGAATTGCGCCTGCCGGCACATGGATGTGGATGTCGCTTTTCTCAAACAGCTTGTCGTCAATGCCGAGCGATGTCGCCCGGTTTTTGACGATGCTTAGCGCGGCTTGAGCGCTTTCGCGCATAACCTCGCCGAGCTGGCCCGTGAGGATCAGCCGCCCGCTGCCGCCTGTGCGCGTTGCCTCGATAAAGAGGATGTCGCCACCGACCGGCGTCCAGGCAAGCCCTGTCGCGACGCCGGGCACGCTCGTGCGCATGGCGACCTCGTTTTCAAAGCGCGGCGCGCCGAGCACGCCCGCGATGTCCTCGCGCGTGATGCGGATAGGGCCGCCATGCCCCTCAGCGATGCGAACCGCGGCGTGGCGCAGAGCCTTGCCGATCTCGCGCTCCAAGTTGCGCACGCCCGCCTCGTGCGTATAGAGCCCGATGATCTCGCGCAGCGCATCGTCGGAGATCTCGACCTGCTCCGGCTTAAGGCCATTCGCCGTCAGCTGGCGCGCGAGCAGATAGCGCCGCGCGATGGCGAACTTCTCCTCCGCCGAGTAGCCCGACAGCGAGATCACCTCCATGCGGTCGCGCAGCGCACCTGGGATCTGGTCGAGCACGTTCGCGGTCGTCACGAACACAACCCGGCTCAGGTCGAATGGCACGCCCAGATAGTTGTCGCGGAACGTGTTGTTCTGCTCCGGGTCTAGCACTTCGAGCAGCGCCGCACGCGGATCGCCCTGGATGCCCGAGCCGAGCTTGTCGATCTCGTCCAGCATCATGACGCAGTTGCGCGTGCCCGCCTTGCGGATGGCCTGCACGATATTGCCCGGCAGCGCACCGATATAGGTGCGCCGGTGGCCGCGGATCTCCGCTTCGTCGTGCACGCCGCCGAGGCTCACGCGCACGAACTTGCGCTGCATCGCGCGCGCGATCGATTGCCCGAGCGACGTCTTCCCCACGCCGGGCGGCCCAACAAAGCAAAGGATCGGAGCCTTGCCGTTGGGCGCGAGCTTGCGCACGGCGAGATATTCCACGATGCGGCGCTTGATCTTGTCGAGGCCGTAATGGTCCTCGTCAAGGATGCGGCGCGCCTCTGCAATGTCGATCGGCTGCTCCTCGGGCAATTGCCACGGCAGCTCGACCAGCCAATCGATGTAGGTGCGCACCATGCCGTGCTCGGCCGCAGCCTCGGGCATGCGCTCGAGCCGGCGCAGCTCCTTCTTCGCCTGGTCCTCGACCTCTTTGGGCATTTGCGCCTTGGCAATGGCCTGGCTGAGCTCGGCCATCTCCTGCGCCTTGCCCTGCTCGCCCTCGCCGAGCTGGCGCTGGATCGCCGCCATCTGCTCGCGCAGCAGAACCTCGCGCTGGCGCTCGTCCAGCGCAGCCTTGGTCTGACGGCCGATCTCCTGCGACAGGCGCAGGACCTCGATGCGGTGGGCGAGCAGGCGCGAGACCTTGTCCATACGCGCGGACACGTCCGTCGTTTCCAGGATCTCCTGCTTCTCGTCGGCCTTAAGATCCATGTAGGCGGTCGCGAAATCAGCAAGCGCGCCAGGCGAGTGGATGCTCTGCACGGCGGCGACCATCTCGGCTGGGACCTGCGGCAAGAGTTCCAGCGCCTCCACCGTCTGGCGCTGCAGGTTCAAAAAGCGCGCCTCGATCTCGGGCGTCGTGGGCTCGGCGTCCGCGATGCGCTGTACGCGCGCGACCAGGAACGGCCAGCCGCTCAGGAACTCGAGCGCCTGGAAGCGTTCGTCACCCCGGCAGACGAGGTGATGCGAGCCGTCCGGCGCCGTGACGTAGCGCACGACGTTGGCGATCGTGCCCATGCGGTGCAGGTCGATGGGCATCGGCTCGGCGACCTCGCGGTCGCGCTGCATCAGCAGGCCGATCTGACGTTGCTCGCGCACTGCGTGTTGCGCGGCCGCGATCGAGCGTTCGCGCCCGACGGTCACCGGCATCACGACGCCGGGGAACAGCGTGATTTCGCGCACGGGAATGATGGCGATGGCGTCGGAGGGCAGCGGCGGCAAAGTAGAGGGTTGCCGCTGGCCCGACGACCCGCTTGCGCCTTTGGTTTCCATTTCAGCCACGTGGGGCCTCCACTTTTCTCAGCACCACGAGCAGACAACCGTCAGCCGAAGTGCGGCGAATGTCGTTGTAGCGCCCGTTGGGAAGGCGCAGGCGGCGCTCGAAGCGGCCCTGCGGCAGCTCGAGCCGGTGAATGACGGCGGTCGCAAGCTCTGCCGGCAGCGCGCGCGTCCCCTTGAGCACGAGCTCGGGCCCATCGATCGCAGCTTCAACGCAATCGGCGTTGACGCCCGGCAGCGCCACGATAACCAGCACCTCGCGCTCGGTCTCGAGCACGTCGGCCGGCGGCTCCCACGCCGGAAGGCGCGCGCCCGAGCGTATGGGCTGGAACATCTGACGATGCAGCCGGTCGGCACGGGCCAGCATCGCGCAGGCCTCGGACCACATCCACCGGTCGGGAAAATCGTCGTTCATGGGCTTCCCCTTACGCACGGCCGCAACGCCGCTCGCCCAATCGGCGGCGGCGTCACGGACGCAAGAACATAGGTATGAACTTGGGAAATCCAATGCGCCGCGGCAACGGCGCGGGCCTGCTTCAGGCGCGGGCGAGCCTCTCGAGCGCCGGTAGGTCCTTCAGCAGAAGACCCGCGTGCGAGTCCGGGGCAATGAAGCCGCGCTCCTCGATGACCTTCAGAAGCCTGACGAGCGTGGCGATGGGGAAGCCGAGCAGGTCGGCGACGAAGCCGCAGGTCAGCGAATCGGGGATCGCGTTGGGGTGGCGGCCCTCGTGGCGGTTGTTCTTGGAGATGGCGACGAGAAAGGCGGCCACCCGCTCAAGGGGCACGCGATTGCCGGCACAGACGATGGCGCGGCGGTGCGCCTCGAACGCCTCATTGGCGGGATCGGCGGCATGCCGACGGCGCAACTTGCGGTCAGCCTTACGGGCGCCTGTTCCGGCGTTGAGCGAGAAGGGGCGGAACGACCCGAAGCTGGTCCCAGCAGTGGCGGTCATCGGCATGGAGCAGCTTTCTGTCACGGGGTGCGCTGTTACCGGTCGGAACTGACCTTAACTAGCTGAAAGTCCTACACATTGGCAGAATCACTGGGCAAATGTTGCTTGATATTTCGCCCGCCTGCCCCCATATTGCGGCCGTTCATCGGTTTCGGTGGACTTGGCGAATTAACCTCAAATGCCACCTTTCCCGATGAACGTGCCGCCTAGCGGTTTCGTTCCGGAGAGGGTTTTGGAGGTTGGGGACTGTTGCGGAGACAGCGCAGCCCCATTGGATGCCCGAGAGACGACATTGAGCAGCTTGAGCGACAGCAACGACGACCTTGCCGACTGCCGGATTCCGCCAGAGGCGGAGAGCCGTGTTGCGCCCGAGGCCGGCTGCCGTGTGCCCGAGGACGCAGCTGGCTTCGACGAACACGACGATCTGCACCGGCCCGGCGAGGAAAAGACGCGCAAGTGCCTCATCTGCAAGACGGCGTTCCACAGCGCCTGGGCGGGCGAGCGCGTCTGCCGCCGCTGCAAGTCGACCTCGACCTGGCGCAGCACCGGCCTCGACTAGAGCCGGTCGCGCAGGGCCGCGAGCGCGGCCGCGTGATAATCGTTGAGGCCGGATTGGGCGCTGCGCACGACGCTGAGCTTGCCCGACGGTCGGAACCCGACAAGCAGGATGGACTTGCGATCTGGGATGGCCGCCAGGGCGCCCTTCCACGGGGTCGCGGCACACGCGGCTTCGAGCGTCGCCCACCTCAGGCCCCTATCCTTGTCGTTCGCCGGCGGGACCAGCAGCAGCGTCTTGGCGAGCTGTTCCTGGGCGCGGATATTTTCGACCTCCCAGCGCACCCACTTGGTCGTCCCCAGCACAACGACGATGAGCTGGCTCTCGCCGATCCCGCGAAGGACGGCGCTCTGCCACTCGTCGTTGCTGAGATAGGTGCGGTAGGCGCGGCCGTTCGGCGCCGCCTCTCCCGGAACGCCAATCGCGATGAATGGCCCGCTTGCCGCAACGGCACGGCCGATTGCCGCCTCGACCATAAGTGCTGCTTCGTCCGCGAACGACCGCAGTAGCAGCACCGGCCGGCGCCTATCCGTCGCGAGTGCACTTTTGGCGTCCCGCGCCCAGCGCCACATGCGGTTGAGGGGAGCGCGGCCAGGAAAAAGGACGGAATGGACCTTGAGCAGCAGGATAGCCGCTGCCGTCACGAAGATGACGGTGACGCCGATCGCTGCCGTCTCACCACGCCCGAGCCCGCCGGCAAGCTCGCGCGCCACCTTGAGCGGGCCTTCCGTGCGGATGATGTCCAGCGCGTCGCCGTACGGGACCTGCCGCAGCGTGGTGACGACAACCATGAATCCCCCCGTGAGCACGGCTGCCGCGATCCAGGCGAGCGCATTGCGCGCCCCCATGCGAACCGTCGGCAACGAGAGCTGAGCCGCGGCGAGAATGTCTAGGTCGCGCTCGCTCACCGGCGCGCGCAGCGCCTTGGCGACGTTGAGGCTAACCGCCGCGATTAGCCACGACAGCAGTCCAAACATGAGGACGAACATTCCGTCATTGGTGAGTTCGTCCGACATGGAGATGCGCGAGCCCGAAAGAATGCCTGGCAGGACGATGCGCGCCGCATGCGCGGCATCGAACACGAGCGCTGCGAGGCAGATGGCGAAATAACCCTGCAGGAAGCCCCAGAGGCCTCGGCGGCCGCCAATATTGGCCGGGTCGTAGACGGCAAGAATTGCCGCCGCGAGGCCGCCCGAGAGAAGCGCGACCCAGCTCGCCGCCTCGAAGATGGCACCGCCCGCCGCGGCGAGCGCGAAGATGCTGAGAGCGGCGCGCGCGCCGATGAGGATAGGCAGGCCGATACGCACGCGACGCGATTCTGCCAGCACGTGCGCCAAGCTCGATACGTCGGTCGTCTTGATCAGGTCGTCTTGCACTCGCATGCCCCCGATTGACGCGCCCGAACCTGACCGAGGCTTGCCCTCGTCTGCCCGAGCGATCAAGCTACGCGCGGATCGACCTGCCCGGCAAGACATGCCCGGGTAGCTCGATGGGGGGAGCCGCGGCATGGACAGCGTCACGCAACAGGCCGAATTGCTCGTGGGCGTCGGCAGACCGGACACTTGGCTGATCGATCCCAAGCGGGACGCCAACGAGCTCAAGCCCGAGGCCGCGGCGTTGCGGCAGATCCTACTCGAGCCGAAGATCGGCGAGATCGTCGATGACTTTCACGCCTGCGATGCGGCGGCCGGGCGGGCACAGAAAAGCTACAAAAGGCTTGCGCGCCTCGCCGCCTGGACCGGCTTCGGCGCCGCGCTGATCGGCAGTCTCGTGCTGATGCTGATCCATTTCCAGCTCTCGGCTATCGTAGTTACTGCGGCGGCCGCCGCGCAGGCGATCATGCTGCTCGTTTCTCTCGGCACCTCGCTCATTGTCGGCAGCAAGAAGCCGTTCGAGGCCTGGATGCTGCAACGCGCAGATGCCGAGAACGCCCGCGGCACCCTGTTCGATCGCATCATAGCCGCGCGTACGCCGCGCGCGCCGGGCGCCGTTCCGCTGCTGGCGCTGCAGCTCGAATATTTCCGCCGCCATTTGCTCGACGTGGAGCGCAACTACTACCGCCAGCGCGGAGAGCAGCACGCCGCCGCCGCCCGCGCCGCCTGGTGGTGGCGGCTCGTCGCGTTCGTGCTCATCGCCGTCGCGGCATTGCCGCTGATCTGGACGATCCAGGACGCCACGTGGCTGCCGGCCCCCATCGCCGGTCTCATCTCCCACATGCCCGACAAGAGCGAGGAGGCGCAGCGGGTCTTTCTCGGGCTCGGCATCATCGCTGCCTCCCTGCAGGGCTTGCTCGCGTCGTTCGCTGTGATGTCGCTCGATGAGCGCAACGCCGCGCGCTATCGCACGACCGCCGACAACCTCGACGCCTTGGCGGGGCCACCGCTGGCGCAAGCGCGTGCAGCGGCGGCATCCACGGCTGGCGACGGCGAGGCGGGGCCTACGCTGGCGCAAGCCCGCGCGGCGGCGGCATCCACGGCTGCCGACGGCGAGGCGGGGCAGCAGGCGCGCGAGCAGGTGCTCGCGTTCGTGGCGCTGGTGCAGGCCCAGATCTCGTCGGAACATCGCGAATGGATCGCGCTGCGCAAGGTGGCGCCCGATCTCGCGCTCGACCGCCTCAAAAGCCTGCGCCTACCGCCGCGCGCGTGAGCGCCGGCGGCGCGTCACCTTGCGGGTGCGCGGATCGATGCGCACGAGCTCGCCGGCCGCACGCTTGGGTGCAGGGATGCGCGGCGCCTTGGAGATGCCGTAGGCGCCGGGCACGCGCTGCGACAGAAACCAGTCGACGACGTCGGCAGTGCCACCCGTGCCGCGCGCCGGGGCGCCGTCCCAGAGCGCGAGCAGCGCGTGCGCACGTTTGGCAATGAAGGCGCCGATCCAGGCGTATTGGTGATTGCGCGGCTCGCCGTAGCGCGCGACCGCGCGGCGCGAGGCCATCAGCGGCGCCGCGATCACGCGTTGCGCTCCCGCCTTGAGGCGCTCGTAGTCCTTGACCGAGGAGCGCTTGGCGAAGTCCTGCACGTAGAGGGCGTCGGGCAGCGGCAGGATCGCCCAAAGCTGCGCACCGAGGTCTTCGCGTGCCACCGCGGCGACGAGACGGTCGGCGCCCTCGGCCAGCCCTGAAAGAATTACGAGCGGTGCGCCCTTGTGTGCGCGCGAGATCCGGCGCAGCTCCTTGCGCACGAGCGCCGCAATCTTTGCGTCGCCGGAAGCGATGTTGCGATGGCCCGTCACGCCGACGACGACCGGCCTCGCAACCTTGCGGCTTGCTTTAAGCGTACTCATGGCGCCCAACGCAGAACTCGGGCGACCCGCTTACAAGTGCTAAAAAATTCCGGATAGCCGCGCAAAAACTAACACCAACACCCTCAAAATGCGTTGAAATTGGCCGGAAAGTCGTCCACCTGAACCTCTTTTTGCGCCACCTTGGTCGCAATCTCGTAGACCCCCTTCATGATGCGGGGATTAACGAAGTTGTCGAGGCGGACAATCTGCGCATCCGACACGGTGAGGTCCGTGCGGTCGGCAATCCACTGCGGATCGAGCTTGACGTCATAGCGATGGAACTGGAGCAGCCGGCGGTCGCCGAGCAGCTCGCCCTCGAGAGTGCCGACCTCCGAGTTGATGAGCCATGGCCGGCGATTGTCCGAAATCCATTGCAGCACCTTCAGCGCCTGGACCTGCGTGTCCCACGACATCCCTTCCAAGGCATGGATCGCAAGCCTGGCCGACGACATCCACTTGGCCTTCTCCGGGTCGAGCCTCGGCTGGCGGCCTCCGGCACCGATGGAGATCAGGAGAAGCTTATCCTTGTCGATGGGCCAATTGAAACCGTATCCCTTGATACCCGCCAGCATGAAGAGCTGCAGCGCGGGATTGTTGTGGGGTGACACGCTGCCGTCGACGAACAGCCCGTCGGGCTCGTTCTCGACGATGCGGATCCTCTGCGGCGAGAAGTAGTAAGGCGCGGCGGTGCTGGCGCGCAGCACCTCGCGCACGCGGTAATCCTGGTTGCCGATGTAGAGCTGCTTTCCTGTCGCTGCGGGATTGACCTTCCAGTATTTCGAGGCCGGGTTGTTGGTCAGCGCCCACGGGCTTCCCGTATCGAGCCGCTTTGCCATGATCGCGAGCCCGGTCTTTAGATCCTCGGACTTCATCGGGCGATCGCCGAGCATCTCGAGCAGCACGCTGGCGAGGCCGCGCGAGCTGAAGCGCGCCGTGATGCCTGGAATCCCGTACCACGGACGCCGGAAGATGCGCTGGCCCAGCTTGAAGTACAGCTCCTTGACCTCCGCCGCCTTCATGCCGAGCGCGAGCGCAGTTGCGATGATCGCCCCCGTCGATGTGCCGCCAATGAGGTCGAAATAGTGACAGAGTCGGAACTCTGCGGGGTCGCTCGTGCGCGCCGCGAGCAGGCCTTCGATCTTCTCCAGGAAGGCGATCTCGATAATGCCCTTCGTGCCGCCGCCGTCGAGGGAGAGAATGCGCTTGGGTTGGATCGCGGGATCGAGATGCTCGGCCACGGAACGCGGCATGAAACTCCCCAAAGAAATGTCCCGGCAGCCGGGCCGGGCGGGGGCACTCTACGCGCTTAGCCCATCGAGCAGAAGCCGGGATCAGCCCACCGGGAGTACGTCGACGCCGACCGTCACCGAATGCTCGCTGCCCCCCAGCAGGATGCCGCTTATCGGGCTCACGTCGTCGTAGTCGCGGCCGTAGGCGATGGTGATGTGCTCGTCGCGCGGCATCAGCCCGTTGGTCGGGTCGAAGTCGACCCAGCCGGCGTCCGGCGCCCACACCGAGATCCATGCGTGCGAGGCATCCGCCCCGGCAAGCCGCGGCTGCCCCGGCGGCGGGCTCGTCAGGATGTAGCCGCTGACGTAGCGGGCAGGCAGGTGCAGCGCGCGCAGGCACGCTAGCGCGAGGTGCGAGAAATCCTGGCAAACGCCGCGACGCCGGTGCAGCACCTCCGTCACCGGCGTGGAAATGTCCGTCGCCGTCGGGTCGAACACGAAGTCCTGATAGATGCGCGTGACGAGGTCCCAGGCGCCGAGCAGCACCGCGCGGTCGTGAGGGAATGATTTCTTCGCGTAGTCCGCGATCTCCAACGTCGGCCGCGTTTGCCGCGAGGCGCAGGCATAGCGCACGACCTCTAACCCCAGCGCGCCGGCGCCGCTTGCGGGGACCTCGGCTAGCGTCTCCCATGCCGCGCTCCCCGGCAGGTCGACCGGCTGGCGCAAGGCAACCTCGACGGTGCTCTTGGCGTGCACCGTCAGCTCGTCGTGCTCCTGCTCGATGTCGAACATCACGACGCGGTTGCCGTAGTAGTCCTCGCGCTCGGTGCGAATCGTCGGCGCGGGGTCGACCAGCAGCGTGTGCCCTTTCACCCGCTGCCGCTCGACCAGGCGCGGCGACATGTGCACGATGTGCTGGGATTGCACGACCGGCGTCGTGTAGCGGTACACGGTCTTGTGGCTCACGTCGTAGATCATGGCCCCTGGATCATGGCTTGGGCTCGAGCCGCGTGTGCACGCGGTGCGGCTGCTCCTCGGTAAGGCTAAAGTAGCGCCGCTCGATTGCGGTCGTTAGCTGCGGCAGGAGATGCAATTGTTCCCCCATGGCCGCACGCAGCTCGCGCCGCGTCGGGTCGGCCGCGAAGGCCTCCACGTCTGCGAGCCGTACTGCGGTCAACAGCGAGAGGATGACCCGGCGCTCCTCGGTAAGGCCCGCGCCCTGGCGCGACTGCGGCAGTGCCGCGAGGTGACCCGAAATGCCGACGAGCTGATAGGCGAGGCTGCGCGGGTTCGATTCATCGAGCAGCAGCAGGTCAAGCACCAGCGGCAACATCGGATCGAGACGATAGCGCGAGCGGTAGGTGATGAAGCTGTCCGCCAGCTCCAGGAGGAACAACAGCCGCCCCGTCCCCTCCTCGCGCTCCAGCGGCTCGCCGAATAGCGACAGGATCGCCTCGCTCAGGTTGAACGCACGCTCGACGCGTCGCCCCATCTCCAGGAACGACCAGCCGTAGTTGCGGGTCATGTTCTCGTGCATCAGACCGTTGAAGGCCGCGAGCCAACTGAGCCCGTCCTCGATCAGGTCAAGGATTTCCTCCAAGCCGCCCGTCAGAACCGCCTTGCGCCAGTCCTCTCCGGGGCGGAAATGGCTCAACACGCGCCAGCCTTCCAGCGACAGCCGGTCACGCGTGAGGCTCGCGACCCGGTAGAGTTTGTCGAGCGTGCGGTCGAGAGTGCGCCGGCCGTTCTTAGAGCCGATCAACAGCCGCACCATCGCCTCGATCGCCGCGCGGTTGTTGGCGCCGGCAAGCTCGGTACCCGGCACCTCGTCGCGCAGCAGCAGCGCCTTGAGGCAGGTCCGCGCCGCACCCTGGCCGTCGGAAGGCGCATTGTCTTCCTGCAGGCGCTGCAGCGCGCTGCGCAACACACGCATGAGCCAGTCGGTGCGCTCGCCATAGCGGCCGAGCCAGAACAGGTCGTCGGCGACGCGGCTCTGGATCACGCGCTGCGAGCGCTGCACACGCGCGGTGTCGATGGTCGGCTGCCACAGGCTGCGGTGTGGCGGGAGCTCGCCGTCGGAGATGACCCACACGTCGCGCGTGCGGGCGTCGGGCGCGCTGAGCGAGACCGCGAGGTAGGGCGCCACCTCCATGGCCAGGCCGCCCGGCATCACCGTGTAGCCGTCGGCGGTCGAGGCAACGAACAGGCGCACCGCGAACGGCTGCGGACGCAGGCCCTCGGGAGTAAACGTTGGCGTGGTGCCGAAGCCGATGCGCTCCTCGGCGACAAGCTCGGCCCCGCGCAGCTCGATCTCCCGCACCGCCGCTCGCCGTTCGTCCTCCGACAGCGCGGCGCCGACGCGGCCGTACTGCGCGCCGCCGGGCCGCCCCGTCCCCTCCTGCGCCGGCCGGATCACCATGCGATCGAGGTTGGCGAGCACGTGCCGTCGGTTCGCGGGCTCGCCGAGCCACAGGCGCGGCGCATCGGCGAGGAGCAGCGTCTCGCCCAAGAGTTGCTGCGAGATCGCGGGGAGGTAGCCGCCGAGGCCACGGTTCTGCGCGATGGCGGCGCCGAGGGCGTTGCGCACGAGCTCCGGCGCCTTGCGGCAGGCGTGCACCAGCCCCGGTGGGCCATGATAGCGATTGGCGTCGAGCTCGAGCGGGTCGCACTCGCGCCCGTCGACGCAGCGCACGATGAGATCGATGCGCTTCAGTCCTTCCAGCGTCTTGAGATAGACGCGATCGCCCGCCGTGCGCAGGTCGCCTGCCTCCACCAGCAGATAGCCGAGGTAGCGTGCGAGATACGCGTGGCTGAAATAGTCCTCGTGGTGGGGCCCGGGCGTGAGCAGCGCGATGCGCGGATCGCGGCGGCCGCTGAGCTGGGTCAGGTCCGCCTGCAGGCGCTGGAAGAATGGCGCCAGCCGCAGCGCGTTGCACTTCTGGAAGAGGTCGCCGGCGAAATGCGTGTGCACGACGCGGTTCGCCAGCGCATAGCCAACGCCGGCCGGCGTCTCCGTATGGTTGTCGATCACGCGCCAGTCGCCGTTGGCCTCGCGCGCGACATCGACGGCGTAGAACTGCACGTGCCCGGCCGCCGGCTCAATGCCCTGGCACGCGCTCAGGTAGGCGGTATCGGAGAAGATCAGCGCCGGCGGGATCAGCCCCTCGCGCATCAGGCGCTGCTCGCCATAAGTGTCGGCGACGATGGCGTTGAGCAGGCGAGCGCGCTGAATGAGCGCGGCTTCGAGCGCGTGCCACTGCTCGCCCGATAAGATCAACGGAACGAGGTCGACGTCCCAACGCTTTCCCGGCCGCGTCGGGTCGGCGAAGATGTCGTGTGCAATGCCCATCTCGCGCACACGCCGATTGAGCCGGTCGGAGCGGTGAGCCTGGTCCTCGGGAGACAATTCCGCGAGCGCTGATATGAACTTGCGCCAGTGCGGCCGTACCTCTCCGGCCGCGTCCATCAGCTCGTCGTAGCCGCCGCTGCGCGCCTCCGCGTAGGCCGCGAGCTGGTCCTCATCGGCAGAGGGGACAAGGCGCGCTTCCACGTTCATGGCGCGCTGCGCCTTCGGTCATCGAGCCGTATATCGCGCATGGGAGAATCGATCTGCGCCGTTTTGCGAGGCCTGGAGGATAGTGCCTCGCAGCAAGGCACACCAGCAGTCAGGCCGGCGGCAGAAAGGGAATCACTCCCAATGTGACTGCGACGCCGCCCCGGCCGCGGGCTGGCCCCCGGGTAGGTGCAGCCGTTCAGCGGCGCAGGTCGAGCGTGAAAGGGTACTCGGGGTTGATCGCGGCGGCTTGGAACGGCGCGCTGCCCGCCGTATGCCCCATGCGCTCGAAGCGCGCGAGCCGGCGCCCCTCGGCCTCATAGGAATTAACCGGCGCGGTCTCGACGTTGCGGCCCCCCGGGTGGCTCGCGTGGTAGCGGCACCCACCGAGCGAGCGGCCCGTCCAAGTATCCATTATGTCGAAGGTCAGGGGCACGTGGGGCGGAATGGTCGGGTGCAGGCAGGAGTGGGGCAACCACGCCCGGTAGCGCACCCCCGCGACCTCCTCGCCGGAGGTGCCAGTGGGCGACAGCGGTAGCGCGCGACCGTTGCAGGTGATGACGTAGCGGTCGCCGGTTTGCCCACGCACGCGCACCTGCACGCGGTCGAGCGAATTGTCGACGTAGCGCGCGGTGCCGCCCGCGGTGCCCTCCTCGCCCAGAACGTGCCAGGGCTCAAGCGCCTGGCGCAGCTCGAGCTCGACGCCCGCCGCCCCGCCCGAGCCGAGGCGCGGAAAGCGGAATTCGAAGTGCGGGATGAACCATTCCAGCTCGATCGGCAGACCGGCCGCCTGTAGATCGCCGATCACCTTGGTGAAGTCCGCCCACAGGAAGTGGGGCAGCATGAAGCGGTCCTGGAGCGCCGTGCCCCAGCGCACGGGCGCCTCGCGATAGGGCTTGTCCCAGAACATGGCGACGAAGGCGCGCATCAAGAGCTGCTGCACCAAGCTCATACGCGCGTGCGGCGGCATCTCAAAGGAGCGGAACTCGATGAGCCCGAGTCGGCCCGCGGGCCCGTCCGGTGAATAGAGCTTGTCGATACAGATCTCGGCGCGGTGCGTGTTGCCGGTCACGTCAACGAGCAGGTGGCGGAAGATGCGGTCCACGAGCCACGGCGGCACGGTGCCGTTCGCGCGGTCGGGGATCTGCGCCAACGCAATCTCGAGTTCGTGGACGGACTCGTGGCGCGCCTCATCGAGCCGCGGGGCCTGGCTCGTTGCTCCAATGAAGAGTCCAGAGAACAGGTACGACAGCGAGGGATGGTTGAGCCAATAGGCGACGATGCTGGCCAGCATGTCGGGGCGGCGCAGGAACGGGCTGTCGGCCGGCGTGATGCCGCCCATGACGATATGGTTGCCGCCGCCGGTGCCGGTGTGGCGGCCATCGATCTGGAACTTCTCGGCGCCGAGGCGCGCGTTGCGGGCTTCCTCGTACACCGCCGTGGTAATGTCGACGACATCCTTCCAGCTCGTGGCTGGGTGGATGTTGACTTCGATCACGCCCGGGTCGGGCGTGACCTTGATGACGTTGATGCGCGCATCCGATGGTGGTGCGTAGCCCTCGATGTGCACCGGTAGCCCGGCCTTTGCCGCGGCCTCCTCGACTGCAGCGACGAGCGCGGCAAAATCCTGCGCGTCTTCAAGCGGAGGCAGGAACACGCAAAGGTGCCCGTCGCGCGGCTCGATCGCGAGTGCGGTGCGCACGGACCCATAGAGCTCGCTAGGTCCGACTGGCGGCGGAACGGGGGGAGGCTGTACCGCGATGCCGCGCCGCTGCTGCACAAGCACGGCGCGCGCAGGCAGCGGCGAGAGATCGGTGAACGGGTCGCGCGGGAGCACGTGCGGATAATCAACCGCGGGCAAGGTCGCCATAGACCCTATCGGCAAGCGGAAGCCAGCAGGCGCGTCGCCCGGCATCAGAAACAGCTTGTCGCGACGGATGCCCCACCGCTCGGTCACCCAGCGCCGCCCGAGATCGGCCGACTGCCACACCTGGATCGGCAGTACGTAGCTCGCGGGCGTGTCGAGGCCGCGCTCGAACACGCGAGCGATGCGCGCGCGCTCGACCGGGTCCTGCAGCTTGTTCTCGCCCGGCGTGACGTTGATCGGCAGCTTCTGCTCGACGAGCGCGTAGTAGGCGACATCCTCATAAGCCGGCAGGCCGCTGTCGGGGGCTAGTCCGAGCTGCTCGCACAGCGCGCCCATGAGCTTATGCGCGTCCGCGATCGTGGCTTTCGAGACCGTTGTCTCGCGCGCGATGAGGTCGGGGTTGGTCCACAGCGGCTCTCGGTCGCGACGCCAATAGATGGAGAAGGCCCAGCGCGGCAGCGGCTCGCCTGGATACCACTTGCCCTGGCCGTAGTGCAAAAGCGCGCCTGGCGCGAACCGATGCTGCAAGCGGCGCACAAGGTCCTCGGCGTAGCGGCGCTTGGTTGGGCCCACGGCCGCGGTCTTCCACTCCGCGCCCTCCATGTCGTCGATCGACACGAACGTCGGCTCGCCGCCCATGCTCAAGCGCACGTCGCCGGCGTTGAGACGGGCATCCACTGCCTCGCCGGCCGCTAGCACCTTGCCCCACTGCTCGTCGCTGTAGGGCTGCGTGACCCGCGGCGTCTCACGGATGCGCTGCACGCGCATGTCGAAGGAGAACGCGACCTCGGCCGGCTCGTGCGCGCCGCTGATGGGCGCCGCGCTCGACGGCTGCGGGGTCGCGGCGAGCGGGATGTGTCCCTCGCCCGCGAGCAGCCCCGATGTCGGATCGAGCCCGATCCAACCGGCGCCCGGCACGTAGACCTCGGCCCAAGCGTGCAGGTCGGTAAAATCGGTGGTCGCGCCCTCGGGCCCCTCGAGCGGCTTCACATCGGGACGCAGCTGGATTAGGTAGCCAGAGACGAAGCGCGCGGCGAGGCCGATGTTGCGCAGGATCTGCACCAGCAGCCAGCCCGAATCGCGGCACGAGCCCGACGCCTTCTCCAGCGTCTCCTCCGGGGTCTGGATGCCGGGCTCCATGCGGATGCCGTAGCGCACCTCGCCGGCGAGCCTGCGGTTCAAGTCGCATAGGAAGTCGATGGTGACCACCTTCTCGCGCTTGATCGAGGCGAGGAACGCCTTGAGGCGCGGTCCCGCCGGGAGCGGCTCGAGATAGGGCCCGAGCTCCTGCTTCAGGGCGGGCTCGTAGTCGAAGGGCCACTCGCGCGCTTCGTCGGCTACGAAGAAGTCGAACGGATTTATGACGGCCATGTCCGCCACCAAGTCGACGGTCACCACGAAGCGATCAGTCTTCTCCGGCAGCACCACCCGGGCGCAGTAGTTGGCAAACGGGTCCTGCTGCCAGTTGATGAAATGCGTCTTCGGCTCGAGGGTCAGCGAGTAGCTCAGGATGGGCGTGCGGCAATGCGGCGCCGGACGCAGGCGAACGACCTGGGGTGCCATCGATATCACGCGGTCGTAGTGGTAGGCGGTCCGGTGGGTGAGGGCGACGTGCAAGGTCATCAGAGCCTATTGGCAGCGGGGGAGCCACTTGTGCAATGCAGCGAAGGAAGCATAGATCATCTTTTGCCGCGCACGAAGATCGAGCATTGCCTTGCAAGCAGGCTCGCTGCATCAAGATTGTGCAGAATAATGCACGAGGAACGGCCAGGTCACCGCGGCGTTCCCGGCGTCGGCAGGAGTAGAGCAACCCCAACTCGAGGGCACCCGTGAAGACGTTCAAATGTGACGCGTGCGGCAACACGGTCTACTTCGAGAACATCCGCTGCCTGAAGTGCGGCCACGCCCTCGGCTTCCAGCCCGAGCGCCTCGACATGGCCACCCTCGGGCCGCCCAATGGCAAGCTCTACCGGGAGCTGCGCAGGGGCGCGTTCGCGCGCTACGCCTACTGCGCCAACGAGCAGCAGGGCGGCTGCAATTGGCTCGTGCGCGAGAACTCGCCCACGCCCTTTTGTCCAGCATGCGCGCTCAACCGCACCATCCCCAACCTTGCCGAGCCAAAGAACGTCGATGCCTGGCGCAGCTTTGAGCGCGCGAAGAAGCGCCTCGTCTATTCGCTCTTGCGCTTCGGGCTGCCGCTCGACGGCTCCGCGTTCGGCAAGGGGCCGCTGACGTTCGACTTCATCAGCGATGCCGTCACCGGCCACCTCGACGGCGTCATTACGATTGCTGTTGGCGAAGCAGATTCGGTCGAGCGCGAGCGCCAGCGCAAGGCCATGGCAGAGACTTACCGCTCCCTCCTCGGCCATCTGCGCCACGAGAGCGGACACTATTATTGGATGCTGCTCGTCGACGGCACTGGCAACATCAATGAGTACCGCCAGCTCTTCGGCGACGAGCGCGTCGACTATGGCGCCGCGCTGGAACGCCATCACCAGGAAGGGCCACCGTCGGACTGGGCGTTGCACCACGTCTCGGCCTACGCCAGCTCGCATCCATGGGAGGACTGGGCCGAAACCTGGGCGCACTACCTGCACATTGTCGATGCGCTCGAGACCGCAGCCGTGCACAGACTAGAGCCGCAGGCCGGCGGGTTCATTCGCAACGGCGCTTGGCCCAGCAAACCGCTCGATATCTACCGCAGGCGCGACTTCGAGGCGCTGATCAAGCGGTGGGTGCCGCTCGCACTGGCACTCAACGATATCAACCGCGGTATGGGACACGGCGACTTCTATCCGTTCGTGATCCCCGAGGTGGCGGTGGCGAAGCTCGGGTTCGTCCATCGCGTCATCCGCACCGCCACGGCGGAAGCCCTGCGGAACGATCGAATTCGCTCCCGAGTTTAGCTGCGACCGTGACCAACGATGGCCGGGGACCGCTGCGATATCTGGGTGGGGCGACGGCGGCGGCAATGGGATTATCGGTCGTGGTAATGATCGTCACGCAGTTCAGCTGAGCCCGGCCAACCCCCATGCCACGCACGCTCCGCCTTGCTCCCGACTGGCGGCCGACGCTCCTTACACGCCGAGATCTGCCCGCGGACACACTCGCGCTGGCACCGTACCTCATCGGCAAGCTGCTGATCCACACGAGCCCGGATGGGCTGGCCGGCGGCCGCATCGTCGAAACCGAGGCCTATCCGCCCGGTGATGCCGCGGGCCACGGCTTTCGCGGCAAGACGCGCAGTAACGCGCCGCTGTTTCTCGCGCACGGCCACGTCTACGTCTATCGCGCCTACGGGGTCTCGTGGATGCTGAACCTTTCGAGCGAAGGGGCGGGCGTCGGCGCTGGCGTTCTCATCCGCGCACTCGAGCCGCTGGTGGGGCTGGAGCTGATGCGCGCGCGCCGGCCGTTGTCGAAGCCGCGCGATCTCGCGCGCGGTCCGGGGCGGCTGGCGGCGGCGCTCGGCATCAATCCCGCGATCAACGGCACGCGGGTCGGCTCGCGCGCACCGATTCTGCTGGTGGACGACGGCTTTGAGGCAAGCATCGGGCGCAGCGTGCGCATCGGCATCAGCCGCAACGTGGAGCGGCGATGGCGCTACTTCCAGCGCGGCAGCGCCTTCGTTAGCGGTCCGCGCAGCTTAAACGCGTGAGGCAATTTTCGCGGCGGCGTGGTTACCGGACGCGAATTCTGTACTTCACCTATCGGTAGCCGCCCTCCGCCATCAGCGGCGTGATGCGGCGAACAGCGACACGCCGATTGGCGCGCTCGGGCCCCGGCGTCGGGATCTTGAGGTACTCCTCGCCGTAACCCTGCGTGACGAAGTTCTCCGGCGGCACGTCGAAGTCCTCGGTCAGAATCTCGGCGACCGATTGCGCGCGCCGGTCCGACAGGCTCAGGTTGTCGATGTCGGAGCCGACGGCGTCGGTATAGCCCTCGATCAGGAACACCTCGCCCGGGTTGCGATCGACCGCGCGGTTGATGCCGGCAGCGATGCGCGCAAGCACGTTGTAATAGGCCGGCGAGACGTCCCAGGCGCCGAATTCGAAGTTGATGCTGTCGAGGTCGATGCGGCGCATGCGGTCGCGCAGCGCGGCATTGTAGCGAATCTCCTCGAGCGAGTAGGCGCGGTCGAGCCGGTCGACGGGCGGCGCGGTCAGCGCATCGTAAATGTCGTCGTCGGACGCGCGGTCGTAGTCGACGATGTACCTGTCGCGCGGGATGCCGATGCGCGGCGGCCCCAGATGGAGGCCGAGCACCTCCGCTGCGATGCCGACACCCGCCGCGATCGCTAGCCCCGCCGCCGCGCCCTGGTAGAAGCCGCGGTTGTCGATGATGTTGATCTCGCGGCCGCGGCCGTCGCGGCGATAGCGCCGAACGAGACGCCCGCCGCCGTCGACCACGTTGAACACCTGCACGCCGCCGGGGCGCAGGATGACGGTCTCGGTGGTGCCGTCCGAACGACGCTGCGAGCGCACGTTGTCGGCACGGGTTGCGAGCCGCGTGGTCTCGTCGTGACGCACGAACACGCGGTTGTCCTGCTTGACGATGACGCGGTTGTCGGGCTCCTCGATTACGGTACGCCTACCGCCGGCTTCGGAGCGCTGCGTACGGTTCTTCTGCAGATCCTGCAGACGCTGCGCGGATTGGCCTGGGGGCTGGAAGCCCGGCGTGAACTTGGGCGAGAAGTTCGGCTGCGTGCCCTGCGGGGGCTGAGCCTGCGGAAGCGTCGCGCGCTCGGGCGGCCGCCCGAACGAGCGCGGGCCTTGATCCGTCCTCGAGCGTCGCTTGAAGCCCGTGTCGGGAACTTGCGCGTTGCCGGGCGACGGCGTCGGCGCAGCGCCTTGCGGAGCGGGCACGAACGGCGTGCCCGGTTGGAACGGCGTGCCGGGCAACGGTTTAGGCGTACCGGGCGACGGCTGCACTCCGGGTACCGCGGAGAATGGAGTTGGCTGCGGCGTGGCGGGAGGTGCGACGATGTTAGGCTGCTGCTGGGCGGGCGGCGTATCCCTGTCATCGTGCGACCGGTGCCTCCTCTCGCGCCCCTGCGGCTGTTGCTGCTGCTGCGGGACAACCTGCTGTTGCTGTTGCGGCACGATTGGCAGGACCGGCGGCTGCGGCGCGACCTGCTGCTGTTGTGGCACGATCGGCAGGACCGGCTGCGGCGGCGGGACGATCTTCAGGACGGGCGGCTGCGGCGCGATGGGCGGCTGTTGAGCCTGGGGCTGCCCGACTGGCTGCTGCTGCCTGTGGCGACCCTGAGCTCGCCCTGTGGGCCTGGTCCCGGACCGGGCGCCGGCTGCGCGGTGGCAGGCTTGGGAGTCTGTTCGGGGGCTGCGCCCTGCGGGCCCTGCTGCTGTTGCTGCTGCGGTTGTCCTTTGTCGCCCCGATCCTTCCTATGATGCTCCTCGCCTTGCCCGGGCAGCGCCTGGTCCGGCGGATTCTGGGCGACCAACATGGCACCATCGCGCGCGGCGCTTGGCGACGCCAAGTCGACGCTGAGGCAGATGGCGCCGACCAGTCCGGCCGCTAGTCGTTGGCTCACAGGCGCCGTCATGACTTCTTTCCTTGCTTCGCCGCCAATCAGGCGAAATCCCTACAGGTCGGCAGCCCCGAAAATATGACCGGAATTCGGCCCCTTCGCGGTGCTCTGGCGAAGCTCGCGCGGGACGAAGGAACGCTTCGCACATACGCAGCGTTCGAACTCGCGGCCCAGGCCGTCGGCAATGAAGTCCGGAGAAATTCGGCGATGTCGCGAGCCGGCGAGGCCGCGAATTTCCGTGCGCGACAGATGCGGACCAGGCATCGGCATGCGGGGCCAACAGCCAGGGTCGAGGTGGCGCTCCAGACAGGCGCTGTACTCGACCTCAAACGCTTCGGTCTGACGGATGCGCTCGAGGTTCTCTTGGCGCAGCCGTCAGCACGATGAGCTGCTTAACGAGCGTTTCTCGGGCGGCTTGGGTCGCTTGGTGCGCAACCGGTACCCGGATGGCAGGACACAACAGGCGCCTTAGATCGTTAGAAATCCGATGAGATCAGTTCGTAAGAACCTTTCCGGCGACGCTCGTACACTTTGCGAGCGGTCCACAGAATGCGTTCACGGTTCTGATCGAAGCTCTCGAGCAGAGACAACTCGCCGCGAGGTGCTTCGGTGGCGATCCTCGTCAGAGCGCTTTCTTGCAGAAAAAATGAGATTTCCATGGCGCCGTCATTGCCCCAAAAGCGAATGCAGCGTCGTGTGGCGTCATAACTGCGACTCGAATTTGGAAAATTTAGCATCGGCTGTCCATTTTGCATGCGACCTGGGAGCACCTTGCGTAGGTCCGCGCATCTCAGGCGGCGTCCCGGGGCCGATATTGCACCGCCCGGGGGCGCGCCGGCTGAAATCCTTGGCGCATGTGGAAGTCACAGTACGGACCGTCGGCCTTCCGCTTGCCGCAGAAATGAAAGTCCGCACCCTGAGGGTCGCCTATGGGCCAACGGCAATCGTCCGGCAGAAGCGTATTGATCGTCTTGCGCTGCCCGACCGGAGCTTTTGGGCCGTCGCGCGGCATCGGCATTGGTGCGCTCTTATTTAAAGTCATAATGGACCCTCACAGAGAGCTAACGGGACAGAGCGAAGAATTCTTGGAAGTTGGAAAAGGCCCCGGCGAAGACCGGGGCCTTCTTTATCTTTCACGTTTCGAAGGACCTTAGAAGTCCATGCCGCCCCCGCCCATGGGCGGGTGGCCATGACCCGCATCCTTCTTCGGCAGCTCGGCGATCATCGCCTCAGTCGTTACCAGAAGCCCGGCGACGGAGGCTGCATCCTGCAGCGCGCAGCGCACGACCTTGGCGGGGTCGATGACCCCCTGGGAGACGAGATCCCCATAGGCGCCCGACTGCGCGTTGAAGCCAAATGCGTATGCCGGATTTTCCAGGATCTTGCCGACAATCACCGAGCCGTCTTCGCCCGCGTTGGTGAAAATCTGACGAGCGGGCGCCTGAAGCGCCTTGCGGACGATGGCTATCCCGGTTTTTTGATCCTCATTGTTGGACTTGAGCGCCTCGAGTGCCTTGATGGCCCGCAGCAATGCGACGCCGCCGCCAGGGACGATACCTTCCTCGACCGCCGCCCGCGTTGCGTGCAGCGCGTCGTCGACGCGGTCCTTGCGCTCCTTGACCTCGACCTCGGTAGCGCCGCCGACCTTGATGACGGCAACCCCGCCCGCAAGCTTGGCCAACCGCTCCTGCAGCTTCTCCTTGTCGTAGTCGGAGGTCGTCTCCTCGATCTGCGCCTTGATCTGCTTGATGCGGGCTTCGATGTCGGCCTTCTTACCGGCGCCATCAACGATCGTGGTGTCTTCCTTGTCGATCGTGACTTTCTTGGCGCGACCGAGCATCTGCAGCGTGACATTCTCGAGCTTGATGCCGAGATCCTCGGAGACGACGCTGCCGCCCGTGACGGTGGCGATATCCTCCAGCATGGCTTTGCGACGATCACCGAAACCCGGAGCCTTGACGGCGGCAACCTTCAGGCCGCCGCGCAGCTTGTTGACGACGAGGGTCGCAAGCGCCTCGCCTTCCACGTCCTCGGCGATAATGAGGAGCGGCTTACCGGCCTGCACCACCGCTTCCAGCAGCGGCAGCAGAGTTTGGAGACCGCCGAGCTTCTTCTCGTGGATGAGGATGTAGGGGTCTTCGAGCTCGACCATCATCTTTTCGGCGTTGGTGATGAAGTAAGGCGAAAGATAGCCGCGATCGAACTGCATGCCCTCAACAACCTCGAGCTCGGTCTCGAGGCTCTTTGACTCCTCGATCGTGATCACGCCCTCGTTGCCCACCCGCTTCATGGCCTCGGCGATCTTGGCGCCGATTTCGGTATCTCCGTTCGACGAGATCGTGCCGACCTGGGCGATCTCATCGTTTGACGTGACCTTCTTCGCCTTCGTCCTTAATTCTTCGACGACGGCGGCAACCGCCTGGTCGATGCCGCGTCTCAGGTCCATGGGATTGGCACCGGCCGCAACCGATTTGGCGCCTTCCCTAATGATTGCCTGAGCGAGAACGGTAGCGGTCGTGGTTCCGTCACCGGCCTCGTCGGAGGTCTTGGAGGCAACCTCCTTGAGCATCTGCGCGCCCATGTTCTCGAATTTGTCTTCGAGTTCGATCTCCTTGGCGACAGTCACGCCATCCTTGGTGATGCGTGGTGCGCCATACGACTTGTCGAGCACGACATTGCGGCCCTTGGGACCGAGCGTGACCTTGACGGCGTTGGCAAGGATATCGACACCGCGCAGCATCCGATCGCGCGCGTCTTGGCCGAATTTGACTTCTTTGGACGACATGTGGGGCAGCTCCAGGTTCGCTCGGGGATTAATCGGGGAGTGCGTCTCGGGTTCAGGCGGCAGCCTTGATCTTGGCCGTGCCCTCGATCACGCCGAGGATGTCGCTCTCCTTCATGATGAGGAGATCCACGCCGTCGATCTTGACTTCGGTGCCAGACCACTTGCCGAACAGCACGATGTCGCCGGCCTTGACGTCGGGAGCGTTGATCTTGCCGCTTTCGTCGCGGAGACCGGGACCGACCGCGACGATCTCGCCGCGCATCGGCTTTTCCTTGACGGTGTCGGGGATGATGATGCCGCCCGCGCTTTTGGCATCCTCTTCGAGCCGCTTAAGGACGACGCGGTCGTGCAAAGGCCGGAATTTCATTGAAATCCTCAAATCTCTGATTTTTTGGGCCTGTCCGGATTTCGGCGCGTTGAGAAACGGGCCTCACCGTCAGGAATATACTCTTAGCACTCTATTGGTTTGAGTGCTAGCGATGTCCTTCCTACCAGCTGCGGCCCCCAGAACGCGCGCTCGAAGCGAGGAGACTGAGATATGACGCTTGACGCCCTGGGTTGGAGCGAGCGGCGGCAGACGGAATTTGCGTCTCATTCGGCTGCCGGGCTGGCGCCAGGTCGAGTTGTCGCGGAGCATCGCAGCCATTTTCAGGTCGCCACCAATTCGCTCGAGGTAGCGGCGGGGACGTCAGGCCGCCTGCGCAAAGGGGCCGCGCTACGCTCCGATCTCCCCGGCGTCGGCGATTTCGTGGGGGTGCGCTTGGCGACGGGCGACGGCCCCGCCACGATCGAGGTCGTTATGTCACGCACCAGCGCGCTTGTGCGCGAGGCGGCGGGCGAACGTCGCCCGCAACTGCTGGCGGCGAACATCGATATCGTCTTCATCGTCACGGCTCCGGATGGCGACTTCAACCTGCCGCGCATCGAACGCTATCTCGCCTTGGTGCGCGAAAGCGGAGCCGCTCCAATCATCGTTCTCAACAAGTCAGACCTGGCCAAGGACCTTGCGGAGATGACCGGGCAGATTTCCGTGATTGCTCCCGATGTTCCAATTCAAGCCGTCAGCGCACGCGAGCGCGTCGGTGTTCGGGAGCTCGAAAGTCATTTCGACGGCAATCGCACCATCGTCCTCGTTGGTTCGTCTGGCGTGGGCAAGTCGACGCTGACTAATCAGCTGCTGGGCCGTGAGGCGCAAGCGACGCAAGAAGTCCGCGACCACGACAGTCGCGGCCGTCACACGACAACGCATCGCCAGCTGTTTGTGCGCCCGCAAGGCGGCTCTATCATCGACACGCCCGGCATCCGGGGCGTGGAGCTCTGGGATACCGGCAAGGGCGCCGGCAATGATTTCGAGGATATCGAGGGTTTGGCCACTCAGTGCAAGTTTCGCAATTGCCGGCATGTCAGCGAGCCGGGGTGCGCGGTGCGCGCCGCGGTCGGTCGTGGCGACCTCGAAGCAGGCCGTCTTGCGAGCTACGTCACGTCCGCGGGCCCGCTGCGCGCCAGCCCGCGCTAAGCACCGTGACCTACCGCGCTAGCGCCCGCCTATAGCTATGATGGCTTTGGATGAGACAAGGATCGGTCCCGCTGGCTTGCGCCTAGCGGAGTCATCAAGGAGCCGGCTCAGCGTCTCTGCCCTGCGCAAATGTCCATGCTATCACTGGCCTAAGCCGAGGCCCGGGGTTCGGTGCAAAAGCTCGCAGCTTACCGGTCACAAACGTAGTGAGCCGCTCCTCCAATTCACTTTGTTGACTGGTCGGGCCATCTCGATGATCGTCAACAAACGCTCGCGGAATGCGCAGATTGATCGCGTCGTTCGCATAGTCGATGCGTATACGATGCAGCTCAACCCCTAACGCGTCGGGTTCTGTGCCTTCGAGAAATCGAAGATTGGCACCCTCTGGAAAGAGCGGCGCCAGGAGCGCGAGGAACTTGCTTTGTGTGTCAGTGGTCATGGCGACCTTCTTTCGGTGGACGGCGTTTGTCTGTCACGTCTGGCGCGCAGGCGGACGTCGCGGTGCGCGCTTCATTGTGTGCAGCCAGGCGACGGCTGCTCGTAACGGGATGAAGCTAATCTGGAAGGGCGCACGCCCCAACCAGCGCGCAGGCGGATTCGAAGCGCCAGCTTCCTTCCACGCGTCGGGACGGGTCGAGTAGCCCGCTTAATTCCGTTTGATGAAGACGAAGGCCTTCGCCTTGTCATCCTTCGCAACTGTGCAGTTCACGTCCTGGGCAAACGCGCACAAGTCCCCCAACGCCCTTGGGTGGATGTCGTTGCCGATCATTCCCGGGGGGAAAACGTCGCCCATCTGATCAAACCTTAGGGAGAAGGTCCCGCTCGGTGAGAGCGCCATGATCGAGTGACGAATGACCATGCGATAGGGTTGTTGATCGTTCATTTGCTAAGCCTCGCAAGGCAAGGGAGAGCTTGCCCACACTAGACCCAGCTCCGCAAGCGCGCTCGCCGACGGGCGCGCGGGCTTCAATGCCGGCGGGCATAGCTCATCGCGCAGCCGGCCGGGGCGAGTGCCGACGACCTGGTGCCGGCCATCATGACCTTTCATGAACTCATTTAAACCGGCATTCCGAAGAACCGCCTCGTCGTCGCGTGCTGAGCGCAGGCGGGGAGGCAACCGTGCGCGCCTACGTGAAGTTGTGTACACCGGCGTTAGACGCTCCGACGTCGCGCCCCTCGGGCGCCAACACGCGAAAGGCGGTGGCTCAAATTCACTGCCCAGAAGAACTGCAATCGCACGTCGGTGATGGAGATCCCGGTGTTGCCCGCGCTTGCCAAGATAATCGAGCAGAGTCGGGGCGCCGCGCCGAGCGCCCTATTCGCCCGTTACCTCGTGCACCATTGCGGCGAGACGGCCGACATCCTTGACAAGCAGCGCGCTGCCCTGGCGCTCTATGATGCCGAGGCGCGAGAGCCTATTGAGCTCGCGGGTGACCGCCTCGCGATGCGTGCTGATGCGGCTAGCAATCTCCGAATGCGTCGGCGCGCCCGCAATGCGGGCGCCCTTGCCCTCGGGAGCCGCGAGCTTGGCGAGGCGCAGCACCTCCGCCTGAATGCGATTGCTGACCGCCAGAGCGCTGAACTCGTAGACGCGCGTGGTCAACGTGCGAATTTTGGCAACGAACTGCCGCAACAATGCCAGCATGACGGCCGGCTCCTGATGCAGGAGCTCGCGAAAGGCGGCGCCCGACAGGGAGGCAACGTGACAGTCGGTCCGCGCTTCGATGGTGGCCGAACGGCGTGCCCCATCGATCGCAGCGTACTCGCCGAACATGTCGCCTGCTCCGAGATCCGTAAAGGTGACGGCCTTGCCGGCAACCGAATATATGCTGACGCGTGCCTCACCCGCCGTGATGAAGAACACGTCGTTGGAGGTGTCGAGGTAATCGACGATCGGCTCGCCCGGCTCGTAGCGGCGCCAGCTGCAACGCTTTTGGATCCGTGTCAGCGTCTCCGCCGGGAGTCCGGCGAACACGGAAACCTTTTCAAGTGACTGTGCACCCTGTGTCGTCTTAGACCGCGTCATGGCCGCCGCTCCCTTAGGTCCCCCAATACTAACCCGTCCTGCGGGCCAAGTGAGTGTGGGCCTGCTGACCACTTTCGATGAGATCCACGCCCACGGGCGGAGCGCCCGAGGAGAACTGATTGTTTCCTCGGACGATCCTTCTCCGCACGCCGATACTCACGTTCCCGACGGATACCCCGGAATTTGCTTTCCGGTCTTTACCGTTAACTCTTCGGCATGTGCCTCGCAGCCGAACTCGAGCGACTTGCCTTCCGCCGTATCAATGCGCGCGGTTTCCCCGACTCCGATCGCGACTTCGAAGCGGACCGTGGTCGACAGGGGGACGTCCTCGCCGTTGAAGGCCTCCACCACCATCAGGGTCACCCGACATAGCCCGTCCTCGTTCAAGAAGTAGCTGACCGCCTGCTTGGTGCCGAGCCTCGTATTGAGTAAAAATGGCTTGTCTCTGCCCGACGCACCCGGTCCCGACATCGGCTTCAGCTTTATCATGGCGGAAGCATCCTCGGCGTGCAGCTTTGACTGCTGCGCGAGACCGGCGACAACAAAAAACGCAGGGACGATAGCGAATTTGTTGATGGCATTCATGACAATTTCTCATCCGATAAAACTGTTTCATCCCGTTTTCGCATCGTAATTTCGCTAATGAAATGCGATGCGATGTTGTGAGTTTGCGCGCGCGTTTGCTTTCTCGCTGTGGCGTTTGTCACAGGATTGCATTTTCCCTTTTTATTCTGACGGCATTTGCGGCGAAAGAGTCGCAACCGCTTGGCGCAGCTCCTCCAACATTTCCCACCCTTGTGGCAAATCGCACAGCGCCCTGATCCGCGGCGGTGCATGATCCAGTCATCGCATCAATGCCGGGCGCTCCGGACGAGATGCAGGGGATGCAACACTCAACCAAAGGAGACGGTCATGAACCCGATCAAGAACATCGTGATTGCCACTGCCATTTCTGCTCTCGCCTTCACCGCCAGCCTTTCCGGTGCCCAGGCCGCCGACGCCGTCGAGACCATGAAGCCCTTGCAGGGCGTGAGCTTCCATGCCGGCACGACCCACGCCGCCGGCTACTACCTGCGCGACAACAGCACCTGCGAGCTCGTTCTCACCATTGCCGACGAGGCCAACTTTGCCCCCAACCGGTTCGAAGCTGCCATCGAGACCGGTCGCTCCACCCATTACCAACTCAACGGCAAGTCGTTGGAGTTCGCCTGCCAGGCGAACGGTACGGAGCTCGAGACGACTGCGGCGAACTGAAAAACAACCTCTGATCGAAAAACAAGAAGGGGCGTCTGCACGCCCCTTTTTTCTAACCGCGAGCGCCCGGACGCCCATTCGAGCCGGGCTAACCTTGTGCATTTTTGCGGATAGTGGCGGTCGTCAAGCCTGCCTTGGCTGTCGACCGCTACTGCTAGCACCGCCACGCGCCTGCCTCGGCGACGAGTGGGATTGGGAACGGAAATTCGTCGTAAGAAATCGTCATCGGCTAAGGGCGGGTTAGCGAGTGGTCGCGTCCTAGCGGTAAAGGATCGAGATGCTTCTCCGTCGATTGAGTTGAATTGCAAGGGAGACCGCGCCTCGCGATGAAGCAGAACCGAAGTTCTCACGATGCCGATGGGGGGTTGAGTGCTGAATTCGATTGCGAGCTTTGGCCAAACGCGGCTGAAGAGAACGACCTCCTTAGCTCGTGTTTGACCACAAGTCAGACGGTGAGCGGCTGTTCAGCTAGACCCTAACATCTGCGGGCTTCTCACTGAACAGGCTCAGGGTTGCCCGTGCTGCAGTCGCGAAGCTGCGTACTTCCGCGTGCACCAAGTGGAGTGCTACTCAAACGTGGCGAGGGAACTTTGAACTATCTGCAGGGAGGAAATTCATGCCGACCCCTCGAACCCTAAAGCGTGCAGAAGCACCGACCCGTTTTCTTGAGCATCAAAAAGCTATCCTTGCGGTCCCACTCGACGAGCGCCAGAACGCTTGGGCTCAGGAGCTGCTTACACGTCGTTATGCCGTCGCGCGCTGGCGCGGGGAGGCCGGTTGCTCCGTTCGCGATGTTATGCAGTCTTTGGATTACTTACCCAGCTGCATAGCTTCTGAAACTACATTCGCGTGACCGCGCAGGCCTGCCTCACGCGTGCACTCGCTACAGCGGCTGCAGTAATGAGTGCGCAAGAAAATTCGGGAGGAGACAATGTACCTACGAAATCTGACAAGCGTTGCCGCATCGGCCGTACTTGCCTTTGCCGTCATGACGAGTTCAGCCAATCGAGCGGAAGCTCATCGTGGATGGGGATGGGGCATCGGTGCAGGCATTGCTGCGGCAGTGATTTTGGGCGGTATCTATCATCACCGCCACCATCATCATTACTACTACGGACAGCCCTACTATAGTTATGGCTATTACCGGCCGTCCTATGGGTACTACCGCCCCTACCGGCATCACTACTATCACCATGCCTATTATCGCCCCCACTACCATCATCGCTACTACCGCCACGTTCGGCATTGGCGCCGGTGGCGCTGACGGGCTTGCAGCTGTCGGTGTGCACGCGGCATTGCGAAGCGCGTCTTAAACGCAGTTGTCTAGACGCTTGATTACGCGAATTAGCGGCCACAGCTCAGCTGTATGGCTGACTGGCCACGGCTTCCATCCCTCGGAAGTCGCTCTCCCCCCCGAGCGCGTGGCCAGGGACGCTAATCCGTCTGATCTCCGTCTTAGGATCAGCGTCCCCATTTTTGGTCGTGTGGCGTCTTCCGACGGCTGCACTAAGCATGTCGACGAATCTTAGAGATTCGGCCAAGATCGGCGTCTGTGCACGAACACGTGCAGCGGACCAGATTTCATAGCAGCATGCTATTTCTGCTTTTCGAGCCACACACTAACGACGATCAGACAGCAAAGCCCAACCCCGCTGAGAAGCAACAAAATCCAAAAGCTCATTGTCGTCCCTTCGACCGCTGACGCGAACTGCTACAACGGGTCAGTTAGATCGTTCAGGCTATCCCCAGTTTAGGGGAGACTGTCGGCCTGGCGCGTAGGGAGCTCGCTCATGTCCGCTTGGGGTTAGGGCAGACAAGCCGTACGTGAACGCGGCAAGTCCGCTTTACCCGACTCAGTAGACAAATGCTGAGGCGGGCCGAAACGGCTGCGTTGGGCCATAAGCGGTCATGCCGTGCGAACATTTGCCCGAGACACCAGGGCGTCAGAGGCGGCAATGAAGGCATTCACGTACGCGCTATCCGTCAGCTTCGGCGTCGGCAAGATTGCCAAGCCCTTCCGGTCAAACATAGCGCCGCTGTGCCCTTCGATGTCTGGAGACACGAGGAGCGGCGTCAGACGCTCGGCGTAAGTGTCGACGCTGGCGCCCATCAGCCCCGTCATCCGTTCGATGAGGCGGTAGAGAAGCGTGTCCCCGCCGAAGAGGTTGCTGCGGATGTTGGTTTGGATGAAGCCGGGATTCAGGCCGAAGAAGCTCGCCTTCGGGTAGCGCTTTGCGGCGTCGAGAACGAGCATCTCGTTGCCGGCAACCGTGTTCATGTGGACCGCCCAACGGCCGTAGGCTTTTTCGGCGTTGAGATCGCCGAGCTTGCCGGCTTGGCCGGTGCCGGGAAAGCCCATGATGAAGACCCGCGGCTTCATCGAAGCCACAGGCCGACGCTTGCCCAGACGCGGACCGATCCCACGCACGATCACCAACCGACTCAAGTAGCTGACGGCCATGTCTCGCTCGATACCCTCCGCGGTTTCTTGGCGCTCAGGCCCGGCCATGATGCCGGTGGTCAAAATGACGAGGTCTAAGGTCTCCGCGGGCAATTCCACGGCAACGGGCTGAGCCTCGCGCATCAGGCTCAAGTCCGCTTTAATGAATTCGATTCCTGACATGTCGGAATCGCGAAAGGTTTGGCCGACGACCACGACGCTCGCGCCACGCGAGGCCATGAAACGGCTGAAGGCGCGGCCAATGCCGCCCGTTCCACCGACGATCGCCACCTTAAGTCCCTTGAGGTCGAGTCTCGAAGGATCGACGCGACGCCACGTGAAGTTCTTGTCACGTTTCATGGTGGTCAGAGTCCCGTCGCGGTCTTACGGACGTTCATCTGTCCCGAGCGAAAGGGTTACATGAACGACGTTTCCCTCGCGTCGCTGGTTCATCGCTAACCCGCTGCGGTCGAAGACCGCGAGCATCGCTGGATTTTGCGCAAGCACGTCCGCCTCGAACCACGACAGGCCTCGGTCGCGGCCGATTAGGACCAGGTGCCTTAATATAAGGCTAGCGATCCCGCGACCGCGGTACTCATTGTCGGTTATGAAAGCCAACTCGGCGCCTTTAGAGGCCTGCGGTGCAATTTCGGAGCAGTAGCGTCCGCCACCGATCAGTTTCTCATCATCTCCCGTCCGCGTCGTAACCACCAGCGCAACCACGTGATCAAAATCTACTTCGGCAAGGCTCCTGAGTTCGGATTTGGGCAGCCCCTTCTTAAAAGTGAAAAAGCGGGTGTACACGAACTCACGATCTAGACGCTCGAACGCAGCCAAGATTTCTGTTGCTGTCATCGCGGTGGATCGCTCTAATTGCAACACAGCTCCCGTCCCTGAGGGTCTCGGATGCAGTATAGTTCCGCGCGTCGATCACGAGTCATTCTCGTAGTTGCGAGTTTGAACGAACCGAGGATTGGTCGGACCTGTCCCCGCATGTTCTAGCTGATTTTGCTGACGCTGGAGGCCATAGATGCCCCTGATCGAGACGAAAACCGACGCGGCTGTCGGCACCATCATCCTCGACCATCCGAAGAAGCGGAACGCATTGTCAACAAAGATGGTCGACGTTATCGTAGAGGCTCTCGCGCGTTTCTCGAAGGATCGAATACGGGTGGTCGTGTTGCGCGCACGGCCCGCCACGAAGGTATGGTCCGCCGGGCACGATATCGGCGAGCTGCCCGAAGGCGGCCGTGATCCGCTGGGCTGGGATGACCCGCTGCGCTATCTTGTTCGTTCCATTGAGGAGTTCTCGGCGCCGGTCCTCGCCCTGATTGAGGGCGGCGTCTGGGGAGGAGCGTGCGAGGTGGCCTTTGCCTGCGACCTCATCATCACTGCGCCGACGGCCACCTTTGCAGTGACGCCGGCCAGACTCGGTGTGCCTTACAACGTCTCGGGCATGCTCACCTTTCTGAATGCGTGCTCGCTTCGCATCGTGAAAGAGATGGCTTTTACGGCAAAACCAATCTCGGCCAAGCGCGCCGAGAGCCTTGGCATTGTCAATCACGTTGTGCCGGCCAAGGAACTCGAGCCTTTCACGTATTCGCTTGCTCGCGAGATTGCTGAGAACGCGCCGCTCTCAATCTCGGTCATGAAAGAGCAGCTGCGCATGCTTGCCGGCGCGCATCCGATGAGTCCCCGCCGCTTTGAGCGCGTTCAGGGGCTAAGGCGCGTCGTATACGACAGCGAAGACTATGCGGAAGGCATCCGGGCCTTCAAGGAGAAGCGTAAGCCGAAGTTTTCGGGGCGCTGAGGTTAGGTATTGATCGAGCTGCCGGCCAAAGAGAAGGAAATGCCAGATGGGAGACCGCAAGGGTGGTAAGAGCCGCAGGTCTGATAACACGCCGCGAGACACGGTCGAAGGCGAAAAGGCCAATCTCAAGCGCAAGGAGTACGAGAAAGAATTGCGGAAGTTGCACGTCGAGCTCGTCGAGCTTCAGGAGTGGGTCCGCCACGAGGGGCAGAAAATCTGCATCGTTTTTGAAGGACGGGACGGGGCTGGCAAAGGCGGAGCCATCAAAGCGATCACGGCCCGGGTCAGCCCTCGGGTCTTCAGAGTGGTGGCGCTTCCTGCTCCAACAGAACGCGAAAAGTCGCAAATGTATGTCCAGCGGTACCTTCCGCACTTGCCGGCAGGCGGAGAGATCGTGATCTTCGACCGCAGCTGGTACAACCGCGCCGGTGTCGAACGGGTCATGGGCTTCTGCACAGAAGAACAGGCGAAACGGTTTCTCGAGGCGGTCCCTGGCGTAGAAAAGGCCATCGTCGAGTTCGGGTGTAATTCTGCTCAAGTATTGGCTCGAAGTGAGCCCCGACGAGCAGACGAAGCGGCTTACGGCCCGCATCGACGACGGGCGGAAGATTTGGAAGCTCTCCAAGATGGATCTGAAGTCATATACGCGGTGGGATGACTACTCCAAGGCCCGCGACGACATGTTTTTGGCGACCGACACGGCATGGGCGCCTTGGTATGTCGCGCGATCCGACGACAAAAGGCGTGCCCGTTTGAACATAATAAGTCACCTCCTTAGCAAGATCCCCTACAAGGACGTGCCGCATGAGAAGGTGAAGCTTCCAAAGCGGCACGTAGCTGAGGTCAGCAAACAGGTTGATCACCAATTCAAGCTCGTCCGCGAAGTCCATTGAGAAGGTTTGCAGGGCACGATGAGGGCTGCCGACGATACCGGAAGGCTTCGTAACCTAGGCCTGGGGGTGATTGCGTTCGGCGTCGTCATCGCCGGCCTTGTACTCGGGCGCTCGTTTCTGATTCCACTCGCCATCGCGATTTTGCTTTGGAACCTCTTGGAGGCAATAATTGGGGGGTTCGCGCGCGTGACCGTCGGCCCCTACAAGCTGCCGCGCCCGCTCGCCACGATTCTTGGGATCGCAGCTGTCGTATTAGGCTTCTACCTGGTCGCGTCCATTCTCCTGGGACAGGCCGATGCCATCGCCGCAGCGTGGCCGCGCTACATAGCTCGATTTGAATCGATCGTCGGCGATCTAACGCAATGGCTCGGCGCGGAGCGGGCTGCGAAGATACGAGACGCAGTAGCGGCAATCGATCTCACCCGACGAATCCCACGCGTCATCGCCTCCACGCAATCGATTATTGTCAGCTTCTTACTCGTCGCGGCCTATATCGGTTTCTTGTTCGTCGAACGCAGCCACCTGGGCGAGAAAGTCGCGGCCATGTTTCCCGATGCTCGCCGCGCACGAGACACTTCCTTACTGTTTGCCACAATATCCGAGGGCGTGCGCCGCTACATTTGGATCAAGACCGTCGTCAGCGTTGTTACGGCAGTGGTGTGCTACACGGTGCTTCGCTGGGTCGGAGTAGATTTTGCTGAAACCTGGGCACTTCTAATTTTCGTTCTCAACTTCATCCCCAACATTGGCTCTATTGTCGGGGTCGCGTTCCCGGCGCTGCTTGCTCTCGTGCAGTTCGAAACCCTCGGTCCCTTCGTCATTCTTGTCCTCAGCCTGACCGCGATACAGTTCGCCATCGGCAGCGTGTTGGAGCCAATGCTGATGGGAAGCACCCTGAATATGAGCCCTTTTTCCATCATTCTTGGGCTGGCGTTCTGGGGAACGGTCTGGGGCATTGTCGGCATGTTTCTATGTGTTCCCATCCTCGTGGTCGTCATGATCGTCTGCGCTCACGTACCAAGTTGGAGGTGGCTGGCGATACTATTGTCAAAGGATGGGCATGTACCCGCGTGATGGGATTCCCCATCCTGTCAGCGGAAATCAGTCGATGACGTGATTGCCGCCGTCAATGTAGAGCGTCGCTGGACCACCATGCCCATGGTGGTCACGTAGGTGCAGCGACTACATCGCTGCCGGTCAGGTACGCAGCTCAGAACAGTTAATCGATGCACAGCAGGCCACGCGGCCCGGCACCATAACGACCTTCCTTGCTGTATAAAGGCGGGCTTGACGGGGTCGCACCGGGCAGTAGCTGTATCGCCAATGCCTACACGAACAATCATGATAAACTAGCGCGGAGTACGCGGGCTTTCCTGCACATGGTCGATACGGTCGCCCGTGTGCACGCGATGATTTTTCGCTTGCAGGTTCACGTCTTTCCCTTTCCAGCGCTGGTGCTATCGAGCCACTAACCAATGCGCTGGTCCAGGCTGTGGCGGCGCGACCGTAACAGGAAAAGGAACGTCACTTCGCGCCGCGTGTCTCTGCATTCGGAGGTCCGAACAAAGCCTGCGCTACTCGCTCTTGACCTCCGACCATGTCGAATCGGGATTGAAGGTTGTCATCTCCGCGACGAGATCCGACGTATCGGGGCCAAGGTCCTTTTGAAACACCACGCCATCGTGGTTGACGATGAACGTCGTCACACCCGAGTTGCCATATTCGGCGGGCGCGGCGACGAGTGCGAAGCCGCCGATCATACGGCCGTTGACAATATAGTCGCGGGCCCCACCCGCAGCATTGTCTCTCTGTGCTGTGAGGATCTTGAACAGATAGCCGTGGTAGGGTTCCGGGTGACCGGAGCGTGCGGCATAACCTTCGGCGCGGGCATTGGCAATCAGGGGCCCTAACGGACTGTCGGGCTCGCCAACAGAAGCGGGCCAATAGAGACCATCCTTCTTGCCCTCGCTACTGACGAACTTCCTCGCATATTGATCGCCTTTGCCATCGCGATCGGCTTCGGCGTACTCACGCTGCGCGTCAACGTAGGCGCGCATCACCTCAATTGCCGCCAGCTCATTTTCCCCGATGCGACGGTTGAGAATCTCTTCCGCGCCGGCCGCAGTATCGAAGCGCCAGGCGCCCTCCTTTGCAACAAGAGGGATTGGAAACGGAAAATCATCCTTGCCTACGATAAGGACGGCACGCGCATCGCCTTCCTGCTTCAATTCGTGACCTTCATCGTAAGCTGTAGTGAAGCGCGTCCGTGCCGCCTCATCGGCGACAGGGTCACCTGAGCTCGCAAGCTTTTGTCCTTCTTGTCCAAGGATCGAGACTAACGTATCCGTCTTGTCACCCTTGATGGCCGCCACCAGGGCATCGACGGCCTCCTGCGGCGACTTGAAGATTGTTCCGGCTGCGATAGGGGTCGGCATCAGGCCCAAGAGCGGGACCATCAGGCAGACAGCGAACCGGAGCACAGGTCCGACGTTCCTGGGGGTGATCGGAAGCATCATGGAATTCTCCATCGATTTATCGGCGCCTGCCGCCACCGCGACCACCGCCACCACGATGGCCACCGCCGCCACCATGACCGCCGCGCGACGCAGCCTTCGGGACACTACGGTTGCTTGACATCGCCTTGCGGCTGGCCTGCCCGCGATCCGCGTACTTCTTTACGTCCGCCCCTCGCTTTACGTCTAAGGCGGCAGGACTTGGCTTCTTCACCGCACCTCGGTCAGCCTGCCGGGCCTTGTTGAGATCAGGTCCCTTGCCTTGAACCTTTTCTCTCGCTGCCTCACCCTTCTTCCCCTGGAGCCCTTTCTGATCGGTGGCTTTGAGCTTGGCCTCTATTTTCGAGCGATCGGCGTCATAGCCGCGGAAATCCTTATTGGCCGCCGTTCCGCGCTCCGCCTGCTTGAATTTGTCGCGCACCTCTTTGTTCTTGTAGGGGACGGGGCCGCGATGGGCAGCGTTGTGCTCCCACTTCCCTGACGTAATATTCGAGCGATTGACGTTGATGTTGTTCCACTTGTTGACGTCGACATTGATGTCATGGCGACGCCAGTCGAAGTGGTTCCAACCCCAGATCGAGCCGGCGATGGCGATGCCTGTGCCCCAGAAGAAGCCATTAACGAATGACGCGCCGGGGTACGGCCAATAGTACGGCGGATAGTCCGGATACCACCAGGGTCCGTAGACGACGGTCGGCTCGTAGACTGGCACGTAGACAGTCTCAGGGCTCGCAGGCTCGATGACGATCACTTCTTGTCCCGGTGCCTCGCCCGCCTGCGTCGATACCGTCTGTTGCTTGTTGCTCTTGAGGTTGCCGGCCTCTTGCGCCTTATGGCGTAGGAATTGGATCTGGTCCATCACCTCGTCCTGTTGAGCGAGAAATGCGTCGCCGAGCTTCTGCGTCCAGTCCAGCTTGTCGCTCATAGTCTCAAGCACATCGGGAAACTGGACGAGTGCTTTGATGCTCGGGTCCCAATCTTTGGCCTCTAAGGCTTTCACAAGTGCATCGCCTTTGAGCTTGCCATTTGCCGGCTCCTTTCGCCAGCGTGCAGCTTGGACTACGTCGAGGGGATAGGTCGAAGCCATGAGCACATTGGTCAGGAGGTCATCGGGGTAGAGGGCGATTGGTGCGAGCAGCTGAGCCAATTCCTCTTTTTTGAGCTTTGCGTCCTGCGCAACCACCGGCGTCACGGCTGCTTGGAAAGTGAAAAGAGTGATCGCGGCAGCCCAAATGACAACCCTCAGCGGCCTGGACATCTGACAACTCCATTGTCTCGTGCGATGCAGCTAGAATTGCATTTGGCGTACATTAGGCGCGACGACCAGTTCAGCATTGGTGGCTTCGACAATCTGATCCTCTGAAACACCAGGCGCTGTTTCCATGAGAGTGGCGCGACCTTCAGGAAAGGCGATGACCGCCAATTCCGTGACGACGAGGTCAACTGGTCGCACCGATGTCAGCGGCAGCGTGCATTGCTTCACGATCTTGGATTTGCCCTTGGCGCTGTGCTGCATCGCGACGACGACGCGCTTGGCGCCCGTCACGAGATCCATCGCGCCGCCCATGCCGGGGACCATCTTTCCAGGGATCATCCAGTTTGCCAGCAGCCCCGACTGATCTACCTGCAGGGCGCCTAGCACCGTCATGTCGACATGGCCGCCCCGGATCAGGCCGAACGAAACCGAGCTGTCAAACGTGCACGCGCCGGGGAGGGCGGTAACAGGCTTGCCAGCAGCGTCCGTCAACGTCGGGTGGGCCATACCCTCCTCGGGAATGGGTCCGGTCCCGATCAATCCGTTCTCCGACTGGAAGAATACGTGCACGTCAGCGGGTACGTAGTTGGCAACTAGCGTTGGGATGCCGATGCCGAGGTTTACCAGCATCCCCGAGCGCAGTTCCCGTGCGATGCGTTTGGCTATGATGGTTTGAGGGTCCATGGCGTTCACGCGTTCGCGACGATATAGTCTACGAGTGGTGCCGGTGTGAGGACGTGGTCAGGGGCGATTAGTCCGACCGGCACGATGTGCTCTGCATCGGCGATTACGGTCGAACCCGCCATTGCGATGATCGGATTGAAATTGCGCGCCGTCAGGGCATAGGTGAGGTTACCCAGATAGTCGGCGAGAAAGGCGTGGATGAGCGCAAAATCAGCTCGCAGAGGTGTTTCGAGGAGGTACTCCTTGCCCTCCACCTCCATCTTGCGTTTGCCCTCTTCGACCACAGTGCCGACGCCGGTTCGCGTCAACACGCCACCAAGGCCATTGCCCCCAGCCCTAATGCGTTCGATGAGAGTTCCTTGCGGGGCGAGTTCAACTTCAATCTGACCAGCGATCATTTGCTGCTGCGTCTCGGGATTGAGGCCAATGTGACTTACGATCGCCATGCGCACGAGCTTTGCGCTGACGAGTTTTCCGATGCCCGTCCCGGGCTTGGCGGTGTCATTGGCGATGACCGTGAGATTGCGCCTTCCCTGGCGGACGATCTCGTCTACCAGGCGCTCAGGTGTGCCCACTCCCATGAACCCGCCGATCATTAGCCGAGCGCCGTCGGGGATCATGGCAACCGCGTCTTCAACTGAGATGGTCTTCATTTTTTGACGCCTGAGCCGAAAGCATCACGTGAACGACGGGCGAATGTCAGTCGATGATGTGGTAGCCGCCGTCGACGTAGAGGGTCTCACCGGTGATCAGCTTTGCCGCATTGGTCGCGAGGAATGCGACAGCGACACCGACGTCGTCAATGGAGACGAGGCTGCGCGTTGGTGCCTTCGATTGGGCTTTCTGTAAAAGCTTGTCGAACTCACTAATTCCTGAGGCCGCGCGTGTCTTCAAGGGCCCAGGAGAAATTGCGTGGACCCTGATACCCTTCGGTCCGAGCTCGGCGGCCATATAGCGTGTTGCCGACTCTAGCGCCGCTTTGACCGGCCCCATGATGTTATAGTTCTCGACCACCATTTGGGAGCCATAGTAGGTCATCGTGAACAGAGTTCCACCGTCTTTCATGAGAGGTTCGGCCAGCTTGGCCATGCGAATGAAAGACCAGCACGAAAGCTCCATTGCCAGCAGAAAGCCGTCCTTGGAGCAGTCGACGACGCGCCCCTGCAGGTCCTCCTTTGGCGCGAAGGCGATCGAGTGCAAAACGATGTCGAGCTTGCCCCATTTCTTCTTGATCGCCTCGAACGCAGCCTCCAGGTCTCCGGACTTTCGTACGTCGAGTGGCATGTAGATCGACGCATCCACTTTCGCGACGAGCGGATCGACATAGCGCTTCGTCTTTTCGCCATGGTAGGTAATTGCGATATCGGCCCCGAACGCGTGGAAGGCCTTGGCGCAGCCCCATGCAATCGATTGGTCGTTGGCGATGCCGGTAACGAGGGCTTTCTTTCCTTTGAGTAACGCCAGTTTGGAGAGATCGATCATGCTTGCTTCTCCCTGAGCTGGGACGCAGCATGCTTGCGCAGAGCCTGCAGCGTGTGTGACGCAATCATCAATTCCTCATCGGTCGGGATGACGTAACAGGCAACGCGTGACCGCTTGCGGGAGATCATTTGCTCGCCCTTTGCATTTGCCTCAGAAGCAAGCTCGAGGCCGAGCCAAGACAGGCGCTCCATCACCGCCGCGCGAATGGCCGGCGCATTTTCTCCGATTCCCGCTGTGAACACGAAGGCGTCGATGCCGCCCATGGCGGCAGCGAGCATTCCAGTGAAAAGCGCGATACGGTAGATGAAGCATTCTAGCGCCAGCTTGGCGCGCGAATCCTCGCTCGCGAGCAACTCCCTGACATCGTTACTAATGCCAGAAATGCCCTTGAGCCCGCAGTCATAGTAGAGAAAGCGCTCAATGGCTTTTGCAGTCATCCTTTTCTCGCTCATTAGGTAGAGCACAACGCCGGCGTCGAGCTGCCCCGGCCGTGTGCCCATGGGCAAGCCATCGAGCGCCGTGAAGCCCATCGTGCTTTCGAGGCTCATGCCCGCAGAGAGCGCGCACATGGACGCGCCGCTGCCGAGATGCGCAACCACGACCCGGCCTTTAGCAATTTCGGGCGCGACCTCGCCGAGCCGCCGAGCGATGTACTCGTAGGAAAGGCCGTGAAATCCATAGCGGCGCACACCCTCCGCATAGAGCGGCTCGGGGATCGCAAAGCGATCGGCGACCTCCGGATGGCCTCGATGAAAAGCGGTATCGAAGCAGGCAACTTGGAGCAGGCGAGGCTGCCGCTCCAAGATCGTACGGATTGGGGCAAGGTTATTGGGCTGGTGCAGTGGAGCGAGCGGTACGAAGCGTTCAAGACGGTCAACAACGTCATCAGTGATAATAATTGGATCGTTATAGTCAGGTCCGCCATGCACGACGCGGTGGCCGACCGCAGTGGGCAGACTTCCCCCGATTTGCCTGCGCAGGAAGGCGATGACCTTGTCGAGCGCCGCCGACGCGTTGCTCACCTCCGGCCCGGGCCACGTCTCATCGACGAGGGTCTCCCCCTTGGTGTTCCTCGCTAATAGGCGCGGATGCGTGCCGATACCCTCGATCTGCCCTTTAAAGCGCCGCTCGAGCTGGTCGCAAGCGCCAACCTCAAACAACTGGAATTTGATGCTTGAGCTGCCCGCGTTGACCACGAGGATGCTTTCGGTCATAGCACTCAGGCCCGAATTGGCTCGCTCACCCGCTGGCTATGAGCGAGAAGCATACCCACGGCGCACGACGCCATGCGCGCCCTCGAGTTGTCCGCCCTCGAGGTCAAGATGACGGGGACGCGTGCGCCGAGCACGATCCCAGCAGCATCGGCTCCGGAAAGAAACGTCAGATTCTTGGCAAGCATATTGCCGGCTTCGAGATTTGGCACGACCAGGATTTGGGCCTGACCCGCAACGGGAGACTTGATGCCCTTGATGCGCGCCGCCTCGGGGCTGATCGCATTATCGAATGCGAGTGGACCATCAAGTACGCCGCCGGTGATCTGCCCGCGATCCGCCATCTTGCACAGCGCGCCTGCCTCAATCGTGGAGGGAATGCTTGGGGTCACGGTCTCTACCGCCGACAGAATTGCAACCTTAGGCGTGCCGAGCCCAAGTCCCGCGAAAAGGTCGATTGCGTTCTGGATGATATCGCGTTTGGCCATCAAATCAGGCGCGATGTTCACGGCAGCGTCCGTTATGAACAAAGTCTGCGGGTGGGTCGGGACATCCATGACGAAGACGTGGCTGATGCGACGTGCCGTGCGAAGCCCCGTATCCCGCTTCGTGACGGCTCCAAGGAGCTCGTCTGAATGCAAACTTCCCTTCATCAAGAGCTCGGCCTTTCCGGCGCGGACGAGCTCGACAGCCTTATCAGCCGCCGCCTGGCTATGCGGAACGTCGACGATCTCGATGCCTTCGACATCAAGGTCCAACGATTTTGCAAGACTAAGTATCTTCCCTTTGGGACCGACAAGAATGGGGATGATCAATCCCTCTTGAGCGGCCTCCAGCACCCCGCGCAAAGAGGTCTCGTCACAGGGATGTGCGACTGCCGTTGCGAGCGCTGGCAGGTCCTTTGCCGCCGCAATGAGGCGTTCGTACTTCTCGTGTTGATGCAGGTGGGAGACGACGGCCTTCTTGGTCATAGTGCTGGTCCTCTCTCAGCGTGGGTGCACAGCGCGGCGACTTGTTCACCACTTCAGGAAAAGGCCGACCTCGCCGGGCACATTATCAGGCGGGCTAAAGCTGATGATCTCTGCGTGAAGCTTATATTCAAGAGGGCGCAGCTCCTTCACATAGAAATCGTAGGCCTTCTTTGCGAAGCCCGTGAGTGTGCTCGGCCACTCTGGATCCGCGATGTTGATCCTTCTGCCGCCATCGCTGCAGAAGCTGCAAGGAAAGGTAATCACTTGAAGCTGGTGGTACCCATCCTTCGCAGCGATGCTAACTGCCCTGTTGATGCGCTCGATGGCTTCTGGCTGAATCTCGCGCGACATGAACGCCTCGCGCAACTCCGATAGATCTTGCTCCTTCTGTTTCTTGAGCTTGCGCTCTTCCTCCATCTTCTCCATCTCGGCGTCGGTGGAGATTTTTTTTAGATCCTGAGGGCGCAACAGATCAGCCATTGGTCTTGCTCTTCGGTTTCTCAGTGTGCCCGTCAGCGCGCGATCGACTCAAGTGAGCTTCGAACTCATCTTCCTCGTGCTGGCGCTTTACTTCAGCGAGCGCAGCATCACGTTGGGGCTCAGCTACCGCCGCGTCTCGCCTGTGGCGCTCCTCATCCACCGCTTGTCTTCTTTTGCTCTGTAGGCGCTCAACTTTTGCGGCGAGGCTCCTCGTTGCATGGGGGCGCATTTGGCGAACAGTCCCCGAATGCGTTTTCTCACGATTTGCAATGCTTGGCGCCATACGTCGGCCGCTGCGTTTGAAGATTGCTTCGATCTCGGTCAAACGAGCTTTCGCGACATTGCTGCGCAGCCCTACCATATCTATGAGTTCGTGCAGTTCACCAATCATACGCCCAGCGAGACTAGCATCCTTGGCGAGCATGGCCGGAATTGCCTCGACGGCGCGGCGCTCGTCGAGCAGCAGCATGAAAAACTGCTCGCGCACGAGTTTCTTGAAGGCTGCAAGCGAGAGACCCTTTCCGGCTTCTTCCCGCATCCGCCGCATGAGATTGAAACCACGTTCGTCGACGACGCCCTCCGGCATGCGAACGTAGAGGAGGGCGCGGATTACCGCCTCGCGCGGTCCTCCTTGGGGAATGGCCTGCTTCAGCTCCTCGATGCGCTTGGCGACCAACGCGAGATGCGCGGCATCCTTGCCAGGCCTTTGTTTCGGAGAAGTCTTGAGACCGACAAGTGCTTGCAGCAAGGGTGAGCCATAGATCGCATGGAATGAGGCCTCTGCCATGTGATCGCGCACATCGCGATAGGCGTTCAAAGATGCTTCAATCCAGTCTGAAACCAGCGTCTGGGCTTGCCACAGCGCATTATCCTTCGAGACGGGAGCCCGGTTCTCCTGCACCTGTTCCAATGCCGACAACAGCGGGCGCATGAAGGGATTACTACGCGAGAAGATTTCGTACTGCACCCTCAGTGGGTGAAGCCGGCGCATCGATTGAGCAACGCCCTCATTGGCCCAGAGCCGAACCCAGGGTTGAAAAAAGGTCCGATAGAGGCCGAGATTGATCTCAGAGACCCGTGCCGCCGCGGCGAATTTCCGGTCATCCTCCTCGTCGTTGCCGCCGAGCGCGCGAATGTCGTCGAGGGTTCTTGCTTCAAAACGGACGAGATAGTCGCCGGTGATCAGATCAGCATCCTCCTGGTCGTGATCCTTGGGCGTCATCACCGCCTCGTAAAGCCCAGGTGGCAACACGTCGATGAGATCGATATTGCTCGCAAACTGGTCGTGCTCCTTCTTGGCTACCGACCCTGAGACGAAGATACCGAGATGACCAATTGAACTCATGAACGGCGTAGACGATCGTCTGGCCATGCGCCCGCATGTCGTCAACGCTGTCGTAAAGATCAAGGATCCAGTCCAACGCCTGCGGCGGCGGGGTGATGTTGTCGGCTTTTGAGCAGAAAACGATGATGGGAGAGGTGATATTGGTCAGATCAAATCGGAAGCCATCGGAGGATACGATCTCTGTCGCCGCAAGCTTGTTGCCTATGAACAGCTCGTCGGCAATGAACTGCATCTCTTCCGCATTGAGCATGACATGGGCGCCCCACCACTGCTCGAATTCGAGATAGCGTGGCCCCTCACTGTCGATTTTTGAGTAGAGGTTGTACTGCTTGCTCCAAAGTGTATTGGCGGGGTTGAGGTTCTCGAAGTTCGTGACGAGCCAAGCGCCATCGAACTTGCCGTTGCCAAGGTCGCCCGTCAAAGCGGTGAGCCAACTTCCTCCCAACAAGCCGCCGCTATAGCGCATGGGGTTCTCACCGTGCACACCCGCCCAATAAGCAAGGGGGGAGCCGGCCACGATGATTGGGCCGAATAGCTCGGGTCTGATGGCCGCGACTAGCATGACCGCCCATCCAGCTTGGCAATTGCCGATGACTGCTGGCTTGCCGTCGGCTTCTGGATGCAGCGCGACCACGTGCTCGAGGAAGACTGCCTCGGCATGGACGATGTCCTCAATCGTCTGGCCCCGCACCGGATCAGGTAGGAAACCGATGAAATAGCATGGATGCCCCGCTTTGAAGGCCACGCCGATCTCGCTCTGGGGCTTGAAGCCGCCGATACCTGGGCCGTGTCCCGCACGCGGATCAACAATGACAAAGGGGCGCTTGCTTTGGTCTATCTCGACGCCATCCGGGGGCATAATGCGCACGAGGGCGTAGTTCACCGGCCGTTGCAGTTTCCGCCCGTCCATGACGAGCTCGCAGCCGAACTTCAGAACGTGCGGTGCAGCCTTAGCGTTATGCTCCTGATAGCGATCGCTGCGCTGTTGCAGAACATTAAGAAACAGGACTGCGCGCTGGCACGCGTCAATCCAGTAATCCCAGCCTTCGTGAGCTAAGTTGCCAGCCGATGGTGGATCGACGGGCTTTGTCGCTGTTGGAACCGACGGATTGGACATGGGAACTCCAACTCACACGATGGCCTAGTCCCCCAACACGACTATACTCTATAGTTGATCCTTATCAATCTTCAACGGGTCTCGAGATGCAGTGTTTTTCAAGTCCAATAGCCCGTGAGTGGACCGCACCACGGCGCCGACTTGGACATTCTGCACATCACCATTCGCGCGTTCGCTAGGTCCGAGGAAGCAGAGCTGAGCAATAGGCCATGTCCGCGTCGCTGAACAACGTCGAGCAAAGCCGAGGATGGCGTCGCGTTCGCGACGGCACCGGACAATTTTGGCGCCGGGGCCGTGAGCTCTCGCGGAGCGCCTGGAGCCAAGGCCGGGACCGCATCCTCCGCTTTAGTGAAGCGCGCTTCTGGATCAGCAAGTGGGTGGTCGCCGCTGGGCTCTTCGTCGTCATCGTTGTCGCGGGCGTCTTCCTTCTTGCAACCAGCAACATCGACTTCGACACGTTCCTGAACTACTTCGCCCTGGGCCTCCTCGTCTTTGTGCTCATCACGCTTTTTTACGGCATTATCGCCATTCACGACGTGCCGTACGAAATCGCGAAGCATCGCAATCACCCGCACCAGGATGCCATCCACGCTGCTGGCTGGGTGAGCCTCTTCACGCTGCACGTACTTTGGCCGTTTCTGTGGATCTGGGCGATGTTGTATCGCCCCGATCGCGGCTGGGGCTTGCGACAGGGTGTGTCGCCGGTGCCGGAGGGGGATGCTGCGGCCATACCCGGCGCCATGGAAGAGCTCCACAAGCGCGTGACTGAGCTGGAGCGGCGCTTGGATAAGGGAGCCCGCTGATGGAACTTCTGTTGATCCTCACCTACGCGGCAATCTGCGTCGCGATCTTCAAAATCTTCCGGATTCCGGTCAACAAATGGACGCTGCCGACGGCCGCGCTCGGCGGCATATTTCTCATCGGATTCATCCTGCTCGTTATGAACTACAATCATCCCTTCACGGATAATGCCCGCGTCTACTTTGCGACCACACCGATCATGCCGGATGTCAAAGGCCGAGTGGTTGAAGTGCCGGTCAAGGCCAACGAGACACTAAAGCAAGGCGATATCCTGTTCCGCATCGATCCCAATCCTTACCAGTTCGAGGTGGACAAGCGCCAGGCCGCGCTTGCAGAGGCGGAGCAGAACGTTGCGCAACTTAAAGCTGGGTTCGATTCCGCTCAGGCGAGCGTCGATGAAGCAACGGCGCAACGCGATCGGGCCAAGGCCTCCTACGAGCGCTATCGCCAGGGCAATGACAACGCCAAAGCTGCAGGTCGTGACTTGCCCTTCTCCCTGGCCGATGTGGAAAACCGACGAACCACTTACCTTGCCGCTGAAGGTTCCTTGCAGGCGGCAGTCGCCAAGGCCGAACAGGCGCGCGTGGCCTATCAGTCTGAGATCGGCGGCGTGCACACTTCGGTGGCGCGCCTGCGCGCAGACCTCCGAGATGCGGAATTCGATCTCGACAGGACCACGGTGCGTGCGCCAGGCCCAGGCTTTGTGACCCAACTAGCGTTGCGGCCAGGCATGTACGTCATCCCGGCACCGCTGCGGCCTGTCATGGTCTTCGTACACGACGACGATCGCACGCTGGCGGCCGGGTTCCAGCAAAATGCCTTGCAAAGAGTTCGAGCCGGTGATGAGGCAGAAGTCGCCTTTGACGCCGTACCGGGCAAAATATTTAAGGGAAAGGTGCAACGCGTGCTCGATGCGATAGCAACCGGGCAGTTTCAAGCGACCGGCTCCTTGCAGGACATGGGGGAGCGTTTGCCCGGAGGACGGGCGGTCGCGGTCATCGACGTCGATGAGGACATGTCCGCCTATAACATTCCAGGCGGTGCGGCGGCTCAGGTCGCCCTCTACACTCCTTACTGGCACCACTTCGCCATCATCCGACGCATCCTCCTGCGGATGAGAAGTTGGGAGAACTATGTGTTTTTGGAGGGCCACTAAGCGAGGCTTAATAATTGGGTATGAGACTGTGCTCTCAAAGCTTCTGTAGGACGCTTACATGACTCGCTTCTGGCCATTGATGGCCCTCTTTTCAGTAACGGTCGAGGTGGTGTCTAGCGTCCCCACCCAGGCGGCCGACCCGCGCGCAGCTTCAACAAGATCGGAGTTAGCGGTCCGGGTCGCGGAACAGGACAGCACGCCCAAGATACCCGATGATGCCAAACCCGATGATGGCGCGGCGCTAGCTGCAAAGCGCCAAGGCTGGGGAAACCAATCTTTGGAAAATTGCATGGCCCTGTGGGACAGCGGCACTCACATGACTAAGAGCGAGTGGCGCAGGACATGCGAAGGGATACAGAAAGAGCGTGCTCCTTATCTCAACAAGTGAGGTTGACTTCACCGCTGGTCGGCGTGAGCGCGAAGGAGCAGGCCTTTGCGAAAGCTAGTCGCCGCAATCTTGATCGTGTCTGGCTGGATCGCCTACGTGGCGACGACAGGCTATGTTCTGTGGCGCATCTTAGCGGGGGATACGCCGTCCTTTCTCAAAAATTATACCCTTGGTACGAACGCGGCCTGGGTGATGATTGGCTTTATGCTCTGGATCGCTACCGAGTGGCTTAGGGAATTTAGCGATCGATCGTAGTCAGCGGTTTGCCAAGCTACGAATTGACAAAAAGCGCCGGCTCTCCGGGGGAGAGCAACCCGCGCCAAACGCCTGCTCAAGGCCGTATTAGCGGCGCACCAGATGGCTAGGCCTGTGGAATGAGGAAGAAGGCAAGCCCCAGTATCAGATAGACCGCAAGGAGCTGGGTTCCCTTCAGCCAGTTCGAACGCCCGTCGCCAGCGACCTGTCCGGTGATGAGAACAGCCAGCAGTACTGCGAGCACCAGGCCCTTGCCGAAAAGAAGATCCATTGGCTGGGGTCCAACAGCGAAACTGGCCAAAACCAACAACGGCGCAACGAACAGCGCGACCTGCACGCTGGATCCAATGGCGATGGATAGACTCAGGTCCATGCGGTTCCTCATTGCAGCGGTGATCGCTGAGGCATGCTCGGCTGCGTTGCCAAGAATGGCGACTACGAATACGCCCACAAAAATATTGCTGAGTCCGAGTTCGTGTGCACTTGGCTCAATGGCGCCGACGAGGATCTCACTCAGCCATGCAATGGCGACAGTGGCTCCGGCGAGCACCGTGATCGATTTCCGGAGGGGCCAGTGATCCGAGTGTTTGTCGTTCTCCGGCGCGTCAGCGCCTCGGAAAAAGTCAGAGTGGGTCCACAGCGAGAACAGAAGGAACATGGCATAGACGAACAGGAGCACCAGCGAAATGGAAACGCTGAGAACTATTTCCCCGCCGGGATGGAGCTCTCCCACTAGTGCACTATAGGCCGCAGGGGTGACGAGCGCGATTGCCGCCAGCGTCATCATTGTAGCCTGAGCCCGCGCCGCCGATTCATTGAAATGCTGTTCTGGATGGCGCATGCCGCCGGCGAGCATGGCCGCACCAAGCACCAGAAGGATGTTTCCCACGATCGATCCGACGATGGTGGCCTTCACCACATCATGAAGCCCGGCGCGCAGGGCGGCGAGTGCGATGATGAGCTCGGCGGCGTTGCCGAAAGTCGCGTTGAGAAGACCGCCAACCCCTTCGCCCGAGCGGTCGGCCAGTTGTTCGGTGGCCCGACCAAGCCAAGCTGCTAGAGGCAGGATCGCAATCGCGGCCATAACGAAAATAAGCAGATGACGCTGTGGGGTAAGATATTCCAGCGCAACTGCAACTGGCACGAAGACAAGAAGCCACTTCAACATAGTTCGCCTGCCCCTGGGCTCTACGCGGTCGCCGCGGCGTGCGGTGTCGTCCAACGAACCGGCCGAGAACCTCGCAATGCCACCGCCTAGCGTCTCAACAAGGTTGTTGACTATAGCCCGCCGTGGCCAGCGGTTCGCCCGCTTTCTGGCTTGAAGTGTCTTGCAGCCCGCGTCCGGGGGGCTAATCCTTCACAACGATGATCCGGCTCCACGAGACAGTGCCTCGACATGACCATCGATCCCACTGCACCACCGGCCGGCGAACGCGGCCGCTTGTCACGACCCCGCAGGGCGGCCGACGAGACCGGCTTGATGCGCTGGCTGCCTGGGCTTGAGACACTGCGTCAATACAATCCGGCATGGCTTCGCGATGACATCGTGGCCGGATTGGTGCTTACGACCATGCTTGTGCCCGTGGGTATTGCCTACGCCGTCGCGTCCGGTCTTCCCGGCATAAACGGCTTGTACGCCACCATCATCCCGCTACTGGTCTACGCGCTGTTCGGCCCCAGCCGCATTCTCGTCTTAGGCCCGGACTCTTCGCTCGCGGCGGTGATCCTTGCGGTGGTGTTACCGCTTTCGGGTGGAGATCCTATGCGCGCGGTGGCGCTCGCCAGTATGATGGCCATCGTCTCTGGGGTCACGTGCATTGCAGCAGGCTTGGCACGGCTAGGCTTCATAACGGAGCTTCTCTCCAAACCCATACGCTACGGGTACATGAACGGCATCGCCCTGACTGTGTTGGTCAGCCAGTTGCCCAAGCTGTTGGGCTTTTCGATCGAGAGCCACGGTCCCCTGCGCGATCTGTGGGCCATCGGCCGCGAGATCTTCAGCGGCGGCGTAAACTGGATCGCGGCATTGGTGGGAGCGGGCACACTGGCTGTGATCCTGCTGCTCAAGGGCAACAAGACCCTCCCCGGCATACTCATCGCCGTCGTTAGCGCTACAATCGTGGTCGGAGTGCTGAGCCTAGGCGAGCGAGCCGGCGTCTCGGTGCTCGGACCGCTCCCGGAAGGCCTACCCTCTTTCGCAATCCCGTGGATCAGTCCTGCCGATTTCACGACGGTGCTTTCTGGCGGGCTCGCTGTTGCGCTGGTCTCCTTTGCCGATACCAGCGTGCTGTCGCGCTCCTACGCCGCCCGCACCCGAACCTACGTCGATCCCAACCAGGAAATGGTTGGGCTTGGGACGGCCAATCTCGCCGCCGGCTTCTTTCAGGGTTTTCCCATCAGCAGCAGCTCATCGCGCACCCCGGTTGCTGAGGCTGCCGGCGCTAAGACGCAGTTGACGGGGGTTGTCGGTGCGCTGGCCGTTGCCCTGCTCCTGGTCGCGGCGCCGAACCTGCTACAGCACCTGCCCAACAGCGCGCTTGCCGCCGTCGTCATCGCCTCGGCCATTGGGCTGATCGAGGTCAAAGACCTAACCCGCATTTATCGGGTGCAGCGGTGGGAGTTCTGGCTCTCGATGCTCTGCCTTGCTGGTGTGGCGGTCTTCGGCGCAATACAGGGCATCGCGCTGGCGGTCGTCATCGCCATCATCGAGTTTCTGTGGGATGCTTGGCGCCCCCACTCAGCCGTTTTGGGACGAGCCGAAGGCGTCAAAGGCTATCACGATATCAGCCGCTATCCAGACGCGCGCCTCGTTCCCGGTCTCGTCCTCTTCCGTTGGGACGCGCCGTTGTTCTTCGCCAATGCCGAGCTGTTTCATGAGCGCGTCATCGAGGCCGCGGAAAGGTCCCCAACTCCAGTACGCTGGCTGGTTGTGGCGGCGGAGCCCGTAACGAGCGTCGACATCACTGCTGCGGACGTCCTTGCCGAGCTCAACGAAACTTTGCGGAAGGCCGACATCGAGCTGTGCTTCGCCGAGCTGAAGGATCCGGTCAAGGACAAGCTGAAGCGCTTCGGACTCTTCAGTCAGCTCGGCGAAGCGGCCTTTTTCCCCACGATCGGGGGCGCCGTCAGCGCATACCTCAAGACGCATCCGGTAGATTGGGTTGATTGGGAGGACAAGCGCCGCTAACCCGCTTAAGGTGTCGGTTGGATGACGTGCTCGGCGACGTTGGACTTCCGAGACCTCAATGGCTTATGGGTGAAATGGCGCCCCGTAGGGGACGGGGTCACTCAATGCCATATGCCTTTGATATCGCTATATTTAATATGGCTGCTACTGCTACGCACAGCAGCAGTTCGCGGTAGCAGCGTCAGCCTGCAATTTTTCAAAACTCGAAGCAGCCCATTCGGCGCCTTCACTTGGGCGACGACCACTTGTGAGTAGAGACCCACTGCTTCGAGCAGGTCCGCTTGCGCTTGGAAGGATCGCTCAACCCTGTGATCGAACATGATCGAGAAAGAAGCGAAGCATCGCGCGAGTCGCATCGGGACCCAGGGGATCGGTGAACGACCCTGCCGGGTTGCCACCCGACCACGCGTGACCCGCTCCATGGATCACCCACAGTTCGAGAATGGCTCTACCGCCTTGGTCGAGCTGGACGGAGCGGGTGGACGTTCGCCCAGCCTTTTGACTTTGAGGGTCGAGCGAAACCTGCAGGTCACCGCCTGCATTGGCGCGGGCAATGACATCGGCGCCGTTGCGCGGATGCACTGTCGTGTCCCGGTCGCCGTGGAATACGATGGTTGGAACCGCATGCTTTGCGGTTTGAGCACTTGTCCTGGCCCCCGCAACAACCCGATCTCCGCGCATGGCCGAAAACGCCGACGGCAGGTCCCGCGCAGCACCGCAGGCCAAGCCGGAATGAACGCCGACCGCCGCGAAGAGATCGGGATAGGCCTCTCCCGCGATGGCAGCCGCCGCCCCGCCGGCAGACAATCCTGCGATGTAGATTCGACTGGGATCGATTTTGAAGTCCTTCATCACCCGCCGGGTAATGCCGGCGATGAGATCGGGTTCTCCTCGGCCGCGCTGCTGGTCGCTCGTCTTGAACCAGTTCCAACACTTCGATGCATTAGCCGCCTGCGATTGCTCGGGATACACGACAAAACAATTGCGCTCCTCGGCGGCGAAGTTCATCCGGGTTCCCGCGGCGAAGTCATCGGGCGATTGTGTGCACCCGTGCAGCATGACGACCAATGGTCGTGGCTCGTCGCGGTACTGGCCCGGGATGTAAAGCTTGTAGGAACGGTTTCCCGCTGCGCTTGCGAAGGAAGCGGCGACGAACCTGCCACCCTCTGGAGCGATGTCCGCCGCGCGTAGCGAACGAACGGGCTTGCCCAGGCGGCTGAACGCTGCCAGCGATTCAACAGGCACCGGCCGCACGAAATCGGCAGCGCGGGGCGGCGGCGTGTCGTTCAGCTCGGGCGTTGCGTCAATCAACGGCGGCGGAAGCAGTGGCGCCGTCAGCACGGTGGCAGCCTGAGCATCGTCACCGCGCGGGGCTCCCTCCAGCAAGCCTTGCAGCAGCGCCACTGCCTCTGTCAGTTGGCCAGCTCGCGTCAGTCGGGTCGCCTCGAGCATCTGGCGGGGTAGCAGCATTTTCATTTCAGTTGTTCCTATCGTTAGTGACAGCAACTCCTTGCGCCCGCGCGTACGCACAGGCCAAACGGCACACTGCGAGTGTCGATTACTGACTACGCTTGAGACGTCGCCTATCGCATCCGGTCCGCCAACGCGGCCTTGACCTCGGCGCTCGCGTGCAAGGCGCCCAAAACCGAGACCGAGGCAATAGTGGCGCGCGCGAGCTCCGGCGAAACGTCGGATGCGATGCTCAAGAGTCCGAGGACATGAAGTTGAAGCTTCTGACGTGCCGCGCGGACACCCTCCAGGTCATGGCGCGAGTAGTGGCGCAACCCGAGGTCCAGCGTATTGCGTGCAACGCTCTGCTTGACGACATCGGCATGTCTGTCGAGCTGATTGCGGATGGCCGTGCGAATGAGATCGGTGCGGTTCGAATAAAATCCCTCATGCACCATCAGGTCGATCTGCCCAAGATCAACGTAGCCGAGGTTGATGGTGATTTTCTCGCTGTCGGCCCCCCGAGGCCACAGCTCGCGAACATTTCCAGCCATCCATGCACCATCCGTCATACCATCTGATTGGATGGATATGGCATAGGGCTTTGAAATGTTCAAGTGGCCACGGCCCGCCGGCTGGATGTGGGCAGGTCTAACGTCTATCAGGCACTCAGCCATTCGGCGTGAGCGGCCTCGTAAATGCCCGAAAGCTGCCCTGCACTCCGCCCCGCTTCAGACCGCTTTCGGAGGGACGAGGTCGCTCTGAGGCCGAGGACCAATCCCGGGGGAAATGGGGTTGGTCCTCAACCACAGCCTGGGAGCAAAAAGGGCGCCGGTCCGGGGGAGAACCGACGCCCTGCAAATGCGCCATGGGGGAATGGAGATGGCGCCGCCTTCCGCGAGGGAGCGGAAGTGGCTGCTTTTTAGAGCACCAACTCGGTGAGTCAATATCCTGTCGTTTCCAACCCTTACGACATTTTAGCGAGCCCTGTTCGCCAATTCATCGCGGCTTCTAAGCGTGCAGAAGGGATCCTTTTAGAGAGATCTCAACAACTCCCGCGGTCGGTCGCCTTCTTCCAAACCGCCGGGGCGACTAGGCTTTGCATGTAGCGTTCTGGTCCAGACGCTGCCCTTCCTCGGCCCGGTCTGCGCGCCGAAGCACGACCGGGCCGACCCAACTCGAGCGTCACCGCGGAACATCAATTTTGAGATCCTAGAGGTTTCGGCGTACAGGTGGCGCTGGACCATCCATGCGAGGAAGTCATCGGGCATTGCCAGGGTGATGCGGGAAGTGTCTGGAAACCGGCAAGATGCCGTCGCCCAGTGCAAGCTTGAGATTGATCGCAAACTTGAGCGCCTCCATGCCAAAGACGCCTAACGGTCAGAAGCGCAGCGTCTGTCCGGCGGGATGCAAAGCTGCAGATCCGATGCAGAGTGTGGTCCCAGTCAACCAGCTCGCCGAGGCGGGCGCCACGGGTACATGGCTTCGCTTGATCGCGATCCGCTGCACATACTGCGGATGTGTCTACACAGGCAACGGCGCGGCAAGAATGATCAGGGGCTGGTACGACGGGATCCACTCAGGATGGAGCGCGGTCCATGCCTAAAGGCCCACGAGGCAGGAAGCACCAACCATGCCCATGCAGGCAGCCCTAGGTATTGCTCTCGGTTTTTCGATGATTCCGGCCACCTGATACTGATCGGGCCCTATGCTTCGACCACGGTCCACTTCGGAGTGAAAGTCAACGATTTCGGCACCGGAGCAATGCTCGGGATTGCCGCGCTGGTATTCGCAGTCATATTCTTTTTGCGAAGAGCCGGTTCATGCCATCGCGGCGATGTAGGCTGCGGTCATCGGTGCCGTTGCGGTCAAGACCGGGGCACAAGATCGTCGACTATTGAAGCGGTATACCCGCGGCGATCGGCCTCGTTCGCAGACGCACTGTCACACAGATAGGCCGAGCCGAACGCTGATGCGGTGTATGCGCCCATCGTCCATAAGCGGCAATTGCAACGGTCGCTCCGTTATCGGATGCCCGTCGAGATGGGCAGCTACGATGCCCTGCGAAACTCCTTCAGGATTCTCGACAACGATCTCATAACGAGCCGTCCGATGACGAAACATCACCTCGTACTTCGGCCAGCTTCGCGAAATGCGCGGTTCGAGGTGCAGGCAGGCCCCCTCAAAACGCAGACCCAGAATGAACTCGATGCCAGCTCTTTGCATCCACGCGGCGGAGCCGGTGTACCAAGTCCAGCCCCCACGCCCCAAGTGAGGCGGCATGGAATAGACGTCCGCCGCGACGACATAGGGTTCGACCTTGTACCGATGCACATCGGAGCGCGTACCCGTGTTGTTGATTGGGTTCAACAGAGCAAACAGCTTGGCCGCTTTGTCTCCCTCCCCAAGCGCTGCGAACGCCATCACCGCCCACAGGCTAGCGTGCGTGTATTGTCCACCGTTCTCCCGGATGCCCGGCGGATAGCCCTTGATATAGCCGGGATCAAGCTGCGTCTTATCGAACGGAGGCGCAAACAGCAGCACCAAGCGATCCTTGTAGCGGATCAGCTCGCGCTCGACGGCCGCCATGGCGCGGCGGACGCGTTGCGGATCGCCTGCACCCGAGATCGCCGCCCAGGATTGCGCGATGGAATCGATGCGGCACTCCTCACTCTCGGTCGACCCTAGGGCGGAGCCGTCGTCAAAATAGCCGCGCCGGTACCACTCGCCGTCCCACGCTTCACGTTCGAGCGACTTTTTCAGTGCCGCCGCATGAGCGCGCCATGTTGCGGCGCGGCCCAACTCGTGACGGGCTTCCGCAATGGGTGCGAACCCCGTGAGCGTCAAGTAAAGGAGCCAGCCGAACCAAACGCTCTCTCCCCGACCGTGCTCACCGACGCAATTCATGCCGTCGTTCCAATCGCCGGTGCCGATCAAGGGCAGGCCGTGCGCACCAAGCGCAAGGCTCTGGTCGAGGCCTCGGGCGCAGTGCTCGAACAAGCTTCCCAATTCCTCAGCGGTCGCGGGCAGGAAGTAGCTGTCGTGCTGACCTTCCTGTAGCCGCGGTCCCTCGAGGAAGGGAACAATCTGATCGAGAACAACTTGGTCTCCCGTCGTGCCGACATAGTGTGTGACCGCGTAGGCGAGCCAGGCGCGGCCGTCCGAAATCCGCGTCCGCACGCCTTGCCCGGAATCTGGCCGCCACCAATGTTGCACATCGCCTTCGACAAATTGGCGGCCCGCCGCGCGCAGCAAATGCTCTCGAGTAACACTTGGACGCGTTTGAGTAAGTGCGGTGCCATCCTGAAGCTGATCTCGGAAACCATACGCGCCGCTCGCCTGATAGAAGGCGGACCGCGCCCAGATGCGGCATGCAAGCGTTTGGTAGAGGAGCCAGCCATTCAACATGATGTCCATCGACCGGTCGGGCGTCTTGACTTGCACCGCACCGAGCACATCGGTCCAGAACCGGTCGACGCCGTGGCGCACCACATCGAGGTCCGTGGATCGGTAATGCGAGATCAACCTGCGCGCATCGTCCTTGCTCGCGCCCTGCCCAAGAAAGAAGACAATTTCGACGCTCCCGTTTGGCGGTAGCCTGACTGTTGTGCGCAATGCGCCGCAGGGGTCGAGCCCGGCTCCGACATTGTTGGAAAGCTGGGTTGCACCTGCCTGCGCCGCTGGCCGTGCGAGCGTGCCATTGCGACCAATGAATTCGCGGCGATCTCCCGTCCACGTTGTTTGACGTCCGCCCAGATCGGCAAAGGCCACGCGCGAGGCAAAGTCCGGATTCCATGAATTGCGGGCGAACAGGGCGCCCGTCTCCGGATCGATTTCGGTTGTCACGAAGCGAGCGGCCGTGGACCGCGCGGAACCGAGCACCCATTCAACGTATGCCGTGATGGAAAGATTACGCGTACGACTGGACAGATTGTGTAGTTTGAGGCGCGAGATCTTGATCGGGTCGTCGACCGGCACGAACTGCAGCAGATCGGTCGCGATATCGTTCGCCGAGTGCTCGAACCGGCTATAGCCCCGACCATGGCGAGCTACGTAGGTCGCTGCATCGTCGCGAATAGGAAGCGCGGTCGGTGTCCACACCCCACCAGTATCCTCGTCACGCAGATAGAATGCTTCTCCGGAACGATCGGACACGGGATCGTTCGACCACGGCGTCAGCTGATTTTCGCGACTGTTGACGGACCACGTGTACCCGCTGCCTTCTGTCGCCACCTGAAAGCCAAAGGATGGATTGGAGACGACGTTAATCCACGGTGCCGGCGTCCACTGACCAGGGCCAAGGATCGTCACGTACTCCGTGCCCCGATTGGCAAAGCCCCCAAGCCCGTTGAAAAACTCGAGCTCTTCGCGGCCCGGCACATCTTTTGATGTCGGCACTGCAATAGCGGAGCTCGGTGCTGGCCGGACGAACCCTTTTCCTCCGGCGCGCGATCGAGCTGATCGGCAAGCGGGCCGCGCTGCGCGACAAGCACAACACGGGCCACGGACGCGAGCAAAGCGCAAGTTTCGGCAGAAATGAGATCGGCCCGCACAACGAAGACCCTGCCACGCGTGTTTCCTTCCCCAGGTGATACGCGTGACTGGTTCGTGCGGACGAGCGTCTCGAGCGCAATTTGCAAATCTTGGACGTAAGAGGATGCACGTTCATTGAGGATTATAAGATCGACCTCAAGCTGCTTCAGCCGCCAATACTCGTGCGCGCGCAGCAGCTGGCGCGCGAGATCGAGGTTATCGATGTCGGAGATACGCAGAAGCACGATCGGCAAATCACCCGAAACGCTCAGACTCCAAAGGCCGGGCTGTCCACCTACACCACGCCCAATCGAATCGGAGCTCGGTCGCAACGTCGCCGCGCCATATACGAGATGCCCCGCGAGCCGCTGAAACAGGTCGGCCTCCCCGGGATCGATGTCGAGGTGACGAAGCTGCACTTGAGCCTGGGTCCAGGCCAGTGTTGCGGCTCGCTCGAACGCGGTCGCGTCCCTGTGCTTGTCGATGAGATCGAGCAGGGCGGTGCGCGAGGACGCTACTACGGTCCAGAATGCGAACTCGAACTACGGCGCCGGGGTAGATCCGAATTCGTCGGCGCAAAGCGAAGACCGGATCGAGTACGGTGCCAACCGTGTTCGAGAGCGATCGGCCGTCGAGTCACCGCGACCGGCCTTCTGATCCCTGACCCGCGCCCCAGAAAACGGGCGCGGTCGGTTTCAAATTCTGCTGGGCCGCTCGCTTCACCGTCAATGACGGCAAGGTGAGCGGCCCAGATCTCCGGCTCCGTTGGCGACCGGCGTCGGCGCGTCGCGATGAGTGATCCGGCACTAGCGAGATACTCTGTCTCGACGAACAACTTCGAGAACGCCGGATGCGCGAGGTCGGCGGCCTGCAGCGCCAACGCGAGCTCCGCATAGGACGTGACCTCAACCTCGCGCGTCCAGTTACCTGAATTCGAGATGGAAACGCGGCGGACCTCCGCGTCGTCCTCGGCCGAGACGAGCACCTCCATCGTCGTTGTTACGGTGCCGTCGCGACGCGATATTTCCGCACGGTCCTCGTTGAAGGCCACATGATAGGCGTCCGGTTCTGCGCCGCTAGGTTGATAGCCCGCGGACCATACTTCCCCACTGCGGATGTCTCTGACGAAAACGTAAGAGCCCCAGTCGTCGCAGGTCGAGTCTTCGCGCCACCGTGTCACCGCAAAATCTCGCCAACGGCTGTAACCCGAGCCGGCTGCCGTTAGCATCACCGAATACCGGCCGTTCGATAACAAATGCGCGGAAGGTGTGGCGCTGTGCGCCGTCTCCAAACGCCGCCCGCCGGGCGCGACGATGTCGCCAACCTTTGCTACCGACTTTGTCTCCGCTTCCCAAGGTCGGGTCACCGAGACATCACGCGGCGTCCGCTCCTGCAGCAGCAGCTCGGTCGCCTGGATCATCGTTTCAGAGTGAAATCGAGATCGCATTTGACTGGCGAGCAGCGCGTTTGCGATGGCGACAATGGTCATACCCTGATGGTGCGCCATGAACGCCCTCACGAGTGCGACCTTCTTTCCTTTCGGCACGCGGATGGGGGTGTAGTCGAGAGCTTCGTAGAATCCGTAACGACCACGTGCGCCGACTCGGGCTAGACGCTCGAAGTTCCGAACAGCCGCAGGCGGATCGACCATGGCCGCCAACGCCGTCGCATAGGGCGCGATGACGGCATTGTCGCCTAGACCGCGCTTCAGCCCGAGGCCGGGCACACCAAAATTCGAGTACTGATAGGTAAATTCAAGATCACGAGCATTATAGGCCGACTCGGATATGCCCCATACGCCGAGCTTTGCTCCGTACTCGATCTGCCGCTGCACGATGAGCCGTGTCGTCTGCTCGATGAGGCTTCCTGCTGGCGCGCGCATGACGAGCGACGGCATCAGGTACTCGAACATCGATCCCGACCACGAGATCAGCGCCGCACCATGAGCGATCGCCGTAACGCCGCGACCGAGCCGAAACCAGTGGCGAGCCGGAACGTCTCCCTTTGCGATCGCTAGAAAGCTCGCCAACCGCGCTTCGGAAGCGAGAAGGTCGTAGCAGCTCTGGTCGAGCCGATCCTCTGAAACAAGGTAGCCGATAGAGAGTAGATGCCGGTCGTGGTCGAGGAGAAAGCCGAAATCCATGCTGAGTGCCATGGACCGTGCCGTGTCCTCGATGGCCTGCAAGCGCTCCTCTAAATTGGTTACGGCGTCCGGCGTCAGAGCTAAATCGCGCCGATGGCTGTCGGCTGCGCCCCGACATGCGTCTGCCCAAAACCGGAGATCCGCGGCTAGGTCGTCGCTACGATGCTGCGCAATAGCGCTGGCAACGTCGGCCATTGTTTCGGCATCAGCCGCCAGCCTAACCGACCATTGCCCACCCTCTCCCCCGTCTCTCCCAGCCTGGGCGATACGGCTCGCAAGGCCGGCTATCGCCTCATCGAGCTGGTGTTCGGTGACGGTTTGAGTCCGCGGACCGTCCCGCAACTTAAGTGCCTCCAGGCGAGTGAGATCGAGCGCGTCCGCGATCCCGGATAGGCGCATCGTGTCGGCGAGCGGCAACTTCCGCCACTCGCGCGCGGAGTTAGCGAGGGCAATCAAGTGGCCAGCAAGGTTCCCGCTGTCGACTGACGATATGTACTGAGGTTCGAGAGGGCGCAGATCCTGGGTGTCGTGCCAATTATAAAAATGGCCACGAAAGCGGGCCATCGTCTTCATGGTCGACAACGTCTTCTCGAGCCGTGCCACGGTATCGACCGTTCCTGCCCAACCAAAATCCCGCGCACTGGCTGCAGACAACAGATAAAGACCAATATTGGTGGGAGACGTGCGGTGCGCGATCACCGGTGCCGGATCTTCCTGATAATTATCGGGCGGCAGCATGTTGTCGCCCGCGGTAACGAACGTCTCAAAGAAACGCCACGTGCGGCGAGCTACAAGACGCAAGGCACGCGCGTCGGCGTCTAGCACTTGCAGGTGGCCACCAGCCGGCGGCGACAAGCTTGCCCAACGCGCAACGGCGGGAGAAGCGATCCACACCGCAGCAAATGGCAGTGCGAGAAGCCATGTTCCGCCGCCCCACAGCAAAGCGACAACGAGCGCCAATACGCCGATAGCGATCGCGCTGATCATCCAGCGATAAAAATCGAAGATATCGAGATGGCGCCCAAGCGACGCGCGCGCTGCGGGTACCCACTCGAGCAGAAGCTGGCGGGTGACAAACAGTCTGACGAGTGTCCGTCCGATCGCGTCTACCATCAGCCACGCCTGATGCGCGAGGAGGGTGATCTGCATGGCAGAAAGCATTGCAGCGGCTCGCACATCTCCGCCGAGAGTGCGCAGGTGGCCGCGCATCTCGATGCCGGAGCGTCGAGGAACGACGCCCCCGATGATGGGAACGCACGACGGCAGCACGATTGTCGCCGCAACGAAAATCGTCCCCACAAGGGCTGCGGGAAACGACAACGTCCAGGCGACGAGCAACGCCGCGATGGCGGACGGAGCCGAAAGGGTCCGCCGGAGGTTGTCGAGCATCTTCCAACGCCCGACCATAGGAAGGGCGCGCTGTGCCTGGGTACCCTCCGCGCCGGGAGCGCGTCCGACAATCCAGGGCAGGAGCTGCCAGTCGCCGCGCGCCCACCGATGTTGACGCAAGGCCGCCGCGTCATAGCGGGCCGGAAACTCCTCGATCACTTCGACATCGGAAGCGAGGCCGGCGCGAGCAAAGACGCCTTCAAAAAGATCGTGGCTGAGAAGTGTCGAGTCCGGCACCCGGCCGCCAACGGCTGCCTCGAAAGCGTCCACGTCGTAGATGCCCTTGCCGGTATACGATCCTTCGCCGAAGAGATCCTGATACACGTCGGAGACAGCCGACGCGTAAGGATCGATACCGCTTAGGCTGGAAAAAATGCGTTGGAACAGAGAGCCTTCGCGGCCGATCGGAAGTGACGGCGTCACGCGCGGCTGCAATACCCCATAGCCTTCGACGACCCGACCGGTATCCGCATCAAAGCGCGGACGGTTGAGCGGATGCGCCATCTTGCCAATGAGCCGGCGCACAGTGTCGCGCGGGAGTCGTGTATCGGCGTCAAGGGTGACAACGTAGCGAATGTTCTCGGGCAGCCGATGCGGCCCCCATTCGTCGTCCACGAATGTCGTTTGCGTAGCGCCGCGTAAGATACGGTTCAGCTCCTGCAGCTTACCGCGTTTGCGTTCCCATCCAATCCACCGGTTCTCGCCTTCGTTCCAGACGCGATGGCGATGCAAGAGCAGGAATTGCGCGCCGCGGGGCCCCGGTCCGTACCGCCGGTTGAGGCGATCGATCCCCGCGCTCGCCGCTGCGAGAAGAGCGGCGTCACCTTCACGGGTCTCGGTCTCGGAATTGAGCCAGTCCGAGAGAAGCGCAAAATGCAGGTCTCCCTCTAAACTTGCGACGTGATGGATTTCGAGACGTTCGATCTGCTCTTCGATCGCAGCTGGCGTCGACAAGAGCGTCGGAACGACGACGAGCGTTCTGAGATGTGGGGGCACTCCGTCGCGGAGCTCCAGCGCCGGCAGAGGCGTTGCACCGAAGCTTCGCGTCACCAAGTAGTTGGCGGTTGCGACGGCCACGTCGATAGCAGGAATCACAGCCGCGACGCCGAACAGAACCAACGACCACGCATCGACGCCCACGCGAGAGAGGGAGATCAGTGGTATGGCAAGAACGCCCGCGCCGATAATGGCGATCGAGCCGGTGTATCCGGCGAGCCCCCATTGGTAATATGCAGGCCAGGCGCGCAGCGGGGGCCGGAAGCCGACCGCCGCCTCGAATGCGCGACGGCCTTTGCCAACAAGGTGGTAGCCGAGATCCGCGCTACGATTTTCAATCGAACTCTCGGGCGCGGACCGCGCATACTCCGCTGACAAAACTGCCCGACGCGCAATGTCGAGCTCGGAGTGCACTGAATTTCGCGCCAGGTACTCGATCGCGGCGCGATAGAGATTGCGCGTCGGAAAATCCATTTCCCGATAGCTGCTCGCGCTTCCCGAAAAGACGTCGTCGACAAGGCTGATACGCTCGAATAGCTCAGACCAATCGACATCAGAGATGAGTCGCATGCTGGTGATGATATTGCGCATAGTCACGCTTGCAGCGCCCTGCCGCTGGTGCTCTGAGCGCACGACCTCTTCCGCCGTCGTGCCCTGAGCAGACAGGTTTTGTTCGAGCCACACGAGCGCCGGCGTGATTGTTAAATCCTGGTCGCGGAGCCGGTGCAGGAGTTGGACTGCGGACGCTCTTGGCAACGGCACGCCGTCGTGACCCGCGAGAACGCGCGCAGGGGGTTCTGCTTCCCTTTCGCCTGCGCCGAGCAACCGATCGGCAAGGGCATCGGCTTTTTCGCGCGCGGCGCGACCGCGGACGATTCCGTCAGCGAGTCGTCGCAAATTCTCGACGAGCACAATTCTGAGCGTGATCGCGAGAGCCCAAAGCTCGCCGATCGTCAAAGGCTGGACGCCCTGATAGGCGCGCACGTAGCGATAGAGAGCATCGAGGTCGAAGCGGCTGTCGGTGTGGGCCACGAAGGCCCATGCGACGCCGAAGACGCGGGGGTAGCCAGCGAATGGTCCATCGGCCAATTTGGGAAGCTGTCGGTAATAGCCCGCCGGGAGATCGGAGCGGATCTGTCGGATCTGCTTCTCGACAATGTGAAAATTGTCGAGCAGCCATTCCGCCGCCGGGGTTATTGCATGCTTGGCCTCGACGGCCTTGGCGACGGCACGATGTGCGGCAAGCAGCACCCTTTCATTGTCGGCGAGCCGGTGGATCAACGGGTAACCCTTGGCCGGATTTGCTGTAACCGGCTGAGCTTCCGCAAGACTTCGGGCGTGCTCCTCGAGCCGCTCCACGCTGAAAAGCTCTTCGCGTACGGGTTCGCGACTGTCCCAGGGAGATCCGCCATTTGCCTGGCGGAAAATACGAGAAATAATGTCTTTCACCGGACCCTTTCGTTCGCGCGTGCAGGGTTCATGCGCGCGCAGCTTGTGACGAACATGCGCAGTTTAGCCCGCTGCACATGATCGCTGGCCGCGGCGCGCTTGGCGGTTACGGAAGTGACGCATTAATCCCGCTCACGGATCCAAGCGGAAGTGCTCCAGGATCGCGCTCTGCGCTGCGAAGTGCTAGCACGCAAGCTCGCGCCAAGGAAATGTTCACCATCCCTGCGTGGAGGAGCCTATGGTCTTCGTTACTGGCGAAGTCATTCCAAGCGGCGACGATCGGTTGCCGTTCAAGATATTGTTCAGGCGCGGAGATACGGTGATTGCGCAATGGCTGGTGAAGTCGCAAGGGGCCGGAGAGACTTAGATCGTCAGGGGCCTGAAGCGACTGGCAGAGGAAATGGTGGAGGGCGAGGAGGAGGCATACGAGTTAAACTGATGCAGTAGGAAGACCGTCGGCGGAGCGTTCTCTGACAATAATTACAGCAACTACTGCAGGTGATCAGCTGGTGTCGAGCAGCGCCCGAACAGCACTGCGCAGCAGGACAGCGCCGCTATGGATCTCAAACACGATCACGTGATGCAATCGATGCCCGATTTAACAGCAACGTGATTGGCGCGTGATGCCTCGCATCCCCATCCTTTCGGATAGAGATTGGCGCTACCGCGCCATCCGAGAACTGGAGGAAGCCCATGAAGATTTGGAACAAGCCGCAGGTTCGCGAGCAGGAAGTTGGTCTCGAGGTCACGAGCTATCTGCCCGCCGAGATCGACATCATCTGACGACAGGACGAAAATGTAGGCAGCGGTCACCTCAGGGATCGCTGCTTTTTCTTTGAATCCCTCATGCAGCAGTCAAGCGCGTCTGTACGCGCGATGCTTTCGACTGAAGGAGTTTGAATTGATGCGCACCATCACAATCGCCACTATCGCCATCGCCGCCGCCGCCCTTGCGCTCCCGGCGTCGGCTGAGAGCACGAGCGTCAAAGGTCCGGCCACAACGGCTGCAACGGCCGCTCGTGGCAGTCTCTTCACTGAGAAGCAAGCTCGCGACCATCTTTCACACCTGGGTTATGCCAACGTCTCGGGATTGACGAAGGACGAGAGCGGCGTATGGCATGGCTTCGCGACTAAGGACGGGAAGACTTTGACCGTTGCCGTTGCGATCAACGGCTAGTCGCCAACAACATCGTTGGCATTCAACCCTCTCACGGCGCCCGCTAACTCGGGCGCCGTTTTTGTTCGCGATCGAGGCAGATAGCGATGCGCGGTACGCCTACCCTCCGAGACAAGTGCCCCTTCTGGTTTGTGATCGGGCGCTCGCCCAATCTGGCGCTCCTGCCGATTTGCCGCTGCAGCGACCGTCGAAAGCGGTGCGGTGAATCCGTCCGTCAATTAAAAAATTGTATGTCTGCTTGGGACAAGGGCACGCACATGTCGAAACCCGAGTGGCGACGGACGTGTGTGCACCCAGTGCTCTAGCCGCTCGCGCAGCCCCAAACAAGATCTAGCCCGCGCTGCTAGGTAGACCACGAACCACTGAGGGGTTGAGTGCTGGACCATATGCGAATTACGGACGGCACGAGGAACCGGTGATGCAGCGATCTCCGCCGCTTGTCATGAAACCAGATACAGCGCACGCATCCAACCGTAGATGGACTTATGCGCGACGGGATTTAGCCAACGTCGGATGGTAGCCGATCATCAAAAGCTCGAAGCACACGCCCGCGATCACGCCCGCGAGGCAGCCGGTCAACGCTGCGGGCGGCGGACCGAGGACGCTGAAGCCGAGGCTGTAGGCACCCAGGCCACCCATAACTGAAGCGACCAGCGCGTTGCGCAACACCATGCCGGGAATGAGACTTGTGCCGGGGCCTGGACCCGCACCGCGGATAGCCGCAAAAATGGTGAAGTGGCGGATGGCTCTCGCAACGAGCACTGCTATAAGCGCTGCTGCGACCGCTAACAGGAATTGATTGGCGACAATCTCATTTAACGCAAAGCCGGTTACCGCTCCGGCGATGCCGCCCGTGACGATTGTGAGGATGATGCCGGTGGAAATGAGCTCCTGATATCGAGACATTCAATTTCTCCTCTTTGTCGGCTGGGGAATGCGCGCTCTTGGCGGTTGTGCGCAACGAACAAGCGCGCTCGGCGCCTCGACCACGATGAACGGCCGTCGCGGCATGATCTGATCCGGAGGCGCGTATAGGGCAGCAGTAACGTGGGCGGACCTCTCGGCGTTAGGGTCGGAAACTACTCAACATCGAAAAACAGTCGCAGACCTATCGGCCCGCGGTGCAGGCTGCACTGAGGCGGCTGAGTACATTCCGACCCTAGCCCAGGCGCCGGGAAGCGCGTCCAAGTCCGGTTTGCCGGGATAGGCCTTAGAACAGCCGGTCGGATGTGCAGCGCCGACGTGTCGTCGCTGTCGGAATTCTTCCCCCAATGAGGAAATGACCCATGAATATGAAATTTGCTCTTTGCGGCATCGCTCTTGCAGCGTTCGTGGCCCCGGCCTTTGCGGCCAGTGCATTCTACGTCGTCCATGACAGTGCGACGATGAAGTGCTCGATCGTAGAAGCAAAGCCGATGACCGGCTCGGCGAAGCTCGTGGGATCGACCGTGTACAAGACGCGGGCAGAAGCCGAGACCGGAATGAAGGCCGAGGGCATCTGCACGCCCAAGTAGCCGCGCGTTGGTTTCGGTTCGTCATTTAGCCTCGGCGCGTTGCCGAGGTTCACTTGTCTTCGCGCCCCCGGGCCGGTCTTGAGGCCAACTCGCTCAGCCTGCTAGTTGGGCGAAGATTTTTTTGTCGGTTCAGGGGCGGTCCATGCTTCTCCGCGAAGAGGCTGCCTCACAGAGCCAATTCGCTCTTGTGGCACATTGTCTGGGGATCAGCGCATCATAATTGGACCACCAGTCTACGTCTTCGAGTTTGGGGAGGTCGGCCACTACGGCCTTTCCCTCTTTAGGGATGGCAGCAATCTACCGGTCTTGGCGGATGGGCTGCGCGGCTGGACATTGGTGACAATGGAGGATAGTGACCTTCTTCCCTATGTTGAGACACCGCAATCGCTCGTTCGCACCTGACCATATGCGGCTCCTACCGCACGCGCTCCGGGAATGTTCCAGTCTTTCCGACGGCCCACCGATCGTCCGCGTGAGTCAAACTAGCGAGGCGATGGCACGAGAGAGCCGGTGAAGCCAGAAGACCAGGACCACTAATATCCCATGCGGCAGGACACGACCACCCTCGAACGCGCATTTGAGCTGGCCAACGCGGGCCAGTGCAAAAGTATCGAGGAGATCAAGTCTCTACTAAAAAGCGAAGGGTATTGGATTGATGCCATCGTTGGAAGGCAGCTCTTCAAGCAATTGAGGGAACTCATTGCGAGAGCCTGAGATTCCCAAAGGCGAAGTGTGCGTCGGCTGTGCGTCTCAGGTCGCTCTCTGACGCCGTCACTCGCCCACAAATGAATACTGTGCCTCGTCTCATCATAGCTGCGACTCCAGGGGAAATCTAGCATCACTATCTTCCATTCCTGATGCGACCACTCGCGGGCGCAGCTTCTTCCGCGGGCGGCCGTGACCTCAGCGAACTACCAGCACGAAAAAGGCCGGCAAATCTCTCGGAAGAATTGTGTCGGCAATGCACGAATTTGTAAAAGGCGGATTGCCTTGTTTTGGAATGTTTGAAATTAATATTCGGTGGGTCTTGCAAAAAACCTATCACGCACCAAGTACAATTATCAGCTCATTTTTTCCAAGCGTCCGAACAGAAGGGGCGCGGCGAGTTTGACCGCAGGCCCCTCGAAGCCCAGCGGCTCAGCAAAGCTGGGCCGGTGGTTCTGCCGAAAAGCTTGGGACCCCAAAACCTTGTGCAACCGCCCCCAGGGTAGGGGGCTAAGCCTGCGAAAACCAACGGGTGAAGAGTGATGGAACAGTTCGAGCGCAACACACAGCTGTTTGTCGACGCCGCCAAAAATGGGCGCGTTCCCGAACAACTGCGGAAAGCTGCGGAAGATAGCGTCAAGCGCGTCCGCGAGACTTATACTAGCTTAAGCTCTGTCGCGCAGGAGGGCACGCAGAGCTGGAAGCGAGTGATGCACGCCAACTATAAAACTGCATGGGAGATAGAACAGTTATGCTCCAAGAATACGGCGACTAACATTGATGCCGGCTTCGCAGCGGCCGACGCCATGGCTGCCGCTCGCACATTTCAAGAGGCAGCTCAGCTCTTTGGCAAATTCGTGCAGCAACAGTGGAGCGTCGGCAGCGCGCAAATGCAAGAGTTGCTGGCGTTATCGCGACGGAGCATTACCCAGCCAAATGCCTAAGGACAAGCTGAATAGGCTGGTGACCTAGTTCAACGTTGCAATTATCAGGGAACCAAAATCTCTTTTAGAGCATGCGCTAGATGACCATGATCAACCAACTTCTGAAAGCGAAAAGGCCGCGTTACTTTTCTGTCCGCGCTGACGAAACAGTGTATTCGGCGATAAAGAAAATGGGGGAGAAGGATATTGGATCAGTGCTCGTCATGGAGGGGGCAACGCTCGTCGGGATCTTAACCGAACGCGATTATGCACGAAACGTTGCGCTTAAGGGCAAAAGTTCTACTCGGACCCTCGTCGGAGACATCATGTCAACGCAAGTCGCGTACATCGGGCCTGACGATACAGTTGAGAAATCCTTGGCACTCATGACCGAGAAACGAGTGCGCTATCTGCCAGTCGTCCAGGATGGGGCCGTGGTGGGCGTCGTTTCGATTGGCGATCTGGTCAAGAGCACCATCGGAGACCAGCGCATTGCGATCGACCAGTTGGAGACCTACTGTCACGGCGCGTCTATGCATTGACAGCCATCCCCGGTCGGCTTTGTCCCCTTCTCTTGCCGCGCTGATTGCCCAAGAAGCGATATCTAATCCGCTGCACCATCGGCGACGACGCTCACGAGCCTGAGACATTGCGCGAAGCCGACGAGACCGTCGAGATTCGCCGCATACACCGTCTCGCACCGAGTTGAAATCGAGACTTTAACCGAAAGATGGCTTTCGGTGGAAGGGGTCCATGCGGATCCAAACAAGAAGGAGAAGCCTCAATGAATTGGGACACCGTCAAAGGAGACTGGAAACAGTTCTCGGGAAAAGTCAAAGCGCAATGGGGCAAGCTGACCGACGACGAGCTCGCCAAGATCAACGGAAACCGCGAGCAACTCGAAGGCAAGCTGCAGGCGCATTACGGCTACGCCAAGGACAAGGCGAAAGCGGAGGTCGATGAATGGTGCCGCCGGACGTAGAACCCGCGAGTTCGCGATCAAAATTTAATTCCGCGGCGGACAAAATGCGCCGCGGAATTAATATGATCAGGGCAACGCCTGTGGCTGCCTCGATGGCGATTGGCTGTCGGCAAGTCATTTGTAGGCAAGCATGGCGGTGAGCACGGCGGCATTGTTGGCATCCTGTCGGCTCATCCATTTGCTCGATCACCACAACATCGTTTTCGCTCGCGAAGCTGTGCCCTAAGGGACAGAGCGCGAAGTTTGGCCGCGGAAACTAGCGGTCTGGGAAGATTGTTGACGGTGGCGTTCTTCGTGAACGATGGAGCCATCGAGCGCGATGACAGACGTAGGTAGTTTCCGAACCTTTGCGACCGAGCCGTTATGTGGCGGGCTAGGTCCAATGGAGTGGCCTCGCAAGATTTGTAAAGAGTATTGTGTCGACTTTCCATTTGCATGGGGCGGCTCGACTTCTCTAGCCACGTTTGGTCGGGCCGCTTCAGTATCGCGCACGGAAGCGACCTAGCTTGTAGGCGAGAGGAAGAGAAGCTCAATGCACAACGGCCACGATACCAAGAGATCACCACGACGCTGGTCAGCAGGCGAGCGAAAGCGCGCTCCCTCTGGCGGTATCAACCGGAGCCGAGATGATACAAGTGCAAAGGCGCAGAAGAGCTACGAGACCTACGTTGCCCGCGGCCGCAATGCTGCGGCCGCCGGGGATACGATTGAGATGGAAAATTGCTATCAGTACGCAGAGCATTTTTTGCGAGTCATGAAGGAACGGGGGGATCAAAGTTTGGAACCGTCGCTCTCACTGCCTTGGAGCGAAAGTTGCTTGGCGACAGAGTTTGATTGAGCGCGGTTGCGTATCCGCGCGCGCTGGCGCCGACGTGCAGCAGATCCGTGACCCACGTTCAAGTCGATCATCTCGTTTTGTTGCGATGTGAGGATTGATCGGCACCTCGGGACATCCGCGGTCTGGTGGAACATGACGGTCTCGCAGGGGCCATCCTTGATCATGCACTCGGCGATGGCGACAGCTCCCAGCTGTGTGCACGCCTCAAGAAGCCAGGAATCCCTTACTTGATCTACAGTGGCCTTCCCTCGGTTGAAGGCCCGTGTGCAAGGGCCTTCACACGTCGGCAAGCCGGCCGCGCCCGGGGAACTGGTGGCAAGAATGGAAAGCCTCATCTTACATTGAGCCTTAGAACGAACGAGGGGATAGCGGTCGTGATATCAAAGCCCATTGGCGATGATCGAGATACAGACCCAACGCCGATTTGCCGGCTTAGTAGCTCTACTAAGCAACCATATGCGGGGCCCGAACGTTCTCGGTTTATGGGAACATTCGATTACCACGCCCCGGCCGAGCTGTTTGCGGGCGTGGGCGGAATGGGTAACAAAGGGGTGCGTTATCTGCGCTTCGATAACGCCGCCAAAGCCATCCAGTATGCCATCGAGCAAGTCCCGTGGACACAGCGCGGCCGCAGCGCTCTTGAAGTGGGCGATGAGCGCTATGAGGCGGCGGCCATACAGAAATTGTATGTCAGCATTCAGTACCCCCTCGAACGCGCGTATCCGTAGGTCTTCCGACGCCGCAGCGGACCCGATCAAGCTGAACGATCTCGGAGGGCGGCCCCCGCGAGGCCGCCCTTCAATCGCAGAAATATGGTGAGCTTAGAGTTCTTGAGATGGGGAAGATGCGGACGGCGGCGGTCTTGGTTTGGGGCGCCGGTGTGGTCAAGGCATTTGAGCGTTCCTAGGACAACGCCACGTAATAAAAACACAACATTATACAGGACTTGTAATTGGATGGATTAGTCTCCATGTACGTTGGGTACAGCCAAACACAAGATGCACAGAACTCGTTAGTGGCCGGCGAAAGCTGAGTCAGCTATTTGAGCTGCACGAATTAAAGCCTGGCCTCAATAGGCAGGCCCAAGCCCCACATCGCTTTCAGGAGGATGTTATGAGAGAACTTGATCTATCCCCGCTGTATCGTTCGACCGTCGGGTTCGACAGCCTCGCGTCAGTTTTTGAACAGATCGCCAGCTTCGAAAATGAGGCCACCACTTATCCGCCCTATAATATCGAGCGTCTGACCGACCACGAGTACCGCATTACGATGGCGGTCGCCGGGTTCGACAAGTACGACATCGAGATCGAGATGAACGAGGGCATACTCTCGATCCGAGGAGAGAAGAAAGAAGCGGAAAAGGAGCGGGCGTTCTTGTACCGCGGCATCGCATCGCGCGCTTTCGAGCGCCGCTTCCAACTCGCCGACTATGTCGAGGTGAGGAGCGCTAATGTGAAGGACGGGCTCCTTTCCGTCGACCTCGAGCGCGAAGTACCAGAGCGGCTTAAACCCCGTACAATTGAGATCGGCGCGATGGTCACGAAAGGCATCGACAACAAGAACGTCGATATGGCGATCGCCGTGAAGTAAGGGCGTTGACTAAGTTTTGAAAATGAAACAGGCGCGTCAAGAGCGCGCCTGTTGTGCTTCCCGTCATGCGACGCGGGGCGGCTCAAGTAGTTCGTGCGTTCTACTTTGGACCGCCAGAAATTCAGACAGAAGCGGCGGTGACCCGTTGCCACGGGAGGAACCTCGTATGCAGAATGCTTTAAGGGAACTGCGCGCCGATTTTACCGCTGCCATCTCGTCCAACCAGAACGATGTGACGCTTGACCCTTCGATTGCCAAGCTGAGAGAGAAAATTTCTGGACCGACCTTTCTCGGACCGTTCTCGATCTACTCAAGAGGCCACTTGCGTAAGATGGATGATTTCCTGAGCCACATCAGCAATGCTCGCCTGAAGGACGATCCGGCCGAAGTGGCCTTGGCCGTGGATTCGATCCTGCAATTGTTCGACAAGCTTGAAATTACCGTCGAACAATCGGCGGCAAGCGACAAGAGGATCGAAGCGGCTCGTTCGTCTTGAGACGAAAAGTCCGAAATCGTGCAATTGTCTCGAATGACCTTTACATCGTGCGGATAGGGAGTAGCCTCGGCCTATCGTCTGCCACGTTCCGGGCGCAGACGGCTGAGAGATGCCTCGTGCTCTTGCCCTCTACTGGGGAAAGAGCCGATTTATGGGCAATTTCTCGTTTTCCGTTCGCAATCGAATCCTTTTATCTCTGTCGCCCGAAGATGTAGGGCTCATTGAGCCGCATCTCGAAGCGTTGGAGCTGCCTCTTCGACATCCGCTGCAGGCGCGCAACCGCCCCATCAGGCATGCCTACTTCCTTGAGCACGGCATTGCGTCCGTGGTGGCTAACGGTCCTCCCGATCAGAGCATCGAAGTCGGCATCATCGGCTGGGAAGGCTTGACGGGCATGCAGCTTGCTATGGGGACCGACCGCTCTCCCCACGACACCTACATGCAGGTTCCCGGAGACGGCCATCGCATCGCGGCGGACAGCTTTTGCGAGATTTTAGAGAAAAGCCGAACATTGCGGGAGTGCACACTTCGCTACGCACACGTATTCGCGATCCAAGGTGCCGGCACCGCTCTCGCCAACGGACGTGCCAAAATCGAAGAGCGCCTCGCGCGCTGGCTCCTGATGGCGCAGGACCGCGCAAACAACGATGAACTGCAGATCACGCATGAGTTCCTGGCGTTGATGCTCGGCGTCCACAGGCCAGGCGTGACGGTCGCGCTGAACCTGCTCGAAGGGCGCGGTTTGATCGACACGAGACGCGCAGTGGTCATTGTGCTGGATCGTAAAGGCCTGTTGAAATGCACCAACGGCTTCTATGGCGGTCCGGAGAAGGAGTATCACCGTTTGTTCGGTGAGAAGCGAAGGGCCCGGTAACAGGTCTTCGCTTCGCTCGCATTCGTATTTGGACCCCGAAAAGCTCACGGATTTTGGATGAAAAATGCACGAGTTTTGGATGTGGAGGGGCTCACGGATTTTAGAGGCCACGCTGTTGCTGCGTGGCGCTATTGCGTGGTGAATGTGGTGTCGGTGGTGGCAATTACTTCGCGTCCATGGAAGTGGCGGAGCGTCGTCTCGTGATTGTCGTTCGTTGCGGTTGAGCGGCAGAAACGGAAACCCCCGCGCGCGTCAAGCGCGGGCTCGTAGGAAAATGTGTTGATGGGATCGCGCGCCCTCTGGACACCCAAATTTATCTTGGTATATCGGAGCGTGGAACTGCACTAGGGGGACGTCCGGTCGCACGCGGGGAAGCTTACAATCGGACGCCCCTCTAGCTCTGCTACTCTGCTACGCATCGAACAGTTGCAGAGATTTTCATTGGCCTGGTGAGAGAGCTCTCGCCGGGCCAATCGGGCATTGCAGCGCTTTTTGCTGATGGTTGTCCATACCTGCCTGCCTGGACATCGCAGTTATCCCCTAGAAACGTACCAAATCGTACATTGCTGAAATGTGGCTGCGCGCCACCATTAGATTTCTTGGAAGGTGGGGACGTCACAACAAAGCCCGGTGTTGCGGCCGGGGCTTTTTACTGTCGGCGATGAGAAATAATCGCTTACGCGACAGCGGCAGTGCGGCCATGCCGCCACCAGCAACGATGATGACGGCGGCAGCGGGCCTGTTGCGATTGTCGTCCTGGGCAGATGCGGCGCGCCGGTGCGCCTTCGCGTGCGTAATTACCCCCGCTGCGCCCCCTAGCCACCGGCGGGGCTCCGCGCACAAACCGCTACAGAGAGTAGCATGCGCTGTTGATGGCGCGCGCGCACGAAGTGTTGAAGCCTTCGTCGGCAGGTTCCGACGGTCGGGTTTTGAGAATTTGGATGGGCTCTCGGTGCGCCGATCAGCGTGACAATGCGAGTGCGACCAGCGCCGATAGCCTTCAATCAAACGTCAGCTTTGGGTCAAACTCGGCCGGAAACTCGACGTCCGAGCTGAGTCCGCTTTTCCCAAAATATCGGACATCGTCGACTAACGGTCGCACCTCAGGCCCGCGCTCATCCGCGGTTGACTACGCGTTTACGAGTTCACGCCCTAGTCTCACGTGGACGAACCAGGCAGGTGCCCATCGACTGGGGCGGAACTCCATCGAGTCAGGGGTGCCCAACAGTTCGCGGCTCATTATCTGCTAGCGAAGGCAGAATGCACATAGATCACCCCGGCGACAAATCCTGTCACCTCTTCATCTGCCTCACTCGGTCATCGAGTGTGGAAATCGACTTGCGACCCGAGGGGCTTCCACGGACCGATAGCGCCCGGGGCACCTCCTTGAGCGCTACGACCTCATCATCAGCCGCTCGGCTGTCGCGGCTACTCAGTCATGAGCGGGTTGCCCACCCCAAATGCTGGACGCTGCATTTCGGAAGCCGCCGATCCTCGGCCCAGGTCATAAGCTGGCTCAAGGCATCGACCTGGTCGTCGTGCTTGCCTTTTGGGAAGGCGAGGACCTCATAGCGAAAGTCATCGAGCCAGGGTGCGTCTTTTTGCAAGAGCACCTTCCCGCCCTCCAGCGCCGCGGTGTGGGCATGCATACGCATGACCTTGTCCCCCTTGGGCTTGATGGCGATCGTCTTAAATCGCTGCTGCTTGAGGGCCTGCTGCAAGGCGGTGCCCGAGGCATGGTCCTCGATGAGGGTCGCCTTGGGCTGGTGGCGACGGACGGCTTCGATGACCTTGCGCTGCAGGTCCGGAAACTCCCAGCGGCCGCGCACGAGATCGAGCACCCAGATGGTCCCTGTCTTGTCGATGAGAGCGGTGATGCCGACCGAGTAGCTTGCAAGCTCGCTTGTCGTCGAAGCCGTATCCCAGCTCTGCGCGAGGACGGCGCCGTCGCGCAGCAGCGGCAGCCCGGAAAAGAAGCCGAACCACTCCCATTTGATCATGTTCCCGCCCGCCGGCACGGGCGCCTGCTGGTACTGGGCGGAGAAGTCGTTTGAGCTTCTCCAGCGCCTCGAGCGGCTCGCGCTCGGGATGCAGGACTTCGCCCACACCACGGTAGACGTTGCCGCCCCCGAGAGGGACCACCTCTTCGGCCTCGGCGATCGCCGGCAGCGACAGGACCTCCAGCCCCCCTGCTGCATGAGGTAGCCGGCGAGATCATCCGGATGTAAGCGCTGCATAACGAGCACGATGGCGCTGTTGACCTTGTCGTCGAGGCGGCTCAGCAACGTGTTGCTGAACCACTGCTGGCACTGCAGCCGAAGGGTTTCAGATTGCGCGTCCGCGGGCTTCATTGGGTCGTCGATGATGAGAAGGTCGCCGCCGCGGCCGGTGAGGGTGCCGCCGGTCGAGGTGGCGAGCCGGAACCCTCTCTCAGTGGTCATGAACTCGGCCTCAGCGGACTTGGCGGGATCGATGCGGGTCGAGGGGAAGAGGCTCGGATACCAGGCGGCATTCATCACGGCCCGGCAATCGCGGGCGTGCTTGGCCGCGAGCTCGGTGTTGTAGCTGACGCAGATGATCTTTCGGGTCGGATTGCGGCCGAGAAGCCAAGCGGGGAACGCTACAGAGGCGCAGATGGACTTCAAATTGCGCGGCGGCATCAGGATAATGAGGCGCTTGATCTCCCCCGCCTCCACACGCTTGAGCGCATGGCAAATGGCATCGAGGTGCCAGTTCGGCAGGAACGGCCCGCCGGGGCTGACGGCCTGGAACGCCTTCTCGACAAAGGCGTAGAAATCGTTCCTGAGGGCATCCCGCATCACGCGCTCGAACGCTTCGAGCTCAGCAGGTGTAAATTTCTCGGTGCTCACGACTGGTTTTCCTTTGAGGGGTTTTCAACTGTTGCAGAAAGGGGCGAGGCAGGCGTCTGCTCACCAGCGCGATCCAAAGCACGTCGTAAGATGTCGACGTCGGCGGATGAGGGGCTCGCCGTAGCTTTGAGCTCGTCGGCCATAGCCGGGCCGATAATGTCCACGATCTTCGAGAAGGCACGGACGTCACCGCCGAGCGCCTTCTGGATGAGAGCGAGACAAATGGCCCTCGCCGTTGGCACCTTCTGAACCGCGCCGTTGACCTTGATCGCAGTCTTGGCGGCCAGCAGACCTTTCAGCTCGGATGTGACGTCGGTCGATCCGCGTGGTCGCCCTTCAGGATGGCCGGAGCGGCCCTTCTTGAAGCGCGAGTGCTGCGGTGGCTTGCCGTAGCCCACATCATAATGCTCAGCCATGCGCCGCCTCCTCTGCCTCTTCGGCCCGGGCCGCGGCAATCGCCTCAAAGCTCTCGTCAGTTGCGGCAAGGACTGCGGCATTGCCGGTCGCTCTTTGCCAGCGGCGAACAGCGCAATCGACGTACCCCGGATCGAGCTCGAGCCCCGCTGCGCGCCGGCCCGTGACCTCGGCTGCGAGGATTGTGGAGCCGCTGCCGAGGAAGGGATCGAGGATGAGGCCGTTGCGCTTGGAACAATCCTTCATGGCGTCGGCGATGAGCGCGACGGGTTTTACCGTCGGGTGCATGGCGAGTGCCGCGTCGCGGCCCGCGCCAAAGGCGTTAAAGCCTGGATAGGTCCACACGTTCGTGCGTCGTCGGCCATGCTGGCCGAGCTCGAAGCTGTTGATGTGTGGCCCGTCGCCGACCTTGAACACCGCGATCAGCTCGTGCTGGGAGCGGTAGAAGGTGCCCATCCCGGCGTTGGTCTTCACCCAAACACACAGGTTCTTGTGTGTGAGCTTCGCCGCGCGGCCCGCCGCTAAGAGCTCGTGGAGATGACGCCAGTCCATGCATATGAAGGCGATGGCGCCGCTGCTGCTGTGGCGTTCGATCCTCTCAAGGATGGTCGTGAGGAAGGCCGTGTACGCCGCGTCCGACATCTCGCCCGACGCCATCGGAAACTCGGCGTGCTGCGCGTGCCCGAGCCCCGACACGTGCCCGCTGATGGGGACGTTATAGGGCGGATCAGCGAACACCATCTGCGCGGGCTCGCCCTGCAGCAGAGAGACGTAAGACTCTTCGTGGGTTGCATCGGCGCACAGGACGCGGTGCGCGCCGAGCTGCCACAGGTCTCCAGGCCGAGTGATCACGGGAGCTTCGGCTTGAGGCGGCGAGAACTCGTCGAGCACGTCGGGCTCGCTCGTCGCCTTGTCCCCAATGATGAGGTCGATCTCGGCGAGTTCAAAGCCGGTGACGGTGAGGTCGAGCTCCGGCGCCAGCTCAAATAGCGTCTCAAACTCGACGGCCAGGATCTCTTCATCCCAGCCCGCCTTTTCAGCGAGCCGGTTGTCGGCGATCACGTAAGCTCGCTTCTGTTCTTCGTTCATTTGCGTGAGGCAAACCGTCGGCACCTCGGTCATGCCGAGCAGCTTTGCGGCCTCGACGCGGCCGTGGCCGGCGATGACGCCGCCGTCACCATCAATGAGAACGGGGTTGTTGAAGCCGAACGCCGCGATGCTGTCGGCGATCTGGCGCATCTGCCGGCGCGAGTGGGTGCGCGCGTTGCGCGGGTTGGGCTTCAAATGGGAGAGGGACCGGACGACGACCTTGAGGCCGGCAAGCGGTGGGGGAACGCGGGACTGATCGTACACGAACTATTTCCTTGAGAATCGGAGCCGCACCCAATAGGTGCGAGGCACCGAGGTAAATCGGCCAAGGCCACCGGGTTTCGCGTTGGTCTCGGGCTCGGGTCGGAGGCGGGGCGTCTAGCCTCGTCGCGATGGGATGGCCACCGGACCGCGTCACGGCGGCATCACCCAATTTCAACTCTCGCAAGGTCAAGGGTGGTGCGGTCGCAAATAATCGGCAAGCCCATAATTTCGCTTGACAAAGCGCTCCCAGCGTTCCGCCGAAAAGTCGAAATTCCCTTGCGAGGTGCTCATCGACAGCCGCCTACCTCGGCGTGGTGCCGCACGAGCTGCGCTCGTTGAAGAAAAGGCGCGGCCCAGACGAGGCGCTCACGTGCCACCGCCCCTCTACCTCGCCACCTGCACACTTTCCTCGAATGGCGCTTGGCGAATGTTATGAAATTACCAAGCGGGAATTTGACCGTCTCCTTGCTGTCGAGGGCCAAGCTGACATCGCCCTCAAGCCGCAACGACTACATGCAGTAGGCGCCGAAACGAGAAGCTGAACCATTGAACCCGAACTTGCTGGCTATCACCGCTTTGCCCGCTCGGCCGCCCCGACGCCTCAACGGGAGGCTGATTTGAGGCTCATGATGTACGCAATCACGTTTTCCATGTCCGCTTGCTGAAGAATGAAATCCGGCATGTTGGGATGCGGGTTTCGCAGCCAGACCGCGAGCGCCCGCTCCGTGATGCCGGGAGAGTCGGCGACGATCTGGAAGCTAGGGGGATTGAGAAAATCGGTTTCGCCTCGCTCGATCGCGTGACACTCGGCACATACCTTCTTGGCGTAAGCGTGCCCGGCCTCCACGTCGCCAGCTTCCTGGGCTTCGGCGGCGCACGGCATGGCCAGCAAAGCCGCGAGCGCAATTTTCGTTAAAGGAGCCACACAGCCGCACGAAAGCCATGAGCCTCACCAGATCACCTCCGCGAGGTGAATCTCCTCCTCTAATCGCTCAATCTCAGTTCCGCTAAAATCACCGCGCGAGACGACGCCCCAGATTCGATCCCCGTCTAGGACGGGCACATGCCGGAAGCCACCGTCGTTCATTGCCCTCAGAGCATCAATGGCGCGGCTGTGCGGTCCAATTGTAACGGGGTCGGGAGTCATGACTTGGCTGAGGAGGCTTTTTGAAGCATCGCGTCCTTCCGAGAGTAGGCGCACGGCGTCTCGGCCGGTAAAGATGCCTCGCAAATGCTGGTGCTCATCGGTAACGAGCACCGAGCCGATCTTACGCTCGCACATGCACCGGCAAGCTTTTTGGACTGTGTCCGTCAGCGCAAGGACAATCGGCCTCTGATCTTTAAGAATGTACCGGAGCTTTGTGTTGGGCATACGCTCCTCCAACGCTAAGCGGCTCGTGAGGTCGGCTCTCTTTTCTGGCAGTAGAAATCCTGCGTTTGAAGCACCACTCGTTCGGGGATTTGCGCGAACGCAAACGGCGCCATAGCGCACCCCTGTTGGTTCGCAACCGGATAAATGACCGTTCCTCCCAATCGGCGAAGCTGCCTCAACTCCTCCAAACGCCTCACTTTCTCTGGGTGCTCCATAACTCGATCTCCCATGATTTCCGGTCAGCCGCCTTGTTCGATGCATGGGAGCAGAGTCACGTCATCTCGGTGTGTCAGCATTGTCGAGTTTTGTTTTATTGCGCGCGCGACCTAACCTGCTGTGCCAGCGGTCGTTAGACCCGGTGCGGGCCAACTCTTGATCTACATGTCATGCTACAATTCATAAATGCTAAGCCTCACGGACATAGTCATCCGGCTCTTTGTGGCAGCCGTGATTGGGTGCTTGATCGGACTAAACCGGTTCGCACACCACAGGTTCATTGGCGTTAGAACACTCGGACTAGTTGCCCTTGGTGCCGCCGGGCTCGTTGTGGCTGCATTAGAAACCGGAAGCGGCAGCGATCAGCTTGCAGCAGTCAGCAGGATCATCCAAGGCATCGTCACCGGGATCGGCTTCGTCGGTGCTGGCGTGATCGTTCAAGGCGAGCGTGGGCACAAGGTGCACGGGTTGACGACTGCCGCCACGGTATGGGTCTCGGCTGTCGCGGGCATACTTTGCGGCCTCGGAGCATGGCGCGTGACGGTAATTGTCGCTGCGTTGGTCGCTGTTGTGCTCGTGGCGGGCGGTCCAATCGAAAAGCTCTTGGTTCGCCGCTATGGCTCGGATGCCGAAGGTGAGCAACCGACTTTGCCGAAGGCGGCGATAAGGGATACCGACTCGTTCACCTGACGCCAAGAACGGCAATGCAGTACAGGTCGAAGCCGTCGTCGGGGATGTGGCAGGCATACGTTGACGGCAGCGGCAATCGCGCGCACGCACCACTGCTTGTTCTAGGTGTGTTTATAGCTACTGCGGCTCAATGGGAGACCGTCTACGACTGGCAGGCGATGCTCGATGCGGCGCAGCGCATCGACTAGTTCAAAATGACCGAGGGGGGAAGGTGTAGGGAGCAGTTCAGACCGACGCCTAGTAGGTAGTTTCCGGCACTCGCTGCCCAGACCGATACCTGCGCAAGTGGTCAGCTGAGGGACCACGGCAGCAATTCTGTTCGCGCAGGCTGTGGTCACTCGATGGGCGGCCCGGCTACTACCAAGGGGTCGGGCCGCTCGTTTGAGCGCCGGCAAGCTCTGGTTCACTGCTGGCTAGTTACTTTCCGAATCTGGCGGCCAAGCTTCGATCCGTGCGAGCCGTCACCGCAAACCAGCCTTCCACGCGGACCGCGTCAGCCGAATTTCCCTAGCCTCGGGCACTGCAAGACCGGCCACCATCTGGGGGGGACTGAGCGAGGAGCTACCAACCCCGGCGGCCCGTATGCACAGCGGAATTGGATCAAAATCTGTTCCCTAGCCGAAGAACTTCGGAGCGGCATTTTGCGGGTTACGGAAAGAGTCTTGCTCGACTAAGAGCGCGATCGGGCGCGTCAGACTGGGGATTGCACGATTTGCGCAGGACGTGCGCCACGTGGCTGGAAGAGCATGGAACGGCACCGCACGTCGTTGGGAGAATTTTGAACCACACACTACCCGGTGTCAGCGTCGTCTACATGCGAGCTGATCATCAAGTGCCCATGCACCAGGTACTGGAAAAGTGGTCGGGCTACATCACTACTCTGGAGCAGACCCAGCAATGGGCGCGGGCATGGCGCCCAGTAGGGGACGGGTCACTCGACATAATAAGCTATTGATATTTCGTAATTTAATACGACTGCTAGTGCAGTTGCAGTTTCGAGGCTGCTGAGCCGAGCCATAGTTTCGGGATCTTTGCGATCTCCACAATGGTGTGACGCCTTCATTTTTTCGTCAGCGTCGGCATCATGGAACGTGTCACATGCTGCATATTCGCGGTTTTCGCGACATCGCCGGCTTGCGTGCGCGCATAGCCGCGTACGACTGGGCGACATACCGCCAGCTCTTCACGCCTAAACTGGTCACGACGCTGCGTCAGGGCTACAGCCTCGACAGCTTTCGGCACGACGTCATGGCCGGCTTGACGGTCGCGATCCTCGCTTTGCCCCTGTCGATGGCAATCGCAATCGGCGCCGGCGCCCCGCCGGGGAACGGGCTCGTCACCGCGGTCGTTGCCGGCTTCCTGATCTCCGCGTTCGGGGGCAGTCGCTACCAGATCGGCGGTCCGGCGGCGGCGTTCATCGTCATCGTCGCTGCCGTGGCCGCGCAGTTTGGGTTCGCCGGGTTGGCGACGGCGACGTTTCTCGCCGGTTGCATTCTGGTGGTCGCCGGCTTCCTGCAACTCGGCACCTACATCAAGTACATCCCAGGGCCGGTAATCCTCGGCTTCACGAGCGGCATCGGTGTAGTGATTGCCGTTGGTCAAATCCGCGATTTCCTCGGGCTCAAAGGGCAAGTCCCCAACGAGTTCTTCGACCGGCTGTCGGCGCTCTATGCGATCCGCCACACGCTCAGCGCGGCAGCATTCCTCATTGGTCTCGGCACGCTTCTCGGCATCGTTGCGATACGCCGTTGGTTGCCGCGTTGGCCGGCATTCCTGATCGCCGTGGGTGCAGCGTCGGGAGCCGCTTACCTGTTCGGTCTCGACATAGAGACGATTGGTTCGCGCTTTGCTGGTATTCCTAGCTCGCTGCCCATGCCAGAGTTCCCTGACCTGTCATGGAGCATGATCAAGCAAGTTCTGCCATCGACCTTCACCATCGCTTTTCTAATCGGCATCGAATCTCTGCTCTCCGCAGTCGCCGCGGACGCGATGGCCGGTTCGCGGCATCGCTCCAACATGGAGATCGTCGCTCAGGGCGTTGCCAATCTCGCTTCTCCGCTGTTCGGCGGTTTACCGGCGACTGGCGTCATCGCGCGCACAGGCACGAATATCGCCGCCGGCGGGCGCACTCCAGTTGCGGGTGTGCTGCACGCGCTGTTCATTCTGTTGTTCATGGTGTTCCTTGCCCCGCTTGCGGGTTTCCTCGCCCTGCCCTGTCTCGCGGCCGTGTTGCTCTATGTGGCCTGGCGCCTCTTGGAACCGCAGCACGTCGTTCGTTTTCTCACACGGGCACCTTGGGACGACCGCATGGTGCTGGCCTCCACGCTGCTCCTGACTGTGTTTGTCGATTTGAGTGTCGCCATCGCCGTCGGCGTGGTGATGGCCGCCATGCTGTTCATGCATCGCATGGCTGCGACGCCAGGAGTACAGCTGGGCTCAGGACCGATGCTCCTCGATGATGTCGTAGACGGCTCGCGACCGCGCTCTGCAATCACCAGCACCGAGCTTCCCGAAGGCGTGCGCGTCGTCGAGTTTCACGGGCCACTGTTTTTCGGAGCGTCCTCACGGCTTGACATCGCGCTGAAGGCCCTTGGTGACTGGCCACGCGTGCTCATCATAAGAATGCGCGAGGTGCCGCTGGTCGATGCCACCGGCATCGACACCCTCGAACAGCTGGCTCAGGTCGCCGGCCAGCAGGGCTGCCGCATAATTATGTCCGGACTTCAGGCACAACCGCGTGAGGCGCTCCATCGCTTTGGGTTTCTGCGCCGACACCGCATCCTCGTCGCCCAGGATACTTTGGCGGCACTTGAGAAGGCAAAAATGATATTGCAGAAACGAGACCACGGCTTCGTTGGCGGCGCCCAATCGCGCACCACCTCGCACGATCAGAATTAGGGACGGCTTGCGTCATTTGGCGGGACGTCCTGCCTGGAAGCTCGCGCGGTGGCGGATCAGGGGGTGGCCTCCGGGACGTGCCAACTGTTTTCAGGCCCCATCGCGGCCTCAGCGCCCGTGGCAATCATGATGCTGAACGCAAAGCCTCAACGGGAGGCCGATTTGAGGCTCATGATGTACGCAATCACGTTTTCCATGTCGGCTTGCGGAAGAAAATCCGGCATGTTGGGATGCGGATTTGCAGCCACACGGCGAACGCCCGCTCCGTTATGCCCGGAGAATCGGCGACAGTTTAGAAGCTCGGCAGGCGCTCGACCTAGCACCCATTACCTGAACCTAGAAGGTATTATCAGCAAGAAGCGGTCAGCAGCTTACCTGGCGGCACCAATCGGGCACCGCCTGGTTAGCGAGTGCGCGCGCTTTTGCGTTGCGCGCTCCAAGCGGCGATCAAACGAGAAAAGGCGTACACGGCGCCGACGAGCGAGCCAGTGAGAAACGCATCCCCCGTTGAGTAGTCCAGCAACACCCCGAACAGCAGTTGCTAGGACAATGGAACTATTTCGCCGGATCGGAGCCGGGTTTGAAAATACGTTTGCCCGCGCTAATAACGAGGTAGGCGCCAATCGCACTTCCTCCGATGACACCGGGGAAGGCAACGACGCTGTCCTCGAGGCCGAGCCACGCGAACGCGAAATAAGCGACCGTTGCACCGATGAGTTCTCCGATCGAGCCGAGGGCGGTCGATACGACGCTGCCGCCCGCAAGGCCCAAAAGGAGACCGACAGCTAGCGCAGGATAGAGCGTGGGCCAGAAATGATCGTCCATGATGCACCCCCGTATTGCTGTGCGGATCGCCAACTGCGGCTTCATTACCAGCCCAGATTGGGACCGTCGCGCTGCGCTCGTCCAGCTTGGTCATTATCTAGCTACAAGAACCTCATTTGGACCCTAGATCGAAGTGTTCAGTGGCCGCTCTCGAGTGCAGCATGAGCAGCCGGCTAAGCGTGTTGAGATAAGCGATTATGGCTCCGATCTCGTTGGGCTGGAACACGAACACCGGCATGTCGGGATGTCCGGACACGATGCCTTCGGCCAGCCCCTCGGCAAGGTTGTTGGGCGGATAGCGCGTAACTACGACGCGGAACGGCGGTGCCTCGGGGTGATGGCTGGTGTCATCCTTGCCGATGGCATGACATCGGGCGCAGTTGGCCTCGACGAGGGACCGCCCCTTGGCAACCGTCCCGGCGTCGTCTTCGGCGTTCGCGGCGTAGGACAGCGACGCGGTGAGCAACGATGCGTTTACTAGAGCCAGCTTTCTTGCGCCTCTTGCGCGCGCGCGCAGGCAGGTGCTGCTCGCCGAAAGGAGCGGTTCAGCAAATCGAGGTGCGGAAACATGTGGCCTCCGGGCGTTGTGTTTGAGTTGACGTTCTCAAGTGACATTGCGAACAACCCTCCGGCTCTCGCTAAAAAGCTCCAGGCGAGCAGCCCAACTGCAACCGCCATCAGGCCGGCCGCGAGCCATCCAAGCAATTTCAACCAACCCGGCAAAGTGCGCGACAGGACGCCGTTGCGGCGCGAGACCAATACCATCATGGCCGCCATAATCGGCACGGCCACGATACCGTTGATGACGGCGGTCCAAAACAGCATCGTGATGGGATCGATGTTGGTGAGAGTGAGCCCCGCTCCGGCGAGAGTCGCGGCGCCGACGATGGCGTAGAACCCGATCGCGCGCCTCGCGGGCAACTCGAGACTTCCGCGCATGCCGAACGTCTCGGCGATTGCATAAGCGGCGGAGCCCGCGAGCACCGGCACCGCGAGCAAGCCCGTTCCGATGATCCCGCCGGCAAACAGCGCAAACGTCAATTGACCGGCGAGCGGGCGCAGGGCCTCGGCGGCTTGCGCCGCGGAGTCGATCTTGGTGATGCCGCCGGCATGAAGGGTGGCGGCTGTGGTGGCGATGATGAAGAAGGCGATGATATTGGAGAACACCATCCCGATCCAGGTATCGACGTAGATATGCCTGAAGGAATGCGCGCGCGAAGCTTCCGGCAAGCGTCGTCCGCGATGGCTGAGCCGCGACTCCTCGGCTTCCTGCGAGGCCTGCCAAAAGAACAGGTAGGGGCTGATCGTGGTGCCGAAGATGGCAACGATCATGAGCAGAAACTCGTGATCGAGCGAGACGGTCGGAATGAGGACGGACCTCAACACGGCGCCCCAGCTGATATGCACACTGAAGGCTGCCGCGACATACGCCAACAGCACCAGCGTCAGCAGTTTCAGATAGCCCGCGTACCGGTGATACGGGATCAACACCTCTGCGATCAGACACCCCAGGCCGAAAAGGCTCGCGTAGAGAACCGCCGGCCCACCGATCACAAGGCGCAAGGACTTCGCCCATCGCCGCCAGATCGGCGGCTATGTTGATCGTATTGGCGACGGCGACCAGCGCGACCAGCGCGTAGAGCACGACGGCTGGAAGCTCTCGCTTGATATTTCGCGCCAATCCGGCACTCGTCTCCCAGCCGATGCAGGCGCTGATGATCTGGATCGCCGCCATGAACGGCAGCGTCAAGAGCATGGTCCAGCTCAGCGCGAAGCCGAATTGAGCCCCAGCCTGCGAGTAGGTGGCGATGCCGCTCGGGTCATCATCGGCCGCGCCCGTGACGAGGCCGGGCCCGAGAGCGTGCCAAACCCTGCGAAGGGCGTTCGCGCTGGATTGCATCGGGAGACAGTTCCTCGCTCGAGAGCGCGCCCGCTAGGGGGACTTTCGCAAGGAAATTATGTAACCGGCGAGATCGCGGATCTCTACGCGTGAAAGGTGAGGATCGGGCATCGGTGCATGCGGCGCCAAGAGCCAGCTGGTCAGCGTTTCGATCGTCTGATTGGGGCGGGCCGCGATTGCCGCAAAGCTCGGAACGTCGGGTTGCGGAATTTTGTCCGCTGCCGGATCGAGCACATGGCAGCCCACGCACAGCTTGCGCGCTAGCGTCTCGCCGGTCTCGATGTCGGGCACCTTCGATTCGGTCTCGTTCTCCTTGATGTCCCACTCCGGATCCTGCGCTCGAGCGCTCACAGGGAGGAGCAGCGCCAGCACGACGGGGAGTGCAGACAGCGCGATCCGACGAGGGGTGTTTAACATCAGTTTCTCCGGGACGTTCAAGGCAGGGATCATGGTTGGCTCCGACAGTGCAACCTGAAAATGATTCAGCCCAATGTTAAGTGAGTACCGCGCCGCTTGCGGCGGCGAGAGCCGAAGGCAACGCTACGATCGCTATGCGAGACGCTGGCTCTTGCAGCCCTCTGGATGGTCCGTCCGAAAGTGGCGTAATGCGCCGAAGAGCTCGTGGGCGTGCTCACGGTCGCCCCTGCGCAGAGCAGCGCGGATGTCGTCGACGATCATCTCGTGAATCTTCTCAGATCCGCTCCGTTGCTTGAGCAGGTATCGGGCGAGAGCGGCAGCCGCAATCTCCGGTATATGTTCGTGCTCCGCGAGTGCCAGAATCTCGGGCTCGCTCAATCCGCAGAGCGCAATACAATCTTCCAAGGTGATCATGGCGTGCACCGTGTCTTTCGCCCCCCGGACACGAAATTCTATCGCCTGACCGCGCCGCGGCGTTGATCTAACTCAATCAGACTATGGTTCTCCTGGAGCTTGGGCACATCCCTACGGCGCTGGCGGCACAGCAAGCACGTCGCAGGGCGCCTCGACGAGCACCCATTCGGCGACGCTGCCCAAGACCGCGTGCCCGATACCGGCGCGCGCGTGCGTCCCGATGACGAGGAGGTCGGGCTTGCTGGCTTCCACCGCGCGCAGGATCACGTCCTCGGCCCAGCCGTGGTCGACCATGGGAACGATGCGCGCGACCGCCGCAGCGTGCTCCGGCCCGAGCGCTTGTCCGACCTCGGCGAGAAATCCGTTGAGCGCCAGTCGGTGCGTCTCAGCCACCGAACGACGGGCGGCGGCGTTGTCGGTGAGCAGCGAGCGCCGCGGGCTGCCGTAAGCGGACACTGCCACGATGCGCGCCTGCGGAAACCAGCGGACCGCGTACTCCAGCGCGCGGCGTGAAGCCGGCGAGAAATCGACGGCCACCAGCACCGAGTTGTAGGGGTGCTCGGCTTTGTGCTGCACGACGAGCACCGGGATGCCGCCAAGGCGCAGCACGCGATCGACGGTCGTACCCAGCATGTCCTGCACCAGGCTCGCCGGCCGATGTCTCCCGACCACGATCACGTCGGATTCGTCCTTGCGCGCCTGCTCGATGAGCTGCTCGTAGTCGCGCCCGTAGACGATCGCTTGCGCGACCTCGCTCACGCCCACCGCCTGCGCCTTCAAGACGTGCTCTCCAAGCAAATCGCGCGCATAGCTGTCGTGCTCGTCGACCAGCTTTGGCGGCAACAGGTCGCTCGTCACGTGCACGAGCGTCAGGGAGCCGCCGCTCGCCCGCGCGAGTTCGACGGCGCGCGAGAACGCGCTTCGGCTTCGCTCGGTCAGATCGACGCCGACGAGGAGGCGCAGCCTCGGAGTGCTTGGATGTTCGCTCATCGACGGTCCCCTTGCGATCAGACGGCGAGCACGGCCGCCAGGTGACCGGGCAGCTCGGCCACGGGCACCTTGGTCAGGTCCTTGTCCAGCTCCGCCCGCACGAGAGAGCGCACGGACTCGGAGAGCGCGCTTCTGAGGTCTCCGAGCGCCGTCGGCGGCGCCACCAGCACCAGGCGGTCGTAGGCATGCTCCCGGCAACGCTGATCGAGCATCTTGGCCAGCCGCACGGCAAAGTCGCGCTTGAGCTCGCGGTGCGGATCGTGGCGCGGGGCGACCGCGTGACGCGCCGAGCCGGCCGATTTGTATGTGCGGCCAAGCCTATCCTCGACGATGTCGTGCGTCGCCCGATGATCGGCCACGAGCGACTCGTCGACCGCTTCGATGCCCTTGCCGGGCCCGCGGTTCATGAACAGCCGGCCGCGCGCGCCGTCCGCGATTAAGATCCAGGTCGTCGTCGGTTTCATGGTTATCTCTCTCTACGATTGCCAGGGACTTCGGAAGCCAGCGTGCCCCTCCCGTGCGAAGGGGTCGTTATTTCTGCTGCAGGCCTTTTATGTAGCCGATGAGCGCCGCGATCCGCTCCTGGCCCACCTTGGGCTCGCCCCGCGCGGCGAAATACGTGCCCCACGGTAGCATCGCGGATGAGCCATGGCCCAGCACGTTGCCGCCGTTGCGAATGACGTCGGAAACTTTGTTGGAGGGGAACTCGCCGTTGTTGCCAGCACTGAGCCGAGTCAAGTTCGTCGGCGCCAGCTTCATCGCATCCGCGAGCGGTCCGCCCCCACGTCCGTCGAGGCCGTGGCAAAGAGCGCAGTGGCGCTGGAATTCCTCTTGCCCCGTTGACTGCGCCGAAGCCAGCGAGGCGCCGGCCAGGTAAAGGGCGCCGGCCAAAGCGGCTTGAGCGAGCGGCCGTCTCATCGCGTGCTCCTCTCCTCGGATGTACCCCAGGGATTTACCCACGCTCAGCCCCGGCCGTGTGCCGCGCTTGTGCAAATTTGTGCGGGACTGTATCGGATACCCGGCGGCCGTTCCGGCGCTCACCAGCGGCCTTCCACCATCCGCGGAACTCGATGGCTCAACCACAACCGGCCCACATTCTGATCGTCGACGACGAGGCCGAGGTGCGCCGGCTGCTCGAAGCCGGGCTAAAGGCGGAAGGATACGCCGTCAGCGAGGCCGCCGATGGCGCTGGCTTGCTCGCCATCCTCGAGGAGAGGCCCGTCGACCTCATTACCCTCGACGTGCGGCTCGGCGGCGAGGACGGCTTCAACCTTGCGCGCGAGGTGCGGGCCCGGAACAACGTTCCCATAATCATGATCAGCGGCAAGGGCGACATGATCGACCGCATCGTCGGGCTGGAGCTCGGGGCCGACGATTACATTGCCAAGCCGTTCCACATGCGCGAGGTGCTGGCCCGCATCCGCGCTGTGCTGCGCCGCTACGACAAGCCGGGCTCGGATGGGGGCCGCAGCGTCGAGGCCGAGAAGGGTCCGCGCTTCGAGTTCGAGGGATGGCGGCTCGATCCCGCCCGCCGCTCGCTGAAAGCGCCCGAGGGCAGCGAATGCGAGCTCACAACCGCCGAGTTCAATCTGCTGCTGCTGCTGGTTGAGCGGCCGGGGCGCGTGCTTTCGCGTGACGAGCTCATGGATCTGCTCAAGGGCCACGACTGGACGCCGCTCGATCGCTCCATCGACGGGCTTGTCGCCAGGCTGCGCAAGAAGATCGAGCGCGGCGAGGTCCCCTTGCTCGTGAAGACGGTGCGTGGCGTCGGCTACGTATTTGCCGCGCAAGTGCGCCGCGTCTAAGCCTTAGCCAGAAGCGCCTCCTGCAGCGCGTTGGCGAGCTGCACCCTCGTGTAGGGTTTGTGCAGGACGGGGAAAGCGTCGCGCGTGTTTTCCTCGGCAGCCGCGTCAGCGGCGTGGCCCGTCGTCAGCAGCACCCGCGTGCCCGGCCGGTGCTTGCGCACCCAGCGCCCCAGCTCGAAGCCCGACAGTCCGCGCCCCAGCCCGACGTCGCTGAAGACGAGATCGATGCGCTCCCGCTCCAGGATCGCGACGGCGGCGGCAGCGTTCGCGGCCTCTAGCGCTACGTAGCCCAGGCCCTCCACGCGCTGCAGGCTCAGCTCGCGCACCTTGGGATCGTCCTCCACCACGAGCACCGTCTCGGCGTTCTCCGACAGGGGCACGCTCGCCGCCGCCTCGATGCCGGGCCCGGCTCCCGCCGCCTGTTCGCGGGGCAGGAACAGGTTGACGGTCGTGCCCTTGCCCAGCTCGCTCTCGATGGTGACGTCGCCGCCCGACTGTCTCGCGAAGCCGTAGATCGTGCTCAATCCCAAGCCGGTGCCGCGCCCATCCTTGGTGGTGAAGAACGGCTCGAACGCGCGCTTTAGGATCTCCGGGCTCATGCCGGTGCCCGTATCCGACACCGAGATGTGCACGAAGTCGCCGGCCGCCGGCGGCGCGGCGCTGAGCGACACGTTGTGCGTCTCTATCACCAGCTTGCCACCCGCGGGCATGGCATCGCGCGCATTGATCGCCAGGTTGAGCACGGCATTCTCGAGCTCGCTGGCGTCGGCCTTGGTGGGCCAGAGATTGCCGGCGAGCACCGTCGTCAGCGTGATCTGCTCGCCGAGCGAGCGCTTCAAAAGCTCGGCGATGCCGAGCACCAGATCGTTGATGTTGAGCACCGACGGCGCCAGCGGCCGCCGCCGCGCGAACGACAACAGCCGCGCCGTTAGCCGGGCGCCCATCTGCGCCGCGTCCGCCGCGCGCAGGAGCTGGTCGCGCTCCTGCTTGTCCGCAAGCGCCGGCTCCAGGCGCTCCAGATTGCCGAGCACGATGGTCAGCAGATTATTGAAGTCGTGCGCGATGCCGCCCGTCAGCTGCCCGAACGCCTCCATGCGCTGCGCCTGGATGAGCGCCGCCTGCGCCTCCTCACGGCGGCGGCTTTCCGCCACCAGCGCTTTGGTGCGCTCGGCCACGCGCGCCTCGAGCTCCAGGTTGCTCTGAGCCAGCAGCGCCTCGGTGCGCTTTCTCTCGCTCACGTCGCGCAGGACGACGAGGTATAGGCGCCCCTCCTCCAGGGGTAGCTGGGCGATTGAAGCCTCGGCGGGAAACTCGCTGCCGTCCTTGCGCAGCGCGAAGATCTCGCGGCGCTCGCCCATGCGGCGCGAGGCGACCCCGGAGGCGGCGAACGCGCGGACGTGTCCGCCGTGGCCCGACCGGAAGCGCTCGGGGATGAGCACATCGAGGCTGCGGCCGATCAGCTCGGCGCGGGCGTAGCCGAACATTGCCGCGGCCCCATCGTTGAACTGCGTGATGCGCATGTCGGCGTCGAGCGCGATGATGGCGTCGGCCGCGATCTCGAGGATGGCCGCGATCTTGGCGTCAGTGCGCCGGAGCTCGCGCTCGACCGCGGCCGCGCGCTGACCCGCACCTTCGGCCTCTCTGTCCGGTGTCTGAGTCACGCCGTCTCCAACCTTATGCCGGCCCCAGCCAGCGCCGCTTCCGCACTGTCGGTCGTGCATGCGAGTGTGCCCGACGCATCGACTCGGCTCCAGCCGATCTCGCCCAGATCGTAACGGAGCTGCTCCTTGACCACGCGGCGATCGGCGTCGGAAGCGTCGCCGCGCCGCTGCTCGACCCGAGCCACCAGCGTTGCCGCCGGTGCGTCGAGCCACAGACCGACGAACGACCGCCCGCAGTCGCGCGCGACGGCCTCGATCGCGGCGCGCTCCTCGGGCTTGGCGAAGACCGCGTCTACGATGACCGAGTGCCCCGCGTAAAGCCCTGCCCGCGCCTTGTCCTCGAGAATGGCGTAGACGCGTTGCGCCACGCCGATGCGGTAGTGCTGGCGGTCGAGCCGCTGCGTCTCGGGCACGCCGAAGAGGCGCTTGCGCTCCACGTCGCTGCGCGCGTGCAGTGCACCCGGAGCCGCTCCGATGCAGGGCGCGAGCTTGGCCACGAGCGTCGACTTGCCAGTGCCCGACAGGCCGCCGACGGCGACGAGCAGTGGCGGTGGTGGATCGAGGTAGGCGGCTGCGAACTCGACGTGACGCTCGGCGCTGAGCCACTGCTTGTCTTTGTCCTTGCGGTCGAGCTGCGCGCTGCGCGCCATCGCCACCACGGCGCGCACGCCGGCGCGGGCTGCGAGAAACAACGGCAGACAGGCGAGCCCTTCGACCTCTCCGCCAACGGGAGCCGCGTTCACATAGTCGTTGAGGACGATGTTGGCCGCGTGCCGGTCGCCGCGGATCTCGAGGTCCATCAGCAGAAAAGCCAGATCGTAGAGCACGTCTATGGTCGCTAGTGTCTCGCTGAACTCAAGCGCGTCGAACGGCACCGGCGCTCCGTCGATCATCACGATGTTGCCGAGGTGAAGGTCGCCGTGGCAACGGCGGATGCAGCCGGCGCGAGCGCGCGACTTAAGTGCCGCCGCCGCGCGCTCGAAGGCCGGCCCGAGGCGGTCGGCGAAGGTGCGTGCCCCGGCGGCGGGGCCCTCGCTTCCGCCGCAGGCCTCGATCAACTGGTGCACGACGGGGGCGAATGCCTGCGCTCCCTCACGGCCTTCGGCGATCGCACTCTGTCGATGGTAGGTCGCGACCATGCCGGCGAGCGCCTTGGCGAGGTCGTCGGGCAGCGGCCCCTGCATGGCGCGGTTGATCAGCACCGCGGCCTCGGGGAAGCGGCGCATGTGGACGGCCCAGTCGACGATCCGGCCCTCTCCACCGAGCGCCAGGCGACCGTCGTCGCGGCGCACGATCGGCATGAGCCCCAAGTAGATCCCGGGCGCATGCGGCCGGTTGATCTCGACCTCGCGGGCGGCGGCGCGGCGACGGGTCTCCAGCGTGGAGAAATCGACGAACGGCAGCGTGACGCGCTTCTTGACCTTGTAGACCTCCGCGCCCGCCAGAAATACGCGGGCGATGTGCGTCTCGATGATCTCCACCGTGGCGACGCTGCTTCCGTAGGTGGTGGCGTCTTCAAGCAAGGCGGCGACCTCGCGTTCCTCAGATTCGGCCGGCGGTTGAGCAAGTTGTGACATTGGCGGGCGCCATGGTGGGCGTTTGGCTCGAAGCGGAGGGGCGCATGCTCGCGGGCGGCATCGGGCGCGTCAACTCTTCCCGTGTCTCCCGTCCGAAACTAAGAATTAGCAGGGGGCCCGGCAGGCTGATCGGGATCAAGGCGCGAGGAGCGCCCTCCAGCTACGGCTTTGCCCCGTGCGCAGAAAACGGAAGTGTGGCAATTGACGCGCGAAAGCGGCAACGACATCCAGCCCTCGGGCACGGCGGCCGATGCTGCCTTCCCTGGATTGCGCCGGGCGCTGACGCTGACGCATGTCGTGCTCTATGGCCTCGGCGTGACCATCGGCGCGGGCATCTACGTGCTTGTTGCCGCCGCGGCGTCGCGCGCAGGCATGCACGCGCCGATCGCGTTCCTTGCCGCAGGCCTGCTCATGGGGCTCACCGGCATGTCGCTGGCAGAGCTCGGCGTGCGAATGCCAGTTGCCGCCGGAGAGGCCGCCTATGCGCGCGCCGCCTTCCGCTCGGAGCGCGTCGCCGCCCTCGTCGGGTTCTTGTGCATCGCCATGTCGCTCGTGTCGGCGGCCACTATCAGCGTCGGCGCGGCGGGCTACATCGGCGTCTTCATCGCGTTGCCGGACAAAGTCATCATCGCCGCCGTCGTGCTTTCGATGGGCGCCATCGCGGGACGCGGCATTCTCGAGTCGGTCTCGTTCGCCGGACTGATGACGCTCGTCGAGCTGGGCGGACTGGCCATGGTGATCGCCGCGGGATTCCTATTCGAACCCCATATCGTCTCGCGCGCACCCGAGATGTTGCCCCTTTCCACCGATCCCGCCGTCTGGAGCGGCATTTTCACCGCTTCGCTGCTGGCCGTATTCGCATTCATAGGCTTCGAGGGGATCGTCAACATCGCGGAGGAGGTCAAGGACCCCAGCCGCACACTGCCGCGCGCCATCCTCTATACGCTCGCCATCACCACCATCCTCTATGTGCTGGTGATGTGGGTCGCGCTGATTGCTGTCGGGCCCACGGAGCTGGCTGCCTCCGACGCACCGATCGCGCTCGTGTTCGAGCGTTTGACCGGCGCCTCCCCACGTATCATGAGCGCGATTGCCATCGTCGCGGTGCTCAACGGCATCGTGGTCAATATCATCATGGCCTCGCGCATCATGTACGGCCTATCGCGGCAGAAGCATTCTGCCGCGGGCGTTCGGGCAGATCAGCTCGGGAACCCAGACGCCCCTAGTGGCAACGGCGGTATCGGTCGCTATCGTTCTCTTATTCAGTCTGCTGCTACCGATCGCACAGCTTGCAGATCTTTCGGCGCGCATTACGCTCGCGATGTTCTCGCTCATCAACCTGGCGCTGCTGCGCATCAAGATGCGGGACGATCCCAACCCGCAGGGCCAGTTCCGCTGCCCACGGTGGGTGCCGCTGGCAGGCTTCCTCTGCTGCCTGCTTTTTATTCTCTTCGATTTCGTGGTGTTGGCCGGCCGGTGAGGCGTTACCGGGCTCTAGGGCGACGGCACGCCCAGCTTGAGGCGCACGAGCCGCAGCCCGATATCGGCGTCCGCCGCCTCGATCTCGAACCCGAGCTCGCTGCACATCGCCAGCATAGTCGCGTTCCCCGCGAGCACCTGCCCATGGATCTCCTTGAGGCCTTCGGAACGCGCGTAGGCGAGGAGATGTTGCATCAGCCGCCAGCCGAGCCCCTTCCCCTTGATGTCGGAGCGCACGAGGATGGCGAATTCGGCGCGCACATAGTCGGGCTCCGCAATCAGCCGTGCGATGCCAAGCAGCTCGCCATCGCTGGCTGAGATCGCCACGAACGCCATCTCGCGCGCATAGTCCACCTGCGTCATGCGCGCGAGAAACCGGTGCGACAGATCGGGACGCGCCGTGAAAAAGCGCATGCGCACGTCCTCGACCGAGGTGCGCTCGAAAAAGCGCGCATAGAGCGTCTCGTCCTCGGGGCGGATCGGCCGCAGCAGCACGCGGCCCATGCCGCCGATCGCGTCCTCCGCCTCCCATTGCACGGGATAGGGACGGACCGTCATGGGGTGGCGCGGCTCGAGTGAGGGATCGGCGACGCGCACGCGGGCATCGAGCGCAATGCACCCGTTCTCGTCCGCCAGCAGCGGATTGATGTCGAGCTCGCGGATCTCGGGATTGTCCGTCACCAGGTAGCTCACCCGCACGAGCGCCTGCGCTATCGCGGCAAGGTCTGCGGCCGGTCGGTCGCGGTAGCCGGCAAGCAGCCTGCTTATGCGCGTCTCGCCGATGAGCTGGCCTGCGAGCTTGAGATCGAGCGGCGGCAGCGCGTGCGCGGTGTCCGCGATCACCTCGACCGCCGTGCCGCCGGCGCCGAACATCATCAAGGGCCCGACGGTGTCGTCGTCGCTCATGCCGACGATGAGCTCGTGCGCCTGCGGCCGCACGATCATCGCTTGTACGGAAAATCCGCGGACCCTGGCCGACGGCAACGTGCCATGCACCTTCGCCAGCATGGTGCGCGCTGCCTCGCCGGCTTCCAGCGGCGTCTTGATGGCGAGGCGCACCCCGCCCACGTCGGACTTGTGCGCTATGTCGTCGGACAGGATCTTGAGCACGCAAGCATCGGCGCGGTCGAGGATATCCGCCGCGATCGCCTCAACGGCGACGGGATCGGCCGCCGTTTCGGTGCGCACGATCGGCACGCCGTAGCTCGCCAGCAGCCCCTTCGCCTCGACCTCGGAAAGCGTGTTGCGGCCCGCGCTGAGCGCCGCGGCAATGATGGCGCGGGCAGCCTGTCGATCGAACTTCAGTCCGCCCGGCAGCGAAGGCGGCGTTCGCATCAGTTCATCCTGAGCCCGCTTGTGGTGGACGAGCTGCATGAAGCCCCTCACCGCAGCGTCGGGCGTCTCGAACGTGGGGATGCCGGCCGCGGCGAAACAGCTTGCGACTTGCAGCGGCGGCACCGTCGCCGAGCCAATTGGTGAGCAGCGGCTTCGAACGCTTGTGCGCCGCGTCTTGCCGGCGGCTCGCGTCGACGACGACGTTCGCCGCCGCCTCGCTCGAGGCAAGCGCGGTCGGGCAATTCATGACGAGCATGGCGTCGCAGCCATCATCGGCCGAGACGGTGTCGAGCGCATCGCGGTAGCGTTGCGGACCGGCGTCGCCGATAAGGTCGACGGGGTTAGCCCGCGACCAAGTCGGCGGCAGCGCACGGTCGAGTTGCGCCGTCGTGGCCGGCGACAGCTGCGCGAGGCGGCCGCCGAGGTCGGCGAGCGTGTCGGCCGCCAGCACGCCGGCGCCACCGCCATTGGTGACGATCGCGAGGCGTTCGCCGGCAAGCGTCGGCGCTTGGGAAAGGATTTCGGCCGCGTCGAACAGCTCGCCGAGTTCCTTGACCCGCAAAAGCCCTGCGCGGCGGAAAATGGCGTTATAGGCGGCGTCCGATCCCGCGAGCGCTCCCGTATGCGACAAGGCGGCCTTGGCGGCGGACGCGTTGCGTCCCGCCTTGAGCACGATTACCGGCTTCACCCGGGCAGCGCGGCGCGCGGCGGACAAGAATTTCGGCGCCTGCGTGAGCTGCTCCATGTAGATCAAAATTGCGCGGCTTTGCGTATCGCCGGCAAGATAATCGAGCAAATCGCCGAAATCGACGTCCGCCATGTCGCCGAGTGACACGACGTGCGAGAAGCCGATACCGCGTGCGCTGGCCCAATCGACGATTGCGGTGATGAGTGCGCCCGACTGCGACAGGAAGGCGAGATCGCCGTTGCGGGGCATGCTGTGGCTGAAGCTGGCGTTGAGCCCGATACCCGGCAACCAGCAGACCGAGGCAGTTCGGGCCTTGGATGCGCAGGCAGTTCGGCCTGCGACGCTTTGAGCATCGCCGCCGCGCAGCGCCCCGCCAACTCCTGCAGTGATCACGACAGCCGCTCGCGTTCCCTTGGCGCCGAGCTCCGCGATCAAGCCGGGGATGGTGATCGGCGGGGTTGCGATCACGCCAAGGTCCGGCACGCCGGGCAGCTCGGCGACCGAGGCAAAGCAGCGTACGCCGTCGATGCTCTTATGGTGCGGATTGACGAGCCAGACCGGCCCGGCAAATCCGCCGGCACTGAGATTGGCCGCCACGATCGAGCCGACGCTCGCGGGCTCGGGGCTCGCGCCGATGAAGGCCACCGATTTGGGAGCCAGCAGCTTGTCGAGATTGCGGATGGTCATGAGCGGATCGCGCCTGGGGCTAGTTGCGAGGCGCAAACCTAGCAGGCGCGTGCGGCGATCTCGTGCGTCACCACGCGTTCGCACTTTTGCCGCAGGAGAATGCGCGCCACCGACAGTTGCTGCCCTGGATTGGACACGCTGGCGATGAGGATATTGGCGCCTTCGTCGGCGTCCTGGCGCAGTTGAGTGTAGATCCTCGACTGCCCCTTGCCGTCGCCTGCAGGCGATGCGCGGCTATAAGCCTCGGCGACGGAGGCCGCCTGCGCCACATCGAGCAGCTCGCGCAATGCGCGGCCCAGCTTTGCCTCGAGGATCGTCACGCACTGCCAGCCGTGCGAGGCCCGGTCGACGGTGGCAATGGGGACATCGCCGGAGCCGGAACGAGTGAGCTTGCGCGGGATGTCGTCGAGGCGCGCAGCCAGGACGAGGAGCCCGTCAGCGACGACGTTTTGCGCGCGCAACTTGACCAGTGTCGCGGCAAGATCGTCGATCTCGCGGAAGACGGCGGCAACGAACCAGTAGATTCTGTCGGTCGTCATCGCGGCGTCTCTCGTCTCGCTGCTGCTTCGCGCAGGGGCCCGATCACCGGCTAGGTCTGCATCCATCAAAAGGCGCTGCTCGCTTCTCCCGCTACAAGCTGCTCGAGCGCACGGCGATCCTTGATGACCACGAGCGAGCTGTGCGCGAGCTCGATGATCCCGCTTTGACGCAGCTTGGTGAAGGTTCGGCTCACCGTCTCGATGGTGAGGCTCAGGAAGTCGGCGATGTCGGCGCGCGTCATGCAGAGAGCGATCTGCGCCGAGTTGGCGCCGTTGCGCTCGTTGCGCCGCGAGAGCGCCAGCAGCAGCGCCGCCAGCCGCTCGGTCGCGTTGCGCTGGCCGACGGTGAGCAAGAGATCGCGCGCGGCAAGAAGCTGGTCGGACAGCGCCCGGTAGAGCTGCATGCCGATGCCGGGGTTGTGGTAGGCGACCTCGTGCAGCGCACCGGCCGGCAGGCAGCGCAATCGCGTCAGCGTGATCGCCTGGGCGTTGAAGACGTGGTCTCCGCCGGCGCCGAGGCCGATGAAGTCGCCCGCATGCGCGAAGTCGACGATCTGGCGGCGGCCGTCGTGCAACGTCTTGTAGAGGCACACGGTGCCGTGCTCGACTTGGTAGATGTGCGTGATCGGATCGCCCTCGAAGAACACGTGCTCGCGGGCCTGCATCACCTTCGCCGCCGTGCGGCGGACCCAGGTGTACAGTCCGCGCACTTCGCAGGGAGACACGGCGGTCGGATGGCTGGCATCGATTTCCGGCGACAGGGTCATGGCGAGCATGGGTGGCACCTTTGCTGAGGAACGGCGGCAGCAGGCAACCACGCGCACGCCAACGCGATGTGTCGCTTGTGTGAGAATTTGTGCGGGACTGTGAACCGGTCCTGGACCGGCCGCGCTCTCGGCTATCCCGGCGGAGCGCCGCGCATCGCGCTCGCGGTCCATACGACGAGGTCGACCGCAAGCCTGCCGAATGCGGCATCGATCGCCGCGGCAGCCGCCGCTGCATCCGTCCCTTTGGCGGGTTCGTCCGCCTGGAACACCCTTGCCGCCACGACCTTCCCGTCGGCGCCCACGAGCCTCGCCGAAAACTCGACCTCGGCCGATGGAGCCGGCCCCGCCACAAGGTCGAATTTGCGGAACTCGGTCACGAGCTGGAATTCGGCGTTGAGACCGTCCAAAGGCCGGCTCGATTGGCGCAGCAAGCCCGCGTTCTCGAAGCTCTGCAAAACTCTGGCCTGGAACACGAGCGGCAACAGATCGCTCCACTTCGCGTCATCCGCGACCGGGGTCAGGCCGCGCGACCCGCGCGTCACGATGCGGTCCGACGCCAGCGCATCGAGCGTCGTCGCCTCGCGCACGGTGAGCTGCGCGTTGAGCGGCTTCTCGAAGGCGGGGAACGCGCGCGCCGCCGTGAGATCGTAGACCGCGGGCGGACCTTTCGCGGCGCCGCCAGTCAGACGCTCGAGGCCGGCGACGATGCCGTCGACATGCGTTGAATTGCGGCCAAGCGCATCGGCGAACGCAGCGAGATTGGTGATCAGGCTGCGCAGCGGCGCGGCGTTGTCGGTGACGACCGCGTCGACGTGGCCGAGCACATCGCGCACGGCCGCCGTCATGCTCTGCCCGGCAGCGGGATCGGCGATAAGCGTCGGCAATCCGCCCGGGCCGGCGTCCGGCGGCGACTGCGATGTCCCACCCGTGAGCGAGACCGCCGGTGCGCCCATCAGGCCCTGGAACTCGATGCCGGCCTTGGTGTCAGCGCGGATGGGAACGCCAGCATCGACCGCAATGATCGCCGTCACCTGTCGCGGCTGCTCTGGGCTCAGTGCGAGCGCCGTGACTTCGCCCACGCGCACGCCGTTGAATAGCACCGCTGAGCCCGTGAGCAGCCCCGATACGGTGTTCTCGAAGCGGATCTGGTAGCTGGTCCCGTGGCGCAGCGCGCCGCTGCCGTTGAGCCAGTAGACGAACAGGAAGCCCGCTGCGACGACGGCGAGCGTGAACGTACCGATCAGGGTGTAGCGCGCTTTGATCTCCATGGAGGTCCTCAGATGGCGGGTTGCGCGTTGTTGTCGAGGGTGCGTGCGCGGCGTCCCTTGAAGTAGGATCTGACCCACGGATGAGCGGAGGCCTGCACGGTTGCGAGCGAGCCCGCGACCGCGACCTTGCCCTCCGCCAGCACCGCCACGCGGTCGCAGACCGTGGCCAGGCTCTCCAGGTCGTGCGTGACCATGAACACGGTGAGGCCGAACGTCCGTTGCAGGGTGCGGATCAGCATGTCGAAGTCGCCGGCAGCGATCGGGTCAAGCCCCGACGTCGGCTCGTCGAGAAAGACGATCTCCGGATCGAGTGCCAGCGCGCGCGCCAGCGCCGCCCGCTTGGTCATGCCGCCCGACAGCTCGGCCGGGAGCTTATCGGCATCGCGAGCCTTAAGCCCCACCATCTCGAGCTTGGCCAGAGCGATCTCGTCCATCAGCCCCGGCGAGAGGTCGAGATGCTGCCGCATGGGAAATTTCACGTTCTCGCGCACCGACAACGACGAGAACAGAGCTCCCTGCTGGAACAGGATGCCCCAGCGGCGCTCGAGCGCGCGCAGCTCCGCATCGCTCGCAGTGTCGAGATCGACGCCCAGCACCTCGATCGTGCCCCGGCGTTTGGGGATCAGTCCGATGATCGTGCGCAAGAGCACCGATTTCCCGCTTCCCGAGCCGCCGACGAGGCCGAGAATCTCGCCCTTGACGACGCCGAGCGAGAGGCGATCGAGAACGTTGGCATCTCCGAAGGCGACGACGAGATCGCGCACGCGGATCGCGTCTTGCGGCTCGTCTCTGGTGTCGTCCTGCATGCCGGTCACATCCCGATCGAAGCAAAAAACACCGCAAACAGGCCGTCGAGAACGATGACCAGAAAGATCGACTTGACCACGGAGGCCGTCGTCTGCAGGCCGAGCGACTCCGCGCTTCCCCTTACGTTGAGTCCCGCCGAGCAGGCCACGACCCCGATCACCACCGCCATGAACGGGGCCTTGATCATCCCAACTTTGAAATGCGTGATCGAGATCGCATCCTTGAGGCGGGCGAGGAATACGTCGGGGCTCATGCCGGCGTAAAGCTGGGCGGTCAGCTCACCGCCATAGAGCGCGGCCATGGAGCCGAGGAAGGTCAGGATCGGCAGCGCGATCGCCAGCGCGATGACGCGCGGCAGCACCAGTGTTTCGATCGGATCGAGGCCCATGGTCTTGAGGGCGTCGATCTCCTCGCGCATCTTCATGGAGCCGATCTCGGCGGTATAGGAGCTGCCCGAGCGCCCCGCGACCATGATCGCCACGATCAGCACGCCGATCTCGCGCAGCACCAGGATGCCGACGAGGTCGACCACGTACTCGTCGGCGCCGAATTTGCGGAAATGGAAGAAGCCCTGCTGCGCGATGATGCAGCCGATAAGGAAGGTGATGAGCAGCACGATCGGCACCGCCTGCCAGCACACGCGGTCGAGCTGATGGACGATCGAGGTGATGCGAAAGCTGCGCGGCCGGCCAAGCGCACGCGCGAACGCCACCGTCAGCTCGCCCAGCATGGCAACGAGCAGACCGAGATCCTGCTGGCCCTTCACAACCGTGCGCCCGAGCCACTCTAGCCCCGCGGTCCAACTTCGCTCCTCGACTGCGGTCCGCAGCGGCTCGCGGCCGAGCTGGCGAACCCCGTCGAGCAGGCCGTGGTAGTGGTCGGGCAGCCCGGTAAGCCGCGCCGGGGCTCCCAGCACAGCCCATTTGCGGAACAGCCGCTCGAGCACCCAGGCCCCGAAAGTGTCGAGCTTGGCGACGCCACGCATGTCGATGGTCATCGACTTAGCTTGGGAGCTGCCGGCGCACGCGACGAGGTCTTCGAGCTCGGCCGCGTGCGCTGCCGTCCACGAGCCTGCGGCCGTGAGCTCGAGCCGATCGTCGACGACGACGCCAGAGAGCAGGGGATTGCTCAAGCCGATCCTCCAACGCGGTGTTTCTCGCCGCTACTGGTGTCTAGCGCGGCTTGGCAGGCGCGCGACTTGATCGGCATCAACGCGTGCGGCGGCAAGAGTCGCGTCAGCGGAAGATCAGCACCGGTACCGTGCTGTGGGTCAGCACCTGTATCGCTTCGCTGCCGAGCAAGAGCCGCGCGATGCCGCGGCGCCCGTGCGAGGCCATGACGATGAGGTCGCAGCCGGCCCACGCGGCCGCCTCGAGAATGCCTTCAGCGGGGAAGTGATCGCGAACGTGTAGCGTCGAGCACGCGACGCTCGCATCCTTCGCGGCCGCGGCAACGACATCAAGAATTTCCTTGGCCCGCGCTGCGGCCGCCTTCTCGTAGTCCTGCACGAAGGCTTGGGTGAGGATCTCCGGCGGAGCCGTTGCCGCCCACGGCTCGGTGGCCGTCACGGCCGTGACGTGTGCGCCGAGCGCCTTTGCGAGCGCTAACCCCTGCGTCACCGCCGTGCGCGCAAAGTCGGATCCGTCGGTGGCGATGAGAATGTTGTTGAACATCAGGAAGCCGCGCCTTGCCGCCGGTTCGAAGGAACTCAGCGGGCCTTCTTGCAATCCCTGAACAAGTCCAGGTTGGGACAAAACAGCGGATCCTCGCCGCCCGGAGGATCGGCGTCGAGCCACAAGAGGCATTCGCGTGCGTTGGCGCACTGCAGGCACTTCGTACGGGCCTCGGCGAAGGCTTCGCCGACGCGGACACGCACGAGCTTGCTAGTGTCGACGTCGAGCCTTTCCATCACGTCGGCCATACGGCGCGCCTGCCGTTCGACGCTGCGGAACATCGGCCAATCCATTTCGTCCTCCACGTCAGAAAGCGTCGGGCTGCCAATCACCTCCGCTTTGCGGAATCAGACCCAATGCCAGTCTTTCCGCACCGACACCGAGCTCGCTTTGACCTAGGTCAATCGCGGCGAACTTGCCGCGCGTGGATACGGCGTCTTAATCAGATAGCCGCAGCTTGACCTAGGTCAAAGCGCGTCTCCCTCTCTCCTTCGCAAGATGCCCTGCTTATTCGCTGTTGTCCGGGACAGGAAACGCAGGATGACGATGCCGCCGAGAGAAGAGGTGGTTGCCTTTTCCCACGCGATGACGGTGCTGCTTGCGGTCGCTGCCGGCCCGCGGGTGCACTCACGCTCGCGCTCGCCACCACAGACCCGGTGATGAGCTTCCACGCGCTCCTGTTCTTCGCGTTCTGCGCCGCGGCCGGATACTACGTCGCCACCAATCCCCGGCCCGGCGGCGCCCGCGAGCAAGACAGCTACATGGACGGCCCCATCAAGGTGGCGACGATCGCCGCCGTGTTCTGGGGCGTCGTCGGCTTCCTCGTCGGCGACATCATCGCCTGGCAGCTCGCCTTCCCGGCGCTCAACCTCGACCTGCCGTGGACCAACTTCGGGCGCCTGCGCCCCCTCCACACCTCGGCCGTGATCTTCGCCTTCGGCGGCAACGTGCTGCTGGCGACCTCGCTCTACGTCGTGCAGCGCACCTGCCGCGCGCGCATCGCCGGCTACTGGGCGCCGTGGTTCGTCGTGTGGGGCTACCAGCTCTTCATCGTGCTGGCGGCGTCGGGCTACCTGCTCGGCGTCACCGAGGGCAGGGAGTACGCCGAGCCCGAGTGGTACGCCGACCTCTGGCTCACGCTCGTGTGGGTCGTCTACCTGCTCGTGTTCCTCGGCACGCTGCGGAAGCGCAGCGAGCCGCACATCTACGTGGCGAACTGGTTCTTCCTCGCCTTCATCGTGACGATCGCCATGCTGCACATCGTCAACAACCTGTCGGTGCCGGTGTCGCTGCTGGGAACGAAGAGCTACTCGCTGTTCTCGGGCGTGCAGGATGCCATGACGCAATGGTGGTACGGCCACAACGCGGTGGGCTTCTTCCTCACCGCCGGCTTCCTCGGCATCATGTACTACTTCATCCCGAAGCGGGTCGAGCGGCCGGTCTATTCCTACCGCCTGTCGATCGTGCACTTCTGGTCGCTGATCTTCCTCTACATCTGGGCCGGCCCCCACCACCTGCACTACACCGCGCTGCCCGACTGGGCGCAGACGCTCGGCATGACCTTCTCGATCATGCTGTGGATGCCGTCGTGGGGCGGCATGATCAACGGCCTGATGACGCTGTCGGGCGCCTGGGACCGGCTGCGCACCGATCCCGTCGTGCGCCTGCTCGTCGTCTCGGTTGCCTTCTACGGCATGTCGACCTTCGAGGGCCCGCTCATGTCGATCAAGTCGGTCAACTCGCTGTCGCACTACACCGACTGGACCATCGGGCACGTGCATTCCGGCGCGCTCGGCTGGGTCGGCATGGTGTCCTTCGGCGCCATCTACTGTCTGGTGCCGTGGCTGTGGAAGCGGCGCGGCCTCTATTCGCTGCGCCTCGTCGAGTGGCACTTCTGGATCGCCACCCTCGGCATCGTTCTCTACATCTCGTCGATGTGGGTGTCGGGCATCACGCAGGGCCTGATGTGGCGCGCCTACGACAGCCTCGGCTTCCTCAAATACTCCTTCGTCGAGACGGTCGCGGCCATGCACTGGCCCTACGTCATCCGCGCCACCGGCGGCCTCATGTTCGTCCTCGGCGGCGTGCTCATGGCCATCAACGTGTGGCGCACGATCCGCGGCGACGTCTCGGTCGATATGGCGGAGCAACCGGCGTCCGCGGCGGCGGCGGAGCTGCGCGGAGACGCGGCCGCGGTCCCGGCGGAGTGATGAAGCCATGAAGCACGACGTCTTCGAGAAGAACTCCCTGGTGCTGCTGATCGGCATCCTCGTCGTGGTCGCCATCGGCGGCCTGGTCGAGATCGCGCCGCTGTTCCTGCTCAACTCCACGATCGAGAAGGTGCAGGGCATGCGCCCCTATTCGCCGCTGGAGCTCGCCGGGCGCGACATCTACGTGCGCGAGGGCTGCTACAATTGCCACAGCCAGATGATCCGCTCGCTGCGCGACGAGGTGGAGCGCTACGGCCACTACAGCCTCGCCGCCGAGAGCATGTACGACCACCCGTTCCAGTGGGGCTCGAAGCGCACGGGGCCCGATCTCGCCCGGGTCGGCGGCAAGTATTCCGACGGCTGGCACGTCGCGCACATGCACGATCCGCGCTCGGTGGTGCCGGAATCGATCATGCCCGGCTATCCGTTCCTCGCCGAGCGCCGCCTCGACTACCCCGATATCGCCGCGCACCTGCGGGCGTTGAAGCTCGCGGGCGTCCCCTACAGCGACGAGATGATCGCCAAGGCCGAGGCCGATCTCCACGCCCAGGTCACGCCCGACAGCAAGGAGGCAAAGGAGCTTATCGCGCGCTATCCGAAGGCGCAGGTGCGCAAGTTCGACGGCGGCCAGGACCCGCAGCCGAGCGAGCTCGACGCGCTCATCGCCTACCTGCAGATGCTCGGCACGCTCGTCGACTTCGCCAAGTTCGACGCGGCCGGCCCCAACCTTCGCTGAAGGCTGCCATGACATACGAGGCCGCATCCGTGTTGGCGCAGACCGTGGTCCTGGTCCTGTTCGTGGCGCTGTTCATCGTCGTCCTCGCCTACGTGTTCTGGCCCGGCAACAAGAAGGGCTTCGACGAGGCCGCGCAACTGCCGCTCGAGGACGACGACAAGCCGGAGGGAGACGCCCGATGACGAAGAAGGAGATCGACAGCGTCACGGGCGTCGAGACCACAGGGCACGTGTGGGACGGCGACGTGCGCGAGCTCAACAAGCCGCTGCCGCGCTGGTGGCTCTACGTCTTCTACGCGACGATCGTGTGGGCCGTCGGCTACTGGCTCGTCTATCCGGCGTGGCCGACGCTCAACGGCTACACCAAGGGCGTGCTCGGCTACAGCCAGCGCGGCGAGGTCGACAAGGAAGTCGCCGAAGCCAAGGCCGCGCAGGCGAAGTACTTGGAGCAGATCGCCGCGACGCCGCTCGAGGACATCGAGAAGAACCAGGAGCTCATGCCGTTCGTGATCGCGGGTGGCGCCGCCGTGTTCGGCGACAACTGCAGCCCCTGCCACGGCAAGGGCGCGCAAGGCGCCCTCGGCTACCCCAACCTCAACGACGACGACTGGCTGTGGGGCGGCAGCCCGGCCGCGATCGAGCGCACGATCACGTACGGCATCCGCTCGGGCCATCCGGAAGCGCACGAGATGGCGATGCCGCGCTTCGGGCTCGACGGCATCCTCAAGCCCGCCGAGATCGCCGACGCGGCCCAGCACGTGCTCTCGCTCTCGGGCCAGGCGACCGATCCGGCAGCGGCATCGCGCGGCGCCAAGATCTTCGCCGACAACTGCGCCGCCTGCCACGGCGATACCGGCAAGGGTAACCCCGAGCTCGGCGCGCCGAACCTCACCGACGGCATCTGGCTCTACGGCGGCAAGGCGGCCGACATCCAGAAGACGATCGAGACCGGCCGCGGCGGCGTGATGCCGTACTGGAGCGGCCGCCTCGACCCCGTGACCATCAAGATGCTGGCCGTCTACGTCCACTCGCTGGGCGGCGGCAAGTAGACGCCGCGCACGATGAGCTTCGCGGCGGGAGCCCGAGCATGACCATGATGAACCGCGCCGCCGACATCGCACCCGACCCGAGCGCCGCCGAGGCCGCGCCCCGGGCATCGCGCGCGTCGACGTCACCATCGCGACCAGGGCCGAGCGCGACGCGCGGACGTACGCCTCGCGCCAGAAAATCTACCCCAAGCTCGCGCACGGCAAGTTCCGCAAGATCAAGTGGGCGGTGATGGCGGTCACGCTCGGCATCTACTACCTGCTGCCGTGGATCCGTTGGGACCGCGGCCCGAGCCTCCCGAACCAGGCGTTCCTGCTCGATTTTGCCAACCAGCGGCTGTTCTTCGGCCCGATCGATATCTGGGCGCAGGAGCTCTACTACATCACCGGGCTCCTGATCCTGTCGGCGCTCGGGCTGTTCCTCGTCACCGCCGTCGCCGGGCGCATGTGGTGCGGCTACACGTGCCCGCAGACGGTGTGGACGGACCTGATGATCGTGGTCGAGCGCTTCTGGCAGGGCGACCGCAACGCCCGCATCCGCCTCGACAACGGTCCCTGGACGTTCGAGAAAATCTGGAAGAAGACGGCGACGCACGTAAGCTGGCTGCTGGTCGCCATCGCCACCGGCGGCGCCTTCGTCTTCTACTTTCGCGATGCGCCGACGCTCGCCGCCGAGCTCGTCAGCGGCGACGCGCCGATGCTCGCCTACGTGTTTCTCGGCGTGTTCACGGGCACCACGTACGTCCTGGGCGGCATCGCGCGCGAGCAGGTGTGCATCTACATGTGCCCGTGGCCGCGCATCCAGGCGGCGATGTACGACCGCGACTCGCTGCTCATCTCCTACCGCGACTATCGCGGCGAGCCGCGCGGGTCGCACAAGAAGGGCGAAAGCTGGGAAGGCCGCGGCGATTGCATCGACTGCAAGGCCTGCGTCGCGGTCTGCCCCACGGGCATCGACATCCGCAACGGCGCGCAGCTCGAATGCATCCAATGCGCGCTGTGCATCGACGCCTGCGACGACATCATGCAGCGCATCGAGCGGCCGCAGGGCTTGATCGCGTACGACACGTTCCGCAATCTCGACGCCGCCTCCCACCATGAGCGCGCGCCCTTGCGGCTCGTGCGCCCGCGCACGCTGCTCTACGCCGCGCTGATCGCGGTGGTGAGCGCGGTGATGCTCGGCGCCTGGCTCAGCCGCTCGGTGTTGGATGTGAGCGTGCTGCACGACCGCAACCCGGTCTACGTGCAGCTCTCGAACGGCGGCCTGCGTAACGGCTACACCGTCAAGATCCTCAACAAGATGCACGAGGCGCGCACGTTCCGGCTCGCCGTCGATGGCCTCGACGGCGCCGAGATGTCGATCGTCGGGTTCGGCGCGGGGGCGCCGGCGATCGAGGTCGTGCCGAGAT
>CAVSCT010000011.1:0-89807 GCA_963726555.1 uncultured Alphaproteobacteria bacterium | reverse complement strand
GGCCAATGAGCAGCGCCAGCTCGATCCCCCGCACCCCGCGACGAGGACTACGCGGAGGCCACGTGCTCCTCATCTTCATCGGCTTCTTCGTGACGATCTTCCTCGTCAACGGCATCATGGTCTACGCGGCCCTCTCCACCTTCGGCGGCCTCGAAACCGCCGACGCCTACCGCAAGGGGCTGGCCTACAACGCGCGCATCGCCGAAGGGCAGGCGCAAGCGCAGCGCGGCTGGCGTGACAGCGTCTCCTACGTCCTCGACACGCAACGCGTGCGCGTCGAGGTGACCGACCCCGCGGGTGCGGGCGTCCCGGGGCTCGCCCTCGCGGGCGAGATCGGGCGACCGGCCACCGACCGCTACGACCGCAAGCTCGAGTTCGCCCAGGTCGGCCCCGGCACCTACGAGGCCGATGCGGCCGGGCTGGAGCCCGGCTGGTGGACCCTCGACATCGAGGGGCGCAAGGGCGCCAGTGCCGAGGTGCTCTACGAGGCGAAGGAGCGGCTATGGATCAAGCCCTGAAGGCGCGCGCGCCCGCGCTCGGCCGGCGCGAGCTTCTTGACGTCCCATCCGCCGCGCGCAACGCCACGGACGTGACTCTCATCGTCGCGAACATGCGCTGCGGCGGCTGCATGGCGGCCGTCGAAAAGGCGCTGCTGGCTTCTCCCGGCGTCGCGACCGCGCGCGCCAACCTAGCGGCGAAGCGCGTCACCGTGCGCTTCGACCCCTACCGCACCGACAGCGACGCGCTGGCAAGCGTGCTCGATCGCGCCGGCTTTCACGCAGCCGAAGCCACGCACCTCGGCGACGAGGAGGGCCGCGCGCACAGCGCCGACCTCCTGCGGCGCCTCGCCGTCGCCGGCTTTGCCGCGGCCAACATCATGCTGCTGTCGGTCTCCGTGTGGGCGGGGCTCGCGAGCGACATGGACGCCCCCGTGCAGTCGCTGTTCCACTGGCTGTCGGCGCTCATCGCGCTCCCCGCGATCCTCTACGCTGCGCAGCCTTTCTTCCGCTCCGCGCGCACCGCACTTGCCTCCGGCCGCCTCAACATGGACGTGCCGATCTCGCTCGGCATCCTGCTCGCGACCACCATGAGCCTCGTGCAGACCATGGCCGGCGGCGAGCAGGTGTACTTCGACGCCGCGATCATGCTGACGTTCTTCCTGCTCATCGGCCGCTACCTCGACGAGAGCGTGCGCGTGCGCGCCAAGGGCGCGGCCGAGAACCTGCTTGGCTTCAAGGCCACGACGGCGACCGTGATCGGGGAGGACGGCAGGCCCTCGCGCCTGCGTGCCCGCGAGCTCGTGCCGGGCATGCGCGTCCTCGTCGCGGCGGGCGAGCGCATCCCCGTGGACGGGCGCATAGTCGCCGGCATGAGCGACATCGATGAAGGCCTGATTACGGGGGAATCGATGCCGCGCCTTGCGGGCGTCGGCGCAACCGTCCACGCCGGCACGGTCAATGCGACGACCGCCATCGAGGTCGTCTCGACCGCTACCGACGAAGGCACGCTCGTTGCCGAGATCGCCCGCCTCATGCACGCCGCCGAGCAGGCCCGCGGGCGCTACGTCCGCCTCGCCGACCGCGCCGCGCACCTCTACGCGCCTGCCGTGCACGCGCTCGGCGCCATGACCTTCATCGGCTGGATGGTCGCGGGTGCCGGCTGGGAGCAGTCGCTCACCTTTGCGATCTCGGTGCTCATCATCACCTGCCCCTGCGCGCTGGCGCTCGCGGTGCCGGCGGTGCAGGTGGCGGCGAGCGGCCGGCTCTTCGCCGCGGGCGTCATCGTGAAGGCGCCGGACGCGCTCGAGCGGCTCGCCGAGATCGACACGGTCGTGTTCGACAAGACCGGCACGCTCACGCTGGGCGAGCCGCGGCAGACCGATGCCGACGCGATCGATGCGGTCGTGCTGCAGCGCGCGGCGTGCCTGGCGCTCAACAGCCGCCACCCGTTATCGAAGGCGCTGGTGAAGGCGGCACAGGCGCGCGGGCTCACCCTCAAGCGCGAAGGCTCCGTGCAGGAGATCGCCGGCAGCGGGCTCGTTGCCAAAGCGGCGCAGGGCGAGGAACGCCTCGGCAGCGCCGCCTGGGTCGGGCTCAGCGAGGCCGGTCGGCCGGCGACGCTCTGGTACCGCCGCGACGGCGAGGCGCCGGTGCCGTTCCATTTCGAGGACGCGCTGCGCACCGACGCGGCCGCGGTGATCGCGGAATTGAAGCGCGCCGGCTACGCCGTCGAGCTCCTGTCGGGCGATACTGCCGCCGCAGCCGGCGCTGCCGCCGCCGCGACGGGCATCGATATCTTTCACGGCGGCGTCCGCCCCGACGGCAAGATCGCGCGCCTCGCGGCGCTGAAGGCGCAAGGGCACAAAGTCCTGATGATCGGCGACGGGCTGAACGATGCGCCGGCACTCGCAGCCGGACATGCGTCACTGTCGCCATCGTCCGCCGCCGACATCAGCCAGACGGCGGCCGGCGCCATCTTCCAGGGAGAGCGGCTCGCCCCCGTCATCGAGACCATCGCGGTGGCGCAGGCGACGCGGGCCATGTCGCTGCAGAACTTCGCGATTGCGCTCGCCTACAACGCGCTGTTCGTGCCGCTCGCCATGGCCGGGCTCGTCACGCCGCTGATCGCCGCGCTGGCCATGTCGTTCTCGTCCATAGCCGTGACGGCCAACGCGTTGCGGCTGCGCACGATGCGACTTTCGCTCAAGCCCGCGGCAAAGTCGGAGAGCGCGCCATGATGGCGCTCGCCTGGCTCATTCCGATCGCGCTGTTTCTCGGGCTCTTGGGGCTAGCCGCGTTCCTGTGGGCGTTGCGCTCAGGCCAGTTCGAGGATCTCGACGGCGCGAGCTGGCGCGCCATCCAGGATAGCGACGCACCCGATCGGCGCCCCGAAAATAAGCCCTCCAGCAAGTCGGAGTGAACTTGTCAGCAAAAGCGACGCACTCCCTGATAGATCTTCATGGTGCGATGGGCGGCGCGTGAATCCAGGCGCCCTAAACCAATGATCAGGTTGTCGTTGTTGTGACCCTCGCCGCGACCGATCCAGTTCGGGAGCTGTGACGGCAATTTTGCGAACTGCCTACCGACGGCCCGGGGCCGTGAAGCACGATGGCGCTTGGCAGCTCCATTCAGTTGCTTTGACGTTTTTTCCCTAACAAGCCCCCGGCAATTAGCAGCGCGAGGGCGGTATGCACGGCGATGGCTGGCCACAGAAGAGGACCGCTCCATCCGCCACGAATTCCCATATAAGCGAGGTACAGCGCAACGAGCACGGTGTAGGTCAACATTCCGATTGACGCAGGTCCAGGGCTAGTTGCCACGGCCAAGCCGATAAGTGCGATGCCTGTCACTCGGCCAACCGAAGATGTCAGCCCGGCGGCGTCTGCGCCAGATAGCACCCGGATGACAAATTCCGGCGCTACCAGAAGGGCAACTCCTGTGAGCCCCTCGGCGATCGCAGTAAAAATGAGCACCTTTTTCATCACGCCGGTTATCCCTCATCTCTAGCCCGACCGACCCCGTTGGCATTGCCGGAAGCTGCTAGGGTTTCGCTTCTGTGGGCTGCTCCGGTTCGAGCTTGAAGGTCAGTTTGTCGATCTTGCCGGTGAACTTGAACGGGACATCGTAGCGATATTCGACCAGCGCGACCCCAGTGCGGGTATCCTGGCCGATGTCGAAGGTTTCGTCCTCCGGGAAGGTGACCGGGGTGGTGTGGTCCATGGAATTCTTGGCCACTTCCTTGCCGTCCACGGAGAGCACGCCCGTGCCGCCCTTGCCCAAGCCAGGGCCATCGGACTTGAAGTCGAAGACGATGGTGTGCTTGCCGGGTTCCAACTCAGGCCCCTCCCACATCGTGCGCTTGAGGTCGAGCAGATTGTAGAGGAACACAACCTTGCCCCGACCGACGCCGAATTCGCCTTTACTCAGAAACAGCCCGTAGCCGCCGAACCGCCCGCCCTCGGTGACGATCATGCCTTCCGCGCCGCCCTCGGGAATCTCGACCGCAGCGGTTATGGTGTAGGATTTGTCCAGAATGCGCGGCGCAGCGCTGGCAGGCACGCCGCTCAGTTCGCCCGAATAGGTGAAGACGGTTCGTCCCGCTGTGAGGTTTGGACGCGGCGCATTCCAGCGCCCGAGCGTCGAGTTGTCGAGCGGCAGCACGTCGTACTTCTTCGCCTCGGAATAGAAGAGGTCCTGCATCTCCTTGACCTTCTCCGGCATCTTGGCGGCAAGGTCATTGAACTGGGTCGGGTCCTCTTGGACGTTATAAAGCTCCCAGTTGTACCCGGTAATTACGTCCGGCGGCGTGGCCGTGCTCAGCTCCCACGGAAGGGTCGCAGGGGTCGTGGCGGCCACCCATCCGTCGTGATAGATGGCGCGATTGCCGAGCATCTCGAAGTACTGCGTTGAGTGCCGGGTCGCGGCGTCGGCGTTCGCCTTGTCCCAAGTGTACGCCATGCTCACGCCCTCCATCGGACGCTGCCTGATGCCGTTGATCATCTCGGGTTGCGGAATGCCGGTCGCTTCGAGGACGGTCGGTGCGATGTCGATCACATGATGGAATTGACCGCGTATGCCACCCACGTCCGTGATGTGGCCCGGCCAGGACATGGCCACACCCTGGGCCGTGCCGCCGAAGTGCGACGGCACCTGCTTCACCCACTTGAAGGGGGTGTCCATCGCCCAGGCCCATTCTGCCGCAAAGTGCGGGAACGTCCGTTCCGATCCCCAGAATGGGTACCAGAGAAACTGGTCCTTCACCGGCACGGCAACGCCATTGAAAGTCGTGAACTCATTCGGCGTGCCGTCGAGCATGCCTTCGGCGCTCGCGCCGTTGTCGCCACCGATGTAGATGACCAAGGTGTTGTCGAGTTCGCCGAGGTCCTCGACCGCCTGGATGACGCGCCCAATCTCATGGTCCGCGTAGGCGAGGTAAGCCCCGTAAACGTCCGCTTGCTTGATGAAGAGCTTCCTCTCTTCAAGGCTGAGGGTATCCCACTGCGGCAGCTCTTTCGGCCACGGCGTCAGCTGGGCATTGGCGGGCATGATGCCTAGCCGCTTCTGGTTGGCGAAGATTGTCTCCCGCAGCTTGTTCCACCCGTCGTCGAACAAGTGCATTTCGCTGATCTTCTTAATCCACTCCGGCGTCGGATGATGTGGCGCATGGGTGGCGCCCGGAACGTAGTAGACGAGCCAAGGCTTGCCGGGGGCGATTTCCTTGAGCTGCTTCATGTATTGGATGGCCTCATCCGCCATCGCGGTCTCCAAGTTCCAGCCGGGATTGTCCTGGAAGGGGTAGATGGCCGTCGTGTTGCGGAACAGGTTCGGTTGCCACTGGCTGGCGTCGCCACCGACAAAGCCATAAAAATAATCAAAGCCCATACCGTTCGGCCATTGATTGAAGGGCCCGGCTTGGCTCGACTGGTAAGAGGGCGTGTTGTGGTCCTTGCCGAACCACGATGTGGCGTACCCGTTATCCCTCAGGATTGTGCCGATGGTCCCCTTCTCAATCGGGATGATCAAGTCGTAACCCGGGAACCCCGTCACTATTTCGCCGACCACCCCGAAGCCAACCGAGTGATGGTTGCGCCCGGTGATTAGCGCTGCCCGTGTCGGTGAGCAAAGCGACGTGGAGTGGAAATTGGTGTAGCGCAGCCCCGCTGCGGCGATGCGATCCATGGAAGGAGTGGGTATGACGCCGCCGAAAGTGCTCGGTGCACCGAAACCCTGATCATCCGTCATGATCAGCAGCACGTTGGGCGCGCCCTTCGGCGGTACGACGCGCGGCGGCCACCAGGGCGTCGACTCCGAGGCTTTCTCCTTGATCACCCCACCGAAGGGCGGCGGCGGCGGCGGGAGTTGTTTTCCGGTGATTGTGGTGGTGGCCGTGGGTGAACCCAACTCACCGGTGACCTGCTGAGCCACCGCCGGAACAGAGATGAGGGCAATGATGCTGATGCCCGAGAGGGTGAGCGCCGTCGTCTTCATGACGCTCTACTCCATTTGACTTTCGTATGCGGGGTGCGCCCCTTCAGGGCGCGACAGTCATCGCGGTCCAGCTTACACCGGGCGTGACGGCTCTAAAACTAGGCTTCGCGCGAGGACAGATTTGCCAAAATGCCGCGACCGCAATTGACCCAAGTCAATCGGAACTGGCGGAGCCAACCTATCTTCTTATCGGCAACCTTCCGTACCCCCACGGAAGATAGCCCTCCCCCAAAGGGCATGGCAATGGGCGCCAGTTCTCTCCCTCGAATTGGCGCCCCTTCACCTTAGTCAGCGCCGCAGAGCGATCGTGATATCGGCTAAAAGTCAACGGCGGGCTCTTCACGACCAAGGACTATGAGGGCGGTAAGTGCACGCTTATCGGCGACAACCTTGAGGCGATCAATCAAGCCCCGGCTTGTCACCGGGGCAAAGCAGTTTTGCCCAAACGCACAATATGAAATCATCAGCTAAGAGATTAGTAGAGCCGCACGCCACAGTTTCCCTTTCCCTCTGGGAAATCGCCCCCCTCGGGCTAGTGGTTGTGGACGCTGATCCTCCCCGGATCAGCGTCCTTTTTTGGCGGCACCAGCTGGTCGTGGCTTGCGTATTCGACGAGGCACCACCCGCGGGCAAGACCATGAAAGGCTGCGCACATGCCTGGCCAGCAACCCTATCGCATGATCATTCGCCACTCGATCATGGGGCTCGCCTCGGGCGCGACATACCAGCTTAGGTTTGACCAGATTGGCGACGTATTCCCGCCGGGCATGGTCGACAACGACATCCACCCAAATGCGTTGGCCGACTTGCACGCGTTTGCTGAGGATGTGGGCTGCACCGTTACGAAGGCCGCCGAGCTGAAAGCCTTCGTCTTCCGCAAGCGGAATTAGAGCACCCCGTCCGGTAAATTAGGACAGTCAAAATTCCATCAAGGAACCAACTGCGCGTGTCCGCTAAGGGTCAGACGCGGACGATCCGAGCATGTCCGCTGTACGTCTGCTTCACCCCTAAACACGGACGATATGGAGCGCCGGCCGAACTGACCGAGAAGGGCCAAAAGCGGACATTCTATTATGCGAGGCGCAGCTAAGATAACGCCTCGAGCCGGTCGGCCAGCCGGTGCAGCCAACCGAGCACGCTCGCTGGGCCATGCAGGTCGGCCGAGCTGGCTGCGAACTGCTCGCCTGCGACGCGCAGGCCAAACCCGCCGAGCCGCTGCGCCGCGGTAAATGCGGGCTCGTCACCAACGTCGTCGCCGATCATAACGGGGAGCCTCTCCGCAAAAGTCGGGAGCTTCGAGAGAGTTTCCAGCGCCGTGCCCTTCGAGTGGCCCCTGGGGATGATCTCGAACAGTTTGCGACCCGGGCAGAGCACGAGCTCGTCGGAGTAGCGCGAGAGCAGCATCCGCATCCGCGCTTCCAGCACCGCCTTGAGCTCCGGCGCCTGGCGATAGTGGAGCGCAAGGCCCGGACCTTTGGGCTCGGCGATGATGCCGGGCATCTCCTTTGCGAGTTCGAGCGCATGATCGACCAGCGAAGCCGGCAGCGATACCACCACGCGCACGATAGGACCGCCCGCGGCGGTGCGCAGCTCCGCGCCGTGCACGCCGCCGCCGACGAACTTTAGGGGCGCTAGCAGTGCGTCGATCTCGGCAAGCTGGCGCCCCGTGAGGACGGCTACTGCGCCATCGAGGCTCTTGCCGATGCGGGCGAGCAGCGGCGCAAGCTGCGGGGGCACGACGACCTCGGCGGGCGTCGCCGCGATATCGAGGAGGGTCCCGTCGACGTCGAGGAAGAGCGCAAAGCGCGAGGGGTTGCCGGCCAGAACCTTGGCTGCGAGTGAGGAACGATCCTCGACGTGCACTTCGTTCTGCAGCATCCCCGTCTCCTCTCTGCGCAGAGTGCGTTCGGAATAATCGGTTCACGACAGGCCACCATCATCGCGCGAGCAAATTGGCCCGAGCGTGGCGGTGGGTGCGGCTATTTAAAGCACCCAACTCCGTGTTTCTATTTTTGACGAAGTCGTGAGCTGCTTGTCGATCGCGTGCCGCTGGAGCAGCCCTGTCTGAGTGTCCAAGTGAGCGACGACGCTCGCTGCGTTCACGGTCGCGGCCCGTAGCGCCGCCTCACTCGGGCGCCCCAGCGCAATGTAGGCTGAAAAAGTGCCGGCGAAGGCGTCGCCCGCGCCAGCCGTGCCAGCAACGTCGGCTTCGAACGCTGGACAATAAAGCAGCGCCCCTTCCGTGCCGACGTACGCGCCGCCACGGCCGTCGGTGAGTACGGTATATTTGGTGCCGAGCTTGCGGAAGGCGCGAAGAAACGCCGGCAGGCTCATCTGAAAGCCGCCGCCAGTGAGGCCGCGCGCGAGCAACGCTGGCGGCCGCTCGCCGGGCTGTAGCTTTATGGTCGACCCGCCCTCGCCGAATTTACCGACGAGGCCAGCGACGAGTGCATCCGCCTCCGCACGATTAATGACGAGGATGTCGACCTCTGACAGGCGCTCTTGAAACGCGCCGCCGCGCGCCGAGAGTTGCCGCACGCCGGGGTTGACCGCCACGACCGCGCCGTTGGCCTTGGCCTTGTCGACGATCGCCGGGTAGCAGTCGGCCGACTTGTTCGACAGGTTCGCGATGTAGACGAGATCGACGGCGAAGGCTTCGTCGCGCAGATCGGCAGGCTGCAGCAGGGTGTTGGCGCCTCGGAACGTGAATACGGCCGCGTTGCGGTCGTGCGAGGAGAGCAGCACGGAAGCTCCGGTCGGCGCGCGCGCGTCGCGGCTTACCCAGCGCGTCGAGATGCCTTCGGCGGTCAGCCGCTTGATTATCGCCTGCGCGCGGTCGTCGGGGCCGACCTTGATCAGCGCCGCAACGTCGAGGCCGATGCGCGCCATGGCAACCGCGGTGTTGACGGCCCCGCCGCCGCAGTGCGTCGAGACCTCGAGCGCCTCGACCTTGCGGCCTTCCTCCAAGAGCAGAAACGCGGTCTCGGCATTTAGCATCGCCATGCGCTCGATGCGATCGCTTTCGATGATGGCGATCGTATCGATCATCGCACCGCCGATGGTCAGTGCCTTCATGGTCTCCTCTTGCCGGGCGTGTTTGGCTTAACCGAGGCGGGTATGCGATGGGGAGAAGAGGCTTTTCCCCTCGAGCGCTTTCCTCGCGGCTTCGAACGATTTCCCCGAAGGCGGCAGCGGCTTGCGGCGGCGGATGTTCTCCAGCGCGTTGAGGAACGACCGACACCACGCGAAGGTATCGTGCGCGCGGATGCCGTCGAGCAGCGCGCGGTGGCGCTCGCGGCGCTCCTCAAGCTCCATCACGAGCGCGACCTTGATGGTGTCGGCCATCTCCTCGACATCGTATGGGTTGACGATCAGCGCCTGCTTCATCTGCTCGGCGGCACCCGCGAAACGCGACAGCATGAGGACACCCGGATCGTCCGGATCTTGAGCGGCAACGTATTCCTTTGCAACGAGGTTCATGCCGTCGCGCAGCGGCGTCACCACGCCGATGCGCGACTGGTGAAAGACGTCGACCAGCATCTCGCGTGGCGTCGAACGATGGATGTACTGGATCGGCACCCAGTCGAGCTCGCCGAACTTGCCGTTGATGGTGCCCGAGAGCGTCTCGAGCTCATGACGGACGTCGACGTAGGCGAGCACGCTGTCCCGCGTCGGCGGAGCGAGCTGCGTGAGGATGAGCTTGCGGCGATATTCGGGATTCTTCTCCAGGAAGCGCCCGAAGGCGCGGAATTTCTGCGGTAGCCCCTTGGTGTAGTCGAGCCGGTCGACGCCGATCAGGCGGGTGACGGCGACCCACGGCTCGCGTACGACTTTGGGCCGCGAGTCGACGAATGAATCGACATCGATGCCGACGGGAAACGCGGCGATCGACATCTCGCGGTCGAAGACGCGGATGCGGCCGTCCTGCAGCATGCGGCCGAACACGCCATCCTGAAGGAAGTCTATGAGGTTGGCGACATCGACTCTTCGTTTGCACGCCGACGAGATCGTAGGCAGCGAGACCGCGCGCGAGTTCGCGATGCTCGGGGATGGCCAGAAAGATCTGCGCCGGTGGCACCGGGATGTGGAGGAAAAAGCCGATTGGGTTCTCGACTCCCAGCTTTCGCAACTCGAGGCCCAGCGGAATCATATGGTAGTCGTGCACCCAGATCGTGTCGTCCGGCTTTAGCAGCGGACGCAGCGCGCGGGCGAAACGGCGATTAACCTCGAGATAGCGGTGGTAGTAGCCGGCCTCGAACTGCGCCACGTCGAGGCGCGAATGAAAGACGGGCCATAGCACGTCGTTCGCGTAGCCGAGGTAGTAATCCTTGTACTCGCGCCTGCTTAAGGGAAGCGTCGCGACCGTCGCCGCGCCGACTCCGGATATGTCTGGCGTGGTGCGCGATTCCTCGCGCTTCCCACCGATCTTGCCGTTCCAGCCGAACCACAGTCCGTGGCGCTTGGTGAGAGCGTCGGCGATGGCGATCACGACGCCGCCGGCCTGGCCGGCCTTGCTGAGGTCTGCCACGCGATTTGAGACGAGGACGATCCGGCTCATGAGGCTCCGAACGGATGCTTTGGGACGCAATGGTACACTGCAGCACCTAACTCAGAACCGTTGAGCAGCCGTTATGGTTCCCCGGAGCATTGCAGCATCAAGGGGATGAGACCCAGGCGTCGTCCCAGTCGCGCGACAGCTTCATGCCGGTGCTGATGACGCCGGCCATGCAGTAGGTCTGTGGGATATTGCCCCACAGCTCGCCTGTCTCGGGGTGAATGTCCTCGCTGAGGATGCCGTAGGAATTGCGCCGCGAAACCACGTCAGCAAAGATTTCGCGCGCCTTGTGGGGCTCGCCGGTGGCTGCAAGCGCATCCGCGTACCAAAGCTTGCAGACCAGGAATGCGGTCTCGGGAAGGCCGAAATCGTCCTCCGCCGTGTAGCGCATGATGAAGCCGTTGCGGCCGAGTTCTTTACCGACAACGTCGCAGGTTTTGCGGAAGCGCTCGTCGCTAGCGGGCAAGAGGCCGAGGTCGGCGAGCAGAAGCACGCTGGCGTCGAGGTCGTCGTGGTCGAGCGCGCCGGCGATCGCGCCGCACTTGGAGCTCCAGGCGCGCTGTAGGATTTCCGCCTTGAGCTTGTCTGCATGATCACGCCAGAACGCCGCGCGATCCCTGAGGCCGATGAGACCCGCCATGCGAGCGAGACGATCGCACGCAACCCAGCACATCGTCGCCGAGTGCGTATGGATGCGCTGGCGCCCGCGGTATTCCCACGGACCGGCGTCCGGCTCCTGGAAGAATCTGCGCGCCTGATGCCCGAGCGGCTCGAGCCGCCGGAACAGCGCCTCGTCGCCCATGCCCGGCAGGCGCCGGTCGATGAACATGTGCGAGGCGCCGAGGATCACGCTGCCGTAAGCGTCGTGCTGCATCTGCTCGGCGGCCTGGTTGCCGACGCGCACGGGGCCCATGCCGCGATAACCGGCGAGGTTAGCGGCAACACGCTCTTCCAGCGACTGGTCGTGGATGATGCCGTAGACGGGCCGCAGCGGCCGGTCGACGTCGACGGCTATCGTGGTGATGTAGCCGAGGTAAGCCTCCATCGTTTGCGTCGCGCCGAGGCGGTTTAACGCGCGAATGACGAAGTATGCGTCCCTCAACCAGCAATAGCGATAGTCCCAGTTGCGACTCGTTCCCGGCGCTTCCGGGATCGAGGTCGTGTGCGCGGCGATGATCGCGCCCGTCTCCTCGAACTGGCAGAGCTTCAACGTGATGGCGGCGCGGATGATCTCGTCCTGCCAGTCGAGCGACACGCCTAAACCCCGCACCCACGAGGTCCAATAGTTGCGCGTGCGCTCGAGAAATTCGCGCGACACCGTGTCGATGGAGGCTTCCAACGGCTCGTCGGGGCCGAGCACCAGCGTGATCGGGTGCGTGAGCGCGAACGGCGTCTCCTGCGTGATGTAGGAGAGCGGCGCGTCCGTAGTCAGGCGAAGCACGTCGGCCCCGCCGGTATAGCGGATATGGTTGGAGCCCACTGCCTGGCATTGGCCGGGCTGCCCGTAGTTGAAGGTCGGCCGCGCCCGGATGGTGATGCGCGGCAGCCCCCAAAGCGGTTCGATGCGGCGGAAGATCTGTGCTGGATGGAACGCGCGCTCGAAGCGCATGAAACGCGGCGCGAAGTCGGTGATCCTGACGGCGTTGCCGTTCCCGTCCTCGAGCACACTCTCATGAATGGCGGTGTTGCGCACGTAGCCCGAGGTCGCCTGCGTGGCGCCGCCGAGCAGCACGTCGCAAAAGCCCTTCTCCTCGTCGCCCGCGATCAGGCTCGAGAATAGGGGATCGGAATCGAGCCGCGGGAAGCACCACCACACGATGCGAGCCTGCGGCGTGACGAGCGCGGCGATGCGTCCGTTGCCGATCGGGGCAACGTCAAGGTTGGCGCAGTACTTCATCTGTCCTTTTTGCCGTCCGGGAAGGGGAACGATGTATGTCACGTCGCGGCTCATCCTCTCATGCGGACCGATACTGGTGAAAGTCCCCGATTGCACGGAAGTTCCGCCGCCAGGAATGCCTAATACGTGAGCTTGGCGGCAAGCCGCAAGGTCACCCGTCGGCGAGTCGCACTTTCGTTCGCTTGCGTGCGAGCGTGAAATCGGCACCTGGCCCTCCCGAGCCGAACGTTGCACACACCGATCTCGCGGATCGAATTGGGCAGTTGCGCATCGTTAAGCACGATTTCTCCCGCGCCGGACAGAAGCGCGATCGTCACTTCGCCCGCGGCAAGCGAGCCATAACGCCAAGCCGTGCGTGTCCCCAGAACCAGCTGTGGCCTCGCTAATGTGCTGGAGGTGCGTCCGCCTACTCCCTTCGTTAACGCTCTAGCCGGCACCGCGAGCGGCGGGGATTGAACGCTTGACCGGGGAGCTCCTTACTGGCGAAGAAGTCTTCCTGGCAGCAAGCAGAAGAGGCCAGCCAAAGGAGCGCATGACGGCCATCGACTGCGGCGAATGGGGCCTTGTCGGCGATATCGGCGCCACCAACGCGCGCTTCGCGCTCGTGCGCCCCGACGGCAGCATCGGCTTCACGCGGGCGATCCTGTGCAACGATTTTGCGACCATCGAGGAAGCGATAGCGGCCTTTCTCGCCGAGGCGTCGGAGGCGAGGCCGTCCCATTCGGTGCTCGCGGTCGCTTCCTCGCCCGAGGGCGACGAGGTCAAGCTCACCAACCACGCCTGGACCTTTTCGACTGACGCCTTGCGCAACTCACTTGGGCTGACGGAGCTGCGCGTCGTCAACGATTTTCACGCCAACGCGCTGGCCGTTCCGCACCTTGCCGTCGACGAACTCGTCAAGATCGGCGGCGGGGAAGCGGTCGAAGGCACGCCGATCGGCATCCTGGGACCGGGGAGCGGGCTCGGTGTCAGCGTGCTCGTCTCTACGGATAAAGACGCTGTGGCGGTGCCCGGCGAAGGCGGACACGTCACCATGGCGGCGGCGGACGCGCGCGAAAGTGCGGTGCTGGAGATCCTCCGTCGCCGCTTCGACCATGTCTCGGCCGAGCGCGTGCTCTCGGGGCCCGGTCTCGTCAATCTCTACGGCGCCTTGTGCCAGCTTGCGGACGCGCCCAAGGCGCCTTTGACCGCCGAGCAGATCAGCGATTCGACCACTCGCGCCAACGACCACCTCGCGCGCGAGGCGACCGAGATGTTCTGCGCCATGCTCGGCACGGTCGCCGGCAACCTCGCGCTCACCGTCGGCGCCCGCGGCGGCATCTATATCGCGGGCGGCATCGTCCCGAAACTCGGACCAACGTTCGTGCAGTCCGACTTCCGCGAGCGTTTCGAGGCCAAGGGCCGCTTCCGCGCCTATCTCGCCGGCATACCGACTTATGTCGTCGTGCGCCCGTTCGCGGCGCTGCTCGGCGCGGCAAAATTGCTGCGCGTAGCCCGAAATAATGACCCTCGCTGAGCACCTCCTCTCATTCCCTAGACTGGGTGAAGGCCGCCGTCGTTGACCGGATTCTGAGGGCCGTCCGCTTCACGATGAAGGACGGCAGCAGGGCGATTACCGTCCTGGTATCAAATCCAGCACTGGGCAACATCGAAATCGCGCCAACGGATCGGTACTTCCAGACCTTCAAGCTCTATCGGCAGAGCTTCGAGCGCATCGCCAGCACCAAGTACGAGAAGGGATTTGTCGAGCCGGATGGAACTGTGTGCATCAGAGCCATGGACATGCCTCTGGCGAGCCTGAACTAGCACGCGCAGAGTCCGGCCGCTGGGGGCGCGGCGTCATGCGCTGAACTTTTCGGGGCAGGCAACGGTTGTCACTTCGGGCGATATCGATCCGCAAGGATTGAGCAAGCCCGCCGGGGGCTCCGGCGGCCGCTACCCCGCTTCCGTTGGAGCCCCTGGTTGCCCACCTTCCGGCTTGAACACCGCGAGTACGCACGTTCACCGATGCGTAGCCGTCGCGCGACGAAGCTGAGAGGCTACCTCCCCGTCGCCAGCGCCCACCGCGCGATGACGAGGAAGATGACGACTTGTCCATTTGGACGGCTTCCGCTTGTCGTACTGACGCTTATTCGCTTCGGCCTTCTCTGCGTTGATCTCTGCGACCGTCTTCTTGCCGTCAGCGATGCTGAGGTACTCGTATGCTCGGCTCCGCCCGATGCCGCAGTGCTCACGCACGAGTTCAAGCGGATGCGCTCGGATTGAGCAGATGCGCCACACTTCTCTTTAAGGGACAGAGTCCAAACTGTTCTGCGGGCGATGTCGATGCGCAGGACTAGCCCCGAGGGCTCCGACGCAAACGCTACCCCGCAAACCGTCGGAGCCCTTGCTCACGCCTCTGGCCTGAACAGCGCGAGCTCGTACAGCGCCGCTGTCTCGTGCCTGCGTCCTCCTACTGCGAGCCCAAGGGCGAGAAGCCCGCGACGTGGCACTGGTTCTCGATCAACGGCGATGACGCCAGCCCCCCCTTCGCCTTCCCAGGCGTGTGGACGCGCTACAGAGGTCCGCTGAAGAAGAACGGCGACAGCGTGGAGCAGGAGGTGTTCGCCTTCATGACCACGCAGCCCAACGCGCTCACCGTCAGCATCAACCACGAGCGCATGCCGGTGCTTCTGACGAACCCGGCAGACTTCGAGACGTGGCTCTCGGTTACACCGGAGCAAGCGTTCAATCTCGCGCGCAGTTATGCTGCTGACAAGATGCGCATCGTGCAGTCGGGTTCCGAACGGAAGGATTTGCTCCAGGCGGCCTGAGACATTGATTCTGGAGTGGTGATGCCACCTCCGCTGCGTGGCTTACATGAAACTTACACCCGTGAGGCGGGCTGGCGCATGACAGAATGCGCAATGTGAAAAAATCGGACCCAAGATTATTGCTGTCAGACGCCAGCCCCCCGTTCCCTCGTGGGAGTTCGCCCGTGGCCCAATGGCGTGTTGTGGACGCTGATGCTCCCCCCCGGATCAGCGTCCTTTTTCGTTCTGATCGCGACGGGCTCTTCCGTCGTTGGGAACCGTTCGGCGGCTTGGGAGTTTCGGCGGCGCATCGTGCACTCGATGCAAGGCGGGCGTTGATCAATCCCCTCCCCCGGACCCCGACGCTCGTCGGCTCAGCGGTGCCATGCCGCTGGGCCTTTTGTTTTGCTCGCTAGCAGCCGCGCAGCTTCGGAGGCTCCTCGGATCAGCGTCAACTTGAGACAGGAGGCCGGCAGTCCCCAAAACAACCGGCCTCCCCGACATGCTGCCTCCCAACTCGCAACAGAAGTCTCAGCCCTCCGCATGCAAACTGTTCGCGCAATGCCGGTCGGGCAAGTAAAGTCTCGCGGAAAATCTGCATCATCGTTCACTGTGGCGCACCCTGACGATTGCCGGGCCGGGCCTAATCGCGATGGCGCCCTTCGGGCCACCACATAGGGAAGGGTCGGTGGTCCTTTGCCGGCCCCTCTTTCGTTCAGCGACCGCCTTCGTGGTCCTGGCCTCCCGAAGACGCACAAGCAAACGGCGGCCTCTGAAACTTCTCTGCCATGGCTGCGGGCCACGCGCGCGAGAGTATTGTCCTGGCGGTAGGGCGTGGCGATCTCTCTCGGCCGTTCACGACCTGAAAGTCATCATGACAGACGATGCCAGCCCGCGCCGCGGTCGTGACTGACAAGAGCATTGGGATTGTGATGAGGGGAAATCGCATTTGACGTCCGCTGCGTATGTTAATTGCGGCTAAATCAAAGCAATCCGTTAGTGGTTCCAACCGCGAACTCGCTACTCGCCCTGCGGCTCCGCCAGTGCACTGATGGCTCGCGCTGCACCGGCGCGCTCCCTTTCATCCGCGACACACTCTGTGATCGGCTCGTCTTCGGCTCGCCCCTTTTTCTTGTTCGGTGAGCCGTGGGGCCGGCATAAGCGGAGGGAAACACAATGCCGATACGGTTCGATCAATTGTCGAGTGCGCCGGCGCGGGCGCTTCAAATCTACCTCGTCCTCATCGGATGCGCTGCGAACCAGCAGACCATCACGTATGCCAAGCTTGCGGAACGACTAGGCCTTCTCACCCCAACGTGGCTATTTGCGCCTCTAAGCCATTTGGCTGAGTGGTGCCTTCATGAAGGTTTGGCGCCCCTCACCTCGTTGGCTATTGCTGAGGATACGGGAATGCCCGGCCCTGGCCATCCTCTGCCGCGGGAGTCCCTTGCGGCCCAACAGAACCGCGCACGAAAATTCGATTGGTACGCCGTTTTACCACCGGTCCTAGCCGATCTGGAAGGGACCGGTCTGGAGGCCGCCGAATAGCGTCGAGAGACACGCGGCTCACGCCTCACGGTTGAACACCGCCTGCTCGCACTTCACCAGCTGACTTAAAGACGGCTGCTCAATGGCTCAAGCGGAAGAGCGGTGGGTTTTCGGAAATGGCAGAATGGTCGCGGTCTCGCGAACGAGGTGGAAACCTCGGAGGCTTAGTTGCGTGCGGGCCGACCTGACGTTCTCGGTGAAGGGGAGCAGATCGCCATCCGCCATCGTGACCTCAACGAATAAGGTCCAGCCACGCCGTCCTTCCGGTGACGGGAGGTTGCTGCCGTCACGGAGGAGCGTCAGCCCAAAACAGCCCGGCTCGCCGGCGGTGAAGATGTACACGGGAGGGCCAATCATAAGGGCTATAGCGATGGAAGCCGCCGGAAGGTTCCACTGGCCCTTTCTGAACTATCCGAGCCGGCCGCCGTTGATGACGCAGGGCCATTCAGTTCGCATGGACTGAGGAAGCCCGGCTCCGGCGGTGTTGAGGCACGGCCGTCGGAGCTCTCAAACCTCTGGCTTGAACACCGCGAGCTCGCATAGCCGTCGCGCGCGAGTGCCCGGCGGTAGTTCGCCTTGAGCTTCTCGATCTCCCCACGCTGCATTCCCTGCCATGGGCCCTGATGGCGGACGTGATCGGGAGGCGACCCGAAGCTCAGCTGCGCAAGCAGGGACGGGAGATCCGGAGGCTCGCCTAAAATGGGAAGTTGGCGGCAGTCGTCGTTCGCGTCCGCGGCCGGCGCCGAGCCTCGGCCACGCCTTCGTGTCTAACGCAATAGATTTGGGTTTTGGAACTCAGTGACTGCTGCTCACGCTGCTTTTTCGCTGCGGCGTCGCAGAAGGCCACGCTGGGGAACCCATGCGCTTCGGTGCGGTGCTGACCGGAGGCGAGTGTGACGATCGTGTAGAGCGTCGCAGCGTCCATGTACAACGGTAACATGATTTGCGGGTTGCCGGGCGCACAAGATGGTGCTGGCGTCGTCCTACTGTGAGCCCAAAGGCGAGAAGCCGGCGACGTCCGCGCTGTGGCCATGGATCGAGCAGCCTTTGTGCCGAGACTTTCTCGCCGCGTTGCTCGCTGCATACGGCGCTGGGTGCTTTTCCCTGGCCTACCTCGGAGAATGGTCTGCAGCTGTTGGCGGAAGCATCGCAATTCTCGTCGCCTTCGGAGGCTTCGCTCTGCAGGTGACCGTGGACGGGAGCGAGGGTCACGACATCGGACTCGCCGTCCCAGCGATTGTCCTGGCTGTCATCGCCACGATCGCGGCCGCAACCCTTTACCTGAGCTTCAAAACCAAGCATGCAGCCACGCGCTCGGCGCCGTCCACGCTGCTGACGGTATTTCGCATCTTCGCGCCGATCCTGTGCTGCGTCGGAATCGCGTTGCTGCTGGGTGCCCATGCCGTGCTGCCGTGGTCGCTCAGCGCACAGACGCGGTTGCTTGTCGGGTGGATACTGATCGGCTTTGCAGCCAACTACGCTTACACGTCATTGGCCGGGAGCTGGGCCGGGGTGCGCGTGCTGCTCGCCGGTCTATTGAGCTATGACCTCGTCATCCTTATCCCGCTCCTCCTGCACTTCGGCCCCGTCGAGCCGGAGTACCGGCTCACATTGATCATCAACCTCGTTGTTGTGGCCATGACCGCCTGTCTCGCGATCTTCTACCTATTCGTCAATACCGAGCCGGCAGAGAGGTCACCCGAACGCGTGCGCATGGAGAGGTGAGATCGCGCATTCGAGTCGTCACCTCAGAGGAATCATTACAGTGCTCCTGTGGAGTGCTCGCCTACGCGACAGATATTTTCAAGGCACCCGTTGTTCACTCCTGATTTGCCGAGGCGACATCATTCTGCGCGCCAAGGGTTCGAGCGGAACAGCTGACCATTCTCCGCCGTTGTGGGTTCATGGACCGCGGTAAATCGGCACGGCCGAACGGAAGCTTCGAACAATTCGCGCAAAGCGCGGAATGGCGGGAACTCCCCCTCGCCATCAAGCTGGCGCTGGTTCATGTGTGGCGGGCTGAAAGAGACCCAGCAATAATGGACGAAGGTCACTCTTACCTTGAGCGGCGTCGTCACTAGCATCTCGCTGGACGACCTTGGTCAGCACGTCGACCACGGTCTCAACCTCGTATCACCAATAAGGGTTCGCGTGGATTGGGAGAGGTGGTCACGATCGCGCTCACGCTGGGAACCTTTGCGAGACGCGCGCGTTATCGAGAGCCCCAGCATTATTCTTACAATAGAAGGTCGAGGAAGGGCCCACCAAGGCCCCGACGAGATCAATCGCCAACGCGGCCCGGCGGAGGAAGCCCATGAAAATTGAGAAGCTTAGCGATCTGTTCCTTCATACGCTTCAGGACGTTTATTTCGCCGAGAAGCACATTGTGAATGCGCTGCCGAAGATGGTGAAGACGGCTGACTCTGCAGACCTTGCCAAAGCCTTCGATGCCCACCTCGCCGAAACGAAAGAACATGTCGTGCGGCTGGAGCAGGTGTTCCAGCTCCTTGATCAGAAGCCGAAGGCCTCGAAGTGCCCCGCCATCGAAGGTATTCTCGAGGAAGCGAAGGAGTTGATGACGGAAATCAAAGATCCCGACACGCGCGATGCTGCGATGATCGCGGCCGCACAGGCAGTTGAGCACTACGAGATCACGCGTTACGGAACGCTTGTGGCTTGGGCAGATCTGCTGGGTCACGGCAATGCATCGAGGATTCTAGGGAAGACCTTGAAGGAAGAGCACGCTGCCGACTCCAAGCTCACACAAATCGCCGAAACCCATCTCAACGCAGAAGCAGTCGGGTAAGCGTTGATGGCACAGCTAGTCGGATTCAGAGTTTGCTGAAGTCCAGATTGTTATGCTGCACGAGCTAACCGGGAAGTTCGCGTGCGGTATAGCGCGGTGCAAATCGCCAACGCGGCCCTCACAATACCTGCTGATCAGGCGTATGGTTCGGCTGGAGAGTGCCGAAGCGGTTCGAATTGGCCGAACCCATCACCCGGGCCGGTGGAGACCTGGACGCCGATGGCGGCCTTGGAGTTGATGAAACAGAGCAAGCGTGCGCTTCCCAGCCCCAAGGACCGGCAAGGACTTCTTAGTGAACGTCGAAATTTGAAGATGGCGCGGTCGGCGCACGCCTACGTTCGCGGGAGCACCATCAAATTCTACGAATGGCTGAAGGAGGTGGATATTTGCCGCTTGCCCGATGGCCCGGCTGTCTGGATTTGCGGCGACTGTCACATTGGAAATCTCGGCCCTGTGGCCGATGCCGACGGTCGTATCGAAATCCAAATTCGCGATCTCGACCAGAGCGTCATTGGAAATCCGGCTCACGATCTTATAAGGCTTGGCCTCTCTCTCGCCATGGCGTCCCGAGGATCGGACCTTCCTGGCGTCACAACGGCGCAAATGCTCGAACAGATAATGGAGGGATATATATCCTCGTTCGGGAGCACCAGAAACGCCGACGATTGCTCAAGGCCTGAATGCGTCCGGATAGCGATGAAGGATGCACTTCGCCGGTCGTGGAAACACCTGATGAAGGAACGTCTTCAGGATACCAAACCCGCCATTCCCATGGGGCGCAGATTTTGGCCATTGTCCAAGTCAGAGAGCGTTGCTGTACGACGGCTATTTGGGACAGAGGACGTTCGCCGGCTCGTCACATCACTGAGAGCAAGAGAAGACACGGCGGCAGTCGAGGTTCTCGATGCGGCATACTGGGTGAAAGGATGCAGCTCTCTGGGGCGCCTCCGTCTGGCAGTGCTCGTCGGTGTTGACGGCGCAACGCCCAAGACCGGCGGATTGTGTTTGATGGATTTGAAGGAAGCGGTGAAGGCCGCTGCGCCGCGGCAAGCCAAAGCGCGCATGCCCCGCGACAACGGCGAACGGGTAGTCACGGGTGCACGCCGCGTCTCGCCCTTTCTTGGCGGGCGTATGCTGGCAGCTCACTGCCTCGACCGTTCGGTCTTCCTCAGAGAACTCCTTCCGGAGGATCTGAAGCTCGAAATCGATCAGGTTACGCGGGCAGAAGCAATGATGTCCGCACGCTACCTAGCCGGGGTCGTAGGGACAGCCCATGCACGTCAGATGGACGAAACGACACGCGAACGGTGGGCAGCTGAGGTTACGCGAAACCGCTCGAAAACGCTCGACGCTCCTTCTTGGCTTTGGTCCAGCATCGTGGAACTGGTCGCAATACATGAGGCAGCCTATCTCGAACACTGCCGAAGGTACGCGATGACCGACAAGAGCAGGAATATCGATGCGCGAAAGACCTGATCCATGTTGCAATGGTTCCGATGGCTGATGCCACGCCAGGAGATGTTCTTTCCGCTCTTCGAGCAACACGCGGATGCGCTGGTAGCCGGGGCCCGCGCTCTGCGGCAGATGCTGAATGGCGGCGACCAGTTAGGCCGTCAATGCGGAGAGGTTGTGGCCCAGGAGCAAAAGGCGGACGACATCACGCGCGATGTCATGGTGGGGATCCGCACCAGTTTCATCACCCCCTTCGACCGCGCTGACATCAGGAACCTGATCACCGCCATGGACGATGCAATCGATCAGATGCAGCAAACCGCGAAGGCGATTGTTTTGTTCGACATGACGAGCTTCGGAGCGGAGATGCAGGCCATGGCCGACGCCGTCGTCGAGTGCGCACAACTCGTGCGGCGAGCGATTCCATTGCTGTCTGACCTTGGCACCAACGCAACGTCGCTCAATGACATCTGCGTTCAGATCACGCGCATCGAAGGCCGCGCAGATGAGATCCATGATCGCGGGCTGAAAAGCCTTTATATCAAAGCGAAGGCTGGCGATCCCATGGAGTTCGTGCGCGGATACGAAGTCTACAATCATCTTGAGGAAAGCGTCGACCGCTTCGACGATGTGGCGAACGAAATCCAGGGCATCGTTATCGAACACGTTTGAGAAAGCTCTTCTACTCCATGGTTTCCGCATCGCTCGCGCTCGTGATCGGCCTTGTCACCCTTGCCTTGATCTTCGACTTCCTCAACGGAGTTCACGATGCCGCGAACTCAATCGCGACCGTGGTTTCAACCCGGGTGCTGTCGCCGCACGCCGCAGTAGTCTGGGCCGCATGTTTCAATTTCATCGCCTTCCTTTTCTTCGGGCTGCATGTCGCCCAAACGATGGGGACGGGCCTCATCTCCGCGAATGTCATTGACTCGCGCGTGGTGTTCGGCGCGCTCATGGGTGCCATCACATGGAATCTCATAACGTGGTGGGGAGGACTGCCGTCCTCCAGCTCTCATGCGCTGATCGGAGGATTGATCGGGGCGGGAACGGCGAAGGGCGGGACGGGTGCAATCGTCTGGTCGGGCGTGCTCAAAACCGTAGGTGCCATCGCCCTCTCACCGTTGATCGGCTTCGTCTTGGCGCTCCTCCTCGTGCTGGCGGTCTCCTGGATCTTCGTGCGCAGCACGCCGTTCGCCGTCGACAAGACCTTTCGCGTGTTGCAACTCGCCTCTGCAGCGCTCTACTCGCTGGGCCATGGAGGTAATGATGCCCAGAAGACCATGGGCATCATTGCAGGACTGCTGTACGCCAAAGGCCATCTCGGCAGCGACTTCTACGTGCCGTTATGGGTTGTCCTCTCGTGCCAAACTGCGATGGCCCTCGGAACGTATTTGGGCGGTTGGCGCATTGTGCGCACAATGGGTTCGAGGATCACCCGCCTCAACCCAATGCAAGGTTTTTGCGCAGAGATGGGGGGTGCGATCACTTTGTTCGTGGCCACCTGGCTGGGCATCCCCGTTTCAACGACGCACACCATCACAGGCGCGATTATTGGTGTCGGCGCGGCGAGGAAAGCCTCGGCAGTGCGGTGGAATATTGCAGGTAGCATAATCATCGCTTGGCTCATCACGCTGCCCGCTGCCGCGCTTATCAGTGCGTTTTTCTATGTATGTGCGCAAGGTTTAGGCTGACCATCCGGCCGTGATCGAAGGCGCCGAGCTCAAACCCTGGCCGGAGTGACTCGACGGCCTAACATGTTGTCTTTGTTTGTGTGGAAGACGCGAATGATTTGGCGGCCGTTTCGGGGCGTTCAGTGGCAACCCGGTCCGCGCTAAGGGCTAGCAGGCGTACCCTGGTCTTGCGCACCGGGGTTAGCTTGATTCACGTGATCCAACGCACTCCTACCATCGCGCGCGACTAGAGGCCGTCCAGGGTTCTGGGGAGGGAGGATTAGGCGTGGACCTTTACGCCAGCCTGCGCGTTTGCTCCACACGACGGTCGGGAGCACAGCCCATGGTCAACATCTTCCTCCTCATCGAACTTCTCAAGATGACCGACGCGGCTGCGACGGTTGATCACCTCAAAGCGCTCGAACTTGCCAACTGTAAGTTCGCCAACGTCCTCCAGCTCAACGATGAGAAGATCGTCGCGCAGCTCGATTGCGATAGCTACGACGATGCTAGCAAGGCCGTGTTGGAAAAAATCGGACCCATAGAGGGCATAGTGCAGACGAACATTATTGCCGCCGTGCGGCCCGCGCACCCCAAGTGAGGGCGATCAGCACGCCTGTCGGATGCAACGCACGGCGTACCCGATGGGCTTGGGAACCTTGGATGGGTTGCCGGAGTTGGTAAGCAACCTTAGGAGAGAGAACGCCATGTCTCGCTTAGTTTAGTCGAGCGCCTCGCGAGCAACGAGATGGTCGCCCGTGTGCTAGCGTCTCTCTTTTCCGTGAGGCGGTAGTCGCTGGCCGAAGTTCCAGTAGCCGCCGCCGACAGCTGCAGGCGATATAGGCGCAAGTTGCTCACGTTTAGGTCTAGACCGACAGACAGCCGGGCTGACGGCTCACTCGCTTCTCACCACCGCGGCTGGGTGATCATGGTGGGAGTGTTGGAGCGATGATGGTTGAGTATGGAGACAAGTTGCTCGAGACCGTCAACGGAGTGCTTCGAGCGGGCCGAACAGTATCTGCAAGCATACCACGACCTGCCTGATCGATCTCACAGGTCGCCTTCGACTGGCCAAGGTATGCGATGGTTTTCCACGCCGTAGAGATGGCGTCCCAAAGTCAGTGGCTGAGGCGAGCATACAATCGTAAAAATTGATGCTCGATCATCCAGTCGACAAATGGACTATGCCCATCCAGGTCGGGCCAAAAACGATGGCGGCTTGAGCACTCAGATGTGCGGATCGTCCAGCGTACGCGCACATATCTCGCGCCACCGATCCTTCGCAATATGAGTTTTCAAGTCCCACGCAGCCATACATTCAGGCATGTTCCGTCCGGTCGCGCTGTGCCGCGGCGTGGCTTCACTGCTTGCCACGGTCCCACGAGACGAATCCGTCGCTGGAAGCGAGCTGCCTTTAGCGTCTGCATTAGGTGCCAGCCCGGCATTGGGAAGCGTCACTGCGCTTCCATCGATACCTAGCATCTGCGCACCAGGGGTGGCGGCCTGGGCGCCGGGTGCAGCACCATCAGGGATTCGAATCTGGGTTGGGGTAGCGGGCATCGCCTGGTCTTGGGCGCCGGGGTTAGCTTGATTCAACGGAACGGTTGCGACAGTCCCAGGCTGCCCTCCCGTCGTGGTTGTCGGTTGCGTCGTGACGATTCCACCGGAAGCGGGCGTTGGTGATGACGTAGAGTTCGAGGTCGTGACCGTCGTTGGTGATGCCGTTGGCGAGCTTGTCGGCGCGCCGACTTGAGATGGGGTCGTAGGCGCGCCGGGAGTGCGCGCACCGGGCGCGCCCGGTGTGGCAATAGTGGCAGCAGGAGCGGCCGAACGGCTGGATGTGCTTGAGCGGCTGGCACTCGAACTGGAACTTGAGCTTGACGATGACTGCGCAAGCCCCGTCGTAGTCGAGATCAGAACGAGGACGAAGGCAAAAGCCGAAACACGCGAGAGCGGGGCCATGGGGAAATCCTCCTTTTCTCTCCTCAACTCGCCTCTCGGCCTTCTGTTCCCGCATGGATGATTGTTCGGGCGCTGGGCCTTACAGCCAGGCTTACGCCGATCTGATCTCGAGGAACTCATTGGTGAGATCAGCGTTGGCAATTTGCAGTTGCAAGACAGCGTGTTGGCAAATCGAGCTGGAAAAATGGTTAAATTCGTGCCTGTCCTTCTTCTTCTTTTGGGCGAGCGGGACCTCAGTCTCGGCCATGACGCAGTGTGGAATGGCTTCGTGGTACGAGGCGACCGGGTCTCTGAAGGCCGCTCACCGCTCGCTGCCCTTCGGAAGCAAGGTGGAAGTCGAAAATCTCGACAATGGCCACACTATCATCGTCGAGATCAATGATCGCGGGCCGTTCGTGTCGGGTCGCATCATCGACATATCCAAGGCCGCCGCTGAAGAACTCGACTTTATAGGTGACGGTGTCGCTCACGTTCGCATTTCAACCGTCGACGGTGCAAAGTCGCCGTGCCGGTGACGTGCATAATGAGTCGTCGAATCATCGTGCTCTTGACGCGAGTGACCTTCGAGAGACCTCGGGGTGCGCCCACTGGCTAATCAGTGCCTGGCAGCAGCAGTCGTTCCGTTCGTCGGAGGACACTTGCGTTCCTGACTGGCCGGTCGTTCGGCGCACTCGGCACGGAATTGGACACTCTGCGCATCAACGATGGGCCGCAAGGTCGTCTCGCAGAGAAATGATTGACCGAGCGGGGTGTCGATCCGCAGCTGAACGCTTTGCCCCACATCAACGACGAACCGGAACGTGCAATCCTCCCCCTTGGGACGGAGCAGCACGACCACCGTGTTCTCCTTCGGAGAGATCCGCTCCACCATGAAGCTATCGCCCTTGCCCTCACCGATTGTCACCGCCTGTTGCGGAAGCACGGTGAAGGTATCTTCCGCGCTGGCGGGACTGAGCAGGAGAACTGCAAAGAGAGGGATGATACGCAAAACACTGAGCATCGCCGTGCCTCACTGCAAGATATGCAGCTTACACCACTCTCCCTGCCGCCGTGCGCCCGATCAGCGGTGATGCCCAAGATAGAGTGGATATCCGGCCGACAGGGGTGGCAGGAGGATCCTGTCAAGCCGGTAAGTCAGGGGCGATGCTTAATGTACCGTCCTTCTGTTTTAAGCGTCCGTATCACCGCCTATGATAACCAGCACAGAGACGAAAGCGTGAGGTAAGCAAATGCATCGGATGAAACTCGCGGCGGCGGGCTTGAGCGCTCTGATGGCCTTGGCACCGGCAACAGTCCGCGCGGACAACATTTGGGACGTTGAAAATGCGCGCGCCAATGCTCGCGCAGGAGGCCCCGTTAGCGAGTACGACCGAGAATTGCTGGGTCGTTGGGGCTGCGAGAGCGGGACGCAGAGCGCCTACTGCCAGAAGATCAGGCATGGGGCGAACAGCGGCCGCTATCGTGCGTACCGGCGACGCGCGCATCGGTAACACGAACACGTTGTCCACAGCATACTTCGACCGTGAGCACATCTTCACTGGACGGTCGATCTGATTTTTGACGAGGTATCAGCAACCTTCTTCCGCGCAACCCCTCGTGCGGTGCCTATCCCTCGTAGGCCAGAAGGCTGTTGCAGCGCCGGCTTCCCTAAGCCGGCGCTTTCTTTTCCTGATGAATTTGCAGCGGGGTGTGAAACGGTCGGAGCAGCAATTCCGAATCTGGGCCACGGATCAAGTCTCCCCCAGATTGGGGATGTGCAATTCGTCGGTGTACGCTCAATCTAGTGCGTCTCACCTCAGGCTTCTTTCATTGGAGAGCCTCCCAATCCGCTCGCACAATGAATGTGGGCGCCGCCGATAGGTTCCGGGGGGAACACCAAGTGGGAGACGTTGGCACTCTTCGACCATCCGCTTGGTCACTAGACCGGGACCGCGACCAGCTCGTAACGTTTACCCCGCTATCGAGAGGTCTCGGGCCCGGTTGAGCTCAACTTGCGATAGCTATCCATCGAAGGGCGTTTTAGATGAAGGCAGGATTCGGCGACGACCGCGCTCCGCTCCACCTTCTCCACCGAGCGAGTCAGTGCGCCGATGAGCTTTTCCAAGCCGCGATGGAAGGACTCGATATAACGCCGCGTCAATTTATGGTGCTCGCAACCCTTAAAAGGCGAGGGGGTTTGAGCCAGACCAGTCTTGTTGAGCGGACTGGAATTGATCGTTCGACAATGACCGATGTCGTCAGACGGCTTTTGTCGAAGGGCTACGTGCAACGGCGTCGAAAGAGGCAAGACGCACGCACTTACTCTGTAACACTGACGACAAAGGGATACGCGCATCTGGAGCGGATCAAGCCCATTGCCAACGAGGTCGATAAAAGACTATTGGCGTGCCTATCCCAACATAATGCTCAACTGCTCATGCGCTCCCTGAAGTACCTTGTGCAAACATGGTCATTGGGACGATGAATCGTTGACCTCGAAAACGCGTTAGATGCCGCACATCCTGCGGTAGGCGAGAAGCATGAGGGCCGCGACGCCACATCCCCCTTCTGGCCAGCGGCCCATCAGAACTCAGCATGAAAAAAATGGTGCGAGAAACAAACCAATCTTCGATGTTAGGTCACTTCTACGACACGTTGCCGCGCATCGAGACGCGCCACACTTGAATCAAAAAATCTTGATGACTTTTGTAGTCGGCTTGGCGGGACGGCCAGGGCGCATCGATAGCGGCTGGCTGCGGCGGTAAGCTCGAGCGAAGTGAACTACGGGGCGCCAAATTCTCGCTGTTCGTTCCACCCCCCGCGACGATATCCCTGGGCGCACAAGCCAAAAGGCTCGACATTCTCAAACGGAAAGTGAGCATCACAAATCAAGAGGGTCTGCCGTCCGAAGTGAAGCGCCCATTAGGAACCATTATCCTTCAGGCGTGTTGCCCAATCAGTCCGGCACACGTCGGGCGGCGATGGCATGCCGGCCCATAGGCATTGTGTTGGGGTGCCATTTTTCGCAGCGGACCACTGATCTATTTTCTTTTCCGCAGGTTGCGGAGGGAGAGTCCCATGGACAAGCTGTTGCGGAGGGAGAGTTCCATGGACAAGCTGATGCACAGGTCAATCGACAACCCGCACAGCGTGTCGGAGGTAGCAGGTCAAGCTGCTTCGGAAGTGGTGGACGCGGTGCAAGACAACTTCGCCGCCGCGATCCGTCGAAACCCGCTTCAAGCCGTTGCTATAGCAGTTGGCGTCGGCTTTATACTCGCCCTGATAGTCCGCTGAATGCGTGCGACCCACGAGGTCCGATATGCCTCCAAAAGAGCCTAAGGCGCGGAGCACCACAACTGCAAAGCGCGGGCCGTCTAAGGAGTCATTGTGCTGATGGCTTGCCTCAAGGGAACTGATTGGGGCGAGGCATCGGGGGAAGGCCCACGAACAGTGACGCTCACTCTTGCGGCCGCGCTGTGCCACCAAAAATTGGAACACTAGATAGCGTGGCCACCATGCTGATGGTCATCGCCTGCGCGTCCGTCTGGCAGAACTCAAGCGACTTGCCCTCCGTGAGCTTGTAGCTCGTCGAATTCACCGCCGGAGATCGCAGCCCCGAAACGGTATCGGGGTAGTGAGCTGTCGCCAACAGCGCGCCCTGAAAAGCAATGAGCCCCGGCTTATGCCCGGGGCTCCGTGATCTCGTCAGGCCCTATGGTGCCTTTGGCGGTGGTGATGGCGTCGCAGGCGGCGTGGTTGCCGCTGGCGTCGGCGGTGTGCTGCTAGTCATCGACGCAGGCATGGTCCCGAAGTACCAGAAACCGGCAACGACCAGGATGACAATGGCTACGACAACCGCGATGCCTTTTTTGTCCATCGGATGTCCCCCTTTTTGAACCGCCATAGATTAGGGGGCACGGAGCGCGGAAATAAGGCTCAGCGCTGGATCAGCAGGGCTGGCCTCGTCGTGGGGCGAGACCAGCCCCAGGCATAAGAGCTGAAGGCTAGTATCAACCCCTAGATGCCACTGAGAATGCTAACCTAGGACAGTCGCGCTCGCTAATTAGGACACTGAACGCTGTCTTAGGACAGCACCCCGAGCTGCTTGAGGGGCTTCCTTTTCGGCATCCGCGGCATCGCAGGCGGCGGGGGCGATTGCTTCAAGATTTTAGAAATGAGAGCGGCACGTTCCCAACGATCAGCCGGGAGCTCAGTCATGCCGGTCTTCACAAGCTGCATAGCCGTGCGCTGATCAACCCCGAACCTCTCCGTCGGCTCGCGCGTCGCGCCCCACGGTGCCCTCTCCCCCGTATCCGTTCCGGGGTCCTGGATGGTCTTCGACACGTTCGAGGGAAGCAACAGCACGTGCACGCTCTTGCCGGGAGGAATGGGAAGCACCGCGCCGTCGGCCCACACCGAGCCGACCTTAATGGCGGCTGCGGTCCATCGAGCTCTCGCGCGCGACGGCTACGCGCTGGTGACGTGGCGAGGCGGCCGTGCTCAAGCCGGAGGCCTAACGCAAGCTATACCAACGTGTAGATGTAGTGATCCCCACCAAATGCTACGTGCACAGTTGTGGGGTAGTTCTGAGGGCCGCGCCGTGAGGCGTAAGAGGGCGCGGCTCTTTCCCAACACAAAGGCTCCGACGGAAGCGGGGTAGCACCGCCGGAGCCTTCTGGGCTTTGCTCAATCTTTGCGGACTGATGCGGCCCAAGGCGCAGCATATAGGAAACGCGCGTTGAGCACAGTGCGCGCGGTGTCCAGGCCGGAGGCGGCGTTTTCCCCCCGATGACGTGTCTAACTGCGGAGCGCGCACTGCCGGTGAGGCGGCTGTGATCGACGGCGAACTCGTCGCCTGCGGCGCCGAAGGCAAGCCCGATTTCTACGCGCTTATACGCCGCTACACGCGCGACCCTTCATATGGTGCTTCGATCTACTCGTTCTCGGTGGCAGCGATCTCCGTCCGCGCGTTTGAGGAGCGCAAGATCAAGCTTGAGGCGCTGCTGGCGAAGGCCAACCATGATCGCCTAAGGCTCTCGCTGAGTTTCGACGATGGGGCAGTGCTGCTTGAGGCAGCGGCCCGCTTGAACCTCGAAGGCATCGTCAGCAAGAAGCGACCTGCGCCCTATGTACCCGGCACAAAATTCGAGGGTGTGGCAAACCCCACAGCGTGACGCCCCAAGAACCTTCAGGATCCATCCATCGCATCAAACCCCGACCTCGGGACGAACAACTGGATCAGAAGGAGCACTGCCATGATCTCGATCAAGAACATCATCATCGCCGCCGCGCTCTCGTCTCTCTCCCTCACCGCGGCTCAGGCCGAAACGCTGAAGCCCTTGCAGGGCACCAGCTTCCACGCTCCTGCCGTGGACGCAGTCGCCTACTTCCTCAGCGAGAACAACACCTGCAAGTTTGTGCTGACCATGGCCGACAATGATCAGCCAACTCGCTTCGAGGCCGTAATCACCGGCGGTGAATCAACCAGCTACAAGCTCACCGCGGGCAAGTCGCTTGAGTTCGCCTGCCAGGCCGATGCGCAGGCGATGACCATCAGTATGGTGGCGGCCGTTGCAACGAACTGAAATCCCATATCTGCATTCGGCGTTTCTCCATTCGGCGCTGGACGCCAAGAAGCCCCGCTGGAGCGATCCAGCGGGGCTTCTAGTTTGCAGGCTGATCAGGACCCCACGACCCTGGCGGGCTTTGCGGATCGCGCCTTCGAGCTGCGTGACATGCCGCATTGGTCTCGACGACGAGAACACAGGGCGTCGTTCAGGCGTCGTTCAACCGGGCTTCGCTAATTTGGGCAGATTTGAGCGAGCATTCGCCGCCGCCCGGCAGGCTCCTCAGAACATTACATTGCTTTGTGAGGATCAAATGCGAGTTGCAGCGATGAGGCTGGGCCGGAAGGCTGTTGGCACGGTCGCATTCGGAGGCTTGGTGCTGATTGGTGGAGCAGCTTGCGCCAACGAAAGCGCGGCGGATGCGATCGCAGAATTTCTCGCGCGCAGCTGAGGACTCGGAGCGGCACGACGCGGAAGCCAAGAAGGCCGAGGCCGAACGGGCAAGTATGGCGGTCCGCAAGGTCGAAGCCCGTCGCAGGGCTAAGGCTGAGTGCGAGGCCGCCGAGCGACGCAAGGCCGACGAGGCGGACAAGGTGAAGCATGCAAAGGCCGAGGAGAGGCGCTTGACCGAGAAGCGCAAAGCCCAGGAAGGCCGCCTAGCCGATGCCGCGCGAGCTGCCAGGAGTCGTGGAGAGGCGGCTCATCGAGGAGCGCCGGGCCGAAGAGGCCCGCACAGCGGATGCCGCTCACGCCCAGCTTGAAGCCAGTCGATCAGAGGCGGCGCAGAATATCGCCGATAAATCTAAGCGCGCCTTCGAGCGCGGCCGCTCCACCTGGCTCAACGCCCAGTAGAAGGTCGGCGGCGGAGCCGCAGTTGGCTGTGGCGCGCTTTTCTACCTTGTCTTTAACTCGAAGCACAAATTGCACCACCGTCGACCGCAACGTTCTGCGTTTTCGGTGATCTCCCCTAAATCGGGGATGGCGCCCTTTTGTAGCTGAGCCATTTTGACCGCGTCCTGAAAGGCTCGCGTAGGCGAGCACTGTTGGGCCTTATGTAACTTTAGCCCGAGGCCCGTAATGGGGGCGCGCTTTAGTCCAATCGACTTTGCAGGCGGTCAGGTCTGCTGCGACCATGACATTCTATCGTGCCTATCAAATGGACACCTTCCCGCCCACCAGCAGCGTTGGTGATGGCCCTTCCCTCCCTCGCTGCGATCCGCAAGCGTCAGGCAAGCCCGACCGCGTCCATTCGGCGTCGAGCCAGGTCTCTGCCGTGATCACGCAGCTCGTCGCCGTCTTCCACGCCATGAACCTCGCCATGAGCAGCAGCATACGCTCGCGCTGTTCCTGCTTGTCGCGATCAAGCGCGTGAAGCCATGTGCGGTGGCGCCCTCGGGCGTGGCGATCCTCCACACCGGAATGGCATGCTGCGCCGTCCTCCGCGAACAGGCGAGTCCTGAAGAGCTGGTCGAGCATGATGTCGATCGGGACATGGAGAACCCTGTGCACATCTTAGGGCGCCAGTCTTGCACTTACCAAGCGCTTAATTGCTACTCGGCAAGAGGCCTCTGCGGTTATTGGGATGCTGCCAACGTGCGGCATCCAGTGGTGCGGCGTGGTCGCGTGCTTGGATAGCTCGACCAACATGGTGAGGTTGAGGCTCGCGCTCGCCGCGGCGCTTGAGCGTTACGGCTTCCTCAGCCCCAACGATGTTGATGCCTGTGGGCGCTGGCAGCAGTGAAGGAGAGGGCGATGGCAACTATTAGGGCCGCCAAGGCCGAAGTGAGACTCAAACCGAAGCCCGCCTGTTCTGGCGCGAAGCCGTCTTGATGACTTTTGTAGTCACCAGCCTCGGGCGGCCTCCGGGTCGCGCCAACTGTTTCTAGGCCGGTGCCCACCTGGGAACAGCTAATGTGACATCAACTCCGCCAAGCGGCGGTTGTGACAATACAGCAGCCTGGCGGTTCCGGCCGAACTCCTACTGAGCGTTGACCCAAGCGGAGCGGCCGCGCTCGAGGGCGCGCTTAAATTTATCGGCGAGTCGCTTCTCCTCGGCGTCCTTGGCAACTCGTGCGGCATCGGCTAGGCGGGCTTCCTGGGCTTTGCGCTCCTCGGTCAAGCGCTGGAGCGCGGCCGCCTTGGCCTTGCGTTGCTCGGCTGCCTTGCGCTTAGCCTCAGCCTTGCGACGGGCTTCAACATTGCGGGCAGCCATACTTGCCCGTTCGGCCTCAGCCTTCTTGTTCCTACATGACTTCTTCAGCAAGGCCTTTGCATTCGGATGCTGGCTTGGTTGGTGGCGCCGTGTTTTGGGGTGATGCGGGTGCCGGGAAGGGCTCAGTGGTGGGTATCGTCTCATCGGAGGGTGTCTGCTGCGCGATGCTAACGGTGCAGCCTGTAAGGAGGAAAAGCGCACCGAATAACGCGGAGCACGCAGCCAATCTCTTCACAAAAGGCTCTCCCAATTCCGAAGGCCAGTTGTCTTATCGAAATCGGCTTTTTCTTTGATCTCTGAATGGTGTGATTAAGAGCGCGCGGTGGCAATAAGTGGGGGGCCGAAACTCGCCATGACGCGGTCCCGGCAGGACTCGAACCTGCAACCCCTTGGTTCGAAGCCAAGTGCTCTATCCTTTGAGCTACGGGACCATTGATCACGCCGCGAGAAGGTCTTTGCGCTCGGAACCCGACTGCACGATCTGCATTTGCTCGGCGGCGTAGCTCCGCGCCAGCTTAAACGCCTCCTGAGGCGGCGCCGACAGCCACGTCTCGAAGTCGTCCGGGTTCGAAAGCAGCACCGGCATGCGCTCGTGGTTGATGCTGGCGGTGAGCGCGTTGGGCTCCGTGGTCATGAAGGCGAACACCTCCTGCTCCACGGTCTCGCCATTCTTCTTATAGGAGTTTACTCCGCTAACGGACCTAATGCATCCCATCTTTGGTTGATGCCCACTGGTGCGGTGGCCCAGGTGATTGGTTTCTCGCGCAGCCGTTGGTTCAAGGCAACCACGCCCCCGGGGTAAAGTTCGGGTTTTGTATCTTTCGCGAGCCGCACGCCGAGCACTTCATTCGCTTTCCACCTCGGGGACCGGCGTCTCAGCAGGCAAGGAACGGTCGCCGGGTTCACGTCGCGCTCGTGGCCGCAGTCGCAGCAGTAATCCACGGCTAGCGCCGCCAGCTTCTGCATTAGTTCCGCGTCGCCTTCTTTGCGGTCTCTGGCTCCTTGCCGGTATCGCCGGCCGTCCGGGCGTCGGTCGCCGTTCCCCGCAGGAACGATAAGGCATACTGCAGTTGGGTGTCCTTTTCCGGCTCCTTGGGCACGTAGGCGAATGAGCCGCGATTTTCGGCAGGATCCTTGCCCCCCTCCGTCGCCTTGTCGTCGGGGTTTCTGAGATGTCCGCGTAGGCTTGCTTCGCCAACGGTCTTGTGAGCGGCAAATTCGGCCTTCAAGTCGTCGGGCACCTCCTCCTCGACGACGATATCGGGATCGATGCCCTTGGCCTGGATCGAACGGCCCGATGGCGTGTAGTAGCGCGCCGTGGTCAGTCGGAGCCCGCCATTGGCGCCGAGCGGGATGATCGTCTGCACCGAGCCCTTGCCGAACGAGCGCGTGCCGATGACCGTCGCGCGCTTCTGGTCATGCAGCGCGCCGGCGACGATCTCGGAGGCGGACGCTGATCCGCCGTTGATGAGCACGACGACCTTCTTGCCGTCGGTCTCATCTCCCGGGTGGGCATTCGCCCGCTGCGTCTCCTCTCGGTTGCGACCCTTGGTTATCACGATTGCGCCATCCTCCAGGAAATCGTCGGATACGGCGATGGCCTGATCGAGCAGGCCGCCGGGGTTGTTGCGCAGATCGATGATGTAGCCCTTGAGGTCCTTGCCGATCGTCTTCTTGGCTTTTTCGATCGCCTTGACGAGGTCGGCGTGCGTCTGCTCGTTGAAGGACGTCACTTTGATGTAGGCGACATCGCCCTCGTTGTGCGCCTTCACTGGGTTGATGTGGATGATGTCGCGCACCACCTTCACGTCGAAGGGATTGTCAACGCCCTTGCGCACGATCGTGAGCGTGATCGGCGTGTTGACCGGGCCGCGCATCTTCTCGACCGCCTGCTCCAGCGTGAGCCCGGCGATCTCCCCGTTGTCGAGGTGGGTGATGACGTCATTGGCCAGCAAGCCGGCCTTGGAGGCGGGCGAGTCGTCGATGGGCGAAACCACCTTGACGACACCGTTCTCCATAGTGACTTCGAGGCCGAGCCCGCCGAACTCGCCGCGGGTCTGCGTTTGCAGGTCCCTATAATCTTTGGGGTTCATGTACGCAGAGTGGGGGTCGAGCGCGGCAAGCATGCCAGAAATCGCGCTCTCGATCAGCTTCGCGTCGTCCGGCTCCTCAACGTATTTGCTGCGCACGACGTCAAGGACACCGCCGAAGAGATTAAGCTGGCCGTATAGCTCCGAGTTCTGCGGCGTCGCCGAGTATGTGCGCGATACGTTGAGGAAGGTCGTGGCGCAAGCAACCACGAGCATCAACAGGAAGGCTGCAAAAGCAAAAACCGTCTTGCGCATGCGGCGTGCACCCTTTCTTCTGGGCGGAGATCAGTTCCCTACGTCGTCGAGCGATCGATGACAAATAAATGTTCAGTAATGTGTCTGCACGACGTTGGGCGATAACATTGTTCAGGCCCCAGCAGGTCCTCGCGCTCCGAACCCGACTGCACGATGCGCATCTGCTCGGCGGCGTAGCTGCGCGCCAACTTAAACGCCTCCTCAGGCGGCGCTGAGAGCCAGGTCTCGAAGTCGTCCGGGTTCGACAGCAGCACCGGCATGGAGCGCGTTTGGCGCCGGTGCTGCTCAGTCTGCCGCAGCAAAATGCGCCATCTGGTCTGCGTGTGCCTTCACGAAGGACGGGCGGGCCGTGGCGCGCGCGACATAGTCACGACAGGCGGGATGTTCCGCCAGCCCGTCGAACCGATCGACCAGGCGCAGCACATCCGCCATGAGTATGTCGGCGACGGAGAAGGTCCCGGCCAGCCATTCGCGTCCTGCCAACACCGGCTCCAGGTGCTTGAGCCGGGCCTTGAGGAACTCGTCCAAACGCTTCCATCCCGGCGTATCGCCGGTGTCGCCGGAGAACACGAATATGGACCAGGGCAGGCTCGCCACCTCGACTGAATTGAGCGCCGCGAACAGCCATTCCATGGCCTCGCTGCGACCGCGCGGATCGGCAGGCATCAGCGCGTCACTACGCTCGCCCAGATGAAGCAGGATCGCGCCGCTCTCGAAGATCGAGATGTCTCCATCGGTCAACCACGGCACCTGGCCGAAGGGCTGGTGCGCGAAATGCTCGGCATTCCGAGCGCGAAATGGCACGCTCTCGACGTGATAGGGCAACCCGGCCTCTTCCAGTGCCCAACGCACACGTATGTCACGCACATAGCCCCGCGGCGTCTCGGGAACCCAATCGAAGGTGGTGAGGATCAGGTCGACCATTCGGCATCTCCATCCGTCGATGGCGCGCCCAGCTCGCGCAGAGCCTCCTCGTGATCCTCGACCTCGCGTTCGTGCCGGTCGAGCCAGTGCTCTCGGCGCTCAACCTTGAACGAGCGCGGTAGTGGAAGCTGTCGATGTTTGCGGCGGCTACGGTCGATCATCGGGCGGTTAGTGTCGTGAGCCTTCGGTTAGCAGTGCGTGTAGGTCGGCCTCCAACTCGTCATGATAGCTGATCTTTTTTACCGCCTGGCGCCAGTCACCGCGCGCAGGAGTGTCGTGCTGCTGTATGGCCGCCGGTTCAACTGCTTCGCGTGCTGGCAGAAACGTGCCGATACGCCCGGCCAAGGCCTGTAGCTCATGGAGAATCCCCGAGCGCCTTGCATCATGTTCGGAGGCAACGTTGCGAATACCTTGGAGCGTCTCTTGATCGAACCGCTTAAGAGCATCGCTTAGCTGCTCAACTAGAGAGTGCTCTGTATTGGCCGTTTGCGAGAGGCGCGCACGCAACGCCTCGATGTGTGGAATCAGATTTGTCAGATCGTTTGCCATGTTAGCCCCCTGTTGGATTCTGTTTAGTTCGACTTGGTCTCCTCGCGGTAAAGAGATCGCGCGCGCTCGAGGTGGGCGTCGAAGCTCTCGCCTGATCGGTCGCACCAGTGCATGACGCCGGCGAGAAATTCGACAAGGAAGTCGCTCTCGTCAGTACTCGTCTCAGCCATGAATGCGGCTAACGTGACCTGTGCCCATGAGGCGCGCTCGTCATTTCGCCCTTATGATCAGCAGACTTGCCCTGATGAGTAGCCCTTTCGTTACCCTTGGGGCTTGGGCGCCCGAGCGATTGATGTCGATCGTGTCCACGAAGCCTTGTCGGCCCGCGCCGCCCAAGGCCCACCGAATGGTCAGGCCACCGAAGTCCGCCTTTGGCTCATGGCCTAACACCGGGTGTCCCCCCCTCCCTGCGAGGGCGGTTCTACCTTCAGCCCAAGCATTTTCATCGCCTGCTCCAGTGCGTCCCAGTCGACGCCGCTCTTAGCTCGCGCGACTAACTCTCTCACCTTCGCCATATCTTCGGGCTTAAGCCTGATGGACAACAAATCAATGCGATCTGGATGCGTCTCATGATGCTCACGCGCCTCCCGTCGCGATCTAACTACAAACTTTCTTCCAATCTAAACATCTACGCGGCCCATAAGGAGAGTAGCGTACGGCCCACTTAAGGCAGGTATAGTGGCACCCTCCAGACCGGCACTCAGCGGGATGCGCTTTGCACTCCGCTACCTGTGGGGATACGTAAATTTGGTGCCCCTTCTGTGTCTGCTGTGCGCCGCTAAGGGCATGAGCAGGCACGGCGAAAAAAAGCAGCGTCGCAGCCAGGGTCAGCCCGGCGATGGATGATCTGGCCATTAGGGTCTCCTCCCTTTTTGCTAGTCCTTCTCGACGGCGGTCGAGACCGCATGCTCTCACTTGCTATTGCCGGCGACCGTGCCGCTTTTGCCATTCACGTTTGCGACGGGCCCTGAGGAGGCGCTCGATGTAACTCGCGAGAGCGGGGTCATCGAACTCAGCGAGTTTCTCGAGATCGCCGTCATCCGACGCGCGTGTGGCTCGGCTTCGTCGGGTTTCAATATCAATATGGCTCGAAGGCTCTGATCTTTGGTGTCGCCTCAGTTGTATCCGTCATGGGCACAGGCAGTCCGGCTTCTTAATGCAACTTTTGACTGTCCTGCCATTGGCGTTCTTGTATGCCACGGTCGTGCACGGGGGGTATGCCGTCCAAGATGGCATTGTTTTGGGCGTGCGGTTGGCGTTGGAATCCGTATCTTTCGCGAAAGCGGTCGGCGCCAATACTACTGTAGCGGCGATCACGGCTGCAAAGACCGCGCCCAACGCCTTAGGAGTAATGTTCATTGCATTTCTCCCTATTGTTCTCTCGGTGCGAAAGGATGCTTCTTCCTCGCGGGCGCTTGTCCAAGAGTGCGTTGACGCCAACATCATGGCACCACGTCAGCAGTCCGGCGTGTCGCGCGCTCCGCCATCGTCAGTAATAAGAATATAGCACCGACTGGCTGTCATATTTCGGGCGCCACAATTTTTTTCCGTCAAGCGACGGGTGTTTTGGATCTCTCCGAGCGCGATAAGGCGCAAGCGGCGCCTCAATCCCAGAGTTAGGAGGAGCCAATGAGATGGCTCGGGAGCGGAATTGGAGTCGTAAGCGCCCTCGCCTCTCTTCTCCTGACGGCAGGCCAAGCTGAAGCATCGGGCGCAATCGCAGTCGGAACTTCCTCCGATGATGACTCGGTTTCGGCGAGTGCCGTCGGCAAGGCTACGGAGAATGTAGCTCGCGAGGCCGCCCTCGAAGCGTGCCGCACAGCGAAGACTGGATTCGACAAGGCGCGGATGGCTTGCACGGTGGTAAGCTGGCCATCACCCTCGGTGGCGCAAACTCGTCCATGGTCCCGCAACATCGAAGGTCGAAGGTGCCCGAAGGTCCTTGCCTACACGCGTCGGGATTTCAATCGCGGTATCGCGTGAACTCACAACTGACAATCGCACTATAACTCCCGTTGCTCCGTAAGTTGAATTCGGCATTTAGCGGGCTGATGGAATTCGTCCGGCAGGCAGCCAACTGGTTCCGTGGTCTAGCCGCGTGACCGTTATCTTGCTAAATAGACGGAGAGAGTTCTGAGGCCATGGGGGTTGTGGTTCGCACGTTTAGAGGCGATGCCATGTCCCGTTACAGCAGCGCTCAAGCTTCGCCCTTTGGCATCCGCCGCCCATCTGAAGCTAAGAGAACGAGGATCTCGAACCTTGAGCTCTTGTTCTGCGCGCTCGCCGTTTTAGCCCTGATTTATCTTGGGTCGTTGGGAGCGAGCACTGATACTTGGCTGGAGGCTGCCCAGAGTCGAACTCCAAGTCTCCACGCCAATATGCTCCACTTGCAATCCCGAGCATGCGGACGGGCAGCTCGATGAGCGCTTTGCTCACATTCCAGCGGCTACCGTCAGCGCCGTATCGGATCGTGTGCCCGACAGTGAGTTCGTCGAAGCCAAGACTGTAACGATCCAAAACGCAGGGGATCAGGGGAAGGCGATTGAGGACCTAACGGAAAAGGGCCTGCCGCAGCTCGATCCGGCCACCGCTAGAGTGAACAAGGACACCGAAACACCGGCGCCGTCCACCAGCGACAAGGCGCACCCTCTAAAGACGATGACGATTGAGGTAGAAGGGCATGACGTTGGCTCAAGCGTCGAGAAGAAGCACGTTCAACGCCGCGCCAAATCCACCGCAACTTCCGTACCTGAGCGCTTTTCTGCGAATAGGTACCACCAAGTCCCCAGGGGAACGGAGAAGATGTTTGAGCAGAACTGGCAGAGTAAGGCGTTCTTGTACGAATAGGAGGAAGGCTCGCCCATCTCCGCTATGGGTCACAAGCAGCCATCGAGGTTCTGGCCAGAAAACGTCAGCTCTGCTCGCATAAGCAGAATAAGGAATGGCACGAAGGCCACGCGTTCCTCGTTATGCATTAAGGCCTCATTAACCGACGCAGCTCAGCCTTCAGGTAAGTCGATGGCTTGACCCTTTTCGCCATCGGTCGCGCGGAGGCGACACGCAGAACCTCGGAGGAGCCGCCGGGGTTTTGCTGTTCGTGAAGCAGGCATCGGCGGCTCGGAGGCCCAGATGCCATTTAATCAAAGATGCAAGCATCCACGAGTGGGTTCGATCGCTTCGGAGGGCCTCTTGACCCGCGCGTCGCTGTCACTCGACGAAATTCGCGCGGTCTGCGCTGCGGCCTTGATGAACGTGCCAGATCATCGCCAAGCCGCGATGGTGCAGGCCCGCCCGGGCTATGAGCAAATCGACATGGCCTTGGCGCTGGCCCGGTGTAACGAGCAGGCGGGGCTTTGATGAGGCATCTCGTCAAGTTCTGGGGCAATGATCGGGGAACTCCGATTCCCGTGGCGATTGACTTCCTCGCCGCGGAGTCTCTTCCCGACGCCATAGATAAAGCGGAAAAGCGCTTGCGCATTCTGAAGAAGAAGCACGGCTATAGGGTGGGATACGTTATCGAAGATGATGTCGGCCATGCTTGTCGGACTTGGTAGACTGCTCCTCGCCCTCTGGCCGCCGCACGTTCGCGACACAGGTCACAGCGCTAGCATCGAGTTTGGCCTAATCTGAGACGTTGGGGGGAAATCGAGCCACGCTGCCAGATTGTTGGCGACGGTGCCGAAGGCCCGGACGGCGAGAGTGGTGACACCGCCCGAGCCCCAAGCGGGGCCGCCCCTCCTCGATGCGGACGTGCACCCCATCGCAGCCTTTGCTGAGTCGGTGTCTGATCTAAGTCGATGACGCGGCTAAAATGAGTCCTCGGCGCGCACATGAAAGAGCCCCGCGCCGGCGGGCTTGGCCTAGCGGTATGCCGCGGGCCCGTACAGGCTGCGTTCATCGGCGAACGACTATGCTCAAGTGCTTCGATTGGGTGCACCCTCAATTCCAATCGGGGCACTACGGAGGGCGCCTCTCCGACCAAAGCCCGTCCCCCCGGGCCCGGATCGAGGCGCCCTCACCTTCTCAAGCAGCCAGAAAATCCTTTCGCTCCGAACCCGACTGCTGGACGTCTGCTCGACTACCGAAAGCGGACGTAAGTGATAGCGAACCGATGTTGGCTGAGGGCCAAATCCCGACCTGGGATACTAAAAGCGAACTTGTCGGCCTCGGTCTGGAAGACTGGGTCAAAGGCACTCTGCACCGACGACGGTGTTCATCAGTGCCAACATTTGCGATGGCCGCGCGGTTTATTCCCCCTTTTGGGGGACAGAAATCTTGGCAGAGTTCGGTATATTGGCGCATCGCTGCAGACTTCCCCGTCCCTCGAGGAAGTGCCCGCGCACCCGTTCGGGCAGTAGCGCTTTGCGCACTGGCTGCTCCGTCCCCCCGGAGCGCCAGTGCTTTTTTCCGATCTACACGGGCAACGGCCGTAAGAGTCCGACCATCGACGCCAAAATGTTCGATCGGGGTCACCTCGATTAGCCGAGGGTATCTGGAAACTTGGGCTCTGGTGTTGCCTCTTGAGATTACGGCTGTATCAGCCTGAGGCGTGAGGAGTGAAGTCGATGCGTGGCCTAGGCGGTTTCATACTGCTGGCAGGAATTGGTGTGGCGCTGTTCGTCTATCTGCCTGCGCCCGTCGACAGGGCGAAATCGCTAAATCCCCTTCAGCGCGTTGCCGCCCCGCGCGCCCCTCTGCTGCCGCCTGCGCGGCTCACCTCGCTCTCGCCTTCCCTCGCCCTGTCGATGCCTGCGCAGCGCGGGTCGCGTCTTGCGGGCCTCGAGACCACGGCAGCTTCCGCACCCGCACTACGGCCGGCACAACCACCCATTGCCGGCGACGCGCAGACGGATTGGCAGACGACGGTCGTCTCCGCCGCAACGCCTGCGCCAACCGAGCTTGCGCCGCGCGATCCCGCTGCCCGCTACAAGCTCGTACTCGAAATCCAGCAGCAGTTGCGGCGCGTCGGCTGCTATTGGGGCCGCACGGACGGCTCGTGGGGTCTCGCCACCAAGGACGCGATGAAGGAGTTCACCGATCGCGTCAACGCGACACTGCCTCTCGATGAGCCGGACTACGTCCAGCTCACGCTTATCCGGTCGCACAGCGATAAGGGCTGCGGCGCCTGCCCGGCCGGCCAATCGCTATCGGCATCGGGACGCTGCGTCGGGCTTCCCATCACGGCGCAGACGGTCGCCGCGACGCAGCCGGAGGTGCTCCCTTGGAAAACCAACGCGGTGCCTGGAGCCTCTGCGGGACAGCCGCTGTTCAAGCCGATGCCGACGACGGTGGTCTCCACCGAGCCGCCCCCGGGACGCATGGCAATTGGCGCCCCGATCTCGACGACAGTTGACGCGCAACAGAGCACGCCGTCAGTCACGCCGGGAGCCGCGGCCGCCCCGCAGCGCACCCTAAGCTACCGCCGCGACGGACCGGGCACGCCGCGCTATAACCTATTGCTGAGCCTCGGCGGCGCGTACTGAGTAAGGTCTCCGCAAATCTGCGAACCGCTTTCTGGGTCCCTCACTCGGTGAGTACGGGGCCCTCGACTTCCACGTTGCGGCTGGTGCCACCAGCGAGTAGCATGCACCTCCGGCACTATCTCCTCCGTGCGTTGCCTCAAGAGTTCGAGGTGCGATGATGGTGCGCGTTCCTATCAATCAGTGGTGGGCGGGGATCGTCGTCTATCTCTTCGCAATCATTGGGATCAGCTTATTGGGCGTGAAGCTATCGTCGATAGTGGCGGACCAAGCGACTATTCTTGCTCTGCCATATTTGGACAATAGCCCCCCCAAGGTGTCGCTCATCGAACGAAGGCATATCGAAGCGACGCTGGCAGTTCAGCCGCTGCCTGGCGGAATGAGGAGGCGGGTTGCCGCGCTAGAAGCACCCCCCACGTCTGCCAATATCCTTGCTGCGCGGCTCGATCTTGCTGAGAAGGAAGACTTGATCGAACCCGCATCCCCTGCCCATGTCGCAACACCGGCTGATGGCTCCCTCACTCCGGATTCGCAACCTTCTTCCATTGCAGCTCGGAGCTACGAGAAGCCGAAGTTCCGAACCGCCCGTTCAAACTCAAGACACACTGTCTCCGCGGGCGAAGTATTCAACCGCAGCTTCGGCGTCATAACCGTGGCTGTAAATTCGAGCCGAGCGCTTGTGACCGGCACCCGCATCGAGCGCACTTTGGTGCCAATTTAACGTCAACCCTAACGAGGTCTCGTACTCTCTAAGGAGAGGCAACTGGGATAAGACCGTTCCCTGGGAGAAGAGTACCATGGAACATCAAGGTCACGACAACGCAGACAATGGCCGCCGTGACATTGCGGTTTTCGTTCTCATCATGCTCGCGGGTCTGGCTCTCCTATCCTTCATCTGGGCTGGGTTGCGCATCAGTCAGATCAGGGCTGGGACGAGCATTGAGACGTCTGCTTTAAAACAACACCGCGCCCCCGCCCCATTCCGATTTGGTCAGTCCCTCGCCCGAAACTGGCGGTGAAACGCCGGTTCTGAATGTACGGGCAGACCATGCTCCTCCGCGCTGTAAAGGGGTGCCTTCGCATGGACGATGCAGTATCCCTCACGCGCTAAAGCACGGCGGTAGTGCAATCTCAGCCGCGTCTCATCACCCCGTCCTACAATTTTCCACGGTCCCCGCTTCAGGACGTATGGAGGCAACTCGCGAAGCCTCCATGGCTGCGTGATCAGTTGGACCTGCTTGCTGGTGGTGGATCGCAAGATGGTGAACATTCTTACTCTCCCGACGCAGAACTGCCCGGCCGCATCGCTTGCGAGTTTAGGATTATCGCGGATGTGAGGTAAGTCGCCGTCCTCGCAGCAGTAGTCACGTTCTGTTACTGGACCTGCAGCGGGTGTGCATCAGTTGAAAATACGAGGCGTAATCATTTTTCCCACTCCTGCGTAAGCAGCGCCTTGGCCGCCCGCAAGTGAGGCGCAGTGTCTAAGAAGCCAGTGCGTTCCTCCTCACCTCTGGTCGATCTTTGGATCGCTGAGGCAGGCACGATGCCCCGACGTGGGTTTCAATCTCTGAAACCAAGGCAATGCCGTCGGCGTCACATGGGATAACCCATTGCGCGCAGTCGGCCGCGCCTTCGATGACGCGCCGCGCGTCGTCGACGATCCGCGCGATGTGTTCGGGCAGAAGGAGACATGAAAAAACGGCGGCCGTACCTGGAGCGTGGATACCCATCACCGCGATGACGAGCGCTTCACGCGCAGGATTTCCATTTTTCATGCGGCCGATTGTGAGGAGGCCGTAGTCGCGGACGAGCTCAAAATTTGTGTCATTCAGAGATTTGAACATAGGCTCGAAAACCGTGCCTGTATAAGTGTCGATCAGGTACTCGGTTGATGCAGGGTCAAACCGAAATCGTAATGTCGCGATCTGGTCGCAGAAGGCCTGAGCAGCCTGGTTAACGAAAGGTCCCCCAAGAATCAAACTTGGGCCGACCGGCAGCCCATCGAGCTGGGTCTCATCTCCTTCTTGGACTGAAATTGACCGAACGCCTGGCTGCGTCCGCATCACCTGCAAGAGCTCATCCTGCAATCGTGTCACCAGCTGAAGGTCGCTAGGGACTCGGCGGCAGATGGGATTGTACGAACGCAGCGACTGGCGTGATTGTGCGATTACCGTGATCGTCCCCTTGGCACATAGCGGCATCCAAAAACGACTGAAAGGGACGTCATTCACCTGATCCAGGATCCGGCAATAGTTCGCGGCGCCTTCCTGGATCTCGAGCTCAAAACTCTCACTGAGCTTGCGCGCAAGTTCTCCAACACGCCGCAACGCGATCTGCGATTTGTGTTGGCACAGGGCAGCGGATTTGAGATTGGCGTATCGCCTGATATCGCTGCTGACGGTTGGTTCGAAATGCGAGGGTATCGCCGAATTACGAACGCGATACTTGAAGATGGCGACCCGCCGGAAGGCAGCTTTGATGATACGTGTAAGCTCGACGTGATCTTGATGGCAGTCGGCTTCGGTGTGAGTAAAGACAACATCTGGACACAGATCCAAAGCAGAAAACAAATTCCTGACTCGGGCGACAGTGTCCCGGTTGCACCGAAATTGCCCATCCGGCAGACCTAAGTAATGAACTCGCGCTGGAGGCACGCCAAGTATTGCGGCGGCAGCTGCCGCCTCGTTGCGGCGCGTCGAAGCGATTGCGGGGTTGGTTTCGTCGGTTGCGACAACTATTCGAACGTCGAAGCCGACAGCGCATAATTTCGCGCAAGTGCCGCCGGCCCCAAGTTCGATGTCATCGGCATGGGCTCCGAAGAACACTGCAACTGCCATGGCCTCACCTCAGGTATAGACGCCGCCGTAGCGTTAGCCGAGCACCTTAACTGAAGCCTAAAATTTCTATATTTGGTCTCTGTTGATAGGAAATGAGACCTAAACGCGCTGACCATACCGGTTCAGAAGTGAGCGAATGAGGGAATGCGGAGGATCTTCAAGGCAACTTCGGGCATCGGGACGTAAGCCCTGCGCCGTTGCCTCAGTCGAGTCGGACATCTTCGGCAAGCACAAGAGCGGCTACACGGCCGACTTCCGACGTTGACGCTAACCACGCACCAAGGTCCGCTCACAGTAGTTGAGCAGGACACCGATCTCCCACAGTGCCGCCGTCAGCTCCTGACCCGAAACTGCCGCGCTGACCTCTGACGAATACGTCGGCTATTGGCTGTTCGACGACACCGACTTTGCGCCGACACTCCCTCGGCGCCCGCTGGAATCGCGCAGACAATGCGCCGAGTTTGAATCATTCAAAGCATAAGCACATGGGTTCGACATCGTTTTTGCGCAATTTACATGCAGGGTCTCGGTGAGGCGTTTTTGCGTTGGTCGTTTGCGGGGGACGCGAGCATCAACACGGGGGGACGCCAATGCCACTCATGTCGGCTGCAGTAGCAGCCGCACCTGACGACCTGCTAAGGGCCGTGCGCTTCGTCATGAAAGATGGAACGAAACCGGTCGTTGTCTTGGTCTCACATGCAGCTCTTGAGGATACCGAAAGCGCGCCGGTAAACGAAGGAGGGTATTTTCATCGGTTTAAGCAATACCGAAAGCTCTTCGAACAGATGGCCAGCTACAAGTACGACAAGGGGTATGTCGAAGTCGATGGAACCGTGTGCATTAGGGCAATGGATTTACCTCTCAACAGCACGAATTGAGGTGATGCCCTACGTGAACGTCGGAGCGTAACAGTCGGCGCCCGAAGCATTTGCGCGGTGCGGTCGGCCGGAGGGGCGTTGGCTTGTCGGAATGTGGCAATCATAGAGGTTGGACCTACCTGTGGCGTCAATGTGAGTTGCGTCCGCACTCAGAAAGCGGAGAGCAATATGCGCAACAGGCTTCAAACACCACGAGCGCTCGCGGCGGCTCGCGAAGCGGCCGCAGAACAATTCCTAGCAATTGCCGATGCCATCAAGGCGGAGGCGGGGATTCGCATACACAGCGTGTGCAATACTCTGTCGAGCCGCTGTTGGGCTGGAATGCGGGTCATCGAGGCCCCGGAGGGGCGGACCCAGCGTCAACTTTATGTCTTGGCCCGAGCATGTGCGCGCGTCGTCCTGCACAGCAGGGGCAAAGATAAGGGTGTGTCCGAGGACGCTCTCGATTTTGAAGTTGCGCGTTGGGCGCAAGATGCATTGCAACGTTATGGGCTGAGCTAGTGGCTTCCGGGCGCCAGCGCGCGACGCGGCGGAAACGCAGCGATGCTCTGACGATGGGTCTGAAGAAATGTCCCGGCTGCGGTCGGGGCCCACGACTTGGCAGCGCATCGCGGCGAGCACCGGGATACGACTCGCGAACGCCTTAGCAAGCAACGGGTCAGGCGGACATCTTTGATTTAATAAATGCAACAACGAGCGCTGTGAGGCCGCCGCTGACGCCCCCGGTCGCAAAACCGGAAACGATGGTGCCGATGTCCAGTCCGGAGGCCGCGGCCGTGCCGCCCAAGCCGAGAACCGCGCTGAGGATCTGACCGCCCACGCCACCACCGAGCGCGCCGACGATGGTGTTGCCGAGCGTCCCCAGGCTCGTGTCCTTGGAAACCGCCCCGGCGGCATTGCCGCCGACAGCACCGCCAATGAGCTGAATGATCAATGACGTGAGGTCCATGGGGTAACTCTCCTTTGCATGGCAGGATCTCGGACTAGCCCGCCGACGACAGAAACTTGGTCAGCGTTGTATTGTAGCAAGTGACATCAGCCTTGGCGCCAGAAACCTATTCCGCGGCGCAGCAATCAATCCTCAACCGTGAAGATTTTCAGAGGTGCAACAGCCCAGGCCGACCGAGATACCCACCTAAGTGCTGGGCACCACTGCTCTCTGCAGCTCGCGTTCGTAGCAGCGCGATGGAAGTGCCCTTCCATCCTGGCCAAGGCCTGCCCGCGTCAAGCGGTTAGCAGGTAGCGGTGCCAAGTGTCGCTGAGGATGTTCCCGATCAGGAACGCCGAGACCAGGTAAGCGCTGACGCACAGCCACCAGTCCTGCAGCGCCGGGTCGTTCTTGAGCGTCTCGGCGGCGCTGGTCAGCGCGGTCTTGCGGCCGTTGGCGATGACGCGGATTTTCTGGATCATGGTCATTGTCCCTCTGCTTTAATTCGCAGTCTCAACCGTGCATGGTTAACAGCCTGCGAATACGGCAGAACCTTGTTTTGAATCACAGATAAGATGCACATCCAACAGCCCACCCACGGATCACTCCCCGGGGGCTTCGTGCGTGCAGGAGTGAGCGCCGTGGCGAGCCCTCATCGCTGCCGGAACTGGCAACATCGACGCGCGCAATGGAGCCCAAATAGCAACGCACGACGGCCGCTCGCCGAAGGCCTTTAAGAATTTTGTTGCTCGCTATATTCAGTTAAATATAACGGAGGACTGTACTGCGTTTGGGGGGTGTTTTCCGTGTTCAAGTATGCGTACGTGGCGCTTGCCAGCGCCGCGCTGAGTTTCGTCGTGCCCGCGGCAGCCGAAGCGCAGCAGGCAGCGATCACGTCGGGTGGCAACGTCACCGCAGAGGAAGTCACGCCGCTTCCGCCGGTGGTTGTGGAATCGCCGTCGCAGCCGATCACGGAGACGAAATCGAGGGGCAAGGGTCGCGAGCCCGGTCGCCAGCATGCCGGCGCCGAACGGGATCGCGCAAGCTCAGCAGAGCGGCGAGGCATCCGGGGTGCCTGGAGTGGGCATCTATACCCTCGGCCAGCTCGACCTCATCGGCGGCAGCACCATCACCAACGAGGCGATGTGGACGTTCAACAAGAACAGCGTCGATCAGGCGCTTAGCATAGTGCCTGGCGTCACCATGCAGAACTCCGGTGGCAGCCGCAATGAGCGCGACATCCTGGTGCGCGGCTTCGACCGCTTCCGCGTGCCGCTCTACACGGACGGCGTGCGCATCTACCTCCCCTACGATAACCGCCTCGATTTCGGTCGCTTCCTTACGCCGGACCTTTCCGAGATCCAGGTCGAGAAGGGCTACGTCTCGGTGCTCAACGGTCCGGGCGGCGAGGGCGGCGCCATCAACCTCGTCAGCCGCAAGCCGACGAAGGAAATAGAGCTCGAGGGCCGCTCGGGCGTGATCATGAGCGGAGATCTCGCCGACCTCAATCAGTGGAATGCCTACGCCTATGCGGGCACCCGGCAGAAGGGCTACTACGCGCAGCTAAGCGGCACTATCGTCGGTCAGTACCACTGTCGGATAGCTTCGTGCCTGCCAGCGCAGCCAACACGAACGGTTATATTCCGGGTTACCCCTATGAGGATGGCGGCTTGCGTGAGCACTCCAACTTCGAGGACTGGCGCATCAACGCCAAGGCCGGCATCACGCCGAACTCAACTGACGAGTACAGCATCAACTACACGACGCAGTACGGTGAAAAGGGCGCGCCGCTGAGCGTCGATCGCCAGATCGTGCTGGGATATTTCAACGGCGCCGTTTCTGGAATTGGCCCCAGTACGACATCTCGACCCTTTCGGAGCTTTCAAAGACCCAGATCGGAGACAAGTCGTACGTAAAGACGAACGCCTATTACAACACGTTCAACAACACGACGACGTTCTACCGGAACTCGAGCTACACCACCAAGTTCGCCGACAGCCCGTACAAGGATTTCTCCTACGGCGGGTTTGTTGAGGCGGGCACCGACCTGATCCCAATGAACAAGTTGAAGGCGGTCGTCCATTATCGTTTCGATGCCCACGTCGAGGGCGACTTCAACTACGACGCCAATGGCAATTTCAGCGGCGTCAGTCCGACCAAGAAGCTGAACGAGCAGAACTGGTCGTTCGCAGGCGAGAACACCTTCCACGCCACCCGCTATCTCGATTTTGTCACCGGTATCAGCTACGAGATCAACGACGTGCTGCGCGCCGACGGGAACTCGGACCCACTACCAGAGCGCGACGAGTGGAATTGGCAGGGCGCGGCCATCTACAGCTACAGTCGCACGGGCAAAGTGCACGCGGACGTCTCGAGCCGCACGCGCTTTCCCACCTTGTTCGACCGCTACAGCACGCGTTTTGGAACCAAGGCGCAAAATCCCGGCATCAATCCCGAGCGCGCGACGAACTACGAGATCGGTGTAAGCGACACGCTGTTCAAGGCGGTCAAGCTGTCTTCAGCCGTGTTCTATTCCGATCTCGATAACAGCATCCAGAACGCCTACACCGCTCCCAGCGGCAGCAACTCCATCGTCATCTACAACGCCGATGGCCACAACTACGGCTTCGAGCTGTCCGCCGACTGGGACGTGATGCGCGGCCTGCGTATCGGCGGCAAACTACACGTACCTCCAGCGCAATCTTGATTTTGCCGCGGCCGCGGCGGGTCTTCCGGCGGGCACAAGCCCGGCGGTCACGGCAACGGCAAAGGCGGCAATCGCGGCTTCTGAGCTTGAGGGCACTCCCCGGCACGAGGCGTTCATCTACCTCGCGTGGACCCCGTGGCAGCCGTTGACGTTTACGCCGAGCGTCGAGCTGGCGAGCGACCGAACGTCGCTTATCACGAGCTGTGCGTCGACGCTGACCTTTCCCGGCGGCGAAACCAGCTCCGGGCTTTGCAGCCCGGTTGGTGCGGCCAATGCCGCCAGTGCCCGGCCGAACTACGACCGCATCGGGTCCTATGCGCTGGTCAACTTCCAGGCCGAATACGCCGTTGACCCCGACACCACGGTCGCCGTCGGAGGGACCAACCTGCTCGACGAGAACTACGAGCTGGCCCAGGGGTTTCCCGAGGCGGGCCGCATGTTTTTTGCCAATATGCGGGCGAAGTTCTAAGGCAGGCTTGGGGTTGGGCAGCTTCGGTTATAGTGCGACCCTCATGCCGGCGCATGGAGGCCGCAGATGAAGTTGAGCGCACGTAACATCCTCAAGGGCAAGATCGTCGACGTGGTAAAGGGCAGACGACGGCGCACGTACGCATCGATGTCGGCGCCGCCGTGGTCACCGCCTCGATCACGAACGAGGCGGTCGACGAGCTCGGGCTTAAAAAGGGAATGGCGGCCTCCGCCGTCATCAAATCTTCCGATGTCATCGTTGCGGTTGACTGACACCTTGCGCGCGCTGACGGCTGGCTTGGTGCTGATCGCGCTCTCGGCAGGCGCTCGCGCCGAAGATGCGGCGGGCTGCAAGGCACTCGCCTGGCCGCTCGATCAGGAGCGCGCGGCGTTCGCGGGCGATAAGCTCGAGGCCGTCGTCTCGGGTGCGGCGCGCGGGGCCTGGAAGGAGCAAGTCTTCACGTTGAAGCTCGCGCCGCAGGAAAGCGTCACCTTCAAGGTGCCGCCCGGCGGCAAGCATCCTCCGAAGGGAAAGGTCTTCGGCGGCACCCTCTCGTTCGACGCGCCCGAGCAAGCGGAGCTGTATTACGTCACGCTGTCCTCCGAAGGGTGGATCGACGTGGTGCAAAATGGCGGCGGCATCCGGTCGGACGCGCATACGAGCGCGAAGGAGTGCCCTGGCTTGCGCAAGAGCGTGCGTTTCCCGGTTGGGGCATTCCCCATCGTGCTGCAGGTGAGCGGCGTGCCGTCGGACACCATCAAGATCGGCATACGGCCGGCGCAGTAGGCGCCTGCTTGAGCGCACGTTTCATTCGGCAGGTGAAGCCGCGGCTCGGACGGCAGCCAACCGCCGCTCCCGGCGGTCGGCCATCCGGCGGATCACCACGTAGAACACGGGCGTGAAAATGAGCCCGAACAGCGTCACGCCGATCATGCCCCAGAACACGCCGGTGCCGAGCGCGATGCGCATCTCCGCGCCGGCGCCCGACGCCATGTAGAGCGGCACGACGCCAAGCGTGAATGCGAGCGAGGTCATCAGGATCGGGCGCAGGCGCAGCCGCGCGGCCTCGACTGCCGCCGAGACCGTGTCGCTCCCCTTGTCCTCGAGCTGGCGCGCGAATTCCACGATCAGGATCGCGTTCTTGGCGGCGAGCCCGATCAGGACGATGAAACCGATCTGCGTGAGGATGTTGATGTCGCGGCCGTGCAGCAGCGACACGCCCATGAGCGCGCTTAATAGGCACATGGGCACGATGAGGATGATGGCGAGCGGCAGCGACCAGCTTTCGAACTGGGCGGCGAGCGCGAGGAACACGAACAGCACCGACAGCAGGAAGATGGAGTAGCCAGTCGAGCCCGCCTTGACCTCCTGATAGGAGAGGTCCGTCCACTCGTAGGTGACCCCCTGGGGTAGCTCGCGCGCGGCGAGATCGCCCATGATTTTCAGCGCCTGTCCTGTGCTCACCCCCGATGCCGTGCTTCCGTTGACCTCCACGGTCGGAAAGAGATTGTAGCGGGGCATACGGTCGGGGCCGGCGATGTCGCGGAAGGTCACGAGGTTGCCGATCGGGACCATCTGGCCGGCCTCGTTGCGCACGCGGATGCGCGCAACGTTCTCCGGATCGACGCGGAACCTGGCGTCGGCCTGCGCGGTGACGCGGAAGGTGCGCCCGAACATGTTGAAGTCATTGACGTAGGCGGAGCCAAGGTACACGCGCAGCGCCTCGAAGACGGATTCGAGCGGCACGTGCAGCATCTGCGCCTTGTCGCGGTCGACGTCGACGTAGACCTGCGGTGTTCCGGTGGAGAAGGTCGTGAACACGTTCCTTATCCCGGGCGTCTGGTTCGCCGCCTTGATGAAATCGTTGGCGACCTTCTCGAATTCTGCGGGCTTGAGACTTGCGCGGTTCTGCAGGCGCATGGAGAAGCCGGTCTGCCCGCCCATGCCGCGCACGGGAGGCGGGATGAAGACGGAGGTCTTCGATTCCTCGATCGCGCCGAGGCGAGCCGTGATGGTCTCGGCAATCCTGTCGACGGTCAGGCCCTTGGCGGCGCGCTCGCGTGCATCATCGATGATGGCGAATATGGCGCCGACGTTGCTGGAGTTGGAACCAGTCGAGCCCGAGCGCCCCGTGTACGTCGAGGTGTGGGCGACGCCGGGCACCTCGAGTACCATCGCATTCGCACGGCGGACAACCTCGTCGGTGCGCGCCAGCGAGGCGCCAGGCGGCAACTGCAGCGAGACGGTGACGATCCCGCGGTCCATTTTGGGGATGAATCCGGTTGGCGTGTGCACAAGCAGCCAGCCCGCGCCCGCGAGCAGCACGGCGTAGAGGGCTAGCATCAGCGGCGTGAGGGATATGACGCCGCGCACGAGCGAGCTGTATCTCGCGGCCAGCCAGTCGAAAGCACGGTTGAATACGCGGAAGCCGGCGTGAATTGGCCGCATCAGCAGGCTTTCTTCGGCGTGGCCCGTATGCGGCTTGAGCAGCAGGGCGCAAAGCGCCGGGCTCAAGGTGAGCGAGTTGAAGGCGGAGATAATGGTCGCGGTCGCCACCGTCACCGCGAACTGGCGATAGAACTGTCCGGTGATGCCGCCAAGGAAGGCGGTGGGGACGAACACGGCGGTGAGCACGAGCGCGATCGCGATGAGTGCGGCGCCGACCTCGTCCATGGTGACGCGCGCGGCCTCCGCCGGCGACAGCCCTTCGCGCAGCTTGCGCTCCACGTTCTCTACGACGACGATCGCGTCGTCGACGACAATGCCGACGGCCAGCACAAGCCCGAACAGCGTCAGCATGTTGATCGAGAAGCCGAGGCCTTCCATCACCGCGAAGGTGCCGACAAGGGAGACGGGGATGGCGGCCAGCGGAATGATGGCTGCGCGCCAGGTCTGCAGGAAGATGACCACGACGATGACGACGAGCGCGATGGCCTCCAGGATGGTGCGGTAGAGCTCCGCGATCGATACCTCGATGAATTCGGTAGGGTTATAGACGATGCGGTATTCGAGGTCCTTGGGGAAGCGCTGGGACAAGCGCTGCATCTCGGACTTGATCGCCTTCGCCGTTTCGATCGCGTTCGAGCCCGGCTGCTGGGTCACGATAAGCACGGTCGCGGGGTTGTTGTCCTGGTAGCCGTAGGTGGTGTAGCTCAGCGCACCGAGCTCGACGCGGCCCACGTCCTTGACGCGCACGACGCGGCCGTCCTGCCCGGTCTTAAGCACGATGTTCTCGAATTCGCTGGGATCGAGCAGCCGTCCCTTGAGCTGCAGCGAGAGCTGGAACGCGCCCATGTCCTGCTGCGGCGGCTGGCCGAGCGCGCCGCCCGCGACCTGCAGGTTCTGCGCGCGCAGCGCGGAGAGGACCTCGTTCGCGGTCATGCCGCGCAGCGCGATGCGCTCCGGATCGAGCCAAACGCGCATCGAGTATTCGCGCGACCCAAACATCGAGACGTCGCCGACGCCGCGAATGCGTGCGAGCTCGTCACGCACGTTCAAAAGAGCGTAGTTCGAGATGTAGACCTGATCGTAGGTCCTGTTCGGCGATACGAGGTGCACGACGAGCAAGAGATCCGGCATCCGTTTGTTGACGGTGATGCCGTTGCGGCGAACCTCCTCGGGCAGGCGCGGCTCCGCCACTGCGACGCGGTTTTGCACCAGCACCTGCGCCTTGTCGATGTCGGTGCCGACCTCGAACGTCACGCTGAGCGTCATGGTCCCGTCGTCTGTCGACTGGGAGTACATGTAGATCATGCCTTCGACGCCATTGACCTCCTGCTCGATGACGGAGGCGACGGTATCGGATACGGTGGCGGCGTTGGCGCCGGGATAGCTGGCCGTCACCGAGATCGTCGGCGGCACGATCTCGGGGAACTGGGAGACGGGCAGCGTGAAGTAGGCGATGGCGCCGACGATGAGGATGACGAGCGACACCACCGAAGCGAAGATCGGCCGGGCGATGAAGAAATGGCTGAAGCGCATGGCAATGTCCGCCGGTCAGGGCTTGTTGGCGGAGACGCCGTCGTCGTGCGCGTCCGAGACGGTGATCGGGGTTCGCTTGGGGATGATCTTCTGATCGGGCAAGATCCGCTGCTGGCCGCGGATCACGACCCAGTCCTCCGGCTTGATGCCCTTGCGGACGACGCGCAGCCCGTCGATGAGAGGCCCGAGCTCGACGGTGCGGCGCTCCGGCACGTCGTCGCTGCCGACGACATAGACGAAGCGGTTCGCCTGGTCGGTTCCGACCGCCTCGTCTGGGAGCAGCAGCGCCTGAAATTCGGGCGAGCCCTGCAGGCGGACGCGCGCGAACATGCCGGGCGAGAACAGCGCTTCCTCGTTTTCGACGATCGCGCGCGCGCGCAGCGTGCCCGTGCCCGCATCGAGCCGGTTCTCGAGGAAGTCGAGTTTGCCTGAGTGCGGAAAGTGCTGCTCGTCGGGCAGGCCCACGCCGACCACCGCACCGACCATGCCGGTGGCGCCCTTGCCTGAAGCCTGCGCCAGACGCTGGTATTTGAGGGCGTTGTTCTCGCTCACATCGAAGTAGATGTAGATGGGGCTTTGGGTGACGATCGTGGTCAGGATGGTGTTGCCGGTGTCGGTTCCGCCGCCGCTCACGAAATTCCCGCGCGTCACCAGCGTGCGGCTGATGCGCCCGGAGATCGGCGCCGTGATACGGCAGAAGCTCAGCTCCAGCTCCGCCGTCTTTACGCGCGCTTGCGCGACCTTCACGGCGGCTGTCGCTTCGCGCACCAGGTTCTCGCGGTCGTCGAAGGTCTTCTTGGAGATGGTATCGCTTTTCAGCAGCGGTCGGCCGCGCTCGACGTCGAGGCCCGCGTTGCTGACGCGAACGTTGGCCTCGTCGAGTTGCGCTTTTGCCTGGTCGAGCACGCGCTCGAAGGGACGCGGGTCGATCTGGAACAGGAGATCGCCGGCCTTGACGTGCTGGCCGTCGGTGAAATTCACTTCCGTCAGATAGCCGCTGACCCGCGCCCGCACGTCGACGGCTTCGACCGCATCGAAGCGGCCGGTGTACTCGTCCCACTCGATCACCTTGTGCACGACGGGCTGGCTCACGGTAATCTCGGGCGGCTGTGCCGCGTTCGTTGCCTGCGGGGCCCCTGTCGTCAGGCGGGAGAGTGCAACGGTCACACTGCCTGAGATGTCGCGCACTGCATCCTCGACGCCGCGGCCGCGCAGTGGGCCCATGACGACGACCGCGGTGGCCGCCAGGAGGGCCAATACTATGATGATGTGCCGCGGCCGCATTTGCGGTCCTCAACTAGAGCGCCACGGCGTCGGACGACGCGCAGCGAATTGGTAACCACGTTCGCGCCTGGCGACGCCCCGATTTTCAGGATTCTACCAAGCGCAGCTTGCGACAGAGCCGAAAACGCGGGGCTCGGGCCCCGACTATACATCGGGTCGGTTGCGGCCGGGTCAATGGCGGGGAGTGTTCACAAACTGTGCAACCAGCTCAAGATCGGGAGAAAATCCCTACCTCACGCCGATCGCGACGAGGCCCCGTCGACGCTGAACGCACCCGCTCCGGCCGCAGCGAGATAAAGGAAGATGAAGCAGTAGAGGATCGCGGCGTCGCCACCGTTTAGCGTTGGGTAGATCGACTTAGGGGCGTGTACCATCCAATAGGCGACTGCCATTTCTCCAGAGAGAAGAAGAGCGATTGGTCGCGTGAACAGGCCGATGAGAATGAAGAAGCCGCCGACGAGCTCGAGGATTCCGGCCGCCCCCAGCAGAGACATGAGCTCTGGCGAGGGATGATCGGAGGGCGGGAAGCCGAGCAGCTTCTGCGCGCCGTGTTCCATGAAAAGGATCGCGGTGACGATGCGCAGCAGTCCCAGCAGGCGCGGGCCCCACGTGGCCCCGAGTTCGTTCAAGTTCATGCGTCTCCCCCATGCTTCACCGCGCGTTCGCGACGAGTTCGCGAGGCGACTTGCTTTGCAGACGAGCTTAGCAGCCGGGAGGGTGCGGCTCAACGAGCGCGACGGCCGCTCACCAGCGCAGGAAGCGCTCGCCGATCGCGGCGCCCAGCATGGCCATGAAGCCTGATGCGAGCACGTACCATGTAGCGACGAAGAACGGGCTGTCGTCGGGGCAGTGCGTTGCGTAGAGGGTAGCGCCGATGCCGGCCGAGACGAGGCCTGCGACCGCACCCGCAAGCATCGGATGGCCCGGCGCCCCCTGACGCAGCGCCAGCAGCAGGGCGGCGAAGGGAAGCGCGGACAGCATGGGGATCAGGATCGCGCACATGAAGGAGTTGTGGCCCGTGAGCCTCTGGCCCCAGTCGGCGACGGGCACGGTGAGCATCTCCGCGACGGAGCCAACCGCCAGCAGCGCCGGCACGGCGGCGAGTGCGAACAGCCAGCCGACGGGGATCGCGCCGGGGCGGGCGAGGTTCCAGACGAGCCCCAAGGCAGAAGCAAATAGGCTCAGGGTAATCACGAACTTGAACAGGAAGCGCGGCGTCGTGATCGCGGTCGCAACGTCGGCGCGCATGCCGAGCATGACGGCAAACAGGACCACGGCCGCAATCGCTCCGCCCGCGACCGCAAGCGCCAGCGTGCGGCCGATGGGCCCGGAGACGCTTTTCGTGTCCGCCGCCAGTGCTGCGATGAGGTCGTCGGTCTTCATTCCCCGTCGCCTTTCCGGTGAATGGCGGCGAGCGCCTTGAGACCGCGGTGCAATGCGACGCGCACCGCGCCCTCGTTCATTCCAAGCTTCTCCGCCACGTCGCGGATCGATTTGCCTTCCACGCTGATCGAGCGGACGATTGTCTGTTGGCGGCCGTTGAGCTCGTTGATGAGGCGTTCGGCGTCCTGCCGGTCGAGATCGCTGCGTTGCTCCTCAGCAGGAAGGAAATCCAAGATCGCGTCGATCGGTATCTCGATGCGGCGCCCGCGGCGGCGCAGCGCGTCGATGAGCTTGTGCCGCGCGATCGCCCGCACCCACGGACCGAGCGGCTGGTTCCGATCCCACGTGTGGCGTTTCAGGTGGATCGCGAGTAGTGTCTCCTGCACCACGTCCTCGACATCGTTCATCGCGGCGCCGAATTGCGCAAAGCCGCGACGGGTCGCAGCGCGAAGGCTTTGCGACAGCGACTCAAGCAGTCGGCGATAAGCCGCCGCGTCGCCGCCGATGGCTGCCTGCATCAAGGCCGCCCACTCCTCCTCGCGATTTAGCTGAGCCACTGGCTCCTCATCGGAAATACGCCCCCGCTCCCGGTTTGTTACACTCAAATCGAGCGCAGCGCTTCGGGCTTAGGGCCGCAGCGCCTCCGCAAAAATAAAAAATAGTGAAGACCTTGAAACGGTGCGCCGCCGGCTTCCGTATCAGCCGATTGCAGGTCGAGCAACGATCTGTGGAAGCCCAGCCCATGTCAGGGGTCGGGAGGGTAGGAAAAAGGGCAGCAATTCTAAGCAGCCCTCGGAGAGGCCGCACGGCCGTCTCCCCGTTGCCCTTATTCCAAACCAACGGAGGATCACCATGAAAATCGACATCACTTCAGGGTCGGCCATTGCCGCCGCTGCAGCTGCCCTCTTGATTGCCGGCACCGCCCTCAGCGCGCCGATACAATTGTCCGCCGACGATGCCAAGGGTCACTGCATGGGCGCCAATGCCTGCAAGGGCAAGGGCGCGTGCAAGACCGCGACCAATGCCTGCGCCGGGCAGAACGCCTGCAAGGGCAAGGGCTTCACAGAGGCGACGAAGGCCGAGTGCGACGCCGCCAAGGGTACCTTCGAACCCTCCAAGAGCTAAGGCTTCCGGTTGACCCAAGCGACCCGGCGGCCGCCGCTGCCGGGTCGTTCCCCGTCAATAAGCAGCCGTCAACACTCGGATCGCGGGCTAGCAAATGTCGAATCGCAAGACGGGCTCATCGAGCGCGAAACCGGCGCGGCGTGAAAATCGCGAAACGGCAAAGGGCAGCGAGCGCCCGCCCTATCTTGGTTTCGGGCTCGGGCTGCGGCCGCCCCACTATCGCGACATCCTCGACGGCAATCCCAACATCGACTGGTTTGAGGTGATCTCCGAGAACTACATGGTCGGCGGTGGTCAGCCGCTGGCGATGCTCGACGCCATCGTCGAGCGCTATCCCGTCGTGATGCACGGCGTCTCGCTGTCGATCGCGTCCACCGCGCCGTTTGACGAGGAGTACCTCGACGGCCTCAACACCCTCGCCAAGCGCACGCAGCCGAAGTGGATCTCCGACCACCTATGCTGGACCGGCGTGCACGGCGTGAACCTGCACGACCTGCTCCCCATACCCTATACGCGCGAAGCGCTCGATCACGTGGTCTCGCGCGTCGATTACGTGCAGGAGCGACTCGGCCGCCGGCTTTGCCTGGAGAACGTCTCCACCTACGTGCAGTTCGGGCAGTCCGAGATGATGGAATGGGAGTTCATCGCGGAGTTGACGCGCCGCACCGGCTGCTGGCTGCTGTTCGACGTGAATAACGTCTACGTCAGCGCCTTCAATCACGGCTACGACGCGCGCGCCTTCCTCAACGGCATCCCCGCAGACCGCGTGGTGCAGTTCCATCTCGCGGGCCACAGCGACATGGAGAACTACATCGTCGACACGCACGATCATCCCGTGCGCGAGGAGGTGTGGGACCTCTACACGGCGGCGCTGGAGCGTTTCGGGCCGGTGTCGACCATCATTGAGCGTGATGACGACATCCCGCCGCTTGTCGACATGGTCGTCGAGCTCGAACACGCGCGCGCACTCGCCGAGCACGTGCTGGGATCTGACCGCGCGCGGTCCGGCCAGGCGCGCAAGTCGACCGCAGCCTGACCGCTTCCAGATTTCCACTTCGTCGGAGACGCTCCGTTGAGGCTCAAGGACTTCCAGGACAAGTTCCAGCGCGCGATACTCGCGGGCGACAACGCCATCCTGAAGGACATCCCCGACGGTCCGCACGAGACCAAGGCCAACCTTCTCGGCATTTACCGCGACGCCTACGCGCTGCGGCTGATTGACGTGATCGCGGCCGATCACGAGCGCCTCCACGACTACCTCGGCGACGAGAGCTTTCGCGCCATGGCGCGCGCCTACATCGCGCGCCACCCCTCGCGCCATCCCAACGCCCGCTGGTTTGCGCAGCGGTTGCCGGAGTTCCTACGCGAGTGCGAGCCCTATTCGCAGCAGCCGGTGCTGAGCGAGCTCGCGACGCTGGAACGCGCGCTGAACGACGCCTTCGACGGCGCCGACGCCCCGGTTGTGACCATGGCGGACCTCGCCGCGTTGCCGCCGGAGATCTGGGGCGGCATCTCATTCGTCCGCCATCCGACGGCGACGAGCTTTTCGGCTTGGACCAACGTGGGCGCGATCTGGACTGCGCTGAAGGCCGGCGACGTGCCGCCGCCGGTGCAGGCCTGCGAAGCTCCGATCCGCATCCTCGTCTGGCGCCACAAGACGACGTCGATGTTCCGCGAGATGTCCGCCGAGGAGACGATGATGTGGGAGGAGGCCGGCAAGGGTGCGCGCTTCGCCGACCTTTGCACCATGCTGGCGGTCTTTAATGATCCGGGAAGCGCTCCGGCGCGCGCGGCAGGTTTCCTCAAGCCGTGGCTCGAGACGGGGCTTCTCACCGAGGTCGTGGCAGAACGGATCGACGTGCGTCAGTGAGCCTGCGGCTTGGGTGCGGCCGCCATCGATCCGGCAATCGCCGCGGCGCCAGCCCTGCGCCCACCGAACCTGCGGTGCAGCTTGTCGAGCAATAGATAGATGATGGGCGTGGTGTAGAGCGTCAGCACTTGCGACACGAGCAGTCCGCCGACGATGGTGATACCGAGCGGGCGGCGGATCTCGGAGCCCGGGCCCTCGGCGATCGCAAGCGGGATGGCGCCGAGCAACGCGGCGAGCGTCGTCATCAGAATGGGGCGGAAGCGCGCGAGGCACGCCTCGTAGATCGCGACCCGCGGCGTCAAGCCCCGCTCGCGCTCGCCCTCGAGCGCGAAGTCGACAAGCATGATGCCGTTCTTCTTCACGATGCCGATCAGCAGGATCACGCCGATCAGCGCCGTCATCGACAGCTCCATGCCGGCCGTGCGCAGCGCGATGAGCGCACCTAGACCCGCGGATGGCAGCGTCGAGATGATGGTCAGCGGGTGCGCAAGGCTCTCGTAGAGCACGCCCAACACGATATAGACCGCGATCAGAGCCGCCAGGATAAGCAGCGGCTGCTGCGACGATTGCTGCGAGAAGGCAGCCGCGTCGCCGGCCGCCTCACCCCGAAGCCCGGGCGGTGTATGCATCTCGGCCATCGCCTTGTCGATGTCTCTCAGCGCACTGTCGAGCGTGTTTCCGGGCGCGGTGTCGTAGGAGATAGTGACGGCGGGGAAGGGGCCCTGGTGATTGACGACGAGGGGAGCGGTGTCCTTCGTGGTCTTGATCACGCTCAAGAGCGGTACCTGCGCTCCGTCGCGTCCCGGCACGTAGACATGCTCCAGATCGGAGGGGTCGCGCTGCAGCTGCGGGTCCACCTCGAGGATGACGCGGTATTGGTTGCGTGCGGCATAGATGGTCGAGATCTGCCGCTGCGAGAACGCGTTGTTGAGCGCGTTGTCGATGCTGTCGATGCCCACGCCCATTCGCGCCGCGGCGTCGCGATCGATCTTGATGTCGAGCTGGAGCCCGCCCGCCTGCCGGTCGTTGGATACGTCGACAAGTCCGGGAATATGCTTCATGCGCTCGAGTATCTTCGGCGCCCACTCGAACAGCTCGTCGATGTCGGGGTCCCAGAGCGTGAACTGGTATTGCGAGTTGCCCTGCCGCGCGCCGACGCGGATATCGCGCGAGGCGACGAGGCGCACGTCGATTCCGCGCAGGTCGGCAAGCTCGCCCCGCAGACGGTTGATCACGCGCGTGGTGGTCATGCCGCCGCGCTCCCTGAGTGACTTCAGGCTGACGAACATGCGCCCTTGATTGACGGAAGCGCTGAAGCCGGAGGCGCCGACGGAGGAGCCGACGTGATCGACGGCGGGATCCTTCAGGATGATATCGAGCGCCTGGGTCTGCAGCTTGACCATCTGGCCGTAGGAGATGTCGGCCGCGGCCTCGGTGTTGGCCATGATGAGGCCGGTGTCGTCGTCGGGGAACAGGCCCTTGGGCGTGTTGTTGTAGAGATGAACCGTCAGCACGATCACGCAGATGAGCGTGAACAGCGTGACTGCCTGATAGCGCAGCGCCACGGTGAGCGTGCGGGCGTAGCCCCTCACCATGGCATCGAGGCTGCCTTCGACGATACGGTCGAAGAGGCTCGGGCGCCTCTCGTTCTCGGGTTTCAGGAAGTGCGCGCAGATCATCGGCGTGACCGTGAGCGAGACGACGACCGAGACGGCGATCGCGGCGACGAGCGTCACCGAGAACTCGCGCAACAGGCGCCCAACAATGCCGCTCATGAACAGCACAGGAATGAAAGCCGCGATCAGTGAGATGCTGATCGAGAGCACGGTGAAGCCGATCTGGCGCGCGCCTTCCAGCGCTGCTGCCATCGGCGTCAGCCCGCGCTCCAAGTTGCGGTAGATGTTCTCTATCATCACGATGGCGTCGTCGACGACGAAGCCGACGGCGATGGCGAAGGCCATCAATGTGAGATTATTGACGGAGAAGCCGAGCACCCACATGACGGCGCAGGTGCCCGCCAGCGACAGCGGCACCGTGATGCCGGCGGCAGCCGTTGGCGTGAGGCGGCGCAGAAAGACGAACACGACCAGCATGACTAGGGCGATGGAGATTGCCAGCGTGAGCTGCATGTCAGCGACGCTGGCGCGGATCGTCGTCGTGCGGTCGGAGAGCACCTGAATGTCGATGCCCGCCGGAATCCAGCGCTGGAGATCGGGCAGCAGCGCCTTCACCCGGTCCACGGTGTCGATGACGTTGGCGTCGGGCTGTTTGCGGATGATCAGCAACACGGCCGGCTGGTGATCGAACATGGCGGCCGAGCGGATATTGCGCGAGCCTTGCTCGATGGAGGCAACGCTCGACAGCCGCACGATGTTGCCGGCGTTCGTCTTGAGGACGAGCGCGCCGTAGTCCGCCGGCTTGCGCAGTTGGTCGTTGGTATCAAGCGTGATCTGCTGCTTGTCGGCCTCGACCGCGCCTACGGGCGAGACGGCGTTCGCCGCATTGATGGCGCTGCGGACCTCCTCCATGCTCAAGCCCATGGACGCAAGCAGCGTTGGGTTCACGCGCACGCGGATGGCGGGCTGCTCGGCACCGCTCACCTCGACCTGCGCCACGCCATCGATCTGCGACATGCGCTGGGCGATGACGGTGTCTGCCGCGTCGTAGAGAGCGCTCGGGGTGAGCAGCTTCGACGTCATCGCGAGGATGAGCACGGGCGCGGCAGATGGATTGAGCTTGCGGAAGGTGGGCACCTGCGGCAGGTCACTCGGCAGATCGGCGGTGGCAGCATTGAGGGCCGCCTGAACGTCGCGTGCCGCGCCGTCGATGTTGCGGGTCAGGTCGAACTGGATCGAGATGCTGGTCGTGCCTTGCGAGCTGACCGAGGTGAGCTCGGTCACGCCGGCGATCTCGCCCAAGCGACGCTCGAGTGGGGCCGCGATGGTTGCGGCCATCGTCTGAGGGTCGGCGCCGGGGCGGCTCGCCTGCACGCGCAAGGTCGGGAAGTCGACGGTCGGGAGGCTCGCCACGGGGAGGTGCAAGTAGGCGACGACGCCCAGCAGGAACAGCCCGGCTGCGAGCAGCGCGGTGCCGATGGGGCGCAGGATGAAGGGCGCGGAGAAGCTGGAGAAGCGGGACGAATCCATGGGGCGCTACTCCGCCGCGTCGCTGGCAAGGCCGAGGCTGGGAGGTGGCTCGTTGGGCGCGGCGGGCACCGGTGTTGCGCTACCAGAGAGGCGCGCTTTTAGCCGCTCCATCGCGAGATAGATCACTGGCGTCGTGTACAGCGTCAGCAACTGGCTCAGCAGCAGCCCGCCGACGATGGTGATGCCGAGCGGATTGCGCAGCTCCGAGCCGGTGCCGGTTTCGATGGCCAAAGGCAGCGCGCCGAACAGCGCCGCGAGCGTCGTCATCATGATGGGGCGGAAGCGCAAAAGCGCGGCCTCCACGATCGAACTCGCGCGGCGACAGCCCGCGCCCGCGCTCGGCCTCAAGCGCGAAGTCGATCATCATGATGGCGTTCTTTTTGACGATGCCCATAAGGAGCACGATGCCGATCAGCGCGACGAGCGACAAATCGAGGCCCATGACCTCCAGCGCCAGCAGCGCGCCGATGCCGGCCGAGGGCAGCGTCGTCAGGATGGTGAAGGGGTGGACGAAGCTCTCGTAGAGCACGCCCAGCACGATGTAGATCGTCACGACGGCGGCGAGGATGAGCCACGGCTGGCCGGCGAGCGACTTGGAGAACTCACCGCGTCGCCGAAGAAGCTGCCCGTCACGGAGGTCGGCATGCCGATCTTGGCTTCTGCCGGCTGGATACGGCGGCGACGGCGTCGCTCAGCGCTGCACCCTGTTGCCAGGTTGAAGCTGATCGTCTGCGCGGGGAACTGGTCCTGGTGGCTGACCGCCAGCGGCGCCGTCGTGTGTACGATCCTGGCGATCGAGGTGAGGGGAACCTGCGCGCCGCCGGTCGCGGGCACATAGATGCGCGACAGCCGCGAGGGGTCGCTGCGGTACTGCGGCATGGCCTCCAGCACGACGCGATACTGGTTCGCCTGCGCGTAAATGGTCGAAACCTGGCGCTGACCGAAGGCGTCGTTGAGCGCGTCGTTGACGTTCTGCAGGCTGACGCCGAGCCGGCCCGCGGTCACGCGGTCGACCTCGATTTGCGCGCGCAGGCCGCCGTCCTGCGTTTCGGGTGTCACGTCCTTCAAGACGGATGAATGCTTGAGCTCGGCGACGAGCCGCTGCGACCACTCGTCGACCTCGGCCGCGTCCGTGCTGACGAGCGTGTACTGATACTGCGCGCGGCTCGTTCGCGTCGCGATCTGGACGTCGGGCACGGACTGGAAATAGACCGTAACACCCGGGACGGCGTTCGCCGTCTTGTTCAATCGCTGGAGGATCTTGCCGACGAGTTCGGTGCGTTCGTCGCGCGGCTTCAGCGTGATCTTGAGGCTGGCAAGATTGGGCGTCGTGTTGAGCGCACCCACGCCCGCCACGGCGACCACGCCTAACACAGCGGGGTCTTTCTTGACCGCATCTGCAACCTGCTGCTGCACGTTGGAGAGCTCGGTGAACGAGACTCTGCGGCTCGGCCTCGAGCACCGCAGTCACGAGGCCCGTATCCTGGTCGGGCAGGAAGCCTTTCGGCGCGATGACGTAGAGCCAAACCGTGATGGCGAGTGTCAGTGCGGTGACGACAAGGGTTGCCGGCTGGTGCCGTAGCACCCTTTCGAGCGTGATGCGGTAGAGTTCGACGACGCCGTCGATACTACGGTTGAACCCCTTCGCGACGCCCTTAGTTTTCGGCTCCGCGTGCCGCTTCAGGAGCTGGGCGCACATCATCGGCGTCAGCGTCAGCGACACGATGGCCGAGACCACGACCGCGATCGTCAGCGTCAGCGCGAACTCGCTGAACATGCGACCGACGAGCCCGGTCATGAACAGCAGCGGGATGAACACCGCGATCAGCGACATCGTCAGCGAGATGACCGTGAATCCGATCTCGCGTGCGCCGTCGAGGGCTGCCTGCAGCGGCCGCGCGCCCTTCTCTATGTGGCGCACGATGTTCTCGATCATGACGATGGCGTCGTCGACGACAAAGCCGGTGCCGATCGTCAGCGCCATCAAAGAGAGGTTGTCGAGGCTGAAGCCGCAGAACCACATCACGCCGAAGGTCGCGATAAGCGATACGGGGAGCGCGACGCCGGCGATGATGGTTGCGCGTGTCGACCTGAGGAAGATGAGCACCACGAGCACGACGAGCCCGACGCTCAGGCAAAGCGTGAACTGCACGTCGTGGATGGAAGCGCGGATGGTGCCGGTGCGGTCGTGCACGAGGGTGAGCTTGACGCTCGGCGGCAAAGCACGTTCCAGCCGCGGCAGCTCCGCCTTCAGCCGGTCTACGGTCTCGATGACGTTGGCGCCGGGCTGGCGCTGAACATCGACGATGACGGCGGGCGTGCCATTGTACCAGCCGCCGACGTTGACGTTCTCGAGACCCTCCTCGACGTTGGCAACATCCTTCAGGCGCACGGGCGCGTCGCTGCGGTAGGCCACGACGATGTCGCGATAGGCCTCGGCCGACTCGATCTGGTCGTTGGCGGCGATAGTGTAGGACTGCAGCGTGCCGTCGAGCGATCCCTTCGGGCCCGCGACGTTGGCGCCGACGATGGCGTTGCTCAGGTCCGTCATGCTCAGGCCGTAGCGAGGCGAGCCGGGTGACGTCGGCGTCGATGCGCACGGCCGGGCGGATGCCGCCCTCGACCGAGACGTGGCCGACGCCGGTGACGGTGCTCAAGCGTTGCGCGATGAGCGTGTCGGCGAAGTCGCTCAGGTCGCGCATGGAGACCGTATTCGAGGTCAGCGCGAGCGTGACAATCGCGGCATCGGCCGGGTTGACCTTCGAATACGTCGGCGGATAGGGCAGGTTGCGCGGCAGCGTGGAGCCCGCCGCGTTGATCGCCGACTGCACGTCCTGCGCGGCGGCGTCGATGTCGCGGCCCAGGTTGAACTGCAGCGTGATCTGGCTGAGGCCGTAGGCGCTCGTCGACGTCATGGTCGAGAGCGCGGGGATCTGGCCGAGCTCGCGCTCGAGCGATGCGGTCACCAGCGTCGACATCGTCTGCGGGTTGGCGCCGGGGAGCTGCGTCGACACTTGGATCGTCGGAAAGTCGACCTGCGGAAGTGAGGAGACCGGCAGGTTGAAATAGCCGAGGGCACCACCGAGAACGGTGGCAAGTCCAAGCAGCGAGGTCGCGATCGGCCGGTGGATGAAGGGACTGGAGACGCTCATGGGGCGCTACCGGGGCCAGCGCTCGCGTCCTTTCTCTGTCCGCGGTGCTTGCCCTCGCCGCGCTTGTGCCGGCCTTCGCCGTTCGGGGCCGCCGGCTGCGGGTCTCCGGCGGCAGGTGCTATGGAGGCGGTGTCGGCGCCTGGCGCCAGACCCGTCGCATCGGCCCGCGGCTCGCCCGGCAGCGTAGTGACGCCCGGCGTCTTGTCGGCCGGCGTACCGACCTTGACCTCGGCGCCGTCCTTGAGGCGCGCAAAGCCGGCGGTGACGACTTGATCGGAGGCGGTTAGGCCCGTCGAGACGACGGCATCGGCGTCGTCCTGCTGGGCGACGGTGATGGGGCGCATCGCAACCTTGCTCGCATCGCCGATGACGTAGACGAAGGCGCCGTCCGGGCCGCGCTGCACGGCGGACGTGGGGACGACCACGACCTGCTCGAGCGTCTTGAGCAGCAGGCGCACGTTGACGAACTGACCCGGCCACAGCTGCAGATCCTTGTTGGGAAAGTCAGCCTTGAGGCGGATCGTGCCTGTCGTCTGGTCGACCTGGTTGTCGACCACCTGCAGCTCGCCCGTGTCGAGCACGTCCTTGTGGCCCGTCTCCAGGGCTTCCACGTGCAGCGCCTTGTTGGCGCGCGCCTTGTTGATCTCGGGGAGCTGCTGCTGCGGCAGCGTGAACAGCACCGAGATGGGCCGTATCTCGGTGAGCGTCACGATGGGCGTATCGGAGGTTCGCACGATGTTGCCGGTGTCGATCTGGCGAAAACCGGTGCGCCCGTCGATGGGAGCGACGACCGTGGTGTAGCCGAGGATCGCGTGCACGTTGTCGACGGCTGCCTGATCGGATTTGACCTGCGCTTCCTGCTGCTTGACGAGCGCGCTCTGAGTGTCGATCTGCTGCTGCGAGATGGCGAGCGTGCCAACCTTGGTATAGCGCTCCAGATCGCGCTTGGAGTTGGCCAGCAGCGCCTCGTCGAGCGCCTTTTTCGCCGTCGCCTGGTCGTACTGCGCCTGATACGTGACGGGATCGATGTGCGCGAGCACGTCGCCCTTTTTCACGTCCTGGCCTTCCTTGAAGTCGATGGAAAGGATCTTGCCTTCCACCTGCGCGCGCACGGTGACAGTATTGCGGGCCTTCGCCGTGCCGACGCCTTCGAGCCACACCGGCACGTCGGCGAGTTGCGCCTGGCTTGCAACCACCGGCACCGGGCCGTCGGCCGCCGCACCCCGCCGCCCGCGCTGGCGCTCCTGTTGAACGCCTGTGGTGAATTGCATGGCGGCATACGTCAGGGCGCCGATCACGAGGACCGCAACCAGTGATTTAGAAAGCTTTTTCACCCTACCGTCCTGTCCTACCGGTCCCCAGATCAGACGGCGCAAGTAGGCTATTATGCGGCGTCTGAGGGGAAAACGAAGGACGGCGGTAAAAGCCGTCGGCCAGCCCCCGCTTTTGCAGGCATCCTAGGGCCCTGCAGCCGGTCGGCAAAGGCGCCGCCCGGCCCCGTCACAAAAACGCGAACTTAAGGATAAAAAGGGCGGCGAGGCCGGCGATGGCCGCCGAAAGCTCGCCGTGGCGTCCGACAGTAACGCACTGGCTTGGTACAGGCCATATTGCATTCGCTTAAGAGCTCTCATACCGCCGCCACCGCTCCGCTTCCCTCTGAGGTGCCGCGACGTCGAGAATCTGCTCGCCGAGCGTGGAACGATGTGCCAACGAGACGGTCCGCCGCTGGGCTTGGAAGTTCGGCACCATCACGCAAACAAGACGAGGACGGTCTCAGCCGAGAACAACCGGGCAGAGAATTCCCATCAGCCATTGCGACAACGCGAACGACGGATGAAGCGCTTCAAGTCACCCGGGTCGGCACAGCGCTTTATCTCAATCCACGCTGCCGCCCACGCTGCCGCCCACAATGTGTTCAACCTCCGACGCCATCCGATCTCCCGCCGAACCCTGGGCGTGTTTCGCGCTCAGGGCGCGCTGACGTAACGTCACGCGGTAGTCGCAGCGTAAACCGATGCGGCTATGGTCATTTGGCCTGCAAATTTCCGATTAACGTGACAGTGCCCTTAGCGGTCTCCACTGCCTGCACGGTCAACCGTTTCACTAAATTTGCTGAACATGCTGACATCTCGCTTCGCTGAATAGCAACTCATGTGCAGTCCAATGTTAGCGGGCTCGTCTAGCGGCATCGGTCGGCATAGCTAACGCGAGATTCCAGTACGGAGAGTGCGACAGCGCTCCCTTCACTTCTTACGTGGCGCTCTCGTAGTAGCTCTTGGCCGAGCACCTATTGGCTTTTAATTGGTTGTTGCCCTGATTGGGAGCATCTCTGATAGGAATTGGCAATTCTGGCACCCAGTGGGGCTCGACGGGTTGAGCCTCCGCATCAAACTCGAGAGCCAATCATGACCACACAGGAGCTTCAACGCTTAAGAGACTGGGTCGACGCCAAAATAGCGGCGGGTCAAGAGCCGATGTGGATTTGGTATCAATACATGAAGTTGCGAGAGGCTTTAGACGGCATCATAGCGGGGATGGAATGTACCGCCCTGCAGATGGAAGGTTCACTGCCATCCTGGCAACAAGACCTTCGGGACTAGTGTGGGAAGACGTTGGTCTCGATCCATTGATCGGCGTCAACACGGGCGTCGGACGACGACCATAGGCTGCGATATCCGCGCAGATCCCCCATACACGCAACATAAGCGTGGTTCACAAATCGAGCAAAGCTTGGCCCGCCGCAGGTGAGGGATTTAGCGCAGGCAGTGTCAGTCAGGTCACGATCCTAGCCTGGAAAGCGGCTGGGATCGGCCGTCCAGGGTGAACGCGAACCGTGCGCCTTCGCGGCCTTCCCAAGACTTCCGCAAAGGGTCACGAGCGGCAGTAATCGGGTCCTTCGGACGCAGTCAGCTCTTCCCAATAAGCGGACGCTGCTGCTTGGCCCGCGATGAGTCCGAGAAGGGCCAGAACCGGACATCATCACCATCTAGGGAAGCTGCTCGACCTTCGCCGCCATGTCGGGGACGAGCCTCACCCTGTAGGTCGCGTTTTGACATTTCAGAATCCACACGGCGTCGTCCGAGCGTTCTCCCTCTCTCTTGGCACTGACCGCCTTGTCACAGGCATAACCCTGATCGCGTATCTGGGCTGCGATGATCTCCGCTGGCATCTCTTCGGCGGCGTGGGCCATAGAAACTGCAAAGCGGACTACGATCATGCCGAGCGGCACACTACCCAGAGCTGGTTTCATTTGTTAATGCTCCTGCGTAACGCTAGCTTGGTTTCGGGGATCACCGACCTCTGCTCATCGATTGACGAAGGGTAGCCAGAAGTTGATCGACCTGTTGGTCTTCGGGCTCGAGCTCATGCAGCAGGCTCGCACGCGAAAGTGCGGATTCAAGCTGACCGGCTTGCAGTTCGTAAGTGGTAAGGGCGTAGAGGATTTCGCGATCATAGGGATGATCGGACAGCGCTGCCTTAAGCATTTCTGACGCTTCGCTCGGTTTGCCGCTATCGTGCAATGCGACCCCGGCCACGTAGGCGAACCTGGGCGCTTCGGGCGCCAGCTTGGCGGCCTTAATCAATTTATCGACCGCCTCCTCGGTTCGCTTCTGGCGAACCAGGGAGAGCCCGAGCGCGTGCAGCAAAGGCGCTGACTCTGGGTTTCGCTGGAGGGCACTTCGGAGCGTCGCTTCAGCGGCGCTCTCCTGCCCCTGCGAACGGCGCAGCTCGGCCAGGGTGATGGGCGCCGGGACAAACGTTGGATCGATCTCGATGGCCTTTAACAGAGCTGCCTCGGCTTCGCTAACTTTGCCCCGCACTATGTAGAGGTTGGCCAGATTCACCTGTGCCTCGGGCCGCTCGGCATTAAATCGCTGAGCCGCAACGTATTTATCGAGGGCAGTCTCGAAGCGCTTCCGGTCCTCGGAATTGAGGTGCTGCTCAGCCTCTCCGGCGAGCCCGCGCGCTGCATCCATTCTCACGATGCGGGCTTCATCGGCGAGCAGTGGCGCGAGCAGTGTCACACGCGTTTGCGGATCGGAATCTGCGAGCGCACCGACGGCGGCCATGCGCACATTCGCATCGGGATCCTTCAGTGCCTTTGCCATCACGGCCAGCGACTTTGGCGATAAGAAATGCCCGAGCCGTACAACGGCGCTCGCCCGAGCGATGCTAGATTGAGAACTATCTTCCACGATTCTAGTCAGGGCCGCTTGCGCGCCAGGCGCCGCGCGGTCCGCCAGGTCGAACGCGTCTGCGAAGCCCTGGAAGCCAGGCTTTGGCGATGGATACCAGCTCTTGACGGTGTCGGCCGCCCAACTCGCAGGCTTATCGGCGTGGCACTGGTTGCAGGCATTGGGTGTTCCCAGAACGTGCGTCCGATCCGGCCGAGGAATGCGCAGTGAATGATCATGGCGCGGGTCAACGACCATGTAGGTCGTTGTCGGCATATGGCAGGCGGCGCATTCAGAGCCCTTCGAACCCGAGACGTGGTGGTGATGCGAAGGTGTGTCGAACTTCTCTGGTGCGTGGCATTGGGCGCATACCGCATTGCCCCCAACACGAAGCTTTAGCGTGTGGGGGTTGTGACAGTCTGAGCAAGTGACGCCGGCGGCGTGCATGCGGCTCTCAAGGAACGAGGCGTAAGTATAAACCTCATCTCGCTGTTGCCCGTCGGCGTGGTAGAGGCCCGGCCCGATCAGCGAGGGTCGGAACGCGTCGAGAAATTGGTGGGCATCGGCCAGGTCTTGAGAAAACTGCTGGCGCCGAGAGTGGCAGGTCGCGCAAGCGTCGATTTCCGTGTTTGATTTGCGAGGCTGCGACCGAGCGGCAATCCCACTCGCCGTCATGGACCACGTGACATCCTTTCGCTCATCGAACGTTAGGGCAAATCCCTTGGTGGGCGTGTCGAACCGTTGCCAATCTCCTGTCTTCGAGGCCCAGGCAACGTGATGCGAGGCGGGGCCGTGGCAGGCTTCGCAGCCGATGCCAATCTCTGACCAGGCAGTATGAAAGCTATCGGAAAGAGGGTCGTAGTTCTTCTTGAGATCGGTCGCGTGACAGAAGGCGCACTGGTAGTTCCAGTTTTGGTCGATCCCCGTCCAGTGCAGCGGATCGCCGGGCGTAAGCTTGCGATCAGGATAGAGAGCAAACCAGCGCTGGCCGCCGTCCTCTTTTGCGCGCGCGTCCCAGGCGATGCCGAGCGCCTGCACTCGACCTCCGGGAAACTCGGCTAGATACTGCTGCAAGGGAAAGACGCCGAAGGTGTAGCGGATCTCGAAGTCCGCCAACTTGCCGTCGGAACCGTCGGTGCGAACCCAGAACTTGTCGTCCTTTCTGAAGAAGGTCGATGTCACGCCGCCATGGCTGAATGTGCTCCCGTCGAAGCGGCCGAGCACCGTCTTCTCGGTGGCCTCCTGCATGGCCGCTGCGTGCTGCGAGGTCTGCCACTCTTTGTGCTCGCGCGGATGGCATTGCGCGCACGTGAGTGAGCCGACATAGTGGGCGCTTCCAGGGTCGTTGGTAGTGATTACGTTCGTTTGACCTCCGGCGCGGTAAGCCAACATCACAGAGCCGAGTGCGGAGAAGAAGAGCCCGTATACTGCAAACAGAAGCGCCGCTGCGCGAACTGACCGCATCTGCTTTCGAGTCCGTTGGGTGGAGGGCACGCTGCTCGAAGTGTGGCGTCTGATCCCGAGATTGTTGGCGTATACCGCTCCCCGTCGCAACGGGTCTTCACGCGCTCGATAGTTGTGTTCTATCGGAAATTAACCTTGCTCAGAGGCCTCGGCTCTGTGGCCTCTACACAACAGAATGCATGTTCGAAAAGCGTATAGTCGAAAGGAGGCGGTTCGACCTGGAGCTTTCGACCTGGAGCTATTGCTCCCAAAGGAGCACGGCATGAGACAACGACGCCTTTCGTCTTCGAACGTATTCGGTGCGGTTACACTCGCCTGCGCAATGCTCGTTGCGCCAGGACTCGCACTCAGCGCAGACTTTGGCCCCCGCACCCGCGACACCTGCAAGCCAGTGGCGACTGAGCTTCACTCCATACGGATGGCTGACCTGGCTTGACGGTGAGCAAACTGTAAGAGGGCGGTCCGTTAGTGTCGATGTCGACCCTATCCAGGTTCTCGAGCATTTGGAGCGCGTTCCCTTCTTCGGTTACGGAGAAGCGCGCAAAGGCCCAATCGCTCTCTACAGCGATGTATTCTACGCAAACCTTGGACTCACCGGCGAGGGCGTCAGATCACGCAGCCTTGCATCAGGGATCACCGGCACGCTGAGTGTTGCAGGCGGACTTGATTTCGAGGAGACCGTGGTCGAGGTGGGCGGGGCCTACGAGGTCATGAAGTGCGATCCCCACACGGCCGTCGATATTCTCGCCGGAGCTCGCTACTGGCACCAGGACATGAGTGTCAATCTGACGTTGGCAGGAACGTTAGACACTGGGGATCTCAGCATATCGGGAAACCGCGCTATTGCGCGCAGCGGCAGCGTTGATTGGGTCGACCCTCTCATCGGTGGCAGGATCAGGTACAATCTAGCGCCGGGTCAGGATTTCATACTGCGTGGGGACGTCGGCGGCTTCGGTGTCGGAAGCCAGTTTTCTTGGAATGCGCTCGCCGCCTACAGCTTCGCTTTCGCCAAGCGAGATGGGGTGACGTACTCAGGGCTACTCGGATACCGGGCTCTCTCCGCCGACTATGAGCAGGGCTCTGGCCGCACCAAGTACGTCTACGACGTGGTGATGCATGGACCGGTCACGGGTCTGACCATCGGCTTCTAAAGTCCGATGCCAATCGCCACTCCGGACTCGGCGGGGGCGCGCATGTTCAATCGGGTAGCCTTCTGGTCCGGCATATGGAACGTCGGTCTCGGTCTCATTCTGATCGCGCCACCAATTAGAGAAGCCCTCGGCGTGCGCATACCAAATCCGTTCTGGCCGTGGATCGTTGCAGCATTTCTCTGGTACACCTCTGCGACACTCGTTCTTAGCTCTCGCGACGTGCGAAATTTCGCTTCGATCATCTGCTGGGAAGCAGTGTTGCGCTTTGCGGCGGTGATTATCCTGATCGCGTACGGTCTCACGTACGTTGGTGTCCTGTCCTCGGTGTTGTTTGCGGCCACCGACTTCGCTGGGGGTGTTATCTTAATTGCGGGATTACGGGGTCTCACAGGACGTTCGCATTTATCTCTACTTCTCGATCAACGAGTTTAGTGGCTCGACTGCGATTTCGGCGATGTCCGATATTTTAGTTTGAGCAATGAGCAACTGCATTTCAATGAAACGCACCCGAAATTTCCGTCCTGAGTGCAACTCATTTTTTGCATGCTTGCAGTCGGAATCGGGTTGACGCCTCCATGGCAACAGACAATCCTGACTTCAGGGAAGGTTAGAAGGGGTTAGGGCACTACGCCATCCAGTGTGAGCTGGTGATACGTACTTGTTGGCGTGCGTTATTCGCCCGTACCTCGGCGCACCGGCAACTCGGTGTCGCCGCCTCGTTCCAATCCACAAACCCTCAGGAAAATCCCGACCGGCAACTGCGCGCGCGGAACCGCGGGCGCGCGCATTCACCAGAAGTTGGAGGCGCAAAAGGCCGCTCTTGTCACTACGTCCAACCTTGTCACTCGAATTGCGGAAAATGGAGACAAGTCATGTCGGCACGCAATCGACTGCTCCCCCTAGTCACTGCAGTTAGACCATTCCCGCTAATGGCGGTAGCTGCCCCCAATTGACTAGCTCGGCGAAGCGCTGATGACAGCTTCTGGCCCTTGTCGGAATATCGTGGGTGGGTTGAGCATGGCCGCTCTTGAGTGAAGCCCCCCCGGTTGGGTAACGGTCTTCAACTCAACTTCTGACCCAAGGCGGACAGTGGGGCTTGAGCCGTCGGCCGCCCGAACGCCGGCATGTCACTGACTGGACTCTACTGCTTTATAGACGAGCCCAGCCACCAGCCCCGCGATGCTGCAGACGGCGATTGCTGCTAGAAATTTTAGGTCAGCGCTGATAGCAGCCGTCTGCTTTGTCACAATGGGATCGACTATAAAAAAGTACGCTGCAGAAAGTACTAGGCCGTTTGCTGCGCCGCAAATTCCGTAGACCCACCAAAGCCGAACATTCGCGCGCTCCGAGCAGATTATGAGAAGAATCGACGTAGGCAGGGAGAAGGCGGCAATCAGTCCTCCGCCGAAGATCGTCCCCCAGAGTCCTCCGATCGCGACCAAGCCTACAGCGGTAACCGCCAAAAGAGCGAGACGAGGGAAGGTGGCAGGCGTGTGGTGAACTAGCATTTCAACGGTATATGCCAGCGTCATGAAGAGACCAATGCTGGCACCGGCAGCGGCACAGGCAGCACCGTACGCACTCGCAAGAATTACCATTCTACTTTTCATCGACTTTGCACGCATTCTGAATTGAGGCGAGCGTCAGCGCCTGTCAGTAAGCGATGGTTAGCCCAGGCTCTGACTCAAGCGCCTTGTTGAAATCCCGAAATGCTCGATCTGCATCACCCTTGCGAGCGTAGGTGAGCCCCCGTCGATACAATTCTAGTGCCCGAAGACTGGTTACATCGACGTTGGAGTGAGCCGCAGCCAGCACGCAACCGTTTACAGCAGCGGCTGCGGCGGACCGTTGACAAAGCAGCTCCTCGGCAAAGGCCGGCGTGAATGTCGCCGTAGCGATCCAACTCAAAATGAAGCGCCTGAGCATCTGGCCGATCTCGCCTGTTACCCGTCGATGGCTAGCAACCTTAGCGCGGGGTTGGCGGGGCGCTGTTCCCCCCGACACATCTCCATTGTAATGACCTGTACCGCACGGAACTGCTCGCGTTCGCAGCCTGCTCCACTTTCGGACCGTTAAATTTGTCTCACATCAACAGAGGTGGATGTCATGCTGTTTACGTACTGTAAGAGGTTAGCCGCTGCGCTTATTGCGGTCGCAATCCTCTCCTTAACTGCTGGTCCGAGCGTCACGGTCGCACAATCCGCCGAGAGTGAACCTCAGTCGGCTCCGCTTGTTGCCGCGCGCGATTACCTGCAAGCGACAGGCTTTAGGTCCAAGTTTGAAGCAAAGTTCCCGGCTATGGTTCAAAGCAAGATAGCGCTCAAAATCCTGGTGGAGCGCGAGCCGATTTTGGAAAATGAAGTAGCGAAGATTTATGCCGCAACCTTCAGCGCCGAGGAACTGCGTGACGCTAGCAAGTTCTATTCTACTTCAACCGGCACCATGTACTTTAACTTCAATGTTGAGATGAACACCAACCCCCTTGTCACGGCCGAGATATACCGCAGCGAGGTGGCCAAGCGCTTCAGCTCGCAGCAACGCGCCGAGGTCTTTGCGTTCTCAAGTACGGCGGTCGGCCAGAAGATGGCCCGAGTAGTCCCTAGCCTTGCCAAGGTTATAAAGGATGCCGCCGAGCAATGGGGTCGCGAAACCCAACAGGTAATCGACCGAGCAGCCCGTGCTGGTGAAGGCGTGTCCTGAACTTTGGAGTCGATGCGCAAGACGTGCGCATCGACTTCGTTCACGCTTCTATGCGCGAAACGCTACGCGTCCCTACCAATCCGCACAGGAATAGACTTCGCTGCCGGCACAGGTCGCAAGCCCCCTTGATGTCCGGGTTTGGCCCAACGCAGACGTTGAGACTCGCCTCAGCATTCGTCCGCTAAGTGGGGTGAAGCGGACGCGCCGCGTTCACGTGCAGCTTGTCTGGCTTTGACCCGAAGCTGCCCTCTTGCGACTGTGCAGCTGCTCGCTGTGTTCGAGCTCACTCCGCTGGCTGGTCGACCACCAGCTTGTCATGCTGAAATTTCGCATTTTTGACGATCAAACCGCTGAACAATAATCTCGCTAATTAAGAATGGATGTAGTGGGTCCGTCCAACTTCTCTTGGGCTTTTAGCGCGGCCTTGACCCGGCTTGTTTAGTCTCCGCACGGATTATTTCTGGCGGAGTTGAGTGTGAGTTGAACCCCCGCAGTTGTTCTGACGAGTCCGTTAGAAGCGACAACGCCCCCCACAGGCGAAGGCGCGGCCAGCAGTCCCTCGCCAAGCGATATGGCGACAGTGTTGGCAAGCGTTGCAGGCTTGTCAGCGGCGCGCTCCGACAAAGAACAACTCGCGCGCGTCAATCAATGGTTCGAGGTCGCTCTCAACAACATGGCGCGCGGCCTCTCCATGTTTGACGCTGAGCAGCGGCTCATCGTTTGCAACAAGCTCTACCGCGAGATCTACGATCTGCCCGACGAGCTTACGCGACCAGGCACGCCGCTTTCAGATATAGTGCGCTACCATGTGATGCGCGAAACGGGGCGCAGCAGCCCAGAGGATATCGGGCTACAGCGCAAGTGGATAGCCGACCACGTGGCCGAGCTCGCACGTGGCAAAACCTTTACTCACACGCAGCACTTAACGGGCGGGCGCACCATTCTCGTCACCAACCAGCCTCTCTCCGATGGCAGTTGGGTGGACCTGCAAGAAGACATCACTGAGCGGCGTCAGGCAGAAGAGAAGATTTCCTGGCTCGCGCGCCACGACGCGCTTACTGAGATTCCGAACCGCTTCCATTTTCATGAACAACTCGAGGCGGCTCTCCAAAGCCTTGCGCCGGGCGAGGGTCTCGCCGTGCATTGGATTGACCTTGACCACTTCAAAGACGTGAACGATGACTTCGGTCACCCCGTCGGCGATGCTCTTCTCAAGAGCATCGGGGCACGCTTGCATGCGACGGTGCGTCGGCCGGATTTCGTCGGGCGCCTCGGGGGCGACGAATTCGCCATCGTGCAGTCGGGTGTCACGAGCAAAGACCAGGCGATCGCGTTTGCTGATCGCATGTTGCGAACGCTTAGCGAATCCCACCAGCTGATGGGACATCCCATCGCCATCGCTGCCAGCATCGGCATCGCCCTGGCTCCCGAGCAGGGCCGCAGCGCCGACGAACTGCTAAAAAATGCAGACATCGCGCTCTATCACGCCAAGTCGATGGGCCGCGGCCGCTACGTGCTGTTTGATCCTGACTACAGTTACGAGAAGCAATCGCGTCGTCGGCTCGAGGCCGACTTGAGCGTTGCGCTGAAGGAGAATCAGCTCGAGCTTTACTATCAACCGATCCGCGACGTGAAGACCGAAGGGGTGAAGTGTTGTGAAGCGCTGATGCGCTGGCATCATCCTCAACTTGGCCTCGTTCCGCCGAGCGACTTTATTCCCCTCGCCGAAGAGACAGGCCTCATTGTTGCTATGGGTGAATGGGCTCTGCATCAGGCCTGCGAAGACGCCGTAACCTGGCCCGCAGAAGTGGGCGTGACGGTCAATCTCTCGGCGTCTCAGTTTTGCGGATCTGATCTCTACAAAACGGTCGAAGCAGCCCTCAATCTCTCCGGACTTGTGCCGCAACGGCTTGAACTTGAGATCACCGAGTTGGTACTCCTGCGCGACGACACCAGTACTCTCAACACCCTCCACCGGCTTCGCAAAAAGGGTGTCCGCATCGCGCTCGATGACTTTGGTACGGCCTTCGCCTCCCTGAGCTACCTGCGCAGCTTTCCGTTCGATACCATCAAAATCGACCGCAGCTTCGTCCGCGATCTGCCCGAGCGCGCGGACTGTGCCGCCATCATCGAGGCGGTGGCAAGCCTCGCCAGAAAGCTTGACATGCGCAGTGTGGCAGAGGGCGTCGAGACCAGGGAGCAGCTCGCCGCGGTGACCAGTTCCGGCTGCGATGAGGTCCAAGGCTACTTCTTCAACCGGCCCATGCCGGCGAGCGAAATCAGTAAAGTACTGGCCGGTTAATTGCGCATGCGGGCGTCACATGCACTTTTAGGTGCCTGACGTCAGCTATTGGCCCTTGTCGGACGGCACTGTCACAGCAACGCACTGGCTTGGTGCATACGGGCCCAATAGCGTTCGCTAATGGACAAGCTCGACGAAGTGCTTGTCTCCATCAACGACAGACAATTGTACGTCTGGCGTGCCGTGGACAGCGAAGGCGAGGTCCTGGAAATCCTGGTTCAGCCACGGCGAGACCGCAAGGCGGATAGGCGGCAGGCCGTCGCGCAAACTGCGGCCGCTCGTGAAATAGGGCGCACCGGTAAGTTCGTGCCCTAAGGCGCACATTCAAGGCTTCGCGCCAGAAGGGCATGTGGATGGGTGGCAGCGTGCCGCTTGGCTACGAGGTCAAGGCCCGCGCGCTGGTCGTCAATGAGACTGAAGCCAAAAAAGTGCGGCTGATCTTCAGGCGTTATGTTGAACTTGGCTCGGTGCACGCGCTTGCAGATGAGCTCGACAGGAAAAGCATCCGCTCCCATCGGCGTGTCACGCAGGGCGGCAGGGCAATCGGCGGCCGGCCGATCACACGGGGCAATCTCTACCTCATCCTGAGAAATCCAGTCTACCTCGGTTTGGTGGTCCACAAGGGGTTGACATATCAGGGTCTGCACCGGCCGATCATCAAGCGTGATGCCTGGGACGCAGTTCAGGAGCAGCTCGCCAAGAACCGAGTGGATCACCGCAAGCAGATGCGTGCCCGGGTGCCGAGCCTGCTGACGGGGCTCGTATTCGATGAGGTGGGTGAACGGCTGACGCCGTCGCACTCGAATAGGGGTGGGCTGAGATACCGCTACTACATTTCGAAGTCGCTGGCGCGCGGACGGCCGCGAAAGGATGAGCAGGGCAAGCGATGGCGGATACCGGCAATTGAGATCGAGAATGCCGTGCTGGTTGCCTTGGGCTCATTTCTCGACGACCAGAGCGCGTTGAGCTCAATCCTCTCCCTGGGCCGCTTGCCGCCGGCACAAACCGCAAGCGTCCTTAAGACGGCAGCGACCTTGTCGCGTTCGCTCTCGCAAGACCATGCCAGCCAGCTGCGCTCGACACTCCAATCGGTCCTGTCGCGCATCGAGATCGGAGATACAACGCTTACGATCACCGTCGCACTACGAGGGTTGCACGAGGCCCTCAAGCTGCCGGTGCTTTCTCCCGACGAGCCTCACACCCATGCCATCGTTGTGCCCGTGCGCGTCACGAAGCGAGGGATCGAGCAGAAGCTGATTATCGGGGGCGGTGTCATGGCGTCGGGTTCAAGGGACGAGCCTTTAGTGAAGGCGGTGGCGCGAGCCTACTCTTGGTTCGAAGACATTCGCATGCGCCGTGTCAGCGATTTGTCGGAACTTGCCGTTCGCGAGCAGCTCACTCGGTCCTACGTGCAGGCGCATTTGCCCTTGGCCTTCCTCGCGCCGAGCATCGTGGGTGCCATCCTTGAAGGGCGACAGCCGGCCGACCTGAGTTTGAAGCAGCTGATGTACCGGACAGACCTCGCCGTCGGTTGGACTTCTCAGCGACAGCAGCTGGGCTTCGAGACCTGAGTTTCCGGTGTTCCGGACGAACGACCCGCGTCGGAAGCGTCTTCAAGCCCTGAAGCCGCAAACTTCTGAACTAAACCATCCACAACATCCCCATTTGAGTGGCTTGCAACGTTCTGCGACTGCCTCTAGATCGAAACGACGCGGTCCCCCTCTGCGTGCATGACCGGTACCCGCCGACGTACGTCTGCGTGGGTCTGAAGGCGTGTTCGTTGCGCAGGGGTATTTATTTTGGCTAGAAAGCCATCAAAGACCGTCGTTCAGCGCGATCAGTACGAGCTATTCACAGAAATTAGGGCTCGCTTCGCTGATCTCGGAACGATCGGAAAGATCTCGTTTTCGCTGGCCTCGGCGGTAGCATTTTCTGTCGTCTCCACACTGCTTTCCACGGCCGAAGACTTCTGGCTGCGCCCCGCGCACTTGAGCGTCCGCTGGGCTGTCATCGGGCTGTTTGTCTTCGTCGTACTCACCGAATGCGTGAGAAGCATGCGGTGGACCGATCGCAAAGACGTCTTCGCTTCGGCCCCCATGCTTGCGATTGTGGGTTCGCTTGTCGTCGTCATTTGGATGCTCCAGCGATCTGACCTGATCGCTCAGATCCGATCTGATGAGGCGCGCTCGAGAGCTGCCGCAGAAGAATGTCAACGACAGCGATCCAACGAATTACAACAAGTTACGCATCGCGAAGCAGATACGCGCGCGGCCTTGAACCGCTGCAAAAAGCAGTTCGAGGAAACAAAGACCGTATTCACTTCAACAACTGTTGAGGCGTTCTGCAAAGCCCGATACGCTGCCTTCAACTCCGCTGTTCAGGACTTGAAGACGGCAGACGCCTACGTATGTCCACCGAGCGACACGGGCTCGTTGCCGACGCCTCACTGAGCACTCTTGTCCCCTGCGCCCGATGCCGCATCTTTGGTTCGCGCTATAATGCGAATGTAGTCTGCCCAAGCCGCCAGCCCTTTTTGGCCTTCGGAGACTCGACGCCTAATGAGCGTCGGAAATCGTCAGTCGGAGACCGCCGCTGAAGCCTTGTTTTAGGAGCGAAGGGTGTAACGCGCGGAAACTGGGGGAGTTTTTCCTGGAGAGCGGCTTCCGGACTGGAGACTGTTCTGAGCACGTGATTTGTTGGCTGCCCTTCCTGGACACTTATCGAACTCTATGCCTAGCCCCGCCGCCCGAGTTCTTAACGGCCATCAACGAAGCGCGCTGCCTACTCCTTGCCAATTGAGGTCGAGGAGCACTGAGGGGACGTGGTTAGCTAGACCAACGACACGTTCTGTTTAGTCCCACTCTACGCATATCCGCAGTAGCGAATTCCTAGCGAGGAGGCGGTGCGCCTTCAGGCGCCGGGGGCAAAGGCCCCTCGTCATCATCGCCCGGCGCATCTCCGTATGGGGCTGCACCCTGTGAAGGCGGTGCCGCATCGCTATAAGGCGGCGGTCTCCCAGTATCGGACGGCGGTTGTCCAGCATCGGCATCAGGGTCTGCCGACTGGGGCGGGGGCGCCGCCGAATGAAGCGTTGCACTCGGCTGCCGTACTGCTGCCTGCGGTGGCGGTAAGGGTTGGCCATAGGGGTCTGCACCCGGCGGCGGTCGTCTCGCATCAATGTATGGGTATGGCGCTGCATCCGGCGCCAGCGCGGCCTCTCTTAGGTACGGGCACAGGCGCCTCTCACCCGAATAGGTCGTGTAGTAGCCGGTGCGCCACTGGAAGGTGCGGAAGTTCTGCAGACAAATTTCGCGCGGATCGCCGCGGAAGTCGGAAGGGTAATAGTAGGGTCCATCATAAGGACCCTCGTCGTAGTAGTGACCTGGATGCGGGCGATAGGCTTGGTCAGCGATGATTGCCCCGGCCACGACGCCTAGGCCAATCCAAGGCCAAGGACCCCAGCCCCGCCCTCCGCGGCGCCATCCCCCACCGCCTCGATGCCATTGCACGAGTTTGATGCCATTCACTTGGGGCACCGACGGGATTGAAGGCGCCCCATAAGCGTGCGCCCCTACCAGTGCTACTGAGAGTGTGCTCGCGAGCAGTAGTTTCATCTTTGACACCGGCCGCTCCTGTGGCGAGAAATTAGTGCCAATTGTCGGCGGCGGAATTGGGACGTTCTAAACAAGAGGTGCCAACTGCCGCATCAACTCAACGCTAGTCCGCTTGGACGCCGCGCCAGCTAAGCCTGCGCCGCCGCCCGCAGGTGAGACCACCGCAGCGCCTACCGCACGCTCCGACGCGCGGGCTTTAGCCCGACATGGACGCATTTAGAACCTTGCATTACCCTGACGTTCGTCAGGTATTCGTGCGCGCGTCGAGGCGCCGCACTACCGCTTGTCTGCTGCTAAGGCACCAACCTGTAGCTGATGCGATAAGGAGGCAGTGATGCGTGTTACCGCTATTTTCATGTCGGCTCTGCTGGGAGCGGGCTTGATCGTGGGGGGAACGGCATGGGGCGCTTCCGATCCACGCGGGGTGTGGATTGATGACAAGGGACGCGGCGGCGTCGAGATCAAAGATTGCGACGCCAACCTGTGCGGCCAGATCGTTTGGGTGCGCGATGAAGCCGACAGCAACAAGGGCTGCGGCAAGCAGATCATCGGTGATGTGGCGCCGCAGGGCAGCGGCCTGTGGGACAACGGCTGGATTTACGACCCCGACAGCGACAAAAAGTACGACGTTGAGTTGAAGCTGCTCGATGACAACCGACTGCGCGTGAAGGGCTATGCCGGGGTCAAATTCTTTTCCCGTTCGATGATCTGGACGCGCGCGCCGGCCGACATTAAGCGGTGCAACGCCGTGGAGGCCAAGGCCGCCGATTTGGTTCGGCCCGACGAGCCAGCCCCTAACACACCGGTAGGCGCGAATGCACCAGCTAAGGGGGACGCTTCGAAGAGCCCGGACCTTGACGCTCCGGTGGGGGCAGCGCCTTCGGTGACGCGGCCGCCCGAGACTAAGTCTGGAGCGGCACACCCGTCGCGACCCAATGAGGCGTCGGCTCCGCCCACGCCGGACGCGCCAAAAGTCGCACCAGAGCAAGAGCCCAACGATTACCGGGGCAAGGCGAAAGTTGGCGGCGCGCTGCTGAGCAAGCTCCGCGATCTCAAGTTCGGTGACGGCTATGGAGTAAGGGAGGCGGGCGGCGGGAATTGCCGCCTCAAGGTCCCTCACTTCTCCATGATCTTCAAGTGCGAGGAGTAACTCAGGACATCCGCTCCTGGAAAAGGTTGGTTCCCTTTGGGCCTGAAGTGCTTTTCTGCACTACGTTTGCCATCGTGGGCTCTGGTGGGACTAGCTGCGGAGAGAGCCATGACGACAGCCGTGCGACTGCAACGGTCGGTCGCCCTATGAACGGAGTGAAACCTTTCGCGTGGGCGTGCCGACTGGTGCGGAGGTCGGCAGGGGACGAGCAGCTTTTGACGGTAGCTATGGGGACTGCTGGCCACCTAATCCGAGCTTCATAGGTGGGGCATTTCTGGCGCCTCCAACTCAGCTTCCTTCATCAAACCGCTGGCCAGGGTGAACAGCATCGCCACCCAACAAGCGCCCGCGAGCAGGAACCAAAAGCGAGCCCAGGAGTGCTTGTGCGACTTGTCGGCAAGTTGGGCATCCGGGGGGGGAATTGCCGCCGGTAGAGCAAGTTTCTCTGAGGCGGGCTTGTCATCTTTCAAGGTTTCAAGCGCTGGTTCAGGAGTTGTGGGGGAGTCGCCAGCATAGCGACTTTGGGGAGCGTCAGTCTCTCCAATCCGCGCTTCGCATCTTCCAGGTCGGGTTTGATCGCAAGGGCACGGCTATAGAAAGCTATCGCCTCGGGCTTGCGACCGGACTCCTCTTCGACAGAACCCATCGCGGCGATGGCAGGTGCGTTTTCGGGTGCAATACGCAACGCCTCATCCACATCGGCCCTCGCATCGGCCGACCGGTCCAGTTCCAACAGCACAAGCGCGCGCTCGCTATGGATCGTGGCGCGGTCGTTGGGTTGAAGACTGCTTGGCGACTTTGAGGTCAAAGCCTGCGAGAAATCGGCGACGGCGGCCTCGTATAGCTTTGCCTGCTTGTTGGCGCGGCCGCGAAGAACGAGCAACTGGAAGCTGGCAGGTTTTGCCCGTAACGCCTTTCGCAACGTCAGCAAGCGCCTGCCGCGCACTGCCCTGAGCGAGGTAGGTCTCACCGCGACCTTGATAAGCACAGACAGAGCCTGGAGCCCTTGTTAAGGCCGCCGTATAGTCCGCCATCGCATCTCTGAACGCTCGTTGCCTTCGGAGGACATCACCGCGTTGGCAGAAGTACCGAGGATTTCGCGGATCGAGGCCGATTGCGAGGGTGAAGTCGGCCATAGCCCGGTCGTATCGGCCGAGAAGCGTTCGCCGCTGCTCCTCGATTGCCGAGAGCAATGGCTCGGTTTCGCGGGCCGAGTGTGCCGCTCTCGTACAGTCGCGTGCAGGCTGCGATCGCAGCTTCAGCGTTTGGAGTGCGAGCACATTCGCGGTCGTCACGATAGCTGAAACGATCCGCATTGGCGGTCGACACAACAGCCCAAGCCGATGCTGCAACCGCCAAGAGCCTGACGGCTGTTCTTGCTCTTCTAACGCGAGCGAAAGGTGCAACGACTCTAAATAGGGCAGCACGATTCATTTCCAGATCCCACCGGAAAACGCGGCTGCCACCCGCCTAACCTTCGGTACAGTGCTCCTGAACTTGTTGAGCGTCAACGAGCTGCGTGTTGCTCGGGACTTGTTAGCGGGCCTGGCTCGCCGCACCCAACTGCCAGCCCGTTTTTTCGGGGCTTCGGAGAGCGGCGGCCGAGAGCGCGTGACTGTGGTGTCTTGGTTCACTTGATCAAGGTGACCGGAACTTCCGCTAAGTAAATCACCTGGGTGGCGACGGAGCCCAGCAGCAGACCCTGGACGCCGCCAAGGCCGCGAGTACCCATTACGATTTGTCCGACGCCCTCCTCGCGCGCAACATCTGCGATGGTCCTGGCGACTTGTCCTGCCCTTGCCATCGGCTTGAACGCGATGTTGGCCCCTTTGCATTTGCTCAGAGCACCCTTCAAAGCCTCCTCGGATGCCTTTGATGCTACATCCTGGAACCAGTCCGGCGGCGCCATAGCTGCTACACCGATAGGGTCGATGGACCCAACGTTCTGCACGTTGAGCAATACGAGCGAGCCTCCCGAACTCGCGACAGCGCCTCAAGAGCGAAATCGACAGCACGGAGCGACGCTGGCGAACCGTCGACGGGGGTCAAGATTTTGAGCGAAGCCATCAACCACCTCTCACTTACACTGGCCGTGATGATGAGCTAAGCGCATTTGGGTATCTTGACCTAAGTCAATCCTCAGTGTTAGCGACGCGGTATCGGAAAAAGCCGCGCTCACGGAGTATTGGGTGTGCCTTTGGACGTTTCGATACCGGCGGGTCGGCTGGTTGCCCTTCCTAGACACTTATCGAACTCTGTGCCTTGCACCGCCGCCCGAGTTCTCGGCAACGCTGAAAGAAGCGGGCCACTTAAAACTTAAGATCAGCCACCGGTCTGAGGGAGACGATGCACATCGGACCGATCACTCTTGGATACTCTCCAGGTAATGCGTGAGCGCTAACACGCGAAGGGGCGCTGGGGGAAACTCTCCCGCGGTTTCTTGGCCGTGCATGCGCTGCGAGAAGAGAGGCATCTGCGAGGTGTCATGATCTTCTACGGTCGTGTCGCCTGCTATGATGTCAAACACTCTCCAAAATGGAAAAGGGCCTCCGTTTTGTTCGGCGAGCATGGTGAGGTTTTTGGGGGGCTTCACCAGCTTGTTGGCCAGCTCTCCCCTCCCTGAGGCATCCGCTCCATGGCAGGCGGCGCAACTTTCCTGAAACTCTTCGCTGCCTATAGCCAACATGGCTTTGCGCGTTCTCTCCTCCTCGGCAATAGCGGTGCGCGTCAGCGCGCCCAATAAAATCACTGCGAAAGCGGCGACCTTCCACGTCCGCTGCGCCTCAGCGCGATAAGATGCCATTGCAAGCCCTTCTATGAATTAGAAGCGATCATTCCGGTGGGCTCCGCGAAGGGTAATAGTGGCGATGCCTCTAAAAACGCTTGTATCCCGTGAACATCGACCAGACGAGGTTTTCGCGATGAGCAAAACTCGCAATCAGGACGGCGGCGATGTGCGGCAATATGAGGGCTTACGTAACGTAGGCGCGGATATTGTGTACCCCCTCCAGCTCCTCGGCGTTTTGGCTGCTGACAATGCCCGCAAGAGGTCCGCCCTGATGCTCCCCACATACACGATCAGTCCTGTTACCACGGTCGCAGCAAGTAGCAATAAGAGTAGGACGACCATCGCCCCTCCGGCAGGGCTATGCCCGAGATAACGCTTTGAGCGAAACCGTATCAAATCGCTAATGTAGCGAACGGCGTGGCAGGCTTGTAGACGAAGTCCGAAAACCGCGCATAGCGCGGGCCGATAAATCCCCAGAGCACGCGGCCGATCACCAGAATCGCACTACGGTGCAGGTGGCTTTTTGGGTCGCACTTGCCATGGCTGCGACGGCTGGCATCGGAACCCTTTTTGGCACTGTCGTATAGCGTCGCTCGCGGTTCTGCATGCACCGAGAGATCGGCGTGGCGCGAACCCAGCAGAATCCAACTGGTCGGCGCTACAGATCGCTTGCTCGCAGCGACATGATGAAGTTTGCAAGCAGACGCTTTTCTTCATGTGAGAGATGATGATTAGGCATCGTCGGCGGCGCGATCTTCAGCCAGCTGGCGATACCGTCGACGGATTGCCCGGGCCGATTGGCGACGGCGCGAAAGCTCGGAATCTGGGAGTGATTGCTCTTTTCGCCTTGCCCCGGCTGCATGTGGCAGCTCGCGCAGAGCCGCCCTGCGAGCTCGCGACCCTTTTCGATGTCATCGGCCCCGGCCAGCGCGGCACTGACCGGAGCCGCCGCACCGATCAGCATGACGGAAAGTGCCCGCTTAAGTCCTGGCATCCCGACCTTCGTCCTGTCGCCTGGGCTCAGCAGCCGTGCCGCCGCAGGCAGCGGTCAAAGCGCCATGTGCCGGGGCCCCACCGCCAGGCGCATTTGTCTCGCCAAATCTGGCAGCGGTTCCAGCCGACGCGCCGAGCGAGAGAGTGCCCGTCCAAGGATGGCGATAGAGCCCCTACATTCGCAAGCAGGCTCGCACCACTGGCTTGCGATGGCCCGGCCGACAACTGGCTCACGATCAAAATTGCTCCGAGGCCTACGATGTGACGCATGACGTCCCTCCAAGGTGCATCAGCGCTGTCTGCGCCAGACGTGTATATCGGCAGGGCTTCCGGCAGGCTTTGATGTAGGTCAGGGGTCGATGGCCACGAGCCTGGAAGAACAGCTTTCGTCGCGCATCGCACTACAGGCCGAACGGATACGTATCCGGCATCCCTTCCAGATCCTTCGTCGCAAAGGGTGTCACAGCCCGCGTCTCGTCCAGCCAGATATACTCGTCGAACTGGCGCGGAAGAACCGCCTGAAAATAATGGCTCGCGAGTTCCGTCTCGGGCCGGTAAATGACCCCGATGGCGCGCTGGAGGCGTGGGACCGCAAGGCTCTCGCGCAGAGCGGCGGTCGACCTCAGCGGCAGCAGGAATTTTGATTTGCCGGTCTCTTCGGTGACGGCATGGAATTGCCTTTCGTAGCTTCTGGGCATTGCCGGTCTTACGAACATGATCCGCATCGGGCCGTCCCAGTCCGATGCGGCTGCCACGGTGCCCCGATCTGTCCCGAAGCCGATGAGATATGCCTGGTCGCCAAACGCGCGGCGGCAGAGCTGGCCGACATTGAACTCGCCGCGGATGGACATCTCGGTCGCGGAAGCGTCCCCGACATGGGAGTTGTGCGCCCAAACGACTGCCTTGCTGTCGGGGCCATAGAACTCGAGCAGCGTCTTCAACGTCTCGAACATGTGCGTGTCGCGCAAATTCCACGCCGCGCGCGAGCCGTAATACATGGTGCGGTAGTACCGCTCCGCATTCGTAACCAACCGGGCGTTCTGCACGGCGTCGAGATAGCGCTCACCGTCTCGCAGCGCGTAGTCGCGCCGCCGTGAAAGGATGCCGGCGAGCATCAGCGCGACTTCATTCTCGCAGGACCGGTAGCGACCCGTTATGGCCGCGCGTCCATAAGTGGCCGGATCGGCCTGCCAAGGCGTCAGGCAGCCATAGCGCTCGCGCGCAACCTGCGCGGCTGCCGGGTCGACCTCTTCGAGATAATCGAGCACAGAGCGAATGGAATTGTGAAGACTGTAAAGGTCCAGTCCATGGAACGCCGTGCGCCTGCGGGGCTCCAGTTCGGCGTTGTGCTCGCGTAGCCATTCGACGAAATCCCGCACCTCGTTGTTGCGCCACATCCACGTGGGGAAACGCGCGAAAGCCGTCCATTCCGAAGCCGGGAACTCGAAATGACGGGCGTAGTGATCGATGCGCGCGGCATCCGGCCAATCACCCTCGATGGCAACGAAGGTGAACCCCTTCTTAGCGATGAGGTTGCGCGTGATTTGCTCGCGCATTCGGTAGAATTCTGAGGTGCCGTGCGTCGCCTCGCCGATAAGCACGACGCGCGCATTGCCGATGCGGCTCAGGAGCGGTTGCAGGTCTGCCAGGTCGATGGCACCGAACGGCTCCGCATGCGCACTCACGGCCTCGATCAGCTCGTGATCAGCACCCCGGCTGCGCGCGGCAGCGGGAGCATGTTTATGCGGCTTCGGCTCCGCCCAGCCTTCTTCGCCCAGAAGCGGGACAAAGCGGACATCGGCAATATCTTCTGTCTTGAACTCATCCTCGTTCAGGCGGGTAACTCGAATGAGCTCTTGGGCGCGCGGATCAGTGCCGACGGGAATGACGAGGCGGCCACCGACCGCGAGCTGCTGCTTGAGCGACTTGGGCACATCGGGTCCCCCGGCCGCGACGATGATGGCGTCGTAGGGGGCGTGCTCGGGCCAACCGCGCGTGCCATCGGCATGCAGCACATGCACATTGTCGTAGCCAAGATCCGCCAGCCTCGCCGCGGCCTTGGTGGCGAGCTCGCTGATGCGTTCTACAGTGAAGACCTCGCCGGCGATGCGCAGAGGATTGCGGCGGCATAGCCCGAGCCTGCACCGATCTCTAGCACCTTCTCACCGCCGGAGAGGCCGAGGGCCTCGGTCATGAAGGCAACGATGTAGGGCTGCGAGATCGTCTGCGCCTCTCCAATCGGAAGCGGCGTGTCCTCGTAAGCATCCTCACGCAAGTGCGCGGGCAGGAATTCTTCGCGCGGCACCGCGCCCATGGCTTCCAGCACGAGAGGCGAGCGCACACCGCGGGCGGCGATGTGATGCTCCACCATGTATCGGCGCTGCTTCTGAAAATCGATCATGAGAGAGACCCGCGCCAGGCAACGCAAATGACCCTGCCGCTTTCCACGCTTCGCCGGCGTTGATCCGGATCAAGCGGGCCTCGAACAATGATCGTGACCATGTCAGCGTTCGCCGCTCGCGGTGCGACACCTGTCGTGGATCCCCATCAATCCAGCCCCCCGAATGCCTGCTAAGTTCGCTACCGAACCGCTGCGTCCCCCGGAGTTTGCCCGTCTTCGCTGGTATGGCGCCGGCCTTTCCCTCAGGATTTGTATGGAGTTGCCGCCTTTCCGATGAAAGTGCGGTCCAGCTTGACGCGCATCAAGCTTCGAATTGGTTACCGGATCATTCAAACCGTTGATCCAGCTCAGTGCGGTGTGCTCGCGAAAGATGATGTTTATGAGCAAAACAATCAGCCTTGTCTGGAGCCAAAGCATCATGCCTGACATCCACAAGTTCATCGACGACCTCAAGACGGCACGTGACGAGGCCAAGCTGAAGATCCACCTCGGATCAAAGGAGGTTCAGGAAGAATGGGCTGAACTCGAAAAGCGTTGGCACGCGTTCAGGACGAAGGCGGAACTCACAAGAGTGGCGAAGAGCTGAGTGGCACCGTCAAGAAGCTCGGAGCTGAATCGAAGGACGCATACGTCCGCTTGCGGAAGGCGACTCTAGAGCCTTTGCGGATCCGGGAGCGGCGAGCGGCGACGTGACTGGCATCACTGGGCCGCGAGCGCAGTCGTTCGCTATGCTCCGTGTCGAATTGGAAGCCACCACACTCCATGCCGCAGAACATGCACGCAAGGGCTGTTGGACGGGCGCAGGAAGCGCCGCGGGCGGACGCGCCGTCCTCCGGCAACCGCAAGACGGCGACGCCGACCCCCGCCGAGATCGTCGTGCCCAGAGCTGCTGAAGAACGCGGCGACCCCTCGCTGGACTTTGCCGACGTCATCGATCGCACCATCAATTACGCCGTCTCACGGGTGACGCTCGGTCTTTCACCAGCGGCCGTCGCCGAAGCTTACTTCGACTGGCTTATTCATCTCGCCGCCGCGCCCGGCAAGCAGAGCCAGCTCTGGCAGAAGGCGCTCCGCAAGTGGATGCGGCTCGGACGCTACATGGCATCGTGCTCGATCGCCGGCGGCAAAGGCGAGTGCTGCATCGAGCCGCTCCCGCACGACAAACGGTTCGCTGGAGAAGCGTGGAAGTCATGGCCCTACAACATCTTCCAGCAGGCGTTTTTGCTTCAGCAGCAATGGTGGCACAACGCTACCACGGGCGTCCGTCGGCGTCAGCTTCCGCAACACGAGCGGCAGGTCGAATTCGCCACACGGCAGATGCTCGACGTGTTCTCACCGTCAAACTTCATCCTCACCAATCCCGAGGTGCTGCAGAAGACGCAAGCGGAGTGGGGCAGCAATCTTGTGCGCCGGATACTTGGAACTTCATGGAGGACAGCGAACGCGATGCAAACGGTCGCAAGCCCTTCGGCATGGATGCCTTCAAGGTGGGCGAGATGCTGGCGACGACGCCCGGAAAGGTGATCTTCCGCAACCGTCTGATCGAGCTCATCCAGTACGAGCCGACGGCGGAACGGGTGCGGC